>NZ_CAXHZI010000005.1:0-239394 GCF_964021775.1 uncultured Arthrobacter sp.
CCAGCGGGCACATCAACTGGCCGCCCATGGGCAGAAACTACTGGCCATTGACAGAGCTGCAAAGGGAGAGTTCCCGCATTCCGTCTGGGGCAAGGGAAAGATCGTCTTTACGTCTGTCCACTTGAAGGAGATTGCTCTGTTGCGCGAAGTCCGATCCACGAACCCCTCCCCGGCTTCCGTCCGAATGATCGGGACCCGTGCCCAGGGACGCCAGAAATACTCGTAGTTTGGCGAGGACCGCAGCTAGCCGCGCCAGACAACGGCGGACCTCTCAACGGCGTCCGCAGCATCTTGAAGGGCTTGAGGCATCAAGTGGCCGCACACCTGCTCCGTCGTCCGGGTGGATGCGTGCCCCAGGCGCCTGGACACAGTGAATAGAGAAACGCCATCTTGGATCAGCCAGGACGCATGAGTGTGACGCAGGTCGTGAATTCGGGGCTCCTTGGTGAGTCCGCGGGCTTGCGCCGCCTTCACTGCGGGAACCCAATAGTGATGCCAATACAGCTTGTGAACGATCCGTTCACCCTTCGGCGTCGTAAACAGAAGCTCCGATCCGGGACGGCTGGCCACTAGGGGGATGAGAACCTCCACTAAGTGCGGGTTTAGCGAAACGGTCCTCTTGCCGGCGCCCGTCTTGGTGGCACCGATGTAGTACTCGGAATCTGCGCCGCGTTTCCACGCCTTGTTGATCCGCATTGTTGCGGGCCTGGACATGAGGTCCACATCGGCCACGGTCACGGCAGTTGCCTCGCCAAAGCGTGTTCCGGTCATGACCAGGAACTCGGTGAAGGCCCTGTACCTCTCCCCCATACCCTCAAGGATCATCCCAAATTCGGCGTGGGTCAGGAACCGGGTCTCATCTTCCGCCTTTTCGCCCGAAGGTAGCTGTACGCCGCGGCAGGGATTTTCCTTCCGGTATCGCAGCATGACGGCCGTCTCCATTGCGGCGAAGATCAGGCCGTGGTTGTTCTTGATGGTTTTGGGAGACCTGCCCTTCTGCTGCATCGTCTTGATCCAGTAGGTCAAGTGCCGGTAGTCAAGCTTGTCGACCGGGATATGACCGATGACGTCCGCAATGTGCAGCTTCAGCATCGTCTGGTACGTGTGGACAGTCCCGACGGACGGGCGAACCAAAAGGTCGATGTGTTCCTGAATCACTGCCGCCACTGTGGGTGATTTGGTCTGGTTCTTGACCATCGCATGCTGGGCGATTTCGAAGGATTGATTATTTGCGTCAAGGAGCCGCTTCAACGTCTGAGCTTCAGCCGACGTAGCGAAGGTGATCCCCTCTTGCTTTCGCGTCTCGGGGTTCCGCCAGCGGACCGTAAAGGATGTCGATCCATCCGATTTTTTTCGTTCCCAAATGCTGGCCATGCCTGAAATTCTAGGCTTCGTGTGCACAGAAAACGAGTTTCTGTGCACACTCCAGCGGCCAAATCAGCTCTGACCAGGGAAAACACTGTGCCCGAGGTGGGACTCGAACCCACACACCTTTCGATACCGCATTTTGAGTGCGGCGCGTCTGCCAATTCCGCCACTCGGGCGCGGAGTACACCGGTTGTCATATTCGCCTGCTCCATGGTGCTGTGAGCAACGCGATCGCTTCCGGTGCGCGAAATTACTCTACATGCAGATAGGCTGAATTCCAGAATCGCGCCAGTGACGCCGCATCGATCCCAACCGGCCCCCAGTACACCAGCGGACTTGCCTCAGATGGTTCAGTTCCCGCCGTACCTTTCCAAGGAGTACCCGTGTCAGAACAGACGGAGTCAACCCCCACCTCCCAGCCGGCGCGCCGTGTCGTGGTCGCCGAGGATGAGACCCTCATCCGCCTGGACATCATCGAGATCCTGCGCGGCGAAGGCTACGACGTC
Source organism: uncultured Arthrobacter sp. (assembly GCF_964021775.1). Lineage (GTDB taxonomy): Bacteria > Actinomycetota > Actinomycetes > Actinomycetales > Micrococcaceae > Arthrobacter. The sequence goes on from NZ_CAXHZI010000005.1 coordinate 1,875, forward strand.
GTCGGCGAAGCGGACAACGGCGAGAAGGCCGTGCAGCTCGCGGAAGAGCTGAAGCCTGACCTCGTCCTGATGGACGTCAAGATGCCCGTCATGGACGGCATCTCCGCCGCTGAAAAGATCGTCAAGGCCCGCATCGCCCCGGTGGTGCTGCTGACCGCGTTCAGCCAGAAGGAACTAGTCGAGCGCGCCCGCGACGCCGGCGCCATGGCCTACGTGGTCAAGCCCTTCACCCCGGCGGACCTGATCCCCGCCCTGGAGATCGCCCTGTCCCGGCACGAGGAGATCAAGGCCCTCGAAAGCGAAGTCAGCGACCTACAGGAGCAGTTCGCCACCCGCAAGCTCGTGGAGCGCGCCAAGAGCCTGCTGACCACCAAGATGGGCTTGACCGAGCCGGAGGCCTTCCGCTGGATCCAGAAGACCTCGATGGACCGCCGACTGAGCATGCGCGAGGTTGCCGAGACCATCATCAACCAGGTCAACTAGCGCCCGGCAGGCCCGGCAAACGGGCCCACCGACAAAGGGAGGGTCCCCGCCGCTGAATACCAGCGGCGGGGACCCTCCCTTTGTATTGCCTGAAGAACTAGACCTTGGTGTTCTTCTTCTTCTTTTCCGGCCAGGGGCCGAGCTTGTCCTTGGTGACGGCCTCGCCGTGGCTGCCGGCGTCGGCCAGGTCGCCCACCTTGTGGACCTTCAGCATGTTGGTGGACCCGGCCTTTCCGGGAGGCGAACCGGCCGCAATGACCACCATGTCGCCGTCCTCGACGAGGTCCATCTCCAGCAGGTTGCGGTCCACCTGGGCGGTCATCTCATCGGTGTGGCCCACCATCGGGACCAGTACCGGTTGGATGCCCCAGGTCAGCGCCAGCTGGTTCCAGACGTGCTCCACCGGGGTGAAGGCGAAGACGGGGCGGATCGGGCGCAGCCGGGAGAGGCGGCGGGCCGAGTCGCCGGACTGGGTGAAGGTACAGATGTACTTCGCTTCCAGCTGGTCGGCGATTTCGACGGCGGCCCGGGTGATGGCGCCGCCGCGGGTCTTCGGCTTGGTGCCCAGCGGGGGGACGCGCTCCAGACCGTGGACCTCGGTGGATTCGATGATCCGGGCCATGGTCTTGACGGTTTCGATCGGGAACTTGCCCACGCTGGTCTCGCCGGAGAGCATCACGGCGTCCGCGCCGTCGAGCACGGCGTTGGCGCAGTCGGAGGCCTCGGCGCGGGTCGGGCGCGGGTTGTCGATCATGGATTCGAGCACCTGGGTGGCCACGATGACGGGCTTGGCCCAGCGGCGGGCCAGTTCGACGGCGCGCTTCTGCACGATCGGCACTTCCTCGAGCGGAAGCTCCACACCGAGGTCGCCACGGGCCACCATAATGGCGTCGAAGGCGTCGATGATTTCGGGGAGCTGCTCCACGGCCTGCGGCTTTTCGATCTTGGCGATCACCGGCACGCGGCGGCCTTCTTCGTCCATGATTTCGTGGACGCGCTTGATGTCCGAGGCGTCGCGGACGAAGGAGAGAGCCACCATGTCCACGCCGCGGCGCATGGCCCAGCGCAGATCGTCCTCGTCCTTTTCGCTCAGGGCGGGGACGTTGACGGCGACGCCGGGCAGGTTGATGCCCTTGTTGTTGGACACGTAGCCGCCGACGACCACCTGGGCGACGACCTTGACGTCGTCGACCTCGATGGCCCGCAGGGCAACCTTGCCGTCGTCGATCAGCAGCGAGTCGCCGGGGTTGACGTCCTCAGTGAGGCTCTTGAGCGTCGTGGAGCAGATGTCCTTGGTGCCCGGAACGTCCTCGGTGGTGATGGTGAAGGTGTCACCGACGGCCAGCAGGTGCGGCCCGTCGACGAAGCGGCCGAGGCGGATCTTCGGGCCCTGCAGGTCGGCCATGATGGCGACGGCCTTGCCGAGCTGCCCGGCGGCCTTGCGGACGTTGTCGTAGGTGTTGTCGTGCACGGAGTAGTCTCCGTGGCTCATGTTCATGCGGGCCACGTCGACCCCGGCTTCCAGCACGGCGAGCGTGTTCTCGAAGCTCGCGATCGCCGGTCCGAAGGTGGCCACAATTTTAGCGCGTCTCATATACCTACCCTAGTTGTCTCTTGGTTGTTTTAAGTTCTCGCGGGAATGAACGGCCGGTGTCCGGCCCGGGCCCGCAAGGGGCCGGGCCGGACTACAGGACGGCGATCGCGCGGTCGGTCGGCGCTACCGGCGCCGGGAGAACGGTGCTGCCCATCAGGAACTTGTCCACCGCGGCGGCGCAGGCGCGGCCCTCGGCGATCGCCCAGACGATCAGCGACTGGCCGCGGCCGGCGTCGCCGGCGACGAAGACGCCTTCAGTGTTGGTCATGTAGTAGCCGTCCCGTGCCACGTTGCCGCGGCCGTCGAATTCGGCGTGCACCTGGTCGGTGATTCCGGCCGGTTCGGCGCCGGTGAAGCCCAGCGACAGGAAGACCAGGTCCGCCGGGATGATCCGCTCGGTGCCGGCTTTGGGCAGCCGCTTGCCGTCAACGAATTCGGTTTCAGCGACCTTGACGCCGGTCAGCTTGCCGTTCTCGCCGACGAATTCGACGGTGGACGCCAGGTAGGTGCGCTCACCGCCTTCCTCGTGGGCGCTGGCCACCTCGAACAGGGTGGGGAACGTCGGCCAGGGCTGGTGCGCGGCCCGCTCCGCGGACGGCTGCTTGCCGATCGCCAGCGTGGTCACGGATGCGGCCTGGTGCCGGTGCGCGGTGCCGAGGCAGTCCGCGCCGGTGTCGCCGCCGCCGAGGATGACCACGTGCTTGCCGGCGGCGTTGATCTGGTTTTCGACCGTCTCGCCGGCCACCACACGGTTGGCGGGGACCAGGTAGTCCATCGCAAAGTGCACACCTTCGAGCTCGCGGCCCGGGATCGGCAGGTCCCGCGGCACGGTGGCGCCGGTGGCCACCACGACGGCGTCGTAGCGCCGGCGCAGCTGCTCCCAGGTCACGTCGGTGCCGACGGCGACGCCGGTCCGGAAGCGCGTGCCCTCGGCCTTCATCTGGTCGAGGCGGCGGTCCACGTGCTCTTTTTCCATCTTGAAGTCGGGGATGCCGTACCGCAGCAGGCCGCCGATCTTGTCGTCACGCTCGTACACGGCGACGGTGTGGCCCACCCGGGTCAGCTGCTGCGCGACGGCGAGCCCGGCGGGGCCGGACCCGACGACGGCGACCGTCTTGCCGGAGAGGCGCGCCGGCGGCAGCGGGGTGACCCAGCCGTTGTCGAAGGCCTGGTCCACGATGGAGACCTCAACCTGCTTGATGGTCACGGCAGGCTGGTTGATCCCCAGCACGCAGGACGCCTCGCAGGGTGCCGGGCAGAGCCGGCCGGTGAACTCGGGGAAGTTGTTGGTGGCGTGCAGCCGTTCCATCGCTTCCTCGCCCTTGTCCCGCCAGACGAGGTCGTTCCACTCCGGGATGAGGTTGCCCAGCGGGCAGCCCTGGTGGCAGAACGGGACGCCGCAGTCCATGCAGCGGCCGGCCTGGCTTTTCAGGACACCCTTTTCCTGGGCTTCGTAGACCTCTTTCCAGTCCATGATGCGGACCGGAACGGGACGGCGGGGCTGCGTTTCACGCTGGCGTACTTTCAGAAATCCGCGTGGATCAGCCACCGGTCACCTCCAGGATTCGAGACCAAACTTCTTCGCCGTCGGGGTCCAGGCCCTCTTCGATGGCGTCAAGACGGGTTTGCAGCACCGCCGCGTAGTCGCGCGGCAGCACCTTGGTAATGCGGGCGGCGGTGTCGTCAAAGTTCTCGAGCAGCCGGGCCGCGTGCAGCGACTCGGTTTCCTCGAGGTGCTTGACCAGCAGCCCGTGGACAATTTCGCGGTCCTCGGCGTCCAGTTCGCGCAGCTGCAGCTCGCCGGCGTCGAGTGCCTGCTTGTTGACCCGTTCGGTCTGCAGGTCCAGGACGTAAGCGGTGCCGCCGGACATGCCGGCGCCGAAGTTGCGGCCGGTGCGCCCAATGATCAGCGCCTGGCCTCCGGTCATGTACTCGCAGCCGTGGTCGCCAATGCCTTCGACCACCGCGGTGGCGCCGGAGTTGCGCACCATAAAGCGCTCCCCCACCTGGCCGCGCAGGAACAGCTCGCCGCTCGTGGCGCCGTAGCCGATCACGTTGCCCGCGATCACGTTCCGCTCCGCGGCGAACACGTTGGTGCGGTCCGGGCGGACGATGATGCGGCCGCCGGAGAGTCCCTTGCCGACGTAGTCGTTGGAGTCGCCGAACATCCGCAGCGTGATGCCGGCCGGCAGGAACGCGCCGAGGGACTGGCCGGCGGTGCCGGTCAGCGTGATGTCGATCGTGTCCGTGGCCAGCACGTCGGTGCTGAAGGTCTTCGTGACCACATGGCCGAGCATGGTGCCCACGGACCGGTCCGTGTTGATCACGTCGACGGCGATCTTCACCGGGGTGCGGTCGCTCAACGCTTCCGCGGCCATCGCGATCAGCCGCTGGTCGAAGTGCTTGTCCAGCTCGTGGTTCTGGCCGGTGAGGTTGCGCAGCGGGGCGTCGTCGTCGAACTCCAGTCCGTGCAGGATGGGGTCCAGGTCCAGCCCTTCGGCCTTCCAGTGGCTGATGGCCTCGCGGGTGTCGAGCATTTCGGCGTGGCCGATCGCCTCTTCCAGGCTCCGGAAGCCGAGCTCGGCGAGGATCTCACGGACTTCCTCGGCCAGGAACTCGAAGAAGTTGACCACGAATTCGGGCTTGCCGTTGAAGCGTGAACGCAGCTCGGGGTTCTGCGTCGCGACGCCCACCGGGCAGGTGTCCAGGTGGCAGACGCGCATCATGATGCAGCCGGAGACCACCAGCGGTGCGGTGGCGAAACCGAACTCCTCGCCGCCGAGCAGCGCGGCGATCACCACGTCGCGGCCGGTCTTCAGCTGGCCGTCCACCTGCACCACCACACGGTCGCGCAGGCCGTTGAGCATCAGGGTCTGCTGGGTCTCGGCAAGGCCGAGTTCCCAGGGCACGCCGGCGTGCTTGAGCGAGTTCAGCGGCGATGCGCCGGTGCCGCCGTCGTGCCCGGAGACCAGTACGACGTCGGCCTTGGCCTTGGTGACGCCGGCGGCGACCGTGCCGATGCCGACCTCGGAGACCAGTTTGACGTGCACCCGCGCCGAGGGGTTGGCGCGCTTGGCGTCATAAATCAGCTGCGCGAGGTCCTCGATCGAGTAGATGTCGTGGTGCGGGGGCGGGGAGATGAGTCCGACGCCGGGCGTAGAGTGCCGGGTCCGGGCCACCCAGGGGTAGACCTTCTGTGCCATCAACTGGCCGCCCTCGCCGGGCTTCGCGCCCTGCGCCATCTTGATCTGGATGTCGTCCGCGTTGGTCAGGTACAGGCTGGTCACACCGAAGCGGCCCGAGGCGATCTGCTTGACCGCCGAGCGCCGGGTCGGGTCCAGCAACCGGTCCACGTCCTCGCCGCCTTCACCGGTGTTGGACTTGCCGCCCAGCCGGTTCATGGCGATCGCGAGGGTCTCGTGGGCCTCCTGCGAGATGGAGCCGTAGCTCATCGCGCCGGTGGAGAAACGCTTGACGATGCTGGAGACGGGCTCCACTTCCTCAAGCGGGACCGCCGGGCGCAGGCCGCCCTTGAACTTCAGCAGCCCGCGCAGGGTCATCAGGTTCTGGGACTGGTCGTCCACGCCGCGGGTGTAGGCCTTGAAGATGTCGTAGCGGCGTTCACGCGTGGCGTGCTGCAGCCGGAACACAGTTTCCGGGTTGAACAGGTGCGGTTCGCCGTCGCGGCGCCACTGGTACTCGCCGCCGCCCAGCAGGGGCTGGTGCGGCAGTTCGATGCCGCTTTCCGGGTAGGCCATCCGGTGCCGCGCCGCGACCTCGGCGGCGATGACGTCCAGGCCCACGCCGCCCAGCTGGGAGTGCGTGCCGGCGAAGTATTCGTCCACCAGTTCCTGGCCCAGGCCCAGCGCCTCGAAGGTCTGGGCGCCGGTGTAGGAGGCAACCGTGGAGATGCCCATCTTGGACATGATCTTCAGGACACCCTTGCCGAGGCCCTTGATCAGGTTGTAGACGCCGTCCTGGGCGGTGACGCCGGTGACGTCGCCGGAGGAGATCAGCTGCTCCACGGATTCCATCGCCAGGTACGGGTTGACCGCGGACGCGCCGTAGCCGATCAGCACGGCGACGTGGTGCGTCTCGCGGACGTCGCCGGCCTCGACCACCAGCGCGGTCTTGGTCCGGTTGGCGCTGCGCAGCAGGTGGTGGTGCACGGCGCTGACCAGCAGCAGCGACGGGATCGGCGCCCACTGGGCGTTCGAGTCGCGGTCCGAGAGCACCACATACTGGACGCCGCGGTTGATGGCGCCGGAGACCTGCTCGCAGATTTCGGTCAGCCGGGCGCGCAGGGCGTTTTCCCCGCCGTCGGGACGGTACAGGCCGCGCACCTTCATGGCGACCCTGTCGCCGTCGGCGTTTTCGATGTTGGCGATCTTGGCCAGCTGGTCGTTGTTGATCACCGGGAACGGCAGCGAGACCTGCGGCTGGCGGACCTGCTTGGTGTCCAGCAGGTTTCCGTTGGGGCCGATCGCGCAGGTCAGGGAGGTGACCAGTTCCTCACGGATGGCGTCCAGCGGCGGGTTGGTGACCTGTGCGAAGGACTGTACGAAGTAGTCGAAGAGCAGCCGGGGCCGCTTGGAGAGCACAGCCACCGGGGTGTCCGAACCCATCGCGCCGAGGGGTTCGGCGCCGGTGCGGGCCATCGGGCCGAGCAGGATCTTCAGTTCCTCGGTGGTGTAGCCGAAGGTGCGCTGGCGGATGTTGACCGAGGCTGCCGTGTGCACCACGTGCTCGCGTTCGGGCAGGTCCGCCAGGTCGATCAGGTTGTCCTTGAGCCACTCGGCCCAGGGGTTCGCCGCGGCGACCTCGGCCTTGACCTCGGCGTCGTCGATGATCCGGCCGGCTTCGGTGTCGACGAGGAACATTTTGCCGGGCGAGACGCGGCCCTTCTTGACCACCTTGGAGGGTTCGACGTCGATCACGCCCACCTCGGAGGCGAAGACGACCAGGCCGTCCTCGGTGATCCAGTACCGGCCCGGGCGCAGCCCGTTGCGGTCCAGGGTGGCGCCGACGAGGTTGCCGTCGGTGAAGGACACGGCGGCGGGGCCGTCCCACGGTTCCATCAGCAGCGAGTGGTACTCGTAGAACGCGCGCCGGGCGGGGTCCATCGTGGCGTGGTTTTCCCAGGCCTCGGGGATCATCATCATGATCGAGTGCGTGATGGGCCGGCCGGAGAGCCAGAGCAGTTCCGCAACCTCATCGAAGGAGGCCGAGTCCGAGGCGCCCGGGGTGCAGATCGGGTAGAGCTCTTCGGGGCTGTCCCCCAGCAGCGGGTTGGCCAGCTGCGACTGGCGGGCACGCATCCAGTTCCGGTTGCCCTTGACCGTGTTGATCTCGCCGTTGTGCGCGATGGTGCGGAACGGCTGGGCCAGCGGCCAGGACGGGAAGGTATTGGTGGAGAAGCGCGAGTGGACGATCGCGAGCTTGGTCTTGAAACGCTTGTCCGAGAGGTCCGGGTAGAACGGTTCGAGCTGCGCTGTGGTCAACATGCCCTTGTAGACGATGGTCCGGGAGGACAGCGAGGGGAAGTACACGCCGAACTTGTTCTGGGCGCGCTTGCGGATCCGCCAGGCCCTGGAGTCGAGTTCGTTCCGGGAAAGGGTCTCCCCGGTGCTGGAGGCGAAGAACGGCTGCGCGAAGTACGGCATGCAGGCCCGGGCCATGGCGCCCACCAGGTCGGCCACAATCGGGACCTCACGCCAGCCCAGGACGGTGAGCCCCTCGTCGGCTGCGAGGCCTTCGATGCCGGCCTTGGCGGCGTCGGATTCGCGCTGTTCGGCCGGCAGGAACGCGGTACCCACCACGTACTGGCCGGCGGCGGGCAGTTCGAAGTCGGTGACCGCGCGGAAGAACTCATCCGGGACCTGCATGAGGAGGCCGGCGCCGTCGCCGGTTCCCTCATCGGCGCCGACGGCACCGCGGTGCTCGAGGTTGCGCAGGGCGGTCAGTGCGGCGTCAACAATGTCGTAGCCGGGTTCGCCGCGCAGGGTGGCGATGATGGCCAGGCCGCAGGCGTCCTTCTCCTGCTCCGGGTTGTACAGTCCGGCGGCGTCGGGCAGTGCCGCGAAACGCTTGAACGGTGAGATAGCCGTGGCGGGCTGGTCCGGACCGGACCAGCTGGGGCTGTGCAGGGTTTGGGTCATGGGAGACGTCCTTCCTCCTGATCGTGCGTATGGGAGGGACAACATTGGCCCGTATCGGTGCGCCGGTGTGACGGGCACAACAACGTGTTTTTCCTACTCGAATTGTAGGCCAGCGCCGCTTGCTGTACGAACAGTTACGCGGGCCGCCGGCCCGGGTTTGCATAGCGTGCAGCTGTCTGCTGCCTGCCGTCCCATGCAAACCATCTCGCCACGACGCTGTGGACTCGGGCCCAGCCGGCGTTCGCCCTGCAGCCCGATTGCCGGCGCTGAGCTACTTGGTGCTGTCAGCTTCCGGCGCGGTTCCGGTGCCCCTGCTGCCGGATGCTCCGGTGGCAGGTTCTCCGCTGGCGGGTTTGATGCCGCCGGTTGATTCGCCGGGCGCTTCGGCTGGGGCCGAAGCGCGGTCCGGACCGCTCTGGTTACCCGGGACATTATCACGCGATTCAGTATCTGAGACAGCAGTGTCCGAATGGCGGATAGTCGCGGTGGTGGCCGGCACCGTGGCCGGCTCCGCGTCGGCGTCGTCCGCCTCGGCGTCGTCCTTGGCGGTTGCGTCGGAGGTTGTTGCGTCGGCAGCGTCCCCCGTCACAGCGGCCTCCGGTTCGCGGCCCGGCAGGTAGGGGGTGTCCGGGACCTCGCGCTTGCGCAGGCCCAGGACGATGAAGACCGCCAGGGCGGCGATGAGCACGAAGATGCTGGTCCAGACGTTGAGCCTGGTGGTGATGCCGAAGAGGGTGATCTGCTCGGCGTCGTCGATCCGCATGGCTTCGATCCAGACGCGGCCCAGCGTGTAGTAGATGGCGTAGAGCCAGAACAACCGGGCGCGGCGGAAGGAGAACCGACGGTCCAGGGCGAGCAGCACCACCACGCCCACGAGGTTCCACAGGGATTCGTAGAGGAACGTGGGGTGGAACAGTGTGTCAGCCGGCATGCCGGCCGGGAAGTTGGGGTTGTCGGCGTCGACCTGCAGGCCCCACGGCAGGGTGGTGGGGCCGCCGAAGAGTTCCTGGTTGAAGTAGTTGCCCCAGCGGCCGATCGCCTGGGCGAGCAGCAGGCCGGGGGCGGCGGCGTCCATGAAGGCGCTGAGCTTGACGCCGGCGCGGCGGCAGCCGATCCAGGCGCCGACGGCGCCGAGCACCACGGCCCCCCAGATCCCGAGGCCGCCGCGCTGGATCTGCGGGATCAGGGACAGGTCCCCGGTGCCGTCGAAGCCGGGGCCGAAGTAGGCGTCCGGGGAGGACACCACGTGGTAGAGCCGGCCGCCGATGATGCCGAACGGGATGGCCCAGATGGCGATGTCCCAGACGCTGCCCTCAGGCGCGCCGCGGCGTGCCCAGCGCACGGACGTTAGCCAGAGGCCGGCGATGATGCCGGCCAGGATGCACAGCGCGTAGGCGTGGATCCGCAGGGTCCCCCAGGGCAGCGGGATATCGAAGCCGGACCAGTCCGGGCTCGGAATGCTCGCGGGAACCATCGCTGCCGCGTGGAGGATTGACTGCATTGCTTACGCTTCTTCCCTGGTGAGGCCGGTGCTGAGCTCTTTCGTCAAGGACGCTACAGCATCGACGCCGCCCTCACCGATCGCCGCGACGAGGGCCGTGCCGACGATGACGCCGTCGGCGTAGGCGGCGATTTCGCGGACGTGGCCGGCGTTGGAGACGCCGAGGCCCACGCAGACGCGGTCAGCGCCCGCGGCGTGGGCTGCGGCGACGACGTCCTTGGCCGCGGAGCTGACGGAGGTGCGGGCGCCGGTGACGCCCATGATGGAGACGGCGTACACAAACCCGCGGCTCGCGTCGACGGTGCGCTTCATCCGTTCCGGTGAGGACGACGGTGCCACCAGGAACACCCGGTCCAGGCCGTACTTTTCCGAGGCGGCCATCCATTCCCCGGCCTCGTCCGGAATCAGGTCCGGCGTGATGAGCCCGGCTCCCCCGGCGTCGGCCAGGCGGCGGGAGAACTCGTCCACGCCCATCCGGACCACGGGGTTCCAGTAGGTCATGACCAGGACGGCAGCCTCGGTTTTGCTCGTGATGCCGCGGACGACGTCGAAGACCTGGCTGACGTGGAAGCCTTTGGCGAGGGCCTCGGTGGTGGCGGCCTGGATGACCTGGCCGTCCATCACCGGGTCCGAATACGGGATGCCGATCTCGATCAGGTCGGCGCCGTTTTCGGCCAGCGCGATGCCGGCGGCGATGGTGTCCTCAACGCTCGGGTAGCCGGCGGGCAGGTATCCGATCAGGGCGGCCCGGCCCTGGGTCCTGGCCCGGTCAATGGCCGCCGCGGACTTGCTGGCCGGCTGCAGATTGTCTTCGGCGCGGCTTTCGCTCTGGCCTTCGGTGCTGTTGTCGGCGTGGCTCACAGCTGCTCCCCCTCCTGGGCGATCTCGTGCTCGGGTGAATCCTTGTCCAGAAGGTCGAACCATTCCGCGGCGGTGGCCACGTCCTTGTCGCCGCGGCCGGAGAGGTTCACGAGCACGATCTTGTCTGAGGCGCCGCCGGGGGTGTCTCCGGCGTCGGCGGCCAGCCGCTGGCCGACCTTGATGGCGCCGGCCAGGGCGTGCGCGGACTCGATGGCCGGGATGATGCCCTCGGTGCGGCAGAGCAGCCGGAAGGCTTCCATGGCCTCGCTGTCCGTGATCGGCTCGTAGCTGACCCGGCCGATGTCGGCGAGGTAGGAGTGCTCGGGTCCGACGCCCGGGTAGTCCAGGCCGGCCGAGATGGAGTGCGACTCGATGGTCTGGCCGTCGTCGTCCTGCATCAGGTAGGAGCGGGCACCGTGCAGCACGCCGGGCTTGCCCAGCGTGATGGTCGCCGCGTGGCGTCCGGTTTCGACGCCCTCACCGCCGGCTTCGAAGCCGTAGATCTTCACCGAGGGATCATCCAGGAAGCCGTGGAAGATGCCGATCGCGTTGGAGCCGCCGCCGATGCAGGCGCAGACGGCGTCCGGCAGCCGGCCGGTCTGTTCCAGGATCTGGGCGCGGGCTTCCTCGCCGATGACTTCGTGGAAGTACCGGACCATGGCCGGGAACGGGTGCGCTCCGGCGGCGGTGCCCAGCAGGTAGTGGGTGTTGTCCACGTTGGCGACCCAGTCGCGGAGCGCCTCGTTGATGGCGTCCTTGAGCGTCTGGGAGCCGTTGGTCACCGGGACGACGGTGGCCCCGAGGAGCTCCATCCGGGCCACGTTGAGGGCCTGCCGGCGGCAGTCCTCGGCGCCCATGTAGACCACGCACTCCAGGCCCAGCAGGGCCGCGGCGGTGGCGCTGGCGACGCCGTGCTGGCCGGCCCCGGTCTCGGCGATCACGCGGGTCTTGCCCATCCGCTTGGCGAGCAGCGCCTGGCCCAGCACATTGTTGATCTTGTGCGAGCCGGTGTGGTTCAGGTCCTCGCGCTTGAGGAAGATCCGCACTCCCCCGGCGTGCTCGGCGAAGCGCTTGGCTTCGGTGAGCAGTGAGGGGCGTCCGGAGTAGTTCTTGTTCAGTTCCGCGATCTGCGCGGTGAACTCGGGATCGGCCTTGGCCTTCTCGAAGGTGTCCTCGAGCTCGTCCAGGGCGGCGATGAGGGACTCGGGCATCCAGCGGCCGCCGTAGGAGCCGAAGTAGGGTCCCGGGTTGTGGCGCAGGGAGGGTGCGCCCTGCGGTCCGTCTTCATCCGGCCGGCTGCCTTCCAGGAACGCATCCACGGGGCTGTCCTCTGAGCCGGCTGTTGGCGCATCGACCATCAGTCTCACCATCCTGTTCCACTGCTAACTAGATCTTCGGTGCCGCACGGAAGCGCCGCGGAGTCCGGCCGGGAATCCGGCCGGGCGCGGTCAGGAACGTGCAGCGATTTCTTCGGCTCCGGCGGCCATGAATTCGGCGATCCGCTCGCGCGGGGTCGCATCGCTGACCAGCGCCTCGCCGACCAGGACCGCGTTGGCGCCGCTGGACGCGTAGTGCCGGACGTCGTCGACGCCGCGTACACCGGATTCGCCCACCACAAGTGACCCGGCCGGGATGCCGGCGGCGAGTTCGGCGAAGACGGAACGGTCGACGTCGAGCGTCTTGAGATTACGGACGTTCACGCCGATGATCCGGGCTCCCGCGGCGACGGCGCGCTCAACTTCACCGGCGGTGTGGGTTTCCACGAGGACGTTCATGCCCAGTTCGTGGCTGAGCGCGCTGTACTCGCGCAGCTGCATGTCGGACAGGGAGGCGACGATCAGCAGGACCAGGTCGGCGCCGTGGGCACGGGCCTCCCAGATCTGGTACTCGTCGATCATGAAGTCCTTGCGCAGCAGCGGGATGTCCACCGCGGCCCGGACGGTGTCCAGGTCCGCGAGCGAGCCGTTGAAGCGCCGCTGTTCGGTGAGGACGCTGATCACGGCCGCGCCGCCGTCGGCGTACTGCACTGCCAGCGAGGCCGGGTCCGCGATGCTCGCCAGGTCGCCCTTGGAGGGGCTGCGCCGCTTGATCTCGGCGATCACCTTGAGTTGGGACCGGTCCGTTGGCCCGCCGAGGGCGGCCCAGGCGTCGCGTGCCGGGGCGGCCGTCGCGGCACGCTCCTTCAGTTCGGCGAGCGTGACGAGGCGCTGGCGTGCCTCCATATCCTCCCTGACACCGGCATTGATGTCATCGAGAACAGTCACTCTTAGTGGCCGGAGTTCTTCAGCTTGCTGCCGCCGACGCCGTATCCGGCTTTGCGCATAACGAAGCCGACCACGAGGCCGATCAGCATGACGGCCGCGCCCGCGATGAAGATCGGGGTGTTGGCGATCACGAAGGCGATGGCTGCGATGAGGGCGCCGATCAGCATCACGATCACGGTGGTCCAGGCCGCCGGGCTGTTGCCGTGGCCGGTCGGCTCGCTGTGGTCGACGCCGTCGTAGACGCCGGTGCCGGCGGCGGGCTTGGGTGCAGAAACAGGGGCTTTGCTCATGGAAATCTCCTCAGGATCAATACTGCTTACATTCTGCCATTTATTGGCGGCGCCGTTGGCCGCGTTGCTGGCTTTGTGACCGGCCGCGGCCGCAGGGGCACCCGCGGCGCCGGCTCAGGTGGGGTCGTCGCCGCGGGAGAGCCGGTCCCAGCTGTCGATCTCGTCGGTCGGCCCGGCGGGGTCCGAGGGGCCGCCGGTGGCGGCGGCGTCGTACTTGGTGCGGCTCTTCCAGTACCGTCCGGCGGGCACGATCGCCAGGGCGCTGAGCCCCAGCAGGGAACCGGCGACGACGGCGAGGACGGGAAAGGCGGTGGTCGCCACCTGGACGTTGCTGCCGCTGATGCCGGTGGCGGCGGCGATGGAACCCTGCGCCGCGGCCAGCGGGTCGGCCAACACGGTCGCCGCGGCGGCAACGATCCCGGCGGCGGCGAGCAGGATGATCGCCGTGATGACCCACCGGGCGATGCGTCCGGCGATCGACGCGGCGAGGCCGCCGGCCAGCGCAACCAGGGCCAGCGCCGTCACCGTGGTGGCTGCCTTGCTCCCCTGGACCTGCAGTCCGTCCTGGCTGCTGACGCCCTGGCCCAGCTGGCTGGGGTCCAGCTGGACGGACAGCCAGGTCTGGGTGGTGGTGCCGAAGACCGCCAGCGCCAGCGCGGCGACGACCAGGACCAGGGTGGACTTCCGGGCCCAGCGCGGGACGGCCGGGCTGGTGCTCTTGATCGTTCCCGCGGGGCCGGTCATGGCTGCTCCGTCCCGGCGGCGGGTACCGTGTCGGCCGTGATGTTGCGCAGCGACTGGGCCGTGTGGACCGCGCGCATGGGGGCGGCGGCCTTGTTGATGGTTTCGATCGCCTCGGTGGCGTTGACGGAGTCGGCCACGATCCCGCCGCCGGCCTGCACGTAGGCACGGCCTTCGCGGAGCAGCGCGGAGCGGATGGCGATCGCCATGTCCAGGTCGCCGGCGAAGTCCAGGTAGCCCACGACGCCGCCGTAGATGCCGCGGCGGTGCGGTTCCAGCTCGTCCAGCAGCCGCAGCGCCCGGGGTTTGGGCGCGCCGGAGAGGGTGCCGGCCGGGAAGGTGGCCTTGAGCACGTCGTACGCGGTGGCGGACGGGGCGAGTTTGCCCACCACCGTGGATACCAGGTGCATGATGTGGCTGAACCGCTCCACCTCCATGAACTGGGTGACGTCCACGGTACCGGCCACACAGACCTTGGAGAGATCGTTGCGGGAGAGGTCCACGAGCATGAGGTGTTCGGCGCGTTCCTTCTCGTCGGCGAGCAGTTCCTCGGCGAGGGCCTTGTCAGCTTCGATGGTCTTGCCGCGCGGCCGGGATCCGGCGATCGGGTGGGTGATGACGTCCTCACCGGTTACCGTGACCAGGGCTTCCGGGGAGGAGCCCACAATCGAATACTGGCGGCCGGCGGCGTCCTCGAGGCTGAAAATGTACATGTAGGGGCTGGGGTTGGTGTTCCGCAGCACCCGGTAGACGTCCAGCGGGTCGGCTCCGCATTCCATCTCGAAGCGCCGGGAGATCACCACCTGGAAGACCTCGCCGTCGACGATTGCCTCCTTGCCGCGGTCCAGGGCGGCGAGGTAGTCGTTCTCGTCCCAGCGCTCCTGGACGCTGGAGGCGAAGTCGACGGCGGCGGGCTGCAGCACCGAGATGGGCTGTTCCGTGGGGGCGCTGACCTTGGCCAGCAGGTTTTTCACCCGGGCGACGGCGTCGTGCCAGGCCTCGTCGACGCGTTCGGAGCTGTTGTCGAAGTTGATCGCGTTGGCGATCAGCAGCACGGTGCCGTCCATATTGTCGTGCACGGCCATGTCCGTCACGAGGTTCAGCGCCATTTCCGGCAGCTGCAGGTCATCCTCCGGCGGGCTGGTGAGTCTCTCCCAGTGCCGGACCGTTTCCCAGCCGAGGAAGCCGACCAGGCCGGAGGTGAAGGGCGGCAGGCCCTCGAAGCGGTCGGTGTGCAGGGCGCGGAGGGTGTCGCGGATGGCGTCGACCGGGCTGCCCTCCAGCGGCACGCCCACGGGCGGCTCGCCGAGCCAGTGTGCCTGCCCGTCCTTGGTGGTCAGGGTGGCGCGGGACCGCGCGCCGATGAAGGAGTAGCGGGACCAGGCGCCGCCCACCGCGGCGGACTCCAGCAGGAAGGTTCCCGGCTGGCCCTGGGCGAGTTTGCGGTACAACCCGATCGGCGTTTCGGCATCAGCCAGCACTTTCAGCCGGACGGGGATGACACGGCTGTGGCCGGCGAGTTCCCGGAACTCGTCCAGGCTGGGGCTGATGATTCCAAGGTCCTGCATGGCTGCGTTTTTCCGCCTGTTCTCTTGCTCTGTTGCTGGTGGGAAGCCGCGCTGCGCGCCGCGGTGGAGTGCGGCTGTGCGCGCGGGGTCAGTCGGCGTAGCCGACGACGGCGTCCAGCGCGCGTCCGTCGAAGCACGTCCGGGTGCCCGTGTGGCAGGCCGCGCCGACCTGGTCGACGCGGACCAGCAGCGCGTCGCCGTCGCAGTCGATCGCCAGGGACTTGACCCACTGGACGTGGCCGGAAGTGTCGCCCTTGCGCCAGTATTCCTGCCGGGAGCGGGAGTAGAAGGTGACGCGTCCGGTGGTCATGGTGCGGTGCAGCGCCTCGTCGTCCATCCAGCCGAGCATCAGCACCTCGTTGGTGTCATACTGCTGGACGATCGCCGCCACCAGGCCGGCACTGTCCCGTTTCAGGGACGCGGCCAGGCCGGCAGGGAGCGGAGTTTCGCTGACGGGGGCGGGGGCGGGCTGCTCAGACATCAGCTCAAGTCTAGTGCCTCGGGGCCGGCCGCCGCCCGGCGCCGGCGGCCCCGCGCTTAACATGCCCGCCAAAAGGCCGCCGCCGCCAAAATCACGGCGCCCGCGGTGCACACGCACCGGCGTCTCGTGCTAGTTTCACAAGTGATGCATTTCGTCGATCCATCCCGAGAAGTTCTGGCCGAAACCTTGCTGGCGGCCGGTCCTGACTCCCCCACGCTCTGCAAGGGCTGGCAGACCCGGGATCTTGCTGCCCACCTGTACCTTCGCGAGCGAAAAGCCCGCGTTGGACTGGGCCTGCTGATCAAGCGTTTGTCCAAGGCCTCGGACGAAGCTACGGCCGAACTCGCCGCCAAAGTCCGGACGCCGGACGCCTACGCGCGGCTGGTCAACACCTTCCGCGCCGGTCCGCCCGCGCTCTCCCCCATGCGGATCAAGGCCCTGGACGAAAGCTCCAACCTGATCGAATATTTTGTGCACACCGAGGATGTCCGCCGGGCGGTGGACCGCTGGGCCCCGCGCGCCCTGGACGAGGCCTACTCCGACGCTCTCTGGGATGAACTGATCAAGCGTGCCGCCATCCTGTACCGCGGCGTGGACCTGGGCATCGTCCTGGTGCGCCCGTCCGGTCCCCGGCATGTGGCCAAGCGCGCGCCCGTCTCGGTCGCGATCGTCGGCGAACCGGGCGAACTCCTGATGCACGCGCATGGCCGGACCCGGCACGCGCTGGTGACCTTCGAGGGCCAGCCGGACGCCGTCGCTCTGCTGCAGTCCGCCGAAGTCGGCCTCTAAGCGCCTCAGCCAACCTTGTCGGTCCTGGCATCCGTGAGTTTGGCCTTAGACCGGTCGCCCCGCAGTCCACGTGCGCAGTCCTAGGCACAATACTTCACAGAGCAGGAGCGGGTGTCGCGCTTGCATTTGCCCCGGCCCGTAAATTCCAGCGTCGGTGCCTAAACACTCCGCGCCGGTGCGTCTCGCAACCCTAGGGATTCAAGACACTGAGGTTATGAGACACAGGGATCCAGATATGGCGACCGGTTCAGGTGTCCGTAAGGGGATCCCTGAACGTGCATTCCTCACGAACCGCACAGAAATCAACCACCGGAAACAGGCCCTCTAGCCATGAGCTCCGGGCAAAAATGGCATCGGCCCACGTGACTGAGCAAGATCACCCTTGCCACCGAATTGGCCGGCAGGAAGTTCCCCGCTGCGGACCGGTTGCGCTGCTTGAGGGTTCTTGGTCGTGAGGACTAGGAGTCTGTTGGGGCCGCTTGGCGTTGGCCGGCCGCGTCGCTGGTTACACTCCAGCTGGCGAGGAGTTTCAGGGCGTCGACGGTGTGGGAGCCGGGAGGGGCGCTGTAGGCGATGAGTTGGAGGCCGCGTTCAGCGGAGAGGTCCATCGCTTCGAAGTGGAGGTCGAGGTCTCCGACGATCGGGTGGGTGATGAGTTTGATGCCGGTGCGGTGTTCACGGACGTCGTGGGAGGCCCACAGCGTTCGGAAGGGTTCGCTGCGGGTGGAGAGCTCGCCGATGAGGTCGCTGAGGATCCGATCATGGGGGGAACGGCCGGCTTCGGCGCGCAGGAGGGCGACTGTGGCGTACGCGGCGTCGTCCCAGTCCCGGTAGAAGGCGTCGGCGCGAGGGTCGAGGAAGACGAACCGGCCGAAGTTGGCGGGTCGCTGGGGTTGTACGTAGAGCTCGGAGAACACGGCGTAGCCGAGCTTGTTGGCGGCAAGGATGTCGAGGCGGCCGTTCTGGATGAACACGGGCACGTCGGTCATGGCATCGATGAGTTGCTGGAGGCCGGGGCGGATTTGCTGGGGGCGGGTGACACCGCGGCGACGCCGGGGGTGCTCTCCTTCGTTGGCTGTGCGCACAAGGTCATATAGGTGGGTTCGTTCAGCGTCGTCGAGTTGTAGAGCGCGGCTAATGCCTTCGAGCACGGCCTCGGAGACGCCTTTGGCGTTACCTCGCTCGAGTCTGACGTAGTACTCGACGCTCATCCCGGCTACAAGGGCGACTTCCTCCCGGCGCAGACCTGGCACACGGCGGCGTCCACCGAAATCGGGCACGCCAATCTGTTCAGGGGTGAGCCGGGCACGCCTGCTGATCAGGAACTCACGGAGGTCATTCGGGGTGTTCATGTCTTCGAATTTACGCCCTCCGCTCGCTCGTAGGGGGTCCCCAGTATTAACCGGATAGGCAGTGACTGCCTCACGCATAGCGGAAGTCGTTGACTGGATTCATCACCCCATCAGGGCCGCCGTAATTGCCGGCCCATACGACAGTAAGGCACATCATGGCTGACAGTAACGTTTGGTTCATCACCGGTGCGGGCCGCGGTCTCGGCGTCGATATCGCCCAGTCCGCTCTCTCCGCCGGTCACAAGGTCGTCGCGACCGGCCGCAACGCGGATAAGGTGCTCGCCGCGATCGGCGAGCACGAGAACCTGCTCACCGTCTCCCTCGACATCACTGACCCCGCCGCCGCGGATAACGCCGCGCAGGCAGCCGTCGACCGATTCGGTCGCATCGATGTCCTCGTTAACAACGCGGGCAACTTCTACGCCGGCTACTTCGAGAACATCAGTGACGAGCAGCTGCGCAAGCAGATGGAAACCAACTTCTTCGGTCCGCTGAACGTGACCCGCAGCGTCCTGCCGGTCATGCGCAAGCAGCGCTCCGGTCAAGTCATCACGATCACCTCCGCAGCCGGCCTCATCGGCCAGGAATTCTGCGCCGCCTACGCACCGTCGAAGTTCGCCCTTGAGGGCTGGATGGAATCGCTGCGCTACGACCTCGAGCCCTACGGCATCAAGACCGTGGCCGTGGAACCAGGATTCTTCCGCACTGAACTGCTCGTCGAGGGGTCCTCCACCATCTGGCCGGAACTGGTCATCGAGGACTACGCCGAGCGCACCGCACAGACCATCGCCGCGTGGTCGAGCATGAACGGCCAGCAGGGCGGCGACCCGAAGAAGCTCGCACAGGCACTGGTCACCCTGTCCGACTCCAAGGAGCTGCCGCTGCGCTTCCTCGCGGGAGCCGATGTCATGGGCAGCGTCGAGCAGAACCTCGCCGTCATTCAGGGACAGATCGACGCCCACCGCGACCTGTCGTCCTCCCTCAACTACGAGAGCTGATCCAACAGACAGCGAACGCGTACCGACCCCGCATCACTGATGCCGCGGCCAAGTAGGGGCATCAGATCATCAACAGAGAAACCACACCTCATGCAAAGGACCCCACCTCATGACTTTGAAGTTGACCGGAACTGTCGCGATCGTCACCGGCGCCAGCAGCGGTATCGGTGAGGCGACCGCGAAGGAACTTGCCGCTCACGGCGCGACCGTCGCCGTCGTTGCCCGCCGTAAGGAGCGCCTCGACACCCTCGTGACCGAGATCGAGGCCGCCGGCGGCGCCGCCTTCGCCATCGCCATCGCCGCAGACATCACCGACCGCGCCCAGGCGGAGCAGGCCGTCCAGGGCGTCGTCGACCGGTGTGGCCGGCTCGACGTCCTGATCAACAACGCCGGCCTCATGCTGCTCGGACACGTCGTGGATACCGATGTGGAGGAGTGGGAGCGGATGATCGCCGTGAACCAGAACGGCCTGCTCTACATGACTAAAGCCGCGCTGCCGCACCTGCTCACGTCCGCCAGGGACGATCTGCGCGGTGTTGCCGACATCGTGAACATTTCCTCGATCGCTGGCCGCCAGGCGTGGGCGAACTTCGCTGCATACAACATGACCAAATTCGGGGTGAACGGCTTCACCGAAGCGCTCCGTCAGGAAGTCACCAAACTGCAGGTCCGCGTCGGCGTCCTCGAACCCGGAGCGGTCGCCACCGAGCTCGTGTCGCAGAACAGCCAGAAGGTCCAGGACGACCTGGCCGCCTCGGACGGCGCGGCGATCCCCGTGCCGCTGCAGCCGGTCGACATCGCCGAGAGCATCGCGTTCATGGTGACCCGTCCGGCCCGATCCTCCATCGCCGAGCTGTGGGCCATGCCCACTTCCCAGGCCTAGAACACCCGACACCAGAAACACCTGAGACCAGAACGGACACCATCACACGAAGTACCGAACACTCACCGGAACAGGCATCAGCGTCTCCAACCTCGCCTTGGGCACGATGGGCTTCGACACCGAAACCGAAGAATCCGAAGCGTTCGCCATCCTTGACCGGTTCGTCGAAGCCGGCGGCAACCTGCTGGATTCCTCGAACGTCTACGGCGCCGGCGCCTCTGAGGAGCTGCTTGGCCGCTGGTTCGCCAGCCGTCCCGTCGATGTCACCAGCCGGGTCGTCCTGGCAACGAAGGGCCGCTACGGAACCGGACCGGACACCAACGACAACGGGTCCTCGCGCCGCAACCTGTCCCGCGCTGTCGACGCGTCGCTGACCCGCCTCGGCCGCGAGAACATCGACCTGTACCAGTTGCACGGCTGGGATCCGCTGACCCCCATAGAGGAAACCCTGGGGTTCCTCGACGATGCCGTGCACGCCGGGAAGATCACCTACATCGGTCTGTCGAACTTCACTGGTTGGCAACTCCAGCTCGCCGTCTCGACCGCGAAGGCCATGGGCCTGCAGCTGCCGGTGACACTGCAGCCGCAGTACAGCCTCGTCGACCGGGAAATCGAGTTCGAGATCATCCCCGCCGCCCGCTACAACAACATTGGGCTGCTTCCGTGGTCTCCGCTGGCCGCCGGATTCCTCAGCGGAAAGTACTACAAGGGCGAAGCGTGGGCAGAAGGTACCCGGGCCGGCGCGGGCAACCCCATGAATGAGCACATCTTCCGTGAGTTCGCTGCCAAGGACCAGAACTGGGAGATCCTCGAGGCGGTCCGTTCGATTGCGAACACCCTCGGTGCAAGTCCCGCCCAGGTCGCCTACAGCTGGATCGCCAACCGGCCCGGCGTCGTCGCACCGATCATTGGTGCGCGCACCCTCGAGCAGCTCGAAGAGAACATTGTTGCAGCCGACCTCGACCTAGGCGACGAGGCGACCGCAGAGCTGGCGAAGGTCAGCGCACCGACCCCGAATGACTACCCCTACGGTCCGTTCGGCGTGCGGATGCGTCGACGCTATGTCGATTCCAGCGACCAGCCCATCCTCGAACTCTTCTAGAGCCCCCTCCCTTTGATGGGCACCCGGGACGACCCAGCCGTCTCGAAACCCATGGGATAAGAGACTTCTCATACGCCCCGCCGGTAGCCAGACGGCGGAGCGAAGGTTCGCTAGAACTCGGGCAACTTCTTACCGCCGGCGATTCTCATAACTACGTGTGACTGTTAGTTGGCAATGGCGGTTTTTTCACAGGTCGGTTTGGCGGTTTTAGCTGATTCCGATGACGAGTGTTGAGCGTGCGGCCTCAATGACGTCGTCGGTGATGGTGCTGAGTTCATTGATTTTCATGACCCGTTCGATTTGGGTGAAGAGCCGGTCGATGAGGCGGAAGTTGCCTCGGGTGATGCGGGCGACGGCGGCGATGGCCTGGGCATCGGTGAAGTCTTCGGGGTTCAGGGTCTGGCCGAGTTTGTGCCATCGGCGTTCGAGGACGAAATTCAGTTCTTCCTGTGCGAGTGGGCGGTATTCGTGGGCGAACCCGACCCTGCTGTAGAGCTGTGCGTAGCGGCTGAACCATTTTTCGATCCCGGGCATGCCGATGAGGATCAGGGCCATGTTGTCCCGGTCGTAGCGGTCGCGCAGCAGTTCCAGCGCGGTGGCGTTGAGCCGCTCGGACTCGTCAATGATGAGCAGCTCGACATATTTGTTGACGCGGGTGTGGGGCCCTGTCCCCTTGCCGATGTCTGACAGGTGTTGGTCCACGCAGATCGACACGCGTGAGTTGGTGTGCTCGATGTCCGCGTGGATCTGTTTGGGTGTGGTGAGTACGGCGGGGGTGTAGAAGACGGTGCGGGAGCGGGCGAGTGCGGCGTAGACCTGGTGATCGGATTCTTCCCGGGGTCCCCACTCCTCCAGTAGCTTCTGCGCCTTGTGCCAGTTGGCGTAGCGTCTGGCGGAGAGCGTCTTTCCAATCCCAGCCTGCCCGTAACAGATGCCGATTGTGTGCTGGCGGCGCACCGCGTCCGCAAACTCCACAAACCGGCGGTGCTCCTTGGTGGCAATGAAGCTTTGTGTTGTCATCGGTAGTCCTCCACGTAGGTGCGTAGCTTCGGGCGCTTCTTGGGTTGAACGCCAGGGGCCGGGGCGGGAGCCGGCTTCGCTGATGCCAGGTCCGGCAGGTGTCGGGCCACGACAGCGATGCGCTGGTTGATTTGTCCGCGCAGTTCCCTGCGGCGCGCCGATCGTGCGGCCTGGATGTCCTTCAGGGTGAGGGTGGAGGTTTCGTGGTCGGGGTCCACGGCTTTGCAGATGAACTGGTTTTTGTGGAAGACGCGGATCTCGGTCACGTCCCGCGGGTCGTAGCGGACAACGACGGGTTCGCGGACGTAGGCGGCCAGCAGGGGCGAGACGTATCGGAGTCCCTGGAAGTGCACGCCGTCGCGGTGGACGATCCGGGGTTTGGCCACGGTCAGCAGGAGCAGGTTCAATTCGTCCATGGTCGCAGGGAGCCGGGGCAGCCAGCCGTCACGTACCCAGGCATCATGCGGTGTTGTTCTGATCTCGGGGTGCTCTCGCTGGTGGTAGTCCTCCGAGATGAAACGGCTGATTGCCGTGTCGAGCTCCTTGAGTGTCAGTACCGGCGCAGGGGGCGGGTGCCCGTGGGCCAGGCGTCCGGGCAGTTCGGCCAGCAGTTCCGTATTAATGGTGCCGTAGAACCGTTCGATCTTTCCCCGCCCTTGGGGTCTTGCGACAGTTGAGTAGGTGATTTCGAAGTGCAGGTCCTTCGCTGTTTGGGCTAGGTGATGGCTAGTGAAGTCTGAGCCGTGGTCGACGTAGAGAACGTCGGGGATTCCGCACATCGGCCACCCTGCACCTGCCTTGGGCCAGATTCCCTGCCGCAGTGCCAGTGCTGTGTTCAGGGCCGACGGTGCTCCAAGGAAGAGCATGTAGCCGCAGATCGCGCGGGAGTAGTCGTCCATGATCGTGGTCAGCCACGGGCGCACGGGTTTCAGGTTGGCGTCCAGGACAAGGATGTCCAGTTCGGTGTGGTCTGTCTGCCAGATGGCGTTGGGACGTTCGGCCCGGTGCCGCCAGGCAAGTTCATAGGTGTCCCGGTAGGCGGCCGTTCCCTGCTGGGCGAGCATGATCATGCCGGGGTCCAGGCCCGCGGTGATGGAGCGGACCGTGCTGTAGGAGAGGGACGGCCAGTCGTGGCCGGCGGCGACGCGGTTGGCTTTGCGGGCGATGGCAGCTATAGGCAGAGGCGGTTTCACCAGGGCCAGGCCTTCAATGAGTGCGACCAGCTCGGGGGTGCTCCTGCGCCGGGTGGTCCCGCGGTTGGCTGTGGCCAGTCCGGCGATGCCGTCGCGTTTGTAAGCTGCGTGCCAGCGCTGCAGTGTCCGAAGCCCGATGCCTTCGTTCGCAGCAAGGGTCGTCAGCGGCACACCCTCTTCGATATGCCGGCGCAGGATCTGCCAACGCACCACCGCTGTCTGATCAGGCATGGAGGCAGTGTCACCGGTGAGGGTGCCGCTGCCTCCGGCCGTCACCGGACTGTTTTCTGTGTGGATGTGGAACGCCGCCGCGGCGCAGCAGGGACTGGTTCGCGCCGGAGTGCCCGGTAAACGGTGGTGCGGCTGACGCCCAGAACCTCGCCGATTTTCTCGACAGTCATGTCCTTCTGCTCATACATCCGGCGGGCGGTCCGGAGCTTGTCCTTCGTCAACAACGGAGGCCGGCCACCAACTCGCCCCCGCGCCCGCGCAGCCTGAAGGCCTGCGTTGGTCCGTTCGCGGATCAGATCCCGCTCAAACTCCGCCAGCGCCGCGAACACATGGAAGACGAGACGTCCGCCCGAGGATGTGGTGTCGATTGCCTCCTGCAGAGACCGGAACCCGATGCCGCGCTCCTGGAGATCGGCCAGCTGGTCAATGAGATGCCGGATGGATCGGCCGAGCCTGTCCAGCCGCCACACAACCAGTGTGTCCCCGGGACGGAGTTGATCCAGAACCTTGGTCAGTTCCGGGCGGGACTCCAGAGACCCGGAAGCCGTGTCGGTGAAGATCCGGTAGCAGCCGGCCGCCTTCAACGCGTCCTGTTGCAGGGCCGCGTCCTGGTCCCCGGTCGATACCCGGGCGTAGCCCAAAAGATGTCCCATACGCCCAAATGTACCAATACCCGTCAGCCAGCAGAAGAACCGGCACATAGAAACCGGCACTGAGTTTCGCTACGAAAATTGAGGGGTCATTGAATCTCTTCGAGGAGTTGGCTTGTGTCAGTTTCAGAAGTCGTCTGCACGAAATGTCAGTAGTCGTCTGCACCCGGACAAAGTCGGGACTACTCCGGTGTAGGCGGACCCTGACCGGGTCCTCGAGTAGGCGTAGAACAGCCTCAACTGAGTATGCGTGCTGCCACTCACTCGGGACCGCGCCGGGGAGCGGGCTAGCCGGCCTTCGGCGTGTAGTCCGGGTAGTAGCGCTGGATCTCGCTGACCGTTTTCCCTGCGGCGATCATGCGTTCAACAGGCATGAGGCTGCGGACTTCATCGTCGCTTGAACGGACACTGTTCCACGGGCCGATGGTCTGATAGCAGAAGTCGTTGGGGTCGGCCAACCGCGTGTCGTCGTAGCATTCCGGATGGTCCGGATCGTTCGATACCGGCTGTGCTGATGCGGGCTGCACCTGCCTGGTTTCTTTCTGGGCGGCGGCGCCGGTGAGAGCGGAGCCACTGGCGGCGGCCGCCCCGAGTCCCAGCATGAGTGTTAGTGCCAATGAACCGGCAATGGCCTTCGTCCTGCGAATCATCGTTCCCCCAAAATTCGGTACGCGGCTTCGGAGGGATCAATGTAGCACCCTCCATCGCAGGAGGCATCGGGTGGCGGCGGCTGATGGAGCCGACGGACACGAACGTCAAAGAATCTCAAAGTCGAGGGAACTTTTCCAGAGGCACCGGACACTACTAGGTATGAACGAATTGGGGGAACAGGATGCTGAGCTGTGGGAAAGGTGCGTCAACGGTGATCCAGATGCTCTGGGAACTTTGTTTGACCGGCACTCGGATGCCGTCTTCCGGTACTGCCTCAGCAGAACCGGGTCGTGGCACGATGCTGAAGAGCTTGTATCGGTCACGTTCCTGGAGGCGTGGCGGCAGCGCCAGGGTCTAAGCCTGCAGCGGGATTCCCTTCTTCCCTGGCTGCTGGGGGTGGCAACGAACGCGGCAAGGAACAAGGCCCGTTCCATCCGCAGACATGAGCAGTTTTTAGGCAGGCTCCCGCATTCCCTGGTCGTTCCGGATCATTCCACCGCTACGGACGAGCGGATGGACACCGAACGGCAGGTCAGGAATCTCCTGGACGGGTCCGCCGGACTCAACGCCGGTGAGCGCGACGTCCTCCTGCTGTGCGTGATGAACGGCTACAGCTATGAGGAAACCGCCGAGGCACTGGGCATCCGAATCGGCACCGTCCGTTCGCGTGTGAACCGGGCCAAGAAAAAACTCCGCGCCGCCGCCCCACATCTCCTCGACCGCGCCGGGGACTCCGCAACAATCCTGGAATCGAGGCTGTCATGAACCTTTCAGACGTCCGCTATCCCGCCGACACGAAGACCGCAGTCCGGAACCTGCTCATCCAGGAAGCCCGCCGGGCGCCCAAGCCCGCCCCGCGGTGGCGCAAGCCTGTAATGCTGACCTTCGCCGGGCTGGCACTGGCCGGCACCACGGCCGCCGGGGTCTACGTGGCATTGGCGCCCGTGGACGATAAACGAGAGGTCCGGTGCTATTTCCGCGCCGATCTGGAAAGAACGTACCCGGCGCCGAACGCGCCCGGGATCACCATGCCCCCGTACATGTTGACCGGCATCATGGCGACCGGATTCGACGCCAACAACAACCCAACCCCGGACGACCCCAGCTCCGGGATGGTTCAGATCACCGACCCGATTGCCACCTGTTCGGACCTGTGGGACAGGAACCTCATGAATCCGGGGGGGATCACCGCCGACCTCATCCCCGCAGATTTCACCGCCCCGCCCGCACCTGCCGCCCCAACATGGAACGGCCTGGATCGGGATGCTCAAGGGAACCCGCTTATCCCGGAGCAGTCTGACATCGGCCCCGGCCACTACGTCCCGCACCTCACCGAGTGCGTGGTCGAGAACTCTGTCGCCGTCATCCCCGGGCCTGCCCAGGTGTGCGCCCAGCTCGGAATCCCCGCCCTCGAAAAATAGTCACCGACCACTGACGGAAATGAAGGAGCACATGAAAACCTCGACCACAACACTCACCTTGGCGGCCCTCGTGGCCGCGGCCGGTCTCTTGACGGCCTCAACGACACTGACGGCCGCCGTCGCATCCCAAACCGAATCATCAGCTGTTCGCCCAGCCTTACACGCCACGGCGACCAGCACTTCCGGTGCCGTGGAAGACACCAGGGACATCCGCTGCTACTTCCGCGCCGAGCTGGACCGCACCTACCCGGCACCGAACGCGCCAGGTATCACCATGCCGCCGTTCCTTCTGACCGGCACCATGGCCTCCGGATTCGACGGCAACCACAACCCCACCCCCCAGGATCCAAGAGCGGGAATGCTGCCCATCGCCGACCCGGCCGCCGCCTGCACCGATCTGTGGGACAGAAACTTCATGAACCCGGGTGGGATCACCTCTGACTTCATCCCTGCTGACTTCATCACCCCACCCGGCACAGCCGGCGGCTGGGACGGAAGAAGCACGGACGCCCAAGGCAAGCCGCTCATCTCCGGTCCGTCCGAGCACCACGCCGGACACTACGTCCCGCAACTCACGGAATGCGTCATCGAAGGAACCGTCAGCGTCATCCCCGGAACCGCCGACATTTGCAGCAAGCTCGGGATTCCCTCACTGGTGAAATAGCTTGGTCCTGGCGTCCTGGCGTCCTGGCGTCCTGGCGTCCTGGCGTCCTGGGGTAGCAGTTGCCTCTCAGAGTAAATCGCGCATTTGGACGTCTACCGTGAAAGCAGCTTTTCGCCGTCCGGGCGTAGTTCGCCGGTGGGCGATACGTGTCGGTACAGGGTCTGGCGCGATATGCCCAATTCGATGCAGAGATCGCCGACCTTTGTATCCGGCTTACCCATGGAGGCCAGGGCGAGCCGGAGTTTAGCGGGAGTCATCTTGTAGGGGCGTCCGCCGTTCCGGCCGCGGGCACGTGCGGAGGCGAGTCCCGCGAGTGTGCGTTCGGAGATGAGTTCGCGTTCGAATTCGGCCAAGGCGGCGAAGATTCCGAAGACCAGCTTTCCAGAGGCGGTGGTGGTGTCGATGGCGGCGCCCTGCCCCGTCAGGACCTTCAGACCGATCCCGCGTTCGGTCAGGTCGTGGACGATGTTGACCAGGTGCCGCAGGTCCCGGCCCAGCCGGTCCAGTTTCCAGACGACCAGGGTGTCTCCGTGGCGCAAGGCTTTGAGGCAGGCGGCCAGTTCGGGCCTGTCATCCTTCTTGCCCGAGGCCCTGTCTTCATAGAGGGAGTCCTTGTCGATGCCGGCGGCCAGGAGCGCGTCGCGCTGCAGGTCCGTGGTCTGGGAGCCGTCGGCCTTTGAGACGCGCATATATCCGACAAGCACGGCATGTCCCCTTAGTCATTTATACGTTCGTTTAAGTGACAGGCCGATTCCAAATCGAACTGGAAACGAAATATGTCACTTAACCCGTTATTTATTCTAAGTCAGGCAAAGGGTCATTGATTCTCTGTTTGTGACAAAAAGTCGAGGGGTATGTGAAGCTCGGCGAAGGTTTCCCGGAGACTGCCCACGGATTCTTCACTCCGGCATCCGTACCGTGCGAAGTCGTAGAGCTGCTGCGCGACGAGCGGGTCTACTTTGGCTGCTGCGATGCAGACTTCCAGTGCGTCCGTTGCCTGTTTCCAGAGCTCATCGAGAGTCGGCTTCTCTTGAGCGGTTGCTGTCCGCGTGCCGGGCCGGGTTCCGTCGCTGATCCGGGGGTTCGGTTCGGGACGCAGGAGGTGCGCGGAGGTACCCAGAGCGGTCAGTGAGCCGGCTTCGATCAGTTCCATTGCGGCGGCGGCTGCTCCGAGCAGCTGCTGCTGGGCGGGCCAATTAAGGGTCTCGAACGGCTGCCACGAATACAGGCCGGCCCGAAAAGGGTGGCCGCAGTGTTCCCAGACACGACGCACGTCGTCCAGTTGCCGGCTATATCGTCCCTGCGCGGTGGTGAGTTCGTCCAGGAGGGTCCGCAACAGCCGGAACCAGATGCCGGCGTGAACCGGATACCGGGGAAGGTCGACGGAACCGGTGGTTATCGCCTGCCAGGTCCGCCGGTCCATGAGGGACAGCGACTCCGGCAGTGGCCGCTGGTCATGGGCGGGAGTTACCCACAGAATGTGATCAGGAGGATGTCCTTCGTAGGTTTCGAGCCGGCGCCCGTGGACCAGGCAGCTGGCCATGAGTGGCAATTGCCAGAAGAGCAGTAGCGCCGGGCTGGATTCCAGGCAGTCCGGGCATCCCCGCCGTGTCCCGGTTTCCGGCAACCATGGCCGCCACTTTCGCGGGGCGTAGATATTGCGCCGCTTCGGCGGCAGGAGCACCGAGAGCTGGTGCACGTAGGTTTCGTAAGCGCCGGGGGCATGGATGAGGCTGTCGAAGAGCCATGGCACCCAGGCGGCCATGGTCATGGCGTTTACGCGGTGTTGGTCAAGACCGGTGCGCTTGGCGAGCTCTTCGAGCAGGTCCGTCGGCGGGTTCAGATCCAGCTCGGGGTCGCTGAGTTCCCTTTGGCCGAGTCCGTGTTCGAGCATCGCGTCGGAGTACATGCCGTAGCTGGCAGCGATCCGCCGCAGCCAGGAAGACAACGATTCCATTTCTACAGGTGCCGGGTGCAGGGTGCAGGGGCCAGCGTTCCGGCGGTCTCACATCAGTTCGCGTTCGAACAAGCGCCGCCGTTCGGTGGGTCCTGCGTAGTCGGCCATGACCAGGGTGCGGCGATTGATGCGTTCTTCACCGCTTTCCACGGCGGCGATCGCCGCGGTGGTCAAGAGCCGGGTGAGTTCGCCAATGGTTCCCTCGCTTCGGGTTAGCAAGTACTGCGCCATATCGGGGGTAGCGATGTCCGAGGGGCGCTGCAGCGGCAGGGCGGCGGCGAAGCTGGCCAACAACGACAGTGTGTCCTCACCCGTATTCCACAGGGGAAGGACGATGGGTTCGAACCGGTTCTCCAACTGATCATCGGATCTGACCGCGAGATACGCCTCCCGTGTTCCGACACCGATGATCGGGATGCGTAGCTCGTTGCCCAGGAATCGCAGGAGATTGAGGAACTCCCGGCGGCTGTAGCTCTGCCCGGCGAGGACGTTGTGCAGCTCGTCGATGACAAGCATGCGCACTCCCGTTGAACGCAGCAACTTCAGCGAGATCTGCTCCACGTCGGCCAGACGCCGGCGTGGTTGAAGAGGTGCACCCAGCGCCGCCAGGAGCGCGATGTAGAAGCGCAACACGGAAGGCTCGGACGGCATCTGCACGCACAACACCGGAATGTTTTCCCGGTCTGCCTCGGTCACAGGTAGGTGCCCCCGGCGAAACTTTTCCACGATCATCGACTTGCCGTTGTTCGTCGGCCCGATCAGCAACAGGTTCGGCATTCGTTGTTTGTCCGGCCAGCACAGCAGGGTCTCCAGGCGGGCCACCGCCTCCACTGCGCGCGGGTAGCCGATCCACCGGTCGGCCCGGATCAGTTCAACCCGTTCGTTCGCAGGCAATCGGGCCGTGTCCCGCACACTCGGGTGCAGGTGGGACAACTCGGGTGCCTCGTAGTCGGGCATGGTCACCACTGCTCGATCTGATCGAATCGGGGCACCCGGGCCGCGTCCGACACCGTGTCCGGTGCCTGATCAGCAAGGGCTTGCGGCGGGAGCAAAGGGGCTGGTATCCCGCCGCGCCGCGTCGTCGCTGCATTGCGGCGGTCGGCGTCGCGTCGCATGCGCTTGGTTGTTTTCGACGCAGTAGCCGCGATCTCTCTCATCTGCTCGATCGTGCGGAACAATGCCGCCTCATCCACTTGCGCTAGGCCGCGCTCGTGCAGGCGCGCCAATGCGCGTCTGTGCTCCCACAGGCTCACAGACGGGTTCGCCATCGTCCGGTAAGGAACCTCCACATAATGAACCCCCTCCGGTTCCAACGCCCAGATCCGGCTGATGTCCCGGGGGTCCCGACGGATCAGAAACGGCCCAAGCGTGTCGCGCCGGCTGATCCACGGTTTCAGCACGTTCGAGAAATAGTGGACATGGTCGATGACGAATCCCGTTCGCGTCAAGGTACGCCGCACGACGGGAAGGAAGTCGACCAGGAAGGCTGTCGGGTTCAAGGCAACCGCCGGCAGCCCCGTGGCCGCCACTCCTTCTGCCCACCGACCGGTGGGCGTCTGCCCCAAGGTGCTGTGGAGGGTGCCGTGGTAGCTGGTCACGGCCAGGGTCATCCATTTCTCCAGCTCGCGCAGGGTCAGCGCCGCTTTCCGGTCCGAGTCATACCGGCCCCGTTCGACGGGATTGGAAAAGGTGGTTCCGGGAAGTTCGTGGATTTGCTGCATCGCGGTGCCGATCACCCGTTCCACGATCCCGCCATAGTGAGGCCGGCCCGGCGGGCGGTAGGCCAGCTGGATACCGTGTTGCTCGCATCCTCGCCGGAGCGCCTCGCTCTTGAATTCGCTGGCGTTATCCAAGTGCAGCTGTCTCGGCTTCCCGCTCATGGGCCACTGCGCCTCAATACCCAAACTCTCAAGCGATGGCCTTTTGTCAGTGCCGGCATGCGCCAGGCACAGCCCGACCGACACTGCCGAGGGCGCCTCCAGGGTGACGACCATGCCAACAATGCATCGGCTGTAGACATCGATCGCGACAGTCAGATACGGGCGGCCGATCGGTTGGCGCTCCCGTTCGTCGACGACGATGACGTCGATGACCGTGTGATCGATCTGCACCTGTTCCAAAATTGTGCCGATCACCGGCACCTCGTCCCCGGCAGACTGCAACTGCCGCACCGAATTGGGGCCACCCCTGCGCCGGCCTACCTCAACTGGATTCAGCGCCCGGATTCGCCGCTCGACCGTGTTTCGGGCCGGGACAGGGAGCTGTCGTGCGCGGCACGTTGCAGCGATGTCGCGATACACAGCCGCCAAGGTACGTTTCTGCCGGGTCAGGAACTGCTTCCGCACGATCTCGCGGACGACGTCTTCGACTTCGTCCAACAGACGCGCGGTTCCTTTCCCTCCGGAGGAGCGGCCCGGGGCCAAATCCGTCAGCAACCCAGACCCGGCGCGATGGCGTTTGATCAGCACGTATACCTGGCGTCGCGATATGCCCAACGCCAGGGCGGCCGCATCAACTGCCGCCCTGCCGACGACCGCGTGCGCTGCCAGGGGCGTGATCACCGCCGAAACTGACTTCGTCCGGTCCCACAAAGCATCGGGCATGGTCAACGTGCCCGGCTCACGAATGTGTGTAGATTCTGCATCCACTCCGCTACCTCCCTTGGTGTGCAGAGGAGTAGTAAGCAACATCGACATTAGTGCAGAGGAGTATTGAAAAACCAGTGCTCAACACTCGCCTGCACAACCGCGAAAACCGGCGGCCCGCCGTGCAGGCGAGTATGGAAAATGACAGCTTCTTTGTAGCGAATACGGTCGTTTTAGGCAGCCGAACCTCCCTACTTCGCGAAGTCGCCTGGTTTCATGACTTACGGCGGGTGCCGGCTCCCGGGACAGCTCTGGCGGCGATGGCTGCCAGGTCACGGGCCGGTCCGGGCGGTGGTGTGGGGCCGGTCTGCCAAAGGGCGGTCAGGGTGCGGCGCAGGGGTAGCCCGCGGACGGGAACGGCGATGAGCCGTTGCAGGGCGAGGTCGTCGCGGACGGCCAGTGCGCTGAGTACTCCGGGGGCTGTGCCGGCTGCGATGGCGGAGCGGACGGCAGCTGTCGTGGAGAGTTCCACCAGCGAATCTGCCAGGGGCGGGGCCCCTGCGGTGGTGAGCAGGTGTTCGAGGGCGTCCCGGGTTCCGCTGCCGTGTTCCCGGGTGACCAGCGCGGTTGTAGCCAGTTCGGCTGCTGTGACGGGGGTCCGGCGCCGGGCCCAGGGGTGGTCCGGGGCGACGACCACGACCATGTCATCGTTCTGTACCGCCGCTGCGCTCAGGTCCGGGGGAAGGTGCGGGCTTTCGATGAAGCCGATGGCTGCCTGTCCGGATCGGACCAGGGCTACGGTGGCTTCACTGTTGTTCACCGCCAGCTCCACGACCGTGGGGACCAGTCCGAGGGACTCCTGCTGGCGGCGCAGCGCGACCAGCCAGAGCGGCAGCAGGTGTTCGGCGATGGTCTGGCTGGCCGCGACCTTTAGTTGCCGGGCGGTGTCGGATCGGAGCGAGGCGATTCCGGCGTCCAGGCGTTCCGCGGCTGCGAGGACCTCCGCCGCCCACCCTGCGACCAGTGCACCTGATTCTGTCAGGGTGGATCCCCGCGGTGTCCGGGTCAGCAGGGCGGATCCGATCTGGGACTCCAGGGAACGCATCCGGGAGGAGACAGCCTGCTGGGACAGTCCAAGGTGTTTCCCGGCGGCGGAGAGGGATCCCAAATCATGGACCGCGGCAAGCATTTCCAGGGCGGAGAGATCCGGTATCCGGGGGCTGAGCATCGGGGAATCTCCTTCAGAAACGTCACATGTGGTACAAGTCCGGCTTGTACCCTGACAAGTGTATGCCCCCTACTGCGGCAGGTCCCGGTCCGGGAGCATGGAAGGTATGGAATCTCTGCTGCTGACCGCCGACGAACACCACTCCACACCACCGGCACAGACCCGGGGCGGCCGCACCGGGGGCCGGCGCGTCCTGCGCCGTCTGGATAGGCCCTCGGAGCTGTTCGCGAACCTGACCCCGAACTGGTTCGCCTCCATCATGGGAACCGGGATCGTCGCGACCGCCGCCGCGACGCTGCCCCTGCAGTTTCCCGGCCTGCGCACTGGCGCCACCGTCGTCTGGGCTCTGGCGTCCCTGCTGCTGATCCTGCTGAGTGCCGCGACCGGGGTGCACTGGATCCGGCACCGGGAAACCGCCCGAAGCCACCACAGCCATCCGGTGATGGCGCACTTCTACGGCGCACCGCCCATGGCACTGCTCACCGTCGGCGCCGGTACCCTGCTGCTGGGCAAAGACGTCCTGGGCGAACAGCTGGCACTCGGCATCGATACGGTGCTCTGGATCGCCGGGACCCTGCTGGGGCTGGCCAGCGCCGTCGCTGTCCCGTACCTGCAGTTCAGCCGGCACCAGGTCACACAGGACAGTGCGTTCGGCGGCTGGCTTATGCCCGTCGTCCCGCCCATGGTTTCAGCCTCCACCGGGGCCCTGCTGCTGCCCTACGTCCCGGCCGGGCAAGCACGCCTGACCCTGCTGATGGGCTGCTACGCGATGTTCGGACTGAGCCTGCTGGCCTCCATCATCATCACCACACTGATCTGGAACCGCCTCGCCGGGCACAAGATCGGGGCCGCCGCGGCAGTGCCCACCTTGTGGATCGTGCTGGGCCCGCTGGGCCAGTCCATCACCGCCGCGAACCTCCTGGGCGGGAACGCCCACCTCGCCGTGTCCGGGACCCTGGCCCGGGCGATGGAAGCCTTCGGCGTCTTGTACGGGGTGCCGGTTCTGGGCTTCGCGCTCATGTGGGCCGCCCTCGCAACCGCCATCACGATCCGCACCGCCCGTCAGGGCCTGCCGTTCTCCCTGACCTGGTGGTCCTTCACCTTCCCCATCGGAACCTGCGTCACCGGCCTGACCGGCCTCGCCGCCCACACCCACCTCGCCGTGTTCGACGCAATGGCCGTCGCAGGCTACACCCTGCTGGTCGCCGCGTGGATCATCGTCGTCGCGCGGACCTTCCACGGCAGCATCCTCGAAGGCACCCTCTTCCAGAAGCCCGCAACGACCGCACCGTAGGCGGGCCGCAGCGGACCAGCAACCCGTCACGCAAACAAGCAACCGTTAACAGCGCCCGAAGGTGGCCTCATGAAACCCCGGACAACACCCGGTTCACAGCAACGCTCACCCACCAACACAAAAGGGTCCAGGTCGCCCGCCCGATTGCAGCGGCCATTGATCGCCGTCGGCGTGCCACTCCTCCTCGCAGCCGGCGCGCTCACCTACGGGCTCACCGCAAACGGCAGCGGTCAACCGACCCCGTCAGCAGAGAAGGGCCCGACCATGATCGAAGGAGTCATCAGCTATGCCGGCCTGAGCAGGAACCACGTCCAGACCGCGGTGACCTATCCGCAACGTCCCGGCGTCGGCGGAGACCACTCACCGGTGTGGACGAACTGCGGAGCCTACGACCGGCCCGTGCAGGAAACCCGGGCAGTGCACTCCCTTGAACACGGTGCCGTCTGGATCAGCTACCAACCCGGGCTTCCCGCCGATGACATCGCCAAACTCGCCCGGCTTGCAACCAACCAGAGCCACGTGTTGGTCAGTCCCTTTCCCGGACAGGGATCCCTCATCGAAGCAACCGCCTGGGGAAAACAACTAAGCGTCACAGACCCGGCAGATCCGCGGCTGTTCGCATTCATCAAAGCATTTCAGCAGGGTCCGCAGACACCCGAACCCGGCGAGACCTGCAGCGGCGGAGTCAACGGATAAATCAGGAGACATACCGCCGCTCGACCGGTCAGCCCCCAACGCGCGCTGTCCCATGAACTGCCGCGCACCCGTTGATGGCTCCCGGGCGGGACGACAAACCGCCAATCTAAACTGCGATTTAACCGCCAACTCCGACTAAAAGACACAACTACGTCTCGAAACCATCTGGTTGAATCGTTGTGTCCACCTTTAGTTATGAGACACCATCGGTGCCTCGCGGGGTCCGTGCTCCATTTCGGCGAGAACGGCCACGACGGTGAAAAGCCTGGCCCAATGGGAGTGAACCAGCAGGTCTACGTGTTGGCGGTCGGTGGACTGTTGCCGTGTTGAACGCGTGCATAGCGAGCGGTTTCGCCATCCCTGCCCTCCGGACAGATCCGAAACGCCACGCGCTTGGTTGAAGCAGCGGCACACAGGTGGCCAGGGACCTCGGCCGTTCCGAAAGTAGGCGGCGCCGGCCCGTTTAGCGGACTTCGAAGCCTGCCTCGCGGATGGCGGTCTTGACCTGGGCGATCATGTCCAGCGGGCCGAAGTGGAACACCGAGGCGGCCAGCACGGCGTCGGCGCCCGCGGCCACCGCCGGCGGGAAGTGCTCGGGCTTGCCGGCGCCGCCGGAAGCAATCAGTGGCACCTTCACGCTGGCGCGGGCCAGCCGGATCAGTTCCAGGTCGAAGCCGTCCTTGGTGCCGTCGGCGTCGATCGAGTTGAGCAGGATCTCGCCGACCCCGCGGTCGGCGGCCTCCCTCGCCCAGGCCAGGGCGTCGATGCCGGTGCCCTGGCGGCCGCCGTGGGTGGTGACCTCGAACCCGGACGGGGTCGGCTGCGAGCCGGGCCGGGTGCGCCGGGCGTCGAGGGAAAGCACCAGGACCTGCGAACCGAAGTGCCGGGTGATCTCGTCGATCACGTCAGGCCGGGCGACGGCCGCGGTGTTGATGGCCGCCTTGTCCGCGCCGAAGCGCAGCAGTTTGTCCACCTCGGCGACGCCACGGACGCCGCCGCCGACGGTCAGCGGGATAAAGACTTCCTCCGCGGTGCGGCGGACGACGTCGAAGGTGGTTTCGCGGTTGCCGGAGGACGCGGTGACGTCCAGGAAGGTCAGCTCATCGGCGCCGCCGTTGTCGTAGCGGTGCGCGAGCTCGACGGGGTCGCCGGCGTCGCGCAGGCCTTCGAAGTTGATCCCCTTGACCACGCGGCCGGCGTCGACGTCCAGGCACGGGATAACGCGGACGGCTACGGACATGGCTGCTCCTGGAATTTGCTCACGGCTGAGGGCTTCACGGACGGGACGCTAGATCCGGCAGGCGTGGATGCTGCTGACCAGGATGGCGCGGGCACCGAGGTCGTAGAGCTCGTCCATGATCCGGTTGGTTTCCTTCTTGGGCACCATGGACCGGACGGCCACCCAGTCCGAATCGCGCAGCGGCGAGACGGTGGGCGACTCCAGGCCCGGGGTGAGGGCCGCGGCCTGCTCAACGAGCTCCTTGCGGATGTCGTAGTCCATCAGCACGTACTGTCGGGCGACGAGGACACCCTGAAGGCGGCGGATCAGCACCTCGGTGGCCGGGTTCTGCTCGCCCTTGCGGCCGATCAGCACCGATTCGGAGTTCAGGATCGGCTCGCCGAAGATTTCCATCCCGGCGGCCTTGAGAGTGGTGCCGGTTTCGACGACGTCGGCGATCGCGTCCGCGACGCCGAGCCGGACGGAGGATTCGACGGCGCCGTCGAGCCGGACGACCTTGGCGTTGATGCCACGCTGGGCGAGGTAGCCGCGGAGCAGCCCGTCGTAGCTGGTGGCGAGGCGCTTGCCCTCCAGCTGGTCAATGGAGCTGAAGTCCCCGACCGGGCCGGCGAACCGGAACGTGGAGGCGGCGAAGCCCAGTGGCAGCAGCTCCTCGGCCTCCACCTCGGCGTCGAGCAGCAGGTCGCGGCCGGTGATGCCGACGTCCAGCGTGCCCTGGCCGACGTACACGGCGATGTCGCGCGGGCGGAGGAAGAAGAATTCAATATCGTTGTCCGGGTCCACCATGACCAGTTCGCGGCTGTCGCGGCGCTGGCGGTAACCGGCCTCGGCGAGCATGGCGGAGGCGGCTTCGGACAGGGATCCCTTGTTCGGGACGGCAACTCTCAGCATGGGAAGTTCTTTCTGGTTAGGAAGTCATCGGGTGCAGGCACAACGGGCCACGTGGTGCGCCGGGCTGCGCGGACTTCAGTCCGCGCAGCCCGGCGCGACGTGGCTAGAGATGCTTGTAGACGTCTTCCAGGCTGAGTCCTTTGGCGAGCATCAGAACCTGCAGGTGATAGAGCAGCTGCGAAATTTCTTCCGCCGCGGCCTCATCGGATTCGTACTCGGCAGCCATCCAGACTTCGGCTGCTTCCTCCACGACTTTCTTGCCGATGCCGTGGACTCCGGAATCCAGTTCGGCGACGGTGCGGGAGCCCTCCGGGCGGACGGCTGCCTTCTCACTCAGTTCTGCGAACAGCGATTCGAAATTCTTCACACCGTCCAGCCTACTTGTTCACGGCCGGGCCACGCCTGCCGGGCCCCAGCATGACGCCCCGGATGTGAGGGAATACACAGCCTACGAGTACTGCTTGAGCGTGACGGCGGTGGCGAGGGCCGCGGTGACGGCTTCGTGGCCCTTGTCCTCGGTGGAGCCCGGCAGGCCGGCCCGGTCGATGCCCTGCTGTTCGGTATCGCAGGTCAGCACCCCGAAGCCCACCGGCACCCCGGTGCGTACGCTGACCTCGGTCAGGCCGAGGGTGGCGGCTTCGCAGACGTACTCGAAGTGCGGGGTTCCGCCGCGGATCACCACGCCCAGCGCCACGACGGCGTCGAAGTGCGGGGCCAGCCGGGCCGCCGCCACCGGCAGTTCAAAGGTCCCGGGGACGCGCAGGACGGTCGGTTCGGCGATGCCGGCGTCCTTGGCGGCGCGCAGCGCGCCGTCGAGCAGGCCGTCCATGATTTGGGTGTGCCAGCTGGCGGCCACAATGGCCAGTTTCAGCCGGGAGGTCTCGTCGGGCTGGAAGGTGGTGAGGTCGATCTGGGGTGCGCCGTGGCCGCTCATGCAGGTTCCTATGCTGTGGGAGGTGGGGGTCTGGTGGTGGGCTGTTAGCCCTGTTCGTGCTCGAAGCCGAGTTGTCCCGCGGCGGGGGCGGCGGGCTCCATGTCGAGGACCAGGCGGTGGTCCATCCGGTCCTTTTTGGTCTGCAGGTAACGCAGGTTCTGCTCGCGGGAGGGCACCTCGGTGGGTACCATCTCAACGACCTTGACTCCGGCCTGGGCCAGGCGGTCCTGCTTGTCCGGGTTGTTGCTCAGCAGGCGGACCTCGTGCAGGCCCATCTCGGCGAGGATCTGCGCCGCGGCGTTGTAGCAGCGGGCGTCCACCGGCAGGCCCAGCTGCTCGTTGGCCTCCACGGTGTCGAACCCGGCCTCCTGCAGGGCGTAGGCCTTGATCTTATTGGCCAGGCCGATGCCGCGGCCTTCCTGGCCGCGCAGGTAGAGCAAGGTGCCGCCGAATTCGTGGATCATTTCCAGGGCGTAAGCGAGCTGTTCGCCGCAGTCGCAGCGGTACGAACCAAACACGTCCCCGGTGAGGCATTCGGAATGCAGGCGCACCAGGGGTGCCTGGCCGTCCGTGGCCGGCAGCGGGGAGCTGACGGCGAGGTGCTCGGCGCCGGTGTCCAGATCGGTCCAGGCCTGGGCCACGAAGTCACCGTACGCGGTGGGCAACTGGACGATCGGTCCGCCGCTGACCGGATGCGGCTGCTGTCCCGGGGTGGCCGGCTGCGCTTCAGAAGTCGTCATTGTCTCTCCTCAATCAGGGTGTCAGGCGGATTCCGCTGCGTGGCTGCCGGTGTTGCCGGCCTCAAGGTACGCCACCAGGTCGGCAATCGAAATCAGCGGGCAGCCGTGTTCGAGCGCGAAGCCGCGAAGTCCGTCCAGCCGCATCATTTCTCCGTCGTCGTGCACCAGTTCTGCGATAACGCCCACGGGCTCCAGACCGGCCAGCCGGCACAGCTCGACAGCCGCTTCGGTGTGGCCGGGACGCTCCCGCACACCCCCCTTAACGGCGCGAAGTGGGAAAACATGCCCGGGACGGGTCAAAGAATTCGGCTGGCTGGTCGGATCGGCCAGGATCCGGGCCGTCAGGGCGCGGTCGGTGGCGGAGATTCCGGTGCTCACGCCCACGGCCGCGTCGCAGGACACCGTGTACGCGGTGCCCTTTGAGTCCTGGTTGATGGTCACCATCGGCGGCAACGCCAGTGCGTCCGCCCGGTCGCCGGGTAGCGGCACGCAGATGACGCCGGAGCTATACCGGATGGTCCAGCCCATCAGCGCCGGGGTCGCGTGCTGCGCGGCGAAGATGATGTCGCCTTCGTTCTCGCGGTCCTCGTTGTCCACCACCAGCACCGGACGGCCCGCGGCCATGGCACGGATGGCGTCCTCGATCGGGTCCAGCGCCGACGGCGTGTCGACGGCGACACCGCGGTCCTCCTGCAATTTGCTCATGATGCTGCCTCCTGGCCGTGCACGGCCGGCGCGAACGCGAGCAGCCGCTCGGTGTACTTGGCCAGCACATCCACTTCGAGGTTGACGCGGGCGCCGATGGACTTGGCGCCGAGGCCGGTTTCGGCCAGGGTGGTCGGGATCAGGCCGACTTCGAACCACGGGGCCGGCTCGGGCGCCGGGCTCACGGCCGTGACGGTCAAGGAGACGCCGTCGACGGCGATTGAGCCTTTCTCCGCGATGTAGCGGGCCAGCGCGGCCGGCACCCCGAAGCGCAGCCGGTCCCAGTTGCCGAGCGCCTCGCGTTCCAGCAGCTCGCCGACGCCGTCGACGTGCCCCTGCACCACATGGCCGTCGAGCCGTCCGCCGGCCGGGACGCAGCGCTCGAGGTTGACCGGATCGCCTGCGGCCAGTCCGCCGATGGTGCTGCGGACCAGGGTCTCGCCCATCACGTCAACGCTGAAGTCCGTGCCGTCGATGTCCGTGGCGGTCAGGCAGACCCCGTTGACGGCGATCGATCCGCCGTGGGCCAGGCCCTCGGTGCTGCCGGGGGCGTGCAGGCGCAGTGTGGCGCTGGTGTCGCCGTCGCGCTCGACGGACAGCACCTTCCCCTGTTCGGCGATAATTCCGGTAAACATCAGTAGCCTCCTGCGGCGGTGTCCGCGTCGGTGCGCGGGGTGAAATCGGATGAAGTGTCGGTGGCGGGGCGCAGGTGCAGCCGCAGGTCGCGGCCCAGTGTCCGGACGGCGCCGCCGGAAGCGTGGTCCCAGTCCCAGTGCTGGGCGTCGGCGAGGGTGCCGATGCCGAGGTCCTCCAGGGCTGGGGTGCCGGAGCCGAGCAGCGTCGGAGCCAGGTAGACGATGAGCTCGTCGACGAGGCCGGCGGCCAGGAACGCGCTCAGGATCCGCGAGCCGCCCTCCACCATGAGGTGCCGGACGCCGGCGTTGAACAGTTGGTCCAGTGCCTCGCGCGGCTGCCGGGTGGGCAGGTGCAGCACCTTGCCGTCGCCGCCGTTGACCGCGGCGTCCTCGGGGATCCCGCGCAGGCCCATCACCGCGCGCAGCGGCTGCTTGTCCGCGGGTGCGCCGTCGGGGGTGCGGGCGGTCAGCCGCGGGTTGTCCACCAGGACGGTCTGCGTGCCGACCAGGATCGCGTCGATCCGGCCCCGCAGCGCGTGGTTGTCGGCGAGCGATTCGGGGCTGGAAATCCACTGGCTGGTGCCGTCACTGGCCGCGATCCGGCTGTCCAGGGTCTGGGCGATGTGCAGGGTGACGAACGGCCGTTTGGCGGCGACGGCGTCGAACCAGCGCCGGTTGAGCTCCAGGGCAGCCACGGCGCCGAGTCCGGAACGGAC
This sequence comes from uncultured Arthrobacter sp., assembly GCF_964021775.1. Classification (GTDB taxonomy): domain Bacteria; phylum Actinomycetota; class Actinomycetes; order Actinomycetales; family Micrococcaceae; genus Arthrobacter. Next base: position 42,391 of record NZ_CAXHZI010000005.1, read on the forward strand.
CCGGACCCCGGCTGCGCGGAGGGTGGCCGCTCCCCCGGCGGCCGGATCGTGCGGGTCATCGACCGCGTAGACGACGTCGGCGACCCCCGCTTCGATGATCGCCTGGGCGCACGGGCCGGTGCGGCCGCAGTGGTTGCATGGTTCGAGCGTGACCACCATGGTGGTGCCGGTCAGGTCCAGCCCGGCGGCCGCGGCCTGCGCGATCGCGTCGGCCTCCGCGTGCGGGGTGCCGGCGCCGCGGTGGTAGCCGGTGACCAGGGGCGCGCCGTCGGGGCCGATGACAACGGCGCCCACCAGCGGGTTCGCGCCGCGCGGACCCTGCGCCGCCGCAGCGAGGGCCGTGTCCATGGCGGCCGTCTCGGCGGCGCTGAAACCGGCAGCGGCCGCGAAATCCGCCCTGCCCGTCTCATCGATATCCTGCGGCCCGGCGGCCGGCTGCTGAACGCTCATTTGCCGTCCGCCCGGTCCCGTGGGACCGCGGAGTCGGCGAAGAGCCATCGCAAGGGGTTCATGTCTGTCGTTCCTTCCCTCAAGAACCGCGATGGCTCCGGGGGTATACGACAGCGCAATTCCGCGGCGCCGTGGGGCGCCGCAGTAACAGCTGTACGTGCTTCTCTCATCCAGACTTTAACTGTCGGTACCGGAGTTCCACCGGTTCAACCGTCCGCCGTCGGCCTCCCCCAGAGGGAAAGTGACGGCTCGCGGGTCGCGGACTATAACCGCCGGTTCGGACTTACACCGACCCCGGAGCACGTATGTGTGTAGCTATTCTGACACAACCGCCGGTGCCGTCCCGCTATTCCCCGCGGACGGGCGGTACAACCTTCGTCATGTTCGCGTCAGCGGCTGCCGGCAGCCCGGAGCCGCGCGATCGCGTCCGCCGGGTCGTCGGCGCCGTACACCGCGGATCCGGCCACAAAGACGTCCGCGCCTGCCTCGGCGGCACGCCAGATGGTCTTCTCGGTGATGCCGCCGTCCACCTGGAGCTTGATATCTAGGCCGGAAGCGTCGATCGCCGCGCGGGCCCGGCGGATCTTGGGCAGCGTAAGGTCCAGGAATTCCTGGCCGCCAAAACCGGGCTCCACCGTCATGATGAGGATCATGTCCAGCTCGCCGAGCATGTCCAGGAACGGCTCCACGCCGCTGCCGGGCCGCAGCGCCAGGCCCGCCTTGGCGCCGCGCGCGCGCAGCTCACGGGCCAGCTTCACCGGCGCGATCGACGCCTCCGCGTGGAACGTCACCGAAGCCAACCCGGCGTCGGCGTAGGCCGGCGCCCAGCGGTCTGCGTGATCGATCATGAGGTGCGCGTCCAGCGGGATAGGGCTGACTTCCTGCAGCCGCTGGACCACCGGAAGGCCGAGCGAGAGGTTGGGCACGAAGTGGTTGTCCATCACGTCCACGTGCACGGCGTCCGCGGTCCTGATCTTGTGGAGCTCGGACTGCAGGTTTGCGAAGTCCGCCGACAGGATGCTGGGGTGGATGCAGCAGTGGGCCATGGATTTCCTTGTCGTTGTGCTGGTCGGAAAGGTCGGGTAGCTGGTGCCAGTATGGCCCGGGTCTCAGGCTTTTTTGTGGATGAGCGCCAGGAACATGGCGTCCGTCCGGTGCCGGTGCGGCCAGAGCTGGGCGGTGAGGTTGTGGCCGGCCTCGAGGTGGCCGCTGAGGCTGACCGCGTCCAGGGCGGCGCCGGCGTCGAGCAGTTCGAGGTCGTCGCGTTTGCGCAGCGCATCGCTGACGACGGCGGTGGTCTCGGCCGGGTGCGGCGAGCAGGTCACGTACGCTACGACGCCGCCGGGCTTGACCGCGTCCAGGGCGGATTTGAGCAGTTCGCGCTGCAGCGGGCCGAGGTCCACCAGGTCCTTGGGGGTGCGCCGCCAGCGGGATTCCGGCCTCCGGCGCAGCGCGCCCAGCCCGGTGCAGGGCACGTCCACGAGCACCCGGTCGAAGCTTTCCGCCTGCTCGGATCCGACCTCGCGGCCGTCGCCGGTCCGGACATGCCACACCTCGTGCGGGACGGCGGCCAGCGCCTGCCGGACCAGTTTCGCGCGGTGCGGCGCCGGCTCGTTGGCGAGCAGGGTGGCGCCGTGCTGCCGGGCCAGCGCGCCGAGCAGGGCGGCCTTGCCGCCCGGGCCGGCGCAGAGATCAAGCCAGCGTTCGCCGCCGTCGGCGCCCGCCTGGCTGCCAGCGGCGGCCTGGCTGCCCGCGGCGGTTCCCGCGGAAAGGTCCACCGATGCCAGGGCGCGGGCCACCAGCTGGGAGCCGACGTCCTGGACCCGGGTGCTGCCGTCCCGCACGGAGGCGAGCCGGCCCAGGTCACCGCCGCTGGACAGCGCCGATCCTTCCACTAGCTCGCCGGGGGTGGCGCCGCTTTCCAGGGCCTCGTCCAGGCTGCCCAGGCCGGGAAGGGCCACCAGGTTCACTACGGGGGCGGCGTTGTCCGCCTCCAGGAGCTCGTTGATTTCCGTGACCGGGCGGCCGTGCGCCACGAGCGACTGACGGAAGGCGCGCACGATCCACTCCGGGTGGGCGTACCGGACGGAGGCGACCTTGGTTTCATCCTGCTCGTCGCTGAGCAGCAGTTCCAGCCACTCGTCGAGGGTGTGCGCGGAGACCTTGCGGAGCACCGCGTTGATCAGGCCGGACGGGCCGGCGCCGATGACGGCGCGGGCCAGGCCCACGGTTTCGTCGAGGGCGGCATGGGCAGGGACCCGCATGGCGAGGAGCTGGTGGGCGCCGATCCGCAACGCGTCGAGGATCGCCGGGTCCAGCTGGTCCAGCGGGCGGTCCACGCAGCGGGCGAGGATGGCGTCGTAGGTGCCTTGGCCGCGGAGCGCGCCGTAGCTGAGCTCGGTGGCGAACCCGGCGTCGCGCTTGTCCAGTCCGTGGTGCCGGATCCGGGCCGGCAGCACCAGGTTCGCGTAGGCGTCCTCGGCGGCCACCGCGCGCAGCACTTCGAAGGCCACCAGCCGGGCGGGATCGGCGCGCCGGGTGCGCTGCGAAGGGGCGTTTTCGGTGAAGCCGCGCTGCGGTCCGCGGTTCCGTTCGCGTCCCTGCGCGTTCCGCTTGACGCCGCCCCGGGGGCCCTGGCCGCCGCGGCCGCCTTGGCCGGACTTGCCGGAGGACGGGCCGCCGGCGGCAGCGCCGCGTCCCCGGCCGTTGCCGTTGGATCCGGATTCGCTCATTCGAAGACCACGCTTTCCAGTGTTGCCTGTCCGCGCGCCCAATCAGCGGCGGTCATCATTTTTTTGCCTGCGGGCTGGACCCGGGTGAGCTCAATGGGGTGCGAACCGGTCCCGACGAGGACCGCCTTCCCGTCGAGGGCCAGTTGCCCCGGGCGCAGGGCCGGGGCCGCCGGGCGGAGCACCACCGGTTCGAGTTTGACGCGTTGACCCTCGAGTGTGGTCCAGGCTCCGGGTTCCGGCGTCACTCCGCGGGAGCGGCGGCCGATCGCCAGGGCCGGCTGGTGCCAGTCGAGCCTGCCGTCGTCGAGGGTGAGTTTGGGGGCCAGGCTGACCTCTCCCTGCTGCGGGACGGCGGTGGCTTTGCCGGCGTCGACGGCGGACAGGGTCTGGGTCAGCAGCACGGCGCCGCTGTGGGACAGGCGCTCCAACAGCTCGCCGGCAGTGTCAGCCGGCCGGACGGCCTCGGTCAGCGTGCCGTACACCGGTCCGGTGTCCAGGCCCTCTTCGAGCCGGAACGTCACGGCGCCGGTGATGTCGTCCCCGGCGATCAGGGCGCGCTGGACCGGCGCTGCGCCGCGCCAGGCCGGCAACAGCGAGAAGTGCAGGTTGATCCAGCCGTGCCGGGGAATGTCCAGGGCCGCCCGCGGAATGAGTCCGCCGTAGGCCACAATCGCTGCGACATCCGGTGCGGCGGCCTCGATCCTGGCCGTCACACCGGCGTCGACCTTGGCGGCGTGGATGACGTCGATGCCGAGCTCCGCGGCGCGGGCGGCGACCGGCGAGGGTGTGAGGACCCGTTTGCGTCCCAGCGGTGCGTCCGGCCGGGTCAGCACGGCGACGACGTCGAACCCGGCAGCGACGAGGGCATCCAGCGACGGAACGGCGACGGCGGGGGTGCCCGCGAAAAGGACCCTCACTGGCCGGTTCCGAAGGCGGAACCCGCGCCGAAGCTAGAGCCGACGGTCTTGGCCCGCTTCGACGTCGTCTGCTCGGTGATGGAGTCGTAGTTGGCGTTGCGGATGGCGCGCAGGGCGGCCTTGCGGTCCTCGCCGTCGAGCCGGTCGGTGAAGAGGATCCCGTCCAGGTGGTCGGTCTCGTGCTGGAAGACCCGGGCGAGCATGCCTTCGCCTTCGAGCACCACCGGGTTGCCGTGCACGTCGACGCCGGTGACGCGGGTGCTGCGGTGCCGGCGGACCGGGAACCCGAGCCCGGGAATGGACAGGCAGCCTTCCACCTCGTCCGGCTGGAAGTCATCGCTGTTTTCCAGCACCGGGTTGATGATGTGGCCCTCAACCCCGCGGATCCGGTAGGTGAAGACCCGCTGGCTGATCCCGACCTGCGGGGCTGCCAGTCCGGCGCCCTCCACGTCCTCCATGGTTTCGGTCATGTCGGCGACGAGCTTTTCCAGCTCAGGCCCGAATTCCGTCACGGGATCGGCAACTGTGCGCAGCACAGGGTCCCCAATGATGCGGATATTCAAGATGGCCATGGGCGGTGTGTCCTCACGGTGGGCGGCTTCGGGATCCCGTCCAGTTTAGTGGGTGGCGCGGGTTTCCGGCTCAGCGGGCAGCGGGCGGCGCGATCGGCAGCAGGGCCGGTCCGGCGGCCAGGGTGTCCGCAGACATTTCCCAGACGCGCCGCAGCGCGCAGAACTTCCACCAGTGATGCTTGAGCACGTCCGGGTTGGCCCGCTGCGGCCGCACCTCCGTCTCGCCGATGGCCACCGCGAGCAGGATCGGAGAGTCACCGTGCTGCCACGCTTCCCACTCCCCTGCCACCGGGTCCACCAGGCTTTCTTCGGCCTTCATACCCGCCACCAGCTGCATCACCACCTTGTCATCGAGCGGCTTGACGGTGCCGTCCCGGCTGGTCCCCTTGGTCTTGTAGTCGATGAGGCAGGTACGGCCGTTGATTTTCGCCACCAGGTCCAGGGTGCCGGCGTAGCCCACCGTCTTGTTCCAGACCGTGATCTCCGGAGCGACCGGCTCCACCTGGAACAGCTCCCACCACTCGTCAAAGCGCGCGGCGAACGCTTCCTCGCCGTTGGCGGCCAGCGCCTCACGGGTGTCCTTCATCTGGTGCGGGCGGCCGAGCGCCCGCAGGGCCACCTGTTCGCAATAGTTGTGGACGCGGTCGCCGCGCTTGGCGGCGTCGTCCCGGTGCGTTTCGGCTGCCTTGGCGGCCCGGCTGACCGCCTGCCGAATCTTGGCCGGGCTGCCCAGAATGGCCGGCAGCGTTGGATCCGCGGCAAGGCTGTTCGCGCCCATGTAGCCGAACCAGCCGTCCAGGCCGTGGGGCTGCTGGCCGATCACCGTGGTGATGGACGGGACAGAGAACTGCTCCGACGTGGAACGGGCATACATCCGGCCGTATTCGGTGGCATGGGCGAGGAGCGGGGCGGTCATAGAAAAACTCTTTCACAGGGGTCGGACACTGCAGGAAACAGGCCGCGGGAAAACAAAATGGCCCGCCCCGCTCTGTGAGCGGAACGGACCATCTTTCGGGTGGGCGATACTGGGTTCGAACCAGTGACCTCTTCGGTGTGAACGAAGCGCGCTACCACTGCGCCAATCGCCCCGGTGCCATTGAATGCTAGCCCACCCCGGCGGAATTTAGAAATCGGGACTTCCCGCGGCGGCGCCGCCTTGCCTGGTACCGGCCTCGCTGCGACCGATGGACGAAGATGGCCGCTATGCGGGCAACATAGCGGCCACCATTGGCGAATCGTCGGGCCAACTTCCCCTGTGGGCCGCAGAGCCGCGCCCGGCCACGCACCCGGCGCGGCGCCCGGCCGCCGGCGTCGTCCAACCCCACAAGCGCCCGGCCGCCGTCGTCGCCCCACCGCTCAGGCGCCCGCCCCCAACGCCGCCAGACCCGGCGCGAATTACACGTCTGTAATTAGCAAAATCCGCTAGATTGCAGGGAAAGACGGGGGTCAAGCGGCGGGGAACGCGCCCCGATTTGTAAGTTCCCTGAACCTCCTATAGAGTTCTTACTCGTTGGAACGCGAGGAAATGCCGATTACGGCAGGGAATCGCCGGCAACAATGCGGACGTAGCTCAGCTGGTAGAGCACCACCTTGCCAAGGTGGATGTCGCGAGTTCGAATCTCGTCGTCCGCTCGCAGGACACTGTCACGGATATGGTTCTTCTGGAACCGTGTCTACACGGTGGGTTGGCCGAGAGGCGAGGCAGCGGCCTGCAAAGCCGTATACACGGGTTCGAATCCCGTACCCACCTCGGTGAAAACCCTGGTTTCCGGTTCCGGCCGGTTACGAAGGGGCGATTGGCGCAGCGGTAGCGCGCTTCCCTGACACGGAAGAGGTCACTGGTTCGATCCCAGTATCGCCCACCAAAGCAAGGGAACTTGCTTGATCCAGTACCACCGGCCCAGCCGGAACGGACTAAAAATGCGGACGTAGCTCAGCTGGTAGAGCACCACCTTGCCAAGGTGGATGTCGCGAGTTCGAATCTCGTCGTCCGCTCTCTTGTTTCAAAGCTTCACAACACCACTCCGGATCCTTCCGGTTGCGGGCGATTGGCGCAGCGGTAGCGCGCTTCCCTGACACGGAAGAGGTCACTGGTTCGATCCCAGTATCGCCCACCACAAAAGCAGCTCCTTTGGGGCTGCTTTTTTCATTGCCCTCTCCGATCCCCCGCCCAGGGTCTTTCTCCTCTGGGCGTACACCCTTGGCACGTCTTCACCCGGCGGTTAGGATCGAAAGCGCTAGGAGCGATCTGGCTCCGCGACTGAAGGGAGGTGCCCGTGGGTTTAATTGACGATCTAAAGGGCAAGGCTCAGCATCTGATTGGTGGCAACGAACAGGCCATCAAGGACGGCATCGAAAAGGCGGGTGATTTCGTCGATTCGAAGACCGGCGGAAAATACGCCGACAAAGTAGATTCCGCCCAGCGAGGCGCCTCCGGCTTCGTGGACAACGCGGACGGCCGGCCGGCAACGGCCCCCGTCGCAGAGCCGCACGTCGCGGGTGAGCCACCCGTCACCGGGGAACCCCGGCAGCAGGGCCTCTGACCCAGGTACGTCAGCGAGGTGCCGGTCCCGCCGAGAGGCGGCGCCGGCACCTTCGTCGTTTAACGACCGACGCGGGGCCACTTTGGCCCATCCGGAGACTCCGAATCGGCCAAAAGTGACCCCGCGTTGCAGTTACAGGCTAGGACGGCTCGTGGTTCTGGCCCTCCCGGGCCAGGGCGGTGAGCCGGGACACGGCGCGGAAGTACTTCTTCATGTAGCCGCCGGTCATCATTTCCTCGGTGAACAGCTGGTCGAACGGCACGCCGCTGGCCAGGATCGGTACGTCCTTGTCGTACAGCCGGTCCGCCAGGACCACAAAGCGCAGCGCCACGGCCTGTTCGGTGATGGTCTCGACGTTGCGCCACACTACGCCGTCGATCCCGTCGATCAGCTGCCGGTACCGGCTCGGGTGCACACCGGCCAGGTGGTTGATCAGGGTGCTGAATTCGTCCTTGGCCACCGTCCGGCCGTCGAACTCCGCCTTCATGTGGTGCGTCAGCTCGTCGTTGCGCAGCGGCGCTGGTGCCTTGGGCAGGCCGCGGTGGCGGAAGTCCTCGCCGTCGATCCGGACGACGTCGAACTGGTCGGCGAGGACCTGGATCTCGCGCTGGAAGTCGACGGCGGCAAAGCGGCCGTCGCCCAGGGAGCCGGGCAGGGTGTTGGACGTGGCGGCGAGCTTGACCCCGGCGTCGGCGAGTTCGCGCATCAGCCGGGACATCAGGACCGTGTCGCCCGGATCATCGAGCTCGAACTCATCGATGCAGACCAGCTTGTAGTGGCTGAGCGCCTCCACGGTCTTGCGGAAGGACAACGCCCCCACCAGGTTGGTGTACTCCACGAAGGTGCCGAAGGCCTTGGGCCCCGGGGCTGCGTGCCACAGCGAGGCGAGCAGGTGGGTCTTACCCACGCCAAAGCCGCCGTCGAGGTAGATGCCCGCGCGGGAGGTGTCTTTCTTGCCGAAGAGACGTTTGAACAGGCCGTCACCGTCCCGGGAGCCGACGCCGGCAGCGAAGCTTTGCAGCGCATGGACCGCATGGGCCTGGCTGGGTTGGGCCGGGTCCGGCCGGTAGCTGGCGAACGACACCTCACCGAAGCGCGGCGACGGATAAAACCCGTTGAGGAGTTCATCCACGGAAACCGCCGGCGTTCTGGCGGCGAGCTGTTCGATCTGTACCAAGGTGGTCCGTTCTGCTGGTCTCGTGTCCCCAGAAAGAATACCGGCAACGGCGGGTTTCCATTCCGGGCGCGGGAACGGACGTGACGAAGGCCATATTTCTGCGCATGTAGGCCCGGGAAGCAATCCTGCCGGAGCGTGGTTAGTGTGGTAGCAGGCCCGGCGCCGCGCACCACCCATGGCCCGGCCCCCACGACCGCCCAGTGAAAGGCCATCTTCATGCCCTACCCCGTTGAGCAGAACGACAAATTCGCCGCCTACGCCCACCCCGAACGCCTCGTTTCCACCGAGTGGCTCGCGGCGGCACTTGAAGACGGAGCGCTCGACGGCGGCAAACTGGTGGTCGTCGAATCGGACGAGGACGTCCTGCTGTACGAAACCGGCCACATCCCCGGCGCGGTAAAGATCGACTGGCACACCGACCTGAACGACGAGGTCACCCGCGACTACGTCAACGGTGAAGCGTTTGCCGCGCTGGCCGCCGCCAAGGGGATCTCGCGCGAGAGCACCGTGGTCATCTACGGCGACAAGTCGAACTGGTGGGCCGCCTACGCGCTCTGGGTCTTCACGCTCTTCGGCCACGAGGACGTCCGGCTGCTCGACGGCGGCCGCGACAAGTGGATCGCGGAGGGCCGCCCGATGACCACGGACCGGACGGTCCCCGCGCCCGGTGACTACCCGGTGGTCGAGCGCAACGACGCCCCGATCCGCGCCTTCAAGGACGACGTGCTGGCGCACTTCGGCAAGCCGCTGATCGACGTCCGCTCGGCCGAGGAATACACCGGCCAGCGCACGCACATGCCGGCCTACCCGGAAGAGGGCGCCCTGCGCGGCGGCCACATCCCCACTGCAGCGTCCATCCCCTGGGCCCGCGCCGCCGCCGAGGACGGCACGTACCGCAGCCGTCCCGAACTGGAGGCCCTGTACCTGGACGAGGCCGGACTCACGGCGGGCGACGACGTCGTGGCCTACTGCCGGATCGGTGAGCGGTCCAGCCACACCTGGTTCGCGCTCAAGTACCTGCTGGGCTTCGACACCGTCCGCAACTACGACGGGTCCTGGACCGAATGGGGCAACGCCGTACGGGTCCCCATCGTCAAGGGCACCGAACGCGGCACCGTGCCGGCAGGAAAGTAAAATGGAACTGATGAATACCTCTGCCCTCCCCGCCGCCCTCGCGGACATTGTTGACGACTTCCAGGCCCTCGAAGAAGCCGAGCGGCTCCAGTTGCTGCTCGAGTTTTCGCGCGAGCTGCCGGATCCCCCGGCGCGCCTGCAGGACCACCCGGAGCTGATGGAGCAGGTTGTGGAATGCCAGTCGCCGCTGTTCCTGACAATCGAAACCGAGCCGGCCGGCGACGGGCAGTCCGGCGGCGCGCCCGAGCGGGTGCGCTTGTTCTTCAAGGCCCCGCCGGAGGCGCCCACGACGCGCGGATTCGCCGGCGTGCTGCACGAGGGACTGGACGGGCTCAGCCCGGCCGAGATCCTCGCCGTTCCGGACGACATGCCCGAACTCCTAGGTCTCACCCGGGCCATCACTCCGCTGCGGATGCGCGGCATGACGGCGATGCTCGGTCGGATCAAGCGCAAGGTCGCCGCCCTGCCGCAACAGGGCTGAGCCGGTCCCGTGGCCCGCAAACAGGCGTCCCAGGGAACCCCGGCCACCGCGGCACTCGCGGCGGCCGGGGTTTCCTTCGTCGCGCACCCCTACAGCCATGACCCCGCCGCCACCAGTTATGGTCTGGAGGCCGCGGAGGTGCTGGGGATTGACCCGGCCCGGGTCTTCAAGACCCTGATGGTCGACGTCGACGGGCGGCTCGCCGTCGGCGTCGTGCCGGTGAGCGGCAGCCTGGACCTGAAGGCGATGGCCGCAGCCCTGGGCGGCAAGAAGGCGGCGATGGCAGACCCGGCGACGGCGGAGCGCCGCACCGGCTACGTGCTCGGCGGCATCTCGCCGCTGGGGCAGCGCCAGCCCTCCCCCACGGTGGTCGACGAGAGCGCGCTGGGGCTGGAGACGCTCCTGGTCTCGGGCGGCCGCCGCGGCCTGGACCTGGAACTCAGCCCGGCCGAACTCATCCGGCTGACCGGCGCCCGCACGGCCCGGATCGGCTCACCCCGCAGCTGAAGCGCGAACGTACACCTGGGGCCCTCTTTTGCGCCCGCGCCGGGGCCGCAAGTGTACCTTCGCGAACGGTAACGATTCTAAACGTCCTGAACTGGCGTGATTCGACGTAGCCGCAGTAAAGGGGATGAGAACGGTTGTCCTCTTCGTGCTTGACTATGAGCATGGTGAACTCTAGTGATGTGTCCTGGCGTCTGGATGGCATCAACATGGAGGGGACAGTTGTCCGGCCCGCCGGCGATGGGCCGTTCCCGGCGATGGTCCTCGTCGCAGGCAGCGGCCCGACCGACCGGGATTGGTGTTCTCCGCTGCTTCCCGGCACAAACGGAAGCGGGCGGCTCTTCGCGGAAGCGTTCGCCCGTGTAGGAATCGCATCCCTCCGTTATGACAAGCGGGTGACCGGCCCGCACGCCATGGAGAACGTCCGGAAGCTCACAGGAAAACTCAGCATGCAGTCGCATCTGGACGAGCTGGTCGCGGCCGTTCAAGTGCTCGCCGGGTTGGACTACATCGACTCCTCCAGGATTGCCGGGCTCGGCAACAGCGAGGGCGCCCTCCATGTGCTCCATTACGCCACCAGTGCCCAGGAAATTCCCTTCGTCGGGATCGTGCTCGCTGCCCCACCCGGACGCCCAATACAGGCTGTGCTGCTGTCCCAGTTGACTCTGCAGTCCGCCCAGGTCCCTGGCGGGTCCGAGCTGATGCCGAAGGTCGAGGAAGCTGCTGCGCGCTATGCGGCCGGTCAGCCAATGGATCCCGATCCTGGTCTGCCTGACAGCGTGAAGATGGTCCTCGCGAGCTTCGAGGCTCCGATGAATCTTCCGTTTGCGCGGGAACTGTGGGTTGAGTCGACGTGCGACTCGCTAGGCCGGGTGGAGGTACCCACGCTGGTGCTGATCGGGGGGCGAGACGTACAGATCGATGTGCATGCCGACGGGGACCCGCTCCAGGAAACCGCGGCTGGAATGACGAACGTGACCTTCGCATTCCCGCCCGACGCGAATCACGTGTTCAAGGAAGATACCCGCAGCCCGGCGGAGGTGGCCGCGGCACCAGGGAACGGATACAACGACCCGGACACACATCTCGACCCCGAAAGCGTGGAAACCATCCTCGCTTGGCTGGGAGAGGTATTGGATTTAACGGTGCCCCCGGTCTGACGGGCCCAGCCAGGACGCCTGCTGGTGGACGGTATTGATGTTCAGCGGCAGCCGATGGGCGCCAAAGCCCGCCTCGGGCTGCAGCTGCAATTACCAGTTTCCAGGCCGAAACGTTCACGACAGCTACTCGCTCCTGGCCTGCCTGGGATACATCATCGTGTTGGCCTTCATCGGAGTCCGCTGGTTACGCTGGAACACCCGGTAATTCCAGCCGGGAACCGCCTCAAGGACAGGGCCGCAAGTGTACGCTCACGCTCCCGGGGCGGGCCGCAAGTGTACGTTCGCGCTCCCGGGGCGGGCCGCAAGTGTACGTTCGCGCTCCTGGACGGGGCCGCAAATGTACGCTCGCGCTCCACGACGGGGCCGCAAGTGTACGTTCGCGCTCCTCGGTCGGAGGGTTAGCCGGCCGGGGAGGGCCGGGGCGCCAGTTGCTGCCGCAGCCAAGCCGTGACCAGCGACTCCCATCGCTCCGGATCGACGTTCCATTCCTTGGTGTGCCGCGCCGTGGTGAACGCTTCGAAGGTCACCATCTCCGGGTTCTTCTCCGCGAGGTCCGCGGACGGGCCGTAGGGGACGTATTCGTCGTCGACGGAGTGCAGGATCAGCGTCGGCGTCCGGAGCTCGACGGCGCGGGACACCCAGTCCATCGCCTTCAGGTCCACCGGGGCGGCCAGCCCGGTCAGCCGCCGGCCCAGCGGGTGGCTCATCATCAGCTGCCCGTAGCGTCCGACGGCGGACGGGATCCGGTTCAGCTCGGCGTGGTGCGCCAGGACGTTGACCCAGTTGATCACCGGGGCGTCCAGCACCATCGCCCGGATCAGGTGGTGGTACCGGGACAGGTCAGCGGTCTGCAGGCAGATCGCGCCGCCCATCGACCAGCCGAAGAGCACCACCTCGTGGGCGCCCTGTTCCAGCGCGTAGCCGATTGCGGCCTCCACATCGCGCCACTCGGTGGACCCGAGGCCGTAGCGGCCGTCCTCGGCCGAGGGCGCCAGCCCATCGTTGCGGTAGGAAATCAGCAGGCTGGACAGGCCCAGCTGCCGGGCCACCCGGACGGCCCGCAGGCCCTCCTGCCGCGAGGCGCCGCGCCCGTGCACCATGATCGCCCAGATGTCCGACGCCGGAGCATCGGCCGCCGGAGCATCGGCCGCCGGGGCGGCCCGGACCAGCCACGCCGGCGCTGTTCCGCCGTCGACCTCGATCTGCACGTCTTCGAACGGCAGCCCGATGGCCGCGGGATCCGGATGGACTGCCCCGCTCCAGTAGCCGCGGCGCGCCGTCGCCAGGTTCCCGCTGTAGACGGCCTCAACGTCGCGCAGGACGGTCTGCTCGGCCGGGGAGTAGGACAGGACCCGGCCCAGCCGGGCGTGCCCGCGGCCTCCGTCGAAAAAGAAACCGTAAACGCCCTCCACGGTGGAATCCGGGGTCGCCTTGAGGATGATCTGCTGCCCGCGGCCCTCCCGGATCACCGCCAACACCTCCTGGTCCTCCTCGCGGACCCGGACCGGGGTGATGACCCGCCGGGCAAAGTACAGGGCCAGCGCCGAGGACCCCGCAGCGAGGAGGCCGGCCGCGGCACCTCCGCCGATGATGCCGCCCACCGCCCACTTGGCGCTCCCCGGGACAGGCGTGTCCGGAATGGCGGTGTCCGGCACCGCCGCCTGCAGGCCGCGGGAGGCCCCGCGGGCAGTTGGGGTCCGGGGCTTTTGCGGGACGAGGCGCAGGGTGGATGCCATGGCACCATTCTTACCGAACTCCCGGCCAAGCCCGGCATCCGGCGCACCGCGGCCCATTCCGTGCCGGGGCGGCGGCCCCCGGCGCATTAACGGCTAGGCTGGGGGCATGAGCGACCCAATCGTCATCCTGACAGAAGAGCCCCTCGGCGCGGACGACCGCGTCAACATCGAAACCCTCGTGGCCGGCGGCGATTCGCCGCTGGTGGTCCTGGTCCCGGCGAACACCGAGCGTCACCTGCTGGTGGACTTCCTGGAGAACCTGTCCATGTTGGAGATCGCCAAGGCGTTCCGGGACTTGACCGCCAAGCAGCCGGATCCGGCCGTGGAACGGACGGCTGCCGCGGAAACCCTGGCTACCTCGCTTACCGCGCTGGGCGGCCTTGGCGGCGGCGTGACCGGCGAAGTCGTCGAGGGCCGGGCCGTGGACGGCCTGGTCGCCAAGGTCAAGGAACTGAACGCCGGGCAGGCTGTGGTCATCACCCGTCCGCACGCCGTCGCGGACACCTTCCACACCGACTGGGCCAACGAGGCACAGGACAAGCTGGGCCTTCCGGTGCTGCATTTGTACGCCGGATCGGGATTTATCGGCGACTCCTAAGCGTTATTGACGTCATGAGTATCTTCAGCAACAAGCCCAAAGTCTCGCCCGTCAGCTCCCCCGCCGGTGATGCCGCCGGCAACCCGCCGGCCGCCGGACCGGCACCGGTTGAAAAAACGGACCAGCAATGGCGCGAGGAGCTGAGCCCGGAGGAATACCGCGTGCTGCGCCAGGCCGGAACAGAACGGCCGTACACCGGCGAGTACTGGGACACCCATACCGAGGGCGTGTACCAGTGCCGGGCCTGCGGCGCTGAGCTCTTCACAAGCCGGGAAAAGTTCGACTCGCACTGCGGCTGGCCCTCGTTCTTCGCGCCGCTGGCGGACGGCACCGTGCGCTACATCCACGACCGCACCATGGGGATGGACCGTATTGAGGTGCGGTGCGCGGCCTGCGATTCACACCTGGGCCACGTGTTCGAAGGCGAGGGATACGGCACGCCCACAGACCAGCGCTACTGCATCAACTCGGTCTCGCTGAAGCTGGTCCCGCCGGCCGGCACGGCCGCCGCCGGCCCGGAGTCCTAAGCAACCCCCGGCCCGGCTGGAGCTGGGAGGCTTCCGGGCGCCCCCATGACTCAGAGTTCCTTATGCTCGACAGCTTTTTGGGTTAGAGCTGCTGTCTGCTTGCTACGCTCGCCGTAGACGTTCCAAGCAACCAGAAAGGCGACCGACGATGACCATGACCGCCCTCACCGCCCCTGCCCCGATCACCGCCGAATCCGCCGACTGGCAGCGGCTCAAGGCCGCCGCCACGGCCCTGCAGGCGCTCCAGATCCAGGACGGCTCCGTGCCGGAACCGGCCGACCACGAGGCCGCGGCCGGGCACGTCGCCACCATCGCGGCGGCTGTCGCGGCGCTCGCCCCGGCGTTCCCGCATGACGGACGCTACCTGGACCTCCTGGTTGCCGATTTCCAGCGCTGGGCCGACGGCGGCTTCGGCGTTCCCGACTTCCTGGACTCGCTCCAGGCGTTCCAGCCGCAGCAGCACCGCGTTAACGGCCTGCAGCACCTCGTGGTCTTCCCGATGTACACGCAGAACGGCAGCAGCAACCGCCTGGTCGAGGCCGTGCTGATCGAGGTCATCTGGCCCGAGTTCATCGCCGGACTGGAAGCGGGCGACTACTCCAACAAGCTCTTTGTCCCGATCCGCTTCCTCGACTTCACCCCGGGTTACGACACCAACTCCGCGGTGCTCTTCCCGGAAACCGTGGCCGTCCGTGAGACCCCCACCTTCACCTGGGGCGCCATCTTCGCCGACCGCGAGGCCGCCCGTTTCCGCCGCGTCCTGCGGGCCGCCGCGGACATCACCTCGCTGCAACTGCCCGAGGACGCCGCCGGCCTGCTCGCGGACCAGGAACTGACGCAGGAGACCTTCGTCATGTGGGACCTAATCCACGACCGCACGCACATGCGCGGGGACCTGCCGTTCGACCCGTTTATGATCAAACAGCGCATGCCGTTCTTCCTGTACTCGCTCGAGGAACTCCGCTGCGACCTCACCGCCTTCCGCGAATCGGTGAAGATCGAAAAGGACGAGGAAGCGGACCCGGAAGCCCGCCGGCACGCCAAGCTGGTCCAGTACGCCGTCATTTTCGACCGCATCTTCCGGTTCGCCATCACCGGCAGCCGCGTCCGCAACTACGACGGCCTTGGCGGGCAGCTGCTCTTCGCCTGGATGCACCAGCACCACGTGCTGCACTGGACCGACAGCAAGCTCAGCATCGACTGGGACGAAGTGGCCGACGTCGTCGTGGAACTCGGCGCCCGGATCGAGGAACTCTACTGGCGCTCGATCGACCGGCCCAAGATGGCCCACTGGCTCGCCGCCTACGAGCTCATCTCCGGCACCGTCACGCCAAACCCGGCCTCGGTCTGGGCCAAGGGGCCAGACGCCCTGCCGCTGGACGGCCCGCCGCGCGGCCTCACCGACCAGGTGCTCGACGACGAGTTCCCGCTCTCCATGTTCTACGAGGCGCTGGAAAAGAAGATGCGGACCGTGATCGAATCGACCGCCGGCATCACGGGGTCGACAGACACCCACCCGGACACGGCCGCCAGCCCCGCCACCCAGGCCATCAACGCCGGATGAGCAGCGGACGCACGCTCAACATCCTGGTGGCCGGCGGCAGCAGCCCGTCCGGAATCGCCGTGGCCCGCGCCCTCCGGGGCGCGGGGCACACGGTGTTCACCGTCGGCTCCGATGCCGCCCGCATCCACGCCGCCGCCGCCGACGCCGGCAGCGGCGTGGTGCCGCTTACCTGCGACCTCGCCGATCCGGCGGCGGTCCGGGACCTCCACGCAGAGCTGACGGCACGGGCCGGACACATCGACGGCGTGATCCACCTGGTGGGCGGCTGGCGCGGCGCGAAGGGCATCACCGACCAGAGCGACGAGGACTGGGAGTACCTGGAACGCAACGCCGTCACCACGCTCCGCAACGTCAGCCGGACCTTCTACGACGAGCTCGCTGCCTCGGACACCGGGCGGCTGGCCATCGTCTCCTCCAGCGCGGTGGCCAGCCCGACGGCGGGCGGCGCCAGCTACGTGGCGGCCAAGGCCGCCGCGGAAGCCTGGACCCTCGCCGTGGCGGACGGCTTCCGGCGCGACCAGGCCCGAAAGTCCGGAAACCCAACCGACGCAGCGAATGCTGCAAACCCAGCCGCCTCCGGAACGGCAGCAGGCCCGGAACAGCAGCACAGCGCCGCCGTCGTTTTCGTGGTGAAAGCCCTCGTCGATCCGGCCATGCGCGCGGCCTCCCCCGAACGTAAATTCCCCGGCTTTACCGACGTCGAGGAGCTGGCGGCGGCCGCCGTCGAGCTTTTCCGGACCCCCGCCGCAGAACTCAACGGCCGGCGGCTGCCCCTTAACCGGTAAGCCGGCACCCCTAGACTGAAAGCGTGAGCAAAGAGATGACCAGCATGGTCGAAACAAACCCGGTCGAAACCACCACCCCTGACGCTGCCCCCGTGGACACCGCGGCGCGGCTCCACGACCCCTCCGTCCGAGGCTTCGCCTCGGACAACTACTCCGGCGTGCACCCCGAGGTCCTCGCCGCCCTGGCCGCAGCCAACGAGGGCCACCAGGTGTCCTACGGCGAGGACGACTACACCGCCCGCCTGCAGGAACTGATGGAACAGCACTTCGGCGCGGGCATCGAGTGCTTCCCCGTCTTCAACGGAACCGGCGCCAACGTCCTGGCGCTGCAGTCGCTGCTCCCCCGCTGGGGCGCCGTCATCTGCGCCTCCACCGCCCACATCAACATGGATGAGAACGGCGCGCCGGAGCGGATCGGCGGCATCAAGCTGCTGCAGGTCCCGACGCCGGACGGCAAGCTCACGCCCGCCCTGATCGACCAGGAAGCCTGGGGCTGGGGCGATGAGCACCGGGCCCAGCCGCTGGCCGTGTCCATCACGCAGACCACCGAGCTGGGCACCTGCTACACCCCCGAGGAGGTCCGCGCCATCGCGGAGCATGTCCACTCCAAGGGCATGAAACTGCACATGGACGGTGCCCGGCTGGCCAACGCAGCGGCCCACCTGAAGGTGCCGCTGCGGGCCTTCACCCGCGACGCCGGCGTGGACATCCTTTCCTTCGGCGGCACCAAGAACGGCCTGCTCTTTGGCGAGGTGGTGATCGCGCTGAACCCCGAGGCCGCCCACGGCCTGGTCTACCTTCGCAAGATGAACATGCAGCTGGCCTCCAAGATGCGCTTTATGTCCGCCCAGTTCATCGCCTTGCTTGAGGGCGACCTGTGGCTGCGCTCGGCCTCGCACGCCAATGCGATGGCTGCCCGGCTGCGCGCCGGCGTCGAGTCGATCCCGGGCGTCGAACTGAGCCAGAAGACCGAGTCCAACGGCGTCTTCGCCGTCCTGCCCGCCGGGGTGGCGGACCGGCTGCGGAAGTCCTTCCGCTTTTACGACTGGAACGAGGCGGCCCGTGAGGTGCGCTGGATGTGCTCCTTCGACACCACCGAGGAAGACGTTGATTCCTTTATCGCCGCGATCAAGCGCGAGCTCGCGGACGGCTAGCAGCTCACCGGTTCCGGCCCGGCGGCGAGCCTGCCGGGCCGGGACGGGCCCGGTGCATAATCTTTCACTGTGAACCCACTCGACCAGGTTCCGGCGGATTTTCTCTTCGCCCTGGGGACGCTTCGAAAAGCACGGTGCCGCAGCGAGCTGCGCTTGGATGAGATCCCGGCTCCCGGCCGGCTCGCTCCCTACGCGGTGGCGCTCGGCGCGGAAGTGGTCGTCCCCGGCGACGCGGCACCGGGCGCGGTCCATGGCCCGGCGGCCGCCGCGCTGGCGCCGGCGTCCGGCAGCGACGACGTCGAACTTGCCACCGGCCGCTTTATCCTGCTGCACGACCCCGACGGCTCCGCCGTCTGGGACGGCGAATTCCGGATTGTCACTTACATCCGGGCCCAGCTGGAGCCGGACATGGGCAATGACGAGATGCTGGGCTCCGTTGCCTGGACCTGGCTCGTGGAAGCACTGGAAAACCACCAGGCGGAGTACCGTTCGGCTGGCGGCACTGCAACCCGGGTGCTCTCCGAGAGCTTCGGCACGCTCGCCGACCGGCCCGGAACCATCGACATTGAACTCCGCGCCTCCTGGACCCCGGCCGGCCGGGACATCACCGCCCACCTGGAGGCATGGTCGGACATGGTCTGCACCTTTGCCGGCCTGCCGCCGCTGCCCGAGGGCGTCTCCGCGCTGCCCCGACGGCGTCCGCGGCGGGCATGATCACGCCCGGAGCGCCGCAGCCTCGGCCGGCAAGGACAGGGTTGTCGGTAAACTGGAGTCATCATGACCCCTCATAATCCGGAAATCAGCACCGCGGGCACCGCCACAAACACCGCCACGAACTCAGCCGCAGGCACAGTCCCCAGCCCGACTGACGCCGCGGACACGGCAGCCCACATCACGGTCGAAGGCTTCGACAGCCTGGTCCCCGAGGTCATTGACCTCGACGCGCCCCGCGACGGCGTCCCCCTCGTCATTGAGACCCGGGCAGGACTGGAACGCTGCGCCGCCGCCCTGGCCGCCGGCCACGGACCTGCGGGAGTTGATGCGGAACGCGCCTCGGGATTCCGTTACGGCCAGCGTGCCTTCCTCGTGCAGATCCGCCGCGAGGGCGCCGGCACCTGGCTGATCGACCCGGAGCCCTTCGGGGACCTGCGCATCATCAACGAGGCACTGCGCGGCGTTGAATGGATCCTGCACGCAGCCAGCCAGGACCTCCCCTGCCTGTCCGAACTCGGTATGTGGCCGGACAAGCTCTTCGACACCGAACTCGCCGCCCGGCTGGCCGGGCTGCCGCGGGTGGGCCTTGCCGCCGTGATCGAACAGCTCCTGGGCTTCGGCTTGGCCAAGGAACACTCCGCCGCCGACTGGTCCACCCGGCCACTGCCGGAACCCTGGCTGCGCTACGCCGCGCTCGACGTCGAGGTCCTCACCGAGCTGCGCGAAGAGCTGATCGAACTGCTCACCGCGGACGGCAAACTGGACTACGCCGAGCAGGAATTCGCCGCGATCCTTGAGGCCGGCCAGACCCCGCCGCGCGTCGACCCCTGGCGCAAGACTTCCGGGCTGCACCAGATCCGCGACCGGCGCCAGCTCGCCGCGGTCCGCGAACTCTGGCTGGAGCGCGACTCACTGGCGCAAAAGCGCGACGTCGCCCCGGGCCGGCTGATCCCCGATTCGTCCCTCGTGGCCGCCGCCAAGGCCATGCCGAGCACCGTCCCGCAGCTGCTCGGCACCAAGGGCTTCCATGGCCGGGCCGCGCAGCGCGAGGCCCCCCGCTGGCTGCGCTGCATCAGCACCGCCCGGAGCCTTGAGGAGCTCCCGCCGCTGCACCTGCCCACCAATGCTCCCCCGCCGCCGCGCGTCTGGGCCGACCGGGATCCCGAGGCTGCCGCGCGGCTCGCCACCGCCCGGCCGAAGCTGCAGACCCGGGCCGAGGAACTGAACCTGCCGGTGGAAAACCTGCTCACCCCGGATTACCTGCGCCGCGTGGCGTGGCGGCCGCCGGCCGAGATCAGCGAGGAAGGCATTGCCGAGGAGCTGCAGAACCTCGGCGCCCGCCAATGGCAGATCCAGCTCACCGCCCCGCTGATCGCCGACGCCTTCCTCAACCCGCAGCCGCTGTCCCCGAAGGAAGCCAAAGCAGCCCCGGCGGAACCGGCAGCACCGACCGACGCCGGTTCCTGACGCCCGGCCCACCAACTCCTTGCCAGCTATGTTACTGATGAGTAACATAATTAGGGATGCCGCCTGATCAGGCCCGTCCATCCGAGCCCCCAACCGGCGGACGGAGATCCGGCACCCATGTCTCAATGAGGAGTAATACGTGAGCCAAGCCAGCAACGGAACCGACAGCGGCGCAAAGCCCAGCACCGGAAGACGCAACACCGTCCGCGACGTTATCTTCGTCGACGGCGTCCGCACCCCCTTCGGCCGCGCCGGCGAGAAGGGCATTTACGCCGGAACCCGCGCCGATGACCTTGTGGTCAAGTGCATCCGCGAACTGATGCGCCGCAACCCGTCCCTGCCGGCCGAACGGATCGACGAGGTGGCCATCGCCGCCACGACCCAGACCGGAGACCAGGTCCTGACCATCGGCCGCACCGCCGCCTTGCTGGCTGGTCTGCCGCGCACGGTTCCCGGCTTCGCGATCGACCGGATGTGCGCCGGCGCGATGACCGCGGTGACGACGACGGCCAGCGGCATCGGCTTCGGCGCCTACGACGTGGTGATCGCCGGCGGCGTGGAGCACATGGGCAACCACCCGATGGGAGCCGGCGCGGACCCCAACCCGCGCTTTATGTCCGAACGGATCGTGGACCCGGCCGCCCTGAACATGGGCAACACCGCGGAAAACCTGCACGACCGCTTCCCCGCCATCACCAAGGAACGCACAGACGCCTACGCCGTGGCCTCCCAGGACAAGCTGGCCGCGGCCTACGCCAAGGAACAGATCCAGCCGGACCTGGTCCCGGTGGCCACCATGAAGCCGGGCCAGGGCTGGACCGTCAACACTGTGGATGAGCCGCCGCGCCCGGGCACCTCGGTGGAGGACCTCGCTGCGCTGCGCACCCCGTTCCGCGCGCATGGCCGCGTCACCGCCGGCAACGCCGCCGGCCTCAACGACGGCGCCACCGCGGCCCTGCTCGCCTCCGCCGACGCCGCCGAGGAAATGGGCCTGCCGGTCAAGATGCGCCTGGTCAGCTACGCCTTCGCCGGCGTCGAACCGGAGGTCATGGGCATCGGCCCGGTCCCGGCGACTGAAAAGGCGCTCAAAAACGCCGGTCTCGGCATCGAGGACATCGGCCTGTTCGAAATCAACGAGGCCTTCGCCGTGCAGGTCCTCAGCTTCCTGGACCACTTCGGCATCGCCGACGACGACCCCCGGGTGAACCGCTACGGCGGCGCGATCGCCGTCGGGCACCCGCTCGCCTCCTCCGGCGTCCGGCTGATGAACCAGCTGGCCCGCCAGTTCGAGGAAGACCCCGGCGTCCGCTTCGGCATGACAACCATGTGCATTGGCCTGGGCATGGGCGCCACCGTCATTTGGGAAAATCCGCACCACGCCGACTACGGCACCGAATACACCCCCACCGAGACTGGAGCCGCAGCATGAGCGCCGCCGATTTCCACAAGCTTGCCGAACTGTTTCCCAACGAGACCGTGACGCACTCCTACGTCCAGGACATCCAGCTCCCCGCCGTCGACGGCAAGAGCCCCGGCACCTTCGCCCTCGTCACCCTGGACAACGGCCTGGACCACTCCAAGCCCACCACCCTGGGCCCGAACACCCTGATCGAGCTCGGCACCGTGCTGGAAGGGCTGCGGGAGCGTGCCGCGCGCGGTGAGATCGTCGGCGTCGGCGTGACCGGCAAGCCCTACTTCCTGGTCGCCGGCGCGGACCTCTCCACGGTCAAGTCGGTCAGCGGCCGTGAACAGGGCCTCTGGATGGCCCAGCTCGGCCACGACGTTTACGCCACGCTGGCGAACCTCGGCGTGCCCAGCTTCGCGTTCATCAACGGCCTGGCCCTGGGCGGCGGGCTGGAGATCGCCCTGCAGTCCACCTACCGCACGGTCTCCACCGGGGCGGGTGCGCTGGCCCTGCCCGAGGCGTTCATCGGGCTGATCCCGGGCTGGGGCGGGGTGTACATCCTGCCGCGGCTGATCGGCCCGGAGAACGCGGTCAAGGTGATGATCGAAAACCCGCTGAGCAACAACCGCACGCTGACCGGCCCGCAAGCCTACGAGCTCGGCGTCGCGGACGCCATCTTCGAGCCGGCCGACTTCGTCGAGCAGTCCGTGGCCTGGGCCGCGCAGGTGATCGCCGGCGCCACCGTCCCCGCGCGTACCAATGCCGTCGACCCCTCCGCCCCGGAGGTTGCCGAGCGCTGGGCCGCGTCTGTCGCCGCCGGCCGGGCGTTCGTGGAGGCGAAGACCTCCAATGCCTCCCCGGCACCGGCCAAGGTGCTGGATGTGCTGGAAGCCAACCGCACCCTGACGCAGGCCGAATCTGCGGAGCTGGAATGCCAGACCCTCGCGGACCTAATGCAGACGGACGAGTTCCGCTCCACGGTGTATGCCTTCCTGGACCTTGTGCAGCGCCGTTCCAAGCGTCCCGCCGGCGCCCCGGACCGCAAGCTCGCCCGCCCGGTGACGAAGATCGGCGTCGTCGGCGCAGGCCTGATGGCCAGCCAGCTGGCGCTGCTCTTCGCCCGCCAGCTCAAGGTGCCCGTGGTGATGACCGACATCGACCAGGCCCGCGTGGACAAGGGCGTGGACTTCGTGCATGCCGAGGTGGACAAGCTGCGGGCGAAGAAGCGGATCAGCGCGGACGCCGCCAACCGGACCAAGGCCCTGGTCAGCGGCTCGGTGTCCAAGGAAGCCTTCGCCGACGCCGATTTCGTGATCGAGGCTGTCTTCGAGGAGCTCAACGTCAAGAAGCAGGTGTTCAAGGAGGTCGAGGCGATCGTCTCGCCCGAGTGCATCCTGGCGACCAACACCTCCTCGCTGTCCGTCACCGCCATGGCGGAGGACCTGCAGAACCCGGAGCGCCTGGTGGGCTTCCACTTCTTCAACCCGGTGGCCGTGATGCCGCTGCTGGAGATCGTCCGCGCGCCGAAGACCGACGACGCCGTGCTGGCCACCGCGTTCGAGCTGGCCAAGGGCCTGAAGAAGTCCGCGGTGCTGGTCAAGGACGCCGCCGCGTTTGTGGTCAACCGGCTGCTGCTGCGGCTGATGGGAGAAGTGACTGCTGCCTTCGATGAGGGCACCCCGGCCGAGGTGGCGGACAACGCGCTGCGCCCGATGGGCCTGCCGATGACGCCGTTCACGCTCGGCGCGATGGTGGGGCTGCCGGTCGCGCAGCACGTCCAGGAATCGCTGCACGCCGCTTTCGGGGACCGCTTCACGGTGTCGAAGAACCTGCAGGCCCTGATCGACAACGGAGTCAGGTCCCTCTGGGATCCGGCCTCGGTGAAGGCCGGCACGCCGGTGATCCCGGCGGAGACCCTGGCCCTGATGTCATTCGGCGATTCACCCTCCACCGCCGAGGAAGTGCTGCGCCGCACGCAGGACGCCCTCGCTGAGGAAATCGGCCTGATGCTGGCCGAAGGCGTGGTGGCCGGACCGGAGGACATCGACCTCTGCATGATCCTCGGCGCGGGCTGGCCGATGTTCCTGGGCGGCATCACCCCCTACCTGGACCGGGTGGGCGCCTCCGAGCGGGTCAACGGCAAGAAATTCCTGGCACCGGGTGTGGCCTCGGAACCTGCCGCCTAGCAGCCGAAGACGAAGGCGCCGCCGCCCGTGCCGTGATGGCGGGGCGGCGGCACCTTTGTTCGTTCGGCCGGCCCGGCAGGGGCGGCCGCTGCCGTTAGCACTCGCAGATCATCAGCACGTTGCCATCCGGGTCCTTGAAGTTGAACCACTGGCCGTCCCGGATCTCCGTGACCTCCGCACCGGCGTCCTGCACATGGGCGTGCGCGGCCTGGATGTCGGAGGTGTTGAGATGGAACGCGGGCACCCGGAAGACCGCGTCAGCGGAGTAGATCTTGCTGTCCAGGACCAGGCCGGCCCCGTTCATCGGCAGCACATAGAGATGACCGAAGAGAATCTCGCCGTCCGCCGGGGCACCGAGCAGGGAGCAGTACCAGTCCCGGGCCTTGGCGATATCGCTGACCGGGACGAAGACCGTCCCGATCTCCGGGGCTATAGCGTTTGTCAACGGTTCCTCCTGGTCAACGGTTCCTCCTAGTCAGGGGCAGGCCCGCTCCGACGCGGGAAAACTCCAAGAAATATACAGTGCCGGGCGGCAGTTGGTTCGTAACCGGCGCTCGTCAGATTTCCCGCAGGCTGCCGCCGTCGAGAACCAGGACGCGGTGGGCGTTGGCGCTCGCGTAGGCGAGGTCGTGCGTGACCAGTACGACGCCGGCGCCGCGAGCCGCCTCCGCGGCAACGGCGTGCTGGAGCCGCTCAAGGCCGTCCCGGTCCAGGCCCACGGTCGGCTCGTCCAGCGCGATGACCGCCGGCCTGCGGGCCAGGACCGTGGCCAGGGCCAGGAGCCGCTGCCGGGACGAGGGCAACTCGGCCGGGTGCGCCTGCGCATCGGCCGCGAGCCCGACGGCGGCCAGCGCCTCCTGCGCCCGCCGGCCCGCCGCGTCCGCGCCGAGCAGCCGGCGCAGCCCGAAGCCGACTTCCCGCAGCACCGTCCGTTCAAAGAGCTGGTCACGCGGCTGCTGGAACAACAGACCGACCGAGGCGGCAACGCGGCCGGTCGGGATCCCGTGGATGCTTCTTCCGCCCACGAGCACCTCCCCGGTGTGCGGCCGCAGCAGCCCGTTCAGGAGGCGGAGCAGCGTGGATTTGCCGGTGCCGTTGGGACCGGTGATGGCGACAATTTCACCGGGCCGGACCGTCAGGTCCAGATCGCGCAGCAGGGCCGTGCGGGTCTCCTGCTGTGCGGGCCGGGCGGGCTTCCTCGCGATGGCCGGTGCCGGTCCGTAGCCGAAGCTGATGCCCCGCAGTTCAAGCACCGGGGCCGCGGCGGCGGCCGCGGCGGTCAGCTGCGCGGGGGTCTGGGCGCTGCCGGACTCCGTCACGACGCCGGCGTCGCTGAGCACGGGCCCGGCAGCCAGCCCGGCCGGCGGGCCTTCCGCGGTTGCCGTGCCGGCATCCAGGACGAGCCAATGCCCGGCACGGCGGGCCAGCGCGTCGGCCCGCTGGCTCAGGAGCACGACGGCGGTGCCGGCGTCGAGCAGGGACTGCACCAGCTCCGCCACCTGGCTGGTCCCTGCCGCGTCCAGGGAGGCCAGCGGGTCATCGAGGACCAGCACGTCGGGCCCGGCGATCACCGCGCAGGCGACCGCCAGCCGGCGCAGTTCGCCGCCGGAGAGCTCCGCAGGGTTCCGCTCCAGCAGTCCGCTCAGGCCGGTCTGTTCGGCGCTCCGGGCCACCTGCCGGATCATCTCCGGGCGGGGCACGCCGCGGTTTTCCAGCCCGAAGGCCAGCTCCTCGGCCACGGTGGAGCGCACCGAGGACAGCATGGCGCCGGCGTCCTGCGGCACGTAGCCCACTCGGCCGGACCAGGCGGCGGGGTTGATCCGGGGGTCGCCGGCGCCGCCGCGGAAGTCCAGGCGGTCCGCGCCGAGGGCCAGGCTGCCGAGCAGGGAGCCGGAGTGGCCGGCCCGGACCCAGCCGGCGAGCAGTTTGCCGAGGGTGGTCTTGCCGCTCCCGGAACCGCCCAGCACTGCGGTCAGGGATCCGGGCAGGACGGAGAGTTGCACGTCACGCAGCACCGCGCCGGTGTCCCCGTGGTAGCTAAAACTGGTGATCCGGGCAGCGGCCGCCGGCAGCGCGGCGGTGGCGGACTGCCCAACTCCTGCGGCTTGCCCGGCCGGCCCGTTACCGGTCACGAGGGCACCCCCGCCGGCCAGGCCGTGATCAGCCGCAGCAACACGGCGGCCGCGGCCAGCAGCAGCGCCGCGGCCCGGAAGATCCGCTGTCCGGGCGGGTCCTCCAGCTGCCGGTAGCTGGTCCGCGGGCCGGGGGCACCGAAACCCCGCGCGTCCAGGGCCTGCGCCCGGAGCCCGGCGTCCTCCACCATGCCCAGGACCAACGGAACCGCCTGCAGCCGCGCGGCCGCGAGCCGGGACAGCAGCCCGCGCCGGACCACGAGGCCGCGCGCTTCCTGGGCGTGCCGGATCCGGGCCAGCCGGGCCGCCATCGCGGGAACCAGCGTGAGCGTGGAGGCCAGCACAAAGCTGAACTGCGGCGGGAGGCGCCGCGCGGCCAACGCCGTCGTGAGGTCCGGGACGTTGACGGTGAAGGAGAAAAGCAGGAGCAGCAGGACACACGCGGCCGTCCGCGAGGCCAGCTCCAGGGCGAAGTTGAGCCCTTCGGCGGTCATGCGGGCCGGCCCCCACTGCGCCAGCACCGTATCCCCTTCCGGGAAGAAGAAGCCGTGCAGTACCAGCAGGGACAGGAACAGCGGTCCGAGGATGACCGTGCCCGCCCCCAGCACCCGTGCTGCCACGCCTGCGCGTGCGGCGAGCAGCACTGCGGCGAGGGCCACGCCGACGGAGAACGGCCAGCTGCCGGCCGCCGTCGTCATGACCGCGGCGCAGCAGGCAGCGGTCAAGGCCGTGAGCGGGTGCAGGGGCACGGCCTAGGCTGCGGGGTCCGCCGGGACCTTGCCGGCGAGCACCCGGAAGCGGCGGACAAAGGCGAACTGGAACGTGGTGCGCCGCGGCAGGGCGTAGGCCAGCAGTGCGGCGATCGTGAAGACGATCGCCTTGTCCATCGGGTCGGAGATGAGGGCCTGCTTTGTGATCGCGGCCAGCAGCGTGTCGCCCATGGCCCGGAACGCGCTGACGATCGCGCCGGTGCCCAGTCCCGCGGTTCCGCCGTAGACAAACGCCGCGATCGGGGCGGAGACGACGCCGGCGAGGATGCCGGTGACGAAGCCGGCCACGGGGGCGAAGTAGAAGCGGCGGAAGAGTCCGGCGCGGGCGGCCAGCCCGGCGAGGAAGCCGATCAGCGCCGCTCCGGCGGCGAAGGGCAGCACGGTGGGGTTGAAGAAGGACCAGACGATGCTGCCGAGCACTCCGGTGGCGGCGCCGGCGGCAGGTCCGGCGAGGACGGCGATCAGGACCGTGCCGATCGCGTCGAGATAGAAGGGCAGTCCGGTACTGCCCATCAGCTGGCCGAGGACCACGTTGAGCACGATCGCTACCGGCATGAGCACCAGGGTGGAGGTGGGCAGCACGGGCAGCACCGCCAGGAGCAGCAGCACCGCGCCAAGCAGGAAGCCGCCGAGGGCCACCAGGGCGGAGAAACTGGCGGGTCCGGTGGCGATGTCCGCAGGCTGGCTGAAGACCAGGAAAACGTAGGTTGCCGCGATGGCCGCGGCACCGGCAAGTTCGAGCAGCCGGCGGCGGCCGGGGGCCGTCCCGGCGCGGGCGTCGGTGTCGGGCAGGGTCAGGGGTTGCGGTGACATGGGAAAAGTCCTTCGGCTGGGGTTTGCTTCGTCCGCCTCATGTCACCTCGGCGCAGCTATCATCTTAGCGATCCGGCAGCCAACGAGCGCGCCAGCGCGCCAACGGAGGAGATCAGCTCGTCGAAGCATTGCCCCGGATCGTTGCCGGTGACGATCCGGGCGTTCGGCGGCAGTCCCCACAGGCCGCGGAAGTCGGCCACCGTGGTGCCGGCCAGCAACGGGGACTCCGTCTCGACGTCGACCGTCGCCCGCCGGGTGCTGACGGGGGTGCGACCGACGGCAGCGCAGGCGGCAAACGCGTCGTGCATGTGCGCCACATAGCCCTGGTCGTAGAGCCGGTGGAACTCCATGTAGAAGCGGATCGCGTCCGACAGGCACGCCACCAGCGGGCTGCTGGAGCTGCTGCGCAGTCCTTCGGGCTGCTCCGGGAGCACCAGTTCGGGTTCCGGCGCGCCGGCGGCCTCGCCGAGCCGCCGCAGGTGCTCCGGCAACATCTCGATCCGCTCCGTGGTTTCCAGCGCGCAGACCACGGGCAGCTTCTCCTCGGGCAACCCGCGGTAGGCCGCGTAGACCTCCTTGGCGGCGTGCGGGTCCACCGCGGTGTTCCACTCCGCCGTCGGCGTTGTGTTGCCTTGGTAGTAGAAGCTGCCGCCCATGATTACCAGGCCCTTGAGCAGCCTGGGGAGCTCCGGTTCGCGGCGCAGGGCCAGGGCAAAGTTGGTCAGCGGGCCGGTGATCAGCCCGGTGATCTCCCCCGGGTGCGCCCTGGCTTCCTCCACCCAGACGTCCACGGCGTGCCGTGCCGAGATGGCCTGGGCGGGGGCCGGCAACTCGGCATAGCCGATCCCCTGCGGGCCGTGGGTCTCCTCGGTGGTAACGAGCGGAATCTGCAGCGGAACCTCGGATCCGACCGCCACCTCAATCCCCGACCGGCCGCACAGCTCCAGCAGGGACAGGCTGTTCAGCGCCACCTGGCGTGCCCCGACATTGCCGGCGGTGCAGGTGATCGCCTGCAACCGGACCTCAGGCCGGGACAGCAGGTAGACGATGGCCAGGGCGTCGTCGATCCCGGTATCGACGTCCATCAGGACCCGGTGTCCGGCGGCGCCCGCTCTGGGCGGTGAAGCGTTCAGCACGGTAGGGCTCAGAGCAGGGAGGCTCAGAACAGGGCAATCTTCGGCGTGCGCGGGAAGATCTCATCGAGCTCTGCCAACTCTGCGGCGTCCGGCACCCAGGCCACGGCGGCGGCGTTCTGGCGGACCTGGTCGGGACGGGTGGCGCCGGCGATCACGCTGCTGACGGAGGGCTGGGCGGCGAGCCAGGAAAACGCCACCTGGATCTCGGTCAGGTTCCGCTCGGCGGCGAAGGCGGAGAACGCACCCAGCTGTTTCCAGTCGGCGTCGTGGACGAGGTTGGTGCGGGTGTGGCTCAGCCGCGATCCTTCGGGTGCCTCCCCCTCGGAGTACTTGCCGGTGAGCAGGCCGTTGGCCAGCGGGAAGTAGGGCAGCACGCCCAGGCCGTACGCTTCGGCGGCCGGGGTGACCTCCAGCTCGGCGCGGCGGTCCAGCAGGTTGTAGTGGTTTTGGCTTGAGATGAAGCGTGCTCCGCCGCGGCTGCGGGCCACGAATTCGGCCTCCGCAATCTGCCAGCCGGCCCGGTTGGAGTGGCCGATGTAGCGGACCTTTCCGCTGGTGACGAGCTCGTCGAGAGCCGCGAGGGTCTCATCGATCGGCGTCAGCGGATCCGGCGTGTGGAACTGGTAGAGGTCGATCCAGTCCGTTCCCAGCCGGCGCAGGGAGGCCTCGGCCGCCTTGATGATGTAGCGGCGCGAGCCGCGGGCACCGAAGTCGTTGCCGTTGGTGCCGCGCATGTCCAAGCCGAACTTGGTGCCGATCACGGCGTCGTCCCGGCGGCCGCCGAGGGCCTTGCCCAGCATGGTTTCGCTAAGCCCGGGCTCCCGGCCATAGGCGTCGGCGACGTCGAAGAAGGTGATCCCGTTGTCCAGGGCCGCATGCACGACGGCGTCGGTCCCCTCCTGCGTCTCGGTGGCCGTGTTTGCCCGGCCCAGATTGTTGCAGCCAAGTCCCACCACGGAGACGGTCAGTCCGGAATTTCCTACGCGTCGGTATTCAGTCATGGGATTCAGCCTATAACGGCCGAGGGCGGGTCCCGGGCAGGCTCCCGGGCGGCCTCCCGGGCAGGCTACCCCGCGGGCAGTTCCAGCCCGTGTTCGTCCATGGCGTCCTGGAGTTGCGCGAGGGTGCGCGGGCAGATGCCCGGCATCCCAGCCAGCCTCCGGCGGCCCAGCAGCACCAGGTGTTCCAGGGTTTCCACTCCCGCGTGCGCCAGGGACTTGCGCGCCGGCGCCGCCAGCCCTGCCGGTAACGGAGTGCTGCCTGGTCGAGGGGATTTACGCGTCATTGACGTACCTTCCAGTCGCTTGCCCCCAAAACTGATGTGAGCCGTGCCCGGCTCCTAACAGGTGGTGCCCGGAGTGCGTGGTGGCTGCCGGTGCTGCCTAGAGCGTGAAACTGTTGGCCGGTTTGGCCGAGTGCTTGAGCTTGAACTCGGTGCTGCCGAACGGGGCGGCGCCGATGCTCAGCTTGGTGAAGTCCAGGTCCTCGCCGCGGATGCAGACCTTGATCGCGTTGACGGTCTTGTTGACGTCCGGGGTGAGGCAGAAGATGTTGAGCTTGGCGTCGGCGAACTCGGAGCGGTCCACCACGCCGAGGCCGCGCCAGGCGAGGTGGCTGATCAGGGCGTCCTTGGCTTTTTCCTCAAGGTAGCGGTCGCGGCTGGTGCCGTCCTTGGTCTTCAGCGCGTATTGCGCCACCACCCAGAACTGTTCCTCGTCCGGGATTTCCGCGTAGCCGTCCTCGGCGCACTGCGCCGCGAAGGCCTCCATCAGCCCCTCGCCCGCGGCGGCGTCGGCAGCCTCGGTTTCCTCGGTCTTGCTCTGGTGCCCGACGACGCCGTGGTTCATCACGAACTCGTGGTATTCCTCGTCGATCCAGGCTTCCCGGAAGTGCAGGACTCCTTCTTCGTCGCGTTTGTAGACCCGGATGATGCCGCTCATGGTAAGTCCCTTCGTATACCGTCCGCGGTCTTTGCCGTCGAAGGGTGCTTGCTGTGCCTTGACGGCCTGGTAAAGCTGGTGGGGCGCGGGGTCGCGCTCACAGGATCGGCAGGCTGCCGGTGCTGGGGTGCTGTTGGCCGGGCAGCGGCCGCGCGAACGGGACCTTGGTTCCGAGGACCTGCGCGACGACGTCGTGGGTGATTTGCTGGGCGGTCAGTCCGACGCGCTCCAGGACCTGGCTGCGGCTCCCGTGGTCGAGGAACTCCACTGGCAGTCCCACCTCGTTGAGCGCGGTGTCCACCCCGGCGGCCCGCATTTCCTGCCGGATCCGGGAACCGACGCCGCCGGCCCGGACGCCGTCTTCGATGCAGATGACCAGCCGGTGGTGCGAGGCGAGGGCGATCACGGAGTTGGGCACCGGGAGGACCCAGCGCGGATCCACGACCGTGGAGCTGATGCCTTGGGCGCCGAGCCGGTTGGAGACGTCCAGCGCGAGTTCGGACATGGCGCCGACGCTGACGATCAGCACGTCGTTGTCGCTGGAGCCGGCCGGGCGGCGGGCCAGCACGTCCACGCCGTCGTTGAGCCGTTCGAGGGCTTCGACTTCGGCGCCGACGGTGCCCTTGGAGTAGCGGATCACGGTGGGGGCGTCTTCGACGGCGACGGCCTCGCGCAGTTCCTCGCGCAGCCGGGAGGCGTCGCGCGGCGCGGCGAGGTGCAGGCCGGGCACGATCTGGACCATCGCCATGTCCCACATGCCGTGGTGGCTGGCGCCGTCAGGCCCGGTGACCCCGGCCCGGTCCAGCACCACGGTGACGCCGGCCTTGTGCAGGGCGACGTCCATCAGCAACTGGTCGAAGGCGCGGTTCAGGAAGGTCGCGTAGACGGCCACCACCGGGTGCAGTCCGCCGAACGCCATGCCGGCCGCGGAGGTGAGGGCGTGCTGTTCGGCGATGCCGACGTCGAACACGCGCTCCGGGTGGCGGGCGGCGAACTTGTGCAGCCCCACCGGGATCAGCATGGCCCCGGTGATGCCGACGATGTCCTTGCGTTCGTCGGCGATGTCGGCGATCTCGTCCGCAAAGACCGAGGTCCAGGACTTCGCGCCGCCGGCTTCGGTGGGCTCGCCGGTTTCCGGATCGATGATCCCGACGGCGTGGAACTGGTCCGCTTCATGGGCGCGGGCCGGGGCGTAGCCGTGGCCCTTTTCGGTCATGGCATGGACGATTACCGGTCCGGCGTAGTTCTTGGCCGTGGCCAGCGCGTTTTCCATGGCCTGGAGGTTGTGGCCGTCCACCGGGCCGATGTACTTCATGCCCAGGTCCTCGAACATGCCCTGGGGCGCCCACCAGTCCTTGATGCCCTTCTTCATGGCGTGCAGGCTCTTGTAGGTGAACTGCCCGGCGGGGCCGCCGCTCTGCAGCCGCTTCTTCCACCAGTCCAGGGCGCCTTCGTAAGCCGGCGCGGCCCGGAGCGAATCGATGGTGGGGCGCAGTGAGGCGAGGTAGTCGGCGACGCCGCCGACCGTGGGGGCGTAGGAACGGCCGTTGTCGTTCACGACGATCACGACGCGGCGCTTCTTGTCCGCGGCGATGTTGTTGATGGCCTCCCAGGCCATGCCGCCGGTCAGGGCGCCGTCCCCGACGACGGCGATCACGTAGCGGTCCCCGTCGCCGGTCAGCTGCCGGGCGCGGGAGATGCCGTCGGCCCAGGACAGCGAGGAGGAGGCGTGCGAGCTTTCGACGATGTCGTGTTCGGATTCAGCCCGATCCGGGTAGCCGGACAGGCCGCCCTGCTGGCGGAGCGTGCTGAAATCCTGCCGCCCGGTGAGAAGTTTGTGCACGTACGACTGGTGGCCGGTATCGAAGACGATGCTGTCGCGGGGGGAATCGAAGATCCGGTGCACCGCAATGGTGAGTTCAACGACGCCGAGGTTCGGCCCGAGGTGCCCTCCCGTCTGGGAGACGTTGCCGATCAGGAACTCCCTGACCTCGGCAGCCAGCTGGTCCAGCTGCGCCTGGGACAACTTGCTCAGGTCCTGCGGATTCCGGATGGTCTCCAAGATTCCCAACGGCCCCTCCTTGCGGGTAGTAGACATGCCTTTTAACTCTAACGCCTCTTCGGCGGGCCCGGCGCCCGGCGGGTGCCGGAACGGGAAAGCCCCGGTCCGTCAGGGACGGACCGGGGCTTTCCCGTTTGGCTGCTTAGACCGCGCTAGTTAGCGGAGATCTGGCGTAGCACGTACTGCAGGATGCCGCCGTTGCGGTAGTAGTCGGCTTCGCCCGGTGTATCGATGCGCAGGACCGCATCGAAGGACGTGACGGTGCCGTCTTCGGCCGTGGCGGTGACCTTGAGGGTCTTCGGCGTGGTGCCTTCGTTGAGGGCGGTGACACCCTCAACCGCGAAGGTTTCCGTGCCGGTCAGGCCCAGGCTGGCGGCGTTCTGGCCGGCCGGGTACTGCAGCGGCAGGACGCCCATGCCGATCAGGTTGGAGCGGTGGATGCGCTCGTAGCTCTCCGCGATGACAGCCTTGACACCCAGCAGTGCGGTGCCCTTGGCGGCCCAGTCACGGGACGAGCCGGAGCCGTACTCCTTGCCGGCCAGGACCACCAGGGGGGTGCCGGCGGCCTGGTAGTTCTGCGCGGCGTCGTAGACGTAGGCCTGCGGGCCGTCGGCCTGGGTGAAGTCGCGGGTGAAACCGCCCTCGACGCCGTCGAGAAGCTGGTTCTTGATCCGGATGTTGGCGAAGGTGCCGCGGATCATGACTTCGTGGTTGCCACGGCGCGAGCCGTAGGAGTTGAAGTCCTTGCGCTCCACACCGTTGGCCAGCAGGTACTGGCCGGCGGGGGTGTCCGACTTGAAGGAACCGGCCGGGGAGATGTGGTCCGTGGTGACCGAATCACCGAGCTTGAGCAGTACGCGCGCCCCGGTGATGTCCTGGACGGGCTCCGGCTGGGCCTTCATGCCCTCGAAGTACGGGGGCTTCCGGACGTAGGTGGACTTCTCGTCCCAGGCGAAGGTGTCACCGGCCGGGGTGTCGAGCGCCTTCCAGCGGTCGTCGCCCTCGAAGACACCCTCGTAGCCGCGGGCGAACATGCCCTTGTCAATCGAGGAGTCGATGACCTGCTGGACCTCGACCGGGTTCGGCCAGATGTCCTTCAGGAAGACGTCGTTGCCGGCTTCGTCCTGGCCCAGGGCGTCGTTCTCGAAGTCGAAGTCCATGGTGCCGGCCAGGGCGTACGCGATGACCAGCGGCGGGGAAGCCAGGTAGTTCATCTTGACGTCCGGGTTGATCCGGCCTTCGAAGTTGCGGTTGCCGGAAAGCACGGCGGTGACGGAAAGGTCGTTGGCCTGGATGGCCTCCGAGATTTCGGCGTCGAGCGGACCGGAGTTGCCGATGCAGGTGGCGCAGCCGTAGCCGACGATGTAGAAGCCGAGCTTCTCCAGGTACGGGGTCAGGCCCGACTTGTTGTAGTAGTCGGTGACGACCTTGGAGCCCGGAGCCACGGAGGTCTTGACCCACGGCTTCGAGGTGAGGCCCTTGTCCACGGCGTTGCGGGCCAGCAGCGCGGCGGCCAGCATCACGGACGGGTTGGACGTGTTGGTGCAGGAAGTGATCGAGGCGATCGACACCGCGCCGTGGTCCAGCTCGAACTCGCGGCCGTCGGCGGTCTTGACGGCCACCGTCTTGGTCGGACGTCCGTTGGACTTCGGACCGTGCCCGTGCGGCGCCTGCTCCGTGAGGTGCGTCGCCGAGGCGGTGAACGACGGCGAGTCGGACGCCGGGAAGCTCTCGTCGATCGCTTCGTCCAGGCTGCCGTCCGGGAGTTCTTCCTTCACGTAGTTGCGCAGGTCCTCGCGGAACTGGGCCTTGGACTCGGTGAGGATGATACGGTCCTGCGGGCGCTTCGGGCCGGAGATCGACGGGACAACCGTCGACAGATCCAGCTCGAGGTACTCGGAGAACTTGATCTCGCGGGAGGGATCGTGCCAGAGGCCCTGTTCCTTCGCGTAGGCCTCCACGAGGGCCACGTTCTCGTCGGAGCGGCCGGTGAGGCGCAGGTAGTCGAGGGTGACGTCGTCGATCGGGAACATCGCGGCGGTGGACCCGAACTCGGGGCTCATGTTGCCGATCGTGGCGCGGTTCGCCAGCGGCACGGCCGCGACGCCTTCGCCGTAGAATTCCACGAACTTACCGACCACGCCGTGCTGGCGCAGCTGCTCGGTGATGGTGAGCACGACGTCGGTGGCGGTGGCGCCGGCCGGGATGGACCCGGTCAGCTTGAAGCCGACGACGCGCGGGATCAGCATGGAGACGGGCTGGCCGAGCATGGCCGCCTCGGCTTCGATGCCGCCGACGCCCCAGCCGAGCACGCCCAGGCCGTTGACCATGGTGGTGTGCGAGTCGGTCCCGACGCAGGTGTCCGGGTAGGCGCGGAGCGCGCCGTCAACTTCGCGGGTCATGACAGTGCGGGCCAGGTATTCGATGTTGACCTGGTGCACAATGCCGGTGCCCGGCGGGACGACCTTGAAGTCGTCGAACGCGGTCTGGCCCCAACGCAGGAACTGGTACCGCTCGCCGTTGCGCTGGTACTCGATCTCCATGTTGCGCTCCAGCGCGCCGGAGTTACCGAAAGCGTCGATCTGGACGGAGTGGTCAATGACCATTTCCGCCGGCGCCAGCGGGTTGACCCGCTTGGGGTCGCCGCCGAGTTCCTTGACGGCCTCACGCATGGTGGCGAGGTCGACAACGCAGGGCACGCCAGTGAAGTCCTGCATGATCACGCGCGCCGGCGTGAACTGGATTTCAGTGTCGGGCTCGGCGTTGGGATCCCAACCGGCCAGTGCGCGGACGTGATCGGCCGTGATGTTGGCGCCGTCCTCGGTCCTCAACAAGTTTTCAAGCAATACCTTGAGGCTGAACGGAAGGTTTTCTGCACCTTCAACGGAGTTCAACCGGAAAATTTCGTATTCGGTACCGGCTACATTAAGTTTGCCTTTTGAACCGAAGCTGTCCACAATGCTCATCGCAGGACTCCTCTCGCAACAGTTTCATCTTTGTCGCGCCGCAGACCCCTTGCTAGTTAGGTCATCCTAACTAGAGCTTTTCCTTGTTTGCACAAGGATCGGCGCTTGGGTGCAGGAGGTCAGCCGTGATTACGGAGCGCGACGTCGGACTACTCCGCCCATCCTAGTGGCCTCAGCCTCTGGGAGTCAGTAACGCCACAGTCTCCATGTGGTGGGTGTGCGGGTACAGGTCGAAGGCACGCAGTTCCTGAAGCCCCCAGCCGGCCTGCTGGAAGTAGCCCACGTCGCGGGCGAAGGACGCCGGATCGCAGGAAACGTAGGCCACCGCCCGGGGCCCGGCCGCGACCAGCTGGTTCACGACCGCCTTGCCGGCGCCGGCCCGGGGCGGATCAAGGATCAGGGCGTCGAAATTGCGCGGCTGCTGCCGCAGCACCCGCTCCACTTTCCCCTGGATGATTTCGACCTGGGCGGCGCCGTGCAGGTTCTTGCGCGCATCCCGGCTGGTGCCGTGCGCCCCTTCTAGGGACAGCACCGACCCGGTGACGCCGACGGCGTCGGCGAGCGGCGCGGTGAAGAGTCCGGCGCCGGCGTAGAGGTCCGCCACCACGGAGCCGGCGCCAAGGTAGCCGCCGTCGTGCAGGAAGCCGGTCACGGCCCCCACCAGGGTGTCCGGGGCGTCGCGGTGGATCTGCCAGAAACCGTCGCCGGTGACGCGGTAGTCGTGGCCGGCCGCGGTTTCCTGCACCCAGGTGCGGCCGCGCAGCTGGGTCACGGCGCCGGTGCCGGGGTCCACCTGCGCCACGGAGACGTCGGCGGGCAGTTGGGCGACGATGGAGCTGAGCCGCTTGGCGCGGGTGCCGGCGGCCGGGACCAGGAGCACCAGCGGCCGCGAACCGTTGGCGGGAGCTGCCACCTCAACCCGTTCGATCCCCTGCAGGTCGATGTCCCAGAGCCTGAGAGCGTTGATGCCCTCGACGGCCAGCGGCATCTCGCGGACCGGGAAGACGGCGTCGGAGCGGTGCGCGTGCATGCCCAGCTTGCCGCCGGGCGTCACGGCGAAGCCCGCGCGGGTCCGCCAGGCAAGGCCCGTGGGGGTGCCACCTGCGGCCTCCCCCACAGCTTCGACCGTGACAGGCACGTCGACGCCGGCCAACCGGTGCAGCTGTTCGGCCAGGACGTCGGCTTTGAGTCCGCGCTGGCGCTCCAGCGTAATGTGGCCCAGTTCGGCGCCGCCCACGGGCGGATGGCCGTGCGACCAGGACCGCTGCGCGTCGGCCGCATGCCAGAAGTGGTCCACCCGGTCCGGGGAGGGTTCCAGCACCTCGACGACGTCGGCGCGCCAGAACTTGGCGGAGTCGCCGTCGTCGGTGAGCCGGATCCGGACCTTTTCGCCGGGGATTCCGTGCCGGACAAAGATCACCCTGCCCTCGTGCCGGGCCACGCAGTGGCCGCCGTGCGCGACGGGGCCGACGTCGACGACGAGCTCGGTTCGGGCGGGGGTCCGGGTGTCGGTGCTCATTGGATATCCTGCAGTTTCTTGGCTTCTTCAGACGATTTCAGCTGCCACGGCACGCTGGCGACCATCACGCCGGGCTCAAAGTGCAGCCTTGTCTTGATCCGCAGCGCCGTCTGGTTGTGGACCAGCTGCTCCCACCATTTGCCGACGACGTATTCGGGGATGTACACCACGATCAGGTCCCGCGGTGAGTCGCGCCGCATGTTCTTGATGTACTCCATGATCGGCGTGACCGTCTCACGGAACGGACTGGCCAGCACCGTCAGCGGCACCGGGATCTCCAGTTTTTCCCAGTCCGCCAGCGTCTGCTCGGTCTCTTCCGGGCTGATGTCCACGGTGATGGCGTCCAGCCGCGAAGGCCGGGAGGCGCGGGCGTAGGCCAGTGCCCGGAGCACCGGTTTGCGCACGTGCGAGACGAGCAGCACGGCGTGGACCCGGGTGGGCAGCGCGCGGGGCGAAGAGTCCTCGTCGACGGCGAGTTCCTTGGCCACGTTGTCGTAGTGCGCGCGGATGCTCCACATGATCAGGAAGAGGATGAACATGGCCAGCAGCGCGATCCAGGCGCCCTG
The DNA here is from genome assembly GCF_964021775.1 of uncultured Arthrobacter sp. Lineage (GTDB taxonomy): Bacteria > Actinomycetota > Actinomycetes > Actinomycetales > Micrococcaceae > Arthrobacter. The sequence continues at coordinate 80,101 of NZ_CAXHZI010000005.1, forward strand.
CTCGAACTTGGTGATCAGCACGATCACCAGGACCAGGGCCGTCATGCCGAAGCCGATCGTGTTGATGGTGCGCGACTTGATCATCCGCAGTTTCGCGGCCGGGTCCTTGGCGAGCTTCAGTTCGCGGCCCCAGTGCCGGATCATGCCGAGCTGGCTGAGGGTGAAGGAGATGAAGACACCCACGATGTAGAGCTGGATGAGCTTGGTGACGTCGGCGTCGAACGCGATGATCAGGACCAGTGCGCCGGCGGCCAGCGCCAGCACGCCGTTGCTGAAGGCGAGCCGGTCGCCGCGGGTGCGGAGCTGGCGCGGCAGGTAACCGTCCTGGGCGAGGATCGAGCCGAGGACCGGGAAGCCGTTGAAGGCGGTGTTGGAGGCGAACACCAGGATCACGCCGGTAGCGGCGACCACGATATAGAACGGGATGGAACCGGCGCCGAAGACCGTCTGCGCGATCTGGCTGATGGCCGGGTTCTGGATGTAGCCCTCGTCCAGCGGCTTGCCGTTGAGCAGGAACTCCGTCGCCGGGTCCAGCACAATGTGCACTTTGGTGGCATTGGCGAGGTAGATGATCCCGGCGAGCATGGCGGCGGCGATCGCGCCGAGCAGCAGCAGCGTGGTAGCGGCGTTCTTGCTCTTGGGCTTCTGGAAGTTCGGCACGCCGTTGCTGATAGCTTCGACGCCGGTCAGGGCGGCGGCACCGGAGGAGAATGCGCGCAGCAGCAGGAATGCGCCCGCCAGCCCCACCAGCCCCTCGTCGAAACCGGCAGCCGGGACGATCTCGAACGCCGCCGAGGGCGCCTGGCCGAGCTGGCCGGTGGCGGCCTGGAAGATGCCTACGGCGGTCATGCCGAGGATCGAGAACATAAAGATATAGGTGGGGACCGCGAAGACGCTGCCGGCTTCGCGGATGCCGCGCAGGTTCACGAGGGCCAGGATGACGACGCCGATCGTGGCGATCGCGGCCTGCTGGCCGTGCAGGGACGGGACGGCGGTGGTGAGGTACGCGGCGGCCGAGGACATCGACACCGCGACGGTGAGCACATAGTCCACCAACAGGGCCGAGGCGACCGTGAGGCCGGCGTACTTGCCCAGGTTGACGTTGGCGATCTCGTAGTCGCCGCCGCCGGAGGGGTAGGCGTGGACGTTCTGGCGGTAGGACGCCACCACGGTAAGCAGCACCACCATCACGGCGAGCCCCACCCAGGGCGAGAAGGCCACAGCGCTGACGCCGGCCAGCGCCAGGGTCAGCAGGATTTCATCGGGTGCGTACGCCACCGAGGAGAGCGCATCGGAGGCGAAAATGGGCAGCGCAATCCGCTTGGGCAGCAGGGTGTGGGCCAGACGGTCGTTCCGGAAGGGCCTGCCTACCAGCACCCGCTTCACGGCGTTGAAAATTGTCAGCACCAGACAAAGCTAGTCTGATTCGGACGCGATGTCATGACGGCGGAACCCGCCTGACGGCCGCCGGCTTGCCGCACCGCCGCCGGACCGGCTCCGGGGCCCGGGTGGCCGGTAGAGTTTTACGCAGCATCAGACACAGAAAGCTTGAGGAGGCACGGGTGGCGCACTTCGTGATCATGGGTTGTGGCCGTGTTGGGGCAACCCTGGCGCACACACTGGAGGACGCCGGCCACTCGGTCGCGATCATCGACCAGGACGACCGTGCTTTCCGGCGGCTCCGGACCGGTTTCACCGGCCGCAAGGTCACCGGCGTCGGCTTCGACCGGGAGACGCTCAAGCAGGCCGGAGTCGAGGAGGCCTACGCCTTCGCGGCAGTGTCCAGCGGCGACAACTCCAACATCCTGGCCACCCGGGTGGCCCGTGAGACCTTCCACGTGCCGCATGTCGTGGCGCGGATCTACGATCCGGGCCGCGCCGAGATCTACCAGCGCCTGGGCATCCCCACGGTCGCGGCGGTGCGCTGGAGCGCGGACCAGGTGCTGCGCAGGATCCTTCCCGAGCAGCACCTCGCCGGCGACTTCCGCGATCCTTCCGGCCGGCTGGTGCTGGCCGAGGTGGACGTGGAATCCGGCTGGATCGGGCACCCGGTCACCGCGCTCGAGAAGGCCGCCGACATCCGCGTCGCCTACCTCACCCGTTTCGGCGAGGGCATCCTCCCCGGGCCCGGAACCCTTTACCAGGACGGCGATACCGTCCACGCCATGCTCAGCGTGGACCGCACCACCGAGGTCGCCCACATTCTCGCCAAGTCCCCCGCCAAGGAGTCCTAAGTGAAAGTCGTTATCGTCGGGGCGGGCAGCGTCGGTTCCTCGATTGCCCGTGAACTGCTGGCCCACAAACACGAAATCCTGCTGATCGACCTCAAGCCCGAGGTGATCGGCCGCAGCGGGCTGCGCGGCGCGCACTGGCTGGTCGGCGACGCCTGCGAACTCAGCACGCTCAAGGACGCCCGGCTGGAGGACGCCGACGTCGTGGTGTCCGCCACGGGCGACGACAAGGTGAACCTGGTGGTCTCGCTGCTGGCCAAGACCGAGTTCGGCGTCGGACGGACCGTGGGCCGGGTCAACAACCCGAAGAACGACTGGATGTTCGACGATTCCTGGGGCGTCGACGTCGCGGTGAACACCCCGCAGCTGATGACCGCCCTGGTGGAGGAAGCCGTGGAGATCGGCGACCTGGTCCGGTTGCTGACCTTGCAGACCGGGGTGTCCTCGCTGGTGGAGTTCACCGTGCCGCATGATTCGCACGTGATCGGCCTGACGGTGGGTGATATCGAGTGGCCGGAGGACGCGACGCTGGTGGCGATCCTGCGGGACCAGGCGCCCATCACGCCCAGCCGGGACGACGTGATCGACGGTGGCGACGAGCTGTTCTTCGTCACCACGATCGCGGCGGAGGACGGGCTGCGGGCACTGCTGTCGGCGCCGGAGTCCGCCGACGACGCAGCCGGCCAGGCTTCCGGGAGCGGCCAGCGGGCCGGCACGGACCAGCACGGCCGCGAGACCCAGCCCGCCGGCGACGACGGTTTCGACGGCTGACCCGGGCGCTCAAAACGACACGCGACACGTTCCGGAAGGAAGCAGCCTGGCAACGCGACGAGTCAATGGGCTGATTTACGTTCCTTGTCCCGGGTGCGGGCGCAGGCTCGGATCCTTCACCGCTCCCAGTACGACTCACGGATGAGTGCTGCGGCTTTAGTCGTGTTCAGGGTGCAGGGTTGCATCTGCATCGGTCTCAACCCATCGGGTGAAGGTGGTCGTGAGGTTAGCCCGAGTGGGCGAGGCACAAAATGGGCCGACCTCGGCACTTACTGTTTCATCCAGAGGAGCAACGCGGACGAGCCGGAAAGGCTCATCCCCGGCGCGGGCCCTGATGGTGACGGCGTTACCGGCCCTGCTCAGCCGCACTGTGATTTCCCGATTGATCCACTCAGGGACAGGTGCCACCGACCAGTCGGAGACCCCATGTGTTACGACGGCCCCAACCTGTGGGACTCCGTCGGACACCTCCACACCGGCCTTGATCCAAGAAAGTTCCGAAACGTGAAGATAGATCCCCGCCTGGTCGAACTGCTCGGTGTAATTCAGAAGGAATGAAACCTCCACCGCCCCCTCAGCGGGCAGCGGTGCCAACAGGGCATGCGCGCTGTCATGGACGAAGCCGTACGAGGTGTGCCTCCAGGCGTCACTGTTCTCGGCTGCGGTTACCCGCAGAGTCCGACCATCCGCGACGACACGCACGGGCGGGTTGCGCCACCTTCCCCGGTCCCAGGAATCGTGTGCTTCCTTTCTCACTTGTGTCACGTCAGATCCCCTAAGTCGATAGTTCAGTCGGTAAGTCCTATTCAAGCAGTGGCACATCCAACACAACGGCGATTGCCCGTTGACCGATCGGCTAACGGGAACCTCTTGGCCGGGTGTCTGCGGAGTATTATTCCTCTGATTTCGCCCGCCCCTAGGCTGGGCTCATGGCTATTGTTCATAGAGCTACTCTGACTCCATCGAAAATGGAGCTCCTCGAACAGTGGCTCCACCTGCTTGACAAACATAGAAGCGTCAACAACTGCGAGTTAGTTGGGGCCGGCCGACCCGTCAACGGGGGCCGGGGCCGGGCGGGTGAGCAGCCACGCCACCCACATGCCCAGGATGTACAGCGGCGCGCCCATGATGAGCCGGGTGGTCGCGAGGCCCGCGAGGCCCTGCTCCCCCATCAGGTACAGCGGGACCTGGACGAGCAGGCGCAGGGCGAGGACCGCGATGATCACCCAGGTGCCGATCCGGTACGCCTTTACCCGGGCCGGGTGCTTGCGCCAGTCCAGGCCTTCGTTCCGGATAAAACCGAACAACAGCCCGGCGAAAGGCCAGCGCACGGCGATCGAAAGGGACATCGCGAGGATGTAGCCGAGGTTGGTGAAGAATCCCAGGACGTAGAAGTCCTCGGCCTTGCCGGTGGAGTTCGCCAGCCAGGCTGACAGCCCGACGCCGACTATACCGGCCAGCGCCTGCGTCAGCGGCTTGCGCTGGACCAGCCGCGCGACGGTGAACACCGCGGCCACGGCCAGCGCGCCGATCAGGGCCAGCGGGAGTTCCCGGGTCACCGTGTACGCGATCAGGAAGACCAGGCCGGGCAGGATACTTTCGGCGATGCCCTGGACACCGCCGGCGCTCTTGAGCACGTCGATATTGCCGTTGCTGGAGCGGTGCAGGCCCGCTTTGGCCGCGTAGCCTTCGGCGAGCTGGGCCACGGTGGGCTGCGGGTCTTCGGGCGTGCTCATTGCTCCTCCTTGCGGGAGAGTATTTCGTAGCGCGGATTGAACATGGTGGGCAGCCCGTCCCGGACCGTGACCATGCCCTCGAGCCGGAGCTCCAGGCCGGCCTGGACGCCGGGGATGCGGCGCCGTCCCAGCCAGACCACCCGGAGCCGGTCAGCGGCCACGGCGGGCCGCTTGCGGCCGGCGCCCTGCTGGGCGGCCTGGACGGACGACGCCGCCGGCCGCGCCTTGGCCGCCGGGGCGTCGTGGTCGGTGACGATCGCGGTGAAGGCGGCCACCTCGCTGGCCGGTGCGTACGTCACGGATTCAATGAAGCCGCGGCACAGCACCCGTCCGCGCTCAGGCAGCCCCCGCACGGGGACGGCGTCGGCGGGTTTCCTGCCGGGGGCATCAACCAATCTGGGTAATCTCCGGTCCGCGCTCGGGCTGTTCAAACTCCGGGGCGCCCTGCGGCGCCGAAACGCCGGAGTCACGGGGAAGGCGGAGCTGGAGCAGGTCGCGCGGCGGCATGGGGTTCTCGCCCCGCACCACAACGATCTGGCGGAACAGCTCTTCGAGTCCGGCGGCGGCGGCGCGGTCAAGTGCCGCTTCGCCGCCGAGCACACCGCGGAGGAACCAGCGGGGACCGTCGACGCCGATGAAGCGGGCCACCCGGTAGCCGTCACTGCCGTCACCGGCGGGGAGCTTGGCGACGAGCTCGATGCCGAAGTGGCCCTCGATCTCTTCGACCTGGCCGCCCTGGCTGCCGACGGACTGGCCGATCTGCTCGCGGATTTCGTCCCAGAGGCCCTCGGAGCGGGGCGCGGCGAAGGCCTGCAGCTGAAGGCTTGAGCTGTCCAGGTCCATGGTGACCGCCACCACGCGCTGGGTGGCTTCCTCGACCTCCAGCCGGAGCTGCAGCCCTTCGCGCGGGGCAATCAGCAGGGCGCCAAGGTCCACGTAGCCGTCCTGGTTTTCAATTTCCGAGACGTCGTAGGGACCGGCGCTGCGCGCGCCGTCGCTGGCCTCGGCCGGCGCGTCGGTTCCCACAGCTGCGTCCTCCGGGGTCTCACCGGCGTCCGTCGTCTGCTCCTGCTTGGCTTTTCTGCCACGCCCAAAAACCATGGGGTTTGTCTCCTTAGTTGTGATCCTGCGCGAAGGGCCCGACGGCCGCACAGGGAAGAGCTGCGTCTATCGGGCCGGTTTAGGCCTCTGGGGCGCCAAAGCCGCCGGTGGAGCCGAAACCGCCGGCGCCGCGGACTGAATCGCTGAGCTCCTGGACGGGCACGAACTCCGCGTACTCCACCCGCTGGATGACCATTTGTGCAATTCTATCGCCGCGGCGCAATTCAATCGCCTCGTCGCGGTCGGTATTGAGCAGGGTCACGGCAATCTCCCCGCGGTACCCCGCGTCCACCGTACCGGGCGCGTTGACCACGGTTAGTCCGTGCTTGGTGGCGAGGCCGGAGCGCGGGTGGATGAGGGCGACAAAGCCGTCGGGCAGGGCGATTGACACACCGGTCGGCACCAGCCGCCGCTCCCCCGGCCCGAGCACCACGTCTTCGCGGGCGCGCAGGTCCGCGCCCGCGTCGCCCGGGTGGGCATACGACGGCGGTTGCAGACCGTCGTCGAGCATTTTCAGCTGCACGGTCAGGGTGGGGGCTCCGTACGCGGTAGGGCCGCCGGCTGCGGGCTCTGCCGGCGGGGTGTTCACGGCAGTGGTTTCTTCAGTCACAGTTCCCCACTGTAACGCCCGCGGGGAGGATAGGCCTACCGTGGGCTGCTCCTCCGGGGCTCCCCGGCGGGCCGGGCGACGGCGGGCCCGGCTACGCGGGACGGCCAAGGTGAAATGGCCCGGGAAAAGTGGAAAGCTGGGCTCATGCCCGAATCCAGTGCAGCCGTGCCTGCCTCCAACAGCACCCCCGACGACGCCACCGTCCTGTTCAGCGAAAAACTGTGGCCGAATTTCTGGATCTGGCTGGTGGCTGCCGGGCTGGCCGGGGCCGGGATCCTGGTGTTCGCACCGATCAGCATCGCCGCGGGGATCACCGCGGCCGTGGTGCTCTTCGCGATTCTGGCGGTGTTGCTGGTGCTGTCCACGCCGTCCATCTCGGTCACGGCCGCCACCTTGCGCGTAGGGCGGGCGACGATTGAGCGCCGCTTCGTCGGCACCGTCCAGGCTTTCCGCGGCGCCGAGGCGACGGCGGAGCGCGGCACCCGGCTCAACGGGCTCGCCTTTATGTGCATCCGCGGCTGGATCGACCCGGTGGTCCGGATAGAGATCACCGACCCCTCGGACCGCACGCCATACTGGCTGGCGTCCACACGGCACCCGGATGAGCTCGTCGCCGCCCTGTCCCGCTGAGTGCTGAGCCGCCGCGTGCCGCCAGTCCCTGCCGGGCCCGGAGCCTCCGCGGTGCTCTTTGCCCCCGCAGTCCTTTAGCCCTCGCAGTCCTTGCAGTACTTCAGGCCGTCCTTTTCGCGGGCGATCTGCGAACGGTGGCGGACCAGGAAGCAGGAGGCACAGGTGAATTCGTCTGCCTGGGCTGGCAGCACCCGGACCAGCAGCTCCTCGCCGGACAGGTCGGCGCCCGGGAGTTCGTAGCCTTCAGCAAGGTCGGTCTCGTCTTCATCAACCACCGCGGAGGGCTTGTCCGTACGCCGCGACTTCAGCTCCTCGATGGAATCCTCGTTGAGGTCTTCCTCGGTCTTGCGCGGCGCATCGTAGTCTGTCGCCATTAGTAGTTGCTCACACTCCGCAGTCGTTTGGTTGGATCGCCGCGTCCGCACCGGCGGGGCTGGTAGCCCCGGTACGGCCCGGGTTTGGTTCACCGATGTCAACGCCGGACAAACGCTTTTTCTGCCCGATGTCGGGTCATTTTTGCGCACATCCCCTGCCAAACACCAGAGGCCAGTGGTCCGGCCGCATCTCCGCCGGACCTGGACGGGCCAAATGGGCCGGAAAGTCGCGGAAAATCACGGCGCGCCCTCCCTCCTACCCCGAATTGCGGCCCAACGGTGGCAGAGTTTCGAATGTTAGTAATGCCAGGGTGGAGGATTTGTATGCAGGATCTACGGCTTGTAGGCGTCCACGACGACGGGGAGCATCTCCTGTTGAGTGGCACCGGCGGCGAGATGTTCCAGCTGCCGATCGATGAGGCACTTCGGGCGGCAGCCAGCCGGACGCCCGCGAGGGCCGCTTCCGGCGTGGGCGCCGAGCCCATTGCCATGTCCCCCCGCGATATCCAGGCCAGGATCCGCAGCGGTGCCACCGCGGCGGAGGTGGCGGAGCTCTCCGGCATTCCGCTGGCCAAGGTGCAGCGCTACGAGGGCCCAGTGCTGGCCGAGCGCGAGTACGTGGCCCAGCAGGCCCGCAAGGTCGAGGTGGCTACCCCGTCCGCGGGACATGACAGCTACCGCTCCTTCTTCGGCGACCAGCCTGCAAACCTGGATGACATGGTCATGCACCGGCTTCGGGCGCACGGGATCGAGCCTTCCTCCGTGGAATGGGACTCCTGGCGCCGGCCGGATGGAAGCTGGAATGTGGTGGCGCGGTTCGAAACGCAGCCCGGCGCCCATGCAGCCATCGGTGAAGAGCCGCCGGCCATGTGGACGTTCAGCCCGGCGCGCAAGTCGCTGCAGAACGCCAACCGCTGGGCGCAACAGCTCAGCGAACTGGAGCCGATGGACGGCCCGGTCCCGGCCCGCCGCCTCTCCGCCGTTTCGGACCGGCCCTTTGATTTTGAAACCGACGCGGAAGCAGCCGCGCGCGGCGCGACCGCGCAACTCAGCGTCGTCCAGCAAAACAGCACCCAGCAGGAAAAGGACGCCGACGGACTGCTGGACATGCTCCGCACCCGCCGCGGCCAGCGCCTCGGCCTGGATGAGGACGCCGACGACGCCCTGGCGCTGCTGCTGACCAACGGAGTGCCCGCAGCCCACCCGCGCCCTTCCGAAGTCCCGTCGCTTGACGACGCAGAAGACGACGCGGCGGAAGTTGAGGCGCCCGCGGAGGACGCCGAGGCCGTGGAAGAGACCCCGCCCGCGGCGCCAGCCGAACCGCATTCGATTCCCAACCCCGACGTCCTCTCCCGCCGCAGGGATGCACGGCCGTCCATGCTGTCCCGCCTGAGCCTGGCGCCGCGGCACCAGGACAGCACCGACGACGACGCGCTGAAGCTCCACGAGGGGGTCAGCACCGAAACCCGGGAAATCACCATTGCCGCCTCACAATTGCGGCCGGTGCGGTCCGGACCCTCGTCGAGCCCGGGACTGGATGAGCTCGTAGGCGGCGGGCCGTCGCGGCGCGCGCAGCACGACTCCCCGACTGCTCCCCGCCCGGATGCATCCCGCACCGACACACCACGCGCCGAGCGGGAGCCCGAGACCCCGGAACGCCAGCCTTCCAAGCCCAAGCGCTCCAGTGTGCCCAGCTGGGATGAAATCGTCTTCGGGACCCGCAGCGACTAGGGCCGCGGCCAGCCGGAACGTTCCGGCTTAGCGGCGCGAAGCCTGCCCTGCGGCTTTTGCGCCTGCGGTCCTGGCGCCTGCTTTTCCTTCGGCCGCGAAGCACAACAGCGGCACCTCACGCTCCGCCTTGGTCAGCGAGCCGTGCTGCCCCACCACCTCGAGCGCCCGGGCCTGGACGCGGCGGGTGTCGTAGAAGGCCAGCGCGTCGCGCGCGGCGATCATCACGTCGCCGATCCGCGGTCCGACCCCGGCCCGGACCTCGCCGAACAGCCCGGCAGCCACGGCCTCTTCCCGGGTGAAGGCCCAGATCCGGTCACCGAACCGCGACCGCCATGCGTCCAGCAGCCGCCGCCGGCCGGCGTCGTCCGCTTCGTCGTCGAGGTAGAGGTGCACCATGCGGGGCTCCCCCGCCGTGTGCCGGACTCCGGCGATCAGCTCCGCCTCGGCGGAGTAGTCAATCCGCTGCGATGCCGGCACGTCCAGCATGCCGTGGTCTCCGGTGACCAGCACGGTGGTGCCGGCCGGAAGGGTGGCATTGAGCCGGCGCACGGTGGCGTCGAGCTCTTCGAGCTGGTGCTCCCATTGCGGTGACTGGCAACCGTACCGGTGCCCGGCCTTGTCCAGTTCGTGGACGTAGAAGTACATCAGCGAACTGTCCGCGCCGGCCATGGCCTCCGCGGCCGCCGCCGTCCGGGCGTGCGAGGTGGTCCCGGCCAGGAACCGGCCGCCCCGCAGCGCGGCCCGGGTCATGGCCGAATCACTGAACCGCGGCAGCGCGACCGTAGTCACGTCCACGTGCCCGGCGGCCCGCTCGAAGACGGTGGGCAGGGGCTGCCATTTCAGCGGGTCCACGCCGTCGTCCCAGTTCCCCAGCATGTTGACCACCCGGTCCTGGTCCGGGTCCAGGACGTCGTAGCCGACCATCCCGTGCTGCCCGGCGGGCTGCCCGGTCCCGAAGCTGGCCAGCGACGCGGCGGTGGTGGAGGGGAAGGCCGCATCGAGCCACACCGGCACGGCGCCCTGGCCGGCCTGCAGCACCGAGCGCAGGAACGGCGTGTGCGCGGACTTCTGCTTGAGCAGCTGGCGGCCCAGGCCGTCAGCCAGCACCACGCAGAGGTGCTTCGCGGCGGGAAGGTTCAACCGGTTGCCGAATCCGGGGACACCGAGGCTGGCCGCGGCACTGCTGAGCACCTCGGCAATGGAACGTTCCCCGTAGGCCGGGGGCGAGGGCAGCCCGGCTGCTGCGCCGGCCGGCGCTGACGCCGGGGCGGCTGGCTGCGCGGAGGCTACCGGGGTCTCGGCGGCTCGGTCCGGCCCCATCTCAGCGCTGGTGGCCGCGGCTGAGGCGGTTGCCGAAGACGCCGCTGCGGGAGCGCTGCGGAAGGGCGGAAACCCCGTGCGGGGCGGCCGCGGTCGACCCGGTGTTCACGGCCCGGAGCGCCCGGGCGAAGAGCTTGGCGTCCTGGACGGCCTGCAGGCCGTCCGCTTCGGCACTGATCCGCAGAACGATGTCCTCCTGCGCGATCGTGCCGCTGTAGCCGTGGTCCGCCTCGCACTGCGGGTCGCCGCAGCTGGCGGGGCCCATGTCGAGGCGCTGCCCGCCGGACCAGGCAATCGAGAGGGTCAGCTCACGCACCGGGTCCGAGGGCTTGTAGTCCTGCGGCTGGGCGTAGACGTAGCTGAGCACCACGGAGCGGATCTGTGTCACGGGGACGGATTCGGTGGAGACCTGGGCGACGATCTGCTCGCCGGCTTCGTCGAGCTGCTGGTCGTCGACGTGGGTGATGACCAGCATGTCCTCGGTCAGCACCAGCACGGTGATGTGCCGGCGCACCTCGGCCCGGTCGAAGTGGGTCTCCAGGTGGACCAGATGGGCCACGCAGTCGCGGCCGTCCAACGCGTCGGCGACGACGTCGGCCACCAGACGGGGGTAGAAGCCTGCCTGCTGGAGGGCGCCTTCCAGGCTCTGGCCCTGCGCGCTGTGGTCGTGCAGGCCGTGGTGCGGCGAGCCGTGGCGGCCGGGGACGGACACCTGGGGCTTGGATGCTGGAGGCTGGGAACTCATGGCTTCCATTTTCACAGATCGGCTGGGGACATGCTAACTGCGGCGCTAGCTGCGCATCGCGCGGCGGGCCGTGTCGGTGCGCTGGGCGGCGTTGGCAATCCGGACGTCGGCGGCCAGGATGACCGCGCCGTCGGGACCGGCCAGGACCGGGTTGAACTCGACCAGCACGATCTCCGGGTGGTTGTCCTTGAGCCGGGTCAGCCGGGCCGCGAGGTCCTCGAGTGCGGCGGCATCGACGGCGGGCAGGCCCTGGTAGCCGAAGAGTTTGCGGGAGGCACGGGGCGCGCGGATGAAGTCGTGGACGTCGGAGCCGGAGAGCGGCGGGACCCGGTGCGCCCAGTCGTCCAGCAGGTTGACGGCGTCGCCGGCCAGCCCGAACGACACCACCGGGCCCAGCAGCGGGTCCTCGATGGCGCGGAAGGTGCAGGCCTGACCCACCGGGGCCATGGACTGGACCTCCAGCGACGGCGAGCCGTAGCGCTGCAGCGACTTGCGCATCTGGGCGATGTTGCGGCGCAGCGAGTCGGCGTCCTGGATGTCCAGGCGCACCCCGCCGAGGTCCAGCCGGTGCCGCAGCGCCGGGTCCGTGGTCTTGAGCGCCACCGGCCAGCCGAGCCGGTCCGCTGCCGCGACGGCGTCGTCCTCGCCCTCGAAGCCTTCGGAGGGCAGCACGCGGATGCCGTAGCGGCCCAGCAGCTTCGCGGCGGAGTCGGGGTCCAGCCGGACCAGCTGTTCGCCGCCCACGGGCCGGAGCAGCTCTTCGAGGTCTTCGTGGGCGGCCTCCGGGTCGCAGCCCTCGGGCTCCACAAAGAGCCCCTGGTCGCGGACCACCCACTGGGCGTAGCGGACTACGGCCGCGAGGGCGGCCACGGCGGCGCCCGGGTTGGAGTAGCAGGGCACGCCGGGAGCGGCCTCAGGCGCAGCGTCGTCGGCGGCTGCCCCGACCATGCCCTCCACGTAGATTGACGGGTCAAGGAGGCCGGTGAACGCCGCGACCACCGGTTTCCCGGCCGCCGCCGAACACTCGGCCAGCACCGCGCCGATCTTCTCGACCGTGAGTCCGCGGGCCGGCAGCAGGGCCACCACCACGGCGTGCACCGAGTCGAGGGTCAGAGTTTCCTGCAGGCTGCGCCGCAGGGCTGGCAGCGCCCGGGACATGCCGGTGTCCAGGTCGACGTCGGCGACGATGCGTTCCACGCCGAGGCCGGCCGCGGCCGCGCTGTCCGCCACCACCTTGCCGAGCGCACGGGAGTTGCTGAAAACGGCCACACCGGGGCCCTGGGGCAGCGGCTGGCTGGAGACGATCTGTGCCACGTCCATGAGCTGTTCGATCGTTTCCACCCGGATCACCCCGGCCTGGCGCATCATGGCGTCCAAGGCTTCGGGGGGCGCCTGTGTGGTGCGCACGGCGTGGCCGGGCGGCAGGTTCAGGCCCATGGCGTCCGACTTGGCCACGATTACCGGTTTGGTCCGCGCCAGCCGCCGCGCCAGCCGGGAGAATTTGCGCGGGTTGCCGATGGATTCGAGGTAGAGCCCGACGGCGGTGGTGTCGGCGTCGTCCTCCCAGAACTGCATCATGTCGTTGCCGGACACGTCGGCGCGGTTGCCGGCGGAGAGGAAGGTGGAGAGGCCCACCCGGCGGCGGCTGGAGGCGGCGTAGAGCGAGACGCCGATCGCCGCGGACTGGCTGAACAGGCCGAGGCCGCCGCGGCGCGCCAGCGACGGCGCCATCGAGGCGTTGAGGGACACGGCGGGGTTGGTGTTGACGATGCCCAGCGAGGCCGGGCCGATCACGCGCATGCCGTTGGCGCGGGCCTGGCGGACCAGGTCACGCTGCCGGGCGAGCCCGCGTTCGCCGTCGTCCGCGAAGCCGGCAGTGGCCACCACAATTCCCTTGACCCCGGCGTCCCCGCACTCCTGCACCACCTTGGGCACCTCGTCGTACGGGACCGCGATAATGGCGAGCTTGACCGGGCCGGAGACCTCGGAGAGCTTGGCGAAGGACAGCATGCCGGCGAGCTCCAGGGCCTCCGGGTTGATGGCGTAGACCGGGCCGGTGAAGCCGCCCTCGATGATGTGTTCCAGCAGCTGGTACCCGACGGTGCCCCATTTGCGGCTGGCGCCGATCACCGCCACGGAGGACGGGGCGAGCAGTTCCTGGATGCTGCGGGCCTCGGCGCGGTGTTCGCGGGACTCCATCACGGCACGGGACTTGTCCGTGGGGTCGATGTTGAACTCAAGGCTGACGACGCCGTCGTCAAAGTGCCGCTTGACGTCGTAGCCGGCATCGGAGAAGACCATCAGCATCTTGCGGTTCTCCGGCAGCACTTCGGCGCTGAACTTGCGGATGCCGTTTTCGCGGGCCGCCGCGGCGAGGTGTTCGAGCAGGATCGAGCCGATGCCGCGCCCCTGGTGCGCGTCGGCAATGTTGAAGGCGACCTCCGCCTCTTCCGGGTCATCGAGCCGGTCATACCGGCCTATGCCCATGATTTCGCCGCCGATGGTGATCACCAGGGCCACCCGGTCCTTGTAGTCGACCTCGGTGAAGCGCTTGAGTTCCTTGGCGGAGAGCTTGGACTTGAACGCGAAGAAGCGCATGTAGATGGACTTCTGCGACTGGCCCACGTGGAAGGCCTGTACCGCGTCGGAGTCGGCGGGGTGGATGGGGCGCAGGTGCGCTGTCCCGCCGTCGCGCAGCACGACATCGGCTTCCCAATGTTCCGGATATACGCCGTCCGCGGGCTGATCCACCATAGGCTTAGCCTAGCCATAAACTTGAGCTGCCCGCCGTCATCGCGCCTCAACAGCCACGCACCATCAACTGAGTAACCCGTAGAAGGACCCACCAGCCCCATGGCACGCCGCCAAACCACGCCCCCGGCAGGGGAAGCCAGCCCGGATTTCACCGAGAACATCGTCGACATTGACGTCACTTCCGAAATGGAAGGCTCGTTCCTGGAGTACGCCTACTCGGTGATCTACTCCCGTGCCCTGCCCGATGCCCGCGACGGCCTCAAGCCCGTGCAGCGGCGCATCCTGTACATGATGAGCGAGATGGGCCTGCGCCCGGACCGCGGCCACGTCAAGAGCGCGCGTGTGGTGGGCGAAGTGATGGGCAAGCTGCACCCGCACGGCGACACGGCGATCTACGACGCGATGGTCCGGATGGCACAGGACTTCTCGCTGCGGCTGCCGCTGATCGACGGCCACGGTAACTTCGGCTCGCTCGACGACGGTCCGGCCGCCCCGCGGTACACCGAGGCCCGGCTGGCGGCGGCGGCGCTGACCCTGACGGACCACCTCGACGAAGACGTGGTGGACTTCGTCCCGAATTACGACAACCAGCTCACCCAGCCGGATGTGCTCCCGGCTGCGTTCCCGAACCTGTTGGTCAACGGCGCCACCGGCATCGCCGTCGGCATGGCCACCAACATGGCCCCGCACAACCTCGGCGAGGTGGTGGCGGCGGCGCGGCACCTGATCGCGCACCCGGACGCCTCCCTCGAGGACATCATGAAGTTCGTCCCCGGCCCGGACCTGCCCACCGGCGGCCGGATCGTGGGCCTGGACGGCATCCGCGACGCGTACGCCACCGGCCGCGGCTCCTTCAAGACGCGGGCCAAGGTGGAAGTCGAACAGCTTTCGGCGCGCCGCACCGGCCTGGTGGTCACGGAACTGCCGTACATGGTGGGCCCGGAGAAGGTGATCGAGAAGATCAAGGATGCGGTCAACGGCAAGAAGCTGACCGGCATCAGCGACATCGTGGACCTCACCGACCGCAAGCACGGACTGCGGCTGGTGATTGAGCTGAAGAACGGCTTCAACCCGAACGCCGTGCTCCAGCAGCTCTACCGCTTCACGCCGATGGAGGACTCCTTCGGCATCAACAACGTCACGCTCGTCGACGGGCAGCCGCAGACCCTGGGCCTGCTGGAACTGCTCTCCGTCTACGTCAACCACCGCATCAACGTGGTGCGCCGCCGCACCTCGTTCCGCCTGGGCAAGAAGAAGGACCGCCTGCACCTGGTGGAGGGCATGCTCATCGCGATCGTGGACATCGACGAGGTGATCCAGATCATCCGGTCCTCGGACGAGGCCGCCGCGGCCCGCACCCGGCTGATGTCCATCTACGACCTGTCCGAGGTCCAGGCCAACTACATCCTGGAACTCCGGCTGCGGCAGCTGACCAAGTACTCCCGGATCGAGCTGGAGAAGGAACAGGATGAGCTGCGGCGCGAGATCGCCGAACTCCAGGCCATCCTGGACTCCCCCGAGCTGCTGCGCGGGCTGGTCTCCGACGAGCTTGGCGAGCTCGCGGACAAATACGGCACCCCGCGCCGGACCGTGCTGCTCGAATCCGAGGCCGTCTCCCCCACGGTTGCCGCGGCCCTCACCGCCGCGCCCGGCGCCAAGGGCAAGACGGCGCCGCTGGCCCTGGAGATAGCGGACGACCCCTGCTGGGCGATCCTGACGGCGTCTGGGCAGATCGCGCGCACGGCCAACCAGGACAGCCTCGCCGAATCGGGCCCGCGGACCAAGCACGACGTCTTCCGCTCAGAGGTGAAGACCTCGGCGCGCGGCGAGATTGCCGCGGTCACATCCCAGGGCCGGATGCTGCGGCTCCAGGTGATGGACATGCCAGTGCTACCGCCCACGTCCGGGACGCCCAACATGGCCGGCGGCGTGCCGGCCAAGGACTTCATTACGCTGCTCAAGGGCGAGTCCCTCGTGGCGTTCGCACCGCTGGACCAGGTCCTCGCGATCGGGACCGCGCAGGGCGTGGTTAAACGCGTCCAGCCGGACTACCCGTTGAACCGCGAGGACTGGGAAGTGATCGCGCTCAAGGACAAGGACACCGTGGTGGGCGTTGAGCCCGCCGCCGCGGACGACGTCGAGCTGGTCTTCGTCACGCGCCAGGCCCAACTGCTGCACTTCAGCGCCTCGGCGGTCCGGCCGCAGGGCCGCACCGCGGGCGGCATGGCCGGGATCAAACTGGCCGCCGGTGACCGGGTGCTGCACTTCGGCACTGCCCTCGCCACGGACGACGCCGCCGTGGTGGTCACCATCGCCGGCACCGAGGGGGCGTTGCCCGGCACAGCCCCGGGCGCGGCCAAGGTCACGGCGCTGGCTGAATACCCGGCCAAGGGCCGCGGCACGGCCGGCGTCCGCGCGCACCGTTTCCTCAAGGGCGAGGACACCCTGCTGCTCGCCTGGGCCGGCCACGGCCCGGCGAAGGCGTCCTCGCTGGCCGGGGTGGCGCGGTCACTGCCGGGCGAGCACGGCCGCCGCGACGGCTCCGGTATCCCGCTCTCCCAGGCCGTCGACGCGATCGGCCCGAGCATGGCGTGGGCCGCGGAGGACGCCGCGGAGGGCTAGCGGCCCGCGGCTGACCCAGGGCCGCCGCCTGGTGCGGCCGCCCGGGGTCAACCGTCGGGCTTACATCCCCGAGTTCAGGTTCAGGATGTTGCCCTCGCTGTCCAGGAACCACGCCGCGGTGCTTCCGTCCGGGAGGGTCGCAACGCCGTCCTCGGTCTTCAGGCCCGGGAAATCGTAGTCCTCGAAGACGACCCCCGCCGCGCGGAGCTCGGCGACGGCGGCCGGAACGTCCGGAACCATCCAGCCCATCTGGGTGTTTTTGGCCGATCCGGCGTTGGGCGTCAGGTACACGAGAAATCTGCTGCCGGAGCCGCAGGTGTATTGCAGGTTGTCCTCGGCACCCGGGTTATCCGGTTCGAGTCCGAGTTTGTCGCGGTAGAAATCGCGCGCGCGGGCGATGTCGGCGGCCGGCAAGACGGCGCCGACCAGCTGGTCCTTGAGCATGGCAATGTCCCTTTCCAGGCCCTTCCCCCGGAACGGATTTTACTCCTTCGCCTAGACTGCTCCCATGCCTATCGTTCCCGATCAAAAGGACTGGACCTGGGTGCTGTCACGGCCGTGCCCCGACTGCGGTTTCGACATCTCTGCCTGCACCCCCGCCACGGCGCCGGGACGGGTGGCCAGTATGCTGCCGCGCTGGCGCGCCGTGCTGCGGCGCCCGGATGCCGCCGTCCGCCCGGACGGGAACACCTGGTCGGCGCTGGAGTACGCCTGCCACGTCCGGGACGTCTTTACCCTTTTCGACCACCGCCTCAACCTGATGCTGACCCAGGACGACGCCCGCTTCGAGGACTGGGACCAGGACCGGACCGCGGTGGAGCAGGACTACGCGGGAGCCGACCCCGCCGAGGTGAGCGCCGAGCTGACGGCCGAAGGCGAGCAAATCGCCGCGTCCTTCGGCCGCGTCCCGGAGCAGGACTGGGGCCGCAAGGGCACCCGCAGCAACGGCTCGGAATTCACGGTGCTGAGCTTCGCGCAGTATTTCCTGCACGACGTCGTTCACCACCTCCACGATGTGGATGGATAGCGTGTGGATGGCTGACGTGCCGGGGACTGTCTAGAGTTCCTTGTCCCAGGCCATGCTGCGGTTGACCGTGCGGTATCCCATCTTGGTGTAGAGCGCCAGGGCTCCCGTGGGGTTCTCCGAGTCGACATCGAGCGAGGCCTTGTCCATTCCCCCCGCGGCAAAGCGGCGCATCGCGTCGGCCAGCAGCGCCTGGGCGACGCCCCGTCCGCGGAACTCGCGGCGCACTCCGAGCAGGTCGGTGTAGCCCTCCTTGAAGCCGCGGTCCGCCGCGCCCTCGGCATCGTGGCTGGCGAGCTGGTAGCCGGCCACCCGGCCGCTGGCCTTCTCCACGACGACGGCGCTGAGGTCAGGCCGCGCCTGCGGATCGTTCACCACAAAACCCCAAGCCTCTTCGTCGCGGGGTTCGCTGCCCCAGTGGTCCCGGAAGGCGTCATTGTGGGCCTGACGCACGGCCTCGTGCAGCCCCGGCCCAAAACCCACCAGTTCCAGGCCGCCGTCCAGGACAGCCTCGGGAATGGCCTGGTCCAGCGGCCGGTGCATTTCGTTGTAGTAGCGGACAACCCGGTAGCCGCAGCCGCCTAAGAGCGCCGCCTGATGGGCATGCTTCTCTTCCATGTAGAGGCGCAGTTTTGGCACGGCCGCCCGGGCCGCCGGGTCCCCGGAGTCCGCAGCCCCTTTCGAGTCTTCGGCGAACCGCTGCCGGGTTCGCGCTTCCAGCCAGGCCAGCAGCCCGGTTCCGACGCCGCTGCCCTGCCACCCGGGGTCCACGCAGCCGTAGCCGACGGCCTTGTCCCCGTCCGCGTTTTTCGTGAGCCTGGCGTAGGCCCGTGCGACACCCTGGCCGTCGAAGCCGAGGATGCTGTGCGTGGTCGCCGGGTTCGTCCGGGAGTCCAGGATCTGGGCCAGGTCCGCGCGCCGCTCGAACCAGACCGGCCGCTCGACGGCGGCCGTCCGGGCAATCAGGGCGGCCCAGTCGTCAAGCTCGGCGGCGCCGGCGGGCCGCCACGTCAGGCGGCGGTCCAGGCCGGCTCTCGGGTCGGTGCGTCCGTTCATGGCTTACAGGCTAACGCCGGCCCTACCCCCGCGCCAGCACCGGCGTGGTCTGCCGGAGCCCGGCCACGTCCAGGTCCAGCCGGTTATCCTCAGGGCTGATGTCCTCCGGGTTGTGCGTCACCAGGACCACCGTGCGGCCGGCCAACCCGCGCCGCAGCTCGGCCAGCATGGTCCGGCCCGTTTCCGCGTCCAGGTGGGCTGTGGGTTCGTCGAGCAGAATCACGTCGGCACCGGTCAGCAGTGTGCGGGCCACCGCCAGGCGCTGCCGCTCGCCGCCACTGAGGAACGCCCCTCCGGGCCCGATGGGGGTATCCAAGCCCCGGTCGAGCCGCTGCAGCAGCGGTTCCAGGCCGACGGCGGACAACGCAGCCGTCAGCAGCCGGTCGAGCCCGGCGGCCGCGGCCGGATCGGTTGCTCCGTCCGTGGGACGCTCCCCCTCTGGCAACCCCAGCATCAGGTTGCCGCGGATGGTGGAGTCGAAGAGGTGCGCCTCCTGCGGGCACCAGGCGGCCCGGCCGGTCAGGAACAGCTGGCCTCCCGCGGCCGGCAGGAAGCCGAGCATCACGGCCAGCAGGGTGGACTTGCCGGACCCGGAGGCTCCGGTCACGGCCAGCCAGCGGCCCGGTTCGGCGCTGCCGGTCAGCCCGGTGAAAACCTCCGTGCCGCCCGGCCACGCCGCTGCCAGGTTTTCCATTTCCACGCCGGGCCGCCCGCCGGGCCGCCCCGCCACCGGCACGGGTCCGCCGGTTTCGTCCGTCGCGGCCGGCGTGAGGACCCCGGACGCGTTGATCCGCCGCAGCACGGAGCGCAGCGCCGGGTACTGGCGGACCGCCGTCGTGATCGCCGAATAGGGCTCCACGAGCGCCAGCTGCAGCAGCACTACGACGGCGACCGTCGCCGGCTCGGCAGCGCCGCTGAGGGCAAGCGGGGCAGCCAGCACCGCGCTGGCCAGGGCGGCGGACCCGCAGGCCAGGACGGTGAGCGCCTGGCCGAGCCCCTCGGCCAGGGCCGAACGCTGCGACGCAGCTGTCGCGGCCCGGTCGGCCTCGTGGATGCCGGCAAGGACCGGGGAGCCTACGCCGTTGGCGTGCAGTTCGGCGCGGGCGTCCAGGGCCGCCGCGACCCGGCGCAGCACACCGGAGCGCAGCCGCTGCTCGGTTCCGGCGGACATCCGGTCCGCGAACAGTGCCAGGGCGGGCGCGGCGGCGAGGCTGACGAGCGCGGCGGCGATCACGGCCGGCAGCGCCGCCGGGAGCAGCAGCCCGATGCCGGCCACGGCCGCCGCGCCCACGGCCACGGCGGTCAGCGGCGGCAGCACGACGCGCGGCAGCAGCTCGCGGACGGTGTCGACGTCGTCCACCACGGCGCCCAGGACGTTGCCGCCCTGCAGGAGCCGCCGCAGCGACAGTGCCCGCCGGCTCAGCGACTCCCACAGCTGGCCGCGGAGCCGCGTCAGCGCGGTGAAAATGGCGTCGTGCAGAAGCAGCCGTTCGGTGTACCGCAGGGCGGCGCGGCCCACACCGAAGAAGCGCACGCCCACGATTGCGGTGAGCAGGTACAGGATGGGCGGCTGCTCGCTGGCGCGGATGATGAGCCAGCCGGACAGCCCGGACAGGGCGACGGCGAACAGCGCGGCCAGGACCCCGACCGCGCCGGCCGCGGCAAACTTCCCGGCGACGGGCGCCAGTAGCCGCCGCAACAGGGCGGCCGTCGCTCCGAAACGGACAACGCCAGCCCTGTCCGCACCGGCGCCTGCAGCACTTTCCGCGGAGTCTGCGGCGGCCCCTGCGGCGGCCCCGGTCCCGCCGGTTGCTGCCGGCTGGAGGGCTTCCCGGTCCGCGGTGCGGTGGCCGGCAGTCGACGCCGGCGCGGCGCCGGACACGCTTTCCGGCACGGCCGCGGCGACGGTGGCGTCGGTGCGTCCCCCGACGGTCACCAGCCGGTCCGCGAGTTCGCGGGTCTGCCGGTCGTGGGCAACCAGCAGCACGGTGACCTTGCCCCGGAGGCCGGCGATGGTGCGGCTGACTGCATCCGCGGATGTCCGGTCCAGGTGCGCGGTGGGCTCGTCCAGCAGCAGCAGCGTGGCGCCGGCGGCGATCCGGGCCAGCCCGCGGGCGACGGCCACCCGGCGCAGCTCCCCCGGGCTGAGCTCGGCAGGGTGTTTCCCGGCGAGGTGTTCGGCGGCGCACGCGGCGAGGCAGCGTCGGGCCTCGGCAGTGTCTTTGGTGCTGGCCTGCGCCGGGGACCGGTCCGGGGAGGTGCCCAGGTAGAGCAGGACTTCCGCGAGCACCGTGGGTTCGACCAGCACGGGGTGCTGGGGCACCCAGGCGAGGTCATCCCTGGTGAACCCCGCCAGCCGCCCGGTGAGCTCCGTGCCGGCGCCGGCGCCGATGGTGCCGGCCAGCACGCCCAGCACGGTGCTCTTGCCGGCCCCGCTGGGGCCGTCCAGGGCAGTGACCTGCCCGGGGGCGGCGGTGAAGCTCAGCGGGCCGACGGCGGGTTCCGCGCGGCCGGCGTAGCGCACGGCCAGGCCGTGGACCGTGACGGCCGGCGGACTAGCGGCGGACCGGCCGGCGGCTGGGCTGGCGGGGGCGAGCGGCACGGCCTGGGCGGCGTCGAGGACGTCCGTGGTGTCCGCGAGCGCGGCACGGCCTTCGTCGCTGGCGTGGTGGGCGGTGCCGAGTTCGCGCAGCGGGAGGTAGCAGTCGGGGGCCAGGATCAGGGCCAGGAGTCCCGCCTCGAGGGCCATGTCCCCGTGCACCAGCCGGACGCCGATGAAGACGGCGACCACGGCGACCGAGATCGTGGCGATGAGCTCCAGGGCCAGGGCGGAGAGGAAGGCGGTGCGCAGGGTCCCCATGGTCTTGGCGCGGTATTCCTCCGAGATGTCCTCGAGGGCTTTGCGCTGGGCGGCGGCGCGGCCCAGGCCCACCAGCACGGGCAGGCCTTTGGCGAGTTCCAGCATGTGGCCGGAGAGCCGGGACAGCGCCGACTGGGCTTCCCGGACCCGGTCCTCGGTGTAGCGGCCGATCAGGACCATGAACAGCGGCACGAGCGGGACGGTCAGGACGATCACCACGGCGCTGATCCAGTCCGAGAAGAGGATCCTGGCCCCGAGCAGCAGCGGGATGGCGGCGCAGTTCACCAGTGCGGGCAGGAACTGGGTGTAGTAGTTGTCCAGGGCGTCCAGTCCCCGC
Organism: uncultured Arthrobacter sp.; assembly: GCF_964021775.1. Taxonomy (GTDB): domain Bacteria; phylum Actinomycetota; class Actinomycetes; order Actinomycetales; family Micrococcaceae; genus Arthrobacter. The sequence goes on from NZ_CAXHZI010000005.1 coordinate 102,003, forward strand.
GTCGCCAGGACCGCGAGTCCGCCGTCGGCCGGCCCGGCTGTGCGGGTGCCGGTGTGCAGGGCCCGGTCCAGGAGCTCTGAGCGCAGCTCCTCCTTGACCCCCAGCGCGGCGCGGCGGGATGCCACGGCCTGCGCCCACACGGTGAGCGAGCGCAGCACCACCCCGGCCAGGCCCCAGCCGAGCTGCTCGGCCCAGGCGGGGTTGTGCCCCATCAGCCCGGCCAGCATGGCGGCGACAGCCTGCCCCATCAGCACGAGGGACAGCGCCTTGAGGGCAGCCAGCAGCCCCAGCAGGTAGAGCGCCGAGCGGGTGGCCGGTCCAGTCGGGAACTGCGGTCTCATGGCCGGTTAATCCTTCGGGGCCAGGGCCTTGGCGGCAATCGCGGGCAGGAAGCTGTGCGCCTCGGGGATGTGGGCGGCGCTGACCCGGCGCCGGAACACCCAGTAGGTCCAGGCCTGGTAGGCGAGGACGAGCGGGAGCCCGATGCAGGCCACGACCGTCATCAGGCCCAAGGTGTAGTCCGAGGATGAGGCGTTGGTGACGGTCAGGCTGAAGTCCGGGTTAAGGGTCGAGGGCAGCACCACGGGGAACGCGGCGCCGAAGATCGAGGCGCTGCCCAGCAGCAGGAAGATGCCCAGTGACAGGAAGGCCCTGCCTTCCGCCCCGCCGCGCGCAAAGTTCCAGGCCAGGGCGGCGGCCACCACGGCGGCGACGACGGCGGCCCAGGTCCACGCCTTTCCGCTCTGCAGCTGCAGCACAATCGCCCAGCCGGCGATCGGCAGGAGCAGCGCCGGCAGCAGCCGGACGAACCACTGCCGCGCTCGGTGCCTAACTTCGCCGTCGGTCTTCAGTGCCAGGAACGCCAGCGCGTGCAGCAGCGAGAAGCCGACGACGGCGAGGCCGCCGAGCACGGCGTAGACGCTGAACCAGGCGAACGGGCCGCCTTCGCGGTCACCGTTGGCGTTCAGCGGAAGCCCGGTGGTGGTCAGTGCCAGGGCCGCGCCGACGCCGAACGCGGCGACCAGGGAGCCCAGCGCGATGGCCCAGTCCCAGCGCGCACGCCATTGCGGGGTGTCCACCTTGCCCCGGTATTCGAACGCCACAGCGCGGAAGATCAGCGCCACCAGGACCAGCAGCAGCGGCAGGTAGAGGGCGGAGAACAGGGAGGCGTACCAGAGCGGGAACGCCGCGAAGGTGGCGCCGCCCGCGGTGAGCAGCCACACCTCATTGCCGTCCCACACCGGGCCGATCGTGTTGAGCAGGACCCGGCGTTCGGTGTTGTTCCTGGCGAAGCCCTTCATGAGCATGCCGACGCCGAGATCGAAGCCCTCCAGGAAGAGGTAGCCCGTCCACAGCACCGCGATGGCAATGAACCAGATGGTGGGTAGCAGTTCCATGCTGAATATCCTCTGCAGCTTGTTTTCGGGGCCGTTAGTAGGCGAAGGCCAGGACGTCGTCGGCTTCGGGCTTGCCGCCGGTACCGCCGGGCGGGGTCTGGTCCTCGTTTTCGTCCGCCGGGGCGTGGGCCAGCTCGGGCATCGCGGACACGACGCCGCCGCGGATGTACTTCACCAGCAGCTTCACCTCGACCACCAGCAGCACCGCGTAGACGGCGGTCAGCACCACCAGGGAGGTCAGCAGCTCCCCGGCGGAGACCCCCGGAGATACCGCGGCGGCGGTGAACATAAAGACCTGGTCGATGCCGCTGGGATCCGGGTTGGGGGCCACCACGAAAGGCTGGCGGCCCATTTCGGTGAAGATCCAGCCGGCGGCGTTCGCGCCGAAGGGGGCCAGGATCCCGAAGACGGCGAGCCGCATCAGGCCGCGGGAGGCCGGGACGGTGCCCTTGCGGGTGATCCAGAGTGCCACGAGGGCGGCGAGGGCCGCCAGACCGCCGAAGCCGATCATCATCCGGAAGCCCCAATAGGTGACTTCCATGACCGGGACGTACTGGATTTCCTGGCCGGCGCGGTCCCCGTAAATCGGGTTGTCCGGCAGGTGCGTGCCGTAATCGGCCTTGTACTGATCCAGCAGGCTGTTGACGCCCTTGACCTCAGTGGTGAAGTCGCCCTTGGCCAGGAAGGAGAGAATGCCGGGGACTTCGATCACGGCAACGACGTCGTCACAGTTCTTGGAGCCGACGTTGCCCACGCTCAGGATGGAGAAGCCGGTGCCGTCGTGGCAGGCGGCCTCGGCGGCGGCCATCTTCATGGGCTGCTGTACGAACATGAGTTTGCCCTGCAGGTCGCCCGTGATGGCGGTGCCGGCGAAGGAGACCATCGCGACGACGGCGCCGATCCGCAGCGAGCGGATCCAGACGGCGTGGTCGGCACGGTCGCGGCCGGGAATCCGGGACTCGCCGGGAACAACCTTTCCGTCCGCCCCCACCGTGTCGATGCCGTCGTGGCGGCGGCGCCACAGGTGGTACCAGGCGATGCCGAGGAGGAAGGAGCCGGCGACGGCGAGGGCGCCGAAGAGGGTGTGCGGCACGGCCACGAGTGCGGTGTTGTTGGTGAAGACGGCCCAGGCGTCCGTCATTACCGGCCGCCCGTCAATCATCTCGACGCCCACCGGGTGCTGCATCCAGCTGTTAGCCACGATGATGAAGTAGGCGGAGAAGACCGAGCCGATCACGGCAATCCAGAGGCAGGCCAGGTGCACTCCGCGCTTGAGCTGCTTCCAGCCGAAGATCCAGAGGCCCAGGAAGGTGGACTCCACGAAGAAGGCCAGCAGTGCCTCCATGGCGAGGGGGGCACCGAAGACGTCGCCGACGAAGCGGCTGTACTCGCTCCAGGCCATGCCGAACTGGAACTCCTGCACAATGCCGGTGGCGACGCCCATGATGAAGTTGATCAGGAAGAGCTTGCCCCAGAACTTGGTCATCCGGAGATACTCGGGCTTGCCGGTGCGGTACCAGAGCGTCTGGATCACCGCCACCACCAGGCCCAGGCCGATGGTGAGCGGCACCATCATGAAGTGGTAGACGGTGGTGATACCGAATTGCCAGCGTGCGATTTCCAAGGCGTCCAAGGCAGTCCCTTTGGCTAGGTTCCCGAGAGTTTTCTACGATGCGTAGAAATAATACTTCTACAGAGTGTAGAACAAGTCCGCACCCTCCCGCACCCAGCGTGGCACGGCACGCCGCACCCCGCAATGGAGCGGCCGCCCGCCGCCGCGCCGACCGCACGCCCCGCAGGCCCGCTGCGGCCGACACGCCGCGGCGGCCCTGTTCTACCTCATGTAGAAACTGCGCGTAAAACACGGTAAATTTAAAGCTGAAGTATCGGCACACCATCCGGGGCGGAACCAACCCCCCAGGGCGGCACTCAAGAAGGACGTACGGAATGGCAAGTCTCGGCGAACTGGAACGGGCAGTGATGGACCTGCTCTGGGCAGGCCAGGAGGCTGCGACTGCGAACACCCTGCGGGACCTGCTCGCGCAAAGCACCCGCGCGGCGGGCGGCACGGCCGGCCACGAAGGCAAGGACCTGGCCGTCACCACGGTGCTGACCGTCCTGTCCCGGCTTGAGCGCAAGGGCCTCGTGGAGCGTGAACGCGGCACCCGTCCGCACCGCTACCAGGCCGTCTCCAGCCGCGCGGACCACACCGCGGAACTGATGCACGAGGTGCTCGGCTCCGCGCCCGACCGCGAGGCCGTGCTGGCCCGCTTCATTGGCTCCGTCTCCGCCACCGAGGCGGAGACGCTGCGCAAACTGCTGGGCCACAGCTAACACCGGTGTTCTGGACCTCATATTTTCTGGCGGTCCTGGCGATAGCACTGGCCTGGCCGGTGCCTATCCTTCTTTCGCGCGCCCAATGGCCCGCCCGCTCCCCCTTTACGGCCATGCTGCTCTGGCAGGCGATCGCCCTTGCCGGCGGCCTGTCCATGATCGGGGCCATGCTGGTCTACGGCCTGGAGCCGGTCGGGGACAACCTCCTGGCGGGCCTGCGGTCCCTGGCCGGGATGGTTTTCCGCAATGAGCCCACTACGGCGCTGGGCTTCTGGCATATCTTCGCGCTCTCGGCCGCGGCGCTGCTGAGCGCCCACCTGGTCTTCACCCTGTTGCTCACCTACTACAAGATCCAGCGCCAGCGGCGGCGGCACCGCGAGCTGCTCGCCCTGCTTGCCTCCCCCTCGGCCGACGGCCCCCGGACCTTGGTGATCAGCCATGACTCGCCCGTGGCCTACTGCCTGCCCGGTGGCGCCCGCTCAGTCACCGTGCTCTCGGACGGACTGATGGCGGCGCTGGAGCCGGACGAGCTGCGCGCGGTGCTCATCCACGAAAACGCCCACCTGAGCCAGCGCCACCACCTGCTGCTCTGGGCGTTCGCGGCCTGGCGGCAGGCCCTGCCCTGGCTGCCCACCACCCGGCTGGCGCAGGAAGCGGTGAATTCGCTGATCGAAATGCTGGCCGACGACGTCGCCCTCAAGACCGAGAGCAAGGCCACCTTGATCAAGGCCATCGCGATCGTCGCCAGCGGGTCCGGCGGGGCCCAGGGCGCCCGGATGGCCTTCGGCGAGCCGGGCGGTGAGGCCGACGCCGGCCAGCCCGGAGCCACCGGCGGCGCCGGTTCGGCCGTCACCACAGTGTCCCGGGTCAGCCGGCTGCTCTCACCCCAACCGCCGCTGCCGGAGGCCCTGCGCTACGCGGTCCTGGGTGCCTGCCTGCTGCTGCTGGCGGTGCCCACAGCGCTGCTGATCGTGCCCGGCTTGCTCGGCTGAGCCGCTCGAACCGGTGTACCCGCTAGGCTCGGCGAGCCCGGCACTCAGTCCCGGAAACCAGTCCCGGGAACCGGGCCCGGTCAGGCGTCGATGCGCTCCCGGTCCAGGCTTGCGGCCCCCGCGATGATGAAGTCCTTGCGCGGGGCGACGTCGGAGCCCATCAGCAGGTCGAAGGTCTCCTCGGCCTGCTTCGCGTTTTCGATCCCGACCTTACGCAGGGTGCGGTGCCTTGGGTCCATCGTGGTCTCCGCGAGCTGCTCCGCATCCATTTCACCCAGGCCCTTGTAGCGCTGGATCGGCTCCTTGTACCGCTTGCCTTCCTTGGCGAGGCGGTCCAGCAGCACATGCAGCTCCGCCTCCGAGTACGTATAGATCATCTCGTTGGCCTTCTGTCCGGCGTTGATGACCTCCACCCGGTGCAGCGGCGGGACGGCGGCAAAGACGCGGCCCTCGTCGATCATCGGGCGCATGTAGCGGAAGAACAGCGTGAGCAGCAGGGTCCGGATGTGGGCGCCGTCGACGTCGGCGTCGGTCATCAGGATCACCTTGCCGTAGCGGGCGGCGGTGATGTCGAAGCTGCGGCCGGAGCCGGCGCCGACGACCTGGATCAGGGCAGCGCATTCGGCGTTGGAGAGCATGTCCCCCACCGAGGCCTTCTGGACGTTCAGGATCTTGCCGCGGATCGGTAGCAGCGCCTGGAAGTCCGAGGAACGGGCCAGCTTGGCGGTACCGAGGGCGGAGTCGCCTTCCACGATGAACAGTTCGGAACGCGCGACGTCGTCTGTGCGGCAATCCGCCAGCTTGGTGGGCATCGAGGAAGTCTCCAGGGCGTTCTTGCGCCGCTGGGTCTCCTTGTGGACGCGCGCCGAGATGCGCGACTTCATCTCACTGACGACCTTTTCCAGCAGCAGCGCCGACTGGGCCTTGTCGTTCCGGTTGGCAGAGGTGAGCTTGGCGTTGATCTCCCGCTCGACCACTTTCGCGACGATGGCGCGGACGGCGGAGGTGCCCAGGATTTCCTTGGTCTGGCCCTCGAACTGCGGCTCGGCGAGACGGACCGTCAGCACAGCTGTGAGCCCGGCGAAGATGTCGTCCTTTTCGATCTTGTCGTTGCCGGCCTTGAGCTTGCGGGCGTTGGTTTCCACGGCCTTGCGGAACGTCTTGACAAGGGCCTGTTCGAAGCCGGACTGGTGCGTCCCGCCCTTGGGGGTGGAGATGATGTTGACGAAGCTGCGCACGGTGCTGTCGTAGCCGATGCCCCAGCGCAGGGCGACGTCCACCTCGCAGTCGCGCTCTACTTCGGCCAGCTGGCTGTGTCCGCGCTCGTCCAGGACCGGGACCGTCTCCTTGAACTTGCCGGCGCCGTGCAGCCGCCAGACATCGGTGACGGCCGGGTCGGCGGCGAGGAACTCGACGAACTCGGAGATGCCGCCGTCGTGGTGGAAGACCTCCTCGTGCGGGCCCAGCTCCCCCGGGGTGCCGGCAACCCGGCGTTCGTCCCGAACGGTGAGTTTCAGCCCGGGGACCAGGAAGGACGTCTGCCGGGCGCGGGCGGCGAGCTCGTCATAGGAGAACTTCGCGTCCGGGGTGAAGATCTGCCGGTCGGCCCAGTAGCGGATCCGGGTGCCGGTGACGCCGCGCTTGGCCTTGCCGACGACGTCGAGCACGGAGCCGTCGACAAAGGGCTCGAACACGGCGGCCGGGTCGGGTTTGGTGCCGGGGTCCTTGAAGCGGCCGGGTTCGCCGCGGCGGAAGGACATTTTGTAGGTCTTGCCACCGCGGTCCACCTCGACGTCCAGCCGGGAGGAGAGGGCGTTTACCACGGAGGCGCCGACGCCGTGCAGGCCGCCCGAGGCCGTGTAGGAGCCGCCGCCGAACTTGCCGCCGGCGTGCAGTTTGGTGAAGACCACCTCGACGCCGGTGAGCCCGGTCTTGGGTTCGACGTCGATCGGGATGCCGCGGCCGTCGTCGTGGATCTCGACCGAATTGTCCGTGTGCAGAATGATCTTGATGTCGTGGCCGAATCCGGCGAGGGCCTCGTCCACGGAGTTGTCGATGATCTCCCAGAGGCAGTGCATCAGGCCGCGGGAGTCGGTGGATCCGATGTACATGCCCGGGCGCTTGCGGACGGCCTCGAGGCCTTCCAGCACGGAGAGATGCCGGGCGGTGTAATCAGAACTTGGTGCCACGGGTCGGAAACTCCTTCAGGGATGGAACGTGCAGACGCTCTTCTTAGGTTAGTCGTCCCGCCGCCGTAAGCCGGGTTGCCACTCCCCCCGCAGGGACAACAGAGCGAAGAGAACCCCGCCGCCGTTACTGAGCCGTGATACGCGGACAGCGAAAGTGTCCCATCCTTGCCATGGAACGGCCGCGAATGCTGGTTATATAGATGTATCGATCTACCAAGGAGGCCGAACATGACAACAGCAGTTGCGGACCGCACACTCACCACCGTTGACCGGTGCGACCGTTGCGGAGCTCAGGCATACGTCCGGGTTGTTCTCGGAGCCTCCGGCGGTGAGCTTCTGTTCTGCGCTCACCACGCACGCGCCGTAGAGCCGAACCTTCGCCCGCTCAGTTCCGACTGGCACGACGAGACGGGCCGCCTCCACGAGAAGGCACCGGTTCCGGTCGACTAGACGTACTCAGGGATCCCCAGGGATCCGCCCGTAGGGCCCCTCCGTTGTGGAGGGGCCCTACTGCTTTAACATCCACGACGGGCAATCACGACGTTCAAGCCGCCGCTTAAGACAAACAACGCGGGGCCACGTCGCGCCCATGGATCCGGAGATCATGGGCGGGACGTGACCCCGCGTTGGCCGAACCGGCGCCCGGTCCGGGCAGCTTAGTCCAGGTAGTCGCGCAGGACCTGGGAGCGGGACGGGTGGCGCAGTTTGGACATCGTCTTCGATTCGATCTGGCGGATGCGTTCGCGGGTCACGCCGTAGACCTTTCCGATTTCGTCTAAAGTCTTCGGCTGTCCGTCGGTCAGGCCGAAGCGCATCGCCACGACTCCGGCCTCGCGCTCGGAGAGCGTGTCCAGGACCGAGTGGAGCTGTTCCTGGAGCAGCGTGAAGCTCACCGCGTCAGCCGGTACCACGGCTTCGGAGTCCTCGATCAGGTCGCCGAACTCGGAGTCGCCGTCCTCGCCGAGCGGGGTGTGCAGCGAGATCGGTTCGCGGCCGTACTTCTGGACCTCGACGACCTTTTCCGGAGTCATGTCCAGCTCGAGGGCCAGCTCTTCCGGGGTGGGTTCGCGGCCGAGGTCCTGCAGCATCTGCCGCTGGACGCGGGCCAGCTTGTTGATGACTTCCACCATGTGCACCGGGATGCGGATGGTACGGGCCTGGTCGGCCATGGCGCGGGTGATGGCCTGGCGGATCCACCAGGTGGCGTAGGTGGAGAACTTGAAGCCCTTGGTGTAGTCGAACTTCTCGACCGCACGGATCAGGCCCAGGTTACCTTCCTGGATGAGGTCCAGGAACAGCATGCCGCGGCCGGTGTAGCGCTTGGCCAGCGAGACGACGAGGCGGAGGTTGGCCTCCAGCAGGTGGTTCTTGGCGCGCTTGCCGTCGTGGATCACGAACTCGAGCTCGCGCTTGAGCTTGGGATCCATGGAGCCGTCGTCCGCCGCGATCTTCTCCTCGGCGAACAGCCCGGCCTCGATCCGCAGGGCCAGGTCAACTTCCTGCTCGGCGTTCAGCAGCGCGACCTTGCCGATCTGCTTCAAGTAGTCCTTGACCGGGTCGGCGGTGGCGCCGGCGGACATGACCTGCTGCACGGGCGCGTCATCGTCGTCGGCGTCGGAGTAGACGAAGCCGGAGCCGGTGGTGGCTGCTGCCGCCTTGCCGGCTACCTCTTCGCCGTCTTCACCGAGCTCGACGGCGTCGGGGGTCACCTCATCGAGGTCCTCTTCGACCTCGACATCGTCGGAATCTTCGTCCCGGGACTTGCTTGCGGCTTCGGCCGCGGCTTTGGCGCCGGGCTTGGGCCCGCGCTTCTTGGGCTCAGGCTTGGCGACTGCCGAGGCGGTGTCATCACCCGAAGCGGCGTCCTTTGCAGCCTTGTTGGCTGCACGCGTGGCGGCACGCTTGGCGTTTGCCGCTGCCTTCTTCTCCTCGGGGGACAATACGGCCTGGTCGGCGGGTTCCTTCTTCGCGGAAGACGGGGTCACAGAAAACCTTTCTAGCGGCGGTCTGTGGAATCACCATACGGGCAACACCACTATGACCCTGTCAAGTCCGTGTTTCACATCAGGCGCAATCACGTCCAGCAGAGCCACTTAGTAGAACTGCCGGGGCGACCGTAATGTTCCCTGTTTCCAAGGTTCGCTACACGCACTCGATACACGGACCCAACCGGGTCTCGCCAACTATTGTCTCACGACTTTTGCGGATCGGGGCCCCGGAGCCCGCGCCTCCGCGCAATGTGGCGGCCCGCGCCGCCGGGGCTCAGGCTGCATCCGGGTCGAACTTTTGCCAGGCGGCCTCCTTCCGGCGAGCCCAGCCGCAGAGCGTTCCGCGGCGGCCCAGCTCAGCCAGCAGCTCCGCGAGCCGGTAGCCGGGTTGTTCCGTTGTGGCGGCGGCGAACAAGGCGTCGGCAAACGAGCCGCGGCCACGGCACCATTCTATCCAGCCCCGGGCTGTGAGGGCCGCGGCCCGGGCTTCGCCGCCGCCGCAGTTGCCCAGCTGGATAAGGACCCGGTCGAGTTGCGCCAGGCGCATCCAGTCGGGCATAGGCGGCTCAAGGCCCAGGAGAACGTCCCCGTAGCCGGGGGTGCCGCCGGCTACGGGGACGTTGGACCCGGTCGCTAGAGCTGGCGCGGCCACCGGCTGCCGCCGCGCTCGAGGCTCAGCTGCCGCCGCCGTTTCCGATGCCGCGGCCGGGACTCCCTCGAGGTCCGGCAGCGGCGCGGGCCTTCCCGGGCCGCCGTCGAACATGCCAAAGTCTTCGGCACCGGCGACGGCTGCGTCCCGACCGGCGGCCGCCATCACGAGAACCGCGTCCCTCCAGGCCGCGACGCACAACGTGGCACGCAGGTAACCAGCAAGTCCTACCGGCAGGGCGGCAGGCCCCGGCTCTGCAGCGGACACCGCCCCACTCGGCGGACGTGGTGCCGGGGGCCCGCCTGCCGCGGGCGGGGCGGGCGCAAGCACGCGCTCCCAGATGTCCAGCACCGCGCCGAACTGTGCCCGGTCCCGCCACCGGCCGGAGAACTCCCGTTCCCAGATTTGCTGGGCTTCCAGGACGCCCGGCTCCGGCTGGTCCGGCAGCACGTCCAATGCGGAGTCTCGCGGGGCGGCGCCCACGCTGCTGCCGCGGAAGACAAGCTCGGCATTCAGGCGGCTGTTCCTGATCTCTTCGATCGGCCGGCCGGGCGGGGTGCAGCACGCGGGGTCCAGGCAGTGGGCGTTGCGCCAGTACCGCTCACCGACCAGCCAGGCGTCCCGCACCGGCAGGCCCGCTTCGCCGAGGGTACGCTCCAGCTGCTGCAGCAGCCTGGCCAGCGCGGCGGCATCCGGGTTGCCCTCATCCGCAACGCCGTCGTCCGCACCGCCAGGGTCAAAGTCGCCAGGGTCAAAGCCGACCTCTGCCGTGTCCCCGGCGGAATCTTCCGCCGGAGGCCCGGCGAAAAGGGCGAGCAGGGTGCCGTCCGCCTCCGCGTCTGCCTTGAGGTAGTCGCGGACGGTCCGGGCGAAGGCCTTCAGCCCGGAACCGCGGCAGCGGGAGGCGTCCGGGAGGTCGACGCGCAGGGTGGCTCCGAGCCGCTTCCCCTGCATGGTCATGGCTACCAGGCTGTTGGCCGGCCAATAGCCGAGCGAATGCGGGATGAAGCCGAGGATGTCTTCAGGGCCGGTGATTTTCAGGTGGTCGGGAGCTGTCATGGTGCCAGATTCGTCGGTGCCGGCACAGGGAGTCAGCCCCGATGTTTCCTATGTGGATAAGTCCGGCAGGTGGGATAAGTCCGTCAGGGCGTACGGCGGCGCTGCGCGACGACCCGGCGCTGCTGGGCGAGGGCTTTGAGCAGCGGCGGCACCACAACGCCCTGCGCCGCCATCTGCCGGCGCACCTTCCGCCGGGTGATAAGGATGGCGGCGGCGCCGAAGGCCAGCAGCAGGAACTGCACGCTCAGCGCGATCCGGAAAGCGCCGAGGCTGTACAGCCCGCCCGGCGAGGCCCCGGCCAGATGCAGCGCGTCCAGGGCCAATCCGATTAGGTAGATGGACAACAGCGCGGCGATGAAGCCGCCGACATTAACGATGCCGGTAGCCGTCCCGATCCGGTGGGCCGGGTTGAAAGTCCGGGCGAAGTCGAAGCCGATCATCGAGCCGGGGCCGCCGATCGCCAGGACCACCACGAGGCCGGCCAGCAGCCAGAGTGGCGACCGGCCCGGCTGGAGCAGCACCGCGGCCCAGGCCGCTGCCGTGGCCCCGGAGATCAGCAGCACCATGGTGGAGCGGCGCAGGGGGTGCCGGGCCACAAAGCTGCCCATCAGCGGCCCGGCGGCGATCGCGGCTCCCACGTAGAGGGCCATCAGGGCGGACACGGTGCCGGCGTCCAGCCCCTGGGCCGAGATCAGGAACGGGTAGCCCCAGGTCATCGCAAAGACCGTCCCGCTGAACTGCACGGTGAAGTGGCTCCACAGCCCCAGCCGGGTGCCCGGCTGCTGCCAGGCCCGGGAGAGCGAAACGCCGGTGGCGCGCAGCCCCTGGGACGGCTCCGGCGCGGGGTGGCCCGGCGGCAGGTCCTGCAACAGCAGCACCGTCAGCACGACGGCGAGCCCGGACATGCCGGCCAGGGTCAGGAACGCCGGGGTCCAGCCCGCCGAATGCAGGATCATGGCGAACGGCACCACGGAAAAGAGCTGGCCCAACTGGCCGGACATGCCGGTTAACTGGGTCAGCAGCGGCACGCGGGACGGGGCAAACCACAGCGGGATCAGCCGGATCACGGAAATAAAGGTCATGGCATCGCCGGCCCCCACGAGCACGCGGCCCAGGACTCCGCCCGGAATGCTGTCAGCGAACGCGAGCTGGAGCTGGCCCAGGCCCATCAGCAGGGCGCCGCCGGCAATCATGGCCCGCGAGCCGAAGCGGTCCACGAGGACCCCGACAGGGATCTGCAGGCCCGCGTAAACCAGTAGCTGCAGCACGGTGAAGAAGGAGATTTCGGCGGCGCTGGCGTGGAACCTCGCGGTGGCTTCCAGCCCGACAACGCCGAAGGAAGTGCGCTGGCTGACCGCCACCAGGTACGCGAAGATCCCGATGATCCAGATCAGCCAGGCGCGGGGGGAGGTCACTCCCCCATTATGCCCCGGTCGTCATAAATAGTATTTATTCGCCGGGTTCTTTACGGGCAAGATAAGCCTCGACGGCGGCGCCGAGCGCGTCCGCATTAGGGAGCTGGTCGTTCTCGTCCGCGAGCAGCGAGCGGCGCACCGTTCCCTCGGCCTTCTCGTCGTACCGCGTTTCCAGCCGGGAGACGACCTGCTGGACCTCCTCGGAGGCATCGATCTGCTCGGCAATCTGCCTGCCGACCTCCCGGCCGGCCTCGCGGAGCCGGTCCGTGGGCAGCATCAGCGAGGTGGCCGCGCCCAGGTATTCAAGTCCCGCGACGGCGGCCGTCGGGTATTCGGCCTCGGCCAGGTAGTGCGGGACGTGGATCACGTACCCGGCGATGTTCCGGCCGGCCTCGCTGAGGCGGAGTTCCAGGATGTGGCCGACGGCGGCGGGCACCTCCACGGTGGGTTTCCAGACGGAGATCCCCTCGATCAGCTCCGGGCGGTTGCCGTGGACGGTGACTCCGACCGGCCGGGTGTGCGGCACCGGCATCGGAATGGAGTGGATCCAGGCCGCCAGGTTGACGTCCAGTTCCTCCACGATGCCTACCACGGCGCGGGCGAACCGCTCCCATCGCAGGTCCGGCTCGAACCCGGCCAGCAGCAGGAACGGGTTCCCCAGTCCGTCGATGAGCCGGTAGAGGGCCAGGCGCGGAGCCTGGTAGTCCTGCAGGTGGTCCTCGACGAAGCTCACCTGCGGGCGCCGGGAGCGGTAGTCGATCAACTGGTCGGCGTCGAACTCGGCAACCAGCTCATGGTCCAGGCTGTCGAGCAGTTCGGTGGTGATCTGCTTGACCACGTGGCCGGCGTCGGCGAATCCGGTGAAGCCCATCAACAGGTTCAGCCCGCGCAGCTCAGGATTGCGGAACAGCGCGTCATCACGGACGTAAAGCGTTTCGGGGTCCAGCAAGGAGCCGGAAATCCGTTCCATCACGGCATGTTCCTTTCGCAGTAGCAGGACGGGTGGGCGGCGGCGCCCGCGGCAGTGGACCGTGGGGGCCCAAAGCAGGGCGCCGGAGTGCCGATACCAGCTACAACGCGCCGCCGGCCGGGGTAATTCCTGCCCCCGGTGTGTGCCAGCTCTCATTAAATTGAACTCCGGTACCGGGGAGAGACTACGATCGGAACTGGCCTTATCGATGGCCTTGCAGACACTGAGGTTACGTGCAATACCGATGGTGGCTCAGGTACCCATGGCAGGGCGCCGAACATGCAGTTCCTGCCGAAAAATCACAGAGAATTGAGGATTGTCCTCGTGGTCAAGAATACCGAAGTCAAACTGAGTGCGGTCGCCGGAGACTTGAAGAAGTCCCCGTCCGACGCCCTCGTCGTGGGCGTGGGACAGGGCACTGACGGCCCCGTGCTGCTGGAGAACCCGCTGACGGCCAAGGCTGCCGAGGCGCTGGCCGAGTCGCTGGGCGTTCTGGGCCTCAGCGGCGCCGCAGACCAGGCGCACCGCCTTCCCGGCCTACCCGAGGCCAGCGCCTCCGTCCTGGTCCTCGCCGGCGTCGGGAAGGTCACCGCCGGCACCCCGCTCTCCGAGGAGGCACTGCGCCGCGCGGCCGGCTCGGCCGTCCGCCAGCTCGCCGGGGTCACCACCGTCACCCTCGCGCTCCCGACGCCGGACCTCGCCGCCGTTGCTGCCGTCGCCGAGGGCGCCGCGATGGGCGCCTACTCCTTCACCGAGTACCGCTCCGCCAAGGACGGGCTCAAGGACCCGGTCAAGAACGTCCGCATCCTCACCGACTTCGCCACGGACAAGGCACTGGCGCCCGTGCTGGAACGCGCCTCCCTGATCGGCAAGGCCGTCAACGCCACCCGCACGCTGGTCAACCAGCCGCCGAGCCACCTCTACCCCGAAACGTTCGCCGACGCCGCCAAGGACCTGGCCAAGGGCCTGCCGGTCAAGGTGACCGTCTGGGACGAGAAGCGCCTGGAGAAGGACGGCTTCGGCGGCATCCTCGGCGTCGGCAAGGGCTCCACCCGGCAGCCGCGCCTGGTCAAGGTCGAATACGCCCCCGCGAAGGCCACCGCCAAGATCGCCCTCGTCGGCAAGGGCATCACCTTTGACACCGGCGGAATCTCGCTCAAGCCGCACCTCGGCATGGGCGAGATGAAGTCCGACATGGCCGGCGCCGCCGTCGTCCTCAACACCGTACTTGCCCTCGCCGAGCTGGGCCTGCCGGTCAAGGCGACCGCCTGGCTGTGCATCGCGGAGAACATGCCCTCCGGTGCCGCCCAGCGGCCCGCCGACGTGCTCACCATCTTCGGCGGCAAGACCGTCGAGGTCCTGAACACCGACGCGGAGGGCCGCCTGGTCATGGCCGACGGCATCGTTGCCGCGAGCCAGGAGTACCCGGACGCGATCATTGACGTCGCCACCCTCACCGGCGCCCAGCTGATCGCCCTCGGCGACCGCACCGCCGGCGTGATGGGCTCCGACTCCGTCACCGGAGCACTCAAGGCCGCGGCGGACCGTGCCGGCGAACTCGTCTGGCCGATGCCGCTGCCCGAGGAACTCCGCCCCAGCCTGGACTCACAGGTCGCGGATATCGCCAACATCGGCGAACGCCACGGCGGCATGATGACGGCGGCCGTCTTCCTGCGCGAGTTCGTGGGCAAGGGCAAGGACGGCGAGCAGATCCCCTGGGCCCACATCGACATCGCCGGCCCGTCCTTTAACAACGGCAGCCCCTACGGCTACAACCACAAGCAGGGCACCGGCTGCACCGTGCGCACCCTGGTGTCCTACGTCGAGGACATCCTCGCCAAAGCCGTCTGAACAAGCACGCCTTCAGCGCCGGCTGAGGCACCGTCCGGTGCGGCGCGGCCTTGCGGCCCGGGGCTGATAACCCGGCCACAAGGCCGCGTGACACTGGACACAAGCGCTCCACAAACGCCACGGCAAGGTGGAGCATGTATTAGTGGTTCGCTAAGGTGAACCGTAGTTTCAAAGCAAACAGCTTCACAGAAGTAATTCCAAACGAAAGGGAACCGGCCTGCTGGCATAATCACGGCAGACAGTTCCAAGACCAGATGATGCGTACTCTCGTGTCATCGTTCACGCGAGGGAGCGTTTTAGTGGCCGATCAGGCAACTGCGCAAGAATTCGACATCCTGGTACTCGGCGGCGGCAGCGGCGGCTACGCAACTGCGCTCCGCGCCGTCCAGCTTGGCCTTACCGTCGGCCTCATCGAAAAGGGAAAGCTCGGCGGCACCTGCCTGCACAACGGCTGCATCCCCACCAAGGCCCTGCTGCACTCCGCCGAACTGGCCGACCACGCCCGGGACTCCGCGAAGTACGGCGTCAACGTGACCCTGGACGGCATCGACATCAACGCCGTCAACGCCTACAAGGACGGCATCATTGCCGGCAAGTTCAAGGGCCTCCAGGGACTCATCAAGGGCAAGAAGGGCATCACCGTCATCGAGGGTGAGGGCAAGCTCCAGGGCACCGACACCGTCGTCGTCAACGGCACCGCCTACAAGGGCAAGAACATTGTCCTCGCGACCGGCTCCTACTCCCGCACCCTGCCGGGCCTGGAAATCGGCGGCAAGGTCATCACCTCCGACGAAGCCCTCACCATGGATTTCATCCCCAAGAGCGCGATCATCCTCGGCGGCGGCGTCATCGGCGTCGAGTTCGCCTCGGTCTGGAAGTCCTTCGGCGTCGACGTCACCATCATCGAAGGCCTGCCCTCGCTCGTCCCGAACGAGGACGCGACTATCGTCAAGGCCTTCGAGCGTGCCTTCAAGAAGCGCGGCATCAAGTTCTCCACCGGCACCTTCTTCCAGGGCGTTGAGCAGAACAACGACGGCGTCAAGGTCACCCTTGTCGACGGCAAGACCTTCGAGGCCGACCTCATGCTGGTCGCCGTCGGCCGCGGCCCGGTCACGGCCAACCTCGGCTACGAGGAAGCCGGCCTGACGATCGACCGCGGCTTCGTCATCACCAACGAGCGCCTCCACACCGGCGTCGGCAACATCTACGCCGTGGGCGACATTGTCCCCGGCGTCCAGCTCGCACACCGCGGCTACCAGCAGGGCATCTTCGTGGCCGAGGAAATCGCCGGCCTCAAGCCGGTCGTCGTCGAAGACGTCAACATCCCCAAGGTCACCTACTCCGAGCCGGAAATCGCGACCGTCGGCTACTCGGAGAAGGCCGCCAAGGCCAAGTTCGGTGACGATCAGATCGAAACCCAGGAATACAACCTCGCCGGCAACGGCAAGAGCTCCATCCTGGGAACCAGCGGCCTGGTCAAGCTGGTCCGCCAGAAGGACGGCCCCGTCGTCGGCGTCCACATGATCGGCGCCCGCATGGGCGAGCAGATCGGCGAGGCCCAGCTGATCGTGAACTGGGAAGCCTACCCGGAGGACGTGGCCCAGCTGGTCCACGCGCACCCGACGCAGAACGAGTCCCTGGGCGAAGCGCACCTCGCCCTCGCCGGGAAGCCCCTGCACGGCTAACAGCCCCGCAGCACCGCAAGAACTCCGTGCTTAGTGCGCCCGGCCCGAAATGCCGGGTGCACTAAGCTCGAACAAGGCAGCAACCATCCGCACTAAAGATCAATAAGGAGAACGGGGACGACATGTCTGAATCCGTTAACTTGCCCGCCCTCGGTGAGAGCGTCACCGAAGGAACCGTCACCCGCTGGCTCAAGCAGGTAGGTGACCGGGTAGAGGTGGACGAGCCCCTGCTCGAAGTTTCCACCGACAAAGTAGACACCGAGATCCCCTCTCCGATCGCCGGCGTGATCGAGGAAATCCTCGTCGCCGAAGACGAGACCGCTGAGGTCGGCGCCCCGCTGGTCCGCATCGGCGACGGCTCCGGTTCCGCTGAGGCTGCCGCCCCCGCCGCCGAGGAACCCCCCACCCAGGAGGCGCCCGCCGAGTCGCCGTCCGGTGCCGAGGCTCCGGCTCCCGAAGCTGAAACCCCCGCCGCCGAGCCCGCCGCCCCGGCCCCCGCCGCCGAGGCTGCCCCTGCCGGTGAAGGCCATGAGGTCACCCTCCCCGCCCTGGGCGAGAGCGTCACCGAGGGCACCGTCACCCGCTGGCTGAAGAGCATCGGTGACACCGTCGAGGTGGACGAGCCGCTGCTGGAAGTCTCCACCGACAAGGTCGACACCGAGATTCCCTCCCCGGTGGCCGGCACGCTGCAGGAAATCCGCGTCGCCGAGGACGAAACGGCCGAGGTGGGCTCTGTCCTCGCCGTGATCGGCTCCGGCGCGGCCGCCCCTGCCGCCGCTCCGGCCCCCGAGGCTCCGAAGCAGGAAGCTCCCAAGCAGGAAGCGCCGAAGCAGGAGGCCCCCGCTCCGGCTGCGGCTCCCCAGCAGGAAGCCCCGAAGCAGGAGGCACCCGCTCCGGCCGAAGCCTCGAAGCAGGAAGCCCCGAAGCAGGAAGCTGCCCCGGCCGAGTCCGGCTACGTCACTCCCCTGGTCCGCAAGCTCGCCAACCAGCAGGGCGTGGACATCTCCTCGCTGACCGGCACCGGCGTCGGCGGCCGCATCCGCAAGCAGGACGTGCTGGCCGCGGCTGAGGCCAAGGCAGCCCCGGCCGCCGCACCGGCAGCATCCTCCACCCCGGCAGCTGCTCCGGCAGCGCGCCCGTCCGCTGATCAGTCCTCGCTGCGCGGCACCGTGCAGAAGGCTCCGCGGATCCGCCAGGTCATTGCCCGCCGGATGCGTGAGTCGCTGGACATCTCCACCCAGCTGACCCAGGTGCACGAGGTGGACATGACCAAGGTCGCCAAGCTCCGCGCCAAGGCCAAGAACTCCTTCCAGGCGCAGAACGGCTCCAAGCTGACCTTCCTGCCCTTCATCGCCAAGGCTGTTGCCGAGGCCCTGAAGCAGCACCCGAAGGTCAACGCCTCCTACGACGAGGACAAGCAGGAGATCACCTACCACAACGCCGAGCACCTGGCGATTGCGGTGGACACCGACAAGGGCCTGCTGGTTCCGGTCATCGCCGACGCCGGCAACCTGAACCTGGCCGGCCTGGCCGGCAAGATCGCCGACGTTGCCGACCGCACCCGCAACGGCAAGATCGGTCCGGACGAACTGTCGGGCGGAACCTTCAGCATCACCAACATCGGTTCCGTGGGCGCCCTCTTCGACACTCCGATCATCAACCAGCCGCAGGTCGCCATCCTCGGCACCGGCGCCATCGTCAAGCGCGCCGTGGTGGTCTCGGACGAAAACGGCGACGACTCGATCGCGATCCGTTCGATGATGTACCTGTCGCTGACGTACGACCACCGCCTGGTGGACGGCGCCGACGCGGGACGCTTCCTGCAGACGCTCAAGGCACGCCTCGAAGAAGGCGCGTTCGAGGCAGACCTCGGACTCTAGCCGCTAGCTCATCCGATCGGGTGAGAGAAGGGCACCTCCCCGTAAGGGAAGGTGCCTTTCTCTATTTATGGACACTTTGTCGCTAAGCTAGGTCCCATGAACATCGTCTATAACATCATGGTTTTCCTGCACATCATCGGCGCCGCCATGATCGTGGGCATCTGGATCGTCCAGATGAAGAAGCCCACCGTCCACCCCCGCCAGTTCGACGGCGCTGCACTGCAGCTCATCACCGGCATCGTGATGATGGGCCTGATCCCGGCCCTCGACATGGACGCCAACTACGCCAAGCTCGGCATAAAGTTCGCGATCGCCGCCGTGGTGGCCGTGCTCGCGTTCATCGGCAGCCGCAAGTACAAGAAGGACCAGCCGGTCAGCAAGGGTCTCGCCCATGCCGTGGGCGGCCTCGCGCTGCTCAACGTGGCCATCGCCACCCTCTGGCAGTAGACCCCGGCCACCACGACGGCGACGCACCCCGCGCGGGTGCGTCGCCGTCGTCGTTAACCCCGGGGCTCGAGCGCCGGGCCGCCGCCGGGCGCTCAACCGGGAGGCGGCGGAACCGGTGGATGTCCAGACAATCCTCTGAGAGCGGACACCGCGTGCAGCGGTCGGACCGAGTCCCTAGGATGGGACACGGCAGGATCCGCTTACCTGACCGGATCGCTGACTCAACGACGCTGAGGAGTGGACATGGCAACAACACGCACCGCACACACTGTATGGAACGGCGACCTGATGTCGGGGGCCGGCAACACCAGCCTGGACAGCTCCGGGCTCGGCAACTTCGACGTCACCTGGAAGGCGCGCGCCGAAGCGGCCGAGGGCAAGACCAGCCCGGAAGAACTGATCGCCGCCGCGCACTCGGCATGTTTCTCGATGGCCTTCAGCCACGCCCTGGCTCAGGCCGGCCACACGCCGGAGGAAGTCAACACCAAGGCCGACGTCACCTTCGAGCCCGGCACCGGCATCACCGGCAGCCACCTCACCCTGAACGCCCGGGTGCCCGGTATCTCCGAAGAGGATTTCCAGCGCATCGCCGAGGAAGCCAAGACCGGCTGCCCGGTCTCCGCGGCCCTGACCGGCATCAAGATCACTTTGGACGCCACCCTGGCCGCCTAGCAGCCGGCAAGCGCAGATACACGAAGGCCCCCGCCCCGGATTTTCCCGGGACGGGGGCCTTCCGCGTGGGCGCTAGTTGCCCGGCCGGCGGGCGGGCAGCGGGGCGGGCCGCACCTTGCGGTACCCCTCGCGGAGCGGCGGGCGGTCGGTGGGGAGCTCCTGGATCATTTCCTTGAGCGCTCCGATGCCGTATTCCAGCTGCGGGTCTGCCCCGGCCGCGTAGGCGTGCGGCGGGAAGGCCACCTCGATGTCGGGGGCAACACCATAGTTTTCGACGCCCCAGCCCACGCCGCCGGTGAACCAGGTGGCGTAGCGGGGCTGGGTGACGCCGGTGCCGTCCGCCAGGGCGAACCGGTTGTCGATGCCGACGACGCCGCCCCAGGTCCGGGTGCCGATGACCGGCCCGATCCCGCGCAGCTTGGAAACCTGGGTGATGATGTCGCCGTCGGAACCGGCAAATTCATCGGTAAGGATGATGACCGGCCCGCGCGGCGCGTGGTGCGGGTAGGTGCGCGGACGCTCGCCCCGCGGCATGCTCCAGCCGGTCACCTTGCGGCCGATCAGCTCCGCCACGAGTTGCGAGGTGTGGCCGCCGCGGTTGCGGCGGACGTCCACGATCAGGCCGTCAAGGGAGGTCTCGGTATCCAGGTCGCGGTGCAGCTGCGCCCAGCCGTTGGCCATCATGTCCGGGATGTGCAGGTAACCGAAGGTCCCCTGCGAGGCTTCCCGCACGGTGCGGCGGTTCGACGCGACCCATTCCTGGTAGCGCAGGCGTTCCTCGTCCTTGACCGGCACGACGGCGACGCGGCGCTGCTTCCCGGCGCCGGCGCCGTGCCCGGCGCCGTTGCGCAGGGTCAGTTCGACGGCGCGGCCGGCGGCTCCGGCCAGCTGCACCGCCGGGGTCAGCGACGCCGAGAGTTCGACGCCGTCGACTGCCAGCAGCACGTCGCCTGGCCGGGCGTCCACGCCCGGCCGGGTCAGCGGCGAGGTGGCGAGCGGGTCGGAGGATTCCCCGGCCAGGATGCGGGTGATTTCCCAGCCCTCCCCGGTGAACGCCAGGTCGGCGCCCAGGCGGCCCTGGCCGTTGCTGCCGTTCTCCGTCACCATGGCGGGGCGGACGTAGGCGTGCGAGGTTCCCAGCTCGCCGTGGAGTTCCCAGAGCAGGTCCACCAGGTCATCGTGCGAGCCGAGCCGGTCCACGATCGGCCGGTACCGGGCATGCACGGAATCCCAGTCCTGGCCGGCCATGTCCGCGGTCCAGAAGAAGTCGCGCTGCAGGCGCCAGGCCTCGTCGAAGGCCTGGCCCCAGACGCTGACCGGATCCAGCCGGACCCGGATGCGGTTCAGGTCCACTTTTACCAGCTGCCCGGATTCCTCGTCAGCCTTCGACGCGGCGGGCGAGACGCGGATCTGCTTGTCCTGGAGCAGGACCACCTTTTCGCCGTCGCCGGTGAGCCGGTAGCTGTCCAGTGCGTCAACAATGGTGGTGGTGCGGCGCTTGGCCAGGTCGAAGCGGACCAGGCTCGGGGCCGCGTTCTTGTCCTCCAGGCTGGCCCGGCCGTCGCCGGTCACCCCGGCGAGCTCGTGGTCGAGCCAGAGCAGGGCGCCGGCGGTGGCGGCCAGGTGCGAGTAGTTGCCCTGCGGGACCGGGACGCTGATGACCCGGTGTGCCAGGCCCTCGGCGTCGACCTTGACCGTCACGGCGGGTTCGGTGCCGTCGCCCTCCCCGGTGGCGGCGGCAGCCGCGCTGTCTTCGGGGAGCGCGACGCTGGGGCCGAACGGGGACGGTGTGTCCGCGGCCAGGGCCACGAGGTAGGGCTTGATCGGACTCGGGAAGGACAGGTCGAAGGAGTGTCCGTCATAGACCGGGTCGAAGCTGCGGTTGGACAGGAAGGCCAGGAATTTACCGTCCGGGGTGAACGCGGGCGAATCGTCCCGGAAGCGGCCGTCGGTGACGTCGATGATCGCGGCCCCGCCGTCCCGGTCCGAAGCCGGGGTTTCCGCGGCTGCTCCGGCCGCGGAGATCCGGGCCAGCCGCAGGCGGGTGCGGGAACCGAAGGAGGTGACCGGCTCAGCCCAGCCCAGCCAGGCCGAGTCGGGCGACCAGGTGAAGCCGTCGATGCTGCCCTCGCCGATGCTGCTGAGCAGCGTCAGGGTGCCGGTGCGGGTGTCCGCGAGGTAGATATCGCCGAACGAGGTGCCGATGGCCAGCCAGTTGCCGTCCGGGCTGGCTTCCATGGCGCTGGCACGGCTCGGCTTAGGGAACTCGATCCGGACCGTGTCCTTGGCGTCGGCCCGTTCCGGTGCGGGGCCGGCAGCGGAAGAACTGTTGTCTGCGCCTTCGCCGGCGCCTGGCGCGGCATCTGCGGCGACGACGGCGGCCGGCGCGGGAACGGGGGCAGAGATGGTGTCCGGCCGGGTCAGGGCGGCTGCCGAGACGGGGCTGGGCAGCGGCGTTCCGCCGTCGGGGTCCTGCGGGACCTTACTGTTTGCCGGGGCGCCGGTTGCCGGGGCGGCAGCTCTCGCAGCAGCTGCCGGGCCGGTGTTGTGCGGCTGGCCGGACCGGTGGCCGCCGTCGCCGTGCAGCGGCGCGGCGATGGACTTCAGGTAGAGTGCCTCGGCGCCCTCGTGGTCAGCGATGTAGGCGATCCGGCCGGCGCCAAAGGGGCGCGGCAGACGTGCCCGGACGCCCGGGGTCGCCTCCAGGATGCGGGACGGTCCGTCTTTGTGCCGCAGCCAGTGCAGGGTGCCGTGGGCCTCCACGGCGCTGGAGTCGCCGGTGTGGTCCGGGATGACGTCGCCGAGGTGGCGGGAGGGCTTCAGCGCGGTCGAGCGCCGGGCCTGCGAGGCGGAGCCCAGCGTGATGTCGAGTTTGGCCGCGTCGGCGTCCAGGCCGGTGAGGAGCCAGAGTTCGCCGGCGGATTCGAAGACCACCCGTTCGCCGTCGGTGGCCGCGTGCCGGACGTAGAAGTCCTCGTGGTCCGTGTGGCGGCGGAGATCCGTGCCGTTGGGCAGCACGGAATAGAGGTTGCCGTAGCCCTCGTGGTCGGAGAGGAACGCGATCCGGCCCCGGACCCACATGGGGTCGGTGAGGTTGCCGTCGAGTTCGGGCGCGAGCCGCTCGAACTCGCCGTTGCCATCCGCGTCGATCCACAGCTTGCCGGCAGTGCCGCCGCGGTAGCGCTTCCACCAGGCCGGTTCGCGGGAGAGCACACTGGCCAGGACCACGGGGCGCTCGTCCCCGACGACGGTTCCGTAGGCCACGGACTCGACCGGACCGAACGGAAGTTCCTCGGCCCAGCCGCCGTCGACCGGGAGGCTGTAAGCATGCGTGAGGCGGCTGTCCGCCTGCCGGAAGGCGCTCGTGACCACCACGTCGCCGTCCGGGGTGAAGCCCTTGACGCGGGTGGAGCTGTGGCCGAAGTAGCTGAGCTGGCGGTACCCGCCGCCGTTGACGTCCGCGGTGACGACCTCCGGTGCCGTGCCCTGGATGACCGTCCAGACCAGGCGCTGCCCGTCGGGGGTGAAACGGGGGTTGCGGGCGGGCAGCTGCAGCGAGGAAACCCGCCAGGCGCGGCCTCCGGCGAGGGGCGCGATCCAGACGTCGTCCTCGGCCACGAAGGTGACCAGATCGCCGTGCAGATGCGGGAAACGGAGGTAACTCGAAGAGGTCATCGTTTGATCATAGTCAAAAGCGCCCGGGCGCCGGGGAGGTTTCCCTGCCGTGCCGGGCATGGTGAGATGGATCATGCGAATCCTTATTGCCGGCGCCTCCGGGCTGATCGGAACGGCCCTTTCCAGCACGCTGCGCGGCAGCGGCCACGACGTCGCCAGCCTGGTCCGGCGGGCGCCCGCGTCCGCCACCGAGTTCCGCTGGGACCCTGCCGAGGGACGCATTGACGACACGGCCCTCAAGGGCGCCGACGCCGTCATCAACCTTTCCGGTGCAGGGATCGGCGACCGGCCCTGGACGCGGCGGCGGATCAACGAGCTCAGCGCCTCGCGGCTGGGCCCGACGCGGATCCTGACGGCGGCGATGGCCCGGATGGACACCCCGCCGCCGGTCTTCCTGAGCCAGTCCGCCTCCGGGTACTACGGCAACGCCGGACCTGCTGTGCTGCAGGAGAGCGCCCCGGCCGGCAGCGGTGTCCTGGCCCGGATCTGCGTCGACTGGGAAGCCGCCGCCCACGAGGCGCCGGCCGGGGTCCGCGTGGTCACCGCCCGCACGGGCGTCGTGCTGAGCCGCACCGGGGGCGCCCTCGGCCGGCTGCTGCCGTTGCTGCGCCTGGGCGTAGGCGGTCCGCTGGGCAACGGCCGGCAGTACTGGCCGTGGATCACGCTGCCGGACGTGGCGGGCGCGTTCGAGTTCCTGCTGACCGCACCGCTGGCCGGCCCGGTCAATGTCTGTGCCCCGGAAAGCGCGGACGTGAACTCGCTGATCGCCCGGCTGGCCGAAGCACTCCACCGGCCGGCCGTGCTGCGGGTACCCGCTCCCGTGCTGCGCCTGGTGATGGGGCAATTGGCCAACGAACTGCTGCTCGCCAGCCAGCGGATGGAGCCCGCCGCCTTGGCCGGGGCCGGGTTCCAGTGGCAGCACCCCTCGCTGGCCCAGGCAGCGGCATGGGTCGCGGACCGCGGCTAAGCGGCAAGCCCGGCTAATCGGTACCGCAGCTAAGCGGCGCCGCGGCTAACGGTATCGCCGGACGCCGTCGGGCTAGCTCCCGGCGGCGGGCAGGATCTCCTGGATCCGCCATTTGCCGTCCACCGGCACCAGCACCAGGCGAAGCCGCTGCTCGCCGACGGCGGCCGCCTCGGCGACCACTGTTCCCTCGGCATCCCGTTCCCGGTAGGGCGGCGAGGCCACCCTGACCGCGACGACCGCCCGCGCCGCAGTGCTCTCGGGCCGGCGCTGCACCAGGCTCAGGCGCGTTTCGAAGCCGTCCAGCACATGCCCGGTCTTCGCCAGCCGGGAACCGACGCCGGCGTCCGCGGCGGCCGCCGGCGACGCCGGGGCGTTGACCTGGTCGAGCAGCCCAAGGTTCCCCGTGGAGAGCGCGTAGGAACGCAACCCCGCGAGCCCGCGGACGGCGTCTTCCGGCTTCGCTGCGGCGAGCAGCTCCTGCAGTCCAGCCGGCACGGCCCGGGCCGTGGCGGGAACCGGCGTCGTGCCGGGAACCGGCGTCGTGTTGTGCCGGGCCGAGGGTACGGACGACGGCCGGACCTCCGGCGCCCATTCACCGGCAGCCAGCCTCCCGGCCAGCAGCAACGTCCCGAAGACACCCGCCGCCGCGACGCACACGGCCGTGACGAACGCAGCGGTTGCCCGCCGGAGGCCCGGGCCACGGCGGACCGGGCCTGGGCGGCCCGGGCCGCGGCGGATCCTGGCGCTCTGGTTCAGGCCGCGGAGGGGGCCCGCGGCGTGCCGCGCACTGCGTCCCGCCGGGACCTGATCCGGCGGGCCCGGATCCGCCGGAGGTGCACTCCGGCGCTTCCGGTCCCGGAGTCGTGCCGCCCGGCGTTCCCGCGCGCTGGCAGGAACAGAGCGCCGGGTCAGGAGCTGCGGGACGACGGTCGGATGCACCGAGACCGAGAGGTCGACGGGCGCCGGCGGCACGCTGCGGAATATTGCGGCGGCGAGCTCCGCCGCGGAGGGCCGCTGGCGGCGGTCGGCACGCAGTCCCGCTTCGAGCGCGTCGGCCAGGCTGGCCGGAACCGTCGGGACCAGCAGCGGCAGGGGCGGACGCTGCGGTTCCGGCTCGGGCGCCCGGCCGGTGAGGCAAAACCAGCCCAGCGCGGCCAGCGAGTAGACGTCGCGTTCGGGCTGGAGTCCGGCGCGGACCGCATCAACCGGGGCCGGGTCATGGAACCCGTCCGTGCCGGCACGGCCGGACTCCTGCGGGTCTGCCAGCATCCGAGCCACGCCCAGGTCTGCCAGCAGCGGCTTGCCCTGGGCAGTGAACAGCACGTTTCCCGGTGACACATCGCCGTGCGTGAAACCCTTGGCGTGCAGGTAGGCCAGGGCCTGCGCGATCGGGGTCAGGATGGTGACGGCCTCCCCCGCCGCCAGGCTGCCGCGGGCCGAGAGGAGCTGCCCCAGCGATCCCCCGGCGGCATAGTCCAGCACGAGGCCCAGCCCGACCCCGCCGTTTGCGTAACCTACCCGCAGCACGGCGTGCGCCTTAACGAGATGCTCATGGTCGAGGGCGGAGAGGATCAGCACCTCGCGCCGCACCGATTCCTCGGCATCCGCGGCCCGTCCCGGACCCGGCGGCGCCTGCCCCGGCGGCCCGACGAAACACTTCAACGCGACGTCACACCGCGTCATCCGGTCAGTGGCGAGCCAGACGCCGGCGGTGCCGCCGCGTCCCAGCAGCCGTCCGACGTCGTAACCGGCAACCTCCGGAACCGGTGCGGGATCAGCTGCGCAGTCAGGTGGCGCGGACCGTTCGAAATCATCCATGGTTCAGGAATAGCGGATCTTCGGCATCCCTGCAGAAGTTATCCACAGGCGTGAGAGGTTCGCCACAGAATCGGTGGGCGGGACGGCCGAGGACTAAGCTGGATGCCATGACTCTTGAGTTCACCCGGCTGGGTCTCGCTCCGGACTTCGTCGACTACACCCGCGGCTGGGACATCCAGCGCGAACTCCACGGGAAAGTCCTCGCCGGAACCGCCCCCAGCACCGTCCTGCTGCTCGAACACTCCCCGGTCTACACCGCAGGTAAACGCACCGAGGACCACGAACGTCCCTTCGACGGGACCCCCGTGGTGCCCGTGGACCGCGGCGGAAAGCTGACCTGGCACGGCCCCGGACAGCTGGTGGGCTATCCCATCATCAAACTGAAGAACCCGGCCGGCATCCGCGACTACGTGGAGCGCCTCGAAGCCGTCATCATCGCCGTCCTCGCCGATTACGGCATCGACGCCGTCCGGATCAAGGGCCGCGCCGGCGTCTGGATCGAACAGGATGAGAAAGGCCCGGCGCGCAAGATCGCCGCCATCGGCATCCGGGTCCACGAAGGCGTGACCATGCACGGCTTTGCGATCAACTGCAACAACGATCTGGCCCCCTATGGCCAGATCATTGCCTGCGGCATCACCGACGCCGGCGTCACCACGATCGCGCAGGAGACCGGCCGGAACGTCACCCCGGCGGACCTCGTGTCGCGGATCACTGAGGAACTGCGCAACAATGAAGAAGCCCTAGTTGCAACCCATGAAGGAGCCCTACTGTGACACTGGCACCAGAAGGCCGGAAGATGCTGCGCATTGAGCAGCGAAATGCGGCCACCCCGGTGGAACGTAAGCCCGAATGGATCAAGGCCAAAGTCCAGATGGGCCCGGAGTTCGTCCAGCTCAAGAACCTGGTGAAGAAGGAAGGCCTGCACACGGTGTGTGAAGAGGCCGGCTGCCCCAACATCTTCGAATGCTGGGAAGACAAGGAAGCCACTTTCCTGATCGGCGGCTCCGAATGCACCCGGCGCTGCGACTTCTGCCAGATCGACACTGGCAAGCCCTCTCCCGTGGACATGTTTGAGCCCACCAAGGTGGCCCGTTCGGTCCAGGCCATGCAGCTGCGCTACGCCACCGTCACCGGCGTGGCCCGCGACGACCTCGCCGATGAGGGCGTCTGGCTCTACGCGGAGACGGTCAGGAAGATCCACGAACTGAACCCGGGTACCGGCGTCGAACTCCTGATCCCGGATTTCTCCGGCAAACCCGAGCACATCGCCGCGATCTGCGACTCCAAGCCCGAGGTCTTCGCGCACAACGTCGAGACGGTGCCCCGGATTTTCAAGCGCATCCGCCCCGCGTTCCGGTACGAGCGCTCCCTGGACGTCATCACGCAGGGCCGCAAGCTCGGCATGGTCACCAAGTCCAACCTGATCCTGGGCATGGGCGAGACCCGCGAGGAGATCTCCGAGGCGCTGCGTGACCTGCACGAGGCCGGCTGCGACCTGATCACCATCACCCAGTACCTGCGCCCCTCCGAACGCCACCTCCCGGTGGACCGCTGGGTCAAGCCGCAGGAATTCGTGGACCTGCAGCAGGAAGCCGATGAGATTGGTTTCCTCGGCGTGATGTCCGGACCGCTGGTGCGCTCCTCCTACCGCGCCGGCCGGCTCTGGGCCACCGCGATGCGGAAGAAGGGCTGGGAAATCCCCGCCGCCCTCGCGCACATCGAAAGCTCCGGCAGCACCCGACAGGAAGCCAGCTCACTGCTCGCAGCGCACTCCTGATCCACCCGCACCCCCTTGCCGCCCAGGGCCGGCTCCGGAGCAATCCGGTGTCCGGCCCTGAGCCGTGCATCACGTAGAATTAAGGCACTATGGCGAATTCCCCTGACCCCCGCATGCCCAGCTCTTCAGCCCACGGCTCTTCTGCCGTTGAGCCGAAGCGTGGCCTTTTTTCCCGCAAGCCCAAGGAAGCAAAGGTCAAGAAGCCGAGCCGGCTGAAGCAGATCCGCGACGTCTTCCAGATGACCCGCCGGCACGATCCGATGGTGCCGTGGCTGATGCTGCTGGCCTTCCTCGGCGTCGTCGCGGTCAGCTTCCTGGTCGGCTTCCTGCTGGATAACTGGATCACCGGCCTGATCATCGGCATTCCGCTGGGCATCCTGGCCGCCACCCTGATCCTGTCCCGCCGCGCCGAGCGCGCCGCGTTCGCGCAGATCGAAAACCAGCCGGGCGCCTCGGGCGCCGCGCTGGGCACGCTGCGCCGCGGCTGGATTACCGAGGACCAGCCGGTCGCCGTGAACCCGCGCACCCAGGACGCCGTCTTCCGCGCCATCGGACGCCCCGGCGTCGTCCTGGTCAGCGAGGGCCCCAGTCACCGGGTCAAGCCGCTGCTCGACGGCGAACGCAAGCGCCTCGCCCGGATCCTGCCCAACGTCACCATCCACGTGATCGAGAGCGGCCGGGGCGAGGGCCAGGTGCCGATCAGCCAGGTCGCGAAGAAGATGGGCAAGATGAAGAACGAACTGACCAAGACCGAGGTCAGCACCGTTTCGAAGCGTATTTCCTCGCTCGGCAACCGCCTTCCGATCCCCAAGGGCATCGACCCGTACAAGGCCCGCCCGGACCGCAAGGCGGCGCGCGGCCGCTAGGTGCGGACCTTGGCAAAGAGTTTTCCGGGACGCCCCGGTTACCGGCACCACGCCGGCAGCCGGGGCGTCCCGCTTTAACCCGCGCCGCCCCCAGCGATCCGACTAACGACGCCGACGCCGTGCGCCGGCGTCCGCGCACCGCCCATCCTGACGACCCACCCCGTCGACCCACCCCGACGATCCACAGCAGAGGACTGCCCCTCATGAAATTTCCCCCGACGACCGCCGTGATCAGGATTTTCCGGACCCTGGCCGTAGCCGAAGCCTTCAGTTGGGCGGCGCTGCTGGTGGGGATGTTCCTCAAGTGGGTGCTCCGGACCACCGAACTGGGCGTTGAAATTGCCGGACCGGTGCACGGGGCGTTCTTCATCGGCTACGGCCTGGCCGCCCTGTCGCTGTGGCGGCTGCAGCGCTGGCCGTTCCGGGTGGCGTTCCTCGCCGGGCTCGCCGCGGTCCTGCCGTTCGCCACGATTTGGTTTGAACGATGGGCCGGACGCCGCGGGCACCTCAGTGTCCGCACCGGCACGGCAGAGCCGACCCCGGTTCCCGAGCAGGCGCGGGTCTAGGTCCGCGGCCTCGTCGATTAGCCACAAATGGCCGCCAGGCGGTGTGGGATACCGGCCATCTCCGGCAAATCGCCGAAGGTTCGGTGCTGGGCGACCGTTACATCCGGACGAGGACGGTATTCATGGCCTTGTCGTGCAGGCCGCGGTGGTCCGGATCGAAGATGACGGCGGGGACCACCAGGCAAAGCAGGACGCTGCGGACCAGCGCCGGGAGCGGTCCTGCGGGACCGCCGTCGAGCCGGACGACGTGGATGCCCACGATGCGGTGGCCGATGCTGTAGCCCAGCGTTCCAACCAGCAGGGCCTGTTCGACGGCGAAGACCGCCAGGTTCGCCCAGGGGTTTCCGGCGAAGGCGAAGTTGCTGATCAGCAGGGCGATCCCCCAGTCGATGCAGATGGCCAGGATCCGGCGGCCCGCGCGGGCGATGGAGCCCGGTCCTGACTCGGGCAGGCCCAGCCGCTCCCCCGGGTACTTGGAGATGCCGGACGTGTCCGGTCCGCTGAGCCAGGAGCCTATATCTTTGCGATCAACCACCCTTCAAGCCTATCGGCTCCCAGGCAGGGCAACGGGCTGTTCACAATATGGACGCTTCCCGGCCACAGAGCGGACCCGGATAGGCCACACTGTGGACAGCGACTAGCTTTAACACGTCAGCGCATTCTGTAACCTGCCCGAAACAAAGCGGACACCGTGGGGAAATCCCGTGTCCTTAGGGTGGTAACAGTTGCTAGCGGCATCGTAGGCGGGGTGGACACTGCGTTTTCCCCGCCGTTGGACTGCGCTGGACCACACGGCCTGACGGCCAGATCTTTCATATGCGTAAGGAGCATAGATGTTCAAGACTGCGGACGAAGTCCTCAAGTTCATCAAAGACGAAGACATCAAATTCGTTGATATCCGCTTCACCGACCTCCCGGGCGTTCAGCAGCACTTCAACGTCCCCGCCAAGAGCGTTGACGCGGACTTCTTCGTCAACGGCCAGCTCTTCGACGGATCGTCGATCCGCGGCTTCCAGGGCATCGCCGAGTCGGACATGCAGCTCATCCCGGACGTCACGACGGCGTTCGTTGACACCTTCCGCATCGAGAAGACGCTCGCGCTGAACTTCTCCATCGTGAACCCCCGCACGGGTGACCCGTACCACCGCGATCCCCGCGGCGTGGCCGAGAAGGCCGAGGCCTACCTGGCTTCCACCGGCATCGCCGACACCGCGTTCTTCGCCCCCGAGGCCGAGTTCTTCGTCTTCGACAACGTCCAGTACCAGTCATCCCCGCAGGGCAGCTTCTACAAGATCGACTCCGAGGAAGCCCACTGGAACACCGGCCGCGAGGAAGAGGGCGGCAACCTCGGCTACAAGACCCCGGTCAAGGGCGGTTACTTCCCGGTCTCCCCGACGGACAAGCAGGCCGACCTGCGCGACGCCATGTGCATCGCGCTGGACGAGGCCGGCCTTGAGGTCGAGCGCAGCCACCACGAGGTCGGTTCCGCCGGCCAGGCTGAGATCAACTACAAGTTCACCACGCTGACCCACGCGGCCGATGACCTGCAGAAGTTCAAGTACGTCATCAAGAACACCGCGGATGCCTGGGGCAAGTCGGTCACCTTCATGCCGAAGCCGGTCTTCGGTGACAATGGCTCGGGCATGCACTGCCACCAGTCGCTGTGGAACGGCGGCGAGCCGCTGTTCTACGACGAGAAGGGCTACGCCGGCCTGTCCGACACCGCCCGCTGGTACATCGGCGGCCTGCTGAAGCACTCTTCCGCCGTGCTGGCCTTCACCAACCCCACGGTGAACTCCTACCGCCGCCTGGTCAAGGGCTTCGAGGCTCCGGTCAACATGGTCTACTCGCAGGGCAACCGCTCCGCTGGTATCCGTATCCCGATCACGGGATCCAACCCGAAGGCCAAGCGCATCGAGTTCCGCGCGCCGGACCCCTCCTCCAACCCGTACCTGGCGTTCGCTGCCCAGCTGATGGCCGGCATCGACGGCATCCGCAACCGCATCGAACCGCCGGCTCCGATCGACAAGGACCTCTACGAGCTCCCCGCCGAGGAAGCCAAGGACATCCCCAAGGCTCCGGGCACGCTCGAGGAAGCCCTGGAAGCCCTGGCCGAGGACAACGAGTTCCTGCAGGCCGGCGGCGTCTTCACCCAGGACCTGATCGACACCTGGATCGAGTACAAGTACGAGAACGAGATCCGTCCGCTCTCACTGCGCCCGAACCCGTACGAGTTCGAGCTCTACTACGGCGTCTAGTTCATAGGCACAACGAAAGGCCGGTCCGAGGTTTCAAACCTCGGGCCGGCCTTTCGTTGTGTCACGAGCAGCTTTGCCGCGCTTCCCAGTCAGCGAGTTCAGCCGCCCGTATGCATGCGCCCGCGATTCCAGTGTTAGCCCTGTGGTTATACTCATGCTTGGGGGCGCCTTAGACGGTGTATGTCGGAAGCGTTCAGCAGCCTAAGTTTTATCTGCCAACCACCGACAGGAGGTGCGGGGAACCGTGCCAGCGTTGAAACGATTGATATTCCGCAAAGCGGCAGCCGCCGCCGTCCTTTCCGTTGCAATGGGCGCCGGAGGACTCATCACCGCGGCCCCTGCCAGCGCCGCTGTGTGCCCGCCGGGCCAGCAGTGCCTAGTCGGAAAGTCCACAGTGTACGTGTCGGCTGGGACCGTTCTGCGCGCAAACAAGTACGGCTGGCCCAAGGGCGCAAACCTGAGGTACCGCTGGTACCAGAACGGCCACTACGTCGCCGGCGGCTGGAACAGTACCCACGCAGCATGGGGTCCTAAAGGTACAAAATGGGTTGTCCGCGTCCATAACACCAAGGACGACCCAACAATCTTCAAGATCAGCCGGACGTTCATCGTCCGCTAACTTCCGCACGCAGACGCCACCGCCAGTCGTTGCGTCAGCCGTTCCTAACGGTTCCGGAACCAGCGACGGCTGGATAAATCTGGCCAACCGCGCCCGACCACCATTCCGCGGAAACTAGGCGATTCCAGCCCTCGCCCGCGTTCCCCCGTCAAGCCGCTCGGTGCCGCACCTGGAGATAATTAGCGGTCCGTCTCCCGCGTTCGAGGCTACGCTTGGTCTTAGGAACTACATCGAGGAGCGGTGATGTCCCGGTTCCGAAGCTTTATACGCCACCACCTTGTGGCCGACGACCCGGCACCCGGTTACTCGCGCCTGGACCGCTTCGATGGCCTGGGAGCATCATCGGCCGGTCAGTCCGCGCCGGGCGGAGAAGCAGAAGCAATCCCGTCCAGCCAAGCGGCCTCCCGGGACGCGGCTCTCGCCGCCATCGAGGAACGACTCACGGCTGACGAAAACGAATTTGCCGGCGGTGTGGCCGACCAGTCCGCCCGGGACCGGCGCTACCTCCTCGCCCTCGTCCAGGAGCGGCGGTCCCAGATTGAGCGGGTGGAGGACCTGGCGTCCTACCTGGACCGCCTCGGTCCCCATGACAGGCACTACTCCCGGCTCATCCGGACGGCCCTCATCCCAGCAGACGAGAATCGGCCCGAAGGTGGCGAAACCGCCCACCAAGCGTAGCGGCATGGCAGAATCCGTGGTGTGGATATTGTGGAGTTCCTGGAAGCTCGGATCGACGAGGAAGAAGCAGAGCTCCGGCACGCCCCCGTTACGGAGCACCCGGCGGCTCCCCCGCTCGCCGCGCCCATGCGCGCAGAATGTGCCCAAAAGCGGGAAATCCTGGCGCGCTATAAGCGGGCCGCATCGGGCACCGTTGACAGCGCGGACGCCCAGAGCGAGCTGGCGATGGCCCGCCGCGCCATGCTCAACATCCTCGCCGCAGGCTACGAGGACCACCCGGACTTCGATCCGGAGTGGGCCGCGACCCTAAAGTAAGGGACGCCCGCTCCCCACGTGCGTCCCGCCCGCAACATCCCGGGCGGAATGTTCCGTGCGCTGGTCAGAACTCGCGGTACATGATCCGCTGCGGCCCGGCGTCCCCGCCCAAGTATTGCCCGCGGTCCTCGAAGCCGGCTTTGCGGTAGGCGGCCTGGCCGGCGGGATTGGCTTCGTTGACGGACAGGACGACGCCGCGCTGCTCCCCGCCGAGCGCGGCCGTCAACCGGGCGGCTTCCCGCACGGCCGCTGCCGCCGCGGCGGCGCCGAATCCCTTGCCCTGCTGCCTCCGGTCGACAAGGAAGCCACGGAGCAACCAGACGGAGTCGTCGTCGGCCCAGCCGGCGGCGCGTGCGGCCCCGGACTGCAACGTGGCGACGCCAACGGCCGCGCCGTTGGCGTCCATCACGTAGGGGAACCGGGAGTCCTCTTCGAGGCCCATCAGCATCATCCGCAGCGGATCACCGACGAACATCCGCTGCCCCCCGCCCAGCTCCAGCCCGGCGACCTCCCCCAGCTTGATGGCGCGGGCATCGTCGTCGAGGTTCTTCAAGGCGATCAGCCACACGTGTTCAGACATGTCAGAAGAGTATCCAACGCCGGGCCGCCCGGCGGGCCAGCCCGGCGGGCCAGCCCGGCGGCAAGAGCCTAGAGCACCTTGGACAGGAACTCCCGGGTCCGTGACTGCTGCGGGTTGCCGAACAGCTCCTCCGGGGCGCCCTGCTCGCAGATCACGCCGTCGGCCATGAACAGCACCCGGTCAGCCACTTCACGGGCGAAGCCCATCTCGTGGGTCACCAGCACCATGGTCATACCCTCGCGCGCCAGGTCCTTGATTACCTGCAGCACCTCGCCCACCATTTCCGGGTCCAGCGCGGATGTGGCCTCGTCGAAGAGCATGATGTCCGGGTTCATTGCCAGCGCCCGGGCAATGGCCACGCGCTGCTTCTGCCCGCCGGAGAGCGACGCCGGACGGGCGTCCGCCTTCTCGGCGAGTCCGACCCGGTCCAGCAGCTTCAGGGCGCTGGCCCGTGCTTCGTCCTTGCCCTGTTTCTTGGACTCCACCGGTGCCAGCATGATGTTCTCGATCACGGACATGTGCGGGAACAGGTTGAAGTGCTGGAAGACCATGCCGATGTGCCGGCGGACCTCGTTGATGTCCACCTTGGGGTCGGTCACGTCGAAACCGTCCACCGTGACGTGGCCGGCGGTGATGTCCTCGAGCTTGTTCAGGCAGCGCAGGAAAGTGGATTTGCCGGAGCCCGAGGGCCCGATCACGCACACCACCTCGCCTTCGGCGACTTCGGCGTTAATGCCTTTGAGGACCTCGTTGGAGCCGAAGGACTTCTTCAGTTCCCGGACGGAGATCTTGCTCGGTGCAGTGACTGCCGTGCTCATTTGTTGAACCTCTTATCCGCGAAGTTGGCCAGCTTGGTCAGCAGCATGATCACCACGAAGTACAGCACCGCCACGATCAGCAGGGTCTCGGTGATCCGGAAGTTTCCGGCGTAGATCTGCTGGCCCTGGTAGAGCAGTTCAGCGAAGCCGATGGCGAGCAGCAACGAGCTGTCCTTGAGCATGATGATCAGCTGGTTGATAAGGGACGGCGTCATGATCTTGAACGCCTGCGGGACCACGACTTTTTGCATGGACTTGGAGTAGCCCAGGCCCAGGCTGCGGCTGGCTTCGAGCTGGCCCGGGTCCACGGACTGGATGGAGCCCCGGACGATTTCGGTGATGTACGCCGCGGAATTCAGGCTCAGTGTCAGCACTGCGGCCACCCAGATGTCGATCGGCTGTCCGGTCAGCTGCGGGATGCCGAAGTAGAAGAAGAAAGCCCAGACCAGTAGCGGCGTGCCGCGGAAGATATTGACGAAGGTGGTGGCGATTCCGCGCAGGATGACGGACGTGGAAATCTTGAAGAAACCCATGAACAGGCCAATCAGCATGGCGAGGGCGAAGGAGATCGCGGTGACCAGCACGGTGTTCCCGAGACCCTTCATCAGGGCGGGGAAGCTGTTGGCCAGCAGGTCCCAGAAGCTGGACGTGGCGGCCTGCGTGGGGTCCTTGAGGTACTTGTCCAGGATTTCCTGGTACTTGCCGCTGGACTTCAGCTCCGCCAGGCCGGTGTTGAACGCCTTGAGCAATTCGGGGTTCTTGCCCTTGTTGACGGCGAAGCCGTAGGAGCCGCCCTTTTCCTTCTCGGACACGGCCTTGAGGCCGTTGTTCTGGCTGATGCCGTAGGCCAGCACCGGGTAGTCGTCAAAGACGGCGACGGCGTTCCCGGACTTGACCAGTTCGTACATGGTGGCGGACTGGTCCAGGGACTTGACCGTGAAGCCGTACTTGCCGGCAATCGACTTGGCGAACGTTTCGCCCTCGCTGCCGGTCTTGGCTGTGACGGTCTTGCCCCGCAGGTCCTCGTAGCCCTTGATCTCCGTGTTGGACTTGGCGACGGCCATCTGGACGCCCGACTCGAAGTAGGGGTCGGAGAAGTCGTAGATCTTCTTGCGTGGTTCCGTGATGGACATGCCGGCGATCACGCCGTCCACCTGGTTGGAGGACAGCGCCTGCAGGGCCGCGTTGAAGCCGAGCGACTTGATCTCGACGGCGAAGCCCTGGTTCTTGGCGATCTCGCGGATCAGGTCCATGTCGATGCCGGTCAGCTCGCCGCCGGCGTCACGGAACTCGAACGGGGCGAACGTGGTGTCCGTGCCGATGACGAAGGTTTTTCCGGACAGGCTCGACGGCGCGGCGGCCGGCAGCGCTGTACCGGCGGACCGGAGCGTCGCGCCTGCGGCGGGGCGCGCGTCCGAGGGGGCCGCCGCGGCGCCTGAGGCACCGAGGAGCATAGCGGCGAAGGCCAGCAACGCTCCGATGACCGTGGCCGTCCGTGGCCGGGCGGCGCCGGTCTGCTGGAGTCTGGGCAAGGTAAACAACCCCTAGGTAAGTGCGGGAGCCGGCCTCAAGGACCGGCAAAGTACCCCTCGAGGCTACCCGCATTTGCCCGCTGGCACCCGGCGAGGCCGGACAGGGCCGGCTATTGGCCGTAAAAGACGCGCTCGAAGACGGCGCGGGCCCGCCGGCTGAGCCGCAGGTAGTCCTCCTCGAGCTCGGCCGCATTCCCGTGGCCGTAACCGCACCAGCGGGCCACTGCTTCCAGGTCGCGGCGCGAGGAGGGCAGCAGGTCCGAGGCGCGCCCGGTCCAGATCACGTTGGCCGAGCGGATCCTGCTCGCGAGCCGCCAGGCCCGCAGCAGCAGCACCACTTCCCCGGCCTCCAGCAGTTCCAGGCCGGCCGCCGCTTCAAGGGCCTGGACAGTGGAGGTGGTCCGCAGTTCCGGATGCCGGCCGGCGTGCCGCAGCTGCAGCAGCTGGGCGAGCCATTCGACGTCGCTCAGGCCGCCGCGGCCCAGTTTCAGGTGCCGTGCCGGGTCCGCGCCGCGGGGCAGCCGCTCGGATTCCATCCGGGCCTTGATGCGCCTGACCTCGCGGACATCCTGGTCCGCCACGGAGTCGGGATAGCGGATCGGATCGATCAGTGCCAGGAAGTCGGCGGCGAGTTCGTCGTCACCGGCCATCGGCCGGGCCCGCAGCAGCGCCTGGGCCTCCCAAATCAGGGACCAGCGGCGGTAGTACTCGGCGTAGGACTCCAGCGACCGTACCATCGGCCCGTTTTTGCCCTCCGGGCGCAGATCGGCGTCCACCGTAAGCACCCGTTCGGCGAGGATCGCCGGTTTCAGCGGCTGGGTCAGCAGGCTGGAGAGTTTGCCGACGATCCGGGCGGCCTGCTGCTGGGCCTCGTCCTCCGGCACGCCGGGCAGGCCGCGGTGCACGTACATGACGTCGGCGTCGGAGCCGTAGCCGATCTCCCGGCCGCCGTGCCGTCCCATCGCCACCACCAGGACCTTGGTTTTGAGCGGCTCCCGGGCCGTGACCACCGTCTCGGCCACCCGGAGCGCGCCGAGCATGGCGGCA
The DNA here is from genome assembly GCF_964021775.1 of uncultured Arthrobacter sp. Classification (GTDB taxonomy): domain Bacteria; phylum Actinomycetota; class Actinomycetes; order Actinomycetales; family Micrococcaceae; genus Arthrobacter. Next base: position 139,050 of record NZ_CAXHZI010000005.1, read on the forward strand.
CGGTCCGTGTCGGCCAGGGCGGCACCCACCTGGTCCTGGTCCAGCAGTCCGGCGCTGTCCGCGATGGCGATCCGCAGGATCTCGCGCCGCCGGATCAGCCGGATCAGGCGCATGGCGCTTTCCGGGTCCGCGTGCCGGGACATCTTGGAGGTGATTTCCAGCCACTGTGCCTCATAGCTGAGCGGGACCAGGTCCTTGTCCGAGCCAAGCCAGGCCACCGATTCCGGCGAGACCTCCAGCAGGTCCGAGATGAGCCGGGAATTGGAGAGCACGTGGCAGAGCCGTTCGGCTGCCGCCGTCGAATCCCGCAGCAGGCCGAGGTACCAGTGCGTCGTGCCCAGCGCCTCGCTGACCCGGCGGAACGCGAGCAGGCCGCCGTCGGGGTCCACCCCGTCGGCGAGCCAGCCCAGCAGAATCGGCAGCAGCTGGCGCTGCAGCGCGGCACGGCGGCTGACCCCGCCGGTAAGCGACTCGATGTGCCGCATGGCGCCGCGCGGATCGAGGTAGCCGAGCGCGGCGAGCCGGCCCTGCGCGGCTTCGGGCGTGAGCTTGGCTTCCTCGCTGCTCAGCGCGGCGGCGGTGTTCAGCAGCGGCCGGTAGAAGATGCGTTCGTGGAGTTCCCGTACCGAGCGCTTGGTTTTCCGCCACGCCGCCAGCAGCGCGTCGGGGTGTGGGCGTTCGTCAGAGAACGGGCCCAGCACGGCTTTGGCGAGGGAGCGCAGCGAGGCTTCCTTGACCGGCATGAGATGGGTGCGGCGTAGCTGGAAGAGCTGGATGCGGTGCTCGAGCAGGCGCAGGTAGCGGTAGTCGCGGTCGAATTCCTTGGCATCGGAGCGTCCGATGTAGCCGCCGGCGGAGAGGGCCGCGATGGCCGAGGTGGTGTCCCGGCAGCGCAGGGTTTCGTCCGATTTGCCGTGCACCAGCTGGAGCAGCTGGACGGTGAATTCGACGTCGCGCAGGCCGCCGCGGCCCAGTTTGATCTGCCGCTGCTCCTCCTCGGCCGGGATGTGTTCGGTGACCCGGCGGCGCATCGAGCGCACTGATTCGACGAAGCCTTCGCGGCCCGCGGAGGACCAGATCAGCGGCGCGACGGCGGCCTCGTAGCGTGCGCCGAGCGCGGCGTCGCCGGCGATGGTGCGGGCCTTCAGCAGCGCCTGGAATTCCCAGCTCTCGGCCCAGCGCGCGTAGTAGCTCTCGTGCGAGGCCAGGGTGCGCACCAGCGGCCCGGACTTCCCCTCGGGCCGGAGGTTCGCGTCCACCTCCCACAGCCCGGGCTCGCGGCTGGTGGACATGATGGCGCGCGAAATCCCCGAAGCCAGGGCGGTGCCGATGGTGTTCGCCCGGGAGTCCTCCAGCGCGCCGGGGTCGATCACGTAAATCACGTCGACGTCGGAGATGTAGTTCAGCTCGCGGGCGCCGCATTTGCCCATCCCGATCACGGCCAGTCCGACGTCGGCGACGTCCGCGGCGCTGAACTGCTCCGCCGCTTCGGCCCGGGACACCGCGAGGGCAGCTTCGATCGCGGCGCCGGCCAGGTCCGCCAGTTCGGCCCCGACGGCGGGCATGAAGTCCAGCGGGTCGGCGGCGCAGAGGTCCTTGACGGCAAGCTCCACCAGGCCCCGCCGGTACGCGGTGCGCAGCGCCGCGTAGCCCTCCTGCCCGGTGAGGGCGGCGACCGGCCGTGCGGCCTTCGGGTCGGCGCGGACGGACTGCAGCAGCCGGGTGCGCAGCTCACCGGCGTCGGCGGCCTGCGGCTCCGGGCTGGCGGTCGTGTGGAAGGCGTCCAGGTGTTCGGGGTGCCGGATGAGGAATTCGCCCAGCGCCTCGGACGCGCCCAGCACCCGGTACAGCGGTTCGCTCCGGTCCGGTTCGGCCGCGGCCAGCTTGCGCAGGTCCGGGTGCTTCTCAATCAGCCGGACCAGGGACTGCAGCGCCGTGTCCGGGTTGGCGGCCAGCTGCAGCCCGGCGAACAGGGCATCCTCATCCAGGCCCGCCAGTTCCGGGGCAGCCAGGAACCGCTCGCCCTTCTCCAGGTCGTTGAAACCTGCGGCGATGAGGCGCCGTGCCAGGCTCACCGCAGCCGCCTAAAGGATGGCCAGGTTGCGCTGCAGCTCGTAGGGCGTCACCTGCAGGCGGTAATCCTGCCACTCGGCACGCTTGTTGCGCAGGAAGTGCTCGAAGACCTGCTCGCCCAGGATCTGCGGCATCAGCTCGGAATCCTCCATGGTGCGGATCGCATCGTGCAGGCTGGCCGGCAGCGGGTCGTGGCCCATGGCGCGGCGCTCGGCCGAGCTCAGCGACCAGATGTCGTCCTCGGCGGCGGCGGGAAGCTGGTAGCCCTCCTCGATGCCCTTCAGCCCGGCGCCCAGCAGCACGGCGTAAGCGAGGTACGGGTTGGCGGCGGAGTCGATGCCGCGGTATTCGATCCGCGCGGACTGGCCCTTGCCGGGCTTGTAGAGCGGAACCCGGACCAGGGCCGAGCGGTTGTTGTGGCCCCAGCTCAGGTAGCTGGGGGCTTCTCCCCCGCCCCAGAGGCGCTTGTAGGAGTTCACGAACTGGTTGGTCACGGCGGTGAACTCGGGGGCGTGCTTGAGGATGCCGGCGATGAACTGCCGCGCGGTTTCGGAGAGCTGGAACTCCGCTCCCGCCTCGTAGAAGGCGTTGGTGTCGCCCTCGAACAGCGAGAAGTGGGTGTGCATGCCGGAGCCGGGGTGCGCGGTGAACGGCTTCGGCATAAAGGTCGCGTAAGTCCCCTGCTGCAGCGCGACCTCTTTGATCACGGTGCGGAAGGTCATGATGTTGTCCGCGGTCTGCAGGGCGTCCGCGTAGCGCAGGTCGATCTCGTTCTGGCCGGGGCCGGCCTCGTGGTGGCTGAACTCGACCGAGATGCCCACGGATTCCAGCATGGTCACGGCGGTCCGCCGGAAGTCCTGCGCAACGCCGCCGGGCACGTGGTCGAAGTAGCCGCCTTCATCCACCGGAACCGGCGCACCGTCCGGGCCGGGCTGCTGGGACTTGAGCAGGTAGAACTCGATTTCGGGGTGGGTGTAGCAGGTGAAGCCCATGTCCGCGGCCTTGGCGAGGTTGCGCTTGAGGACGTTGCGCGGATCCGCCGCGGAGGGCTCGCCGTCGGGGGTCAGGATGTCGCAGAACATCCGCGAGGTCGCTTCCGTCTCGCCGCGCCACGGCAGGATCTGGAAGGTCGAAGGGTCCGGCTGGGCCAGCATGTCGGATTCGAAGACGCGGGCCAGGCCCTCGATCGAAGAGCCGTCGAAGCCCAGCCCCTCCTCGAAGGCGCCTTCCACTTCGGCGGGGGCGAGCGCCACAGACTTCAGCGATCCCACGACGTCGGTGAACCACAGGCGCACAAAGCGCACGTCACGCTCTTCGATCGTCCGCAGGACAAACTCTTGCTGGCGGTCCATGGTGCCTCTTTCCGGGTTTACGTCCGTGCCCCGGACCCGTCCCGACTACTCGTCCTGGCTGGCGCCCGCAGCTGCTCTCGAATCACTCTACTAAGCATTTGAGGCGATTGCTGGCGTAGCGCACCGGCGTAACACGCCGTTAACACAATGTCCGCCGAACCGGCGTCCGGGCGGCCCCCGGCCATGCCAGGGGGCCTTGCTTGTGACGGCCTTCGCCGGACCGCCGGGTAGCTAGGACCCCGGGTATCGCACTACGCTCGTGGCATGGCCCCCAGCAACAGCCCCGAATCCAGCATGTCCGCAGAACTCGCCGCCCCCTACGGCAACGGCCCCGCATCCGGCGTCCCGGCGGAGTCCGGCGCAGCCGCGGTTCCGGCGTCGGGCAGCGCCAAGCCCGTTGCCCGGATCCGCACGCACCACCTGCGGCAGGCCAAACTCAACGGTGAACGCTTCGCCATGCTGACGGCCTACGACCAGTACACCGCGGAGATCTTCGACGCGGCCGGCATCGAGGTGCTGCTGGTGGGAGACTCCGCCTCCAATAACGTGTTCGGCAACGAAACCAGCCTGCCCGTCACCGTGGACGAACTGATCCCGCTGTGCCGGGCGGTGACGCGGTCCGCGCGGCGCGCGCTGGTGGTGGCCGACCTGCCGTTCGGCAGCTACGAGGTATCCGCGCAGCAGGCGGTCGCCACGGGCGTGCGGTTCCTCAAGGAGGGGCTCGCGCACGCGGTCAAGATTGAGGGCGGCAAGTTCTACGCCGAGACCGTCCGGGCCATGGTCCAGGCCGGCATCCCGGTGATGGCGCACATCGGCTTCACCCCGCAAAGCGAACACGCCCTCGGCGGCTACCGGGTCCAGGGCCGCGGCGACGACGCACAGCGGCTGATCGATGACGCCGTCGCCCTCGCCGACGCCGGTGCGTTCTGCGTGCTGATGGAGATGGTTCCGGCGCCGACGGCGGCTGCCGTGGACGCCGCCGTCAAGGTCCCCACCATCGGCATCGGCGCCGGCAATGCGACCACCGGCCAGGTGCTGGTCTGGCAGGACATGGCCGGGCTGCGCGGCGGGAAGATGGCCAAGTTCGTCAAGCAGTACGCGGATCTGCGGACCACCCTGAGCGACGCCGCGAAAGCCTACGGCGACGACGTCCGCTCGGGCCATTTCCCCGGCCCGGAGCACTCTTTCTAGCCGGAGTCTCCGCTAGTCCTCGTCGCCCTTTTCCCAGGCCTCGTTGCGGGCCTTGACCTTTTCGAGGGCGTGTTCGGCTTCCTCGCGGGTTTTGTAGGGGCCGATCAGCTGGCTCCAGTCGGACATCGCGTCTTCCTCGATCTCGTGGGTGTTGACGTTGTACCAGTATTCGGTCATCGGTGATCCTTTCGGGTGTGCCCGGGCGCCGGGGGTATTTCCGGATGTACTGTCCGGCCATGGTTTCCGGCTGCATTTTCCAGCTGCATTCTCCAGCTGCATTTTCCGGGCTGCGCCCGGCTGCTTATAGAATCAATCTATGCCTTCCCTCACCTCGACTGCACCCATCGGCACCCTTGTCCCGGGAACAGTCAGCCCCCAGCTTGCCGTGCCGGCGTCCATCCCGCGCCCCGAATACGTCGGCAAGCCCGCACCGGCCAAGTTCACCGGCTCAGAGGTCAAGTCCGCAGAGACCATCGAGAAGATCCGGATCGCCTCGCGGATCGCAGCCCAGGCAGTCGTCGAGGTCGGCAAGCACATTGCACCCGGCGTGACCACGGACCAGCTGGACAAAGTGGGGCACGAGTTTCTGCTCGACCACCAGGCGTACCCGTCCACCCTGGGCTACCGCGGCTTCCCCAAATCCCTGTGCTCCTCGCTCAACGAAGTCATCTGCCACGGCATCCCGGACAGCACCGTGGTCCAGGACGGCGACATCCTGAACATCGACATCACCGCCTTCATCGGCGGCGTGCACGGCGACACCAACTACACCTTCCTGGTGGGCGACGTCGACGAGGAGTCCCGGCTGCTGGTCGAACGCACCGAAGAGTCGCTGCGCCGTGCCATCCGGGCGGTGGCCCCGGGCCGCGAAATCAACGTCATCGGCCGGACCATCGAGTCCTACGCCAAGCGCTTCGGCTACGGCGTCGTTCGGGACTTCACCGGCCACGGCGTTGGCGAGGCCTTCCACACCGGGCTGATCATTCCGCACTACGACGCCGCACCGGCCTACAACACCATCATTGAGGCCGGTATGGTCTTCACGATCGAGCCCATGCTGACGCTGGGCACGGTCGAGTGGGACATGTGGGCCGACGACTGGACCGTCGTCACGCGTGACCGCAAACGGACCGCGCAGTTCGAGCACACGCTGCTGGTCACGGAGTCCGGCGCTGAGGTCCTGACCCTCCCCTGACGCAGCAACAACCCGCAACACCCCCCGAAGACCCACCCCGCCCCTGCCACGAACGGAAGCCCATTGGCCAAGAAGGACGAGAAGTCGAAGAAGAACGCACCGCTGATCGGCATCGACATCGGTGGCACCGGCATCAAGGGCGGAATCGTTGACCTGAAAAAGGGCAAACTGGTGGGCGATCGGCTCCGCGTGCCCACCCCGCAGCCTTCCACCCCGGAAGCCGTCGCCGAAGTTGTCGCACAGGTCGTCACAGAGCTCTCCAAGCGTCCCGACGCCCCGGCGCCCGACTCCCCGGTCGGTGTGACCTTCCCGGGCATCATCCAGCACGGCGTCGTGCACTCGACGGCGAACGTGGACAACTCCTGGCTGAACCTGGACATCGATGCCCTGCTGACCGCGCGCCTCGGCCGCCCGGTTGAGGTTATCAACGACGCCGACGCCGCTGGCCTGGCCGAAGCCCGCTACGGTGCCGGCGAAGGGATCTCCGGCACCGTCCTGGTCATCACGCTGGGCACCGGCATCGGCTCCGCCTTCATCTTCGACGGCAAGCTCGTCCCGAACGCCGAACTGGGCCACCTCGAAATCGACGGCTTCGACGCCGAAAGCAAGGCTTCCGCCGTCGCCCGTGAGCGGGACGGGCTGAGCTGGGCCGAATACAGCGTGCTGCTGCAGCGCTACTTTTCCCACGTCGAGTTCCTCTTCTCCCCGGAACTGTTCATCGTGGGCGGCGGCATCTCCAAGCGCGCCGACGAGTACCTTCCGCACATGTCACTTCGCACACCCATCGTTCCGGCCGAGCTGAAGAACGACGCCGGCATCGTGGGTGCGGCGATCGAGGTCGCCCTGACGCACAAACTGGCCAAGTAGCCCCGTACGCGATACCGAAACTTGGAGCCGGTGGTGGCCGCGGCTTCCCCTCCGCCGCCACCACCGGAGCTTGGCTGAGCCTAGAGCGGGCTCTTCTGCGAGTTCTTGCCTTCGCGCCCCTTGGACTCCGCCTCGTGGCGGAGCAGGGCGATGGCGGACTCGAAGTCTTCCAGCGATTCGAAGGCCTGGTACACGCTGGCGAAGCGGAGGTAGGCCACCTCATCGAGGCGCTGGAGGGGGTTGAGGATGGCGAGGCCCACCTCGTGGGCGTCGATCTCGGCGGCGCCGGAGGCGCGGATGGTCTCTTCGACCTCCTGCGCCAGCATGGCCAGGTCGTCTTCCGTGACGGGACGGCCCTGGCAGGCTTTCCGCACGCCGTTGATGACCTTGCTGCGGCTGAACGGCTCGCCGACGCCGGAGCGCTTGATGACGGTGAGGCTGGTGGTTTCCACGGTGGTGAACCGGCGCCCGCATTCGGGGCACTGCCGGCGGCGCCGGATGGCGGAACCGTCGTCGGCGATGCGGCTGTCCACCACGCGCGAATCAGGGTTACGACAGAACGGGCAATACACGTCGGTTCCTCCCTGCCGCAAGCCTGGACACCATCACAGCGCCGGAGCACCGTGATGGCGCTTCCCGGATCAGTTTACGACTAGATGTTGCTGAATAACAAGCCTGTAATTACTACATGTTGTGGTCGGGCGCGGTCCCGGCCGGGCGGCCAACGCCCGGTTTATGCACCCGCGGCGAACCGTGCCGTCACGGCCTCGCCGTGCGCCGGCAGGTCCTCGGCGCCGGAGAGGCTGACAATGTGCCCGCTGACCTCCTCCAGCGCGCTCCGGCTGTAGTTGATCACCTGGATGGCGCGGAGGAAGGTGGTCACGTTTAACCCGGAGGAGAACGCGGCCGTCCCGCTGGTGGGCAGCACGTGGTTGGAGCCCGCGCAGTAGTCCCCCAGGCTGACCGGGCTGTAGTCGCCCACGAAGATGGCGCCGGCGTTCCGGATCCGTGCGGCCACTCCGGCGGCGTCCGCGGTCATGATCTCCAGGTGCTCAGCGGCGTAGGCGTCGCAGGCGGCGATGCCCTGCTCAAGGTCCTCGACCAGGACGACGCCGGACTGCGGACCGGACAGGGCCTGGCACACGCGGGCGCTGTGCTTGGTCGCGGCGGCCTGGACGCCGAGTTCGCGGCGGACGGCGGCGGCCAGCTCCTCGGAGTCGGTGATCAGCACGGACGCGGCCTGCGGATCGTGCTCGGCCTGGCTGATCAGGTCGGCTGCGACCAGCCCGGGCCGGGCCGTGGCGTCGGCCAGGATGGCAATCTCGGTGGTCCCGGCCTCGGAGTCGATGCCCACGACGCCCTTGACCAGCCGCTTGGCGGTGGCCACGAAGATGTTTCCGGGCCCGGTGACGACGTCGACCGGGTCGATGCCGGCGTCGATGCCGGTCTCGACGCCGGCGTCGGTGTTACCGGTGCCGGCGGGGATGCCGTAGGCGAACGCGGCGATGGCCTGGGCGCCGCCGATTGCGTAAACCTCCTCGATGCCCAGCAGGCACGCGGCCGCCAGGATCGTGGGGTGCGGCAGGCCGTCGAAGTCTTTCTGCGGCGGCGAGGCCAGCGCGATCGACTCCACGCCGGCGGCCAGCGCCGGGACGACGTTCATGATGACGGACGACGGATAGACCGCCAGGCCGCCCGGGACGTACAGCCCGACGCGGGCCACCGGGACCCACTTCTGGCTGACCACGGCGCCTTTGCCGAGTTCGACGTCGGTGTCTGCCGGCCGCTGCGCATCGGCGAAGCGGCGCGCCCGGCTGATGGACTCCTCCAGGGCGGTGCGCACGGCCGGGTCCAGCCCGTCCAGCGCGGCCTTGAGGGCCCCGGCGGGGACACGCGGGTGGGCCTGGTCGACGCCGTCGAAGTTCAGTGCCAGCTCTCGCAGCGCCTCGAAACCGCGGGTTCGGACCGCTGAAATAATGTCCAGGACCTTTTCCTCGGCGTCGGCCACGGTGCCGTGCTGCGCCCGCGGGACGGCGGCGCGGAGCCCGGCGAGGGACAGCCGCTGCCCGCGCACGTCGACGGTGCGGAAGTCGAGGGTGGCGGGCGCCGTGGGCAGGGAGGCGGAAGATACGGGGCTGTCAGCAGTGGGGGTCACGCCTCCATTTTACGCGCCGGCCGGGCCGGGCCCGCACGCTGTTACGCGGCACCCCGCCCGGAGCGTCCCGGGCGCCCTGGAGGGCGCTGTGTCAGGCCTGCGGCCCGGGCGCTTGGTCCGGCTCGGAGTGGCCGAAAACGGTGGCAAGGAAGATCGCCAGCGCGACGGCGGCCGGCCAGATGGCCAGCATGGCGTAAGCGCGCAGCGAAAACGCGATGCTGGCGCTGGCCGAGGTGTCCTCCGCGGCGCCCCACACACTGCCGGCGAACACCCCGGTCCCCCACGCCAGCAAGGCACCCGCTGCACCCGCGGCAACGGCCAGGACCACCGTCGCGGTTGCCAGCCGCGCGGGCCGGTTCCCGGCAATAAGCACCCCGGACAGGCAGCCGGCCAGCAGGAACAACCCGGCCAGGACGAGGTCGCGGGGCAGCCAGGTCTCGGGGTTGCTGCCGGCGGCGAGGGCGGGGTCCCGGGTGAGAAGGTTCAGGCCGGTCGGCGCCAGGAGCCACCACAGCAGGCCGACCGGGAGGCCTGCCGCGGCGATCACGGCCAGCCCCGTCCACGGCACGCTGCGCCCGGGCCGCCGGGGTGCAGCGTGCGCGGGGGCGCCGTCGTAGTCGTCAACGGGCACGTGCACCGCGGGTTGTGTCATGCAACAAACCTTAACAAAGCATCCGGCGGCGGACGGACATGACGCCGCCGCACGGCACGTGACGCCCGGACGCCTCCTGGGCGCCGGCCGAATACCGCGGGCGGCGCCGGCAGGAATACGCTGGCAGTGAGCACCAGTCGCAGAACAGCAGGGAGATGAACCACAGTGGCCTCAGCCGAAGAAGCTTTCGAAGGGACATTCAAGGAAATGTTCCGCCGCCACGCGGCCGGAGTCGCCATCATCACCGTGAACTACGACGGCGTGCCCTACGGTTTCACCGCCACCTCGGTGGCGTCCCTCTCGGCCAAGCCGCCGCGGTTCACCTTCAACATGGCCCGGACCTCCCGCTCGTGGCCCGCCGTCGCGAATTCCGCCTACATCGGAGTGCATATGCTCGGGCTGGAGAACCAGGAGCTCGCCGACAGGTTTGCCCGCACCCGCAACCGGTTCGAGGGCGACCACTGGGCGCTGGGCCCGCACGAGGTCCCCATCCTCAAGGACGTTACCGGCTGGCTGATCGGCAAGATCCAGATGCGGCTCTCCTTCGAGAACAACGCCGTGGTGGTCGTCGAGGTGGTCGACGGCGCGCTCGGCGGCGACAGCGCACCGCTGCTTTACCACGGTGGCAGCTACAGCCAGCCGGTGCCGCTGGACTACGAAATCTAGGCTGCGGACTCAGCTGACCAGGCCGGCTCAGCTGTCCAGGCAGGTCGGGCCGAGCAGCACCTTCAGGTCGCCGAACAGGGACGGGCTGGGGTTGACGCGCAGATGCACGGGCAGCCCCATGACCTCCACCCGGGAGTCGCCGTGCAGGTGCAGCCGGACCTCGGACTTGCCGCGGTGCGTCCGGAGCACCTCACCGAGCTCGTTCACCACGGCCTCGGTGGCCTTGTGCGTCGGCATGGTGATCACCAGCGGCCCGTCGAGTCCTTCGCTGAGGTCCGGTACCGACAGTTCCATGCAGTTCAGGGCCACCGCACCGTCGTCGCGCCGCTGCAGCCGGCCCTTGACCACAACGATCAGGTCCTCGGCCAGCACGGAGGCGATCGGGCCGTAGACCTGCCCGAAGAACATCACTTCCACCGAGCCGCCCAGGTCCTCGATCTCTGCGCGCGCGTAGGCGTTGCCGCTGGCCTTGGCGATCCGCCGGCTGAGCGAGGTGATCATGCCCGCGATGGTGATGATGGCGCCGTCGTGCGGCCCGTCCTCGGCGATGATCGAGGTGATGGACTGGTCGGCGTGCTGGCTCAGCAGCCCCTCGAGGCCCTGCAGCGGGTGGTCCGAGACGTAGAGGCCCAGCATGTCGCGTTCGAAGGAGAGCTTGTCCTTTTTCTCCCACTCGGGCAGCTCGGGGATCTCGATGCTCAACGAGGATTCCGACTCGGTGTCGTCGATGCCGGCGAACAGGTCGAACTGGCCGATCGCCTCGTTGCGCTTGAGCGTGATAACCGAGTCGATGGCTTCTTCGTGGATCATGGCCAGGGCCCGGCGGTGGTGGCCGAGGGAGTCGAAGGCGCCGGCCTTGATCAGGGATTCGATGGTGCGCTTGTTGCAGACCACCGCCGGGACCTTCATCAGGTAGTCCTTGAAGGAGGTGTAGGCGCCTTCGCGTTCCCGTGCGGCCACCATCGCGTCGACGGCGTTGGCGCCGACGTTGCGGATCGCCCCCATGCCGAAGCGGATGTCATTGCCCACCGGGGTGAAGTTGAGCGCTGATTCGTTGACATCCGGCGGCAACACCGTGATGCCCATGCGCCGGCACTCGTTGAGGTAGATCGCCGACTTGTCCTTGTCGTCGCCGACGCTGGTGAGCAGGGCCGCCATGTACTCCGGCGCGTAGTGCGCCTTGAGGTAGGCGGTCCAGTAGGAGATCACGCCGTACGCCGCCGAGTGCGCCTTGTTGAAGGCGTAGTCGGAGAAGGGCAGCAGGATGTCCCAGAGGGTCTTCACCGCGGCCATCGAGTAGCCGTTGTCCTGCATGCCCTGGGAGAAGCCGGCGAACTGCTTGTCCAGCTCGGATTTCTTCTTCTTGCCCATGGCACGGCGCAGGATGTCGGCCTGGCCCAGGGTGTAGCCGGCGAGCTTCTGCGCCACCGCCATAACCTGCTCCTGGTACACGATCAGGCCGTAGGTGCCGCCGAGGATCTCGGCCAGCGGCTCCTCGAGTTCGGGGTGGATCGGGATGACTTCCTGGATGCCGTTCTTGCGCAGCGCGTAGTCGGTGTGCGCGTTGGCACCCATCGGTCCCGGCCGGTAGAGCGCCAGCACGGCGGAGATGTCTTCGAAGTTGTCGGGCTTCATCAGCTTGAGCAGCGACCGCATGGGGCCGCCGTCGAGCTGGAAGACGCCGAGCGTGTCGCCCCGGGCCAGCAGCTCGTAGGAGGCGGCGTCGTCCAGGGCCAGGGACTCGAGGTCCAGGTCGACGCCGCGGTTCATTTTGATGTTTTCCAGGGCGTCGGAAATGATCGTCAGGTTCCGCAGGCCCAGGAAGTCCATCTTGATCAGGCCGAGGCCCTCGGAGGTCGGGTAGTCGAACTGCGTGATGACCTGGCCGTCCTGGAAACGGCGCATGATCGGGATGACGTCGATGATCGGGTCCGAGGACATGATGACGCCGGCGGCGTGGACGCCCCATTGCCGCTTCAGGCCTTCAATGCCCAGGGCGGTTTCGAAGACCTTCGCGGCTTCGGGATCTGTGGCAATCAGCTGGCGGAAGTCCCCGGCCTCGCCGTAGCGCTTGGACTCGGGGTTCTGGATGTCCGCCAGCGGGATGTCCTTGGCCATCACGGCCGGCGGCAGCGCCTTGGTCAGCTGCTCGCCCATGCTGAAGGGGTAGCCCAGCACGCGGGAGGAGTCCTTGAGCGCCTGCTTGGTCTTGATCGTGCCGTAGGTGACGATCATGGCGACGCGCTCGTCGCCGTACTTGCGTGTCACATAGTCGATCACTTCCGAGCGGCGCCGGTCATCGAAGTCGACGTCGAAGTCGGGCATGGAGACGCGGTCCGGGTTCAGGAAGCGTTCAAAGATCAGTCCGTGGTGCAGCGGGTCCAGGTCGGTGATGCGCATGGCGTACGCCACCATGGAGCCGGCACCGGAGCCACGTCCGGGACCCACCCGGATGCCGTTGTTCTTGGCCCAGTTGATGAAGTCGGCCACCACCAGGAAGTAGCCCGGGAAGCCCATCGAGGTGATGACTTCCAGCTCGTAGTCGGCCTGCTGGCGGACCTTGTCCGGGATGCCCTGCGGGTACCTATAGTGGAGTCCCTTGTCCACTTCCTTGACCAGCCAGGACGTTTCGTCCTCCCCCTCCGGGCAGGGGAACCGGGGCATGTAGTTGGCGCCCGTGTTGAAGGACACCTCGCAGCGTTCGGCGATCAGCAGTGTGTTGTCGCAGGCGTCCGGGTGGTCGCGGAACAGTTCCCGCATTTCCTGCGGGGACTTCAGGTAATAGCCGCTGCCGGAGAAGGCGAAGCGTGAACCGCCGTTGTCATACGTGGGCTCCAGCAGGGTCGAGCCGGACTGGATGGCCAGCAGCGCCTCATGCGCCTTGGCGTCGTGCTCGTGGGTATAGTGCAGGTCGTTGGTGGCCACCAGCGGCAGGTTCAGTTCCTTGGCCAGGCGCAGCAGGTCGCCGGTGACGCGGCGTTCAATGTCCAGGCCGTGGTCCATGAGTTCGCAGAAGTAGTTCTCGGCACCGAAGATGTCGCGGAACTCGGCCGCGGCTTCGAGGGCCTCGCGGTACTGCCCGAGCCGCAGCCTCGTCTGGACCTCGCCGGAGGGGCAGCCGGTGGTGGCGATGAGCCCTTCGGAGTAGGTGTTCAGCAGCTCGCGGTCCAGCCGCGGCCACTTGCCGAAGACCGAGTCCAGGGAGGCGATCGAGGAGGCACGGAACAGGTTGCGCATGCCCACGTTGTTGTAGCTGAGCAGGGTCATGTGCGTGTAGGAGCCGCCGCCGGAGATGTCGTCCTTGCGCTGGTTCTCTTCGCCCCAGCGCACCCTGGTCTTGTCGGTGCGCGCGGTGCCCGGCGTGACATAGGCCTCGACGCCGATGATCGGCTTGATGCCCTTGTCCGTGGCCCGCTTCCAGAAGTCGAACGCTCCGAAGAGGTAGCCGTGGTCCGTGGTGGCCAGCGCCGGCATGCCCAGCCGCTCGGTCTCATCGAAGAGTTCTCCGAGGCGCGCCGCACCGTCCAACATGGAGTATTCGGTGTGGTTGTGGAGGTGGACGAACGAGTTGTTGCTGGAAGTCACCGAATCATTCTAGTGCCGGGCACGGACACTGACGTGCCCGGCACGACGGCGGGGCGGACCGCCGCCTAGGTGCTGCCTTAGGCGTTGCCGGACTCCAGCACTTCGAGGGCGTACTTGAGGTCCTGCGGGTATTCGCTGGTCACGGTGACCCGTTCCCCCGTCCGCGGGTGGTCGAAGGACAACTGCCGGGCGTGCAGCCACTGCCGGGTCAGGCCCAGGGTGGCGGCCAGCCGGGGATCGGCCCCGTAGGTCAGGTCGCCGGCGCAGGGGTGGCGCAGGGCGGAGAAATGCACCCGGATCTGGTGGGTGCGGCCGGTTTCCAGGTGCACCTCCACGAGCGAGGCCTTCCCGAAGGCTTCGAGCACCTCGTAGTGGGTCACCGAGTCGCGGCCGTCCTCGATCACGGCGAAGCGCCAGTCGTGGCCGGGATGCCGGCCGATGGGTGCATCGATGGTGCCGGCCAGCGGGTCCGGCAGGCCCTGCACGACGGCGTGGTACACCTTGTCCACGGTGCGTTCCTTGAAGGCCCGTTTGAGCGCCGTGTAGGCGTTCTCGGTCTTGGCCACCACCATCACACCGGAGGTGCCGACGTCGAGCCGGTGCACAATGCCGGCGCGTTCGGGCGACCCCGAGGTGGAGATCCGGTAGCCGGCACCGGCGAGGCCGCCGACGACGGTGGGCCCGACCCAGCCCGGCGACGGGTGGGCGGCCACCCCGACGGGTTTGTCGACGACGACGAACTCGTCGTCGTCCAGCAGGATCTTCAGACCTTCCACAACTTCCTCCACAACTTCCAGCGGGTCCCGGCGTTCCGGGAGGACGACGTCGAGCTCGCCGCCGGCGCTGAGCTTGAGGGACTTCCCCACCGGCTTGCCGTGGCTGCTGACATGGCCTTCGGCGATCAGCGTGGCGGCCTGGGAGCGGGAGATCTCCATCAGTTTCGCCAGCCCCGCGTCCACCCGGGTGCCGGCGAGTTCGGCCGGGACGTTGAAGTGCCGGCGGCCCTGCTCCCCCGCCGGACCGGGCTCAGACATTGTGGCCGTTCCCGGTATGGTCCGGTGTGGTGGGTTCCGGCGCGGCCGCGCCGGTGGTTGCCTTGTCCTGGTGCTGGTTGAGGCGGGAGCCGTCGAGGGCGACGCCGCGCAGCGTGAGCAGGCAGATGATCACCACCGCGGACACCACGGCCGAATCGGCGATGTTGAAGATCGCGAAGTTGGGCAGCTGGATGAAGTCCACCACGTGGCCCATCGCGAACGAGGGCTCACGGAACAGCCGGTCGGTCAGGTTGCCCAGTGCGCCGCCGAGCAGCAGCCCCAGCGCCAGCGCCCACCAGGCGGAGCCGAGCTTGCGCAGCTGCAGCAGGATCGCGATGGAAACGGCCGCCATGATGATGGTGAACACCCAGGTGACGTTCTCGCCGATCGAGAAGGCGGCGCCGGAGTTCCGGATGTAGTACCAGTGCAGCAGCGGCGGGAGCACCGGGATGCGTTCGCCCTCGGTCATGGTGTTCGTGACCCAGAGTTTGGTCAGCTGGTCGAACACGTAGGCGAACACCGCGAATCCGGCGAACAGGGTCAGCAGCAGGGCGCGCCGCGGTTTGCGCGCCGGCGGCTGCACGGCATCCGCGGGCTGGGCGGCGTCTGGGGTTGGTGCGTCAGTCATAGTGCTTTCGTCCGGGTTAATGCCAAAAGCCGGTGGCCGAGGAGTCCTCAGCCACCGGCTTTCAGAATACGTGTAAAACGTCCTAGCTGGCTTCGACCTCGGGGGCCGCCACCGAACCACGGGCATCCAGGTCACGCAGCTGGCCTTCGATGTAGGCCTTCA
This sequence comes from uncultured Arthrobacter sp., assembly GCF_964021775.1. Classification (GTDB taxonomy): domain Bacteria; phylum Actinomycetota; class Actinomycetes; order Actinomycetales; family Micrococcaceae; genus Arthrobacter. Next base: position 154,610 of record NZ_CAXHZI010000005.1, read on the forward strand.
GGCGGGACCGGTAATCGCGCTCGAAGCCGCGCAGCTGCTCGACCTTGCGCTCCAGCACCGAGCGCTGCTGCTCGAGGGCGCCGAGGATCTTGCGGGACTTTTCCTGCGCGTCGTTGACCAGGCTGCTGGCTTCGATCTGCGCCTCGGCGATGATCTTGTCACGCTGCTGTTCGCCGTCGGCGACGTGCTTGTCGTGCATCTGCTGCGCCATGGCCAGCAGGCCGGCGGCGGACTCGGCGGACGCCGACGCGGCAACGGGTGCGGGGGCAGGCGCCGGAGCGGGAGCCTTCTCGGCTTCCTTCTTCTTGGCAGCTTCGGCGGCTTCGGCGGCCTTGGCCTCGGCTTCTGCCTTGGCGCGGTCTTCCTTCTCGGCCTTGACGGGTGCAGGCACCTTCTCCACGACGGGAGCGCCAGCAGCGGAGCTCGCGGCCGTGCCGGAACCGGCTTCGGCGAGCTTCTTGCGCAGCTCGTCGTTCTCCTGGTTCAGGCGTCGCAGTTCGACGACGATCTCGTCCAGGAAGTCATCAACCTCGTCCTGGTCGTAGCCTTCGCGGAACTTGGTCGGCTGAAAGCGCTTGTTGACAACGTCTTCTGGCGTCAAAGCCATCTGGTCACCTCGTTGGTCTAGTTAGTCAGGAGGCCTTCCGGCCGTCAAAACTACGGTACCTAAATATGGTCTGGTTCCTCTAATTCAACACCGCAGTGTCAAACCGGAGTTTTATCTTTTTGGCGGCGGACTGGTCCGGCCGCTCACGTTATGCGGCGATCGGCTGCGCGTAGGTGAAGTACCGGGCAACGCTCATGGCCACCGAGACGGCGATGAACAGCACCAGGAACGCGAGGTCCAGCGAAATTCCGCCGAGCCGCAGCGGCGGAAGGACCCGGCCGAGCAGCTTGAGGGGCTTGTCTGTGACGGAGTACACAGCGTGCGCGGTGACGAGCGCCACGCCATGGGGACGCCAGCTGCGCGCGAACATCTGCACCCAGTCGAAGATCAGGCGGATGATCAGGGCGACAAAAAAGAGCAGCAGGGCGATATAGACAAGTCCGAAAACAATTCCCATGAGTTAACTCATATCTCCATGATCATTCCGGATACCGCAGTAGCCTGGCAGGTGGTCGCATGTATTCCGACACGTCTATTCCAACACGGATCGCCCAGCACGGATGCCAGGCAGGTATCCCTGCCTGGCATCCGGACGGAATCCTGGACTAGCTCTGGTTGAAGAAGCTGGCCTGCGTCTCGCTGACCTTCTTGTCGTCGCCGATCACTTCGACATACGACGGCGAGAGCAGGAACACCTTGTTGGTCACCCGTTCGATGCTGCCACGCAGGCCGAACACCAGGCCGGCGGAGAAGTCGACCAGGCGCTTGGCGTCCGCTTCGCCCATGTCGGTGACGTTCATGATGACGGGGATGCCGTCACGGAAGCTTTCACCGATGAGCTTGGCATCGTTGTAGGACCGCGGGTGGATCGTCGTGATCTGCCGCAGGCCTGTGGTCTCTTCGCGGCTCGCGGCCGCTCGCTTGATGGGTGTCACGGGTGCGCGGTATTCCTCTTCAGCGGCGTAGGGCTCTTCCCTGGGGACTTCGCGGACGGGCGTCGGCGCACGGCGCTCCTCGCGGTCGTGCTCCATGGATTCGTCCTCATCCTTGTGCGGGGTGTGATGCTCGGACTCGTAGTGTTCGTCGCCGTCAGCGAGCCCAAGATAGATCATTGTCTTGCGCAGAGCGCCAGCCATGGTCGACTCCTAATCGTGTCCGTTTGCGGGCCGCTCAGTGACGTGACCGTGTTGGAGTCACTGCTTGAATTCACTGCATTGGAATCCCCGCCATTACCTTCCAATACGTTGAACCTACCGCAACGCCGGGCGCGGACCGAGAATATCGGAGCCAATTCGAAGGTGTGTCGCCCCGAACCGGATGGCCGCTTCCAGGTCCTGGCTCATTCCGGCGGAAATGCCGGTGGCCTGCGGGTGGTCGGCGCGGAGCCGGGCCGAGATCTCCGCCAGTTTTTGGAACGCCGCCTCCGGTGCTGCGCCAAGGGGCGCCACGGCCATCACGCCCGCCAGCCGGAGTCCGGCGGCGGCCGCGAGCTGCGCGGCCAGCTCCGGGACATCCGCCGGCAGGGCGCCGCCGCGGTGGCCGTCGGCGTCGTCGTCCAGGCTGACCTGGATGAAGCAGTCGAGGTCTCCGCGGCCGGTGCGTTCCTGCTCCGCGCGGAGCGCCTTGGCCAGGGCAGCGACCAGCTGGGGCCGGTCCACGGAGTGCACCGCGTGGGCGTACTTGACGACGGATTTGGCTTTGTTGCTTTGCAGTTGGCCGATGAAATGCCAGCGCAGGTCCAGCTCCTGCAGCGCTGCGGCTTTCCCGGACGCTTCCTGGTCCCGGTTTTCGCCGACATCGGTGACGCCGAGTGCGGCCAGCCGCGCGACGTCCTCGGCCGGGTGGAATTTGGTGACCACGATCAGCTCCGGGGTGGACTGGCGCCCGGCGGCGGCCACGGCGTCGTCGATCCGCTGCCGGACCACGTCAAGGCGTTCGCGCAGCTGGGCCAATCTTGGGTCCGCCGGAGCAGCGTCCGCTGCCGGCACCGTCACGTGAGGGCCCCGGCGGGCGTGGCGGTCCAGACCAGGCCCGCGAACCGGCCGGTGCGCCCGTCACGCCGGTATGAGTACAGCCCTGCGTCTTCCCGGGTGCAACCGCCGGAGTACTCGACGGCGACGCCCTCCGCCGCAAGCTGGCTGCGGACACCGGCCGGCAGATCCAGTCCGGGCGTGCCCTGGGCCGTGGTGCACCAGGCCGCTGGAACGGACTCTGCAACCTCCGCGCGCATGCTGTCCGGCACCTCGTAGCACTGCCCGCAGATGGACGGACCGATCCACGCGCTAATCCCGGTGGCGCCGTGCTCACGCAGCTGCGCCACCGCGGCGGGGACCACCCCGGCGGCCAGGCCCGGACGGCCGGCGTGGACGACGCCGAACACGGGCGGCGCGTCACGGCCCGCCGCGCGCTCCCCCACCAGGACGATCGGCACGCAGTCCGCCACCATAACCGCCAGCGGCCCGCCGGCGGACACCATGGCGTCGGCGGTGAGGGCGTCGGCGGTAGGAGCATCCGCAGCCGGCGTGCCAGGCTCCCCGGCCGGGGCGCCTCCGCCAACGACTGCTACTTCCTTGCCGTGCACCTGGTTCATGAACTGGAAGCGGCGGGGGCTGAGCCCGGCGGCTTGTTCAAGCAGTTCCCGGCGGCGGTGCACCTGCGCCGGGTCGTCGCCGACATGGAGCGCCAGGTTGCCCGCCGCTACGTTGGTGAACGCCACCCAGATGCCGGGCCGCACCTCAGCTCGCCAGGAAAACACTCAGCACACCGCCACTTCCGGAACCGCAAACAATAAAAAACCCATCTGGACTACCGTAACCCCGCCAAAGCACCATGGCACTGCCGTCAGGGCAGTGCCATGGTGCTTTGGCGGCGTGTGAAAGCGACGGCTTACTTCAGGAAGTCCGGCACGTCGAGGTCATCCGAGTGGCGGCCGGAGAGGTCCGGCTCGACGACGGAGGGAAGGTCCACGTCAAAGCCCGAGTCGGCCGGCACGGCCGAGGGGCGCTGCTGGCCCCAGTTGCTCAGCCCGGACGCGCCGACGCCGGCGTGCAGCGGCTGGACCGGCGCCGAGGCGGGAGCCTGGGCCGGAGCCGGTGCGGGCGCGGCGGGACGGGCCGGGACCGGCTGGGACTGGTCCATCGAGGGCGAAGTGGCCTTGACGTCGTCGAACCCGGCAGCGATCACCGTTACGCGGGCTTCATCCCCGAGCGCGTCGTCAATCACGGCACCGAAGATGATGTTGGCTTCGGGGTGCGCCACTTCCTGCACCAGGCGGGCAGCCTCGTTGATTTCAAAGAGTCCGAGGTCCGAGCCGCCCTGGATGGAGAGCAGGACGCCATGGGCGCCATCGATGGAGGCTTCCAGCAGCGGTGAGGCGATGGCCAGCTCCGCAGCCTTGACGGCGCGGTCTTCACCGCGGGCCGAGCCGATACCCATCAGCGCCGAGCCGGCGCCCTGCATCACGGACTTGACGTCCGCGAAGTCGAGGTTGATCAGGCCCGGCGTGGTGATCAGGTCAGTAATGCCCTGGACACCGGACAGCAGCACCTGGTCGGCGGAGCGGAACGCGTCCAGCACGGAGACGTTGCGGTCGCTGATGGACAGCAGCCGGTCGTTCGGGATCACGATCAGGGTGTCGACCTCGTCGCGCAGGGCGTCGATGCCGGCCTCGGCGGAACCGGCCCGGCGGCGCCCCTCGAAGGTGAACGGGCGGGTGACGACGCCGATGGTCAGCGCACCCAGTGAGCGGGCAATGCGGGCCACAACGGGCGCGCCGCCGGTGCCGGTGCCGCCGCCTTCGCCGGCGGTGACGAAGACCATGTCCGCGCCACGGATGACCTCTTCGATCTCGTCGGCGTGGTCCTCGGCTGCCTGCCGGCCGACCTCAGGATTCGCACCGGCTCCCAGGCCGCGGGTCAGCTCACGTCCGACGTCGAGCTTGACGTCCGCATCGGACATCAACAGCGCCTGGGCGTCCGTATTGATGGCGATGAATTCGACGCCGCGAAGACCCACCTCGATCATGCGGTTGACTGCGTTCACGCCACCGCCGCCGATGCCGACGACCTTGATGACGGCCAAGTAATTCTGCGGAGCTGCCACGTTACGTGTCCCTTGTTCGTGTTCTATTGCGAAAACTGATGGAGTCGAGCTTGAAGCTTTGAACCTTAACCTTCCAGTTGAAGGTTATAGTTATGTCAAGTAACTCATGTCTGTGACGCTATTTCCTATGCAGAGGACATTCAATAACCGGCTCCGCGTGTCGCGGGAATACCGGGAAAATGCCCTCTGTTTCTGCTTTTTTGCCGCTGATCGGCGCCGCCGCGTCCCCGCGGCGGCGCCATTGTGCCTATACCCCGGCCGCGGGCCGGGGTAAGTGACGGAGAGCTATCGGGTGACCGGATGGCGCGGCACGCTCACGTCGTAGACCGCGACCGGATTTTTCGGATCCGCCGGGGCTTTCAGCAGGGCCGAGAGCACCCTGGCTTTCAGTTCCTTGTCCCCCGCGTTGCCCCAGATGATCGTCCTGCCGTCCACGAGCTTGAGTTCGACGGCGTCCGCCGATTTGGCCGAGGCATCGGAAAGCCGGGCCAGGACATCCGGCGGGAGCGCACCGAGCACCGCGGTGACGGCGTGGAACAGGTCCTTGGGCAGCGCGCCCCGGCCGCCGTCGATCACCGGAAGTTTGATCGATGCGGGATCCTTCGTTGTGCCCAGCTGGACGCCGTCGACGTCCACCAGCTGGTAGAGCGCTCCCTGCTTGACCAGCGCCACGGGCACGCGCTCGGTGATCCGCACCTGCAGCGTCGAGGGCGGCCGGGCCTGCGTGGTGACCGCCTTGACCTGGACCAGCGGCCGCAACAGCCGGCCCACCTCGTCATCGCTGATCTGCGGCAGGGGCTTGCCCTGCAACGGCGCCAGGGCCGCCTTGACCTGATCCGCGGTGAGCATCCGGGTGCCCTGCACGGTAACCGTCTGGACGGCCAGCCACGGCGAGTAGATGGCCGCCGCCACGATCGCCGCGGCCAGCACTGCGATCGCCGCGACCGTGCTGAGGATGATCCGGCGGCGCCGCTTCGCCTTCGGTTCCGGGAAGGCGAGCACGTTGCCGCGTTGCGTCTCTGTTCCCCCGGCCCCGGCCCCGGCCGGGTTGACGGCTGAGGGTGCCGGGCCGGACGGCTTGGGGGCTAACGGATCCCCGGCTGCCGGGTCTGCCTTGGACGCCGAGATGACGTCCTCCTGCCCGGCTGCCGGCCGGCCGGAAGCGGAGCCGCGCGGCCCGGACGGGTAGGCGGGCCGGCGCGTGCTAGGCATCCGGCGCCCCGAGGGTCAGTGCGTCGACGATGCGCGGCCCGTAGGCGGTCACGTCGCCCGCGCCGGCTGTGAGCACAATGTCCCCCGGCGCGGCGGCCTCGAGCACGGCCCGGACGGCCTCCTCGCCGGGACCGACCAGCCGTCCGCCGGGGCCGAGGTGGTCGGCGATGAGCTGGCTGGTGACACCGGGAATGGGATCCTCGCGGGCCGGGTAGATGTCGAGCAACAGGGCGGTGTCCGCGGCGTTCAAGGCGTCGGCGAACTCGTGTGCGAATTCCCGGGTGCGGGAAAACAGGTGCGGCTGGAACAGCACGTGGACCCGGTGGTCGCCGGCCACCGAGCGGGCCGCGGCCAGGGCCGCCCGCACCTCGGTGGGGTGGTGGGCGTAGTCGTCGTAGACCCGCACACCGCGGCCGGCGCCCTTGAATTCAAAGCGGCGCGAGGCGCCGGAGAAGTTGGCCAGCGCACCGGCGGCCGTTTCGGGGGCAACGCCCAGCTCCAGAGCCACCGCAAACGCCGCGGCGGCATTCAGGGCGTTGTGCCGGCCCGGGACCTGGAGCTCGACGGCGAATTTCCCCGCCGCGGTGGAGATCCAGACGTCGCCCGGGCCGCCGTCGTGCAGCACCACATCGGCGTCCGCCGCCGTGCCGTACAGGACCACCCGGGTGTTGCCGCGGTCCCGGGTGCGCAGCGCCAGGGCGCGGGCGCCGTCGTCGTCGGCGCAGGCGACCAGCAAGCCGTCCGCCGGGAGGAGTTCGGTGAAGCGGTCGAAGGAGGCGTAGACCGCCTCGGCCGTGCCGTAGAAGTCCAGGTGGTCCGGCTCGACGTTGGTGACGACCGCGATCTGCGGCCGGTAGTTCAGGAAGGAGCCGTCCGATTCATCGGCTTCAGCGATGAAGACCGGGGATGCTCCGGAGGCCGCGTTGACGCCCAGGGCGGGGACGTTGGCGCCGATGGCGAAGGACGGGTCCAGGCCGGCGCCCTGCAGGAGCACCGTGATCATCGACGTCGTAGTGGACTTGCCGTGCGTCCCCGCGACCGTGACGGCCGTGTCCTGCGCCATGGTGGCGGCCAGGGCCTCGGAGCGGTGCAGCACCGGCAGCCCGGCGGAGCGCGCCGCGGCCAGCTCGGGGTTGTCCGGGCGGATGGCTGAGCCGGCGACGACGGTCTGGGCGTCGCCCAGGTTCGCCGCGTCGTAGCCGACCGCGATCCGCGCGCCGGCCGCGGCGAGCTCGGCCATGACCGGCAGGTCCTTGGCGTCCGAACCGCTCACCGTTATGCCGCGGGCCACCATGATGCGGGCCACGGCGGACATCCCCACCCCGCCGATGCCGATGAAGTGCACGCGGCCCAGGGAGTCCTGGGTGCGGGCCGCCGGCGGTGTGCCGTTCTGGGCCTGGGTCATTGCTTTACCGCTTCCTGCCTGCTGTTCACTGTCGCTGCCGTTGAATGTCGCTGCCGTTTGATGTCGCTGCCGGGTCGTTGCCCGGGATTTTGCCGTCCTGGTCGTGGTTGCCTGGTCATAACTGTCTGGTCATGACTGCCCGGCGGTGCGGCGGGGCGTGGACTGCGCGGCTTCCAGGACGAGGGCGGCCATCCGCCGGTCCGCGTCCCGGATGCCGAGCTGCTCGGCGGCCGCGGCCATCGCCTCCAGCCGCGGGCGGTCGCCCAGCAACGCGGTGATGTGCCCGCTGATCCAGGCAGCGTCGAAGGCGCTGTCCTCAACCAGGAGGGCGGCGCCGGCGTTGACCAGGCCGGCGGCGTTGAGCGCCTGTTCACCGTTGCCGATCGGGAGCGGGACGAAGACGGCCGGAACGCCGACGGCGGCGACCTCGCAGACGGTCGCGGCGCCGGAGCGGGCCAGCAGCAGGTCGGCGGCGGCGTAGACCAGTTCCATCCCGTCCACGTACTCGACCTGGCGGTAGCCGGGCGCTGCCAGCGGTTTGCCCTGGGCGTCGTGAACGGTCTTGCCGCGCCCGGTGATGTGCAGCGTCTGGATGCCGGCTTCGGCCAGGGCGTCGACTGAGGCGGCGATGGCGCGGTTGATGCTCTGTGCCCCGGATGAGCCGCCGGTGACGATCAGGGTTGGTTTGTCCTGGTCCAGGCCGAGCGCGGTGCGCGCGGCGGACCGGGCAGCGGACCGGTCCAGGCCGGAGATCTCGCGGCGCATCGGCATGCCGACGTGCCGTGCCCCGCGCAGCCTGGTCTCAGCGAACGCGACGGCCACGTGGCGGCTCAGCCGGGCTCCGACGCGGTTGGCGAGCCCGGGCCGGGTGTTGGCCTCGTGCACGACGATCGGAATCTTGCGGCGCCACGCGGCAAGGTACAGCGGGGTGCAGACGTAGCCGCCGACGCCGACGAGCACGTCAGCCCGGGCGTCGTCGAGGATGGATCCGGCCTGCCGGACGGCGGCGGCGAGCTTGCCCGGGAGCCGCACCAGCTCCATCGACGGCTTGCGCGGAAACGGGACCCGGCTGACCGTGGCCAGTTCCAGCCCGGCGGCGGGCACCAGCCGGGCCTCCATCCCTCCCGGGGTGCCGACGGCGAGAAGCTGGGCGCCGGGGTTGACCTCACGCAGGGCATTGGCGATGGCGAGCAGCGGGCTGATGTGCCCGGCGGTGCCGCCGCCGGCAAGGACGACGGACAGGGGCGACTCGGTCTTCATGGGGGCTAGGTACGCTTTCGTGCGGGGTTCTTGGGAGCGGGCGTCCGGGTGCCAGGCCGCCGGACGGCAGTGCTGCCGGCCGGGGGCCGGGCCGCAGCGCCCGGGGCCTTGGTTGTCTGGGCTTTGGGCGCGGTGGCCTTCGGGGCTTGGGTGCGGGCACCGGCCGGACGCTTGGCGTCCCGCCGCGCGGCCGCTTGCTTGCGTAGTACTTTGGCGAAGCCGGCGGGCCCGAACTTGAACATTCCCTTCGGCTGCATGTCCGGTTCCATTTGGGCCCGGGCCAAGGACAACACTACGCCGATGGCACAGAGCGACATGAGCAAGGCCGAGCCGCCGTAGGAAATGAACGGCAGCGGGATGCCGACCACGGGGAGCAGGCCGGTGACGACGGCCATGTTTACGGAGGCCTGGCCGAGCAGCCACACCATGATGGCGCCGGCGAGGACCCGGTGGAACAGGCCCTGCTGCGCCACCACAACGCGGTAGATGGCCGTGCCCAGGATCGCGAACAGGATCAGGACCACGATGGTGCCGATCAGGCCGAGTTCCTCGCCGATGATGGCGAAAATGAAGTCGTTGTGGGCTTCCGGGATCCAGCTGTATTTTTGCCGGCTCTGGCCCAGTCCCACGCCGAACCACCCGCCGGAGGCCAGGGCGTAGAGGCCGTTGGTGGACTGGTAGTTCACATCCGAGCCGTCCGCGCAGGTCTGGCCGGTCCAGGACAGGATGCGGCAGACCCGGTTGGGGCTGGTGATGGCGAGCACCGCGGTGCCGACGGCCAGGACCACTCCGGCGATGCCGAACAGGTAGAGCCGCACCCCGGCGAAGTAGAGCGCGGCGGCTGTGATCAGCATGACGATCATCGCGGTGCCGAGGTCGTTGCCCATCAGGATCAGGCCGATGACCCCGGCCGCTCCCGGGAGCACCACCGGGATCAAGGCGTGTTTGGCCTGATGCAGGAGCTTGGCCTTGGCATTCAGCACCGTCGCCATCCAGAGGGCGAGGGCCAGCTTGGCCGCCTCGGAAGGCTGGAAGGTGAAGGGTCCGACGTCGATCCAGTTCTGGTTGCCGAGTGCGCTGCGGCCCACCAGGAGCACCAGGACCAGCAGGACGAAGGCGGCCAGGATGGCGGCCCAGGCGCCGCGTTTGAGCCAGACGACGTTGACGCGGGAGAGCACGAACATGCAGAACAGGCCGATCGCGGCGAAGAGGCTCTGCTTGCCGGCCGCGGTGTAGGCCGACTCCCCCGCCGCGATCGCCTCCACGCTCGACGCGGACAGCACCATCAGGATGCCGATCGCGGTCAAGGCGAGGGTGGAGCCCAGGATGAGGTAATAGGTGGAGCCGTTACGCGACTTGCCGGTGCCTTCCAGTGCCGCCCAGAAGCCGCGGTACCAGCCGCGGACCTTGGCAACGGGCGTGGGACGGGGCCCCGCATCGGCCGCCGCGCCGGCGGCGGTGCTGCCTGCTTTCCCGGCTGGTTTTCCACCTGCGGTGGAGGCCGTCCGTGCCGCGGCGGGACGGGTGGGCGTGCTGACCATTGCTACTCCTCGGTGGTCTGAGCCTGCCCTTCCACGAGCTCGCGGACAGCTTCGATGAAGGCGTCGCCACGGTGAGCATAGGAAGAGAACTGATCCATGGATGCAGCTGCCGGGGCCAGCAGCACAGTGTCCCCCGGGGCGGCCAGCTGCGCCGCCGATGCTACGGCCCGTGCCATCACAGTCTCACCGAAGATCGGTGAGGGGGCTGCGTGGGCGTGGGCCGGTTCGGCAGTCTGCACGTCTTCAGTCTCGCCCTTGGCCTGGCCGATCACGGGGACATCCGGCGCGTGTCGCTGGAGCGAGGCCAGCAGGTCCGACGAGTCCGCGCCGATCAGCACCACGGCCTTGAGTCGGGCGGCGTTGTCCCGGACCAGTGAGTCGTAATTCACACCCTTGGACAGTCCTCCGGCGATCCAGACCACGTCCTGGAACGCGGACAGCGAGGCCGCCGCTGCGTGCGGGTTGGTGGCCTTGGAGTCGTTGATCCAGAGCACACCCTCGTGCCGGGCGACGGGCTGGATGCGGTGGTCCCCCGGCAGGTAGTTCTGCAGCCCCTGGCGGACGGCGGACGGTTCGACGCCGTAGGCCCGGACGAGGGCGGCCGCGGCCAGGGCGTTGGCCACCATGTGCCGGGGCGCCACCGGACCCAGATCGGACATCGCGGCCAGCTCGGCGGCGCTGTCCTTGCGCTCCGGGATGAACGCACGGTCCACCAGCAGGCCTTCGACGACGCCGAGCATGCTGATCGCCGGCGTGAGAGTGGTGAAGCCTACCGCGCGGCAGCCCTCCACCACGTCGGCGGCTTCGACCATCCGCTCGGTTTCGATCTGCTCGGCGTTGTAAACACACGCCTTTTGCGTGCGCTCGTAGACCTTGGCCTTGTCCGCCAGGTAGGAGTCGTAGGAGCCGTGCCAGTCCACGTGGTCTTCGGCGACGTTGAGGCAGACGCTCGCGACCGGCGACACGGAGTGGCTCCAGTGCAGCTGGAAGCTGGAGAGTTCAACAGCGAAGACGTCATAGTCCACCGGGTCGCGGAGGGCGTCCAGGATCGGCGTGCCCACGTTGCCGACCGCGATCGCCTTCAGGCCCGCGGCCTGCAGCATCGATTCGGTCAAGCCGACGGTGGTGGTCTTGCCGTTGGTGCCGGTGATCGTGAGCCAGTCCGCGGTCTTGCGGCCCTGGCGTTCGCGCACCCGCCAGGCGAGTTCGACGTCGCCCCAGACCGGGATGTGCGCCCGCGCGGCAGCGGCGAGCAGGGCCTGGTCGGGCCGCCAGCCGGGTGAGGTGACGATCAGTTCGGGCTTTTCGCCGTCGACCCTGGGCACCGTGTCCACGGCGTCCTCGCCGAGGAGCACGTCGGCGGCGCCGACAATCCGGAGGGTGTCCGCCTGGGCGCGCGCCTTGGCGCTGTCCGCGGCATCCACCACGACCACGCGGGCGCCGAGCTCAATCAGGGTGTCCGCGGCGGCGAAGCCGGAAATACCAATCCCGGTGACGACCACGCGGAGCCCGGCCCAGTTCGAGTCCCAGCTCGTCAGGTGCTCCAGCCGCGGCGAGCTGGACAGCGGTTCAGGAATAATGCCGCTCACAGCAGGACCACCCATTCGGCGTAGAAGATGCCCAGGCCGGCCGCGACGAAGAGCCCGCAAAGAATCCAGAACCGGACCACGACGGTGACTTCCGCCCAGCCTTTGAGTTCGAAGTGGTGCTGCAACGGGGCCATCTTGAAGAAGCGCTTTCCCTTGGTGATCTTGAAGAAGCCGACCTGGATGATCACCGAGAGGGTGATCAGCACGAAGAGGCCGCCGATGAAGGCGAGCAGCAGTTCGGTGCGGGACAGGATCGCGAAGCCGGCGACGGCGCCGCCGATCGCCAGCGACCCGGTGTCGCCCATAAAGATCTTCGCCGGGGACGTGTTCCACCAGAGGAAGCCGACCAGCGCGGCGCTGAGGATGGCCGCGAGCAGGGCGAGGTCGAGCGGATCGCGGACGGTGTAGCAGCCGGCGCCGGCCTGGCGGGGAGAGCCGCAGGCCTGGTTGCTCTGCCAGATCCCGATGATCGTATAGGCACCGAACACCATGACGGACGCGCCGGCGGCCAGTCCGTCGAGGCCGTCGGTGAGGTTCACCCCGTTGGTGGCGGCGGTGACGATCAGGTTGGACCAGAGCACGAACAGGATGGCGCCCAGCACGGTGCCGCCGAACGCCAGGTTCAGCCACGGGATATCGCGGACCAGGGAGATCTGGTATGACGCCGGCGTGACGTTGTTTTCGTCCGGGAAGTTCAGGGCGAGGATCGCGAAGATGATGCCCACCGCGGCCTGCAGGATCAGCTTGGCCTTGGCGTTCAGGCCCAGGCTGCGCTGCGCGGAAATCTTGATGAAGTCGTCCAGGAACCCCACAAGACCCATTCCTACCATCAGGAAGAGCAGCAGCAGGGCGGAGGCCGACGGGCCCGGCGAGCGGGGGTTCATCATCCACATCACGAGGTGCGTGATGCCGTAGCTGACCAGCACCGCCACCACGACGACGGTGCCGCCCATGGTGGGGGTGCCGCGCTTGGTGTGGTGCGAGGTGGGCCCGTCGTCCCGGATGAACTGTCCGTAGCTCTTGTGGACGAGGAAGCGGATAAAGAGCGGGGTGCCCAGGAAGGAGAGCAGCAGGGCCAGGCCGGAGCCCATCAGCAGTGCAATCACGGCAGCGTGCTCCCTTCGGCGGTGGTCCCCGCGGTGGATTCAGCAGGGTTCCCGGCGGGATCCCCGGCGGCCGCATCCGGCGCCAGTGGGGGTAATGCTATCCGATCCCCCAGGTGGCGCAGTCCGATGCTGTTGGAGGACTTGAAGAGGACCAGGTCACCGGGCTCGAGTTCGGAGCGCAGGATCCCGTAGGCCTCGTCCACGGTTTCGGCGAACAGGCATTCGTCGCCCCAGGAGCCCTCATTGACCGCAGAGACGTAGAGGGCGCGGGCCTGGCGTCCGATCACCAGCAGCCGGGAGATATTGAGCCGGACCACCTGGGTGCCGACGGCAGTGTGCTCGCGGATGGAGTCTTCGCCGAGTTCCAGCATGGCGCCGAGCACGGCCCAGGTCCGGCGGCCGCGGCCCAGGTCCGCGAGCGTGCGCAGGGCGGCTCGCATGGACTCGGGGTTGGCGTTGTAGGCGTCGTTGATGATGGTCACACCGTCGGGCCGCTCGGTGCGTTCCATCCGCCAGCGGCTTGCCGCTGTCTGGGCGCTCAGCGAGGCGGCGATCTGCGCGCCGGGGATCCCCGCGGCGTGAGCCGCGCCGGCCGCGGCCAGCAGGTTGCCCACGTGGTGGGCGCCGATCAGCTTTGCCGAGACGTGGTGGCGGGCGCTGTCGCCCGGAAGCTGGAGGTCGAATTCCGGGTTGCCCGCGGCGTTCAACTCGACGTCCTCGGCCTGGACGGCGGCACCCTGGCCCTCCCGCGCGGCCTGCGCGGAGAAGCCGAGCACCGTAGCGGACGTCCGGGCAGCCATGGCGGCCACCCGGGCATCGTCCAGGTTCAGCACGGCCGTGCCGTCGGCGGGCAGGGCTTCGACCAGTTCGCCCTTGGCCAGGGCGATGTTCTCGACCCCGCCGAATTCGCCGGCGTGGGCGGTGCCGACGCCGAGCACGACGCCGATCTCCGGGCAGACCATGTCCGCGAGGTAGCGGATGTGGCCGATGCCGGTGGCGCCCATCTCGATCACGAGGTAGCGGGTCTCGAACCCGGCCTTGAAGACGGTCAGCGGGACGCCGACTTCGCCGTTGTAGGAGCCCTGCGGCGCGACCGTTTCGCCGTCTTCGGCGAGGATTCCGGCCAGCAGGTCCTTGGTGGTGGTCTTGCCCGCGGACCCGGTGATACCAATCACGGTGAATGCCGCTCCCCCGGCTGCGCGGCGGGCGCGGATCCGGCGGACCGCCTCGGCGGCGAGGGCGCCCATGGCCAGCACGGAGTCTTCGACGACGACGGCGGGGTAGTTGCGCCCGTCGGCGTCGGCGACGTCCCGCTGGACGAGGGCCAGGACAGCTCCGCGGTCGAACGCGGCGGCCACGAAATCGTGCCCGTCGGCGGCTTCGCCCGGCTTGGCCACATAGAGGGAACCCGCCGTGGCTTCGCGGGAGTCGGTCACCACAGAGCCGGGCGTGATGCCCGGTTCGGCGGCCAGCCGGCCGTTGGTTATTTCGGCGATCTCCGCCGCGGTAAATGCAATCATCTCGGTTTAGGACTCTATCCGCTGGTCATCGAGAACGGTGAATCCTCGTGCTGTCAAGGAGGAGCGCAGCTCCACCCGGTCATCGAGCGCCAGGTTGACGCCCTTTACCTCCTGCCAGACCTCATGGCCGCGGCCGGCGACCAGGATGGTGTCCTCCGGGGTGGCGAGTTCCACCGCTTTGCGGATGGCTGCGTCGCGGGGGAAAACCTCCAGGACGGTGCAGTCACCGTGTTCGCGGGCCTTGGCGTCGAGGGCGCCGGCCAGCACGTCGGCGCGGATGGCGGCGGCGTCCTCGTCGTGCGGGTCGTCGTCGCTGACGATCACAATGTCCGCGAGCCGGGCGGCGATGGCCCCCATCGCGGGGCGTTTGCCCTGGTCACGCTGGCCGGTGGCGCCAAAGACGATGATCACCCTGGAGCCCGGCTGCGGTGAGCGCACGGCCTCCAGGGCGCGGGCGAGGGCGTCCGGGTTATGCGCGAAGTCGACCACGGCGGCCGGGGCCGTTGCCACGAGCTGCATGCGGCCGGGGACGGCCACGGTGAAGGGGTCCGCGCTGTCGAGGGCGGCCTGCACCTGGGCCGGGGAGGCTCCTCCGGACAGCACCATGGCCGTGGCCAGGGCGGCGTTGGCGACGTTGAAGCTTCCGGGCAGGCCGGTGTGCACGCGGATCTCGGTGCCGTCCCGGTGCCGCAGGCCAAACTCGGTGCCGAGTCCGCGCGGCTGCGGGTCCACGACCCTCCAGTCCGCTGCCGGACCGCCTGCGTCGCGGTCACCTGCGCCGGTGTTCGCGTCGGGATTCGTGGAGAGCGTGGTGACCGGGATGCCTGCGCCGTCGGCGAGCTTCCGGCCCCATTCGTCGTCGACCGTCACGACGGCGGCGCGGGCGCGCTCCGCCGTGAAGAGCCGGGCTTTGGTCTCGAAATACTCGTCCATGGTCCCGTGCAGGTCCAGGTGGTCCTGCGTCAGGTTGGTGAAACCGGCGACGTCGAAGACCACGCCGTCGACCCGGTGGAAGGAGATGGCGTGAGAGGACACCTCCATCGATGCCGCATCGAGGCCGCGTTCGCGCATGAGCGCCAGCAGGGCGTGCACGTCGGTCGACTCGGGGGTGGTGAGCAGGCTGGGGATCGCTTCGCCGCCGGCCAGGATCTCGATGGTTCCGATCAGCCCGGTTTTCTGGCCCAGCGCCTGCAACAGGGAGTTGATGAAGTAGGTGGTGGTGGTCTTGCCGTTGGTCCCGGTGACCCCGTACAGGGCCGGCGACGCACCGTTCTCCGGCCGGCTCCGGTAGATCAGTGCGGAGAGGCGCCCCACCAGGCTGCGTGGCTCTGCGGCCAGCAGCACCGGCACCGAGATGTCGTTGGAGAGCGCCAGCAGGCGTGCCCCGGCGTCGTCGGTCAGCACCGCGACGGCGCCGGCGTCCACCGCCTGGGAGACGAAGTCCGCGCCGTGCCGGGTGGCGCCGGGGAGCGCTACGTACAGGTCCCCCGGCAGGACCGCCCGGGAGTTCAGCGAGATACCGGTCACCGGGACGGCGGCGGAGGCTCCGGGAACGACGACGCCGATCCACTCACCGATGGTTTCGAGCGGCACCGCGGTGACCGCCGTGGGCCGGAACGCCGACGTGGATTCCTGGCCGGACGGCGCGGCTGCCGCGTCCTGGGCATTGAGCTCTGACAAGGGGATCTCCGTTGCGGTGCTGGGGCGTCGGGCGCCGCGCGCGGAGAAAGGCTCCGCACGCAGGCCGTGCTGCGTGGAACTGGTTGGTGCTGCTGACTCGTGGTGCTGGATGCTACTTGGCGTACTGGGGCAGCCTGACCGGCTTCCCGGTGGACGGCTCGACGTTGTACGTGCGCAGCGTCTGGCTCATCACCGAACGGAAGACGGGCCCGTTGGTGATTCCGTAGATGCTGCCCTTGGGCCGTTGCAGGACCACTTCAACAATAAACCGCGGATCGTCCATCGGCGCCATCCCCACCATCGAGGCGGTGTAGCCGCAGAAACCGGACTTGCCGTCATCGCAGGGTGACTCGGAGGTGCCGGTCTTGGCCCCCACGCGGTACCCGTCAACCGCGGCGTCCTTGATTTCGCCCTCGGTGACTGCGCTTTCCAGGATGTCGCGCACCTGCCGGGCGGTGTCCTTGGATACGACCTGCCGGCTGGGCTTGGCCGGGACCTTCTCCTCGGTACCGTCGGGGCTGATGTAGCTGTCGATCAGGCGCGGCTGGAGCATCACGCCGCCGTTGGCGATGCTCTGGTAGGCGCGGACCGTTTGCAGGGTCGACTGGGCAACGCCCTGGCCGAACAGCACGGTGTACTGCTGGCGGCCGTCCCACTGGTCGGCGGGCGTCAGGATGCCCTTGGCCTCGGCGGGCAGGCCGATGTCCGGCGCCTCGCCGATGCCGAACTTCTGCAGCCAGTCATGGCGCTTCTGCTTGCTGAGCCGCTGGCCCACCATGACCGTGCCGGTGTTCATGGAATAGCCGACGATGCCCGCCAGCGTGCGTTGCTCAGTGCCGTGTTCGAAGGCGTCAGTGAAAGTCTGGCCGTCCACGGTGTACGTCGGCGGAATGGTGAATTTGTCCAGCGGGCGCGCGGTGCCCTCCTCGATTGCGGACGCGGCGGTGATCATCTTCTCCACCGAGCCCGGCTCGTAGGCGGCGGTCACCGCCCGGACGCCGCGGTCCTTGGCGGCAACCTTGCCGGGGTCATTGGGGTCCGGCGCGTCGGTGTCCGCCATGGCGATGATGTTGCCGTTTTTGGCGTCGGCGACGACGATGATGCCCCACTCGGCGCTGAGTTTGTCCTTCTGGCTCTGGATGGCCTGCTGGGCGAAGTACTGCAGGTCCGAGTTCAGGGTGAGCTTGATGTCCTTGCCGTTCACGGCCGGCGTGAACTGGTCCACGCCCACCGGGATCCGCAGCCCGTCGGCGCCGATTTCGAAGAGCCGCTTGCCCGCGGTGCCCCGGAGCACCTCGTCCTGGGTTTGTTCGAGGCCGGCCTGGCCGGTGGTGCCGTCCTTGAGGAAGCCCACGATGCCGCCAGCGACGGAGCCGTTGGGGTAGACCCGCTTGCTGGTGCCCTCGGTGACGATGCCGGGGATCTGAAGCTTGGATATGCGGTCCTCGACGTCTGGCCGGATGTCCTTGGCCACAATGTAGTAGCGCGACGTCCCGGTCAGCGCCGCCTTGAGGTCTTCCTTTTTCATGCCCAGCACCGCGGCGAGCTCTTCGATGCCCTGGTCCCGGGAGATCTTCACGACCGTGTCCTTGCCGTCGACCTTCTCAAGCCGCGGGAAGGATTCGGTGTTGGTGTTCACGGTCTGGTCCACCACGACGTTGTAGCGGATCACGCTGCTGGCCAGGACCGTGCCCCGGGAGTCAAGGATGCTGCCGCGCTCCGCGGGCAGCTCAATCGGCTTGAGCCGGTTCTGCAGTGCCGCCTCGGCCATGCCGCCGACGTCGAGGCCCTGGACCAGGAAGAGCTTCCCGCCGACCACCAGCAGGAGCGAGAGCATGATCCCCAGCCCGAGCCGCAACCGCCGCGTGGCGCTCGGCGTCTTGCCTATGCGTGCCTTGCCGGTGTTCTGCGCCACGATGTTTCCTTGCTGCTTGCCTGGCTGGTCGGTTGGTCCCGTCCGCTACTTACCGGGGGCCTTCTGCGCGGGGGCGGGGACGGATCCACCGTGCAGGTCTACGGCCGGGGCGGGCGCCTTGACGGCCGGGGCCGGCGCGGCCGGTGCGGCGGCAGCGGGGGCGGTGCTGGGCTCGGCCGGCCTGCGGTTGAGCAGCGGCTCGGCCTCCGACACCGAGGGAACCACGTTGATCTGGCCGGCGACGGCCGGTGCGGCAATAACGGCGCCCGGTGCGTCGCCCTTGACGGCCGCTTTGGCCTTCCCGGTGACGGACAGGGTGGACAGGTCGATCTGCCCCTTGCCGGCGGAGGCCACCATGCCCAGTTCCGTGGCCTTGGCGGCCAGGTTCTGCGGGGCGTCGAAATTCTGTACCTGCTGGGTGAGGTCCTGGTTCTGCTTGGTCAGCGTGGTCTGTTTGGCCCGCAGCTGCACCAGCTGGTACTGCGCCGAGGAGACGGAGATGTTCAGGACCAGCACCGCCATCAGCGCCAGCGCCAGGATCCCGAAGCACATCACGACGAACGGTGCCCGCCGTTTGCGCGGAACAGTCCGGACGACGGAGAGCGGGGTGCGGGATTTGCGGACCGGCGCGGCCGGGTGCAGGTCCGGGAGCGCACGGGCCGTGGCAGCGGTGGCAACGGGGAAGCTGTTGACGGCGGCGGTGCTCATGCGACTCTCCTGGCTTTGATGCGTTCCACGGCGCGGAGCCTGGCGGAAGCGGCGCGTGGGTTTTCTGCGATTTCTGCGGCGGTGGGCACCTCGGTGCCTTTCGTCAGGGTCTTAAGTTCGGCCTTGTGTTCCTCGAGCTCCACCGGGAAGCCGAGCGGGGCCGAGGACTTGGAGCCGGCCTGGAAGACCCCCTTGACGATCTTGTCTTCCAGCGAGTGGTAGGACATCACTACGACCCGGCCGCCCAGGGCGATCGCGGCCACGGCTGCCGGGATGGCACGCTCCAGGACTTCGAGTTCCTCGTTGACCTCGATCCGGAGCGCCTGGAAGGTCCGCTTCGCGGGGTGGCCGCCGCTCTTGGCAGCACCAGCGGGTACGACGGCGCGGATGGTCTCAACGAGTTCCCCGGTGGTGGCGAAAGGCTTCTGCGCCCGGGCCGCCACAATCCGGTTGGCGATCCGGCCGGCGAACTTCTCCTCGCCCCACTTCCGGATGATCCGGACGAGGTCCTCTTCGCTGTAGTTGTTGACGACGTCGGCGGCGGTCTGGCCGCGGCTGGTGTCCATCCGCATGTCCAGCGGCGCGTCGAAGGAATAGGCGAAGCCGCGTTCCCGCTCATCCAGCTGCAGGGAGGAGACGCCAAGGTCCATCAGGATGCCGTGGACCTCGTTGAAGCCCAGGTCCGCCAGGACCTCGGGGATCTCGTCATACACCGCGTGGACCAGGTCGATCCGGTCGGCGAAAGGCGCCAGGCGTTCCCCGGCCAGGGCGAGCGCCTCCTCGTCACGGTCGATGCCGATCAGGTGCAGGTCCGGGAACCGCTGCAGCATCGCTTCGGAGTGGCCACCCATGCCAAGCGTGGCGTCGACGACGACGGGCGTCTCGCCGCGTCGTCGGGCCGCTTCGAAAGCCGGTGCCAACAAATTGATGCACCGGTCCTTGAGGACCGGTACATGGCGTTCGGACGTAGGCTTCGCCTGGTTGGAGTCGTCACTCATGCCTGCGTCCTTTCGTTGCTCGGAGTGGCTGTCAGGTCCTGCTGGGGATTGTGCTGCTTGGTCCTGCTATGCGGCCTTGCTGCTTCTTGATCCAGATCCCCATCCGCGCCTACCCTGCGGTCCGCCTGGCTCCGGGGAAGTGAGCCAGGTGAACCGCCGGATGGGCGGCTGGAGATCTCGGTCAAGAAACGGGTGGTGCTGGTGGTGCCGGCGCCCGCGGGGTTTTAGAGAATCCCCGGGATGGCGTCGTCGGTTTCCGAGAAGGCGGTCTCCTTTTCGGCCAGGTACTCATTCCAGGCCTGGGCGTCCCAGATCTCCGCCCGGGTGCCGGCGCCGATGACGGCCAACTCCCTGCCGAGACCTGCGTACTCCCGGAGCGCCGGCGGAATCGTCACGCGCCCCTGCTTGTCAGGTACCTCGTCGGAGGCTCCAGAGAGGAAAACGCGGATGTAGTCGCGAGCCTGCTTGGAGGAGATTGGAGCCTCCCGCATCTGCTCGTGAACCCGGCCGAATTCCGCCTCACTGAAGACGTAGATGCAACGCTCCTGGCCTCGTGTGAGAACCAGGCCGGCGGCAAGTTCCTCACGGAACTTCGCCGGGAGGATGATGCGACCCTTTTCGTCCAGACGCGGCGAATGTGTGCCGAGAAACACGGCCCACCGCCTGTCTGTTGTAGGAAGTCCAACGTCCCCTGTGCTGCCACTACCCTCTTACGTCCTCCACATTACTCCACTTCGCTCCCCCGTCAACGACATCCGGTGTTTTTTGACCCATTTCCGGCGCTTTTTCGCCCAAATGTTCCTTGGGAATAAAGGGAAGCGGGAAAAGTGGGGCGCAGTGGAGGGACTTGCGCCGCCCCGGCCGCGCGTCGGCTGTTGGCTAACCGCCGTTTAGGCACCCCAAAAGGGCTACACCGGAGCAGCCGGTCCAGGTTGCCCCGTGGAAGCGACGGGTTAAACGGCGAAAGACCCGCCGAAGCGGGTCTTTCGTGGTCTAAGGAAGTCTTAGTGGTGCGGAATGGAGGATTCGGTGCCGGCCGCGGACGCAGCCCTGCTTCAGGAGTCCCCGCGGTGCCGTTCCTCCCAGCGCTCCTCAAGGTTGCTCATAAAGGAACTGCGCGGTTTGCCGGGCTTTCCGCCGGCGGCGCCCGGCCTGGTCTTGCCGCTTGAGCTCCGCATGGTGGCGAAGTAAACGCCGGCGCCCATCACGACGAAGCCAAGCACGCCCACCAGAATGCTCTGCAACGAGACGCCCAGCAACAGCAGCAGGATGCCCGCGAGGGCGCCGAGGACCCCGATGACCAGGTGACGGGTGGACCAGGAACGACCCGGATCCGAGCCCATCGAACTGGCAAACTTGGGATCGTCCTCGTGCAGCTGCTTCTCAAGTTGCTCCAGCAACTTCTGTTCGTGCTCCGAGAGCGGCATCACGACCTCCTTAAGTCGGCCAACGTCCGGACTTGACGCGGCCTTTGTCCCTAAACCCCTAACGACCGGGCTTCCCGGCTGGTTCCCGCTTTCCGTTCCCATTTCCCGTCATTGGTGAAATGCGGATCCGCGGTTCCCTGTGAGGTGTTTAGTTGGCTGGCCGGCAACCCGAACGTTTGATCCGGTCGTTCTAAAACTACGTATATCTAAGGATAGTTTGTTGCGCCCTGTTCTGAAAGACGCCAGCCCTGCTCCGCGGCGCCGGGAGGGCCCTTGCGCGCAGCCGGATCCGCACCCCGCCCGGGACGGCCTGGTTCCCGCAGAACGTGAGTTCAGCCGGGGCCGGGTCCCGGGTCCAGCAGCCGGGCCGGGAGGACCGATTTGTTGCCGAACTTGCGGGTGACGCGGTCCAGCGCCTGCTCGGCCGCGCGCCAGTTGTCATCACGGCGGTCCAGGCTAAGCTGCAGCGGCGCCTGGGCGGCTTCCTCGAGCTGCTCCGCCCGGATTCCGATCAGGCGCACCGTCATGGGCCGCTGGCCCACGGATTCCAGCAATTGCACCGCGACGCCGTAGAGCAACTGGGCGCTGTCGATCGGGGTGCTAACGGTGCGGCTTCGGGTGATCGTGGAGAAATCCGCGTAGCGCAGCTTGAGCGCCACGGTCCGGGCGTGCATGCCGGCACTCCGCAGCCGCTCCGCCGTGCGGTGCGAGAGCCGCAGCAGCTCGCGGTGCAGCTGCGCGTCGTCGGCCGTGTCCACCGCGAACGTCTCTTCCGCCCCGATGCTCTTTTCCAGCCGGACGGGGGTCACCGGCCGGGGATCGATCCCCCAGGACAGGCGGTAGACGTGCTCGCCCGTGGCTCCGAGTATCTTCCGCAGGGACGGCAGCGGCGTCGCAGCCACATCGGCGACGGTCCGGATGCCCATCCGGGCGAGCACCTCCACGGTCTTGGCGCCGACGCCCCAGAGCGCGTTGACCGGCAGGGTGTGCAGGTAAGGCACCGTCTCGTCCGGGCCGATCAGCAGCAGGCCGTCCGGCTTGCACCGGGTGGACGCGATCTTGGCGACGAACTTGCTGGCCGCAATTCCTACCGACGCCGTAATGCCCAGCTCGCCCTCCACCCTGCGGCGGATCAGTTCGCCGATTTCCCGGGGCGGGCCGAGGCGCCGGATGGCACCGCCGACGTCGAGGAAGGCCTCGTCAACGCTCAGCGGCTCCACAAGGTCGGTGATCGACCCGAAGATGGCCATGATCTGGCCTGAGACTTCGTAGTACAGCTTGTGCCGGGGTTCGATGATGATGGCCGAGGGACACATCCGCGCCGCGACTGCCATCGGCATCGCGGACTTGACGCCGAACTTGCGGGCCTCGTAGGACGCCGACAGCACCACGGACCGGTCCGCGGGGTAGCCGACGATCACGGGCCGGCCCTTCAGCTCCGGCCGGCTGCGGAGCTCCACCGAGACAAAAAAAGCGTCCATGTCCACGTGCAGGATGCTGCTGCGGCGGAGTTCGCGAAGCCTGGCTTCGCTGTTCTGTTCCCCACGCTGATTTTCGCTGTCCTGCCCCACACATCAATCCTAGCCGCAGCGACTGACTAAACTGGAGGCTGAATCCGGCGTCAACACCAGGAGGAATACCCCCGTGAAGGTTATTGGAGAGCGCAACCGCGCCGTGACGGCAGTGGCCGCCGCCGGCGCTTTGCTGGCCCTGGCCGCGTGCACCCCCGCCCCCGGGGCCACAACGGCGTCGTCGCCGACGGCCTCGGAGTCAACGTCCGTGGCACAGTCCACCGCCCAGGCCTCCGCCACGGCCCCTCCCAGCCCCTCAGCCGAACCCGGCACTTCCGCCACCGTGGGCGCCCTGGTGGAAGGTTTCCCGAAGACCCTGCTCCCGGTGATGCCGGGCGCCCAGGTGGAATCCAGCAGTTTCGACAAGACCGACACCCCGGCCACGGTCGCCCTGGTGGCAAAAATCAGCTCCCCGGCCGCCGGAGTCGTGGCCTTCTACAGCAAGAAGCTGGAGAGCCAGGGGTTCAAGGCCGTCCCCGGCGAGAAAGTCGGGTCGGTGGCCTCCAAGGACTTCCTGCGCGGGGGCAACGAAACGGTGAACCTCGCCGTCGTGGAGACGGCCGGCGTCTCCACTTTCACCATCGGCGCCAACGTCGCCGCGAAGTCCGTCAAGTGAGCCTGGCCGAACAACTCCGGGTGGAGCAGACGGACTTCGTGGCCGCCGTCGCCGGCAAGCTGACCGACTTCCTGACCGCCCGCACCGCCGTCATGTCCGCCATTTCCCCGGACATCGATCCCTTGATGGGCTCCATCTCCAACCTGGTCACCGGCGGCAAGCGCCTCCGCGCCCTGATGTGCTACTGGGGCTGGCGCGGCGCGGGCGGCGACGCCGGGGCCGGCGAAGTGGTCACGGCCGGCTCGGCGCTGGAGCTGTTCCAGGCCGCCGCGCTGATCCACGACGACATTATTGACCGGTCGGACACCCGCCGGGGCGGCCCCAGCGTGCACCGCCGCTTCACCGAGTTGCACGCGAGCCAGGGCTGGGCCCTGGACCCGGAGCGCTTCGGCCACGCCGCCGCCATCCTGACCGGCGACCTCTGCCTGTCCTTCAGCGAGGAGTCGTTTACCGAAATCGGCGACCGGGCCGCTTCCGGCAGCCAGGCCCGCCTCATCTTCAACCTCATGCGTGCGGAGGTCATGGCCGGCCAGTACCTGGACATCCTCGAGGAGGTGGCCGGGCCGCGCCGCGACCGCGCTGGCGCCGTCAGCCGGGCCCAGTCGATCATCCGCTTCAAATCGGCCAAGTACTCCACCGAGCACCCGCTCGCCCTCGGCGGTGCGCTGGCCGGCGCCTCGGACGAGCTGCTGCGCGGCTACTCCGCCTTCGCACTCCCCCTCGGCGAGGCGTTCCAGCTCCGCGACGACGTGCTGGGAGTCTTCGGCGACCCGGTCACCACCGGCAAACCGGCCGGCGACGACCTCCGGGAGGGCAAGCGCACCGTGCTGGTGGCGTTCGCCCTCGACCAGGCCGCGCCGGCGGAATCGAGCTTCATCGATGCCAAGCTCGGCAGCCCGGACCTGACCGCCGGGGATGTCGAGGAAATCCGCCGGATCATCGTCGACTGCGGTGCGCTGCAGGCCACCGAGGTCCTGATCGAGGAATTCGGCCGGGCCGCCTTCGACGCCCTGGACCTGCTGCCGCTGGACGAGCTGCCCAAGACGGCGCTCCGCAAGCTTGCCGAGGCCGCGGTCAGCCGCACCGCTTAGCCAAGCGCTTGGCCGGGCGGCAGGCCAACCCGGGTACAGCAAAGGCCGTGCACAGCGCCAGGCGCCGTGCACGGCCTTTGTGTCAACGGGAAGGAGGCCTACCAGGCCATGGTCTGGGCGCGGCGGCGGATTTCCGTCTTGCGTCCTTCGCGCAGCGCGTCGATCGGACGCCCGCGCAGGGACTCGTCCGGGGTGAACAGCCACGTGATGAGTTCTTCGTCCGAATAGCCGGCGTCGGAGAGGACAACGATCGTGCCCTTCAGGCTCTCCACGGCGTGGCCGTCCTGGATGAACGCCGCGGGAACCGAGCGGATCCGCCGGTCACCGATCCGGATCGCCGCCAGCGCGCGTTCGTCCAGCAGGGCATGAACCTTGGTGATGGAAACGTTCAGCAGCTGGGCTACGTCGGGCAGGGGCAGCCATTCGCCTACAAGGCTTTCTACAGTACTCACGGATCAAGATTGCCATGCCGGAGCGGAATGCGCCTAGTCAGCCACGACCCGCCGCCGCGACCTCTTAATACAGTCGTACTTAGTACGTCCCGGCACGGGCCCCTTAGTACTCCGAACCGGCCGCCCCTGCGCACCTTCCCCCGCGCCGGTCCGGGCAGGCCGGCAGGTGTCGGCGACACGCGCCGAAGTTGCGTGATTGCAGAATGTCAAACAATTCTTGTGCTAATCCGCAATTCATGAGACATTCGCTTAGATCACATTTGTAACTGCAGTATCTTTAGTCACACTGTTAACACCAGTAACACCGGCCTGAACTGCAGCGTCCGCCGCTGAGAAGAGGATTTTTCCCATGACGACGTCACGTTCGCCAAAAACCAACCCGAGGCCCGGCCTCCCGCTGATTGCGGCGACGACGGCGGCGCTGCCCGCCGTCGTGCTTTCCTCTCTGGCGATCGCCCAGCCGGCCGCTGCGGAAGCCCGTCCCCGGGCGATCCCGGCGACGCTGGCGGCCGCCATGAAGGCCCAGGGCGTGGCCCCCACCTCGCAGCCGTCCACGCTGATCCCTGCCGGGTCCGTCCCGGCCACGCTCCCCGCCGGACTCCGCCCGGCAAAGGTCTCTGCCCCGGCGCAGTACACGATTGTGCGCGGCGACACCATCAGCGGGATCGCCGCCAGGTACGGCCTGAGCACCCAGTCGGTCCTGACGCTGAACAAGCTGCGCGCCAACTCGGTGATTTATCCCGGCCAGAAAATCCGGCTCACCGGTACGGCCACCGCGCCCGCGAAGGCGGCTCCCGCGAAGCCTGCCCCCGTCCGGGCCAGCGTCAGCGGCGGCAGCGTTTACACCGTCAAGCCCGGCGACACCCTCAGCGGTATCGCTGCCCGCCACGGCGTCAAGCTGTCCGAGGTCTTCAGCCGCAACGGGCTGAACATGCGCTCGGTGATCTACCCCGGCCAAAAGATCAAGATCGGCGCCGGCACGGCCGCATCCGCCCCGGTCCGCACCGCGGCACCGAAGCCCGCGCCGGCCCGGCCCGCGGCACCGAAGCCCGCCAGTTCCGGCTCCTACACGATCAAGTCCGGCGACACCCTCTCCGGCATCGCTGCCCGGCACGGGGTGAAGCTCTCCGCCGTCCTGTCGGCAAACCGGTTGACCATGAGCAGCATCATCTACCCCGGCAACAAGCTCGTCATTCCTGGCGCCAGCACCGGCACGATCACGCCTGCCTCGAGCAAACCGGCCACCCCGGTCACCCCCGCCGCGCCGCTGGTACCCAGCTCGTTCCTGGGCTTCAGCTACCCGAAGGCGGTGGTCAGCTCCGCCAACCAGAACAAGGCGCTGCTCAATGCTTCACCGGTTCCCTCGCGCGAGCAGATGAAGCAGATTGTGGCCGACACGGCGCGCCGGATGGGCGTGGAACCGTCCCTGGCCCTGGCCTTCGCCTACCAGGAATCCGGCTTCAACCACCGCTCGGTGTCACCCGCGAACGCGATCGGCACCATGCAGGTCATCCCGTCCTCCGGCGGGTGGGCCTCTGACCTCGTGGGCCGCAAGCTGAACCTGCTGGACCCGTACGACAACGCCACGGCAGGCGTCGCCATCATCCGCCAGCTGGTCAGCACCAGTAAGAACCTGGACTACGCGATCGCCGGTTACTACCAGGGACAGTACTCGGTGAACACCAGGGGCATGTACGAAGATACGAAGGCCTACGTGGCTTC
The DNA here is from genome assembly GCF_964021775.1 of uncultured Arthrobacter sp. Classification (GTDB taxonomy): domain Bacteria; phylum Actinomycetota; class Actinomycetes; order Actinomycetales; family Micrococcaceae; genus Arthrobacter. Next base: position 181,131 of record NZ_CAXHZI010000005.1, read on the forward strand.
GATCAAGAGCCTCAAGAAGACGTTCAGCTAGAACCACCGGCGAGGGGCTGAGGCCTCCGCCGCGTAACGATACGGGCCCGGGTTGCATGTCAATCCGGGCCCGTTTCCGTGCAGAGCTTAGGATCAAAGGGTGCAGGAATACACATCGGACGCTCTCGTCGGGACCCTGGTGGACAACCGGTACCTGATTCGCTCAAAGCTGGCCCGCGGCGGGATGTCCACCGTGTACCTCGCCACCGACCGGCGGCTCGAACGGGATGTGGCGCTCAAGGTCCTGCATCCGCACATGGCCGGAGACCCGCAGTTCCTGGACCGGCTGGGCCGCGAAGCCAAGGCGGCGGCCCGGCTCTCGCACCCGCACGTCGTCGGGGTCCTGGACCAGGGTGACGACGGTCCGCTGGCCTACTTGGTGATGGAGTTCATCAAGGGCCACACGCTGCGGGATGTGATCAAGGAAAAGGGTGCCCTTACCCCGCGGCTTGCCCTGGCGCTGATCGATCCCGTTGTCGAAGGCCTGGGAGCCGCCCACGCCGCCGGCCTCATCCACCGGGACGTCAAGCCGGAGAACGTGCTCATCGCCGACGACGGCCGGATCAAGATCGGCGACTTCGGGCTGGCGCGGGCGATCACCACGACCACCAGCACCGGCGCGCTGATCGGGACCGTGGCCTACCTGTCCCCCGAGCTCGTGATGGGCAAGCAGGCCGATGCCCGCAGCGATATCTACTCGCTCGGGATCATGCTCTACGAGATGCTCACCGGACGGCAGCCGTTCGACGGCGAGGTCCCCATCCAGGTTGCGTACCAGCACGTGAACTCCACCGTGGGTCCGCCGTCGGCGCTGGTCCCGGGGCTTGCCGAAGAACTCGACGAGCTGGTGCAGTGGTGCACCGCCAACGACCCGGACAAGCGTCCCGTCGACGGCAACGCCCTGCTCTCGGAACTCCGCCACATCCGGACCAACCTCAGCGACGCCGAACTGGACCTGCGGCCGCCGGCCGCCCTGCCCGCCGCCGCGGCGGCCACCGGATTCGGCCCCGCGCCGGTCCGGCCAGCCCCGCCGGAGCAGCCGACCGCCGGGCAGGCGCACACCGAAGTGCTCGGCGGCTTCCAGCACCCCACCGAAGTCATCAGCCGCGGCAGCAACCCGACCACCGTCTTGTCCGGCACGCCACGGCCGGGCGGCTACGGCCCGCTCGCTGCCCCGGAGGAACGCGGGTTCGGCGCCTCTGCGGAGGACGTCCCGGCTGGCCGGCCGGAACCCGCCAGCAAGCGGGCCCAGCGCAAGCAGGACCGCGACGACGCGTTGGCCCGGCAGCGGGCGGCAGCGACTCCAAGCCGCAGCCTGCGGACCGGCAGCCCGCGGCGCCGCGGACTGGTCTGGATCCTCGTGCTGGTCCTGGTAGCGCTGCTCGCCGCCGGTGCCGGCTGGTTCTTCGGCATGGGCCCGGGGTCCCCGGGAACTATTCCGCAGCTGGCCAACAAGACCGTGGCCGAGGCGCAGCAACTGCTCCGGACGGCCGGGTTCGGGTCGACCACCCGGGATGTCTTCGATGACGACGTGTCGCCCGGGCTCGTGGTGGGCTCGGAGCCGCAGGCCGGTCAGGTGGTCCGCAAGTTCGAGTCCGTCTCGCTGGCCGTGTCCAAGGGCCCGGAACTGTTTCCCCTCCCGGAGCTGACCGGCAAGTCGCTGGATGCGGCAAAGACGGCCCTCAACGGCGCCGGGATGGCGCTGGGCCCCATCACCGAGCGCTACGACGAGAAGGCGAAAGCCGGAGCCGTGCTGGCGCAGAAACCCGGGAAGGGCACCCCGGCCAAGCACGGAACGCCCGTCGGCCTGACAGTCTCCAAGGGGCCGCAGCCGATCCCGGTGCCCGACGTCCGCGGCCAGGACCAGGAGGCCGCGGTCAAGGCCGTCGAGGCCGCAGGGCTCAAGGCCGTCGTGGCCCCCGAGCAGGTCTTTGACCGGAACGTGCCCAAGGGGGCCGTCGCCGGCCAGGACCCTGCGACCGGGAACCTGACGAAGGGCGGCGCCATGACCCTGACGATTTCCAAGGGGCCGAAACTCGTGGACGTCCCCAATGTGTTCCGCAAGTCGGAGGAGGAGGCGGTGCAGGTCCTCAAGGACGCCGGCTTCGAGGTGAAGGTCAACTACGCCTTCGGCTCATCCGTGCTGGGCCTGGTTGCCGGCCAGGACAAGACCGGGCGACAGCCCGAGGGATCGCTCATCACGATTACCGTCACCTGACCAGGAGTCCGGCCGCCCGGCCGCAGTCCGCAAGTCCTCCAGAAACAGCACCGCCCCGGCTGGATATAGCCGAGGCGGTGCTGTTTGCTTGCTGGCGGCCCGACGCCGGCCGCCGCCTAGCGCTTGGCGAGGGCGCCCGCCACCAGGAACGCCATTTCGAGGGACTGCATGTGGTTCAGCCGCGGATCGCAGACCGACTCGTAACGGTCCAGGAAAGCGTCCTGGTCGATCGGGTCGGCGCCGCCAAGGCACTCGGCCACGTCGTCGCCGGTCATTTCCACGTGCAGGCCGCCCGGGACGGTGCCGAGGCCGTGGTGCACCTCGAAGAACCCGCGCACCTCGTCGACGACGTCGTCGAAGTTGCGGGTCTTGTAGCCGTTCGGCGAGGTGACCGTGTTGCCATGCATCGGGTCCGTGACCCAGAGGACCTGTGCGCCGGAGGCGGTGACGCGCTCCACGATGGGCGGCAGCTTCTCCCGGATATTGCCGGCGCCCATCCGGGTGATGAAGGTCAGCCGTCCCGGCTCCCGGTTCGGGTCCAGCTTGTCGATCAGGCGCAGGGCGTCCTCGCCGGTGGTTGACGGGCCCAGCTTGACGCCGATCGGGTTGCGGACGCGGGACAGGAAGTCGACGTGTGCGTGGTCCAGTTCCCGGGTGCGCTCCCCGATCCAGAGGAAGTGCGCCGAGGTGTCATACGGCAGGCCGGTCCGCGAGTCGATGCGGGTCAGGGCACGTTCGTAGTCCAGCAGCAGGGCCTCGTGGCTGGCGTAGAACTCCACGCGCTTGAGTGCCTCAAAGTCCGCCCCGCACGAGGCCATGAACTTGATGGCCCGGTCAATGTCGCGCGCCAGCGACTCGTAGCGTGCGTGCGCCGGGTTCTCCGTAAAGCCCTTGTTCCACTGGTGGACCAGTCGCAGGTCGGCGAAGCCGCCCTGCGTAAAGGCACGGATCAGGTTCAGGGTCGACGCCGAGGTGTGGTACGCCTTGAGCATCCGGCTGGCGTCGTGGGCGCGCGACTCCGGGGTGAAGTCGTAGCCGTTGACGATGTCGCCGCGGTAGGCCGGCAGCGTGACGCCTTCGCGCGTTTCGTCGTTGGAGGAGCGGGGCTTGGCGAACTGGCCCGCCATGCGGCCCATCTTGATCACGGGCATCGCCGCGCCGTAGGTCAGGACGACGGCCATCTGCAGGATCGTCTTGACCCGGGCGCTGATCTTGTCCGCCGTCGCCGCTTCAAAGGTTTCCGCGCAGTCTCCGCCCTGGAGCAGGAAGGCCTTGCCCTGCGCCGCAGCGGCGAGCCGTTCCCGCAGGATGTCCACCTCGCCGGCAAACACGAGCGGCGGCAGGACCGAGAGTTCCTTCACCGAGGCTTCAAAGACTGCGGGATCGGACCAGCTGGGCTGTTGCGAGGCGGGGAGCTCCCGCCAGTGGTCCAGCCCCGGATAATTCGCGGCACCGCTCTGGGCCGTGCTGGTCAGCGAGCCCAGGGCGGAGCCGGCCAGCATGGAGTTGTTCAGGGACGTTGAAGGCGCAGATAGCTCAGTCACCCTCTAAGGATAGTTGCCTCCGCAGTGAACGGCGGCCCCCGGCGTCATTGACTGCGGGCGCCCCGTCACACAGTTCCGGGCGTCTCCGGTCCCTGGCCGGCGCCGGCGTCGGGCGACTCGGTGGCTTTCCCGGCGAGCCGCAGTTTGACCACGGCGGCGTACTCGTCGACGTACTCCTGGCCGGAGAGCCGCATCAGTTCGTACATGATTTCATCGGTCACGGAGCGCTGGATCAGGCGGTCGTCCTCCATGCCGTAGTAGCGGCTGAAGTCCAGCGGTTCCCCGAAGATCATCCCGATCCGCCGGATATTCGGCATCCGCTTGCCGATCGGCTGGACCTTGTCGGTGCCGATCATCGCGACCGGGATCACCGGGACCCGGGCCTGCAGGGCAAGCCTGGCGACCCCGACCTTCCCGCGGTAGAGCCGGGAATCGGGGCTACGGGTGCCCTCGGGGTAAATGCCCAGGAGCGAGCCGTTCTTCAGCACGTCCATCCCGGCGTCGAGCGAGCGGGCGGAGGCCGCTCCCCCGGACCGGTCCATCGGCAGCTGGTTGGTCAGGCGGAAAAAGGCGGCGGTCAGTTTGCCTTTGATTCCCTTTCCGGTGAAGTACTCGGACTTGGCCAGGAACACCACGGGCCGCGGCACCATCAGGGGCATGAAGATGGAGTCGGAGAAAGAGAGGTGGTTGGAGGCAAGGATCGCGGCGCCCTCTGCCGGAACGTTGTCCAGTCCCTTGACCCAGGGCCGGAACAGCGACTTCAGGACCGGCCCAAGAACGAACGTCTTCATGAACCAATAAAACACGTGGTGTACCTCTCCGGCAGGCGTCCGGCCGGCCCTTCCTCGGGCCCGGCCGGGACTTCAATGACACCCTACTCTAGTGAGTTTTGCCGCGAACAGTGACACGATGGGCTCATGAGCGAAAGCAGCACTCCGATGACGCCTGCCGCTTATCGCTACCCCGGCCACGGCGCCAACGCGGACACCGGAGTCGCCATCTGCCACGGCTTCACCGGAAGCCCCCTCAGCATCCTGCCCTGGGCCGAACACCTGGTCTCCCAAGGCTTTGCGGTCTCCGTGCCGCTGCTGCCCGGACACGGCACCGACTGGCGGGATCTCGCGCGGTACGGCTGGCAGGACTGGTACGGCGCCTTCGAGGCCGCCTACCTGGAGCTGTCCGCCGGGACCCGGTCGTGCTTTGTGGCCGGCCTCTCCATGGGCGGGACCATCGCGCTGCGCACCGCAGCCCGGCACCGCGTCGCCGGCGTCGCCGTCGTCAACCCCGGGCTCAGCTTCTACGACCGCCGGGTGCGCTACATCGGGCTGCTCAAATACCTGCAGCGCACCACGGTCCCGCTCCAGGAGGCGGAGTCGACGGCGGCAACTACGCAGGACGGCGACTATTCGCTGACCCCGCTGGCGGCCGTTCACCAGCTGCGCAAGCTCTTCACCGCGACCCTGCGCGAGCTGCCCGCCGTCGATGCCCCGGCGCTGGTGTTCAAGTCCGACGCCGACGCGGTGGTGCCGCCGTCCTCGCTGGCGCTGCTGCGCGAACGCCTTGGATCGCGGGAGCTTTCCGTGGTACGGCTGCCGGATAGCGGCCACGTCGCCACCCTCGACGTCGATGCCCCTGCGATTTTTGCGCGGTCCGCCGGCTTCTTTCGCGGGCACGCAACCACGTCCGCCGAACAGTCCACCGTCCCCGCCGGCCGCGCGGCGGAAGACCCACCACAGCCACGAAACCCGGAGCACCCATGAACGCAGCCCCCGACCACTCGCCGTTCAGCAGCCCGTTCACCGGAACCGGTCCCCGGACCGGCGTCGTCGTTTCCCATGGTTTCACCGGCAGCCCGCACGGCGTCCGGGCGTGGGCCGAATTCCTGGCCGGGGCCGGCTACGCCGTCCGGATGCCCCTTTTGCCCGGGCACGGCACCAGCTGGCAGGAGCTGGCCCGGACACGCTGGCAGGACTGGCATGCGGGGCTGGACGCGGCGTACCTGGAGCTGGCCGGGGAGTGCGACCACGTGGTGGTGGCCGGGCTCTCGATGGGCGGGGCGCTGGCGCTGCGGCTGGCGGCCACCCGCCCGGTGGCGGGGGCAGTGCTGGTCAACCCCGGCCTGGTGATCGATGATCCCCGTGCCCCGCTGGCCGGAATCCTTAAGTTCGTGCTCAAAAGCACTCCGGCGATCGCCAACGACATCCTCAAGGAGGGCGTGGATGAGGGCGCCTACCCGCGGACCCCGGTCGCGGCGGCCCACGAGTTGAACAAGATGTTCAAGGACACCGTGCGGCTGCTGCCGCCGATCACCGCCCCGGTCCGGGTCTACCGGTCCGCGGTGGACCACGTCGTCTCCGACACCAGCCTGGCGGCCCTGCGCCGCGGACTGAGCAACGCCCCGCTGGAGGTGATCCGGCTGGAGAACAGCTACCACGTGGCTACCATGGACAACGACGCGCCCCGCATCTTCCGCGGCACGGCCGACTTCATCCGGTCGGTGGTGGAAGGCCACAACCCGGGTGCCCCCAGCGCCAGCCAGAAAGAAACGGCAGATGACTAGATCCGATCCCGACTCCCCCGATCCTGATTCCCCGGACCCGGGCGCCAGCCAGGACGACGCCGTCTGGCTGGATCTGGTCGCCAGGCTTGAGGGCACCGATTCCGGACCTGCCGCCGGCCCCGGAGCCCCGGCCGCGCGGTCCTTCCGCGACTTCGACCCGCTGGGCCTCGCGGCGCCGCCGCCGCTGGAGCCCCCGGCCGCGCGGCGGCCGGACTCCCCGGGCATCGTGGACGACGCTCCGGCGGGCCGGGGCACCCTGACCGGCCCGCGGGACTACGAGCCGGATGACGACGACGGCGCGTTCGTCCCCGAGGAACCGCCCAGCCTGGCCGGGTCCGATCCCCTGACGGTGCTGGCCTGGCTGGGGGCCGTCGGCGGCCCTGTCGCGCTGTTGCTCTCCGTCATCTTCTGGCGGTCCGCACCGCTGCTGGCGATCGTCGGCATGGTGGCCGCTTTCGCAGCCTCGGTGGTCTTCCTGATCATGAAGCTGCCGCAGGAAAAGGACGAGGACGACGACGGGGCCCGTGTCTAGCCTTCCTGCTGCCCGGCCGGCGGCGGGCCGGCGCTAGCTGCGCATCCGGCTGCTGACCCGGGAGAGGTCCGCGGCGCCGATGAGTCCGGCGTTCGGCCCCAGGGCCGCAAGTTCGATCCCGGCTGCCGGACGGAAGCCGCGGCCGGTCAGGTTCCGGGCGAAAGCCTTCCGTGCCGGGGCCACGAGTAGTTCGCCGGCGTCGCAGAGTCCACCGCCGATCACAAAGGTGCCCGGGTCCAGGGCCGCTGCCAGGTTCGCGAGCCCAAGCCCCAACCACTCCCCTACCTCTTCGAGCAATTCACGGGCGGTGGGATCGCCGGCCTTGGCGAGCTCCGTCACGATCACGCCCGTGATCCGTTCGGCGTGGCCGTCCACTGCCTTCAGCAGTTCCTGGGCCACCGGCGAGTTCGCCGCGGCCAGTTCCCGGGCCTCCCGTCCGAGCGCGTTGCCTGAGGCGTACTGTTCCCAGCAGCCGCGGTTGCCGCACTCGCAGCGGTGGCCGCCGGGCATGATGATCTGGTGGCCGAATTCGCCGGCGACGCCGAACCGTCCGCGCTCCAGCCGGCCGTCCATCACCATGGCCCCGCCGATGCCGGTGCCGAGGGTGATGCAGACCAGCCGGCTCTCGCCCCGGCCGGCGCCAAAGCGCCACTCCGCCCAGCCGGCGGCGTCGGCGTCGTTGGTCAGCAGTACCGGGCGGCGCAGCAGCCGCTGCAGGTTTTCGCGCAGCGGCTCGTTGCGCCAGGCGAGGTGCGGGCTGAACAGCACGGTGGCGCCGTCCAGGTCCATCCAGCCGGCTGCTCCGATCCCGACCGACCCGATGCGGTGGCCGCGGCCCAGTTCCTCCACGAGTTCCACGATCACCTGCTCCACGGCGCGCGGATCGTTGCCCGGCGTTGACCGCCTCGCCTGGCTGAGGATGCGCCCCTCGGCATCCACCACGCCGGCCGCCACCTTGGTGCCGCCGATGTCGACGCCAATCGCCAGGCCCTTACGTCCGAGCCGCAGGTGTCCGCGGTAGGCGCCCGCCTCCGCCGCGCCGGGAAAGCCCCGCGCCCTGCGCCGCCAGGCGGCCGTCCTGCGCTGCGGTGCGGGCTGTTGAGCGGGTGTTGGTATATGCATCGTGTCCCATTCTAGGGGCCGCAGGAGTAAGCGCAGCCGGGCACCGGCTCTGTCCCGAAGTGGCGCAACCGGGCCCCTGACCGTAAAGTTACTCGCCAGTAGGTGAGGTGGAACACACCCCCGCGGGGGCCACATACTACTGTTAGTCGTACCCCCCTTGCGGGTCAATGGATATCAAAGGAGCTATCGTGCGAGAAATCAGTGTCCCGCCCCTGGTCACCGTCCCACCGGAAACGAACATCACGGACCTGGTGCTGCGCCAAGCCGCCAAGGCGTCCAACCCGGCCCTGTTCTCACGGCTCGACGCCGCAGGCCAGTGGCAGGACGTCCGGGCCACCGATTTCCTCGCCGACGTCTCCCTGCTCGCCAAGGGCCTGATGGCCAGCGGCGTGGGGGCCGGCGACCGCGTCGGCATCATGTCCCGCACCCGGTACGAATGGGCCCTCGTCGACTTCGCGATCTGGTTCGCCGGTGCCGTCTCCGTGCCGATCTACGAGACGTCCTCCCCCTCGCAGGTGGCCTGGAACCTCGGCGACTCGGGGGCCGTCGCCGCCTTCGGCGAATCGGCCCACCACGAGGACATCATCCGGCAGGCAGCGACCTCCGAGGGCCTGACCGGCCTGAGGCACGTCTGGCAGCTCGAAGGGGACGCCCTGGACGAGGTCCGCGCCGCCGGCACCGGCATCAGCGACGAGGAGCTGGAAGCCCGCCGCAGCCAGGCCTCCCTGAAGGACCTCGCCACGATCATCTACACCTCAGGCACCACCGGGCGTCCGAAGGGCTGCGAGCTGACCCACGGCAACTTCGTGGAGCTTTCCGACAACGTACTGGCCACGTCGCTGGGCCAGATCGTCCACGAGCAGGCGCGGACCATCATGTTCCTGCCGCTGGCGCACGTCTTTGCCCGCTTTATCTCGGTGCTGGCGGTGGCGGCCGGCGTCACCGTTGCGCACACTCCCGACATCAAGAACCTGCTGCCGGACCTGCAGAGCTACAAGCCGACCTTCATCCTCGCGGTGCCGCGGGTCTTCGAAAAGGTCTACAACTCCGCCCTGACCAAGGCCGAGGACGCTGGCAAGGGCGCCATCTTCCACCGCGCCGCGGACACCGCCATCGCGTATTCGCGGGCCCGCCAGGCCGGCAAAGTGGGGCTGGGCCTCAAGCTCAAGCACACTTTGTTCGACAAGCTCGTCTACGGCAAGCTCCGCGCCGCCATGGGCGGTCAGGTGGCGCACGCGGTCTCCGGCGGCGGCCCGCTCGGCGCCCGGCTCGGCCACTTCTTCCAGGGCATCGGCCTGCAGATCCTCGAAGGCTACGGCCTGACCGAGACCACCGCACCGGTCACGGTCAACACGCCGTCGCTGATCAAGATCGGCACCGTCGGCGCACCGATCCCAGGCAACGCCGTGAAGATCGCCGACGACGGCGAGATCCTCGCCAAGGGCGTCTGTGTGATGCGGGGCTACTTCAACCGCGAGGACCTCACGGCCGAGACTTTCGAGGACGGCTGGTTCCGCACCGGCGACATCGGCCAGCTGGACGAGCAGGGCTTCCTGACCATCACCGGCCGGAAGAAGGAAATCATCGTTACCGCCGGCGGCAAGAACGTGGTGCCGGCGCTGCTGGAGGACCAGATCCGCGCCGACGCGCTGGTCTCGCAGGTCCTCGTGGTGGGCGACAACCGCCCGTTCATCGGCGCGCTCGTGACGCTCGATGAGGAGGCACTGCCGGGCTGGCTGCAACGCCACGGCCTCCCGGCGTCGACCACCGTCGCCGAGGCCACCGGAAACCCGGCCGTCACCGCGGCGGTCCAGGAGCTCATCAACCGCGCGAACCAGTCCGTATCGCAGGCCGAGGCCATCAAGTCCTTCCGGATTGTGCCCTCCGATTTCACCGAAGCCTCCGGCCACCTGACGCCGTCCATGAAGGTCAAGCGCGCCCAGGTGATGAAGGACTTCGAGAACGTGATCGAGGAGATGTACTCCGCGAAGCGAAGCACCCACGCCTAACGCCCCGCACCACGAAGCACCACAGAAAGGGCTCCCCCGGCCGAAGCCGGAGGAGCCCTTCTGCTATGCCGCGGCCGGCTGCGCTATTCGACGACCAGCAGCAGGTCCCCGCCCTGGACCTGCTCGACCGCACCGACGGCGAGCCGCGCCACGGTGCCGGCCACCGGCGTCGTGATGGAGGCTTCCATCTTCATGGCCTCGATGGTCGCGACCGTGTCCCCGGCCTTGACCGCGTCGCCGGCCTTGACGGTCAGGGTGACGGCGCCGGCGAACGGAGCGGCGACCTGGCCCGGCTGGGAGGAGTCGGCCCGCTCGGCGGCCTTGACGTTGCTGACCACGGAACGGTCACGGACCACCACCGGCCGGGACTGTCCGTTGAGCGTGCACATCACGGTGCGCATGCCCTTCTCGTCCGGTTCGGAGACGGCCTCCAGCGAGGCGATCAGCCGGACGCCCTTCTCCAGTTCGATCTCGTGTTCGGCGCCGCGCTGCAGGCCGAAGAGGTAGTCGCGGGTGTCCAGCACGGACAGGTTGCCGTAGGACTCGACGCTCTTCTGGTAGTCCTTGGTGGGCCCGGCGAAGAGCAGGCGGTTGAGGGTCTGCTGGACCGTCGTCGAGTCGCCCTTGAGCGCCGCGCTGTCCTCGGCGCTGAGCTCGACGTCGCGGACCTTGACGCTGCGGCCCTGCAGCGCCTTGGTCCGGAAGGGTTCGGGCCAGCCGCCCGGCGGGTCACCGAGTTCGCCGGAGAGGAAACCGATCACGGAGTCCGGGATGTCGTACTTCTGCGGGTTCTCGTTGAAGTCCGCCGGGTCGGCATTGAGGCCCACCAGGTGCAGGGCCAGGTCTCCTACCACCTTGGAGGAGGGCGTGACCTTTACCAGCCGGCCGAGGATCCGGTCCGCTGCGGTGTACATATCCTCGATCGCCTCGAAGCGTTCACCGAGTCCGAGTGCGATCGCCTGCTGGCGCAGGTTGGAGAGCTGGCCGCCCGGGATCTCGTGCTGGTAGACGCGGCCGGTGGGGCCCGGCAGTCCCGATTCGAACGGCGCGTAGACGCGGCGCACCGCTTCCCAGTAGGGCTCCAGGGCGCACACACTGGCCAAATTCAAGCCGGTGTCGCGCGGGGTGTGGGCCAGCGCCGCAACGAGCGCCGACGCGGACGGTTGGCTGGTGGTCCCGGCCAGCGAGGCGGAGGCCACGTCGACGGCGTCCACGCCCGCGTCCACGGCGGCCAGCAGGGTGGCCAGCTGGCCGCCTGCGGTGTCGTGGGTGTGCAGGTGCACCGGCAGGTCGAACTTCTCCCGCAGGGCCGCCACCAGGCGGGCAGCGGCCGCCGGGCGCAGCAGGCCGGCCATGTCCTTGATCGCGAGGATGTGCGCGCCGGCGTCGACGATCTTCTGGGCCAGGTCCAGGTAGTAGTCGAGGGTGTACAGCTTTTCGTCCGGGTCGAGCATGTCCGCGGTGTAGCAGAGGGCCACCTCGGCCACGGCGGTGCCGGTTTCGCGGACGGCGCGGATCGCCGGGGCCATCTGGTTGACGTCGTTGAGGGCGTCGAAGATGCGGAAGATGTCGATGCCGGTCGCGGCGGCCTCGTTGACGAAGGCCACGGTCACCTCTTCCGGGTACGGGGTGTAGCCCACCGTGTTCCGGCCGCGGAGCAGCATCTGCAGGCAGGTGTTCGGCAGCGCCTTGCGCAGCGCGGCCAGGCGGTCCCAGGGGTCCTCGCCGAGGAAGCGCAGGGCGACGTCGTACGTCGCACCGCCCCAGGCCTCGACCGAGAGCAGCTCCGGCAGCAGCCTGGACACGGCCGGCCCGGCCGCCACGAGGTCACGGGTCCGGACCCGGGTGGCCAGCAGGGACTGGTGCGCGTCGCGGAAGGTGGTGTCCGTGACAGCGACGGCATCCTGGCCGCGGAGGGCCTTGGCGAAGCCCTCCGGACCGAGCTCAAGCAGCCGCTGCCGGGACCCGGCGGGCGCCTCACCCTCCGGCAGGGCGGGCAGCTTGTCGGCCGGGTCGGTGTGGACCGTGAGCTCGCCGTTGGGCTTGTTGACCGTGACCTCGGCGAGCCAGGTCAGCAGTTTGGTGCCGCGGTCCGCGGAGACGCGGGCCTTGAGCAGTTCGGGGCGTTCGTCGATGAACGAGGTGGCGACGTCGCCGGCAATGAAGTCCGGATCGTCCAGGACGGCCTGGAGGAAGGAGATGTTGGTGGACACGCCGCGGATCCGGAACTCGGCGAGGGCGCGCCGGGCGCGGGCGACGGCGGTCGGGTAGTCACGGCCGCGGCAGGTCAGCTTGACCAGCATGGAGTCGAAGTGCGGGCTGATCTCGGCGCCGGAGTACACGGTGCCGCCGTCGAGCCGGACACCGGCGCCGCCGGCGGAGCGGTAGCCGGTGATCTTTCCGACGTCGGGCCGGAAACCGTTGGCCGGGTCCTCGGTGGTGATGCGGGACTGCAGTGCGGCGCCGTTGAGCTTGACGGTCTCCTGCGAGAGGCCCAGATCGGCGAGGGTCTCCCCCGAGGCGATGCGCAGCTGCGCCTGGACGAGGTCGACGTCGGTGACTTCCTCGGTGACGGTGTGCTCGACCTGGATGCGCGGGTTCATCTCGATGAAGACGTGCTGGCCGGCCCGCTCGCCCACGGTGTCGACGAGGAACTCCACGGTGCCGGCGTTGACGTAGTTCAGGGCCTTCGCAAATTTCACGGCGTCCCGGTACAGCGCCTGGCGGATGCCCTCGTCGAGGTTCGGCGCGGGGGCGATCTCGATCACCTTCTGGTGGCGGCGCTGGATCGAGCAGTCGCGCTCGAAGAGGTGCATAACATTGCCCTCGGCGTCGGCGAGGATCTGCACTTCGATGTGGCGCGGGCGCAGGACCGCCTGCTCCAGGAACATGGTGGGATCGCCGAAGGCGGCGTCAGCCTCGCGCATGGCGGCCTGCAGGGCCTCGGGCAGCGCCTCCCGGGTGTCCACCCGGCGCATGCCGCGGCCGCCGCCGCCGGCGACAGCCTTCGCGAAGATGGGGAAACCGATCTCGTCCGCCGCGGCGATGAGTTCGTCCAGGTCCTTGGACGGCTGGCTGGACTTGAGCACCGGGACTCCGGCCTTGCGGGCGGCCTCGAGCGCGGCGACCTTGTTTCCGGCGAGCTCCAGGACCTCCGCCGGCGGCCCGACAAAGGTGATGCCGGCCGCGGCGGCAGCGCGGGCCAGGTCGGGGTTCTCAGAGAGGAAGCCGTAGCCGGGGTAGATCGCGTCGGCGCCCGCCTCCTTCGCCACGCGGACAACCTCGTTGACATCGAGGTACGCCCGGACCGGGTGGCCTTCTTCGCCGATCAGATACGCCTCATCCGCCTTCTGGCGGTGGATCGAGTTGCGGTCCTCGGTAGGGAACACTGCAACGGTCTTGGCACCCAGCTCGTAGCTGGCGCGGAAGGCGCGGATGGCGATTTCGCCGCGGTTGGCCACCAGAATCTTGGAAAACATACTTCTCCTGCATCATCGCGGGTGGTTCGGTAAGTCGTCACAGTTTCTAGGACCGGTGTGCGCAAACACAAATCATTGTGGCGCCCGTCACAGCATTATGCGTCATTTCGCCCGCAACAGGCAGATCACCGCGATTGCGGCGGCGCCCCAACGGTCCGGGCGGCCGCCGGGCCGGACGGGACGGCCCGATAAGAAAGGTTTCGGCGGCGCATCAACATATGATGAGTTGGTGGGTGGCGCATGCACGCCCCGGTCCGAAGGAACGCACGGGCCGGCACGACCCAGTCCCGGCAACCGGCGTTAGGTATTGGTTTTTCAAGTGCAAGTAGTCAGCATCAGCAGCCTCAAAGGCGGTGTCGGCAAGACCTCGGTGACAACCGGGCTGGCCTCGGCCGCCCTCGCAGCCGGCATTCCCACCCTCGTGGTCGATCTTGACCCGCACGCGGACGCGAGCACGGCCCTCGGCGTCCGGCCCGGCGACCAGCTGGACATCGGCCGCATGCTCAAGGCCCCGCGCCGGGCCCGCCTGGCCGACAACGTCGTTCCCAGCGGCTGGGTGGAACGCGCCGGCGAAGCGTCCTCCCGCGGTGCCGCGGCGCCGGTGCTGGACGTTGCCATCGGCTCCGCGTACACCGGGATCTACGACCGGCCCGACCTGGGCCGCCGCGACCTGCGCCGGCTCTCCACGGTGCTGGCCGGTGCCGGTCACTACGAGCTCGTGCTGGTGGACTGCCCGCCCTCGCTGAACGGGCTGACCCGGATGGCATGGTCTGCCAGCGACAAGGTGGCCCTGGTTGCCGAGCCGGGGCTGTTCTCCGTCGCGGGCACCGAGCGCACCATGCGGGCAATCCAGCTCTTCCGGCAGGAATTCGCACCCGGCCTTTCGCCTGCGGGCATTGTGGCCAACCGGGTCCGCAGCGGTTCCGCGGAGCACAGCTTCCGCCTGGCCGAGATGCAGTCCATGTTCGGCGAACTGCTGCTGAGCCCGCACATCCCGGAGCAGGCCAACTGGCAGCAGATCCAAGGCGCCGCCCACTCGGTGCATCACTGGCCCGGGGACTCGGCCAAGAACGCCGCCGCGCTGTTCGACTCGCTGCTGGCCAACCTGATGGGGACCGGACGCACCGGGGAGCTGGTGTCCGCCGGGACGGTGCGTAACCGGAGCCAGCGCTAGCACTGCAAACAAAAAGCAACGCGGAGCCACTACGCGTCTATCCACCACGGTGTGATGGACGCCAAGTGACCCCGCGTTGCTTTGCGGAACGGGTGGTGCGCCGTGCTATCCGATTTTGCGGGCGGCGCGGCGCTTGCTGAGTTCGTCGTCCGGGAAGGACTGGTCCGCGGCGTGTTCGCTCGGAAGGGACGCGAGGCTTCCTTCCACTTCGCGCCAGACCCGGCCGACGGCGATGCCGAAGACACCCTGCCCGCCCTGGACCAGGTCAATGACCTCGTCCGCCGAGGTGCACTCGTAAACGCTGGCGCCGTCGCTCATCAGGGTGATCTGGGCGAGGTCCTCAACCCCGCGCTCCCGGAGGTGCTCCACTGCGGAGCGGATCTGCTGCAGCGAGACGCCGGTGTCGAGGAGCCGCTTGACGACCTTGAGGACCAGGATGTCGCGGAAGCCGTAGAGCCGCTGTGAGCCGGAACCGGCAGCGCCGCGCACGGCAGGCTCGACAAGTCCGGTGCGTGCCCAGTAATCGAGTTGGCGGTAGGTGATCCCGGCCGCCTTGCAGGCCGTCGGGCCGCGGTAGCCCGCGTCTTCGTCCAGGACAGGAAGATCCTCGGTGAAGAGCAGGCCCTGCGCGCCGCTCGCGGGCACGGCAACGCCTGCCGTCGAGGCCTGCTTGAGCTCGCCTGCTTCGCCTTTCGGACTCACGTGGATCCTCCTTGTCATGAGTTCCCGCGGGAACTTGCAGCAACAACACGCGGTCCGGGACCGGCGTCGGACCGTCACGGCACGAAATTCATTCGTGTAATTTCGGATCCGGCTGCACTGTCCAGTGTGACTTGCGCTGCTGTTGTATGCAATGGGAACTTGTACCTCCGACGTTAGGCCTGCCGGGGCCCAAGGTCAAAGACGTTGGGGGTATTGCGGGGGCGTGTCGAAACTTTCGACCCCAACTTTAAGCTTGGGCCGGTCTCAGCCGGCAAAATCCTCGGGCTCGACGTCGTCCAGGAACTCCCGGAAGCGCCGCAGCTCGCCCTCTTCGTCGACGGCGGGCCCGGGCTGGGCCGCCTCGCCGTCGTCGTGTTCGGTGATCCGCACTCCGGCCTCCTCCATCACCGAATCCGCACACCAGATCCGGCACTTGGCCCGCAGGGCCAGGGCCAGCGCGTCCGAGGCCCGGGAGCTGACGGTGGTGCCGTCTTCGAACTGCAGCTGGCCGTAGAAGATGTTGTCCTCGACGGCCACGATGTTCACGCTGACGATCGTGTGGCCCAGCGCTTCGACCACGTCCACCAGTAAATCGTGAGTCATCGGCCGCGGCGGGACGACGCCCTGCTGGGCCAGGGCGATGGCGCTGGCTTCCGGGGTGCCGATCCAGATCGGGACGTGGCGCTCACCGTGCATCTCCTTGAGCAGGACCAGCGGCTGGTTCGACGGCAATTCGATCCGTACGCCTACGATCTCCACCTCGATCATCAGCTGTCCATCCTTGAGATGCGGTCCTGGACCAGGGCGCGGTGCAGCGACAGGCAGAGTTCGCTGATTTCACGGGCGGCCTCCGCGGCGCGGGCATGCGAGGCGGCGTCCTTGCGCGAGGTCAGGGTGGCCACCGCGCGTTCCACCAGCCCGAATTCGCGTTCCGCGGCGGCCTGGAAGGGCCGCAGGTGGCGCGGTTCCAGGCCATGGCCCTCCAGCTGGACACAGGCCCGGGCAACCTGCAGCGCGTGTTCGTCGAATTTGCCGTTGACGTGCCCGATCAGGCCGAAGCTCAGCAGGGACTCGAGCAACGGGACGCTGGCCCCGGACTCGGCGCGGAGCTGCTCCTCGCTGAGCAGACGCACCCGGTTGTTCAGTTCGGCGGCAAGCTGGTCCGAGACGATCCGCGGTGAGACCGTGACGCCGGGCGGCAGGTTGTCCGGCCGTTCGCCGCGGTCGATCGCGTCAAGGTAGTCCTTGATGACCTTCAGCGGCAGGTACTGGTCCCGCTGCAGGGCCAGCACGAAGCGGAGCCGTTCGACGTCGCTCTCCGAGTACTGCCGGTAACCCGCGGGGGTCCGTTGCGGGTTGATGAGTCCCTTTTCTTCAAGGAACCTGATTTTCGACGCCGTCATGTTGGGGAAGTCGTCGCTCAGTTGAGCCAGGACCTCCCCGATGTTCAGGACCTGGGGTCCGCGCCGTTCGGCTTGTGCCATGGCCACAGGCAACTACCCCGATATCAGACGTTGCCTGCGGTACGGGCAGGGCTGAGGTAGAAGGTGAGCCGGAACTTGCCGATCTGCACCTCGTTACCGGACTTCAGCTCCACGCTGTCGACACGGTCGTGGTTGACGTAGGTGCCGTTCAGGCTCCCGGTGTCCACAACTTCGAAGCTGCGCGCCGTGCGGCGGAATTCGACGTGGCGGCGCGAGACCGTGACGTCGTCAAGGAAAATGTCGGCGTCGGGGTGGCGGCCCGCCGTCGTGACGTCCGAGTCAAGCAGGAAACGGGCGCCGGCGTTGGGGCCGCTGTGGGCCACCAGCAGGGCGGACCCGGCCGGCAGGGATTCGACGGCCGAGCGTTCCTCGGCCGAAACCTTCGGGGTGATGGTGGGCTCATCGCGCACAGGGGTGAGATGGATCGATGTGGTCTCCGAGGCTTTCACTCCACCCGTGCCGTAGTCACCGGTGTCGTTCTGTCCGTGCCGAACCATTGAGTCCTCCTCATTCGTTGCAGGTGTCCCCCCTGCAAACAACGCATGCCGTCCGGAAAAGCCTGGCAGATCCGGTAGTCAGTCCCCCGGCCGGCCACCGGTCCAATCAATTGCTGTGTCCAACAACTGACGTGTCCAGTAACACGGCCCGGAGGCCTTCCCTTTAGCCTACCTGCTGTTCGTACTCCGATGCACTGAGCAATGACTCGACGGCGTCGGCTTCCGCGAGCTTGATTTCGATCAGCCAGCCCTCGCCGTACGGATCGGAGTTGATCAGGGCGGAATCGGTGTCCAGCGCCTCGTTGCGGGCCACCACTTCGCCGCTGACCGGGGCGTAGATGTCGCTGACGCTTTTGGTGGATTCGACCTCCCCGACGACGTCGTTGGCCTTGATGTCGGTGCCGACCTCCGGCATCTGGGCGTAAACGACGTCCCCCAGTGCGTCCTGGGCAAAATCCGTGATCCCTACGCGCACGACGCCGTCGGAATTCGGGGCGGAAACCCATTCGTGTTCGGCGGTGTAGGACAGCTCTTCGGGAATGATGCTCATGGCGGGCCTTTCGTCGGGTCAATCACCAAGGTCGACGGCGGCCGATCGGACAGGCCGCCGCTGAAAGTATAGGCATATCCGGCCGGGCCCCGGGAGGACTCTGGCATGATGGGGCCATGGCAGCATGTGCACCCGTTCCGGCCGGATTTGGCCATGCCTGAGCTACCCGAAGTGGCGGCCCTGGCGGACTTCCTGGACACGCGCCTGCGCGGAACAGTCCTGACGAAAGTCCAGATCGTCTCCTTCGCAGTGCTGAAGACGGCGGATCCCCCCATCTCCGAGTTGGAGGGCCGGACCGTGACCGGGGTCCGCCGGCACGGCAAGTTCGTGGATCTGGACGCCGACGGGCTGCATCTCATTTTCCACCTGGCCCGGGCGGGCTGGGTCCGGTTCACCGACGCGCCCACCGGGACACCGCTGAAAATGGGCAGCGGCCATCTCGCGGCCCGGCTGTCCTTCTCCAGCGGGACCGGACCGCTCGACCTGGACCTGACCGAGGCCGGCACGAAGAAGAGCCTGGCGGTCTACCTGGCCCGCAGCCCCTCCGACGTCCCCGGGATCGCGGCTCTGGGCCCGGATCCGTTCAGCCCCGGGTTCGACGTCGACGCGCTGGCCGGAATCCTGGCGGCCAGCAACCAGCAGATCAAGGGGGTGCTGCGCAGCCAGGGCGTGATCGCCGGAATCGGGAACGCCTACAGCGATGAGATTCTGCACGCGGCCCGGACGTCCCCGTTCGCCATCGCCAGCTCCTTGGACCGGCCCGCGGTGCAGCGCCTGTATGACGCCATCCACGAAGTGTTGGGAACCGCGCTGGCCGAGGCCGGCGGCAAACCGCCCAGCGAACTGAAGGACACGAAGCGGAGCCATATGCGGGTCCATGGCCGCGCCGGCGGAGCGTGCCCCGTCTGCGGAGACACGGTGCGCGAGGTTTCCTTTGCCGACACCGCGCTGCAGTACTGCCCTGCCTGCCAAACGAAGGGCAAGATCCTGGCCGACCGCCGGACGTCACGCTTTTTGAAATAGGCGCCTCTAGAGCGGGCGCGTTCTCAATCTTGCGGTTAAATACAGAAAACCCCGCCATTCCGTTGCCGGAATGGCGGGGTACTTTCTGTTGGTCGGGCTGACAGGATTTGAACCTGCGACCCCTTGACCCCCAGTCAAGTGCGCTACCAAGCTGCGCTACAGCCCGCTGGTTCCGCCGTTCTCCGCTCTTGATGATCTCCTGTTGTTATCCAAAGGATTTCATCCGAGCAGTCCGGCCGAACCACCTCCAAAAGCTTACACGATTCCGGAGGGTGCCCGTGACACTTTCACCGTGTGACGGGCCACGCGTGTCGGAATTAACGCTTCTTGCCGCGCTTTTCCCGGACCCGCATGTTGACCTCGATCGGTGTGCCCTCGAAGCCGAAGGTTTCGCGGAGCCGGCGCGTGATGAAGCGGCGGTAGCCGGGGTCCAGGAACCCGGTGGTGAAGAGCACGAACTTCGGCGGCCGGCTCGAGGCCTGGGTGCCGAAGAGGATGCGGGGCTGCTTGCCGCCGCGGACCGGGTGCGGGTGGGCCGCCACCAGTTCGCCGAGGAACGCGTTAAGGCGTCCGGTGGGGATGCGCTTGTCCCAGCTCTCCAGCGCGGTGTCCAGGGCCGGGACCAGCCGGTCCTTGTGCCAGCCGGTCTTGGCCGAGATGTTCACGCGCGGGGCCCACGCCACGTGCGCCAGGTCCTGTTCGATTTCGCGTTCCAGGTAGGTGCGGCGTTCGTCGTCGAGCAGGTCCCACTTGTTGAACGCGAGCACCAGCGCGCGGCCGGACTCGATCGCCAGCTGCAGGATGCGCACGTCCTGCTCGCTGAGCACCTCGTCCACGGCGAGGAGCACGACGGCGACCTCCGCCTTTTCGAGCGCGCTCTGGGTGCGCAGCGAGGCGTAGAAGTCCGCGCCCTGGGCCATGTGCTGGCGGCGGCGGATGCCTGCCGTGTCCACGAAGCGCCAGGTCCGGCCGCCGAGTTCGATGAATTCATCGACCGGGTCGCGGGTGGTGCCGGCAGTGTTGTCAACGACGACGCGTTCGGAGCCGGCCAGCTTGTTCAGCAGCGAGGACTTGCCGACGTTCGGCCGGCCGATCAGCGCGATCCGGCGGGGTCCGCCGCTGCGCTCGAGGCCTTCGATGGTGGAGAATTCCGGCAGCGTGTCCATGACGTGGTCGAGCAGGTCGGCGACGCCGCGGCCGTGCAGCGCCGAGACCGGGTACGGCTCGCCGAAGCCGAGGCCCCAAAGCGCGGCCGAGTCGGCTTCCTGGGCGAAGTCGTCCACCTTGTTGGCCACCATGATGACCGGCTTCTTGGACTTGCGCAGCATCTTCATGACGCCCTCGTCCGTGGCGGTCGCGCCGACGGCGGAGTCCACCACGAACAGCACGGCGTCGGCGAGTTCCACGGCCATCTCGGCCTGCTCGGCAACGCGGGCGTGGATGCCGCGGGCGTCGTGCTCCCAGCCGCCGGTGTCGACGACGGTGAAGTTCCGGCCGTTCCAGTGCGCGGAGTACATCACGCGGTCGCGGGTGACGCCGGGGGTGTCCTCAACCACGGCTTCGCGGCGGCCCAGGATGCGGTTGACCAGGGTGGACTTGCCGACGTTGGGGCGGCCGATGATGGCCAGCACCGGGTCAAGCTTGACCGGGCCGTCGAAGTCCTCGTCCTCGTAGCGGCCGCTGAGCAGGGCCGCGTCTTCCTCGTCCAGCTCGTAGTCGTCCAGGCCGGCCCGGAGCGAGGCCGCGCGGAGCTCGGCTTCCTCGTCGTCCAGGGCGGCAAGATTCTCCGCCACCTGGTCCGTGCCGGTGGGCGTGTATTCGTCTTCGCCGGCGCCAAAATGGCCGGGGGTTTGAGTCGTATCGCTCATTGCACTTTCCTTTGGTGGTGATCTGCCGGCGTCCCGGCTACTGCTGTCTGTCGTTCTTGCGGGGAATCCGCGTCGGGCAGTCCCTGCCCGCTGTACTGAATTGTGTCCTGGACGTGGCGCGCCAGTGCGGCGCGGATCTCGGTTCCCACCCTGTCCATTGAAGCACGCCCGGTCTCGCCGGGCCTGCGGCTTACGGTGAGGGCACCGCCGAAGCTGACCTGCAGCCGCCGGCCGGGCCGGGGAACGGCGTTGAGGTGCTCGCCGCTGATCCTGGTTCCCAGGATGGCCACCGGGATGACGGTCGCGCCGGAGTTCAGCGCGAGCCAGGCCACGCCGTTGTTGATCGCCGCCGCCTCTCCGCTCCCCCGCGTGCCTTCGGGAAGGATCCCGACGCACCGTCCGGCGTCGAGGACACTTTTGGCCCGTTCCAGCGCCGCCCGGTCCCCCGAGCGGTCCACCGGCAGCTGGCCGGAAGCCCTGAGGACCAGGCCGAGGAACCCCTTGAACATCTCCTTCTTGACGAAGATGTGCATGGGCCGCGGCGCGGCGCCGAACATGACCGGGCCGTCGAGGAAACTGATGTGGTTCCCGGCGAAGATCACCGGTCCGGCCGCCGGAACGTTGGCGCGGCCCCTGACGGTGGTCCGGTACACCAGGTGGTCTAGCAGCCAGCCGACCGGACGGCTCCAGGCCATGGTCCCGAAGAGGTACCAGCGGCCGGGAAGCTGCGCCCCGGCTGCGGCCTCAGTCACGGTTGATGGCCGTGGGGTTGATGGCCGTGTGGCTGATGACCCGGTGCACGATCCCGAGGGCCGCGTCGACGGTCTGGGCGAAGTCCAGGTCCGAGGAGTCAAGGGTAACCACGCCGTCGGCGGCCTGGGTGAAGTTCACCACGGTGGAATCCTTGGCGTCCCGGGCCGTGACCTGCGCCGCGAGCTGTTCGGCGTTCTGGCTGCCGCCGAGCTGGATGCCGCGGCGGCGAAGCCGGGCCTCCTCGCTGGCGGTGAGCAGCATCCGGACTTCGGCGGACGGCGCGACGACGGTGGTGATGTCGCGTCCCTCCACCACCATGCGCCGGTGGTGCTTTTCGATCAGTTCGCGTTGCCGGCGGATCAGCTCGGTCCGGGCGCCGAGGGTGGTGGCGACGGCGCTGACCGCCGCGGAGATGGCCGGTTCACGGATGGCCTCGGTAATATCGGCACCCGCCACCCGGACGTACTCTTCCTGCGGGCTGGTACTGACCTCGAGCTGAAGGGCCTCGGCAGCGGCTTCAATCGCCTCGCCGTCGGCAAGGTCCATTCCGCTGTCGAGGCAGAACCAGGTCAGGGCCCGGTACATCGCTCCGGTGTCGAGGTAGGCCAGCCTGAGCCGGCGTGCCACCTCTTTGCTGACGCTGGATTTGCCGGAGCCGGAGGGGCCGTCGATTGCGACGACCAGGCTTTTGCCGGGGCGGACGACGTCCACCGTTTCAATGAGTTCCTGGGTCATTACTGGAGTACCCGCCATCCACGGTCGTTGAGGGCTTCGATGAGCAGTTCATGCTTGTTGGGCAGCACGGAGATTTCCACCATGCCGACATTCTGTCCTGAAGAGTGGTCCAGGCGGAGGTCCTCGAGGTTCACGCCGATCTCGCCGATCTCCGTCAGGAGCTTGGCGATCTGACCGGGCGTGTCATCCACCAGGACGGTCAGCCAGGAGTAGGCCTGTGGCGGCCCGCCGTGCTTGCCCGGAATCCGGGACTGGCCGGCGTTGCCTTCGCTGATCAGCTGCGCGAGGTCCAGCCGGGCGCCCGGCGCCATCGGGTCCTCGAGGGTCCCGATCAGCCGGTTAAGGTCATCGCGGACGCCGTAGAGGATCTCGACGACCTTGGCCGCATTGGCGCCGAGGATCTGCACCCAGAGCGTGGGGTCGCTCGCGGCGATCCTGGTCACGTCCCGCAATCCGTTGCCGGCAAGCGAAAGGGCGTGCAGCGGCGTTCCCTGCAGCCGGCTGGCCACCAGGGAGGACATGACCTGCGGCAGGTGCGAGACCAGCGCCACGGCTTCGTCGTGTTCCTCGGCCCCGAATTCGGAGACGACGGCGCCCAGGTCCCCGGCCAGCGACCGCGCCGCCTGCAGCGCTTCGGGCCGGCTTTCCGGTGAGGGGCAGAGCACCCACGGCATCGAGGTGAACAGTTCGCCGCGGGCGGCGACCGGGCCGGACTTCTCCCGGCCCGCCATCGGGTGGGTGCCCACATAGCGGCCCAGGTCAGCGCCGCGCGCGCGCAGCTCCGCCTGGATACCGGCCTTGACGCTGGCGATGTCCACCACGACGGCCTGCGGGTAGTCCTCGAGGGCCCGGGCGACGACGTCGGCCGTGACGTCCGGCGGCGCGGCGACCACCACGAGTTCCGGCGTTTCGCCGTCCAGGCGCGACAAGGGCAGGCCTGCGCCGATGTCGACGGCGACGGCCTGGTTGGTGGGCGAGGGATCGGAGAGGAACACGGCGACGCCGCGGCCCCGAAGTCCCAGCCCGATGCTGGTGCCCAGCAGCCCGGTTCCCACGACCACGACCGGCCCGTTCAGGTGGCCGCGGCCGTGGGTGCGAAATGCGGACATGCCTTACAGCCCCACGGATGCCAGCAGGTGGCCGACTTCCTGCTTGCCAAGGTTGCGGATGCTGCCCTGGCGCTGGTCGCCCAGGCCGATGGGGCCGACCTTGACGCGGACCAGGCGCAGCACCGGGAAGCCGACGGCGTCGAAGAGGCGCCGCACGATGCGGTTCTTGCCCGAGTGCAGTACGACCTCGATCAGCACGTGGCCCGGGGTCGAGTCGACGAGCTTGAAGGAGTCCACCGAGGCGATGCCGTCTTCGAGTTCGACGCCGGCCTTGAGCTGCGCGCCGACGCCCTGCGGGAACGGCCCGCGGACCTGGACGAGGTAGGTTTTGGGGACCTCATAGGAGGGGTGCGTCAGCCGGTTGGCGAGTTCGCCGTCGTTGGTCAGCAGCAGCAGGCCCTCGGTGGCGACGTCGAGCCGGCCGACGTGGAAGAGGCGTTCGCCGTGGTGGTTGCGGACGAAGTCGCTGATGCACGGGCGGCCGTCCGGGTCCTCCATCGTGGAGACGACACCCTTGGGCTTGTTGAACACCATGTAGACCATGTTCTCGTCCAGCTGGATGCGCAGGCCGTCCACGTGGATCACCGAGGTCTTGGGGTCGACGCGCACGCCGAGCTCCGTGACGACCTGGCCGTCGACCTCAACGCGGCCTTCGGCGATCATTTCCTCGCAGACGCGCCGCGAGGCGACGCCGGCGGAGGCCATGACCTTCTGCAGCCGGATGCCGTCGGCGTCGTGCAGCTCAGACTGCGGCACCTCGGCGCGCGGGCCTCGCTTGCGGGCGGGCTTGCGGACCGGGCCAAGGTTCTGCCCAAAGCGTTCGCTGCCGAAGGCGCGGGAGCCGGTGGCCTTGGCCGCGCCGGCGCCGATGCGCGGCTTGGGCTTGAGTGCGCCCGGCGTGCCGGGCACCTTGCCGGCGCCGGGCTTGCGGGCCGCCGGCTTGCGTGCGGCCGGCTTGGCGCCCTTCCGGTCACCCTGGTCCGGGGCCGCGCCGCCGGCGGCTCCCGGGTTGAGGTCCGGATCGACGAATGCTTCTTCGCGCGGCTTGGGCCGCTTGAACGGGCGGTCGCCGCCGCCCTTGGTGAAGTCGCCCTGGCCGCGGCCGGCGCCGCCCGCACCCTGGGTGCGTGCTGATTGGTGTCCGGCGCTGGTGCGTCCCGAACCGTTACGTGGTGAACCCTGGCGTCCCGCCTGTGTCATGACCCGTCCTTCGTTTGTTGGCCTGTGGCGGCTGCCCCACGGCAGTCCCCCACCGGCCGGGCAACTGGTTCTGCCCTGGTGGATACTCGTTGCGCAGGCAGCGTTCCTGCCTACATTCTTCCTGCGTCGTAAAACTCTGCTATGCCTTCAAGCCCTGGAAGATGGGGTGAAAGCTGAGGCAACTCAGCCACCGAGCCGATTCCCATGCGTTCAAGGAAATACGACGTCGTGCGGTACAGGATGGCCCCGGATTCGGGATCGTGTCCCGAATCCTCGATCAGTCCGCGCTGGGTCAGCGTCCGCACGACAGAGTCAACATTGACCCCTCGAATTGCAGACACCCGCGCCCTTGATACGGGCTGGCGGTAGGCGATGACGGCGAGCGTTTCGAGCGCCGCCTGCGTCAGCCTGGCTGTCTGTCCTTCCAGCACGAATCCGCCAACGACGTCGGCGAACTCAGCGCGGGAATAGATACGCCAGCCGCCGGCGATATTCCGCAATTCAAAACCCCGGGGGGCGGCACTGAAAGCAGTATTTTCAGGTGTACTGCCGGCGTCGTCCGCATCCGGGGCATTACCAGTATAGCCGTTATACTCCCGTTGCAGTTCCCCGAGCAGGCCCTCGACGACGTCGACTGTCAGGTTCAGGCCGCTGGCCAGCTCCGTGGCCGTCGCCGGTTCGTCGATCACCATCAGCACGGCTTCGAGGGCGGCGCGGGCGCCGCCGGGCAGGTTGGCGACATCCGGCCCGGCGTCCGGCGCGGTCTCAGGCGCGGTCTCAGGCAGTTGGTCCGTCACGGCTGTTCCTCGTATTCTTCGCTGAGATTCTCGCTGCTCCAGTCCGTGCCGTCGGCGGTCCAGTGCACGGACAGCTCGCCCAGGGGTAGCAGCTGGTCGAAGGCCACCGCCTTGTCCCGGAACATTTCCAGCAGGGCCAGGAACCGGGCCACCACCACAAGGGTTGACTCGGCGTCGGCGATCAGGGCCCGGAAGGTGAGCGCTTTGCCCAGCCGGAGCCGGTGGCCGATGATTTCGGCCTGTTCTTTCACACTAACCGGCGTCCCGTGCAGGTGCGCGAGGCCTACCTCGGTGGGGGCCGCTGCCTTGGGTTTCAGGGCCGCCTCGGCCAGGGCCGCGAACTGTTGCGGGGTGTGTTTCCAGACCAGCTCCGGCAAGAGTGCCGCGAAGTGGCTTTCCAGCGCGACCTGCCGCGGGTAGCGCCGGCCTTCCAGTTCGAGCGTCGAGCCGATGAGTCCGGCCACCTGCTTGAAGGCCTTGTATTGCAACAGCCGGGCGAAGAGCAGGTCGCGGGCCTCGAGCAGTGCGATGTCTTCGTCGTCCTCGACCTCGCCGGCGGGCAGCAGCCGCGCCGCTTTGAGGTCCAGCAGGGTGGCGGCAATCACCAGGAACTCGCTGGCCTCATCCAGCGCCCAGTCCTCCCCCAGCCGCTGCAGCCCCTTGATGTACTTGATGAACTCGTCGGTGACCGTGGCCAGGGCCACCTCGGTAATGTCCAGCTGGTGCTTGGAAATCAAGCCCAACAGCAGGTCGAACGGTCCGGTGAAGTTGGCCAGCCGGACCTCGAAGCCGGGCTTTTTCCCAGGCGGCAACACTTCCGCCGTCGGGGTCGCTGTGGCCGTCACAGCCCTGGCTAGGGGGCGCCGCCGCGCGAAATCAGCTCTTTGGCCAGGCGGCGGTAGGCGTCGGCGCCGGCGTGGTTGCCGGCGTAGCTGGTAATGGGTTCGGCCGCCACGGTGGCGTCGGCGAACTTGATGGAGCGCTTGATGACGGTCTCGAAGACTTTGTCGCCGAAGGCCTCCACCAGCCGGGCGATGACCTCGCGGCCGTGCAGGGTGCGGGCGTCGTACATCGTGGCGAGCACGCCGTCGACCTGCAGGCGCGGGTTGAGCCGGTCCTGGACCTTGTCGATAGTCTCGACCAGCAGCGCGACCGCGCGGAGGGCGAAGAATTCGCAGATCAGCGGGATGATCACGCCGTGGGCTGCGGTCAGTGCGTTGACCGTGAGCAGGCCGAGCGAAGGCTGGCAGTCGATCAGGACGACGTCGTAGTCGTCCTCGACCTTTTTCAGGGCACGGTCCAGGACCTGTTCCCGGGCCACCTCGTTCACCAGCTGGACTTCCGCGGCGGAGAGGTCGATGTTGGCCGGGAGCAGGTCCACGTTCTCGACGCCGGTCTTCTGGATGGCGTCGCGGATGTCGACCTTGCGGTCCATCAGGACGTTGTAGACCGTGAGGTCGAGTTCATGCGGGTTGGTGCCGAGGCCGGCTGAGAGGGCCCCCTGCGGGTCGAAGTCGACCAGCAGCACGCGGCGGCCGTATTCGGCCAGGGCGGCGGCCAGGTTGATGGTGGACGTGGTCTTGCCCACGCCGCCCTTCTGGTTGACCATGGCGATGACCCGGGCCGGGCCGTGGGATGACAGCGGCGCGGGCTCCGGGAAGTCGCGTTGGGGGCGCCCGGTGGGGCCCATGATTGCGTCGTCCAGGTCGAGTTCGGTGCCTTCCAGAGTGGCTGACCCCTGTTCGCTGCTCACGTATCTATCCACACTTTCGATGACGGTGATTTGGTGCTTGATCCGGCTGGCCTGGTGTCGCTGCCTGGTACTGCCGGCTTGATGCTGACTGCTTGATCCTGCTGGCGGCCCGCCAGTAGCGGATCGTCGTTCCTCCCAAGGTTACAGCCCCCGACACGGTATTCGACGGACCTTGACAACCGCCGTTCCGCGCGCCTTTACCCTCTGGTAGAGGTCGAGGGTTGCTTCGGCGGCAGGGTTTCGGAACACACAAAACCGCCCGGACGCGGGGTGCGCGTCCGGGCGGTTTCAGGTCCTTCGGGGTGGTGCTCAGGCGTTGGCGGGCACCGGCTGGCCGGTCTGGACAGCCGGTTCAACGGCGGCCTCGTGACCGGCGTGGCCGGCCATCATCGTCTGCTCGTCGAAGGGCTCGGCGCCGGAGAGGACACGCTCAACCTGTCCGCCGTCGATTTCCTTGACCCAGGTGCCGATCAGGACCGTCGCCACGGCGTTGCCGGTGAAGTTGGTCAGCGCGCGGGCCTCGGACATGAAGCGGTCGATGCCGACGATCATGCCTACGCCGCCCAGCAGTTCCGGGCGGTGGGCCTGCAGGCCCGCAGCCAGGGTGGCGAGGCCGGCGCCGGTGACACCGGCGGCGCCCTTGGAGGCGATGATCATGAAGATCAGCAGTGAGACCTGCGCGCCCAGGTCCAGCGGAGTGCCCATGGCGTTGGCGACGAACAGGGAGGCCATGGTCAGGTAGATGGCCGTGCCGTCGAGGTTGAAGGAGTACCCGGTGGGGACGGTGACGCCGACCACGGGCTTGGACACGCCGAGGTGTTCCATCTTCGCGATCAGGCGGGGCAGGGCCGACTCCGAGGAGGAGGTGGAGAAGATCAGCAGGTATTCGCGGCCGAGGTACTTCATCAGGCGGAAGATGTTGACGCCGGTGACCACCTTGAGCACACCACCCAGGATCACGACGATGAACACGGCGCAGGTGATGTAGAAGGCGACCATCAGGGTGGCCATGCTGATGATGGCCTGGACGCCGGTGGCGCCGACGACGGCGGCGATCGCACCGAACGCACCTACCGGGGCGAGCCACATGATCATGATGAGCAGGCGGAACACGAGGACCTGGCCGTGGCCGATGGCCTTCAGGATCGGGGTGCCCTGCGGGCCCATCTTCTGCAGCGCGAAACCAATGAGGATGGCCGCAAAGAGTGTGGGCAGCACGGGGATGTCACCCGGAATGATGCCCAGCAGGAAGTCGACGGTGCTGTCCGTCGCGGCCTTCTTGTTCGGATCGTAGGGGGCGATCTTGAGGCCCTCACCCGGGTGGATCAGGTTGCCGACGACGAGGCCGATGGCCAGGGCGAAGGTCGACATAACGATGAAGTAGCCCAGGGCCAGACCGCCGACCTTGCCGACCGTGGCCGCCTTGGCGATGGAGCCGATGCCGAGGACGATGGTGCAGAAAATGACGGGGGCGATCAACATCTTGATGAGCTTGATGAAGCCGTCGCCCAGCGGCTTGAGGGACTTGCCGAACTCGGGGAAGATCAACCCGACGAGGGCCCCGAGAACAACAGCGATGATGACGGCCATGTACAGGTAGTGGGACTTGTCCAGCCCCTTGCGCTTCTTGACCGGCGCCGCGGCCTGTGCCGCTGACTCTCCTCTTTGAGAGGCCATGGTGTTCTCCTTGGATAGGCTGGACTTCGATGCGGCTTGGGGTGCGCATCACGTCCGTTCTGCGTGTTCCTCCATCTTTGGGTATGAAGTGACGCGCATCACCGTTGCGTTCATATTGGTCATGGAAGGTGCAGTTGATCCATCACTGGAGCATCGCCCGCAGGCTGTTTGTGTCCCATCTGCTGTTCATGCTGGCCCTGACGGCGATCGTTGGCACGGCCACGTTCGTGGACGCCCGCGACCACGCCTATGAGGAGGCCGGCCGGCGGATGGCCGGGATCGCGACCGCCGTTGCGGACAACCCGCTGGTCCTGCAGGCCGCGAGCGCCCCGGATCCTTCCGCGCAGCTGCAGCCCTACGCCCAAAAGGTGATGCGGGATGCCCGGGCGGACTTCATCACCATCATGGCGCCGGACCGGACCCGGTGGACCCATCCCCGCGACGAGGAGCTGGGCAAGCCGTACATCGGCTCGATCGACGCCGCCTTGAAAGGCGAGGTCTTCACCGAGATCATGGCCGGCACACTCGGCCCCTCGGTGCGCACGATCGCCCCGGTGAAGGACGCGGACGGCAAGGTCCGGGCGCTGGTGGCGGCCGGCGTGACAGTGCGGACGGTGGATGTGGCGTTTTCCGGCCGCCTGCCCGCCCTGCTCGCGATCGCCGTGGCGCTGCTGGCGGCCGGCTCGGCGGCGTCGTGGCTGCTGGGGCGCTATCTCCGCCGGGTGACCCGCGGCTGGGGTCCGGAACAGCTGGCACAGCTGTTCGCCTACTACGAGTCGGTTCTCCACTCGGTCCGCGAGGGTGTGATCCTCATTGACCCGCGCGGCAAGGTGGTGATGTACAACGACCAGGCTGCGGCGCTGCTGGGGGTACCGCCCCGCACGGTCGACGGCGGTTCCTCCGGCGGGCGGGGCGCGGAGCCGCCGTCGCTGGCGGACCTGCCGCTGGCCCCCAGCCTGAAGGAGCTGTTTGAATCCGGCCGGACCGCCCAGGACGAGATCCACTTGACGGGCGCTCGGGTGCTGGTGGTGAACCAGGGCCCCGCCGTGGGTCCCCGCTCCGCTGCGGGCCGCCAGCGGCCGGCGCCGTCCGGCGCGGTCTACGGCACCGTGGCCACCATCCGGGACCGGACCGAGATCGAGTCGCTCGGCAGTGAGCTGGAAACCATGCGGACGCTCTCCGACGCGCTCCGGGCCCAGACCCATGAGCACGCCAACCGGCTGCACACGATGGTGTCTCTGATGGAGCTGGGCCGCAGCGCCGAGGCGCTGGACTTCGCCACCAAGGACCTGGAGCTGAGCCAGCGGCTCACCGACGACCTGGTCAGCTCGCTCGAGGAGCCGGTGCTCGGCGCCCTGGTCATGGGCAAGGCGGCCGAAGCGCACGAACGCGGCGTCGAACTCATCCTCACGGCGGGCGGCTCCACGGCCGTAACCGGGCTGGCCGTCCAGGACCTCGTCACCATCCTCGGGAACCTGCTCGACAACGCAATCGACGCCGCCGCCGACGCGCCGCCGCCACGCCTCGTGGAATTGTCTGTCTCCTCGGAGGGCGGAGCCTTGGAGATCACGGTGGAGGACAGCGGCCCCGGAATCGATCCGGACGCCGTGGATGACGTCTTTCGGCACGGCTTCAGCACCAAGGCGGCAGGGCGCTTCGGGCGCGGACTCGGGCTGGCGCTGGTGCGCCAGGCAGTGCAGCGTCTGGGCGGTAGCATGACAATCACCAGCCCGGCCGGGGCACTGTTCCGGGTCACCCTGCCGGCGATTCCGGTGGCAGCGCCAAGCGCGCCGGCAGGCACCGCGGAAGACCCCACAGAAGACTCCCGGGTAAAACCCGCCCGGACAGCAGAGGAACAGCAATGAGCGACATCCGCGTACTCGTCGTCGAGGACGAGCCGATCGAGGCCGCGGCCCACGCCGCGTACATCGGGCGGCTGGACGGCTTCACCCTGGCCGGGTCCGCCCCGGACGGGCAGTCCGCCCTTCGCCTGATGACGGAGCTGTCCGCCGCGGGCCAGCCGGTGGAACTGGTGCTGCTGGACATGAACCTGCCGGACCTGCACGGGCTGGACATCGCCCGCCGGATGCGGGCCGCCGGTCTTTTTGCCGACATCATCGCCATTACGGCCGTGCGCGAACTGAACATTGTCCGCAGCGCCGTGGCAACCGGCGTCGTGCAGTACCTGATCAAACCGTTCACCTACGCGACGTTCGCGGACAAACTGCGCAGCTACCGGCAGTTCCGTGAGCAGCTGGCCTCCCCCGGGCCGGGCGGCACCGGGGCCGGCGCGTCGCAGAGCGACGTGGATCAAGCTTTCGCGAGCCTGCGGGCACCCTCCGAACTGCCGCTGCCCAAGGGCCTGTCTACGTCCACCCTGGACTCGGTGCAGGACTTCATGAAGCTGCAGACCGGGGCGGTGTCGGCCAGCGAGGTGATGGAGGCGCTGGGCATGTCCCGGGTGACGGCGCGGCGCTATCTGGAGTACCTGGCCGACGCCGGCACGGTGACCCGCACCGCCCGCTACGGCGCGCCGGGCCGGCCGGAAAACGAATACCGCTGGGGCCGGGCAGGGTCCTAGACCTGCTCGTATGGCCACCCAGTGTCCAATGAGCACGGCGCCCCGGGAATGTCGGTGCCTTGTCTTATCCTCGGGGAAACTCGCGAGGAAGGTACCCAATGGCATCACTCGAGGACGAGCTCCTCACGCACCAGTTCATCTACGTGCCGTGGGTGGAGAGCAAGCCCCTCTACCAGAGCACCCCTCAGGTGGCGTTGTACCTGCAAAAGAAGCATCATGCCCGGTTGACGGTTGTGTGCAACACAAAGTCAAACGCTCCAGGCGGCCTCGGCAAGGCACCCGTCGTTACCGAGCGCAGCGGTAGCGTCGAAGATGGCGGAGTTGTCTTCGCCTACTGCCCGACCTACAAGGTGATGAGCAGAATAACGCACCTGAAGAAAAGCATCATCATAGTCGTCGAGTGGCCCACCGAGTCCTACGAGGGGTGGGCTCGACTTGTCGGGGCGTACAACGTCGTGACAGGGGCAGTGATGTCGACGAACCTCACCGACGTCGGACGCAAGGAACTCGACAGCATCCTGTTCGAGGGCTATAAGGGCTGGCACGATAACATCGCTGTCCGGCTGACGATCAGCCACCTCGAGAAGCTCGCCGCACTGGGTCAGTACGACCGGGGCGTGGTCCTGGCCCACGTACGGCGGGAGAAGAGCGAGGACAGTGTGGAGAGCTTCATCAAGATCCTCGACCAGTTCGAATCCGCTCAGAAGTCGGCACTGGGATCTTCGGCGTCCATGAAAGCTGAGGGCCTGCAGTGATAGATGCCTTGGCCAGCCCTGCCGTCGGCAACTTAGTTCAGATCTTCCTGGCAATCGTCACTGTCGGTGGCCTGTGGGTTGCCCTGGCCAACGGGAAAAAGGATCGAACAACGGCGATGTCCCTGGCTGTAGGTGATCGCCGGGCTGCTGATGAGCGTGCGGACAGTGACCGTCGGGAGGCAACAGCTGCGATAGAAGACGAGCGGGCCTTCCTCCGTGAGCAAGCCCAGCTACAGATGCAGCTCGATCATGCGTTGAAGATCGTGCAAACCGCCGAGAACTTCCCACAGGGCGATTTCAACATGATCAAGCACTGGGGCCTGTCCATAAGGGCTTCGGTCATCGTCCTCGGCAAAGACCTCGTCCCACATGCATGGTCCGTATTTATCGACCATGAGCACCGGTGGGAAGACATTAAGGAGGGCGTACTGCAGGAGATCAATGACCTGGCCATCCGTACAGCACGTACCTTGAACTGCCCGTCGTGCTACCACGTGCACGGCACCATTTGACGGAAGTCAAGAACCCAGAATGAGACCGACAACCGCTTTGAGGGCAGCAGATGACAATGAATGACGAGGTTTCACCCTTCGTCACGCCCTTCTTTGCTGCCCCGAGGCTATGTTGTCGCTGGCCGACTGGAGGAGTTCCTCTCACCAACTGAAGATGTCGAGGAGTACCGCTTCCGTTCGTATGAGTCCTTCCGCCGAAGTATCGCTGGAATCACGATCCTCACCTACGACGAAGTCCTGGGAAGAGCGAAGGCCGCCATCGATCTGGATACAGCTGCTTGAGGGGAGAATCCAGGAAGTTCTAGGTAAGTACGCGCGCCATGATCCGGGGTGTCCGTCCAAGCGCGCGGATAGCCTGGTCCGACTCAGCTAGAGTCAAGCCTCATGGAACCTTTGACTGTGGGGGCGGCTGTGGTGGCTGGCATTGGGGCCGGCAACACAGCCGTCAAGGGCACAACAAACATCGCGAGCGGAATTAAGTACGCCCTGCGACGGCTGCGGCTTTCCGGCAAGTATGACCCGGACTGGCTCGACCTGGGATCGGCGGGCAGTTCACTAACCGCCTCTCAGACTGAGGACGTCCACAAGTTCCTGGCCTCCGTCCGCGTTCAGCCGATTATGCGATTTGTCGCTCTCGCAAAGCTAATTCCCACTTCTGCTGCACACCCCGAGATTATTGAGGCGATGAAAATCGCCTTTCGCAGCGAGGCGGAGCGGTGGCTGATCCATTTTCCAGGCGAAAAGTGGGGGGAGCACATCGGCGCAATCTGGGAGCGTTTGATCCAGATATACGACGCGATGGTCCCCAAAACCGACGACGAGGGGTTGGTTGAAGATGCAGAGAGCTTCGTCGACTTCCTAGCGTCCCCATTGGGCAAGCCGGTGAACAAAACGGGGCTTGCTACGGCCTACCTGGACCGGCTTACGAAGTTGGCCGGCAACTTGAACGAACTCGTGTCTACTGCAGAGAAGTCCCGGCACCTTGCCCAGCTCATTACGGTTGCTGGCCACACTCCGATCATCAACCACATAGAAGTTTCAGGTGGGGCGGGGTTCCAGGATCTTTATGTCGGGAGACTCTTTAAAGACCTCAAGACCCACGAGACCGTTGACTCTGAAGATCTGATCTCATCGCTCATACCCTTCAGAGCGGTGCTCAAAGGTGCGCCAGGAGCCGGAAAGAGCACCTTTGTTGGGCACTTTGTCCAAGCTATGGCATCGCCACGAGACGACGGTGAGGGCAGTCCTAG
This sequence comes from uncultured Arthrobacter sp., assembly GCF_964021775.1. GTDB lineage: Bacteria > Actinomycetota > Actinomycetes > Actinomycetales > Micrococcaceae > Arthrobacter. Next base: position 215,045 of record NZ_CAXHZI010000005.1, read on the forward strand.
CGTTGTAGTTCGCTGCCGTGAGTACGTCCGGAACGCTTGGAACACATCCATAACCGACTACGCCGCGCAGAAGACAGCCGTGGACCGGTCCACGACGCTCAGCGCATCCGAGCTGGAAAACATGCTGCTGACCGGGCAAGTGATCATGGTTTTTGACGGACTGGACGAGATTACCGACCGATCCCAACGAGCCGAGATGGTCCAGAGAATCCATGCCTTTACCGCGCAGTATCCCCCAACCTCCGTTTTAATCACCACACGGTCCGTGGGGTACGAAAGGGCTCCTCTGGATAGAACCCTTTTTAGGCAGTTGGAGCTCGAAGAGTTTTCCGTAGAGCAGGTGCGGGAGTACGCCACAAGGTGGTTCACTCATGCAGGCCGGGCCGAACTGATTGACAGTTTTATGAGCGAGTCGGAGAGTGTAGCGGACCTAAGGATCAATCCACTCCTGCTGTCCCTGCTCTGCAATCTCTACCGAAGCAGCGGAGAGATACCGAGCAACCGCCGAGACATATATGCCGACTGCGCTGAACTCCTCTTCAAACGCTGGGACGCTCATCGACAGATCCAGGTGTCCCACGCTGTCCCACGTTTCGCCAACCAGCTGATGCAGCAGATAGCGGAATGGTTCTTCTCGACTACGTCCGCACAGTCGGGAGTTGAGGAGCGCCAAATTGCGAAGGTCATCTCCGACTATATGGTCAGCGATATCGGGCTCCTTCCGGACGAAGCAAGGGAGTCAGCGAAAGAGTTCCTGAACTTCTGCGCCGATCGGGCATGGCTACTTGGCAGTGAAGGTACCAACGAGCGAAATGAGCGTCTCTACTCATTCACTCATCGAACTTTCCTTGAGTTCTTTGCCGCGGAGGCAATGGCCCGTGAGGCCCCCTCCCCCGAGGAACTTGCGAGGCGTATAAGGGAAGCCTTCGACAAGGACTCCACATCCTTGGTCCCAGAACTGCTTATCCAGAGCTATGACTTCGTCAGGAGGCGGGGTGGCACACAGGCATTTGAAGACCTCTGCAAAGCCACGTCGCCGACTACTCCGACGCTTCTTCTACTCAGGCTCCTAGACGGTGCGGTCGTAGCAAAGTACGCGCTCGAGGCCGGCCTCAAGATCCTGATAGGACGATGGCAGCGCAGCCAGTCAATTCCCAGAGATGAATTCCTTGCGCTCTTAGCCATCAACTCAATCGCGAGAGGCAACCTGGTCGAGACATTTCTCATGGCTCCCCAAGAGCGGGTCATTCGAGAGATATTTCTTTCAAGTTGGAGCAGCTACCAACTGTCAGGCGGCAGCCACTTTGAGGACGGATGGAAAGCGGAAGCACTCCAGATCGCCCGGAAATTCTCAGCGGAGATGACAGAGTGCCGGGAGGAAAACCTCGTCAACTGGCTGCTAGTTGAAGGAATGGAGGCAGCCGATCAGTTGGATCCTTGGTCCTACCTCTGTTGCGAAGGAACGTTCGGTCTCTATGGAGGAGCCGTCTGGTGGAGTCTTGAAAACTGCGGCGCAGTTCCGATGACAGAACATCAAGTCCGGGCCATAGACAAAGTACATTCACTTGTCAGCAAACAGCCGATTCCCCGCTGGGTTTGCTATATCTGCGGGGATGTGAAGCCGGCCCCGGCGCTCACTGCAGGCAGCAACCTCGACGCAGTTGAGGTGAAACTCCGCGAGATATTGGCCATCGTTCTATTTTCTTCGTATGAGGAGGACCAGCAGGAGGCGGACCTCGTGTCATCGTCCCAGTGCTGGCCTGGCCGAGTCGAGTATGTAGGCCGCTACCGGGACTGGAAACACGGACATGGCACTGAACTTTCGCCCGAGGAGGAGCAACAGGCACTGGCTGCAATCGCGGAGCTTCCGCCGCGAATCCAAAAATGGGCAAAAGGCGGAAAGTACCTGCTCGCGGACACGAAGCTCACCTAAGCGTCGGCGGTGCGGTACCGAACAAACCATCGACTACATCGTTGCTTGACCTGGCGAAGACGCCGAATTTCATCAGATGCCCCCCGTAGCCGCACTGTAGTTCTCCGGGCCTTCACGCACCTGTCACCAATCAACGCCCTTAGTTCCGCATGAGTGTGCAACCTGACGCCAAGCCGTCTTTGACGTCAATACTGGCAAAGACAGTATTGACGTCATTAGGGCTAGATTCGCCGGCCAAGAGCTCCCGGCCGCCGTCGAGTTGGCATTTCGCGGCAGTGCTTCCGGGAAAAACCCCCGCGAAATGCCACCTCGGCGCGTGAAGCTCGCCGGGCCTGGAACTACTGCGCCGCGGGCATGCCGGGTCAGGACGGTCCCGGGCGGAGGACGCCCACCAGCTGGTCGATCACCCCGGCGTCCTCGATCGTGGACGGCACCACGTACTCGTCGCCGTCGGCGATCTGGCGCATGGTCTTGCGCAGGATCTTGCCGGAGCGGGTCTTGGGCAGCGCCTCCACGACCGTGACGTGCTTGAAGTCCGCCACCGCCCCGATGTCCCGCCGGACCAGGGCGATCAGGTCCTTGACCAGGATCTCCTCCGGCACGTCCACCCCGGATTTGAGGACCACGTAGCCGCTGGGGCGCTGGCCCTTGAGCGGGTCCGCGAGTCCGATCACGGCGCATTCGGCGACGGCCGGGTGCTGGCCGATCACCTGTTCCATGGCGCCGGTGGAGAGCCGGTGGCCGGCGACGTTGATGATGTCGTCGGTGCGGCCCATCACAAAGAGGTAGCCATCCTCGTCCCGGTAGCCGGAGTCGCCGGTGGCGTAGCTGCCCTCGAAGGCCTGCAGGTAGGACGAGATGTAGCGCTCGTCGTTGCGCCAGAGCGTGGCCAGGGTTCCGGGCGGCAGCGGCAGGTCCAGGACAATGTTGCCCTCGGTGCCGGGCTCCACTTCGTCGCCCGCGCCGTCGAGGATGCGCAGCTTGAAGCCGGGCATCGGCACACTCGGCGAGCCGGCCTTGATCGGCAGCACATCCAGGCCGCGCGGGTTGGCGCAGATGGCCCAGCCGGTCTCGGTCTGCCACCAGTGGTCCACCACCGGGACGTTCAGGATCCGGGAGGCCCAGTGGAAGGTGTCCGTGTCCAGCCGTTCGCCGGCCGCAAACAGGGTGTGGAGGCTGGAGATGTCGTACTGTTCGAGCAGTTTGGCCTCGGGGTCGGCCTTGCGGATGGCCCGCAGCGCCGTCGGGGCAGTGAACAGCACGTTGACCTTGTGGTCCTGGATAACCCGCCAGAAGGCGCCCGCGTCCGGCGTGCCCACCGGTTTGCCCTCATAGATCACGGTGGTGGCTCCGGCCAGCAGCGGGCCGTACACGATGTAGGAGTGCCCCACCACCCAGCCGACGTCGGACGCGGTCCACATGACGTCGCCGGGGCCGACGTCGTAAATGTTCTCCAGCGTCCAGCGCAGGGCGACGGCGTGGCCGCCGTTGTCCCGCACCACGCCCTTGGGCGCCCCGGTGGTTCCCGAGGTGTAAAGGATGTAAAGCGGGTCTGTGGCCTTGACGTCGACGGGCTCGGCCGGCGCAGCGGACGCCATCGCCGCGTCCCAGTCCAGCCAGCCGTGGGCGGCCGCGGTCGCCGTGAAGCCGTCCCGCGCCTTGACCAGCACGGGTGTCTCCGGCGCGCCTGCCAGCTCCAGCGCCTCGGCGACGGCGGGCAGGTACTCGATCCGGCGGGATGGTTCGATTCCGCCGGACGCGGTGACCACTGCAGCGGGGGCCGCATCCCGGATGCGGGCGGCGAGTTCCTTGGGCGCGAAGCCACCGAACACCACCGAATGGATTGCGCCGAGGCGCGCCGTGGCCAGCATGGCGATGGCGGCCTCCGGGATCATCGGCATGTAGATCACCACGCGGTCGCCCTTGCCCACGCCGTTGCTGCGGAGGACCCCGGCGAAGCGGGCGACGAGGTCGGTGAGCTGGGCGTAGCTGAAGCGCTGCTGCGTGCCCAGCATGGCGGAGTCGTAGATCAGGGCGTCCTGGTCGCCGCGGCCCTCCTCCACATGGCGGTCCAGGGCGTTGTAGCAGGTGTTCAGCACACCGTCGGGAAACCAGCCGTACAGCGGCGCCCGGCTGGAGTCGAGGGCCCGGCCGGGCGGGGTGGTCCAGGCGACCTTCCCGGCCGCCTCAAGCCAGAAATCCTCCGGCTGCTCAACGCTGCGTTCGTAGCTGTCCCGGTAGCTTTTGGTGACCATGAAGTAATCCCGTCCACGACGTTGTGATGCAGCTCATGGTAGCCCGCAGCGGGTTCCGCCACAAGGCCCGTGTATACAGTGGACGGTGGAATATGCCCTTTCTGTCCAATATGCTGGGCTGCACTACCGATTGTGTATACACTGATGAGGTCAGCGAACGAAGGAGTCACGATGCGCGCCAGCGACAAGGCCTATGCGGCCCTGCGCGAGGACATCATCGAATGGCGCCTGCTGCCCGGTACAGTGCTCGCCGAAGTCGAGCAGTCCGAGCGCCTGGGCATCTCACGCACCCCGCTCCGGGAGGCGCTCAGCCGGCTCACCGCGGAGGGGCTGACGACGACGGCAGGCGGCCGCGGCGTCGTCGTCACCGACATCTCCCTCGAGGACATCGACGAACTGTTCGAACTCCGCGAAACCCTCGAAGGCAAGGCCGCCGCGTTGGCCGCCGAGCGAGGCGACGCCGCGACGTTCGAACAGCTGCGGCGCGAGCTCCTGCGAGCGCCGGAGCTCATCAACGGCGCCGACCCGGCCCGGCACGAGTACTACAGCCTGGTCGGGCGCCTCGACACGGCCATCGATGCCGCGATCTCCAACTCCTACCTGGCCCAGGCCATGCGCAGCCTGCGCGTTCACCTGGTCCGGGTTCGCCGGCTGGCAGCCGACGACGCCGAGCGCCTCACAGCCGCGGCCACCGAGCACGCGGCTATCGCCGAGGCGATCGCCGCCGGCAACCCGCGGCTGGCCGAGGCCGCCACCACGCTGCATCTGCACCGAAGTCTTTCCCACGTCAAAGCAACCCACGTACCTCACTAAAAGGAGCACCATGGTTAAGGAACACCACGTCCGCGTTTACAAGAGCGAGGAAAACCTGGCCCGCGAGGACCAGCTCGCCTACAAGATCGCCAAGGTGGCCGCGGATCCGGTTGCGGTTTCCGATGAGGTCACCGACATGGTGATCAACCGCGTCATCGACAACGCCTCGGTGGCCATCGCCTCGCTGAACCGCGCCCCCATCGTCGCGGCCCGCGCGCAGGCGCTCACCCACGGCCCCAGCACCGGCGGCAAGGGCTCGAAGGTCTTCGGCATTGAGGAGCGGGTCGCACCGGAGTGGGCGGCTTGGGCCAACGGCGTCGCCGTCCGCGAACTCGACTACCACGACACCTTCCTCGCCGCGGACTACTCCCACCCGGGCGACAACATCCCGCCGATCCTCGCCGTCGCCCAGCACGTCGGCTCCAGTGGGAAAGACCTGATCCGCGGCATCGCCACCGGCTACGAGATCCAGGTCAACCTGGTCAAGGCCATCTGCCTGCACAAGCACAAGATCGACCACGTCGCGCACCTGGGCCCCTCCGCTGCCGCCGGCATCGGCACCCTGCTGGGCCTCGACGTCGAGACCATCTTCCAGTCCGTCGGCCAGGCGCTGCACACCACCACCGCCACGCGCCAGTCCCGCAAGGGCGAAATCTCCACCTGGAAGGCCCACGCCCCCGCGTTCGCCGGCAAGATGGCTGTTGAATCCGCCGACCGGGCCATGCGCGGCCAGACCTCCCCGGTGCCGATCTATGAAGGTGAAGACGGCGTCATCGCCTGGATGCTCGACGGCCCCGACGCCAACTACACGGTGCCGCTGCCCGAGGACGGCGAAGCCAAGCGCGCCATCCTGGACACGTACACCAAGGAGCACTCCGCCGAGTACCAGGCCCAGGCGTGGATTGACCTGGCCCGCAAGCTGCACGGCGAGCACCCCGAGGTCACCGACCCGGCCAACGTTGAATCCGTGCTGATCAAGACCAGCCACCACACGCACTACGTGATCGGCTCCGGCGCCAACGACCCGCAGAAGTACAGCCCCACGGCCAGCCGGGAAACCCTGGACCACTCCATCCCGTACATCTTTACCGTGGCACTGCAGGACGGGGCCTGGCACCACGTCGATTCCTACGCCCCGGAGCGCGCCGGCCGGCCCGATACCGTGGAGCTGTGGCACAAGGTGACCACGGTTGAGGACCCGGAATGGACCCGCCGCTACCACTCACTGGACATCGCCGAGAAGGCCTTCGGCGGCTCGGTGGAGATTACGCTCAAGGACGGCACCGTCATCACCGACCAGATCGCCGTCGCCGACGCGCACCCGCTCGGCGCCCGGCCTTTCGCGCGCGAGCAGTACGTCAACAAGTTCCGCACCCTCGCCGCCGGCCTCGTGGCCGAGGACGAGATCGAGCGCTTCCTCGCCGCCGCCGCCCGGCTTCCCGAGCTGGCTGCCGGCGAGCTGGACCAGCTGAACATCAAGGCCGCCGACGGCGTGATCGACCTGGCAGCCGCACCGAAAGGACTCTTCTAATGCTGTATTCGAAGACCACGCCGGAGCAGAAGCGGGTCCGCTTCCGGGAGCTGCTCGCTTCCGGCACCATCGCGCAGTTCCCGGGCGCGTTCAACCCGCTCTCGGCCCGGCTGATTGAGGAGAAGGGCTTCGCCGGGGTCTACATCTCCGGCGCCGTCCTCGCCAACGACCTCGGCCTGCCGGACATCGGCTTGACCACGCTCACCGAGGTGGCCACCCGGGCCGGGCAGATCGCCCGGATGACGGACCTGCCCTCGATCGTCGACGCCGACACCGGCTTCGGTGAACCGATGAATGTGGCGCGCACCGTGCAGGAACTCGAGAACGCCGGCCTGGCCGGCCTGCACATCGAGGACCAGTTCAACCCGAAGCGCTGCGGCCACCTCGACGGCAAGAACGTCGTGGACCTGGAGACCGCCACCAAGCGGATCCGGGCCGCGGCCGACGCACGCCGGGACCCCAACTTCCTGATCATGGCCCGCACCGACATCCGGGCCACGGACGGCCTCGAGGCGGCACAGCAGCGCGCCAAGGCCCTCGTGGAAGCGGGCGCGGACGCGATCTTCCCGGAGGCCATGAAGGACCTGTCCGAGTTCCAGGCCATCCGGGATGCGGTCGACGTGCCGATCCTGGCCAACATGACCGAGTTCGGCAAGAGCGCGCTGTTCACGATGGACGAGCTGGCCGGCGTCGGGGTCAACATGATCATTTACCCGGTGACGCTGCTCCGTAGTGCCATGGGCGCTGCTGAGCGTACTCTGGAATCGATCAAATCCGACGGCACCCAGGAGGCCCAGGTTTCGAGCATGCTGACCCGTGCGCGTCTCTACGACCTCGTCGATTACGAGGCCTATAACCGCTTTGACACCGGGGTCTTCAACTTCCAGATCCCGGGTGTCTGACACCCCACCGGACTGCCGGCCCCGGCCGGTCAACAGGCGTTAGGAACAAAGGAGTTTCAGCATGGCTGAAAATGAGATCAAAAAGGGCCTTGCCGGCGTCGTGGTGGACTACACCGCGGTGTCCAAGGTCAACCCGGACACCAATTCCCTGCTGTACCGCGGCTACCCGGTCCAGGAGCTGGCCGCCAAGTGCAGCTTCGAGGAAGTGGCCTACCTGCTCTGGAACGGTGAGCTGCCCACGGAAGAGCAGCTGGCGGAGTTCACGCGCGCCGAACGCGCCGGCCGCGCCCTGGACCCGGTGGTCAAGCAGGTCATCGACGCACTGCCCGTGACCTCGCACCCAATGGATGTCTGCCGGACCGCGGCTTCGGTGATGGGTGCCCGGCACCCGCTTGCCGAGGATTCCTCGCGGGAGGCCAACATGGCCAAGGCCGTGGACCTGTTCGCCGCGATGCCGGCGGTGGTGGCCTACGACCAGCGCCGGCGGCACGGCCAGGAGCTCGTGGAGCCGCGGGAGGATCTGGGCTATTCGGCGAACTTCCTCTGGATGGCCTTCGGCGAGGAGCAGGTTCCGGAAGTCGTCGAGGCCTTCAACGTCTCGATGATCCTGTACGCCGAGCACTCCTTCAACGCCTCGACCTTCACGGCGCGGGTGATTACCTCGACGCTTTCGGATCTGCACTCGGCCGTGACCGGGGCGATCGGCGCGCTGAAGGGCCCGCTGCACGGCGGCGCGAACGAGGCCGTGATGCACACCTTCGACGAGATCGGCATCCGGCAGGAGGAATCGCTGGAGGAGGCGGCGGTCCGGGCGAAGGCCTGGATGGAAGATGCCCTGGCGCACAAGAAGAAGGTTATGGGCTTCGGCCACCGCGTGTACAAGCATGGCGACTCCCGGGTTCCGACCATGAAGGCAGCCCTGGACAAGATGATTGCGCACTACGGCCGTCCGGAGCTGCTGGGGCTCTACAACGGACTTGAGGCGGCGATGGACGAGGCGAAGGCCATCAAGCCGAACCTTGACTACCCCGCCGGACCCACGTACCACCTGATGGGCTTCGATACCCCCACCTTCACTCCCCTGTTCGTGGCCAGCCGGATCACCGGCTGGACCGCGCACATCATGGAGCAGCTGGACTCGAACTCGCTGATCCGCCCGCTGAGCGAATACAACGGTGTGGAAGAACGGCACCTGCCGTAGTCCCTTCGCGGCAGTCAAAAGCGCGGGCCGGCCACCTCCTGGAGGTGGCCGGCCCGCGCTTTTTGTTGGTTTGGTTGCTAGTCCTGCATCTGCAGGCTGACGATCATCGCCTTGAGCTTCCGGTAGTCCGGGCTCCGCATGAAGTCCTTAGCCTCGGCCAGCGAATTGAAGATGGGCTCATCGTTCCCGGGCCCTTGGGAGGAACGGTCCGCGAAGATCAAGGTCCCCTTGGGCGCGCCGGCCACGAAGGTGTACATCGAGCAGCTGTCCTTGATTTCTCCGCTGTTTTTGTCGACCAGTCCAATCTGGTACTTGAAGGCGCCCCCGTTGGCCCGCACATCCAGCACGCGGAAGGAAAACCGCACGCCCATCGCCTTGGCCCACGGCGCATCCACTGCCGGCGCAGTGTCCAGTTCTGTCATCTTGTAAGTGCCTGAAGGGCAGGCGCCGCCAACTGCCCCGGCGGCGCCGTGGTAAAGCGACGCCACCTGCATCCTGGCTTCGTTGAAGATGGTGATTCCGGTGCCTGGATACCCGGGATTCTGGTTCGTGGATTCCTCAGCCGTCCAGCGGTCGGGCAAGGCGAACGACACTCCGGCCGCAGCACTGACGTATCGCCCGTTTGCGTTTCCGCTGGGCGTCCCCTCGGTTGCGGGTGCAGATGATGCCGAAGGCGTCACGGATACCGGCGCGGCGGTGGTGGGCGACGGCGTCGTCGTCAGGGAAGCGGACTCGGTCGGCGCCGCCACTGCGGCCGTCGAGGCCGCTGCGGGGGCGGGGTCTGCCGACCGGAAGTTGCCGGCCACGGCAACACCCCCGGCGACGGCCGCCAGGGCGACGATAACGACGGCAGCAGCCAGCGGCCAGCGCCGGCGGGTACCGGGTCCGGGCGGCGGCTCCTCGTCGTATAGGTCCGCGCCCGTATGATCGCGATTACTTGGGTCCATGCCGTTCCCCCGAATTGATTCGTGTGCCGCTTGCCGGTGAGCTACCGAAGTGCCCGATCACCGTCGGGCACCGCTCGAAGCCTAGGCTACCGGGCGCGACCCGGCATAGACCGCACCGCCGTTTCGAGTCGCGGAATTATTCGGCGGGAGCTCGGGCTCAGCCCTGGGTGGAGGGATAGCGGATTGACGCCACAGTCTCGTTGTCCTCATTGAGGACAACAACGACGTCGATCGTTTCGCCTGCCAGCGCCGGCGGAAGCCAGTGCTCAGCGTCCTGCCACATGCGGTGTAGCGGGAGCGCTTCGACGCTGAACCACTCGGGGGTGATTTCCCGGCTCTCAGCCGCTTCGCCGCTCCATTTCCGGGCGGTGAAGAGGCGGCAGGACATGTTCCACTCCGGCCGGGCCGGGAAAATGAATTCGACGACGCCGGCGTGGGCCAGGTCCTCCTGGTGCACCTCCAGGCCGACTTCTTCCCACACCTCGCGGACCACGGCTTCCGCGTCGCTCTCCCCCGGCTCCACGTGACCGCCGATGCCCACAATCTTGCCGATGCCGAAGCCGGTCCGCTTCAGCCCCAGCAGCACTTCGGTACCGCTGGGGCAGTCGCGGAGCAGGAAACAGAGAGTGACCGGCGTAAGCTGCATGTGCTCCAGCCTATAGCCGGCGCCGGACGCTTGCGGCTACTTGGCTGCCGGGCCGTCGCCGACCAGCTGGGGCCGGAGTTTGACCGGAATTCCTTTGGCGGCGAATTCTTTGTCCATGGCCTGCTGCGCAGTGAGTCCCTGATTGTTCGTCGTCTGGAACTCCCAGTTGAAAACATAGGCCCACTCTTGCCGGACATCACAGAGGAAACGGCCGTTTTGCAGCTTGGCAATCTTGTACCACGCGTTGCCGCCGTCGAGGTGGAGCGCCCGGACGCCATCATCGGAGATGGAGTAGGCGAGCCAACCGTCAGCACAGCCCAGCACTGTGTAGTACGCCTGCTCGGCGGCGGGTATCGCCTCGATGGCACGCGTCTGGTCATTGCGCTGCTGGTCGATATTGGACAGCGTGCAGGCGACGCCGCCAGTGCTCAAGGCTCCGGCGGCGGTCCCCGATGGTGAAGGGGCGGCTGTTGCAGTGGCGGGCGCGGAGGGACTGGCGGGGCTTGGTGAGGGGCTGGCAGTACCCGGTGAGGGGCTGGTGGAGGCGGTCGTCGTCGGGACGCCGGTCTGGGCAGGGCCGGGCGACGATTGCGGCATCAGGTTCCCGCCGATAACCACTGCGGCAACGACGGCCGCAGCGGCCATCACCGTTGCCGCCGCGGCCCGGACGGTTTTGCGTCGTGCCGGTGTTCGCCCTGCCGGCGTGCGCTCCGACAGGTGGACAACGTTCGGATCCGTGGTCGAGACGATCGAGCGGACAGAGTCGCTTTCGGTGGCTGCACCCGGTGCTCCGACCCGTGGCTTGGCATTCTTCATGAGCTCTTCGATGCGGTCCATGGCTAGTCCTTCCGTTCGTTCATGAGATGGGCGGGGGCGGCTTTCGCGAACGCCCGACGCGCCCGGTGGAGGCGGACTGCGGCGGCAGAAGTGGAACATCCGAGCACCTGGGCCAGTTCAGCCGTGGGGAGTTCATCCCAGTAGCTGAGCATGAGGACCTCGCGGTCCCGCTCCCTGAGTTGGACCAGGACGTCCGCCACTGCCGAGCGCTCTTCCGTGTCCGGACCGGGGATTTGGCTGCGGGCCTCATCCTGCAGCCGGTCGAGCAGTTCCTGGCGGCGCCGTCGACCTTTGTACTCATTGCCGATCACATTCCGGGCCGTCGCTAACAGCCAGCCAATGCCGGGTGGTTCCGAAAGCTGCTTTTCCCACGCAATCCTGAAAACGTCGGCGGTGAGTTCCTCGGCGCGGTGCCGGTCGCTGATACGGAAGGCAATATAGCGGTATACCTGCGCGGAGTGCTGAGTGTGCAGGTCAATAAACGCTTGTTCTTTAGCCGCCAACATGGTGCTCCCCCGGACATCGGATGACTTCCTTTTGATCTTCTTCCTGAAGACTAAGTGTCCCGCGAAGGTTGTTTTCTTACACAGACCGACAACAAACTTCCCGAACGCGGGGATGCTGGGAGGATGTCGTCATGTCCTTCACCTTGCGCTCGGCCCCAGCATCGGGCCGGAAGGCCAGGCGCTCCCGCGCGACCGTCAATTGTTTAGCATCTACGTGGCGGCAGAGTTCTACGGCGCCGGAGTAGGTCAGGCATTGCTTGATGCGACGGCGGGTGATGGTCCAGCCATGCTGTGGGTCGCAAAGGAAAATCCGCGTGCGGTGGCCTTCTACCGGCGCAACGGGTTCAATTTTGATGGAACGGGCCAGACAGACCCCGGCGCACCAATGCTCGTCGACGCCCGCATGGTGCGATAGCCAGTCCTGCCTGGAGCCTAGGATTCGGCCGCAACCGATCCGACATCGTATGTCTGCAGACGTCATACCCGATGACGTGCTCCCGGCAACCTACGGTCTATCCGGCACCCTGGAGCAGAAGACTCTCGGGTAGGCGGCGCCCTGACGTAAACAGTTGCCAGTCCGGAAACGGGTCGTGAGGCATGTTTGGCCAGGCTGGATCGTCCGGGTGGTCGTCCGGGTGGTCGGCCAGTGGTTCGTCCCGGGCGGTGAAGTGGTACCAGTCCGGGAACGGGTCCGGGGGCAGTTCCGAGTCAAGGTACCCGCCGGCGTCAGCGAACGGGTCCGCGGGCAGGCCGGGGTCGGGGTAGCCGCCGGGGTCCGGAGGCAGGACTTGGTTCAGCTCAACTGGGGTCGTGGTGTTGCCCGGCGGCAGGATGTTACCGGTGAGGGGGAAGTCAGCGGGCCAGTGGGGTGGTTCCCAGTCTTGTTGTTCGCTGGCGTAGGTGCGGCCTGTGGGTGAGACCCAGCCGGGCGGTTTGGTGGGGGTGGCGGGGGTGGGGGTCCAGGCGGTGGTGTGTTTGAGGCCGTGGTGTTTGCGGCAGTGCTGGCCCAGGTTGCTGATCCCGGTGGCCCCGCCGTCGGCCCAGGCCAGGAGGTGGTCCGCTTCGTTGTCCAGCGACGGGTTGTTGCAGCCCGGGAACGAGCACTTCCCGTCCCGCAGCCGTAACCATTGCCGCATCGCTTTGGGGAGCCGGTAGCTGGTCCGGCCGATCTCCAGCGGCGCCCCGTCGCGCGGGTCGGTCAGGACCCGGTAGAACGACCCGTCCCCCTCGGCGACCAGGCGCCGGGCCATCGAGGGCGGGATCGGCCCGTACCCGTCCAGCACCGCCGGCCCTTCGGTCACACCCAGCAGGGACAGGACCGGGACGGTGATCAGGACCTGCGCCCGAGGAACCGGCACACACCCGGACAAGCCAACACCCACGCCGCCGATGGCGTCGGCGCCCGTGTTGGTGGCGCCGTCGCCGGAGCCGGTGACGGCGGCGCTGCCGGTGCCAGCGCCCTTGCCGGGCGCCGTGCCGGTGCCGTCCCCGCCGGCGCCGGTCCTGGTGGTGCTGGTGGTGGTGGCGGGGAGGTTGTTGGTCAGGAGCAGGGCCGCGGCGACGTCGGCGCGGAGCTGGGCCAGGGTCCGGGTCTCGGCCGGGCCCTGCAGCGCCCGGGCCGCCGTCGTGGCCCGTTCCCAGATCCCCGCGGCCGTATCCGCGGGCAGGTACGCGTGCAACCAGGCCATGCCGTCCCGGTCCGGGCAGAACTCGACCCGCCGGTCCGCCGCGCCTTTCACGTGCCGGGCTTCGATGCTGACCGGGTGGTGGCGTTCGCGCCAGGCGCGCGCTTTCGCCCGGAACCGGCCCGGCACCAGTTCCCCTGCCGGGCAACCCCGGGCCGGGTTCGGCGCGTCCGGGTCCAGGAAATGCCCTTCCAGCGCCGCGGCCCCGGCCGCATCCAGGTTCGCGGCCTCATCGACCATGATCCGGGCGTGCTGCCACGACAGCTCACCGCCCTGCAGCGCCGCCAGCGTCAGCGGCAGCACCTCCGTCAGGGCCAGGGCGTCCGTGATCAGCGCCCCCGCGCTGCGTTCACTGACCGTGAGGACGCAGGCGATTTCCGCGACCGTTGACATCTCCTGGACCGTGGCGTCCCGCAGGTTCGCCGCCGGCCCCGCAAGGGCCCCGGACGAGCGCACATACCCGGCGGTCAGCAAACCCTTCAACGCCGCGAGCCGGGACTCAGCGCGGGCCACCTCCGCCAAACCGTCCAGGCACGCCTCCGACACCTCACGCAACGGATCACCCGAATCACCGGTACCGATGCCCTCCAACAGGGCAGCCAACGCAGCAGAAGAAGCCGCGACGGCCGCCGCCGCCGCACCGATCTCCGCACTCAAAGCCGCCCCGCTTTTCATACCACCAGCCTAGACACGGGCACCGACAATAAAGGTGCGATAGCCGCGCTTGAGCGGGCTACATGACCGGCCAAAGAAGTGGTGGCGGACGCAGCACCGGGCACGGCACCGGCGGCGACGGCGGCCGCCCCAGCCGCTGCACCTGTCCCTGCACCGGTCCCCGCATTCCAAGCCACAACGCTTTTCATACCCACATGGCATCACACACCACCGACAATTTGGGGGTGTCGCCAGGTCGATGAGGTCGAGACGGGGTTGCGTCGGCCGCGGGCCAGCCGCGGGCCCTGCCGCCGGCCCAGCTGCCTCAGCCCAGCGCCCTCGGATGCGCGGCGGCGTAGATCTCGCGCAGGGTATCGGCTGTGACCAGAGTGTAGACCTGCGTGGTGGTTACGGAAGCGTGGCCCAACAGTTCCTGCACCACACGCACATCCGCCCCGCCCTCCAGTAGATGCGTGGCGAAGGAATGCCTAAGGGTGTGGGGCGAAACGTCTTTGGTGATGTTAGCCTTCTCGGCGGCGGCCTTGAGGATAGTCCAGGCGCTTTGCCGGCTGATCCGGCCGCCCCGCGCGTTCAGGAACAGCGCAGGAGTGCCTTTGCCCTTGGCCGCGAGCAGCGGCCGGCCGCGGACCAGGTAAGCGTCGAGGGCACGGGCCCCGTACGATCCCAGCGGTACCAACCGCTCCTTGGACCCCTTGCCGAACAGCCGGACGATCGCCGGACCGGCGGTGCCTGGCCCGGAGGTGCCCGGCTCGCCGCCGCCGGGCCCGTCGCCGGACTCGTCGCCCTGCAGCGAGATGTCATCTACATCGAGGCCCACGGCCTCGCTGATCCGCGCCCCGGTGGAGTAAAGGAACTCAAGCAGGGCACGGTCGCGGAGCCCGGTGGCGGTATCCGTTCCGGCCGCTTCCAGGATGCGGGTCACCTCGTCCACCGAGATGGCCTTGGGTAGCCGTTTCCCGGGCATCGGCGGGTGCACATCGCTGGCGGGATCGGTGGGCGTGACGCCTTCCAACGCCCAGAATTTGTGCAGTCCGCGGACCGCCACCACGGTGCGGGCTGCAGAGCGCACGCCCAGCGCAGACCCGCCGTCGGATCCGTCGGAGAGCGCCTGCACGAAGCCTGTCACGTCGCGCCGGGTGATCTCCTCCGGGCGCCGGCGCCCGGAGTTGTCGAGGTGCCGCGCGTAGCGGGCGAGGTCGCGCCGGTAAGCGGAGAGGGTGTTGGCGGCCAGTCCGCGCTCCACCCCCATGTGCTGCAGGTAGTCGGTGATGGCCCGGTCGACGGCGGTCAGCGGCCGGGCAGGCTGCTCGGCGCGAGGCTCGACGGCCTGGGCAGGCTCGCCGACGGCGCGAGGCTCGACGGCGCGAGGCCCGACCGTGGGGGGCTCAGCGGCGGGTGGTTCGGCCGCCAGCAGTCCGGTCATCAGCGCTGGCTGGGGTGGGCCGGCCACGGCGCGTCGGCCGGGCGGAGCCCCTGGAACCCGTCACCGCGGGCCGCGGCGGCGGCGAGGATCCCGACGACGGCCGAGGGGTTGTGCAGCCGCCCCTCCAGCACCGCCGCGACAGCCGCGTCGAGCGGGATCCAGTGCAGCTCGATTTCCGCTTCCTCGTCGGTGCGGACATGCAGTTCGTGACCGGGAACGTCACTTAAATCCCGGGCGAGGTAAATGCGGATGGCCTCGCTGGAGGACCCCGGCGAGTTGAAGAAGTCGGCCAGCACGTTCCACTCCCCGGCCACGAGGTCCGCTTCTTCTGCCAGCTCCCGGGCCGCGCCAGCTACGAAGTCCTCGCCCTCGACGTCGAGCAGTCCGGCCGGAATCTCCCAGAGGGCCATGCCGACCGGGTGCCGGTACTGCTTGATCAGCAGGATCTCGCCGTCGTCGTTCATCGGCAACACGGCCACGGCCCCGGGGTGGTCGATATAGTCGCGGACCAGGGGCTCGCCGTCGTCGCTCAGTTGGAAACTGTCGCTGACCACATCCCAGATCCGGCCTTCGTAGACCTTCTCGGACGACAAAAGACGGCGCGGGCTCGGCTCATCCGAAACCTGCCGTGCAGCATTGGGGGTCTCAGACTTACCGGGCATCGCGCCGTCCTTTGATTCAGTTGGGAGTTACTTTGACTCTGCCGGAGTCGACTTGGCAGCAGCCTTGCCGGCGGCTGCGGCCGGCTGGCCCGCGCCGTGCTGGTGCTCCAAGGCAGCCTTGACCAGCCCCGCGAACAGCGGGTGCGGGCGGGTAGGCCGTGAGCTTAGCTCCGGGTGAGCCTGCGTGGCCACGTAGTACGGGTGGACTTCACGCGGAAGCTCCACGTACTCGACCAGCTTGCCGTCCGGCGAGGTACCGGAGAACACCAGGCCCTGGGCGGCGATCTGCTCGCGGTACTTGTTGTTGACCTCGTAGCGGTGCCGGTGGCGTTCGCTGACCGTGGTGGTGCCGTAGGTCTCGGCGACGACCGAACCCTCGTCCAACTTCGCCTCGTAGAGGCCCAGGCGCATGGTGCCGCCCAGGTCGCCCTTGCCCTCGACGATGTCGAGCTGTTCTTCCATCGTGGCGATGACCGGGTACTTGGAGTCCGGTTCAAACTCGGACGAGGACGCACCCTCAAGGCCCACCACGTTGCGGGCGTACTCGATCACCATGCACTGCAGGCCCAGGCACAGGCCCAGCACCGGCAGCTTGGTTTCACGGGCATACTTCAAGGCGCCGAGCTTGCCCTCGAGGCCGCGGATGCCGAAGCCGCCGGGGACGCAGATCGCGTCCACCCCGGCCAGGGACTTCACGGCGCCCTCGCGGGTGTCGCATTCGTCCGAGGGGACCCAGCGGATCTTGACCTTGGTGTCGTTCGCGAAGCCGCCGGCACGCAGCGCTTCGGTCACGGACAGGTAGGCGTCCGGCAGGTCGATGTACTTGCCGACGAGAGCAATCTCCACCTCGTGCTTGGGGTTGTGGACGGCTTCGAGGAGCTTGTCCCAGCTGGTCCAGTCGACGTCCTTGAACGGCAGGTCCAGGGCACGGACGATGTAGGAGTCCAGTCCCTGCGAGTGCAGTGTCTTGGGGATGTCATAGATGCTCGGTGCGTCCGGGCAGCCGATGACGGCGTCGATGTCGACGTCGCACATGCGGCCGATCTTGTCGCGCATGGCCTGCGGCACTTCGCGGTCCGAGCGGATGACGATCGCCTCGGGCTGGATGCCGATGGAGCGCAGCGCGGCGACGGAGTGCTGCGTCGGCTTGGTCTTGAGCTCCTGCGACGGCCCGATGTACGGGACCAGGGAGACGTGCAGGAAGAACACGTTGTTCCGGCCGACGTCCTGGCGGACCTGGCGGGCGGATTCGAGGAACGGCTGGGACTCAATGTCGCCGACCGTGCCGCCGATTTCGGTGATGATGACGTCGGGGGCGTTTTTGCCCTCGGCAGGAAGCCGCATGCGCCGCTTAATCTCATCGGTGATGTGCGGGATGACCTGGACGGTGTCACCGAGGTACTCGCCGCGGCGCTCCTTGGCGATGACCGTGGAGTACACCTGGCCGGTCGTGACGTTGGCCGAACCCTCAAGGTTTTCATCGAGGAAGCGTTCGTAGTGGCCGACGTCGAGGTCCGTCTCGGCGCCGTCGTCGGTCACGAAGACTTCGCCGTGCTGGAAGGGGTTCATCGTGCCCGGATCCACGTTCAGATAGGGATCGAGCTTTTGCATAGTTACAGACAGGCCGCGTGCCCGCAGGAGGTGACCGAGGCTCGAAGCCGTCAGTCCCTTACCGAGCGAGGACGCCACACCACCGGTTACGAAGATGTGTTTGGTCGTCTTGGACGAGCCCGGGAACCGGGAATTTACACGGGAATTTGATCGCTGCACCACGGAATTTGAGCCTATCATCAATTCGGTCTTCCTAGGGTCGGTAAAACGCCGCTGTGACGGTCATCCCAGTGCCCGGGGCAGGCTGGCCGGTCAGGCCTGCGGCAGCAGCTTGGCGTCGTCCAGCAACTCCTGGGCGTGTGCCCGGGCCGATTCGGAGTCTTCCTGACCGGCCAGCATACGGGCCAGCTCGCGGACCCGTTCCGCCTCGTCGAGCAGCTGGACGTCGCTGGAGGTGAAGCCGGTCGCGGTCGCGCCGTCGGCACCGCGCACCGAAGTCTTGGTGACCCGGATGTGCTGGTCGGCGAAGGCGGCCACCTGCGGCAGGTGGGTCACCACGAGGACCTGGACGTGCCGGGCGAGCATGGCCAGCCGGCGGCCGATCTCGACGGCGGCGCGGCCGCCTACGCCGGCGTCGACCTCGTCGAAGACGAAGGTGGGGACAGGGTCGACGGCGGCCAGCACCACCTCGATGGCGAGCATCACACGGGAGAGTTCACCGCCGGAGGCACCCTTGCCCAGCGGCCGGGCCGGTGCGCCGGAGTGCGGCTGCAGCAGGAAGGAAATCTCGTCGGTGCCGAACGGGCCCAGCTGCTCGCCGGGGTCCACGTTGATGACCAGGGTGGCGTCGGCCATGGCCAACGCGGTCAACTCGGCACTGACCCTGGCGGAAAGGTCCTTGGCGGCCTTCTTCCGCGTCTTGCTGATGGCCGCGGCCTGCTTGCGGAGGTCCGCCTCGGCGCGGGCCACTTCGGCGTCCAGCGCCTCGATCCGGGTGGAGTCGTCCTGGAGTTCCTCGTAGCGGGCCCGGGCCTGCTCCGCCCAGACCAGCACCTCGTCGATGCTGGGCGCGTACTTGCGCACGAGCTTGGCCAGCGCGGCTCGGCGGTCCTCGATCTCTGCGAGCCGTTCCGGGCCCTCGGTGTCGAGGGAGGCCTGGTAGCTGGCCAGATCGCCGGCGATGTCGTTGAGCAGGAAGCCGACTTCGGCCAGCCGGGCAGCGGCGGAGCCCAGTTCGCCGTCGTGTTCGGCGACGTGCTCCAGGGTGCGCTTTGCGGCGTCCACCAGCGTGGTGGCGTCGGCGTCCTCGCCGAAGTCCTCGGAGATCAGGGCCTGATGCGCGGTGCTGGCTGCGATCCGGAGTTCTTCGACGTTGGCCAGCTTGACGGCCTCGGCCTTGAGCGATTCGTCCTCGCCCGGCTGCGGGTCGACGGCGTCAATCTCGGCCAGCGCGGCTTCGAGCGATTCCGCCTCGCGCAACCGTTCGCGGGCAGCGTTGCGGAGTTCGTCCAGCTCGGCCTGGCTGGCCTTCCAGTGCCCGTGCAGCTCCTGGTAGGCGGCCAGCGATCCGGCGAGGGACTCCCCCGCGAACTTGTCCAGGGCTTCGCGCTGCGCGACGGGGCTCTTGAGCCGGATCTGGTCCGACTGTCCGTGGACCACCACCAGCGTCCCGCCAATCTCGGCAAGGACCCCGACCGGCGCGGCGCGCCCGCCGAGGTAGGCGCGGCTGCGCCCGTCGGCACCGACGCTGCGGGCGAGCAGCAGTTCGGCGCCACCGTCGAACTCCTCCACCTCCGCGCCGGCCTCGCGCGCACGGGTCACCGCGGCGTGCCCGGCGTCGAGCTTCAGCACGGCTTCAGCGGAGGCGCTTTTCGCGCCGCTGCGGACGGCGCCGGCGTCGGACCTTGCGCCGAGCAGCAGCCCGACGGCGGTGACCACCATCGTCTTGCCGGCACCGGTCTCGCCGGTCACCACGCTCAGGCCGGGGCCCAGCGGCAGCGTCGCGTCGGTGATGACGCCCAGGTCGCGGATTCTCAGTTCTTCAAGCATGGGTCACTTCGCAGTCGAGGGATCGGTTGGTGCGCCAGGGCCCGCGCCCGGGTCCGCATGGCGCGGTGCGGGCAGCGGTGGCATGGGCCGCGGGGTGCGCACCACCGGCAGGGGCCCGGTGTGGATGGCGTCGGTCTGCGGAACGGGGCCGCGCCAGCCCTGGATGGGGAGTTCGAATTTGCGGACCAGGCGGCCGGAGAAGGGGGTCTGGTGGGTGCGGGCCAGCCGGACCGGGGTGGCCGAGCGCGTGACTTCCACGCGGGCGCCGGGCGGCAGGTCCACCGAGCGCCGGCCGTCGCACCACAAAACGCCCTGGGCGTCGGTGCGGTTCAGGATTTCGACGGCCAGCCGGGACCGGGGCGAGACCACGAGCGGCTTGGCGAAGAGCGCGTGGGCGCTGATCGGCACGATCAACAGCGCCTCGACCTCCGGCCACACCACCGGCCCGCCGGCGGAAAACGCGTAGGCGGTGGAGCCTGTGGGGGTGGCGAGGACGACGCCGTCGCAGCCAAAGGACGTGAGCGGGCGTTCATCGACCTCGGTGACCACCTCGAGCATCCGTTCCCGGTTGCCCTTTTCAATGGCGGCCTCGTTCAACGCCCAGGTGTGCCAGATCTTCTGCCCGCGGACCCACACCTGCACGTCGATGGTCATCCGCTCCTCCACCGTGTACTGGCGGCTGGCGATCCATTCCACGGTCTGGGCAAGGTCCGCCCGCTCGCTCTCGGCGAGGAACCCGACGTGACCGAGGTTCACGCCGAGCAGCGGCACGTCCACCTCGCGCACCAGCTCCGCGGCGCGCAGGATGGTGCCGTCGCCGCCGAGCACCATAACGAGTTCGACGTCGGGCAGTTTGACGTGGTCGTGCAGGACTTCGACGGGCTGGTCCAGCCGGCCAAAGAACCTGACCATGTCGCTGAGCTCGGACTTCTGCATCACGGCGACAAGGCCGGAGGCGTGCAGCTGGGCGCACGCTTCCCAGGCGGCCTTGAGGGACTCCTCGCGGCCGGTGTGGGCAAGGATGAGGACACGCCTGCTCATCGGTTTCCGCCTTCTAGTGCTTCTCGTGCTGCTTGTGCTTTCAGGGCTACGACCAGATCGTTCCGAGTAGCGCAGCAACCGCTGCGTCCCGCTCCTCGATCTTAGGCAGGTCTGTCCGGATCCCGCGTTTTATCCACAGGAAGTACTCCACGTTTCCGTCCTGGCCGGGCAGCGGGCTCTGCGCGAGGCCCGCCAGGTCCAGGCCTGCGTCCATCGCCGCGGACGCTACCTTGGTGACGGCCAGGCGGCGTTCCCGCTCGGAGGTGACCACGCCGGTGCGGCCCAGCCGGTCTTTGCCGATCTCGAACTGCGGCTTGACCATCAGGACCATGTCCCCGCCTGGCTCGGTGCATGCCGCCAGCGGCGCCACCACGAGGGTCAGCGAAATGAAGGACAGGTCGGCCACAGTCAGCGCCGCCGGGCCGCCGATCATTTCCGGCGTCATGTAGCGGACGTTGAGCCCTTCATGGACCGAGACCCGGGGGTCGTTGCGGATGTGCGGTACCAGCTGGTCATGTCCGACGTCGACGGCCACGACATGCGCGGCGCCGCGCCGGAGCAGGACTTCGGTGAAGCCGCCGGTGGAGGCTCCGGCGTCGAGGCAGCGTTTGCCGGAAACCTCGACGGCGGGAAAGGCGTCCAGGGCACCGGCCAGTTTGTGGGCGGCGCGGCTCACGTAGTCGTCCTCGGCCGTGCCGGCGACATCCAAGGCCATGCCGTCCTGCACCTGCAGCGAAGCCTTGGCCAGCACCTCGCCCCCGGAACTGACTTTTCCTTCGCCGATCAGTCGCGCGGCATGGGTACGTGACCTCGCCAGCCCGCGGCTGACCAGGGCCTGGTCAAGCCTGGTCATCGTGGCGCGTCTCCCGCAGGCTGCCCGGCCACGTCCTCGTTGAGGGCGGCGGCCAGTTCGTCGTGCAGGCCGGCATAAAGCTCGCCGTGGTCCGCGACCGGCAGCTCCGGCAGCGTGCCGAGGCGTCCCAGCAGCGCGTCAACGGCAGGGTCTCCAACGGCAGGGTCTCCAACGGCGGTGTCCCCCGCGGGCTCGGGCCAGTCGACCCGGGCGGCATCGCTGCCCGGGCGGGCGTCAAGGGAGGGGTTTGGCTCGGTCATGCTCTCCAGTCTAGTGATCCAACCATTCAAGGCCGGGCGCCTGGGCGCGCGGGGCCTCGGGGTTCGCGGCCCACCAGGCGGCGCAGGCCGCCCGCCAGGCGTCGAGGTCCGCAGGGTCTCCGCTCACGCGCACGGTCGGGCCGTCCACGATGGCGGAGGCGGCTCCGCAGCGGTAGTGTCCCTCGCCGTCGTGCTCCACCGCCGGGTACGGGCGGTAGAGGTCGGTGAGGTCATTGATCAGGAAGGTGGGCCGCTCCAGGGTGCGCGCGGCGAGGATGGATTCACGGGTGTCGACGCCGGTCAGCACGGCCACCGTGGCGAAGCCGGCGTTGTTGCCGCCGAGGATGTCTGTATCCAGCCGGTCGCCGACCACAAGCGGGCGGTCGGCGGCCAGCCGCTTGGCCGCAGCGTGGAACAGCGGCGCCTCAGGCTTGCCTGCGACCTGCGGCTGCCTGCCCGTTGCGGCCGCGACGGCGGCAACGAGCGTGCCGTTGCCGGGCGCCATGCCGCGGGCCTGCGGAATGGACATGTCCGTGTTCGTGGCCACCCACAGGGCGCCGGCGGCGACGACGTAGGAGGCCTCCGCGAGGTCCTTCCAGCCCAGGTCCGGGTGGAAGCCCTGCACGACGGCGACGGGGTCCTCTGCTTCACTGCGGACCGGCACCAGTCCGGCGAGTTCGATTTCGCGGGCCAGGGCGTCACCGCCGGTGATCAGCACCCGGGCGCCGGCGGGCAGCAAGGAGGCTAGCAACTCACCGGCAGCCTGGGACGAGCTCACCACCTGCTGGTCTTCGGCTGGGGCGCCGAAGTCACGCAGGTGCTGCGCCACCTCGGCGGGCGTGCGTGAGGCGTTATTGGTCACGTAGCCCAGTCCGACGCCGATGCCGGCGAGCCGGCGGAGCGACTCCACCGCCCCGGGGATGGCGTGCGGACCCGCGTAAACGACGCCGTCCAAGTCGGCGAGGAGCGCGTCAAACCGGGAGATCAACTCAGCTTCGGCCATGAGCGACTAGTCCTCGGCGCGTTCCGGCCGGTGGGACTCATCGGCGTGGGTGTTCCCGGCTTCGAGGTCGCCGGTTTCTACCCTGTCGCTTTCCAGTTCGGCGGCTGCCAGTTCGTCGGCTTCCAGTTCGTCGGCTTCCACGGAATCCTCGTCCGACTCGGCGTCGTCGGACTCGAAGAAGTCCGGCTCTTCGTCATCGGAGCCGGCCTCAAGATCACGGGCGGCAGACTCTGCGGCGGACGTTTCCGGGAGGCCGGCGACGGCGTCCGCGCCAGCGGCGCGGGGTGCGGGACCGCCGGTAGCTGCGGCCTGCTGCTCGGACTGCTGCTGCAGGGTCCGGCGGCGCTGCGCTTCCTCGCGAGCTTCTTCTTCCTCGTCCCAGCCGAGGTCAATGATGTCCGGCTCCTCGTCGATGCCCAGGCCCAAGGCCTTCTCGGCGACGGCGGCCTGCCGCTGCCACTTCCCGGCTTCGGCTTCACGGCCGGCTGCGGTCAGGGCATCGGCGTAGGCACGGAAGAGCCGCGGGCTGTAGGAGAAGGCACGGTTGATGTCCAGCTGCGCGATTTCCAACTCGGAGACCGCGGCGTCGAACTGGCCCAGGTCGGTGCGGGCGCCGGCCGCGACGATGGCCAGTTCCACCTTGCCGGGAGCGTCGAGGTCCTTGGCTTCTTCGGAGCGGGCCATGTCCAGGGCGCGGTCCGGGCGGCCGAGGCCACGCTCGCAGTCGGCCATCACCGGCAGGTGCATGTTGGATCCGCTGATCCGGCGGTAGGTGCGGAATTCACGCAGCGCCTCGCCGTAGTGTCCTGCGGCGTATGCGGTCAGGCCAACGGCTTCGCGGACGGCTGCGAGGCGGCCACCGCGGCGACTGGCCGCCAGGGCGTGCTGGAAGGCCAGTTCCGGCTCTTCATCGAGCAGGCGGCCGGCCATGACAAGGTGGCGCGCCACCCATTCGGCGCTGTTGTCCTCGAGGGTTTTGATCTGGTGCTGCGTGGCGCGGTCGAGTTCCTTGCCCGTGACGTCCTCATCGATCTGCGGTGAACGCTCGCGGTCCGGGCGGTTGGCGCTGCGCAGGTCCCTGGCGTTCGGTTCGCGCACCGGACGATCCTCGGCGCGGTCGCGCCCAAAGGTGCGGGGGCCCGAGTCGCCGCGGTCGAAGCTGCGGGCGGGACGATCGTCCCTGTTGCCGAACGGCTTGCGGTTGTCTCCACCGCTAAACGGCTTACGATCACGATCGCCTCCGAAGCTGCGACGCTCCCCGCCCTCACGCGACGGACGATCACCAAACGGCTTCCGGTCCCGGTCACCGCCACCGCTAAACGGCTTACGGTCACGGTCGCCTCCGAAGCTGCGACGCTCGCCGCCCCCACGCGACGGACGATCACCAAACGGCTTACGATCGCGATCGCCACCACCACTGAACGGCTTACGATCACGATCGGCACCGAAGCTGCGACGCTCCCCGCCCTCACGCGACGGACGATCACCAAACGGCTTACGATCACGATCGCCACCACCACTGAACGGCTTACGATCCCGGTCACCGCCACCGCTAAACGGCTTACGATCCCGGTCAC
>NZ_CAXHZI010000006.1:0-204037 GCF_964021775.1 uncultured Arthrobacter sp.
ATTTCGGTGACGAGGGCTTTGGCGAGGCCCAGGAGCCGTCCGCCTTTGGCCGGGGATTCGCGCCGTGCGAGGGCGATCTGCGCAGCGACGCCGGTGCCGAGCTGGTCCGCCGGTATCCCGGCGTCGGCTTGTTCGCGGCGCTGGGACAGGTCGAAGGCGGCGGCGTCCCGGGCCTGGCGGGCGGCCAGGGCTGACTTCAGGTCTTCCAGTTCGCGTGTTTCGTCGATGAGTGCCGCGGCGCTGGCCGGGGCCGGGATTCCGGCCAGGATCCGCGCAAGGTCCGCGACCGTTACGCTGTCCGTCGGAGCCACGTCGGGCCCTTGCTTGCCGTCCATGGAAACACGGTATCGCGCAGCTGTGACAATTAAAGCGGCCGCAGCAAAGAGCTGTGGTCGGCTTCGCCGTTGCGTTCACGTGCTACCTGCTGATCACCCCGGTGCTGGAAGCCAGCACCGGGCTGATCCGGGAACTACAGGGCCTCACATGGAACCTTGTCCCGGCCCTGACTCTGCTCGGCGGGATCGCGGGCTGGCTCCTGTCCCGATCACGGAGCCATCGAAGGCCCCGCTGATGGATCCCGTGGCGGCCAGTTGCTGGAGCAGACATGACAATTGAGGGGCGGCTTCTAGCTACGCCCCACCAGCAGGTTCTGGTGCAGCTTGCGCCACCCCTGGGCTTCAAGTTCTGTCGTCTCGAAGCCGTCCGTGACCAGGGTGGCCGTTTTACCGTCATGTCTGGAGACGGAAACTATCTGGCCGGTCGTCATCGAGCTGCCGCACCCGCCTACGAACCCGCCCTGGTCTGCCATGGGAACGGCGATCAAGCAGGACAGCGTGCGGTGATCGCCCTGCGCGGCGTAGTAGCGCACTCCGTCGGCCTCTACGAGCAGTCGGCTATTTTCCAGCTTGGGGTTCTCCGTGATGGCGGCCTCTGCGGGCAGTTGGTCCCCGGCCACCGCTTCGCGCTGGAACACCGCGAGTCCTGCTGGTGCTGAGCACCCGCCCAGCAACACGGCGATGCAGGCGGCCCCGAAAACAGGAAGTGATAGACGATGCATTGCGCTGCCCCCTCAGGCTGTCACCCGTTTGCCCCGAGGATACATCTGAGCGGCTGAACGTTCCGGCATGCGGCATACGCCTACCGCCGCCCCGGGCCACGCCAAGTGGCACGGAAACCGCTCCCGGGGGTAGCGTCAAACCATGACTCCAGGACGCCCCGTACCGCCGCCCCTCGCCAAGCCGCTTCCCGATCTCAACGACCTCAACGCCAGCGAAACCGGCGGACCCACGCTCGCCGCGGCCTACGGTGCCACGGCCAGCGACAGCGGCCTCGTTCCGCTGACCGTGGCCCGGCGCGCCCCCAAGGAAGACGACGTCGAGATCGCCATCGAATTCTGCGGCCTCTGCCACTCGGACGTGCACGCCACCCGCGGCGAATGGGGCACGCAAAACTACCCCCTCATCCCCGGCCACGAAATCGTCGGCCGCGTCACCCGGCTGGGCTCCGCCGTCGACGATTTCTCCGTCGGGGAGCGCGTCGGTGTCGGCTGCATGGTCGATTCCTGCCGCGAATGCGACAGCTGCCTCGATGGCCTGGAGCAGTACTGCGAGAACGGCATGACCGGGACGTACGGCGCCAAGGATTCCCGCAACGGCGGCGCCACCACCCAGGGCGGCTATTCCACCGCGATTGTCGTGGACCGGAACTACGTCCTGCGGGTTCCGGAGGGCATGGACCCGGCCGCCGCGGCGCCCCTGCTGTGCGCCGGCATCACCACGTATTCGCCGCTGAACCACTTTGAGGTCGAGGAAGGCGACGTCGTCGGCGTCGTCGGGCTCGGCGGCCTCGGCCACATGGCGGTCAAGATCGCCAAGGCCATGGGCGCGGAAGTGACGGTCTTTACGACGTCGGAGGCGAAGTTCTCCGCGGCCCGGGACCTGGGTGCGGACCACGTTGTCCTCTCCACGGATCCGGCCGCCATGGAAGCGGCGGACCGCAGCATCGACGTCATCATCGACACCGTTGCCGCGCCGCACGACCTCAACCCGTACTTCCGCACCCTGCGGGTGGACGGCGCGCTGTTCCAGCTGGGCCTGCCCTCGGAAGCCATGCCGCCGGTCAACCCCGGCGCGCTGATCCGCCGCCGGATCGCCTACGCCGGCTCGTTGATCGGCGGCATCGCCGAGACCCAGGAGATGCTGGACTTCTGCGCCGAACACGGCGTGGTGTCCGACGTCGAGGTGGTCCGCGCGGACCAGCTGAACGAGGCCTATGACCGTATGGTGGCCGGCGACGTGAAGTACCGTTTTGTTCTGGACGCCAGCACCCTGGGGTCCCCGGCGGAAAAGGCGGACGTATGAGCACCCTGTTTACCAAGATCATCAACGGCGAGATCCCGGGCCGCTTCGTCTGGCGCGAGGACGACGTCGTGGCGTTCCTAACCGTGGGCCCGCTGGCCGACGGGCACACCCTGGTGGTCCCCACCGAGGAAGTGGACCGCTGGACCGATGCCCCGCCGGAGGTGCTGGGCCGCGTGATGGAAGTTGCGCGCAAGATCGGCGCGGTCCAGGTGGACGTGTTCGACGCCGCCCGGGCCGGCCTGATCGTGGCGGGCTACGAGATCAACCACCTGCACGTGCACGTGTGGCCGTCCAACTCGATGGCGGACTTTGACTTCGGCTCGGTCGACCAGCACCCGGACCCGGCCCGGCTTGACGCCAACGCGGAAAAACTGCGCGAGGGCCTCCGCAAGGCCGGCCACGCCGAGCACGTCCCGGACGCCTAGCACTCGGGAACTGGCGCCGGCGCAGCACTCCTCAGGGGTTCTGCGCCGGCGCCAGCGCCTTGTTCAGCACGGTCCGGATCCGCTTTTCGGACACCGAATAAGCGGTCCCGAGTTCGACGGCGAAGAGGCTCACCCTCAGTTCCTCGATCATCCAGGGGACCTGGGTTAACTCCGCGCCCGCGCGCCGCCCGGGCAGCAGGGCCGACACGGCGTCGTCGTAGTCATCCTCAAGGCCCTGGATCACCGCCATGTGCTGCGCGTCGCGCTGGACATTCCCGGGGAGCTTCTCAAGGCGCTTCTCGATCGCCGCGAGGTAGCGCGGCAACTGGCTGAGCTGGGCGTAGCCCGTGCGTGCCACGAAACCCGGGAAGACCAGCTGCTCCAGCTGGCTCTTGACGTCGTTCAGGGCGCTGATCAGGGCCAGGCTGGTGGTGCCCTTGAGCTGCTTCTCGATCCGGCGCGTGCTGGCGAGGATGCGTTCGACGACGGCCGTCACCGTAAAGACCGTGTCGATCAGTTCGGCACGGACCTGCTCGTACAGCGCCTTGAAGGAGGCCTCGTCCCACGGCAGCGCGGCCGGGGTGAGCTTGTCGATCGCGGCCAGGGCGCAGTCCGCGATCAGGGCCGAGACGGAGCCGTGCGGGTTCTGGCTGAAGGTCAGCTTCTCGGTGTTGTTCAGGTGTTCCAGCACGTAGCGGTCCGGCGGCGGCACCTTCAGGGCGAGCAGCCGGATCACCCCGCCGCGCATGGCCTGTTCCTGTTCCGAGCCGGTCTGGAAGAGCCGCAGCGCCACCGAGGTGCCTTCGTCGACCAGGGCGGGATACCCGGTGACGGTGTGGCCCTTCACGGTCCCCTGGACCTGGCGTTGCACGGTGCCGAAGGTCCAGTCCTTCAGGCCGGACAGCTCGGCGAAGCCTGCCGGAGCCGCCGTGGCCTGCGCCGGACTTGCTGTTGCGGCGGCGGATCCGGCGGCCTTGCCGTCGGCGGTGCCGTTCGCCTTGCCCTTGCCGCGGCCGGCGGTTGCCGCCTTTGGCGCCGTCGTGGACGGCGTGGCCCCGAGAGATTCGGCGATGGCCCGCCGGGTGGCGGGTGCCAGCTTTTCCTGGAGCACTGCGAGGTCCTTGCCCTCGTCGAGGACCTTGCCGCGGGAGTCGACCACGCGGAAGCTGACCCGCAGGTGCGGCGGGACGGCGTCCCAGTTCCAGGACGCCGGCGGAATGACCTGGCCGCGGAGCCGGCGCAGCACGAGTTCGAGCGAGGGCTCCAGCTCATCCGTGGCGGGGTCGAAATCGGCCTCCAGCGCCGCCACGGCCTGGCGGGCGACGTCGGGAGCGGGAACGAAGTTCTTGCGCACCTGCTTGGGCAGGGACTTGATCAGGGCCGTGACCAGCTCCACTCGCTGGCCCGGGATCAGCCAGCGGAACGCGGCGTCGTCGAGTTGGTTTAGGAAGAGTACGGGGACCTCGGCGGTGACGCCGTCGGACGGGTTCGGCGGCGAGCCGGGCGCCACCGGGTGGTACTCGTAGCTCAGCGGCAGCTCGAAGCCCTTGTGCAGCCAGGTCTTTGGGTAGGCCGAATCGTCCAGAGCGTCGGCGTCGTCGCTGATCAGCAGCGACTGGTCGAAGTCCAGCAGCGTGGGGTCTTGCTGGCGCGCTTCCTTCCACCATTTGTCGAAGTGGCGTTCGGACACCACGTCCTTGCCGATCCGGGCGTCGTAGAACTCGAACAGGGTCTCGTCGTCGACCAGGATGTCGCGGCGCCGCATCCGGGCCTCGAGCTCCTCGATCTCCTGGAGCAGGGCACGGTTGCGGTGGAAGAACTTGTGGTGGGTTTGCCAGTCGCCCTCCACCAGGGCGTGCCGGATGAACAGCTCGCGGGACAGCTCGGGATCGACCCGTCCGTAGTTGACCCGCCGGTTGGGGATGATCGGCACGCCGTAGAGCGTGACCTTCTCATGCGCCATCACCGAGCCCATTTTCTTGGACCAGTGCGGTTCGCTGTAGCTGCGCTTGACCAGGTCCGGCGCCACCTGCTCGGCCCAGAGCGGATCGAATTTCGCCGCCACCCGCGCCCAGAGCCGGCTGGTTTCGACCAGCTCGGCAGCCATCACAAAGGTGGGGGACTTCTTGAACAATGCCGAGCCGGGGAAGATCGCGAACCGGCTGCCGCGGGCGCCGGCGTACTCGCGCTTGCGTTCGTCCAGGATGCCGATGTGGCTCAGCAGCCCGGACAGCAGGCTGATATGGATGCCCTCGTGGTTGCCCACCGGGTCGGTGAGCCGTTTGTTGTCCAGGCTGATGCCCAGCGGCCGCGCGAGCTGGCGCAGCTGGGCGAAGAGGTCCTGCCATTCGCGGACGCGCAGATAGTTGATGAACTCGTTGCGGCACAGCCGGCGGAAAGCGGTGGAGGAGAGCTCCTGCTGCTTCTCCTGCAGGTAGTTCCAGAGGTTCAGGTAGCCGGTGAAGTCCGAGTTCTCGTCCCGGAACCGGGCGTGTTTCTCCGCCGCCAGCTGCTGCTTGTCCGTCGGGCGCTCGCGCGGGTCCTGGATGGTCAGGGCCGCGGCCAGGATCATCACTTCGCGGACGCAGCCGCGTTTGCCGGATTCGACGATCATCCGGCCCAGGCGGGGGTCCACCGGCAGTTGGGCAAGCTGCTGCCCGACGGCGGTGAGCCCGCCGCCGCCGCCGCGGCCGCCGTTCCTGCCGCCGCCCTGGCGGCCGGGACGTCCGTCACCGTCGCCCGCCTGCTCCTGCGGCCGGGCGGCACTCAGGGCACCGAGTTCGCGGAGCAGGGTGACGCCGTCGTTGATTGCGCGCGAGTCCGGCGGTTCCACGAACGGGAAGTTCTCCACGTCCTTCGGTCCGCGGGCCACCCCCATGGCCGTCATCTGCAGGATGACGGCGGCAAGGTTGGTGCGCAGGATCTCCGGATCGGTGAACAGCGGCCGGGATTCGAAGTCCTCCTCGGAATACAGCCGGATCGCGATGCCGTCGGAGACGCGGCCGCAGCGGCCGGAACGCTGGTTGGCCGAGGCCTGCGAGACCCGCTCGATCGGCAGGCGCTGGACCTTGGTGCGGTGCGAGTAACGCGAGATGCGCGCGGTGCCGGTGTCGATGACGTACTTGATCCCGGGCACCGTGAGCGAGGTTTCGGCCACGTTGGTGGCCAGCACGATCCGGCGTTTGCTGCCGGGGTGGAAGACCTTGTGCTGCTCCTGCAGGCTCAACCGGGCGAAGAGGGGGAGCACCTCGGTGCCGGCAAGCCGCCGGTTCGTCTGGATCCGTGCGTTGAGCGCCTCCGCGGCGTCGCGGATTTCGCGCTCGCCGGAGAAGAAGACCAGGATGTCGCCGGGGGCCTCGAGGGCGAGTTCGTCGACGGCGTCGCACACCGCGTCCAGCGGGTCGCGGTCCTCCTCAAGTTCGTCGTCGGAGGCAGTGCCTTCTCCGACGCCGTCGTCACCCGCGGCGCCGGGGCCGCCGGCGGGCGCCGACAGCGGCCGGTAGCGGATTTCCACCGGGTAGGTGCGGCCGGATACTTCGATGATGGGGGAGGGTTCGTCCTCGCTGCCGAAGTGCTTGGCGAAGCGCTCCGGATCGATGGTGGCCGAGGTGATGATGATCTTCAGGTCCGGGCGCTGCGGGAGGATCCGCTTGAGGTAGCCGAGGATGAAGTCGATGTTGAGGCTGCGTTCGTGCGCTTCGTCGATGATGATCGCGTTGTATTTGCGCAGCAGTTTGTCGCGCTGGATTTCGGCCAGCAGGATGCCGTCGGTCATCAGTTTGACCTTGGTGGAGCGGCTGACCTCGCCGGTGAAGCGGACCTGGAAGCCGACTTCCTGGCCGATCTCGACGCCGAGCTCCTCGGCGATGCGCTCCGCAACCGTGCGGGCGGCGAGCCGGCGCGGCTGGGTGTGGCCGATCAGGCCGTTTTCGCCCAGGCCAAGCTCCAGGCACATCTTGGGGATCTGGGTGGTCTTACCGGAACCGGTCTCGCCGGCGATGATGGTCACCTGGTTTGCGGCGATGGCGGCCATCAGGTCCTCGCGGCGCTCGGAGACCGGCAGCTCGGCGGGGTAGGAAATATGCAGTGTCATGGCTGGAAACAGTCTACTGGGAAGCGTCAGGGCCACCGCGTCCGGACAGAAAACTAAGGGTACTGAGGAATAGTTGCCCGCCCGCAGGCCTTGTAGCTCCTATGACTACTATCGCAATCATTGGTGCAGGATCCGGACTGGGCGCCGCCGTCGCGCGGCGCTTCGGCAAGGAAGGCTTCTCCGTCGCGCTGATTTCCCGCAACCAGGGCCGCGTCGACGCCTTGGCCGAAACGCTCGCGGCCGAAGGCATCGAGGCCAAAGGCTTCGCGGCGGACGTCCGCGATCCCGAATCCATCACCCGGGCGCTGGAACGCGCCACCGAGACCTTGGGGCCGATCGAGGTGCTGCAGTACAGCCCGCTGCCGCAGAAGGATTTCATGCGGCCGGTGCTGGAGACCACACCGGCAGATTTGGTGGGCCCGGTGGAGTTCTCCATCTACGGCCCGGTCGCGGCGGTCCACCAGGTCCTTCCCGGCATGCGGTTCCTCGGCGAGAACAAGGGAACGATCCTGTTTGTCAACGGCGGCTCGGCCGTGAAGCCGGGGCGCAACGTCACAGGGACCTCGGTGGCGTTTGCCGGGCAGGCGGCCTATGCCCAGTTGCTTAACGAGGCCCTGGGCGAGGAAGGCATCCAGGTTTCCCAGCTCATTATTGGCGGCCGGATCATCGAGGGGGACCCTGAGAAGGACCCCGCCGTCCTGGCCGGCCATCTGTGGGACCTGCACACCAAGCGCGACCGGTTCCGCCTTCAAATCAGCGCCGACTAGGCGCCCACCACCAACGCCGCCCCGCGCACGGCGGACAGAACTGACATAGGGGAGGCCCCGGCTTCCGGTTGATCGAGCCGGAGGTCGGGGCCTTTTGGTGTCCGCGGTCAGAAGAACCGCAGCGTGTAGCTGGTGCTGGGGAGGTCGTGGGCCATCCAGTACTCTTCCGAGCGGACGGGCGGGTTGTGGCCAAGGCCGTCCTTCCGGAGAGCCCGGAGGGTGGCGGCGACGCCGGCGAGGATCAGGACGATGAGGGCGATTCCGATGAGTTCCATACCTCCATGGTTCTCCGGTGCAGGGTGCAAAAAAAGTGGCAGAAATGCCCAAAAACCTATAATTTCTGCCACACTGAAAGCATGATCAATTCAGTGGCAATGATCGTGGTTCCCAACTTCTCGATCTTCGAGTTCGGGACCGCCTTCGAGGTGTTTGGCGTCGACCGGTCGGACCGCGGCACCGGGGTGCCGGCCTTTGATTTCCGGGTCTGCACGCCGGAACCCGGCGACGTCCCGATGAAGTCCGGGCTGTCGATGCACGTGGGGCTGGGGCTCGACGCCGCGGCCGACGCGGACCTGGTCATCATGACCCCGTTCGGCAACGACGCTGATGTTCCCGAGGCTGTCCTGGAAGCCCTGCGGGCGGCGCACGCGCGGGGAGCCTGGGTGATGTCGATCTGTTCCGGCGCCTTCGCCCTGGCCCGGGCCGGGCTGCTGGACGGCCGCCGCTGCACCACGCACTGGCACTACTCGCAGGAGCTCGCCAGCCGCTATCCGGCCGCGCTCGTCGATGAGAACGTGCTCTACGTCCAGGACGGCCGGATCATCACCAGCGCCGGCACCGCGGCCGGCATTGACGCCAGCCTGCACTTGGTCCGGGTGGAGCTGGGCGCCAACGTGGCAGCAAGCATCGCCCGGGACATGGTGGTTCCGCCGCACCGCGATGGCGGCCAGGCGCAGTACATCGACCGGCCGATGCCGCGGTGCGGCTCGCAGCCGATGGAAGAGCTGCTGCGCTGGATGGTTCGGAACCTGGACGAGGAGCACTCCGTCAACGAGCTGGCCGCCCGCGTGCACATGTCGCCGCGGACGTTTGCACGGCGGTTCCGGGCCGAGACAGGCGCCACCCCTGCGGCCTGGCTGAACTCCCAGCGGGTGCTGCGGGCGCAGGAGCTGCTGGAAACGACCGACCTGAACATCGACGAGATCGCCCGGGAGGCCGGCTTCGGCCACTCGGTGTTGCTGCGGCACCACTTCGCCAAGGTGCTGGACACCAGCCCGCAGTCCTACCGGCGGACCTTCCGCGGGCACCTGGCGGCGGTCTGACCTGACTAACCCGGCTGGTCGGGCGACTCAGCCGCGGCCCGCGTGCAGTCCACCAAAGTCCGCCAGGGGCCGACGAGGTCCCGCTCCGGCAGGGTGGCCCGGCGCTGCCCGGCCCGGATGCGGTAGACGAAGCGGTCCGGCTGGGGGATTTGCGCACCGGCGGCGCCGGCGGCGCTCGCCGCGCCCCGGCCGGGCAGCTCGTCCCAGGGGCAGGCCTCGACCAGGGGCTGCCACTGGTCCCGGTCATCCGCGGTTACCGCCTGCACGCTCCAGACGCGCTCCATCCCGGCGATGCCACCGCTGCGCTGGACGGTTATCTTCATGGGGTGATCCTTAGGCAGGTGCCGTTTACAGCCTCACCTTGACAGTTTCCCACGCCTGCCGCACGGCGTCATGTTCGGCCGATTCGGCTCCGAACAGCTCCTTGGCGGACGCCGCCGTGGCCTTCGCAAACGCGCTGAAGGTCGCGGCGGTGGGCAGCGAGCCCCCGGTCAGCGTGTCGTACCAGATACGCCCGGGGGTGTCCCACGCGTTCCCGCCCAGGGTCGTCGCGACCAAGCAGAAGGCACGGTTGGGGATGCCCGAATTCAGGTGTACCCCGCCGTTATCGGCACTCGTGTGGACGTAGGAGTCCATCGAATCAGGCTGCGGATCCTTGCCCAGCACGTCGTCGTCGTACGCGGTGCCCGGCGCCTTCATGGAGCGCAGCGCCGCTCCCTGCACCTGGTCGGTGAAGAGCCCCTCGCCGATCAGCCAGCTGGCCTCGGCCGCGGACTGCTGCTTCACATACTGCTCCACGAGGACGCCGAAGACGTCGGAGAGCGATTCATTCAGGGCGCCCGCCTGGTTCCGGTAGGCGAGCCCGGCGGTGTACTGGGTGACGCCGTGCGCGAGTTCATGACCGATCACGCTGAGCGAGGCGGTGAAGCGGTTGAAGACCTGGCCGTCGCCGTCGCCGAAGACCATCTGCTTGCCGTCCCAGAAGGCGTTGTCGTAGCGCTGGCCGAAGTGCACTGTGGCGTCCAGGGGCAGTCCGTTGCCGTCAATCGAGTTGCGTCCGAACGCCTCCGCGTAGAGCCGGTGCGTGTGGCCCAGGCCGTCGTACGCCTCATCCGCGGCCGGGTCCCCGGTGACCGGTTCGCCTTCCTTGCGCACCAGCACGCCCGGCAGGTTCTCCGAGGCTTTCGCGTCATACACGGTGCGCTGCGGCGGCCCGGGGGTCAGCTGCCGCAGCCCCGGGGGCGCTGCGGGCACCTGCGCCGCGCGGGAGGCCTGGAAGCTCTTGACGTGCTGCAGGGCTTCCTTCGCGGCCCGGGCTGCCACCAGCAGCCGTGGTTCATGATGCTGCGCTGCCAGCCGGCGCAACAGGTAGGGAGGGATGATGGAGCAGTACATGTGAGACCCCTTTGCTTCTGCCGATGCGAACAGCCTACGAGCGGGGACCGACATTTGGCAGGGGGGGATCCGGGGGAGGGCGCCGGTGGCTCCGGTTGGATACGGTAGGCCAATGGCGCAAACCCAGAAGCAAAAGAAACCCGGCTCGACCCTGCTGACGGTCATCATCGCCTTCGTGGCGAACCTACTCGTGGCCGCGGCGAAATCGGTGGCCGCCGTCCTCACCGGATCGGCCTCCATGACCGCAGAGGCGGCCCACTCCTGGGCGGACACCGGAAACCAGGTGTTCCTCTTCTTCGCGGAACGGCGGTCCGCCCGTCCGCGGGACAAGAGCCACCCCATGGGCTACGGCCGGGAAGCCTACGTCTGGTCGATGTTTGCGGCGTTCGGGCTGTTCACTGCGGGTGCCGTGGTGTCCATCATGCACGGGATCCAGCAGATCATCGCGCCGGAGCCGGCAGCCGACTTCGCGGTGGCCTACGTGGTCCTGGCCGTCGCCTTCGTCTTCGAAGGAATCTCCTTCATCCAGGCGTTCCGGCAGACCCGGAAGGCGGCACACCAGCTGGAACGGCACACCCTGGAGCAGGTCCTGATCAGCTCGGACCCCACCCTGCGGGCCGTCTTTGCGGAGGACGCTGCGGCACTGGTCGGCCTGGTCGTGGCCTTTGCGGGCGTGTTCCTGCACCAGGTCACGGGTTCGCCGCTGCCGGACGCGGTGGGTTCGATCATCGTCGGCGTGCTCCTCGCCGTCGTCGCCGTCGTACTGATCGACCGCAACCGGCGCTTCCTGGTGGGCCAGGGCGTCACCCCGGACATCGAGCAGTCCATGGCACGCCGGGTGCTGGAGCACGCGGATATCGCCCGGCTCACGTACCTGCACCTGGAGTTCGTTGGCCCGCGCCGGCTCTACCTGGTGGCGGCCGTTGATCTGCAGGGCGACCTCCCGGAACACGAGGTGGCGGTGGCCCTGCGCCGGATTGAACGCGAACTCGAGGACCACGAGACGGTGGAGGAGGCCGTGCTGACGCTGTCCACCCCGGACGAAGCCAGCCTGGACTTCGAGGCCGGGCAAAGCCGCGCCGGAGCCTGAGGACCACACGCAAAAAACCCCGCCGTTTCGCTGAAACGGCGGGGTTTTTGTTGGTGCCCTCGATAGGATTCGAACCTACGACCTTCTGCTCCGGAGGCAGACGCTCTATCCCCTGAGCTACGAGGGCAATCAGGGTTCCTGCCGTGACCGGCGGGACGTCCTAGAGCTTAGCAGGAAGGTGGGCTCCAAAGGAAAATCGCCGCCCCGGGGGCCGCGGCGGACCTTCCCGGCGGGCCCTGGTGACAAGATGACGGCACGGAAATTCCGCGGGACTGCGGGCCCCCGGTAGGCTGGAACTGTGACCCCAGAAGAACTCTCCCTCGCCATATCCGCCTGCCTGAAGGACGCCGTCGCCGCCGGTGACATTGCCCTGGACGCCGCCGACATTCCGGAGGCGGTGCGCGTGGAGCGTCCCAAGAACAGGGACCACGGCGACTGGGCCACCAACATCGCGCTCCAGCTGGCCAAGCCCGCCGGCACCAACCCGCGCCAGCTCGCCGGCCTGCTGAGCGACCGGCTGGCGTCGATCGCGGGCGTCTCCGCCGTGGACATCGCCGGACCCGGCTTCCTGAACATCACCGTTGACGCCGCCGCCGCCGGGGCCCTCGCCAAGGCAATCGTCGAGGCCGGCACCGCCTACGGCACCAACACGGCGCTCGCGGGCCGCACGGTCAACATGGAATTCGTCTCGGCCAACCCCACCGGACCGCTGCACATCGGCCACACCCGCTGGGCCGCCCTGGGCGACTCGATCGCCCGTGTCCTGCGGGCCTCCGGCGCGGACGTCACCGCGGAGTACTACATCAACGACGCCGGCTCGCAGATGGACGTCTTCGCCCACTCGGTGCTGTCCCGGCTGCACGGCCGCGGCGTGCCGGAGGGCGGCTACCCGGGCGAATACATCGCCGACCTCGGCCATGAGGTCCTGACCCAGCACCCCGGGATCCGCGAACTCACCGACGTCGCCGCGCTGCCGGTGATTCGCGGCGCCGCCTACAAGGCGCAGCTGCACGACATCAAGCAGACCCTTGCCGAGTTCGGCGTCGAATTCGATGTCTTTTTCTCCGAGCAGGAACTGCACGACGCCGGCGCCATCGCCGACGCCGTTGCCCGGCTCCGGGAACAGGGCCACGTCTACGACGACGGTGGCGCGGTCTGGCTGCGCACCACCGACTTCGGCGACGACAAGGACCGCGTGATGATCCGCGCCAACGGCGAGCCGACGTACTTCGCCGCCGACGCGGCGTACTACCTGTCCAAGAAGGACCGCGGCTTCACCGAGAAGATCTACCTGCTTGGCGCCGACCACCACGGCTACATCAACCGGCTCAAGGCGATCGCGGCCGCGGCCGGCGACGATCCCGAGGTCAACATCGAGGTGCTGATCGGCCAGCTGGTCTCCGTCAACGGCGCCAAGCTCTCCAAACGGGCCGGCAACATCATCGAGCTCAAGGACCTGATCTCCTGGCTGGGCAAGGACGCCGTCCGGTACTCCCTGGCGCGCTTCCCGGCCGACTCGCCGCTGACCCTGGACCCGGAACTGCTCAAGAAGCACAGCAACGAGAACCCGGTCTTCTACGTCCAGTACGCGCACGCCCGCTCCCGCGGCGCCGCGCGCAACGCGGTCGCCGCCGGTGTGGAGCGCCGGGTGGACGGCCACGACGCTTTCGACGCCGCGCTGCTGGACCATGCGACGGAAAACGAGCTGCTCTCGCACCTGGGCAGCTACCCCTCGATCGTGGCCAAGGCCGCCGAGCTGCGCGAGCCGCACCGCGTCGCCCGCCACCTCGAAGTCATTGCCGGGGCCTACCACCGCTGGTACGACGCCTGCCGCGTCGCGCCGCTGGGCGAGGAAGCCATCACCGACCTGAACCGCACCCGGCTGTGGCTCAACGATGCCACCAGCCAGGTGCTCGCCAACGGACTTCAACTGCTGGGCGTTTCGGCGCCGGAACGGATGTGACCGCCATGACCGCGAACCCGAACAACAGCGCTGCCGCCTCCCCGCTGGCGCCGGACTGGCTGGCCGTCCCGGAGGACCTCAACGCCCTGCACGAACCGATGTGGGCCGCCGGCGTCGCGCGCACCGGCGGGGGTGAACTGGCCATTGACGGCGTCTCCGTCAGCGAACTGCAGCGGCAGTTCGGCACGCCGCTGTTCGTCATGAGTGAGTCCGACTTCCGGGCCCGGGCCCGGGCGTTCCAGGACGCTTTCAATGAGGCCTTCGCGGACATCTGCGGGGGAGTGGATGTCTACTACGCCGGCAAGTCGTTCCTGTGCACCGCCGTCGTCCGCTGGGTCGAGGAGGAGGGGCTGCGGCTGGACACTGCCTCCGGCGGGGAGCTCGCCGTCGCGGCCCGCGCCGGCATTCCCGGAGCCGCCGTTGCCCTGCATGGCAACAACAAGTCCGACGCCGAGATCCACCGCGCCCTGGACATGAAGCTGGGCCGGATCGTGGTCGACAGCCTCGACGAGCTGGAGCGGGTCGCCGCGATCGCCGGGAACCGCGGCGAAACGGCGAAGGTCATGCTGCGGCTGACCCCGGGCGTGCACGCGCACACCCACGAATTCATCGCCACCGCGCACGAAGACCAGAAGTTCGGCCTCTCGATGGCCGGCGACTCGACCGAGCAGGCCGGCCTGTCCGCCGCCGAGGAGGCTGTGGCAGCGGCCGCCGGCCATGACAGCATCGAGCTGCTGGGCCTGCACTGCCACATCGGCTCGCAGATCTTCGAGCCGGACGGCTTCGCCCTCGCCGCGGAAAAGCTGCTCGACTTCCTCGCCGCGATGCAGTCCAAGTACTCGATCGTGCTGCCCGAGCTGGACCTGGGCGGCGGCTACGGCATTGCCTACACCCCGGTGGACACCCCGCGGCCGCCGGCCGAGATCGCCCAGGCGATGGCCGCCGTCGTCCGCGCCAAGGTGGCCGAACTCGGCATCACCGCGCCGCGGATCTCGATCGAGCCGGGCCGCGCGATCGTGGGTACCAGCACCTTCACGCTCTATGAGGTGGGCACCCTCAAGACCGTCCGGGTGGACGCACCGGCTGCGGCCGGAAGCGGAGAAACCGGCGCATCGGCCGCCGAAAACGTTACGTACCCCCGCCGCTATGTGTCGGTGGACGGCGGCATGAGCGACAACGCCCGCCCGGTGCTGTACGACGCGGATTATTCGGCGATTCTTGCCTCCCGCAGCTCCGACGCGGCCCCGCAGCTGTCCCGAGTGGTGGGCAAACATTGCGAGAGCGGCGACATAGTTGTTAGAGATGTATATCTGCCCGAGGACGTGGCAGCCGGTGATCTGCTCGCTGTACCGGGGACCGGCGCCTACTGCTGGGCCCTGTCAAGCAACTACAACTATCTGGCCCGGCCGGGCGTTGTCGCGGTACGCGATGGATCAGTCCGGCTCATTGTCCGCGGCGAAACTGAACAAGACCTGCTGAACCGCGACATGGGAGTCTGAATGACGGAATTGCGAACCTTGAAAGTGGCCCTGCTGGGCTGTGGCAACGTCGGGGCCCAGGTTGCGCGGATTCTCATTGACGACGCCGAGACCCTGGCGTCCCGCACCGGGGCCCGCCTCGAACTGAGCGGCATCGCCGTGCGCAACCTGGACGCCCGTCGCGACGTCGAGCTGCCCGGCGAACTCTTCACCACCGACGCCGAAACCCTGGTCAAGGACGCGGACCTGGTGATCGAGCTGATGGGCGGGATCGAGCCGGCGCGCAGCCTGATCCTCACCGCGATCCGGCACGGCGCGTCGGTCGTAACCGGCAACAAGGCACTGCTCGCTCAGGATGGTCCCACCCTCTACGAGGAGGCGGACAAGGCCGGCGTGCAGCTGTCCTACGAGGCCGCCGTCGCCGGGGCCATCCCGATCCTGCGCCCCATCCGGGACAGCCTTTCCGGCGACCGGATCACCCGGGTGCTGGGCATCGTCAACGGCACCACCAACTTCATCCTGGACCAGATGGACACCACGGGTGCGCAGTTCGCCGACGCCCTCGCCGAGGCCCAGCGGCTGGGCTACGCCGAGGCGGACCCCACTGCCGACGTCGAAGGCCACGACGCCGCCGCCAAGGCCGCGATCCTCGCCTCGCTGTCCTTCCACACCCGGTTCGCCCTCGAGGACGTCTACTGCGAAGGCATCACCTCCGTCACCGCCGCGGACATCGCGGCGGCGAAGGACGCCGGCTTCGTGATCAAGCTGCTGGCGATCGCCGAAAAGCTCACCGATCCCGAGGGCAAGGAGGGTGTGTCCGTCCGCGTCCACCCGACCCTGCTGCCGCGCGAGCACCCGCTGGCCGCGGTGCACGGCGCGTTCAACGCCGTCTTCATCGAGGCCGAGAACGCTGGCGAGCTGATGTTCTACGGACAGGGCGCCGGCGGCACCCCGACGGCCTCCGCCGTGCTGGGCGACCTGGTCTCGGCCGCCCGCCGGATCGTCCTGGGCGGCCCGGGACGCACCGAAACCACCACCGGACACGTCCCGGCGCTACCCATCGACGCGGCCATCACCAGCTACTACATCGGCCTCGACGTCGCGGACCAGCCCGGCGTCCTGGCCCGGATCGCGCAGCTCTTCGCCGAGCACGGCGTCTCCATCGAAATCATGCGGCAGACCATCCACCGCGACTCCGCCTCCAAGACGGAGTCGGCGGAGCTGCGGATCGTTACCCACCGTGCGAGCGAAGCCGCACTGGCAGCAACCGTCCAGGCCGTCAAGGGACTGGACGTCATCAATTCCGTCACATCCGTACTGCGGGTAGAAGGGGTCTAAGTGGCTCACCAATGGCGCGGAGTCATCCGCGAATACGCCGAACGCCTGCCGGTCACCGAGGCCACCAAGGTCATCACCCTGGGCGAGGGCGGCACCCCGCTCGTGCACGCGCGGAAGCTCTCCGAGCTCACCGGCTGCACCGTCTACCTCAAGGTCGAGGGCATGAATCCGACCGGATCCTTCAAGGACCGCGGGATGACCATGGCCATGACGGCGGCGGTCGCCTCCGGTGCCAAGGCCGTGGTGTGTGCCTCCACCGGCAACACCTCCGCCTCCGCGGCGGCCTACGCGACGTCGGCCGGGCTGCAGTGCGCCGTGCTGGTGCCCGAGGGCAAGATTTCGATGGGCAAGCTCAGCCAGGCGATCGCGCACGGGGCCACCCTGCTGCAGGTGGACGGCAACTTCGACGACTGCCTCGACATTGCCCGCAAGCTGGGGGAGTCGTACCCGGTCTTCCTCGTCAACTCGGTCAACCCGGCCCGGATCGAGGGCCAGAAGACCGGCGCGTTCGAGGTCGTCGACGCGCTCGGGGACGCCCCGGACATCCACGTCCTCCCGGTCGGCAACGCCGGCAATATCAGTGCCTACTGGAAGGGCTACAAGGAGTACGCGGCGCCCTACGAATCCGCCACCGCCGGGAACCTTCCCGCCGTCGCCACGAAGACGCCGGTGATGTGGGGCTTCCAGGCCGCCGGCGCCGCCCCCTTCGTCGCGGGCCACCCCATCACCGAGCCGGACACCATCGCCACCGCCATCCGGATCGGCAACCCGGCATCTTGGGACACCGCCGTCGCCGCCCGCGACGAATCCGGCGGTGTCATCGAGGCGGTCACCGACGAGGAAATCCTCTCCGCGCACCGTTGGCTTTCGGCCCGGGAAGGCGTGTTCGTCGAGCCCGGCTCCGCCGCGGGCGTCGCCGGCCTGATCAAGAAGCACGACGCGGGCGAGGTACCCACCGGCAAGACCATCGTCATCACGGTCACCGGCCACGGCCTCAAGGATCCGCAGTGGGCGCTGCGCACCGAGGACGGCAGCGACGTGCAGCCGGTCAAGGTCGCCAACGACGTCGTCACGGTCGCCGCCGAACTGGGACTGGAAGAAAAATAGCCGTGGAAACCACCCTCACCGTCCCGGCCGAGTCACCCGCCGACACCCCGGCGGTTCCGGCCGGGCAAGTCGTCACCGTCCGGGTCCCGGCCACCAGCGCCAATCTGGGCCCCGGCTACGACAGCCTGGGGCTGGCCCTCTCGCTGCACGACACGCTGACGGTGGAAACGCTGGAGACCGGTGAGCTTGAGTTCGAGCTCAGCGGCGAGGGGGCGGACACACTGCCCCGCGACGCGAGCCACTTGGTGGCCAAGGCCCTCACCGAGGCGCTGCACCTGCTGGGCTTCCGGCACGAGGGACTGCGGATCACCGCGGACAACGTCAACCCGCACGGCCGCGGCCTCGGGTCATCGGCGGCCGCCGTGGTAGCCGCCGCCAGTGCCGCAAACGCCCTGGTCCCGGCGGAATCCCGCCGCGGCAAGGACTGGATCCTGCAGTTCACGTCCCGGCTGGAGGGCCACCCGGACAACGTCGCACCCGCCATTTTCGGCGGACTGGCGCTGTCCTGGCAGGACAGTGACCAGTACAGCAGCACCTCCGCGGGCGTCGACGCCGGCATTGTCCCGGTTGTGGCGGTGCCGGACTTCGAGCTCTCCACCGAGGCCGCCCGGGCGCTGCTTCCGGCCTCCGTGGGGCACCACGCCGCCGCCATGAACTCCGGCCGGGCCGCCCTGCTGATCCACGCGCTGACGCAAAAGCCCGAATTCCTGCTGCCCGGCACCGAGGACTACCTGCACCAGAGCTACCGGGCGCAGGCCATGCGGCCCAGCGCGGAACTGATCGCCGCGCTCCGCCGTGCCGGCCATGCCGCCGTCGTGTCCGGCGCCGGACCCACGGTATTGGTCCTGGCGGCCGGCGACAAGGAGGCGTCCGACGTCGTCGACTTCATCGACGCGTTCACCAGGGACAACACGCCGGACGTGGCCTGGCGTGTGATGAAGCTGGCTGTGGACACTGAGGGTGCTAAAGTGGAAGTGCACCGGCGGTAATCACGCAAGCTTTTTATAAGACCGCGATGTTGGCCAAGTTGCCCTCTCTCATCTTTCAGCGCAATATTTTCCGGTGCCACCTGCTTTCGGTCTGACGCAGGAAGCTGCAGAATTCCTCTGTACCCCTGAAGTGTCAGCCGGCCGTTCCTCAATTTCGGGGCGTGTCTTGGTGTAGCAGTATCCGGCCCTGCCGGCCGAAATCCAACCGGCAAGGCCGAAATCCCGGCTGCAGATCTGAACTGCAGCCCAGATCAAATCACCGCGTCCAGCTCCTAGCCTGGACGCCGTCGAGGGGGAAGGATCCTTCGTGACCGAAACCACTGAGCTGTCTTCAGCTGTGGAAACATCATCTTCTGTTGCCGCATCGGCAGCACCCGCCAAGAGCAGCGGCCTCGCCGGCCTCAAGCTCGCCCAGCTCCAGGCCCTGGCCAGCCAGCTGGGAATCTCCGGGGGATCCCGGATGCGTAAGGGCGATCTGGTATCCGCCATTTCCGCCCACCGCGCCGGCACCCCGGTCAGCAAGGCACCCGAGCGTGCCGCCGAAAAGGCGAGCGACAACGGCACCGTCGCCCAGGCACCGGCCGCTGCACCCGCAGCCGCCGCCTCCGGGGCTCCGGCCCAGGAAAACCCGCGGGCCCGGACCAGGGGCCGCAGCCGCCGTGCAGGCAGCGATGGCATCATCACCGCTCCCGCCGCCGAGGCTCCCGCCGCGGCACCGGTGGAGGCACAGTCCGCCCCCGCCGAAGCAGCTCCGGCCGAGTCCGCAGAGGGCAGCGACCGCACCCGCCAGCCGCGGACCCGCAACCGCCGCCGCGGCGAAGCCGCCGCGCAGGCCACCGGCCAGGGCGAAGCCCAGCCGGCCGCCGCCGTGGAAGCCCCGGCCGAGCAGGCCGCCGGCGAACAGCGCCAGGAACGCCAGTCCGAACAGGGCAGCGAGGACGGCCAGCGCCGCGAGAACACCCGCGGCCGTGGCAACCGTGAGGACAACCGTGACAACACGTCCGGTAACCGCGACAACGCCCGCGACAACCGCGACAACAGCCGCGACAACGACGATTCCGAGGGCGGCAGCCGCCGCAACCGGCGCAACCGCCGTGACCGCAACGATCGCAACGACCGCTCCGGCGGTCAGGACCGCGACAACTCGCGCAACGACCGCTTCCGCGACCGCAACGAACGCCGCCGCGGCCGCTCGCAGGGACCCGACGTCGACGACGTCGAGGTCACCGAGGACGATGTCCTGCTGCCCGTCGCCGGCATCCTGGACGTGCTGGAGAACTACGCGTTCATCCGCACTTCCGGCTACCTGCCGGGCCCGAACGACGTTTACGTTTCCCTCGCCCAGGTCAAGA
Organism: uncultured Arthrobacter sp.; assembly: GCF_964021775.1. Classification (GTDB taxonomy): domain Bacteria; phylum Actinomycetota; class Actinomycetes; order Actinomycetales; family Micrococcaceae; genus Arthrobacter. The sequence goes on from NZ_CAXHZI010000006.1 coordinate 19,680, forward strand.
AGTACAACCTGCGCAAGGGCGACGCCGTCGTCGGCGCCATCCGCGCCCCGCGTGAAGGCGAGGACCGCAGCAACCAGCAGTCCGCCCGCCAGAAGTTCAACGCCCTGGTCCGCGTCACCTCCGTCAACGGCAAGACGCCCGAGGAGCTCAAGGACCGCGTCGAGTTCGCGAAGCTCGTCCCGCTGTACCCCTCCGAGCGCCTGCGCCTCGAGACGGACCCGAAGAAGATCGGCCCCCGCGTCATCGACCTGGTTGCTCCGATCGGCAAGGGCCAGCGCGGCCTGATCGTCTCGCCGCCGAAGGCCGGCAAGACGCTCATCCTGCAGTCCATCGCGAACGCCATCACCACCAACAATCCTGAGGTCCACCTCATGATGGTGCTCGTTGACGAACGTCCCGAAGAAGTCACCGACATGCAGCGCACGGTCAAGGGCGAGGTCATTGCCTCCACCTTCGACCGTCCTGCCGATGACCACACCACCGTGGCCGAACTCTCCATCGAGCGGGCCAAGCGCCTCGTGGAAATGGGCATGGACGTGGTGGTCCTGCTGGACTCGATGACCCGCCTGGGCCGTGCCTACAACCTGGCAGCACCGGCTTCCGGCCGCATCCTGTCCGGTGGCGTCGACTCCGCCGCGCTGTACCCGCCGAAGCGCTTCTTCGGCGCAGCCCGCAACATCGAAAACGGCGGCTCGCTCACCATCCTGGCAACCGCGCTCGTGGAGACCGGTTCCAAGATGGACGAGGTCATCTTCGAAGAGTTCAAGGGCACCGGCAACATGGAACTGCGCCTGTCCCGCCAGCTCGCGGACAAGCGCATCTTCCCGGCCGTGGACGTCAACGCGTCCGGTACCCGCCGCGAGGAGAACCTGCTCTCCCCGGAGGAAGTCAAGATCATGTGGAAGCTGCGCCGTGTCCTCTCCGGACTCGAAACGCAGCAGAGCCTTGAGCTGCTGACCAACAAGATCCGGGAGACCCAGAGCAACGTCGAGTTCCTCATGCAGGTGCAGAAGACGACGCTTGGTGCGAAGTCCGATAACGACAAATAGCTGAGCAGGGGGTGGGGCCGTCGCGTAGGTTCGCGGGCCCCACCCTTTGTCGTTCGATTTTTGCCGCCCCCGCCCCTGCGCTGGGAGGCTTGCGATCTTCGATCGCAGCCTCCCAGCTCCGGCAGGCCCGATGCCACTCCCGGGGCGGCAAAGAATCGAACGCCATGCTGTCATCTCGCCTAACGTCGCCGCATAACTAGACTTGGTTCCAAGTCGAAAGAGGTTTTGAAATGTTTGAGTCCGTACAGGGGCTTTTGGATGAGCATGCTGCTATCCAGGCCCAGCTTGGGGATCCTGCTGTTTATGCTGACCAGAGGCTCGCCCGGAAGCTGGGGCGGCGTTCGGCGCAGTTGAACGGCATTGTGGAGGCCTACCACCGCTGGGAGGGCATCCGCGATGACCTGGCGGCCGCGAAGGAAATGGCCGGCGAGGATCCGGAGTTTGCTGCGGAGGTGCCCGAGCTTGAGGCTGCCCTGGACACGGCCGCGGCCAAGCTGCGCCGGCTGCTCATCCCGCGCGATCCGGACGATGCGCGCAACGTGATCCTCGAGGTCAAGGGCGGCGAAGGTGGCGACGAGGCCGCCCTGTTCGCCGGCGACCTGCTGCGGATGTACACCCGCTACGCGGAATCCCGTGGCTGGAAGACCGAGCTGATCTCGGCCACCGAATCGGACCTGGGCGGCTACAAGGACGTCCAGATGGCCGTGAAGGGCAACTCCAACGACCCGGCCGAGGGCGTCTACGCCCGGCTCAAGTTCGAAGGCGGCGTGCACCGCGTGCAGCGCGTTCCGGTCACCGAGTCGCAGGGCCGCATCCACACCTCGGCCGCCGGCGTGCTGGTCCTCCCCGAAGTCGACGAGCCCGAGGAACTGGAAATCAACCAGAACGACCTCAAGATCGACGTCTACCGGTCCTCCGGGCCCGGCGGCCAGTCGGTCAACACCACCGATTCCGCAGTGCGCATCACGCACCTTCCCACCGGCATTGTGGTGGCGATGCAGAACGAGAAGTCCCAGCTGCAAAACCGCGAGGCCGGCATGCGTGTGCTGCGTGCCCGCATCCTGGCCCACCAGCAGGAGCAGATCGACGCCGAGAACTCGGCCCAGCGCAAGTCCCAGATCCGCACCATGGACCGCTCCGAGCGCATCCGCACCTACAACTACCCGGAAAACCGGATCGCGGACCACCGCACCGGCTACAAGGCGTACAACCTGGACCAGGTCATGAACGGCGACCTGGAGCCGGTGATTCAGTCCGCCATCGAGATGGACGAGCAGGCCCGCCTCGACGCCATCGGCGACTAGTACGGACGCCGCGCGCTGATGACACCTGACCGTGATGACTCCTGAGCCTGCGCTGAGCCTCGCCGACGCCGTCCGCGAGGCCACAGCCGTGCTGGCTGCCGCCGGCGTGCCCAGCCCTAAAGTCGACGCCGAGCTGCTCGCCGGCCACTTGCTCGGCGTCGGCCCGGGCCGGCTCCGCGCCTTGGCACTGGGGGACACGCCCGCGCCGGCCGGCTACGCCGAACTCGTCGCCGAGCGCGCACAGCGGACCCCGCTGCAGCACATCACCGGTGTGGCGCACTTCCGCTACCTGGAACTGGCCGTCGGCCCCGGCGTGTTTATCCCGCGCCCGGAGACCGAGTCCGTGGTGCAGCTGGTGATCGACTGGCTCAAGGACAGGGCACCGTCGGCGCGGCCCAAAATCGTGGACCTGGGCACCGGTTCGGGGGCGATTGCCGGCTCGATCGCGCACGAGGTTCCGGGCGCCGAGGTACACGCCGTGGAATTCAGCGAATTCGCGCACGCCTGGGCGGCCAAAAACCTGCTGCCCCTCGGCGTCCACCTGGTCCGCGGCGACCTGCGCGACGCGCTGCCCGAACTCAACGGCAGTTTCGACGTCGTCGTGTCCAACCCGCCCTACATTCCCGCCGAGGCGGTCCCCAACGAACCCGAGGTGGCGCTGCACGACCCGCCGGAGGCACTCTACGGCGGGGGAGCGGACGGCATGGAACTGCCGACGGCGGCGGCGGCCTCCGCGGCCCGGCTGCTGGTGCCGGGCGGCTACTTCGTGATGGAACACGCCGAGGTGCAGGCCGGCTGGATCGCCGCGATGCTGGAGCGCTCCGGCCTCTGGTCGCAGGTGGCGACGCACCTGGACCTCAACGGCCGCGAACGCGCCACCAGCGCCGTCCGCAAACCCGACGCCCGCAGTGATGAAAGGATAGGCCAGTGACGACTAGCTACGATTGCGCAGACGCGGAGCAGCGCGCCGCAGGACTTGAACACGCCCAGCGGGCCATCCGGGAGCAAAAGTGTGTGGTCATGCCGACCGACACTGTCTACGGGATCGCCGCCGACGCGTTCTCGCCGCAGGCCGTAACGCTGCTGCTCGCCGCCAAGGGACGCAGCCGGCAGATGCCGCCGCCGGTGCTGATCGCCAGGCTGAATGCCCTGGACGGTCTCGCTACCGACGTCCCCGCCGAGGCCCGCCGCCTGGCCGAGGCGTTCTGGCCCGGGGGACTCACCCTGATCCTGCACGCGCAGCCCTCGCTCGACTGGGACCTTGGCGAGACCAAGGGCACCGTCGCCCTGCGCCTGCCGGACGATGAAGTGGCACAGGACCTGCTCACCCTGACCGGCCCGCTGGCGGTCTCCTCCGCGAACCGTACCGGCCAGCCCGCCGCGCAGAGCGCCGCCGACGCCGAAGCGCAGCTGGCGGAGTCCGTGGAGGTCTACCTCGAAGGCGGCCGCCGGCCGGTCGACGGAGACGGAGCCGAGCCGTCCACGATTATCGACGCCACGGCCCTGCCGCTGCGTGTGGTCCGCCAGGGAGCCATCAGCCTTGAACGCCTGCGTGAAGTAGTGCCGGACGTGCTTGGAGCCGGCGAAGAGCCGGCCGCCCCCGCCGCCGCGGCGACCCCTGCCGCCGCGGCGACCCCCGCCGCCGGGGACGCCCCCGCAGACAGCGGCCCCGCCGCCGCCGCCGACGAGTCCCTGGAGAACTGACATGCAGCCCAAAGTCGCCGTCGCGGCAGTAACGTTTGACCGCCATGAGGAACTTGCCCTCCTCCTGAAGGGGCTGGCGGCCCAGACGGCCCCCATCCATTCGATTGCCCTGGTGGACTCCGGCACGGTTCCCGCCACCGACGTTGTCCGCGCCGGGGGAGCGAACATCAACTACCTGCGCTCCGAGGCCAACCTCGGCGGCGCCGGCGGGTTTGCCTACGCGATCCTGGCCGCCATGGCAAGCGGCGCCGAGTGGATTTGGATGATGGACGACGACGGCCACCCCGAGGACGCCAACTGCCTCGCCGAGCTGCTCAAAACGGCGGAGGAACACCAGCTGGACATTGTCAGCCCGCTCGTGGCCGCCACGGCCGACCCCAACCGGCTCTCCTTCAACTTCAGGATCAACGGGCTGCTGACCAACGACCGCTCCAGGCTCGCCCCGATGGGCTATCTGCCGGACATGGTGCACTTCTTCAACGGCGCCCTGATCCGCACCGAGGTCTTCTATAAGATCGGCATTCCGGATGTGAAGTTCTTCATCCGCGGCGACGAAGTCGACTTCCTCTCGCGCGTCAAGAAGGCCGGGCTGAAGTACGGGACCCTGGCCACCGTGGCCGTGCAGCACCCCGCCACCTGGACCGAGATGAAACCGGTTTTCGGCGGCTTCATCACCCCGGTCATCCCGGAGGGGGAGTTCAAGCGCTACTGCTACTTCCGCAACCGGGGCTACCTGACCCGCAAGTACCGGAACCTGCGCTGGTTCGGGGCAGACATCGTCGGCTTCCCGTACTACTTCCTCAAGTCCGGGGACGTCAAAGGCCTGGCCCGCTGGTTCAGCGCCTATTCCACCGGCTTCCGCGGCAAGGGCTTCGGCTCGCCCGCGCGACTGATGTCCACCAACACCTAGGCCGCCGTGGAGAACCTGTTCGCCGTCGTCGTCACCTACAACCGTGCCGATTTCCTGCAGAACCTGCTGGATTCCTTCGACCGCCTCAGCATCCGCCCGGCGCGGATCCTGGTGGTGGACAACGCGAGTACCGACCACACCGCCGACGTCGTCGCCCGGGCCAGTGCCGCCGGCGGCACGCCCATCCAGTACGAGCGGCTGAGCGTCAACGCCGGCGGTGCCGGGGGTTTCTCCCGCGGCGTCGAGCTGGCGCTGGAATCCGGTGCCGAGTGGCTCTGGCTGATGGATGACGACGTCGAGGTGCTCCCCGGGGCGGTGGAAGCGCTGGGCAGGTTTACCCCGGAGTATTCCTGCCTGATCGGCCGCCGCTACGACGCCAAGGGCAAACCCTTCTTCTGGCAGCACCACTTCGTCGAGGCGCTGGGCATCTTCCTGCCGGTCTCGCGGGATGTGTTCCGGCATTCGGACGTCTTCCGCACCAATGTGGGAAATTTTGAAGGCATGCTGATCAAGGCATCCCTGGCCCGGACCATCGGGCTGCCGGACCCGCGCTTCTTCATCACGTGGGACGACCTGATCTACGGCTGGCTCGCCGCGCTGCAGACTCCGGTGGTCTATGTGAATGCCTTCGTCATCAAGAAGGTGCGCGTCCAGCGGCAGGTGGACCTGGGGTTGCGCCACCTTAACGATTCCAGTGACCTCAGCCGCCGCTACGTGATGCGCAACCGCGGGCACGTTGCGCAGTACCTGAGGGCGCACGGCAAGTTCAACAGGTTCGGGTTCGGGGCCGGAACGGCCTTGACGTACCTGAAGGAACTGGTCCGCCTGGTGGTGGTGGAACGGACCCTGAAGGGGATTGGCCTGCTCTGGCAGGGATGGCGGGAATCGCGCGCCATCCTCGCGGATACCGGCTGGAAACCCATGCCGTCGTTGCCGTCTCCGGCGGACGGGTACCCCGGCAGCGGAAGCGAAAGAGATTAGTATCGTTTTAGGCTCTGCCGCTGTCCGACAGTTGTGTGGCGGGGAAATTTTTGAAACAGGCGCATGGCCGCCGTGGTAGTGGAAGTCGGTTGCAATCTCTGTTGACTACGAAATCTGAAGCGAGCGAACCCGCCGCAGTACGGGACGAGAAGCCCGCCCTCTGGATTTGGATCCAGCTGTTCCTGGACTCCATGTCCTGGATCGTGGCAATCGCCCTGGCCCTGCTGCTGCGCTACGAGATGGGGATCCGCGCCGAACAGTTCCTGGGTGCTTTCTTCATTGCCGCCGTCGCCGTCATAGCCCAAATCCTGGCCGGCTACGCCCTGGCCCTGTACCGGGGCCGGTATCCCTTCGGCAGCTTCCAGGAGGCGAGGGCCCTCGTCTTTGTCACGGTGATCGTGGCCGCCTCCATCACCGTAACGCTGCTGGTGGTGTACGGAGCCATCAACATCGGCCGCAGCGTGGGCCTGATCGCCTTCCCGTTCGCCTGCCTCTTTATGGGCGCCGCCCGCTACGCCAAGCGGCTCTACGTCGAGGGCAAGACCCGGCCCGGCGACGGTGCACAGAACACCCTGATCTACGGCGCGGGGTTCCTGGGCAACTCGCTCCTGACCCGGATGCTGCAGGACCCCGATTCCCCGTACTTCCCGGTCGGCCTGATCGACGACGACCCCGCCAAGAAGCATCTCCGGCTTTCCGGCGTCCAGGTCCAGGGGCGCAGCGACGACCTCCCCGCGATCATCCGCCGGACCCGCGCCACGGTCCTGGTTCTGGCCTTTGCCAACGTCGAGGCCTCTGTGGTCCGGCGCATCTCGGACGCCGTGGCGGGCCTGAACATCCGGGTGCTTGTGCTGCCCCCGCTGCGGGACATGCTCGGCGGCGGCGCGCCCGAGGGGTTCTCAGACTTCCGTGAGGTGGCGGTCGAAGACCTGATCGGCCGCCGGCCAGTGGACATCAAGGTCGACGAAATCGCGGGATACATCAAGGGCAAAAGGGTGCTGGTGACCGGGGCCGGTGGCTCCATCGGCTCGGAACTGTGCCGCCAGATCGTTCAGTTCTCCCCGGCCGAACTGATCATGCTCGACCACGACGAGACTGGGCTGCAGCAGACCCAGATCTCCATCACCGGCCGCGGGCTGCTGGCCGGCCGCGACACCGTGCTGGCCAACATCCGCGACGGCGAGGCCCTGCTGGACATCTTCGAGGACCGGCGGCCCGAAGTAGTTTTCCACGCCGCCGCACTCAAGCATGCGCCGTTGCTCCAGCAATACCCCGTCGAGGCGTGGAAGACCAATGTCTGTGGCACCCTGAACGTGCTGCGCGCCGCCCAGCGGGCCGGCGTCTCGCACTTTGTGAACATCTCCACCGACAAGGCCGCGAACCCCACCACCGCCCTGGGCCATTCCAAACGGGTCGCGGAGAAGCTGACCGCGTGGATGGCCGGCCAGACCGCCAGCACGTTTGTGTCCGTCCGCTTCGGCAACGTGATGGGCAGCCGCGGTTCAATGCTGCCCCTGTTCACCGAGCAGATCCGGGTCGGCGGCCCGGTCACGGTCACCGATCCCGAAGTCACGCGGTTCTTCATGACGATTCCGGAAGCCTGCCAGCTGGTGATCCAGGCCGGCGCGATCGGCTCGGGCGGCGACGTGATGATCCTCGACATGGGCGAGCCGGTGAAGATCCTGGACGTCGCCCAGCGGATGATCGCCATGTCCGGCAAGAAGGTCGACATCATCTACACCGGCCTGCGGCCGGGGGAGAAGCTGCACGAGGAACTGGTCGGCACCGGCGAACTGGACCAGCGCCCGCTGCATCCGAAAATTTCGCACACCCGTGCGTCCGAGCAGGACCCGGCGAAGCTGGACCTCAATGTCTGGCTGGCCCGCTGCGAGGCCGAGCAGGGCGCAAACATCGCCGACATCCCCGACGACGAAGCCGACGAGGCCGGGGCTGTGCGGGTGGCCTCGTGATCCCGTTGGCCGTCGTGGCCGCGACGACCCTGCTGGCCAGCCTGCTGCTGCCGTTCGCGGTGAAGCCGTGGCTGGTCCGGCTGGGCGTCGTCGACATTCCCTCCGCGCGTTCTTCCCATCACCAGGCCACCATCCGCGGCATGGGCATGGCTGCCGCCCTCGCCACCGCGATCGGGTACCTCACCGCGGTGCTCGTGGGCCTCGTCACGGTGGACCGCTCGGTCTTCGCCGTTGTGTTGGCCATCATCGCCACGAGTGCCGCGGTGGGATGGATCGAGGATCTCCGCGGCCTGTCCATCCGGGGACGCGCGGCCGCCCAGCTGGGGATCGGGGCCGCCGGTTCCGCCGCGCTGATCGTGCTGACGTCGCAGGCGCTCTGGTGGCTGCCGCTGGCGGCCGTGGCCATCGCGGCCTACGTCAACATCGCCAACTTCATGGACGGCATCAACGGGATTTCCGGCCTGCACGGTGTCACCGCCGGCGCTGCCTACGCGGTGGCCGGCCTGCTGGGGGGACAACCCTGGCTGACCGCCGGGGGCACGGTGCTGGCGATGGCCTTCCTCGGATTCCTGCCCTGGAACCTGGGCCGCGGCTCGGTCTTCCTGGGCGACGTCGGCAGTTACCTGCTGGGCGCCTCGATCGCGGCCCTCGCCGTGGCCGGCTTCCTCAGCGGCGTCTACGTAGAGTACGTCCTCTCGCCGATCCTGGTGTACGCCGCGGATACCGGATACACCCTGCTGCGCCGGATCAAGGCGGGGGAGCGCTGGTACGCGTCGCACCGCGAGCACGTCTACCAGCGGCTTACCGACGTCGGCTTCTCGCACCTGCAATCGGCCGCCGTCGTCACGGCCTGCACCATCGCCGTGATTGTGCTGGGCTTCACCGCGGCAACCGCCGCGCTGCCCGTCGTCGCCCTCTGCGTGGCCGGCAGCCTGCTGGTTCTGGTGCTGTACCTGGCTTCCCCGGACCTGATCCGCCGCTTCCGCCGGCGGACGAAGGTCACCCGCCTCCCGGTGGCCTAGGGATGTTCTATCTCGTGTAGAATTCAGGGGCGGCATATCGCCGCGTTCCTGCCCCCACCACCTGCGACGATTGGGATCCCATGACCTCCAACGCCGATTCCGGACGCACGTCCGGCAGCGGTTCCGTTGGCGGCTCCGGCCCCACCACCTCGCTCTGGTTGAAGCTGCTCGCCCTCAGTGCGGCGGCCGCGGGCACCGCCCTGCTGCTGGCCGGAGTCGCCGCGCTGTTCCTTGACGGACTCGAAGCGGCCCTGTCGGCCCTCTTCGGCGGCGTACTGGTGATGGTCTTCTTCGCCATCAGCCTGCTGGTCGGCCACTTCGGCGGCCGCAACCATTCCTCCGGGGCGATCGGGCTTTTCGTTGCCACCTACTTCATCAAAGTCGTGGGCTTCGCCGTGGTGCTGTTTGCCGTTGGCGCGCCCGCCTGGCTGTCCGGCCGCTGGTTCCTGATCGGCGCCGTCGTCACGGTGGTCCTCTGGCAGGCGGCCGAGATCTATGGCTTCGGCAAGGCACGGCTGCAGATCTACAACGACCCCGAAATCCCGGAAGGCGGAACCGATGCGTAACCGCAAAAACAAGCGCAGCCACCTTCCCGCCAACACGCTACGGACCCCCAAAACAACCGACGGCGCTCCCGGTGTATCAAGCGACGGCGCCGACGGCGGATACAACGCCGGGATCGCCGTCTTCAGCTACATTGTTGGCGGAATCATCGTCTGGAGTTTGATAGGGTGGGGTCTGGATAATCTGTGGGGAACCCGCTGGATTGTGCTCGCAGGCGCCCTGCTTGGAGCTGCGGGCGGGTTCTATCTTTCTCATATGCATGGCCTCACCAGTTCGCGCACATCAACCGGTGAAGACAATCCTGCAGGTGGCCCGTCCCAGGACGAGGAACAGTAATGCCAAATAATTTCACAGGGGGAAAGGCCGACGTAATTGTCGCCGGTCCCCGACCGACGCCCAATGATGGACACTGCAGAGAGGAAACGCGTTGATCGCGCTTGCGCTCCCGGCCCAAGATTCAGGAACTTTCACGCCGCCTGGAATCGAAGAAATGCACCTGCCGGCTATCCTGCCCTGGGGTGCGGCCGAAGGATTCTCCAAGCAGATGCTGCTGGTGATCCTCTCGGTCGTCATTATCGCCACGTTCTTTGTGCTGGCTGCGCGTAAGCAGCAGCTCGTTCCCGGCAAGCTGCAGTTCGCGGGTGAAGCCGCCTACGGCTTCGTCCGCAACGGCATCGCCAAGGACATCATCGGCGGCAAAGACTTCATGAAGTACGTCCCGCTGCTGTTCAGCCTCTTCTTCTTCATCCTGGTGAACAACATCTACGGCGCCATCCCCGTAATCCAGCTGCCGAGCTTCTCGCACGTCGGCGGAGCCTATGTGCTCGCCGGCATCGTCTACGTCACCTGGATCGCGATCGGCATCAAGAAGAACGGCCTGCGCTACTTCAAGCTGGCCACCGTTCCGAGCGGCGTCCCGGTCTACATCCTTCCGATCGTTATCCCGATCGAGATCATCTCTAACTTCCTGGTCCGCCCGGTCACGCACAGCCTCCGTCTGTTCGCCACCATGCTGGCCGGCCACCTGATCGTGATGATTGCCGGCTCCGGCATCGAGTACCTGGTCATGCAGGAGAACGTGCTCCTCAAGGGCACCTCGGTCCTGGTCCTGGTCGGCGCGATCGCCATGTACATGCTGGAAGCGCTGATCATGGCGCTGCAGGCTTACGTCTTTACCCTGCTGACTGCCATCTACATCGAAGGCGCTCTGCACGCGGACAGCCACTAGGCTCCCAAATCTTCCCCTCGCGGGGATGAAGCAAACCAAACAACCTGCCACATAGATGGCATCTTGAAAGGAAAAAAATGGAAGGCAATCTCAACCTCGTAGGTTACGGTCTGTCCGCAATCGGCGGTGGTATCGGTGTTGGTCTCGTGTTCGCCGCTTACATCAACGGCGTGGCACGTCAGCCGGAAGCCCAGCGCGTCCTGCAGCCGATCGCATTCCTTGGCCTCGCGCTGACTGAAGCCCTCGCCATCCTGGGCCTGGTCTTCGCTTTCGTTCTCTAGTCTGAACTTCAGAAAAAGCGAACATCCAGAACCTAGTAGATAAGGACGGGAATTATGAAGCAGCTGATTGTCTCAGCCGCCACAGAGGGCGCTAACCCCCTGGTCCCCAACATCTGGGAAATGCTCGTTGTCATCATCAGCTTTGCTGTCCTCATGGGCATCGTGATCAAGCTTGTGGTCCCGATGTTCGAGAAGACCTTCGCAGAGCGAGCCGAGGCCATCGAAGGCGGCATTGCCAAGGCCGAGCAGGCCCAGGCAGAGGCGTCCGCCGCCCTCGAAGAGTACAAGCAGCAGCTCACCGATGCCCGCGCCGAGGCCAACCGCATCCGCGAGGAAGCCCGCGCCGAAGGCGCACAGATCCTTGCGGATCTGAAGGAGAAGGCAGCCGTAGAGTCTGCCCGCATCACCGCCCAGGCACACGCGCAGATCGAGTCCGAGCGCCAGGCGGCCGTCGTGTCGCTCCGCTCGGAGGTTGGCACGCTGGCAACCACGCTGGCGAGCCGCATTGTTGGTGAGTCGCTCACTGATGACGCGCGTTCGGCCCGTGTGGTTGACCGTTTCCTGGCAGATCTGGAGAACCAGAACGCAGGTGCAGCTAAGTAATGGCAGGTGTATCGAGCGAATCGCTGACGGCGGCCTTGGTCGCGTTGGAAGCCAAGCTTCCCAACGCCTCGCTGCAGTTGGCAAAGGAACTCTTCGGAATCCTGGGAACGGTGGACAGCTCGGCTGGCTTGCGCCGTGCCCTGACCGACCCGTCCCGCAGCGGTGACGAAAAGTCGGCGCTGGTCAAGCAGCTCTTCGGCGGGAAAGTTTCCGCCGACGCTGCGGAGATCGCGGGCGGGCTGGCCAGCTCGCGCTGGGCGTCGGCCCGGGACATCGGCGATGCACTCGAGACTCTTGCCGCTTCGGTGGTAATTGCCGTTGCTGAAAACAAGTCGGCCGTCTCTGCCTCGGGAATCACCGGACTGGAAGAGCTGGAGAACGATCTGTTCTCCTTCAACCATGCCGTGGACTCCAGCCACGAGGTACAGCGTGCTCTGTCCGAGCCGCAAGCGAGCCCGGCGGCCAAGATTGCCCTCGCCGAAAAGCTCGTTCCCGGCGCAAGCGAGGAAGCGAAAGTCCTTATCGGACAGGCAGTTTCGCAGCCCCGCGGGCTCAAGGCCACCAAGCTCGTCAGCCGTTTTGCCGAGCTTGCAGCCAAGCGCCAGCAGCGCTGGATCGCTACGGTCAGCGTCACCCGTCCGTTGACGGCGGCGCAGGCTGACCGTCTGCAGGCGGGCCTGAACGCCCTCTACGGCCGCGAGCTGAAGATCAACATGAACGTTGACCCGGCACTGATCGGTGGTATCCGGATCCAGATCGGCGACGAAGTGGTTGACGCTTCGGTCCTCGCCCGTCTGGGCCAGCTCCAGCGTCAGCTTGCTTAGTTAGCCGGACAAGCACAACTTACCGACAAGAAACCCCGGTCATCGTGAGCAACGATGATCACGAAAACAGGAGAGCAGGGACTGCAGATGGCCGAATTGACCATCAACGCCGACGACGTCCGTAATGCGTTGAACGAGTTCGCGGCGTCCTACGAACCCGGAAACGCAGAGCGCGTAGAGGTTGGCCGCGTAACAACCGCAGGTGACGGCATCGCCCGTGTTGAGGGCCTTCCCTCGGTCATGGCGAACGAGCTGCTTCGCTTCGAAGACGGCACGCTGGGCCTGGCCCAGAACCTTGACGTCCGCGAAATCGGCGTCATCGTGCTCGGTGACTTCACCGGCATCGAAGAAGGCCAGGAAGTGCACCGCACCGGACAGGTTCTCTCTGTTCCGGTCGGCGACGCCTTCCTCGGCCGCGTGGTTGACCCCCTGGGCCAGCCCATCGACGACCTTGGCGATATCAAGGCCGAGACCACCCGCGCCCTGGAACTCCAGGCGCCCGGCGTGACCCAGCGCAAGTCGGTCCACGAGCCGATGCAGACCGGTCTGAAGGCTATCGACGCCATGATCCCGATCGGCCGCGGCCAGCGCCAGCTGATCATCGGTGACCGCCAGACCGGCAAGTCGGCGATCGCCATCGACACGATCATCAACCAGAAGGCCAACTGGGCTTCGGGCGACGTGAACAAGCAGGTCCGCTGCATCTACGTCGCCATCGGCCAGAAGGCATCCACGATTGCGGCCGTCCGCCAGACGCTGGAAGACAACGGCGCCCTGGAATACACCACCATCGTGGCTTCCCCGGCGTCCGACCCCGCCGGCTTCAAGTACCTGGCACCGTACGCCGGTTCGGCCATCGGCCAGCACTGGATGTACGGCGGCAAGCACGTCCTCATCGTCTTCGATGACCTCTCCAAGCAGGCCGAGGCCTACCGTGCGGTGTCGCTGCTGCTGCGCCGCCCGCCGGGACGCGAAGCCTACCCCGGCGACGTCTTCTACTTGCACTCCCGTCTGCTGGAGCGTTGTGCCAAGCTCTCCGACGAACTGGGCGCAGGCTCGATGACCGGACTGCCGCTGATCGAGACCAAGGCGAACGACGTGTCCGCCTACATCCCGACCAACGTCATCTCCATCACCGACGGCCAGATCTTCCTGCAGTCGGATCTCTTCAACGCCAACCAGCGTCCCGCCGTCGACGTGGGTGTCTCCGTGTCCCGCGTTGGTGGTGCCGCGCAGGTGAAGTCGATGAAGAAGGTCTCCGGTACCTTGAAGCTGGAACTGGCCCAGTACCGCGACATGCAGGCGTTCGCAATGTTCGCGTCGGACCTCGACGCGGCATCGCGCCAGCAGCTGACCCGCGGCGCACGCCTGATGGAACTGCTCAAGCAGGGCCAGTACTCGCCGTTCCCGGTCGAGAACCAGGTCGTCTCCATCTGGGCCGGCACCAACGGCTACCTCGACGACGTTCCGGTTGAAGACATCAACCGCTTCGAGACCGAGTTCCTGGAGCACCTCAAGCACAAGTCCTCCATCCTGACGACGCTGGCCCAGACCAACGTCATGGACGACGACACGGCAGAGGCGCTGAAGACCGCGATCGTGGACTTCAAGAAGGGTTTCTTCGGCGAGGGCGACAGCTACCTGGTCGGTGCGGGGCACGAGGAGTACGCCCCGATCGACGAGGACAAGGTCGACCAGGAAAAAATCGTCAAGCAGAAGCGCTAGTTTCGCTGGCAGGGACTGCCGGAACCCCACCGGGTTCCGGCAGTCCCGGCCACCGGGATCTTAGGAAAGGATAAGTATGGGAGCCCAGATCCGGGTCTACCGCCAGAAGATCAGCTCGACGACGTCGATGCGCAAGATCTTCAAGGCGATGGAACTGATCGCTACCTCGCGCATCGGCAAGGCCCGCGCACGCGTAGCGGCTTCACTGCCTTACGCAAACGCGATCACGCGTGCCGTTTCTGCTGTCGCAAGCCAGAGCGAAATCGACCACCCGCTGGTTACCGAGCCGGAGCAGATCCGCCGCGCCGCCGTCCTGGTCATCACCTCCGACCGCGGCCTTGCAGGATCCTACTCGGCCACCGTGCTCAAGCAGGCCGAAGGCCTCACCGAGCTGCTCCACGAGGAAGGCAAGGAAGTCAAGACGTACGTCATGGGCCGCAAGGCACAGGCTTACTTCGACTTCCGGAACCGCCCCTACGAGCGTGTGTGGACCGGCAACACGGACGCACCGCAGTTCGAGACGGCGCGGGAAGTCGGCGAAGCACTGCTGGAGGACTTCGCCACGGCCTACGAAGAGGGCGGCGTCGACGAGATCCACGTGGTGTACACCCGCTTCAAGTCCATGGTGACGCAGGAGCCGACGGTCATCCGCCTGCTCCCGCTTGAGGTCGTCGAAGAGCAGGCTGCCTCCGAATCGGAGCTCCTGCCGCTGTACGAATTCGAGCCGGAGGCGGAGCAGGTTCTCGATGCCCTGCTGCCGCGCTACATCGAGTCACGTATCTTCGCCGCCATGTTGCAGGCCGCAGCTTCCGAGCTCGCAGCCCGCCAGCGGGCAATGAAATCCGCCGGTGACAACGCTACGGAGCTCATCAAGAAGTACACGCGTCTGCGCAACACTGCCCGCCAGGCTGAAATTACGCAGGAGCTTTCCGAAATCGTGGCAGGCGCCGACGCGTTGAACGCGTCCTAGCCGGCCCGCTACGGACCCAGCTGTACCTGCACCAAAGAACAAACTTAACCGCCCACGCCATCTACTGAGTGAAGTGAGAGAGATGACTGCCACTGCTACCGAACACGTAGCCGCAACGTCCGGTGCCACCGGCCGTATTGCACGTGTTATTGGCCCGGTTGTCGACGTCGAATTCCCGGCTGACGCAATCCCCTCGATTTACAACGCACTCACCACGGAGATTACTCTCAACGGTGAGACCAAGACCATCACCTTCGAAGTTGCGCTGCACCTCGGCGACAACCTCATCCGCGCCATCTCGCTGCAGGCGACCGACGGCCTGGTCCGCGGCACCAACGTGGTGGACACCGGTGCCCCGATTTCCGTGCCCGTCGGCGACGGCGTCAAGGGCCACATCTTTAACGTGCTGGGCCAGCCCCTGGACGTGACCGAGTCCGAGCTGCAGATCAGCGAACGCTGGCCGATCCACCGCAAGGCTCCGGCCTTCGCAACGCTGGAAGGCTCGACCGAGATGCTGGAGACCGGCATCAAGGTGATCGACCTCCTCACCCCGTACATCAAGGGTGGCAAGATCGGTCTGTTCGGTGGTGCCGGCGTCGGCAAGACCGTGCTGATCCAGGAAATGATCACCCGTGTTGCCCGCAACTTCGGTGGCACCTCGGTGTTCGCCGGTGTTGGCGAGCGTACCCGTGAAGGCAACGACCTCTGGGTTGAAATGGAAGAGGCCGGCGTCCTCAAGGACACCGCCCTTGTCTTCGGCCAGATGGATGAGCCGCCGGGAACGCGTCTGCGCGTGGCCCTGTCCGCACTGACCATGGCGGAGTACTTCCGCGATGTGCAGAACCAGGACGTGCTGCTCTTCATCGACAACATCTTCCGCTTCACCCAGGCAGGCTCCGAGGTTTCCACCCTCCTCGGCCGCATGCCTTCGGCCGTGGGCTACCAGCCCAACCTGGCCGACGAGATGGGCCTCCTGCAGGAGCGCATCACGTCCACCAAGGGCCACTCCATCACCTCGATGCAGGCCATCTACGTTCCCGCAGATGACTACACCGACCCGGCTCCGGCCACGACCTTCGCACACCTCGACGCGACCACGGAACTTTCCCGTGAAATCGCCTCCCGTGGTCTGTACCCGGCCGTTGACCCGCTGACGTCGACCTCGCGCATCCTGGATCCGCAGTACATCGGCCACGACCACTACAACACGGCCGTCCGCGTCAAGCAGATCCTGCAGAAGAACAAGGAACTCCAGGACATCATCGCCATCCTCGGTGTCGATGAGCTCTCCGAAGAGGACAAGATCGTCGTGTCGCGTGCACGCCGTATCCAGCAGTTCCTCTCGCAGAACACCTACACGGCAAAGCAGTTCACCGGCGTCGAAGGCTCCACCGTGTCCATCAAGGACACCGTGGAAGGCTTCACCGCGATCTGCGACGGCGACCTCGACCACATCGCAGAGCAGGCGTTCTTCAACGTCGGCGGCCTGGATGACGTAGAGCGCCAGTGGGCCAAGATCCAGGAACAGACCAAGTAATATGGCTGAGCTTGAGGTTGAGATTGTCGCAGCGGACCACTTCGTGTGGTCCGGAGCGGCCAAGATGGTCAAGGCCCGCACCAGCGATGGTGAAATCGGAATCCTGCCCGGCCACTCGCCCCTGCTGGCGATTCTGGCCGAAGGTGAACTGGCGATTGAGCCGGTGTCCGGTGACCGCATTGCTGTAGTCGTCGACGGTGGGTTCTTCTCCGTGGACAACAACAGGGTCGTCATTGTTGCTGACAACGCCCAAATGGGCGACGCGGCTACTGCGGGGATCCGCTAGCCCGACCTTGATGAACGTTACTGGTTTTCCGTTCATCGTCCTGGCAACCGTGTTTGCGTTGCTGGTCTTTGCACTGTGCCTTTCCGGGGTGCGCCGCTTCAATCTGCGGCGCGCCCTGGGCACGGTGGACGCCTCCATCTGCGTGGCTGGAAACAGCTGGCAGATGGGGGTTTGTCGTTATCAGGACAACGACCTGGAATGGTTCCGCCTCGCCTCGCTGAGCGTGCGGCCGAAGCACACCTTCCGCCGCAGCTCGCTCGAACTGCTGGGCCGACGTGAACCGACCGAATCCGAACTGGTCAAGGTGCAGCCCGAGACCGTGATCGTGGAACTGCGCTATGAGGGCCGGGACGTCCTGCTGGCGATGAGGTTCGACGCCTACACCGGGCTGTCCTCCTGGCTTGAGGCCGGACCCGTCATCGGCGTCGGCACCTGGCGCTAGTCCCGGTGGGTTTCGCCGAGGACCTCCGGATCGTCGACGGCCCGGTGCTGTGGGCCGCGTGGGTCGCCGGAATCGCGGGCGCCCTGTACCTACTTTGGCCGCGCGGCCGGCGGCGCACTCCGGCGCTCCACGCTGCCGCCGCTGCACTCGCCGCCCTGGTTCCCGCCGCAGCGCTTGTCCTGGGCGTGCACTGGTTCCTGGTCTACGCCGTAGCCGTCTTCCCGGACGTGCTTCCGTCCGAGGTCCTCGGCTGGTCCGTTCCTGCCGTCGCCGCCCTGCTGCTGGCGCTGCACCGCGCCTGGAGAACCTGGCGCGCCCGGCCGCGGCCCGCCCGCCCCGGCTTGCCCATGACGGCGGCCGCTGCCGCCTTCGCCGGCGTCCTGGCACTCTCCGCGGTGCAGATCAACGGCTATTTCGGCTTGAACCACACGGTCGGCGACCTCACCGGTTCCGCCGTCGCGCGGATCCAAAGCCTCGCCGACGAACACAAGCGGCGGCCGGGGGAGCGGGCCGCGAGCCTGGCCGGCTGGACGCCGTCGGGACCCCTGCCCGCGGCCGGACTGGTCCGCAAGGCCTCCATCCCCGGCACCGAGTCCGGGTTCCGCAGCCGGGACGCCTACGTGTACCTACCGCCCGCCTACCAGAACTCCCCGCGACCGGCGCTGCCCGTGCTCGTGCTGTTCGCCGGCCAGCCCGGGGGACCCGCGGACTGGCTCACCGGAGGTGCCCTGCGGAGCCGGATGGACCGCTTCGCGGCGGCCCACCGGGGCGTGGCGCCCGTGGTGGTGGTGGTCGATCCCAACGGGAGCCCCAACGGCAATACGCTCTGCATGGACAGCAAGATCGCGCAGGCCGACACGTTCCTGGCCCGGGATGTGCCCGCCTGGATCCGCGGCACCCTCGACGTGGATAAGGATCCGCGCAAGTGGGCCGCCGGCGGCTTCTCCTTCGGCGCCACCTGTGCAGTCCAGATGGTGACACGGCACCCCGGCATCTACAGCGCGGCGCTGGCTTTCTCAAGCGAGGAAGAACCGGCCCTCGCCAAGGAACGGCACAAAACGGTGGAGGCGTCGTTCGGCGCAGACAGCGGAGCCTTCGAGCGGCAGACCCCGCTGCACCTGATGCAGCAACAGCGTTTTGACTCCAACGCCGCCTACTTCGCCGCCGGCGAGCGGGATACCCAGTTCGTCGGGTACCTGCACGTCCTCTCCGGCGCCGCCCGCTCGGCAGGTTTTTCGGTCCGGGAACAGATTGTCCCCGGCACCGGCCATTCCTGGGAGGTCGCCGCCAGGGGCCTGCGGGGCGGCCTTGATTTCCTGGCCCCGCGGTGGGGGATCACCCGGTGAGGCGCGGCTTTAGCCGCATCGGAGGGCATCTGAAGACGGTCCCCTTCTCGCTGGCGTTCCTCGCGGCCTTCCTGGCCACCGGCGTGGTGTCCGGCAGCTTCCTTGCCGGGCCGCCGGAGTCCCTGCTGGAGGCCGCATCGGTCAGCGCCCCGGGGCTGCAGGGCGGACTCTGGTGGACCATGTTCAGCTCGCTGTTCTTCGCGACCAACCCGCTGGCCTACCTGGCGGCATCGCTGATGATTCTTGGATTGCTGGGCATTGCCGAACGCCGGCTCGGGTCGCTGCGCACCGCCGTCTTTTTCGCGGTCGGGCAATTCGCGGCTGTGACCCTGTTCCTGCTCGCCACGCAGCTGGCGCGGTTCGCCGGTGACGGCTGGCTCGGCGCCATGGTCGGGGCGCGGCTGATCGGCCCGTACGCGGCCATCCTCGCTGTGACGCTGGCAGCCTGTGCGCTGCTGCCTGCCTTGTGGCAGCGGCGGCTGCGCACCGCAGTGGTCTCTGCTGCCCTGCTGCTCGTGCTGTACGTCGGGCATCCTGAGACGGTGGTGGGCCTGGCCGGCGCCGTGGCCGGACTCATGGCCGGCTGGTGGATCCAGGATGACAAGGGCACGCTTCACCGCCACCGCTCCACCGGGCGGGAGACCCGCAACCTGCTGGCACTGACGGTGGCCATCTTCGCCGTGGGTCCGCTCATCACGGCGGCAGTGCGAAGCCCCACCGGACCGCTGGCGCTGCTGCGCGAGATGGTGCTCAATCCGCTGCCCACCCTGGGCCAGCTGGAACAGAACTGCGGCGCCGGCGCAGACATCGGCTGCCTCGGGGCCGGCCGGGAGGGGTACGCCGGTCCGCTGGGTCTGGCCCTTGCGGTGGTTCCCGTGGTGCTGCTGCTGATTTGCGCCGACGGCATGCGGCACGGACGGCGGCTGGCGCTGCGGATCGCCATCCTGGTCCAGCTGGGCGTCACTGCCCTGGCCAGCGTGTACCTGACACTGTTCGCCCGGATCCCGCATAACCCCGCCCGGGCGCACACGGCTGTTATGGGTTCGGCCGTTGTGCACGTGCTGCCGCTGGTGGCCGTCCCGCTCGCGCTGGTGCTGCTGCTTGTTGCCAACCGGCGCCTGTTCCGGGTGGAAACCTCACGCAGGGCCCGCCGTATCCTGGCGCTGGCCGTCGCGGGGACCTTCCTGGTGCTTGCGGGCGGCTACACCGCGGCATGGTTCGCCGCCGGCGGCCTGGAGCGCGACGGCGGCTGGCTCGGCCTCGCTGCCGAGCTGGCCCGCCAGTACCTGCCGCTGCCCATCCCCGGCACCTACAGCCGCGTTTTCCAAAACCGCAATGCGGTCGAGGCCTTCCTCTTCGCCTGGTCCGGCATCATTTTCTGGGCCGTGGCGCTGGCCGGTGTCTGGTTGGTCCTGCTCCGCCGGCACCACGGCACCGACGCCGGGACCGGGGACCGTGAAGTGGCCCGGGCCCTGATCCGGCAGGGCGGTGACTCGCTGTCCTGGATGGCGCTCTGGGAGCCGAACAGCTACTGGTTCGCTCCGGAGGCCCGCGGGGGAGTGGCCTACCAGCGGCACGGCAACGTCGCGCTCACGGTAGGGGGACCTTTTGGACCGGCAGCGCACCGTGCGGACGCAGCCCTGCAGTTCCTGAACTACTGCAACGAGCATGCGCTGATTCCGGGCTTCTATTCGTGCACGGACGAGCTCTGGCCGCTGTTGGAGGCCCGCGGGTTCCGCCGCGTTGCCGTGGCACTGGAGACCCGGCTGGCGGTCCGTGAGCTGACTTTCAAGGGCAAGGAATGGCAAAACGTGCGTACGGCCCTGAACCGGGCGGCCAAGACCGGTGTCCGCGCCGTCTGGGGCCGCTACCGCGAGTTCCCGGCTCCGCTGCGGGCGCAGTTGAGCGAGGTGTCGGAGGAATGGGCTGCCGGCAAGTCCGTCCCGGAAATGGGATTCACCCTGGGCAGCCTGGACTCGCTCGAGGACGAGGAAGTGCTCTGCTGCCTCGCCGTGGACGCCGGGGGCCGCGTGCACGGAGTGACCAGCTGGCTGCCGGTCTTCGACGGCGGGCGGCTGGTGAGCTGGACGCTGGATGTGATGCGCCGGCGCGGAGATTCTTTTCCCGGTGCCATGGAGTTCCTGGTCGCCTCGGCCGTGCTGGAGCTCCGTGATTCGGTGGAGGTGATCTCCCTCTCCGGCTCCCCGCTGGCCAGGGAGGAGCCGCCGTCGGACGGCGCTGGCCCCCGCGACGGCGAGGGCCTCGCCGGAATACTCGATGTGGTGGGCCGGGCGCTGGAGCCGGTGTACGGATTCCGGTCCCTGGCCGCATTCAAATCACGGTTCAAACCGGAGTACCGCACCCTGTACCTGTATTACCAGGACCCATTGCAGCTGCCCGCGATAGGCCGTGCGCTGAGCCGGGCGTACCTTCCGGACCTTTCGGTCCGCCAGAGCGCCCGGCTGCTCCGCACCCTGGTGCGCTAATTCTGAGGCCGCTGCGATTTAGCGGACCGCCGGCATTACGCCACAAACAATGCGGCGGCGCGCGCCATTCAACAGCAAAAAAATGATCCCCGGCAATAATGCCGGGGATCATTATCCGAGCGGACTGCCGGCGGCAGTCCTGCCGGGGAGACTAGACCAGCGTGACGCCGGTAGCCTGGGGGCCCTTGGCGCCCTGGCCGATCTCGAACTGAACGCGCTGGTTCTCGTCGAGGGTCTTGAAGCCGCCGGTCTGGATTTCGGAGTAGTGAACGAAGACATCGCCGTCGGAGTCATCCGGGGTAATGAAGCCGAAGCCCTTTTCAGCGTTGAACCACTTGACGGTTCCCTGTGCCATTTAATTCTCCTCATTGTGGATCTTGAATAAGTCCGGCGCACTTTGCACCGGCCTTGGTCACTCTGCGAGAAGAACCGTGGCGTCCGCCCGGATTGACCGGGCCTTGGCGGCAGGAGCTTCACGCTCGCAACATGTCTTGCGAGCATGAAAAACACCTACACAAAGACTGGTACAAGAATTTCACGCCGCCTGCGTCAGGTCAACGGGCCCGGCGCATAAATGGCATAAATTTTATGTAAAGAGTTCATGAACGACTTCGCGGCCCTGGAAAGCCGCCGGCGAGGCCGGCCGCGGCCCCATAGGCGCCGGCCGAAAGACGCATTAGGAAAGCGCATCCAGCCATTCCCCCGAGCGCATTACCCGGAAAAGGTCCAGCCCGGAATTGACGACGACGGCGTCCGCGCGGAATCCGCGGCGCAGCGAGCCGAGTTCGGCGCCGAGCCCCAGGACGGCGGCGGGAACCACGGTGGCCGAAAGGACGGCGTCGGTCAGCGGAACACCGGCCGCCACGGAGTGGCGCACCACGTCCAGCATCGTGGCGGTCCCGCCGGCAAGGGCACCGCCGTCGTCGAGCCGGGCGACCCCGGCAGTGACGGTGACCGCGGAGCTGCCCAAGGCGTACGCGCCGTCGGGCAGACCGGCGGCTGCCATGGAATCGGTTACCAGCGCGATGTTGGCCGCGCCCGCGAGCTGGAACACCGTGGCTACGACGGCCGGGTCCAGGTGGGTGCCATCGGCGATCAGTTCCAGTACCGCGGCCCCGGCGGCCGCGCTGCGCAGGCAGGCGGTGACGGGTCCCGGCGCCCGGTGGTGCAGGGGAGGCATGCCGTTGAAGAGGTGGGTCACCGTGGGCCGCGTGCCGCGCGTGGGCACCCCGGCCTGGCGCGCCCCGGCCCGTAAAGCCTCCCCGGCGGAGCCCAGGGCGGCCTCGGCCGTGGCATCGTCGCAGTCCGTGTGCCCCAGCGAGGGCACCACACCGTGGCGGGCCAGCTGCCGGGCCAGGGCTTCGGCGCCGGGCAGCTCGGGGGCGAAGCTCATCGTGGCGAGGGTGCCGCGTGCGGCGGCCACCAGCTCGGCGAGGAGTTCCGGATCGGGATCCCGGAGGAAGTCCGGGTCCTGCGCCCCGCAGCGGGCCGCGGCGAGGAAGGGTCCTTCCAAATGGATACCGGCGAGCAGGCCTTCACCGCTCAGCCGGGCGTGCAGGGCGATCCCGCGCAGCAGCGACTCCCGGGAGGCGGTGACCAGGCTGGCCAGCAGGGTGGTGGTTCCGGCACGGTGCAGGAAGTCGATGGCACGCCGCGCCGGGGCCTCCTCCCCGCCGGGGAAGTCGCCGCCGTAGGCGCCGTGGCAGTGCAGGTCCACCAGGCCGGGAAGGATCAGGGCCCCCGGCGGCAGCTCTAGCGCCGGAACCCCGCCGAACCCTGCGGGCCCGGGTGTGAAGCCGGCAGCTGGACCAGCGTAGGCGATCCGGCCGGCTTCCACTGCCACGACGGCGTCATGCTGCGCGGCCCCGTCGCTGACCACCGTGCCGTACAGGAGGTGCCGGCCGGCCGGCTCGAAGTTCATTCTCAGAGTCTAGGGCGCGGCCCCGGCAGGGTCTCAGAAGAGCCGGGACTCGCTGTCGTCAACGCCGCGCATGGCGTCGTAGTCCAGGGTGACGCAGTCGATGCCGCGGTCGTTCGCCAGCACCTTGGCCTGCGGCTTGATCTGCTGCGCGGCGAAGATGCCGCGCACCGGCGCCAGCAGGGGATCGCGGTTCAACAACTCAAGGTAGCGGGTGAGCTGCTCGACGCCGTCGATGTCGCCGCGGCGTTTGAGTTCGATCGCCACGGTGGCGCCGCTGGCGTCGCGGGCGAGGATGTCGACCGGGCCGATGGCGGTGAAGTACTCACGGCGGATCAGCGAGAAGCCGGCACCGAGGGTCTCGATCTGCTCCGCGAGCAGCCGCTGCAGGTCCGCCTCGACCCCGTCCTTGATCAGCCCGGGATCCACGCCGAGCTCGTGCGAGGTGTCGTGCAGCTGTTCGTGGATGTTGATGATGAGCCGGTCGTCGGTTTTGGTGGACTGCACCGTCCACTGCTCGATCACGCCGACTTCGACGTCCACCTCGTCCGGCGTGGAGACCCGGAGCCTCGCCGGCGGACTCATCCAGTTCAGCGGCTTGTAGGATCCGCCGTCCGAGTGGACCAGGACCGAACCGTCGGCTTTGACCAGCAGGAGCCGGGTGGCGAGCGGAAGATGGGCTTTGAGCCGGCCGACATAATCTACGGAGCAACGGGCTATGACTAAACGCACCCGGTCAACACTACCGCCTGGTGCGGCGCTTCCGGGAGCCGTGGCGGCCGGCCGGTGGCCCGCGGGGCGCGGGAGCAGCCGGGCTGGGGCAGAATGGAGGCATGCCGCGTTCCAACCGTCCCCGCCGCGCCGTGTCCGGCCACGCTCCCGCAGGGAAGGGCGGAGGGAAAGGGGCAGGGCGGGCCGCCGGCAAGCACGCCGCCGGCCCCGCACCGGAACTGGACCTGGAACGCGCCCGGACCGGGATTGCGCGGCGCGAGAGCGCGCCCGACGGCGAATGGGTAGTCCGCTCGATCTCCGCCAGCCGGGCCGGGAAGACATATATCTGCCCGGGATGCCACACCAGTGTGCCACCGGGGACCGCGCACCTGGTGGTCTGGTCCGAGGATCACATCTTTGGCGCGGCCGCAGGCCTGGCCGAGCGCCGGCACTGGCACTCCAACTGCTGGACCTCGCGCAGCTACCGGTACCGCTGACGGCCTTCGGTACGGACCGCAAACGGCCAACCCTGCCCGGTTTCGCTAAGCTGGAGGGCATGACTTTCGACCCGGCGTCCTTCGTGTTCAGCCAGCCTTCCGCGCCCACCGCCATCCGTGCCTCCACCGTGCTGCCGGCCCGCCGCGAAAACGTGGAACTCCGCACCGCGGACGGACACCGGCTGGTCGGCGAACTGGCGGTTCCGGAATCCGGCGACATCAAGGCGACCCTGATCACGCTGCACCCGCTGCCCACCCACGGCGGATTCATGGACTCCCATGTCTACCGCAAGGCCTCCTACCGCCTTCCCGCCCTTGCCGGCATTGCGGTACTGCGCTTCAACACCCGGGGGACGTCCTCGCCGCGCGGTACCAGCCAGGGCTCCTTCGAGGAAGGCATCGGCGAACGGCTCGACGTCGAGGCGGCGGTGCGCTTCGCCGTCGAGCGCGGACTGCCCAACCGCTGGCTGGTCGGCTGGTCCTTTGGCACCGAACTCGCGCTGATGTACGGCGCCACCGAGCCGGTGACCACCGAAATCGAAGGCGCCATCCTGCTCTCGCCCCCGCTGCACCGCGCCACGGAAGTCCACCTCAAGGAATGGGCCGCGTCCGGCAAGCCGCTCAAGGTCCTGGTCCCGGAGCACGACGACTACCTCCAGCCCGTTGCCGCCGCGGAACGCTTCAGCCTGGTGCCGCACGCCGACGTCGTGGGCGTCGACGGTGCCAAGCACCTGTGGGTGGGGGAGAAGTACGCCGGCCGGGTGCTCAACGAGATCGTGGCCGAGGTGCTGTCGGGCGGGGCCGCCGCTGCGCTGCCCGAGGAATGGGACGGCCCGGTCGCCACCGCCCACGCCTGAACGCGCTGCCTGCGGGAAACCGCTACGGAAACGGACAGCCGCTACGCGGGCCCACGTAGCGGCTGTCCGTTGGCGTAGCGAAAACGCTAGTGCTTGTCCTGGCGCACGATGAAGATTTCCTTGACCAGCAGCATGACCGCCGCGGCCGTGGGGATGGCGATCAGGGCCCCGAGCACCCCGAGCACGCTGCCGCCGGCGATGACCGAGATGACGGCGACCGCGCCCGGGACCGCGACGGCCTTCTGCATGATCCGCGGGGAGATGAAGTAGGCCTCGAACTGGAGGTAGGCGAAGTAGCAGATCGCGAAGACCACGGCCGTCTGCCAGCCCGCGGTGAGCGCGATCAGGGTGACCAGAACCCCGGCAATCATGCCGCCGACCAGGGGGATGAAGGCGAGCAGGGCCACGACAAAGCCGAGCAGCAGGGCAAACGGGACACGCACGACCGACATCACGATGAAGGCGAAGGTGGCGTTCAGCAGTGCGACGCAGACCTGGCCGATGACGTAGTTGCCCACCGAGCCGGTGATCTCCTCGGACAAGGCCTCGACCCGGGCGCGGCGCGAGCGCGGCGCCAGCCGGTAGCCCCACTTCTTCATGGCCGGCATGGCGGAGAGGAAGTAGAGGCTCAGGACCAGCACGATCAGGGCGCCGAACAGGCCGTTCGCCACGGTCGTGCCGAAGCCGACGACGCCGCCGAAGATGCCGCTCATGGCCTCCGGATTGTTGACGAACTTCTCCAGTTCCTGGCTGATCCGGTCGCGGACGCCGAACTGGCTGTCCACCGTGCGGAAGAAATCGGAGTCGATAAAGTCCTGGATCCAGTGCGGCGCCTCCTGCACGACCTGGGTCACCTGCTGGACGATCGTGGGGATCAGGGTGGCGAAGAACCCGGTGACGGCCAGCGCCAGGACCGCTACGGAGACCAGGATTCCGGCCGGCCGCGGCACCTTCTTGCTTTCGAGCCAGCGCACCACCGGGTCCAGGCCCAGGGCAATGAACAACGCGGTGACAATCCAGAGCAGCAGCTGGGTGGTGTTGGAGCCGATCCAGTACACCAGCAGGGCCGCGCCGACGCCGACCGTGCCCATAAAACCGACGTAGAGCGGGTGCTGGGACGACATCCGGGGACCGGGGTTGCCGAACCGTGCGGTGCTCTCCGTGTCCGGACCGGCTTCGACCTCTTCGTCCTGCCCGGGCGGCAGCTCGGGCGGCATCTCGAAACGCAGCCGCGGCTGCGCGCCGGGCAACGGCTGGCGCAGCCGGCGTGCCATGGACATCAGGAAACCGGCAGCGGCCGCGCGCGGGGTGGAGAGCTGGGTGGCAGGCTCCTGCGGACCGTGTGGCTGGCTGCCGGATTCCTGGCTGGCGATTTGTCCTGCGGGGGACGAATCCGTGGGTTCAGTCACTGCGTCGAATGCCCTTTTTCTCTGTTAAATCCCTGCGAAACCGCGGCTGCGTGCCGGGTGTGATGATCACCGCAAACACTATCAGCCGCCTTGTCAACTGGCGGGTCAGCGGTGGTGGCCGGGGGCGGGGAGGGGCTTGACAACGTCCCCGATCTGACTCTCAGGTAACAAAACGGTTACTGTTAAAGCTACGTGTCCGCTGATGATAGGTATTATTTTGCGTTTCAAGACTGCAGTTGCACTAGTGCTGCTCGGCCTCCTGACACTGCTGGCAGGCATCGGCCAGAAGACCGTCTGGGCTCCGGCCGAGACCGTCACCGCCACCGCGCCCGCCGGCGGGACCGCTGCCCCGTTGACCGTCATTGACGAAAAACTGCGCACCCTGCACGGCGGCACGGTAAAAATCCAGGTCAAGGGGGAGGGCAACTTCATCCTCGCCGCAGGCCGGCCCGACGACGTCGACGCGTGGGTGGGCAAGACCGCCCACAACACCGTCTCCGGCGTCTCGGAGGACGGCAAGTCGCTGCAGCTTGACCACGCCGACGGCGAAGCCACCGCGCCGTCACCGGCCGGGTCGGATCTGTGGGTGACCACGGAGAACGCCAGCGGCACCCTCGACTACTCGTGGACCGCGCCGGCCGACGGCGACTGGGCCCTCCTGCTCGCCTCCGACGGCAAGAAGGCCGCCCCGTCCTCGATTTCGATGACCTTCCCCAACGACACCTCCACCCCGTGGGCTATTCCCCTGATGGTGCTGGGCGGACTGCTGATCCTGGCGGGAGCCGCACTGCTGCTGCTCAAGCCGGCGCGCGGTACCAAGGACCGGAACGGCTCCGACGGTTCCACCGGCGGCCCCGGCGGCCCTGCGAAGGGCAGCCTCTTTGCCCGCCGCGCCCAGGCGAAGGCCCAGGCGAAAGCCAAGGCCAAGTCCGCAGCCGGCAACGCAGCCCCTGCCGGCGGCGCCGCTGACGGCAACCCGGCCCGTAGCGGCAACGCAGCAGGCAGCGCTGTAAAGAACAAGCCGGCCACGTTCGCCGTCCGCCGCCGCTCCGGCGCGGTGGCGCTGCTCACCGCCGTCGCGGTAGCGGGCACCGGCGTTGCGGCGCAAGCCAGCCAAAGCCCCGCGCCGTCGCCGAGCGGCTCGGCCTCTTCGGCCGCCGAGGACGCCGCCGCCCCGGTCCTGCTGGACGCTCAGTTCCGCCGCGTCCTGGAACAGGTTTCCAGCGCCGTCGACGCCGGCGACGCGGCCAAGGACGCCGCCAAGCTGGCGCCCCGCGTGGGCGCGAGCGAGCTTGAGGTACGCAAGCAGAACTACAAGATCCGTTCCAAGGTGGGCAGCTACGAGCCCCGCATGCCGGTCCGCGCCACCAAGCTCCTGACCACCGTGGTCAGCAACAAGCGTGCATGGCCGCGGTCAGTGATGGCCGTGACCCAGGGTGACGGCAACGTAGTTCCGCAACTGCTGACCCTGGTGCAGGCTTCGCCGCGGGAGAACTACAAGCTGGTCGGGGCCACCCCGCTGCAGCCGGGCACCACCTTCCCGGGGATCAACCGCGGGGGCACCGAAACCCTGGCCGCCGCGGATAAGTCCGGCCTGCTGTACAGCGGCCAGGAAGCACTCTCCGGATTGGCCGACCGGCTGACCAAGGCCGACTCCACCTTCAAGGACAAGCTCATCGAAGGGAAGTCCTCGCCCTACATCGCGGACACCCTGGCCTACCAGAAGGACGTGGTGAAGTCCGGCGCCAACGGCAAGTTCGCCTTCACCCACAAGGTGGTCCCGGCGGACACCGTGGTGTTCCGCACGGCCGACGGCGGCGCGCTGGTCCTGGGCCGGCTGGATTTTGCCCTGGACGGCACGCCGAAGAACTCCGGCGACAAGCTGACGATCGGCAACGACGCGGCGGCCCTGGCCGGCGGCAAGGAAACGAGCACCGGCATGGTCCTGAACTTCGCCGAGTCCGTGGCCGTCTACGTGCCGCCGACCGGATCCAAGGACCCGATGAAACTGGTGGCCGCAACGCGCGGCCTGGTCGGGGCGAAATTCAAGTAGCCCGCCCAAGGCAGTAAACCCTAGGACAGTAACGCGCAGAGCAGTAAACCGCAGCGCACCTACGACGACCGGGCCGCCATTGCGGCCCGGTCGTTGCTGTGCGGGGCGTAGTGGATAGAGTGGAGCCATGACTTCGCCAGCTTCCCGTCCGGTCCCTCCAGCTGCCGCCAACCCGCTTAACCTGCGGGGCGCCGTCGACCTCTCCTCGCTGAAGCAGCGCCCTGCGCCGCCCGCGGGCGCGGGCCGGCCGCCGGCCCCCGGAGCTGGCGCGCCGGGTGCCGCTGCACCCGACGGCGGCTCCGCCGCGCCGCTGCGCGTGGACGTCACCGAGGCCAACTTCCAGGAGCTGGTGGATCTCTCCGCCCAGGTCCCCGTGGTGATTGCTTTGTGGGCCGGCTATTCGCCCGGCTCCGCCCAGCTGGTGGACGCGCTGGAGCAGATCGTGGAGAGCTACGGCGGCCAACTGGTCCTTGGCGCCGCCGACATCGAAGCGTTCCCCCAGCTCGCCCAGGCCTTCCAGGTGCAGGCCGTTCCGACCGCCGTCGCCGTCGTCAAGGGCCAGCCCGTGCCGCTGTTCCAGGGCGGCGCCGATGAGCAGCAGGTGCGCAGCCTCTTCGACGAACTCCTCAAGGTGGCGGCAGCAAACGGCGTGACCGGCCGGATCGGTGCCGGCGGCCCCGGCGCGGCCGAGCCCGAGGCTCCGCCGCTGCCGCCGCTGCACCAGAAAGCCTTTGACGCCATTGAAGCCGGCGACTACGCCGGCGCGGCCGCGGCCTACCGGCAGGCGTTGACCGAGATGCCGGCCGATGCCGAGGCCAAGGCCGGACTGGCGCAGGTGGAGCTCATGGGCCGCCTGCAGGCCTTGTCCGCCGCGGAAACGGAGGCCCTCCGCGGCCGGGCCGCCGAGGAACCGGACAGCCTTGAGGCCCAGCTCGCCGTCGCCGACCTGGACATCGCCGGCGGCCACGTCGAGGACGGCCTCGGCCGGATCGTGGCATTCATCGGCCGGAACTTCGGCCCGGAACGCGAAACCGCCCGGGTGCGCCTGCTGGAGCTGTTCGACGTCGTGGGCACGTCCGACGAGCGGGTCGCCAAGGCCCGGCAGAACCTCGCCCGGGTGCTGTTCTAATGGGGTCGGCACTGTTCACACCGCTGGAGCTGCGCTCGCTGCGGCTCGAGCACCGCGGCTGGGTTTCGCCGATGTGCCAGTACAGCTGCGAACCGGAGACCGGCGAGGGCGTGCCCACCGACTGGCACCTGATGCACCTGGGCTCCTTTGCCACCGGGGGAGCCGCCCTGATCCTGACCGAGGCGGCCGCCGTCAACGCCGCCGGACGGATCAGCCCGCGGGACGCGGGCCTCTACAACGATGCCCAGGCCGAGGCATGGCAGCGGATCGTCGACTTTGTGCACCGGCACGGCTCCGCCGGCGCCAAGATCGGCACCCAGTTGGCGCATGCCGGGCGCAAGGCGTCCTCCTACTGGCCGTTCTCCGGCAAGACCGGCACCGTCCCCGTCTCCGACGGCGGCTGGACCACGGTGGGACCGGGCACCGGCGCCTTTGACGGCTACGCGCCGCCGTCGGCGATGACCGTGGAAGAAATCGACGGCATGATCGCCGACTTCGCCGCCGCCGCCGTCCGCGCGGTCGACGCCGGCTTCGACACGATCGAGATCCACGGCGCCCACGGCTACCTGCTGCACCAGTTCCAGAGCCCGCTAATCAACGACCGCACGGACAGCTGGGGCGGGAACGAACAGGGCCGCAACCGCCTGATGCTGGCCGTCATCGACGCCGTGCGGGATGTCATCCCCGAGTCCATGCCGCTGTTGCTGCGGATCTCCGCGTCCGACTGGGCCGAAGGCGGCATCGACGCCGAGGCCTCGGTGCGGCTGGCCCGCGCCGCGGGCGAACACGGGGTGGACCTCGTGGACGTCTCCAGCGGCGGGGCCGTCGCGCACCAGTCCATCCCCGTCGGCCCCGGCTACCAGACCGGGTTCAGCGCCCGGATCCGGCGCGAAGCCGGCGTCCGGACCGGCACCGTCGGTTTGCTGACCTCGGCGGGCCAGGCCGAGCACGCGGTCGCCACCGGGCAGGCGGACGGTGTCTTCATCGCCCGGGCCGCGCTCCGGGACCCGCACTGGTGGCTGCGCGCGGCGTTCGAGCTGGGCCACGAGCTGGCCTGGCCGCCGCAGTATGAGCGCGCCATTCCGCGGCATACGTTCTAGGCCCGCACACCGGCCGGTGGCAGTTAGTCTAACGACATGACTTTCGAACAACCGCACCCGCAACCGCCCGTCCCCGCGCTGGCGCTGCGCGGGCTGGCCAAGCGCTTCGGCACAAAGATCGCCGTCGACGGCATCAGCCTGGACGTTCCGGCCGGCTCCTTCTACGGGATCGTCGGCCCCAACGGCGCGGGCAAAACCACCACCTTGTCCATGGCCACCGGGCTGCTGCGGCCGGACTTCGGCACCGCCCTGGTCCACGGTGTGGATGTCTGGCAGCACCCGCTGGAGGCCAAGAAGCTGATGGGCGTGCTGCCGGACGGCGTCCGGCTCTTTGACCGGCTGACCGGCGAGCAGCTGGTGAGCTACGCGGGCCTGCTGCGCGGCATGGACCGGGAGGTGGTGGCGGCGCGCGTGGCGGAACTGCTCGCGGCCCTGGACCTCAGCCAGGACGCCGGCACGCTGGTGGTGGACTATTCCGCGGGTATGACCAAAAAGATCGCCCTCGCCTCCGCACTGATCCACGCGCCCCGGCTGCTGGTGCTGGACGAACCGTTCGAATCGGTGGACCCGGTCTCCGCCGCCAACATCCGCGACATCCTGGACCGCTACGTCGCCTCCGGTGGCACGGTCATCGTCTCCAGCCACGTGATGGACCTCGTGCAGCGGATGTGCGACCACGTCGCAGTCGTGGCCGGGGGTCGGGTGCTCGCCGCCGGCAGCGTCGACGCGGTCCGCGCCGGCGAGTCACTGGAGGACCGCTTTGTCCAGCTGGTGGGCGGCCGCAGCCACACGGAAGGGCTGGAATGGTTGCGCACCTTCTGAGGCTCAAGCTCACCCTGCTGCGCAACAGCCTCCGGCGCAGCCCGTGGCAGCTGGTGGGCCTGGGCATCGGGGCGCTGTACGCCCTGGGGATTGTGGGGCTCGGCGTCGCCGGGCTGCTGCTCCTGCGCCAGGCCGACGTCGGGACGGCGCAGACAGTGGTGGTGCTGGGCGGTGCCGCCGCGGTCCTGGGCTGGGCCGTTATCCCCCTGGTGGCTTCCGCGGCGGACATGACGTTGGACCCGGCCCGCTTCACGACCTTCGCCGTGCCGATGCCGCAGCTGCTGGCCGGCCTGGCCCTCGCCGGCCTGATCGGCATTCCGGGGGCGGCGACGTCGCTGGTTGCCCTGGCCACCGTGGGCACCTGGTCCAGGGGCTTCCTGGCCGCGTCCGGTGCCCTGGCCGGCGCCGTCCTCGGGGTGCTCACCTGCGTTGTGCTCTCCCGGGTGGTCACCACCGGCACCGTGGGACTGGCCAACTCCCGGCGCTTCAAGGACGTCAGCGCGGTCGCCTTCCTGATCCCGCTGGTCCTGATGGGACCGATCGTGGCCGGGGTTGCCCGCGGGATCGCCGGGTCCGCCGGGTTCGTCGCAGAGCTGGCGCGGTTCGTGGCGTGGACGCCCGTCGGGGCGGCCTGGGCGCTCGGCGGCGACCTCGCCGCGGGCAGCTACGGACCGGCCGCGTTGAAGCTGCTCATCGCCCTCGCCACCCTGGCCGGCCTGGCCCTGTGCTGGAGGCTGCTGTTGCAGCGCGCCCTCGTCACCCCGCCATACGCCGGCACCGCCAAGAAAAAGACCTCCGGGCTGGGCTTGTTCGCGCTGGTTCCGGCAACCCCCACCGGGGCGATCGTGGCCCGTTCGCTGAGCTACTGGCTGCGCGATCCGCGCTACGCCGGCTCCCTCGTGGTGGTGCCGCTGCTGCCGGTGCTGCTCTGGTTCCAGGCCAGCCAGTCCGGGTACTACGGAATCCTGCAGTTCGTCGGGCCACTGACCGCCTTCCTGCTGGCCTGGTCCATCTCCTCCGACGTCTCTTACGACAGCACCGCCTTCGCGCTGCACGTCTCCGCCGGCGTGCGCGGCCGGCAGGACAGGCTGGGGCGGGCCCTGGCGTGCCTGGTCTTCGCGCTCCCCGTGGTGCTGGTCTTCAGCATCGTGCCGATGTTCCTCACCGGCGACTGGCCGCTCCTGCCCGGGATCCTCGGCCTGGCCGTGGGCGTCCTGCTGACCGGCCTGGGCCTGTCCTCGGTCGTCTCGGCGCGGTACACCATGCCGGTGCCGCTGCCGGGTGACAGCCCGTTCAAGAAACCGCCGGGCAACGTGGCGCAGACCCTCGCCGTCCAGTTCGGCGGCATGGCGGTCCTGCTGCTGCTGGTGAGCCCGGAGGTGGCCCTCGTGGCGCTGCAGCTGGCCGGCGGCAGCACGGTGCCGGGCTGGATCGCCCTGGTGCTGGGCCCGGTCCTTGGCTCCGTCCTGTTCATTGCCGGGGTTCGGCTGGGCGGCCGATGGTTCGACTCGCGCGCCCCGGAACTGCTCGCGCGGCTGGCCGTCAACCGCTGACCGGGTCCGACGGCCCGGGCCGGAACGGCGCCAGTGGGGTAGCCTGCGGTTCATGGAAGTTGTCATCCTTCCCGGCGGCAAGCCGATCGCCGCCCTCGCCGCCGACGCGATCGAGGCCCTGCTGCGGCGCAAGCCCGACGCGGTCCTGGGCCTGGCCACCGGATCCTCGCCGCTGCCGGTGTACGAGGAACTCGCGCAGCGGCATGAGCGCGGCGGCCTCGACTTCAGCCGCGTCCGCGCCTTCACGCTGGACGAGTATGTGGGGCTCCCTGCCGGGCACCCCGAGGCCTACCGCGAGGTGATCCGGCGCGAATTTACCGACCGGGTGAACATCAGCCCGGACAACGTCCGCGGACCCGACGGGCAGGCCGCCGACATTCCCGCGGCCTGCCGGACCTACGAGGATGCCATCCGCGACGCCGGGGGAGTGGACCTGCAGCTCCTCGGGCTGGGCACGGACGGCCACATCGGCTTCAACGAACCGGGGTCCTCGCTGGCCTCCCGGACACGGATCAAAACCCTGATCGAGCAGACGCGGCGGGACAATGCCCGCTTCTTTGGCAGCCTGGCGGAGGTGCCGCACCACGTCCTCACCCAGGGCCTTGGCACCATCCTGGAGGCCCGGCACGTCATCCTCATCGCCACCGGCGCGCAGAAGGCCCAGGCCGTCCGCGACCTCGCCGAGGGGCCGGTCGCCGCCATCTGCCCGGCCTCGGTCCTGCAGCTGCATCCGCACGCCACGGTCCTGCTGGACGAAGCGGCGGCCTCCTCGCTGCGGCTCGCCGACTTCTACCGGCACAGTTACGACGGCAAACCGCGCTGGCAGGGTTTGTAACGACGGTGGTGTCTGTTCCAGCGGCTAAGATGGATGTCATGACCAGCATGACGGATCCCTTGGAAAACGACCCGATGCGTGAGCTCTCCGGAGCCGGGACGTCGACGGCCACGATTGAGCGCGAGGAACTGCGCCAGGAAGTGGAGCCGGGCGACCGGGAGCGCTTCTCGCACTACGTGCGCAAGGAAAAGATCATGGAGTCCGCCCTGTCAGGTGAACCCGTCATTGCCCTCTGCGGCAAGGTGTGGACGCCCGGCCGCGACCCGAAGAAATTTCCGGTCTGCCCGGAGTGCAAAGAGGTCTACGAGGGCCTGCGCCCGGGCGGCGACGGCGGAGACTCCGGTAAATAAGGCCGTTCAAACAGGCCACCCGCGCCGCGCGGCCTGATCCGCGGCGGCTGGCGGCGCTGTGCCGCCGCTGCCCTCCGGCACTGCGGTATCCGCCGCGATTCTGCTGTCCGGTTCATCCGAAAAGATTGGTGTTTTTGTGCTTATTTGGGCTTCTCCGGAACCGGTTGCCGTGTGCGGATCGGAGGCCTGCTAAGTGACAGAGACACTCTTTGGCGGACCCGTGCTGCCGCCCGCGTACCCGGAGCGGGCCGCCTGGGGCACCGCGCCGAAGCTGCGTGCCTGGCAGCAGGAAGCCCTGGACAGCTACTTCAGCACCCACCCCAAGGACTTCCTGGCGGTCGCAACGCCGGGCGCCGGCAAGACCACGTTCGCGCTGCGCGTGGCCTCGATGCTGATCGAGGCCGGCGTCGTGAACCGGGTGACTATCGTCGCCCCGACGGACCACCTGAAACGGCAGTGGGCCGACGCGGCAGCCAAGGTCGGCATCGCCATCGACCCGAACTTCAAGAACGCGGACGGCCAGCACGGCCGCGGCTTCATCGGCGTCGCGGTCACCTACGCCCAGGTGGCCAGCAAACCGATGCTGCACCGGGCCAAGACCGAGGCGGCGCGCACGCTGGTGATCCTGGACGAGATCCACCACGGCGGCGAAGCGCTCTCCTGGGGTGACGGGCTGCGCGAGGCCTTCGACCCCGCGGCCCGGCGCCTGTCGCTGACCGGTACGCCGTTCCGCTCGGACACCTCGCCGATCCCGTTCGTCGAATACGCCGAGGACCGCGACGGCATCCGCCGCTCCAAGGCCGACTACACGTACGGCTACGGCAAGGCCCTGCGCGACCACGTGGTCCGCCCGGTGATGTTTATGGCCTACTCCGGCCAGATGCGCTGGCGGACCAGCGCCGGGGACGAGATGGCCGCGTCCCTCGGCGAAGCCGCCGTCACCAAGGACATCACCTCCCAGGCCTGGCGGACCGCGCTGAACCCTGCCGGAGAGTGGATTCCGGCTGTGCTGGCCGGCGCGGACAAGCGCCTGAGCGAGGTGCGGCGCACCGTGCCCGACGCCGGCGGCCTGGTCATCGCCACCGACCACGACGACGCCCGGGCCTACGCCGGGCAGTTGAAGAGGATCACCGGCGAATCACCCACCGTGATCCTCTCCGACGACGCGAAGGCCTCGTCCAAGATCGAGGAGTTCTCCGCCGGCGAGAAGCGCTGGATGGTCGCGGTCCGGATGGTGTCCGAAGGCGTCGACGTCCCGCGGCTGTCGGTCGGCGTCTACGCGACCTCCACCTCCACCCCGCTGTTCTTCGCCCAGGCCGTGGGCCGCTTCGTGCGCGCCCGCAAGCGCGGCGAGACGGCGTCGGTGTTCCTGCCCTCCGTGCCGCAGCTGATGGCACTGGCGAACTCCATGGAAGCCGAGCGCGACCACGCCCTGGACCGTCCGGAGAAGGAAGACGCCGACGGGCTCTTCAACCCGGAGGACTCGCTGATGGACGAGGCGAACCGCGAGGAGAAGGCCTCCGACACCCTGATGAAGGGCAAGTTCGAGGCGCTCGACTCGCAGGCCTCCTTCGACCGGGTGCTGTTCGACGGCGGTGAGTTCGGGACCGGCGGCGAGGTGGGCTCGGAGGACGAGCTGGACTTCCTCGGGATCCCCGGCCTGCTCGACGCCGAACAGGTCGGCACCCTGCTGCGCCAGCGCCAGCACGAGCAGCTGAACCGCAAGAACAAGCGTTCCCCGCAGGGAGCAGCCGCGGCGGAGGCCGCGCCCGCCGTGCCGGACCACCGGATGCTGATGGACCTGCGCACCGAACTGGCGAAGAACGTGGCGGCCTGGTCCGCGCGGACCGGGACCCCGCACGGCGTCATCCACACCAAGCTGCGGACGGTCTGCGGCGGCCCTCCCGTGGCGCAGGCCAACGAGGAGCAGCTGCAGACGCGGCTGCGCAAGCTCCAGGACTGGTTCATCGGCCGGAAGTAGCCGCCGGCGGCAGCCCCGGCAGGCCGCGGGGCGCAAAAAAAGGGACCGGGGTCACCCGGTCCCTTTTTGTCTGCGGTGTTCCCGCTACTGGGCGGCGCCGCAGGTCTGCGAGAGCGACTGGCCGGCCGCGGTGTACTTGGCCTTGAGCTCGTCAAGCTTGGCGGCGTCCGAATCCTTCTTCGCGGACTCGTCCAGGTAGTCCAGGATCGACTGCAGCGGAGCCTGCAGCTCCTCGGAGGCGGTCGCCTCGATGGGCCGGATCTGGTTCGCCAGCCGGGTCATGCCGAACTTGTCCGAGCCGGACGTCGGCGACGCGGTGATGGTCTTGATGCGGGCGCAGGTTTCCTCGTTGGTCATCTTCGGGGCCGAGCAGGCGGCTGCGCCGAGCAGGGTCCCGGCAGCGATCAGGACGGTCAGGGTCTTCTTCATGGTGTACTCCGGGAATTTACGGGTCCGACGTTACTGGCAAGGGTTCCGAGTCTACTGTGGTTCGGGGGAGGCGGGCTCAGGCGAGGTCGACGCCGCCGAGCTCCATCTCCGCAAACGCGTCCTCGAGGTCCTCCGCGATCCCCACGGTGAGACCGCGCGGGACGGTGACCGAGTAGCCGGCCTGGACGGCGTCCAGCGCGGTGGCCTTCACGCAATGGTCGGTGGCGATGCCCACCACCACGACCTCTTCGACGTCGTGGCTCTGCAGCCAGTCGTCCAGGCCGATGGCGTCCTCGTCCGCGGCGAAAGCCCCAGCGGCGTCGCCGGCCCCGGTTCCGGCGACAGGAAGCGACCCGGGCTTGCGGTCGCCGGTGGGGACGGCGTCGTCCGGGGCGAGCAGCCCCTCAAACCCCGAGTACGCCGCGGTGAACTGGCCCTTGCGGAAGTAGGCCTGGATGTACTCGGTGTCCAGGTCCGGGTGCAGCTCCGCGCCGCGGGTGCCGGCGACGCAATGCGGCGGCCAGCTGTCGACGAAGTCCGGTTGCTCCGAGAAGTGCGCGCCCGGCTCGATGTGCCAGTCCTGCGTGGCCACGACGTGGTCGAACTGCCCGTGATGGGCGTCAACGTATTCGCTGATCTCGGCGGCCAGGGCCGCCCCGCCCTCGACCGGGAGCGCCCCGCCCTCACAGAAATCGTTCTGCACGTCAACGATGATCAAGGCACGGGACATTCAGTCCTCCTCGTAGATGGTGGGGATGGCCGCTTCGCCGCGCTGGAGCCGGTTGACCACGGCCGGGAGCTCCTTCATGCTGTCCGCGTGCCGCTGCCGGGCCCGCACCACACCCTCCGGCCCGGTCCAGCCGGGCAGCAGCTCGCCGTTCTTGATGAACTGCTGCAGCAGCTGCCGGTCGTTGCCGTCGTCGTCCGGGCGGTGCCCGATCCCGACGATCTCCTGGCTGGCGGTGCCGCGTTCGTTGAGCTTGCGCAGTGCGTACTTCCGTCCGCCCTTGCTGGTCTTGTTCTTGGCCGCCTTGGCTACCGGAACGAAGTCGCCGGCGTCGTCGGTGCGGCTGACCAGCTTGTAGACCATGCTCGCCGTCGGCGCGCCGGAGCCGGTCACCAGCGAGGTGCCGACGCCGTAGGAGTCCACCGGCGCGGACTGCAGCGCGGCAATGGCGAATTCGTCGAGGTCCGAGGTGACGATGATCCGGGTGTTCTCATTGCCCAGCTGGTCCAGCAACTGGCGCACCCACTGCGCCTGCGCCACGAGGTCGCCGGAATCCAGCCGCACCGCGCCCAGCTTGTCGCCGGCCAGTTCGACGGCGGTGCGGACGGCCGCCTCGACGTCGTACGTGTCCACCAGCAGGGCGGTGCCGGCGCCCATCGAGGCGATCTGCGCCTCGAAGGCCTCGCGCTCGGTGTCGTGCAGCAGGGTGAAGGAGTGGGCTGCCGTGCCCACCGTCTTGATCCCGTAGCGGCGGCCGGCCTCAAGGTTGGAGGTGCTGTCGAACCCGGCGATCACGGCGGCGCGGGCGGCGGCGACGGCGGATTCCTCCTGGGTCCGGCGGGAACCCATCTCGACGCAGGGCCGGGACCCGGCGGCGGTGATCATGCGGGAGGCCGCGGAGGCGATGGCGCTGTCGTGGTTGAGGATCGAAAGGATGTACGTCTCGAGGATGCAGGCCTCGGCGAAGGTGGATTCGACGATCAGGATGGGGGAGTTGGGGAAGTACGCCTCGCCCTCCGCGTAACCCCAGATGTCGCCGGAGAACGAGAAGTTGGCCAGGTACTCCAAGGTCTCCTCGTTGACCACCTTGGTCCGGCGCAGGAAATCGATCTCGGCGTCGCCGAAGCGGAAGTCGGCGATCCCCTCCAGCAGCCGGCCGGTGCCCGCCACGATGCCGTAGCGCCGGCCGTCCGGCAGCCGGCGCGCGAAGGCTTCGAACACCGACTTGCGGTGGGCGGCGCCGGAATGCAGCGCGGCCTGCAGCATGGTCAGCTCGTAGTGGTCGGTGTACAGGGACGTGCGGGGATGGTCCCAGCCAGCTGAGGTACTCACAAATTCACTCTAGTCCCCACCGGCTCCCACGTCTCGCTACGCTTCGCCGCGGGGCCCTCGCCGGTGTGGGCCCACCCACCGGGCCCCGCGTCTCGCTTCGCTTCGCCGCGGGGCCCTCGCCGGCGTGGGCCCACCCTCCCCATAGAATGGACAGATGACCCTCAGCGTTGCGCTCGGCCCTGACACCCAGGAGAGCACCCAGACCGGAACAGCGTCGTCGACCGACGTCCTGACCGCCCCGGACATCCCTTGGAACCTTGTGATCTGGAATGATCCGGTGAACCTGATGAGCTATGTGAGCTACGTGTTCCGCAGCTACTTCGGCTACTCCGAGGCGAAGGCCAACAAACTCATGCTGGAGGTCCACAAGAAGGGCCGCTCGATCGTGGCGCACGGCAGCAAGGAGCAGGTGGAGCAGCACGCGGTGGCGATGCACGGCTACGGCCTGTGGGCCACGGTGGAGAAGGCCAGCGGCGGCCATGGCGGCAACGGATCAGGCAAGGGCAAGGGAAAACGTGGCTAAGGCGTTCAAATACGGGCTCAAGGGCATCACCGGCTATCTGGAGCCGGCCGAGCGGGACCTGCTGCGCAGCCTCTTCGATGACGTCATTTCCATGCTGGCGCCGGAGGAACGTGCCAACCAGGACCCGCTGGCCGCGCTTGTCGGGCTGGACGCCGAAGCCCGTGAGCCGTCGGACCGCGCCCTGCGCCGGCTGCTGCCCAACGTGATGAAGGACGATGACCAGGCCTCCCTCGAGTTCCGCCGGTACACCGAGCGCTCGCTGCGGGAGAGCAAGATCGGGGCGTTGAAGGCCGCGGCCCTGGGCCTGGACAAGGACGAGCTGGTGCTGACGCCCGCGGACGCCCGGCACTGGTCCACCGCGCTCAACGACGTACGGCTGGTGCTCGCCGAGCGGCTCGACATCCGGGACGACGCCGACGCCGAGCACGTCCACCGGATGCAGGACTGGTCCCAGGCCGAGGACGTGGAAAGCTACCTAGCCCTGGTCTACAACTTCACCACCTGGCTGCAGGAATCCCTGGTCCAGGCGATGCTGGCCTCGCTCGAGGCGTAGCGCCTGCAAGGTCGCGGCCGTCCCGGCCGCCTGTGACTTATCAGACACGAGTTGCTCGACACAATGTGATGGCTGCACCTGTAGCGAAGCCCTATCCTCGAATAATCATGACTTCAGCATCGAGCACGGATCCGGCAGCGCAAGCTGCGGCGGAGACCGCAGCGGGCAGCACCGGGGAGTCCCGGCCGGGGGAGCGTCCGATCGGCGTCTTCGATTCCGGCGTCGGCGGCCTGACGGTGGCACGGTCCATTATTGACCAGCTGCCCAACGAATCCATCCTGTACGTCGGCGACACCGCGCACGGGCCCTACGGTCCGCTGCCAATCGCCGAGGTCCGCGCCAACGCGCTCGGCGTGATGGACGAACTCGTCGACTCCGGCGTCAAGTTGCTCACCATCGCCTGCAATTCGGCGTCCGCGGCCGTGCTCCGCGACGCCCGGGAACGCTACACGGCCCGGTACGGCATCCCCGTGATCGAGGTGATCCAGCCCGCCGTCCGCCGCGCGGTCGCGGCCACCCGCAACGGCCGGATCGGCGTGATCGGCACCTCGGCCACCGTCGGCTCCCGGGCCTACGAGGACACCTTCGCGGCGGCCCCGGACCTGGAGATCACCTCGGCGGCCTGCCCGGCCTTCGTCTCCTACGTGGAGGCCGGCATCACCACCGGCCCGGAGCTGCTCGCCGTCGCCCGCGAATACCTGGCCTCGCTCAAGGCCGCCGGCGTGGACACCGTGGTGCTGGGCTGCACCCACTACCCGCTGCTCACCGGCGTGATTTCCTACGTTATGGGCGAGGACGTCACGCTGGTCTCCAGCGCGGAGGAAACTGCCAAGGACGTCTACCGCGCCCTGGCCTCGCGCGGCCTCGAACGCACCGGTACCACCGCCCCGGAACACCACTTCATCGCCACCGGCGACGCCGCGCAGTTCGAGCACCTGGCCCGCCGTTTCCTCGGCCCGGAGGTGCTCAGCGTCCGCCACGTGGACCACGTCGCCGCGCAGTACCCCACCGGCAGCCTGGCCCGGATCACGCCGGAGATGATTGCCGCCGCGCAGGCCTCCGCCGGCCGGCCCCGGATCTCCAACTTCGTCTCCTCCGATGTTGACGCCCCGGCTTCCCCGCTGGCCGGCTTCGGGAGGTCCGGCCGGTGAAGCTGACCATCGTGGGCTGCACCGGATCCTTTCCGGGGCCCGGCTCGCCGGCGTCGTGCTACCTGCTGACCGCGCACGACGGCGAGCGGAGCTGGAAGATCGTGCTGGACCTGGGCAGCGGCGCGCTCGGCGCCATCCAGCGGTACACCGACCTGGAGGACATTGACGGTATCTTCCTGACCCACCTGCACCCGGACCACTGCATGGACCTGTGCGGCCTCCACGTCGCGGTGCGCTGGAAGCCGGGCGGCTGGGGACGGGGCCGGATCCCGGTCTGGGGGCCCGCGGCGACCGCGGACCGGATGGCCACCGCGTACGGCCTGGACCTGGACCCGGGCATGCATGAGGAGTTCGACTTCAGCAACTGGTCCGAGCGCAAGCCCGTGGCGATGGGCCCGTTCACCGTCACCCCGTACGCGGTCAACCACCCCGTCGAGGAGGCGTATGCCCTGCGGGTGGAGGTCACTGAACCGGACAAGGACGGCACCCCGGTCACCCGGGTGCTCAGTTACTCGGGGGACACCGACTCCTGCGGCGGCCTCGAGGACGCCGCCCGGGACGCGGACCTGTTCCTGTGCGAGGCGGCGTTCGAGGAGGGCCGCGACGACGGCATCAAGGACGTCCACCTGACCGGCAAACGTGCCGCCGAAGCGGCCGTGGCCGCCGGTGCGCGGCGGCTGCTGCTGACCCACATCCCGGTCTGGACGTCGCCGACGAAGGTGATGGGGGAGGCCAAGGAGGTCTTCGGCCAGCACGTGGCGGTCGCGGTCGCGGGAGTGCACTACACCGTCTGAGCCGGCGACCCCGCAGGATCCTCCCTCACGTTTGACCGGAAACCCACCGATCCTCCCTCACGTTTGACCGGAAACCCACCGATCCTCCCTCACGTTTGACCGGAAACCCACCGATCCTCCCTCACGTGATCTGCGGGAGGGTGGCGTTGGGGGCGGTGTGATCTGCGGGAGGGTGGCGGCGTCGGGGGCGGCGCGCGGCGCCGGGTCGATATGCTGGAAGGCATGACTTCCGAAGCTCTTACCGCCCCCGTCATCCGCGCCGATGGCCGCACCCCCGACCAGCTCCGCCCGATCAGCATCACCCGCGGCTGGTCCAAGCAGGCCGAAGGTTCGGCCCTGATCGAGTTCGGCAACACCCGGGTGCTCTGCACGGCTTCGCTCACCGAAGGCGTGCCGCGCTGGCTCAAGGGTGAGGGCCGCGGTTGGGTCACCGCTGAGTACGCGATGCTGCCGCGGGCCACTAACACCCGCTCCGCGCGCGAGTCCGTCAAGGGCAAGATCGGCGGCCGCACGCACGAGATTTCCCGGCTGATCGGACGCTCGCTGCGCTCCATCATCGATACTAAGGCCCTCGGCGAAAACACCATCGTGTTGGACTGCGATGTCCTGCAGGCCGACGGCGGCACCCGCACGGCCGCGATCACCGGCGCCTACGTCGCGCTGGCCGAAGCGATCCGCTACGCGCGGGAGAACAAGCTGATTGCCCGCAACGCCCAGCCCCTGGTAGACACCATCGCCGCGGTTTCGGTGGGCATCATCGACGGCGTGCCGATGCTGGACCTGCCATACGTGGAGGACGTCCGGGCCGAGACCGACATGAACGTCGTGGTGACGGGCTCGGGCAAGTTCGTGGAGGTACAGGGCACGGCCGAGGGCGCGCCGTTCGACCGCGACGAACTCAACAAGCTGCTGGACCTGGCCCTGCTGGGCACGGAGCAGCTTGCCGCGATCCAGCGCGACACCCTGGCTGAGGCCCCGTGAGCGGCCTCCCCGCCGGCAGCGGCACGGACCGGCCGGTCCTGGTCCTCGCGACCCACAACCAGGGCAAGCTCCGGGAACTCCGCGAGCTGCTGCGCGGGCAGCTGC
The DNA here is from genome assembly GCF_964021775.1 of uncultured Arthrobacter sp. Classification (GTDB taxonomy): domain Bacteria; phylum Actinomycetota; class Actinomycetes; order Actinomycetales; family Micrococcaceae; genus Arthrobacter. Next base: position 62,722 of record NZ_CAXHZI010000006.1, read on the forward strand.
CCGGCCTCGACGTCGACACGCAGGTGGTGGATGCCGGCGCCGTCGGCGCTCCCGACGTCGCCGAGACGGGCGTGACCTTTGCCGAGAACTCGCTGCTCAAGGCGCGGGCGGTGGCGGCGGCCACCGGGCTGGTCGCAATCGCCGACGACTCCGGCTTGGCCGTGGACGTCTTGGGCGGCGCGCCCGGCATCTTTTCTGCCCGCTGGGCCGGCAGGCACGGCGACGACGCCGCGAACCTCCAGCTGCTGCTGGACCAGCTCTCCGACGTGCCGGATGACTTCCGCGGCGCCGCGTTTGTCTGCGCCGCCGCCCTCGCGGTCCCGGCGTCGGCCGGCGGGGAAGCCCGTGAGGTGGTGGAATACGGCCAGCTGGAAGGCACCCTTTTGCGGGAGCCGCGCGGGGCCGGCGGCTTTGGCTACGATCCGGTGCTTCAGCCGAGCGGACTGGACCGCAGCTGCGCCGAGCTCAGCCCGGAGGAAAAGAATGCCATCAGCCACCGGGGGCATGCCTTCCGGGCGCTGCTGCCGGCGATCGTGGAGGCCTTGGCCGGGAGGTAGCGCCGGACTGAGACAACGTAAAAGGAGGGCGCCCCACGGTGTGGGGCGCCCTCCTTTTGGGCCGTGTCCGCAATGCCTGCTCCCTACCGGAGCTACGGCGTCTTGCGCTCTTCCTCGGGCTCGTGCTCCTCGATGAATTCCTCGACCAGGCCCGTGCCGTATTTCTCGGCCTGACGCTTGGCGACGAAGCCGCGGATCACTTCAATGCCGATCGGGATGACCGAGAGGAGCACGATCGCGATGAAGATAATGTCCAGGTTGTCGCGGACCCACGGCACCTTGTCGCCCAGCAGGTAGCCCAGCAGGGTGACGCCGCCGCCCCAGAGCACGGCGCCGATCACGTTGTAGGTGAAGAACTTGCGCTTGCTCATCTGGGCCACGCCGACGATCACCGGGACGAAGGTCCGGATGATGGGGACGAAGCGGGCCAGGATCAGCGCCTTGCCGCCGTGCTTCTCGAAGAACGCATGCGCGCTTTCGACGTTCTCGCGCTTGAACAGCTTCGAGTCTGGCTTGTTGAAGATGGCCGGGCCGGCCTTGGAACCAATCAGGTAGCCGGCCTGGTTGCCGATGATCGCGGCAACCACGATCAGCGCCGCGAACGCCCAGATGTTGAACTTGATCGTGTCCGTCGCCACGAGCAGCCCGGCCGTGAACAACATCGAATCGCCCGGCAGGAAGAAGCCGATCAGCAGTCCGGTCTCGGCGAAGATGATGCCGCACACCAGCAAGACGACCCACGGCGCGAGCGCCGGGTCGGCCAGGAAGACCTGGGGGTTGAGCCAGTCGGGCAGGAACGAGGCCAGGTGCGGCTGGACCGGTCCGGCGCCTCCGAAAGTGGTCACGGCGAAGTCGTGCAGGGTGTAAGGGTTCACCTATCTAGGGTACTTGACGGGGCTCTGCCCGATCCGGCGGTAAAGTTTGGAGCGTGGGTTTGGACTTTACGGCGATCGACTTTGAGACCGCGAACGGCTTCCGCGGCTCGCCGTGCGCCGTCGGCCTGAGCAAGGTGCGCGGCGGCGTCGTCGTTGAGGAAGCCTCCTGGCTGATGCGGCCGCCGGCGAACCACGACGCTTTTGACCACCACAACGTGCGCATCCACGGCATCCGGCCCGAGCAGGTGGCCGGCCTGCCACGCTTCGGGGACCTGTTCCCCGAGATCGGCGCGTTCATCGGCGGCGACGTGCTGGCCGCCCACAACGCCGCCTTCGACCTGGGTGTGATCCGTTCCGGCCTGGAGGTTTCCGGTCTGCCCGGCCCGGCCTACGACTATGTCTGCACCGTCATGCTTTCCCGGCGCTGCTACTCGCTGGTGTCCAACTCGTTGCCGTACGCCGCCGAGGAGGCCGGTGTCCCGCTGCTGAACCACCACGACGCGGCCGAGGATGCCCGGGCCTGCGCCGGCATTCTGATCGACATCGCCGCCCGCAACGGCGCCAACAGCATCGCGGAACTCCACCTCTCGCTCGGGCTGACGGTGTCCAGCCAGCCGGCCTTCGACCCGCGCCGGGATCCGCTCTCCAAGGCCACCCGGTCCGCCCTCGAGGCACTGGCCGGCAGGCAGGGCACCGGGCAGGGCACGGCCCCCGCGGCCCGCCCGTTCCGGCCCGGCTGGCCGGAAGAGGGCGCCAACCCGGTGCCCAACGCCGGGGCCGAACCGGACCACCCCCTGTTCGGGCAGACCGTCGTGTTCACCGGCGAGCTGGCGATTCCGCGGCCCGAGGCAAAACTGCGCTCCGCCGAGCTGGGCGCCCGGCCCGAGAGCCGCGTTACTGCACGCACCACGGTCCTGGTGGTGGGGGACGGGTTTGTCGCGGCCGACCTGCGTTCGGGCCGGCTGACCGGCAAGGCGCGCCGGGTCCTGGAACTGCATGAACGCGGCCAGCGGATCGAGGTCCTCTCCGAGGGGGAGTTCCTGCAGATGGTCGGCGGCCACGTCGGCGCCGCAGCGGTGGCCCAGGCCGGTTAGGCCGGCGGTTCGATTGCGTCCGGGCGCCGTTCAGCGGTCCGAAGGCAGCGGCCCGCCCGTGCTGCTCCGCCTGCAGGTCATACTGCGCAACAAACATTTCGCCCGTGCCCGGGCCGCTCCTAGCCTTGAACGATGAGCAAACTGATCTCTGCACCGGCACGCCCACCGCAGACTCCCGCCGGTGACCCGCGGAGCGGAATCGACTGGGCCAAGGTGTTCGCCTTCCCCAATCCGGTGAATGAGTACTCGGCGCGGATCACTGCGGCGCTGGTGGTCCTGCTCTCCCTCGTGACGCTTTTGACCGGGTTCGGCTGGGGGCTGGCGGTCATCGCCGCCGGGTTCTGGCTGCGGGTGCTGTTCGGGCCCCGGATTTCGCCCTTCGGCGTGCTCTCGGTCAAGGTCCTGACGCCGCTGCTGGGCAAGAAGCGGCTGGTCCCCGGGCCGCCGAAGCGCTTCGCGCAGGGCATCGGCGCTGCCGTCTCCACGGCGGCCGCCGCGCTTTTCGCTGCGGGTCTGGCGCCTGCCGCCTGGATCCTGCTCGCAGTGCTCATCCTTGCCGCCTCGCTGGAGGCCTTCGCCGGCTTCTGCCTCGGCTGCGCGGTCTTCGGGCTGCTGCAGCGCCGCGGCCTCATCCCCGAGGATGTCTGCGAAGCCTGCAACAACATTTCGCTCAGGCGCCCGTAACTGCCGCCAGCCGCTCGGCCATGCCGCGGATCACCTCCGGGGCCTCAAGCGCCGCCAGCCAGTCCGCCGGCAGGCAGTCCTCACCGTAGTGCGCCCCGAGGATGTTGCCAGCGATCGAAGCGGTGGAGTCACTGTCACCGCTGTGGTTCACCGCCACCGCGATCGCGGCCCGGAAGTGCTCCGCCGGGCCCGCGGCGCCGGCCGCCGTCGGGTCCGGGGCTGTGGCCAGCACGGCGTAGAGCCCGACGGCGAGAGCCTCCTCGGCCACCCACCCCTCGCCCAGTTCCCGCACCAGTTCCTCGGCGTCGAGCAGGCCGCCGGCGCCGTCGGCCGCGCCGCCGGCCCCCGGTGCTGCCGCTGCGGCCAGGCGCAGTGCCGCTGCCAGACGGTCCACCAAGGCCGGATCGGGATCTTCGCCCTTCGGCAGCCGGCCTTCCTGCAGTTGCGAGAGCGCGGCGCCGGCGGCTTCATGCAGGTCCTTGCCGCTGACCAGCGCATGGATCAGCAGGCTGAACACGCCCGCGCTCTGCCGGGCCGAGGGGTGCCCGTGGGTCAGGGACGCCGCATCTGCGCTCATCTTGTACACCGCGTCCGCCGCGACGTACGGGATCAAGCCGAACGGGGCCGACCGCATCACCGTGCCGCAGCCCTTGGACTCCGGGTTCACCGGCCGGTACACGGTTCCCATTTCCCCGGTGGCGAGGCCGCTGAGGCAGGCGTTGCCCGGGGCGCGGCGGTGCCGGAGCACGTCGTGGCTGTCGATCCAGCGCGGCGGCTGGAACGGCGCGGACTCCGGCAGCTTGACGCCCTGGCTGGCCAGCCAGCGCAGGTAGGCAAGCCAGAGGCAAGAATTCGTGTCCGCCGCCACGCCCGAATTCGCCCACTCGAGCGCCTCCAGCAGGCCGTCCACGGTGTACAGCGTCATCTGGGTGTCGTCGGAGAAGTGGCTGCCGCCGTCGAGCGCGGTGAAGTCCCGCAGCCCGGCGGGTCCGTACGTGGCGCGGATCGCGTCGATCTTCTCGAATTCCACGGCGTAGCCAAGCGAATCGCCCAGCGCCCCTCCCAGCAGGCAGGCGTGGATGCGGGACTTGTGGGACGGCGCAGGGGCTGCCGCCGGGATGCTGCCGGGCTCAGAGCTCATGCCTTCAAATTTACCCGGTGCGGGAGCCGGAGAGGGCCCCGTACGTCACGGGTGCCCGCCATATCCCGGTAGGGTGCTGTTGGCGCCGTCTTGGTCCCGGCGCCTTCGCGGTCCCGGCGCCTTCGCGGACCCAACCAGCGGACCCAACCAGCGGACCCAGCAGGGGAGAGCGATGCGCGAACCAGCGTGGCGGAAGACAGGCAGCACGCCCGACTACAGGTTTACGCTGGCCAACGAGCGGACCTTCCTGGCCTGGCTGCGAACCTCACTGGCCCTGATCGCGGGTGCCCTGGCCATCGACCAGCTGGCGCCCAACATTGCCCCGGCTCCCTTGCGCATCGCCATCTGCGTCGTGCTGGCGCTCCTTGGCGCCGGACTGGCAGCGCTCGCGTACCACCGCTGGGGCCGGATGGAAGCCGCCATGCGCAACAACCGGGAACTGCCCTACTCCGGGCTGATGCTGGTCATGACCGTCGGCGTCGCCATCGCCGCGCTCACCATTGCAATCCTGATATTCATCGCCCGGTGACAGCGCCGCCGCGGGACCCCGGGCTGCAGCCGGAGCGCACCACCCTGTCCTGGGGCCGGACCCTGCTGGCCCTCGCCGTCGCCGACCTGTTTATCTGGCGCACCTGGGCACTGTCCGGACCGGGGACCGGCACCCCGGGCAGCTTTGACTACCTTGGCCTGTGCGCCGCCGCGGCGCTCGGCTCCACCGCGGTCCTGCTGATCTGCGTGCGGTTGCGCTCCCGGCAGCTACGCTCGTCGTCCGGCGCTGCCCCGGCGCTGCTGATGTTCGGTGCGACCGCCGCCGTTCTGGCGCTCGCCGCGAGCACGGTGGCTGCGATCGCCCTTGGTCCGTAGCGGCCGGCGGGGCTCCAGCCAACGCCCAGACTCCGCTGGCAGACTCCAAGCAGACCCTGCCCCCAGCCAAAGGAACCCCTCGACCATGACCAAGCCCATGCCAGCCCCCGGACCGGACGGAGCCCAGCCGGGTACCGTCCCCGACGACCGGCCGGGCCTGGCCGCCCGGCTCTCCGCGGAGGCCCTCGGATCCCTGTTCCTGGTGGTCGCGGGCCTGGGCGTGCCGCTGTTCGCCGTGCCGCAGTACAACCCGATGTCCGCGTCGCTGGCCGCGGGGCTGGCCCTCACCGCGGCCATGCTGGCCTTCGGGTACCTCTCCGGCGGCCACTTCAACCCCGCCGTGACGGTGGGCAACGCGATCGCCGGCCGGATCAGGCCGGTTGCCGCCGCCGCCTACGTTGGCGCGCAGCTGGCGGGCGCCCTGCTGGGGGCGCTGGCCTTGTTCGGCGTGCTGCGCACCGTCCCCAAGCTCAACGGAACCCGTACGGCGTTCGATACGGTGGCGGCCGGCTTCGACGCGCGCTCGGTCATCCAGGCACCGATGGCCGGGGTCCTGCTAGTCGAGGTGCTCGGCGCCGCCCTGCTGGTGGCGGTCTACCTCGGCACCGCGGCGGCCCGGAACCCGGCCAGGGCAGCGGCGCCGTTTGCCGTGGGCCTGAGCTGGGCGGCGCTGCTGCAGCTGGGACAGAGCATCGGGAACACCCCCTTCAACCCGGCGCGCGCCACGGCGTCCGCGCTGTTCAGCAGCCCGGATGCCCTGGGCCAGCTGTGGCTCTTCTGGGTGGCACCGCTGGTCGGCGCCGCTGTTGCGGGACTGGTGTTCCGTGGTTTTGCCCACACCCCGGGCCGCGGGGTGCCGGTTTCCGCTGACCCGGGAGCGGCGCGTGAGGGCGGGTTTGGCGACGACGGCGACGGTCACCATGACGCCGACGACGGCGACGGTGCGCCCGTCGCGCCCGCCGCGCCTTCCGCGCCCGTCGCCCCGTCTGACGAGGCGCGGGACTTCTTCGACAAACGCACGCCGTAACGCCCGCCACCCCCGGCGCGGGGCCGGTGCGCAAGAGTGTCAGTGGCAGCCGATAGCGTAGTGGCATGCGGTTATTGCACACCTCGGACTGGCATTTGGGCCGGTCGTTCCACGGCGTCGGGATGCTCGACGCCCAGCGCGCCTTCATCGACCAACTGGTCGGCGTCGTCCGCGAAGAATCGGTCGACGTCGTCCTGATCGCGGGCGATGTGTACGACCGTGCACTGCCCGGCGTCGACGTCGTGGGCCTGCTCGACGACGCCCTGGTGCGGCTGAGCGCCGCCGGGGCGAAAGTGGTGCTGACCAGCGGCAACCACGACTCGGCCATCCGGCTCGGCTTTGCCTCCCGGCTGCTAGAGCGCGGGGGAGTGCACCTGCGCACCCGGCTCGGGGAGCTGGACACGCCGCTGCTGTTGCCGCTCACGGACGACGCCGAAGCCACTGACGCTGTGCCCAATGATCCTGGCGCGGCTCCGGTGCTGGCGATCTACGGAATCCCGTGGCTGGAGCCGCGCCTGGTCGCCGCCCAGCTGGGCGTGGAGTCGGCCAGCCACTTCGAGGTAACGCGCGCCGCCACCGCACTGGTCCGCGCCGACCTCGCCGCCCGGTCCAAGGACCGGACCGTCCATTCGGTGGTGCTGGCCCACACCTTCGCCAGCGGCGGGATCAGCTCGGACAGTGAACGGGACCTGAGCATCGGCGGGGTGGGCGCCGTGCCGCTGGATCTCTTCGACGGCTTCAGCTACACCGCGCTGGGCCACCTGCACGGCCGTCAGTCGCTCTCGCCCGCCGTCCGCTATTCCGGTTCGCCGCTGGCCTACTCGTTCTCCGAGGCGAGGCACCAGAAGGGCGGCTGGCTGATCGACGTCGACGCCAGCGGCATCACCGCCGTCACCGAAGTCCACTGGGACGCCCCGCGCCGCCTCGCCGTCCTGCGCGGCAAATTGGAGGACCTGCTCACCGATGAGGAGCACGCGTGGGCGGAGGGCGCGTACTGCCAGATCACGCTGACCGACGCGCAACGCCCGAACCAGGCCATGGAACGGCTCCGCGCCCGCTTTCCCGACACCCTCGTCCTGGGCTTCGACCCCGAAGGCGCCGAGGCTTCCGCGAGGACCAGCTACAGCAGCAGGCTGGCCCAGGCCGGCGACGACCTCTCAATATGCTGCGGGTTCCTCGAGCATGTCCGCGGCCGCCGTGCCGATGAGCCCGAATCCGCCATCCTGGCCGAAGCCCTTGAAGCCGTCCGACTGGAAGGGGTGTCCCGGTGAGGATCCACCGCCTGGAAATTTCCGCGTTCGGCCCGTTCGCCGGCACCGAACAGATCGACTTTGACCGGCTCAGTGCGCACGGGCTGTTCCTGCTCAACGGTGCCACCGGGGCCGGGAAGACCAGCGTCCTGGACGCCATCTGCTTTGCCCTTTACGGCTCGGTGCCAGGGGCCCGGCAGGAGGGCAAACGGCTGCGCAGCGACCACGCCGACCCCGCCGCGGAGCCGCGCGTCACCTGCGAGTTCTCCGCCCAGGGCCGGCATTTCGAAGTGTCCCGGACACCTGCGTGGAACAAACCCAGCGCCCGGGGCAAAAACGGTTTCACCGAGCAAAAGGCCAACACCCTGCTGCGCGAGCGGGTGGACGGCGCATGGCTGGAAAAGTCCGGCCGCAACGACGAGGCGGGCGCCGAGATCACCGCCCTGCTGGGTATGGACCGGGAACAGTTCACCCGGGTTGTGATGCTGCCGCAGGGCGACTTCGCGGCTTTCCTGCGCTCCAAAGCCTCCGAGCGGCTGGTGCTGCTCCAAAGCCTCTTTGGCACGCAGCGCTTCGAAGCGGTGGAACAGGAACTGGGACGACGCGCCGCCGCGGCGCGGAGTGCAGTGGAAAGCCTCAACAACAAGCTCGCGCTGCTGCTGGCCCAGGCCGAAGCGGAAACCGCAGGCCTCGGCCTTGACACTGACGAGGCACCCGAGCGGGAGAACGCCGAGGCGCTGCTGGCCTGGCTTGAGGACGGTGCCGCGACGGCCGCCGGGGAACGCCAGGCTGCGGCGGCCGCAGCAGACAGCGCCGGCGCCGCGCTGGCCGCCCGGCTGGAGGACACGGCGGCGCGCGCCGCGCGGCAGGCAAAACTCGCCGCAGCCGAACAACGCCGGGCAGCGGCCGAGGCAGCCGCCCCGGAGCTGCAGGACAAGGCCGGACGGCTGGAGCAGCACCGGAAAGCCGAAGTGCTCGGCGGCCAGCTGCACGCGGTCGACAGCGCCCATGCCGCAGAGGAACGCGCTGCCGCTGCCGCCGCCGCCGCGGCCGCGGAGCTGCGGTCCGCGGCGCTCACCGATCCGGAACTGGCCGCGCTGGCCGCCGGGCTGCCGGATTCCGGCGATTCCGGCGGGGCTGAGGGCCCGCTCGTCGACGGCGGCGTGCTGCGGACCGAGCTCGGCCGGCTGCGCTCCCTCCGGGCGGTCCTGGAAGAGCGGCTGCCGGACGAGGAACGGCTCGCCGCCCTCCTCAAGCGCAGCACCGAACTGCAGACCACCCTGGCCGGGCTCCGCACTGCCCACCTCTCCGGCGCCGCGGTCCTGGACACGCTGCGGGCCGAGTCAGCCGCTCTCCAGGCGGCGCTGGCCCCGCTTGAAGAACTTGCCGCCGAAGTCCAGCTGCGCACCAAGGAGTACGCCGCCGCCAACGAGCTTGTCGCCATCGTGGGCCGGCACGCCTCGGCCGCGGAAAACTGCGCCCGGATCACGGAACGCCACCGTCTGGCGCGCGACACGCACCAGGACCGCCGGCAGCACTGGCTCGACCTCCGGGAGGCACGGCTCGCCAACGCCGCCGCGGAGCTGGCAGCACAGCTGGTCCCGGACCATCCGTGCCCGGTCTGTGGCAGCGCCGAACATCCCGCTCCGGCGCCGGCCGCGGCCTCCGCGCTGGCCATCGCCGAAGCCGAACAGGACGCCCAGCAGGACGCAGAAACGGCCGAAGCCGCGCTGTCGGCGCTGGAACGCGAGCTGGGCGAGGCCCGGCAGGAGCTCGCCGTGCTGGCCGCGCAGGGCGGGGACACCGCGCCCGACGTTGCCCGCAGCGACGCCGTGCAGGCGAAGGAACGGGTGGATGAAGCCACGCGCGCCGCCGCGGAGCTCGCAGCCAACCGTGCCCGGCGGTCCGCGCTGGAGGAAGAGATCCTGGCGGCGGAGCAAGCCCGGACGGAGGCCGCGGCGGGAATCGTGCAGACCGAGTCCACCCTCAGCGAGGTCCGCGGGCAGGCCGGGGACCTGGACGCCGCCCTGGCAGGCCTGCGCTCCGGCCACGCAACGCTCGGCGCCCGGCTCGCCGCAGTCCGCGGAACGACGGCCCTGCTGGAGCGGGCCGACGCGGCCGCAGGCAGCCTCGATCAGGCCCGGGAACGGACCGCAGAGTCCCGCAGCCAGCTGGAGCGGGCCCTGCCGGCAGCCGGCTTCGAGTCCGCCGCCGCAGCCCGCGCTGTGCTGCTCCCGGCCCCGGAGGCGGCCGGGCTGGAAGCGGCTGTCCGGGCCGGCCAGGACGAGACCGCCCGGCTGGAGGAGCTCTTCGCCGGCGAGGAGCTCGCCCAAGCCGCCCGGGAGCTGGCAGCGGACGGACCCGTGGACCCTGCGGTGCTCGCCCGGCTCCGGGCCGACGCCGAAGCGGCGGAACGGCTGGCCCGGGAAACCGCCCTGGCGTCCGGACTCGCCGCGAAGTCGGTGCGGACCCTGGCCCGGCTCACGGAACAGTACGCGGACCAGGCCGCCGCCGGGCGGGAGCCCCGGGAACGGGCGGCGCTGTGGAGCGCCGTGGCCGAGGCGGCGCGGGGCGGCGGCGACAACAACTACCGCATGAGCCTGAACAGCTACGTGCTCGCCGCCCGGCTGGAACAGGTGGCGGCCGCGGCGTCCGAGCGGCTGATCGGGATGAGCGACGGCCGGTACACCCTGCAGCACACCGATGCCAAGGCAGCCCGGGGACAGAAATCCGGGCTGGGCCTGGAAGTGGTGGACCAGTGGACCGGCCAGCGCCGCGACACCGCCACGCTTTCCGGCGGGGAATCCTTTATGGCGTCGCTGGCCCTTGCATTGGGCCTGGCGGACGTGGTGCAGATGGAATCCGGCGGGGTGGACATTGAGACCCTCTTCGTGGACGAGGGCTTCGGCAGCCTCGACGAACAGTCCCTGGAACAGGTCATGGACGCGCTCGAAGGGCTCCGCGACGGCGGCCGGGTGGTGGGCCTGGTGAGCCACGTGGCGGAAATGAAGCAGCGGATCACCACGCAGTTGCAGGTGGTCAAGGGCCGCAACGGTTCCACCCTGCACATCTTGGACGACGCCCAGGCCTGAGGCCTGCCGGCTCGGGTATAATCGCAGGGTTACCGGGTCGCGCGCATCGGGAGGAGGGACGATGCGCACGATCGAACGAACCCGGAAACATGACCCCTTCACCGTCGTCCACGACGTCCCCTTCCGCTGCGGTGTCCGCAGCACCCCGCAGCGGCGGCCGCTTTGCCCGGCTGCCCCTGCTGGCCGGCCGGAGTTTCATCCCGCTGGGACTCTTTGCCCGCCTTCCCCTCGCCATGCTGACCGTCGGCGCCCTCACCCTCGTCACCGCTGTCAGCGGCTCCTATGCGGTGGGCGGCGCCGCAGCCGGCGCCGTCGGCATCGGTTCAGCACTCGGCGCCCCGGTGCTGGGGGCCCTGGCCGACCGGCTCGGCCAACGCCCCGTCCTGCTCTTCTCCGCGGTCTTCAACACGCTGGCCGTGACCGCCCTGATCCTCGCCGCGTACCTGGTCCCGGGCGGTCCGGAGCTGGCTGCCGCCGTACCGGTGCTCGCCGCGGCGTTCGTCGCCGGCGCCAGCTGCCCGCAGGTCGGCCCGCTGGCACGGGTCCGCTGGATGGCCCTGAGCGCCCGCGGCGCCGGCGGCAGACACCCGGAAGACCTGGACACCGCGCTGTCCTATGAGAGCACCGCCGACGAGCTGACCTTCGTGCTGGGACCGGCCCTGGTGGGAATCCTCGCCAGCCTGGTCAGCCCCTGGCTGCCGCTCGCGCTCGCCGCCGCGCTCACCCTGACCCTGGTTCCCGCCTTCGCCGTGCACCCGACGCACCGCGCCGTGCCGCGCACCCCGGCGCGGAGCCGGGCGGCCTCGGATGCCGCCAGGGCGCAGCGGCAAGCCCTGACGCTGGGGCAGCGGGTGGCCGGCTACGCCTCCGTCGGGCTGCCGGTCCTGGCCATGGTCTGCATGGGCACCTTCTTCGGCTCCACCCAGACCTCGCTGAGTTCCTTCTCGGCCAGCTTCGCCACCTCCGAACTGGCGGGGCTGCTGTACGCCGTGATGGGGCTGAGCTCGGCCGCCGCGGCGTTGTCGGTCGCCTATTGGCCGCGGCGGTTCAGCGTCCGCGCCCGCTGGCTGGCCTGCGCGGCGCTAATGACCGGGCTCGCGGCGCTGCTGCTGCTACCCTCGACCGCACTGCCGATGATCCTGGTGCTGCTGGTCCTGGGCCTGCCGGTCGGTCCGCTGATGGTCACCGTGTTCGCCATCGGCGGCGTCGTGGCCCCGGACGGGAAACTCGGCACGGTGATGACGGCACTGGCCAGCGGCATTGTCGCCGGAACCGCGGTAGGTTCGTCCGTCGCGGGGCAGCTGGCACAGAACGTCGGCTATTCGGCAGCGTTCCTGGTTCCGGTCTGCGCAGCGGCGGCGCTGTTCCTGCTCGGCGCGGCAGCCGCCGTCGTACTCCAGCGGCGGACAAAGACGACGACGGCTGCCGCCTAGCCAGCCGGGTGCGGCGTTGTCGTGCACGTCCCCGGTCACCGTGGGGTGGTCCGGATCGCCGGTGGAGCAGTCTTCGGGCGTCAGCCCAGCTGCGCCTCGATGCGCGCGGCGCTCGCCGTCAGGGCAACGGCAACCTCGTCGGGATCCTGCGCGGCGCGGATGTAAACCACCGCCAGGGCGGCCGGCCGGCCGCCGGGAACCCGGAGGGGTACGGCCAGCGAGGAGACGCCTGGGATGACCTCGTCGTGGCTGGACGCGTAACCGCGCCGGCGTGCCTCATCCGCTTCGGGCCGGTAGGGGATGCCCGGGGCGAGGCGGTGCCATTCCTGTTCCGAGAGCGCGGACTGGATCGCGATGCCCGGTGCTCCGGCGCTGACCGGGTGCCGCGATCCGGGGTGCTGGACCACGGCGGCGCCGGTGTGCCGCGGGTCGACCGTCACGAGGGTGACGCAGTCTTCGCGGTCCCAGACGGCCACGAACGCGCTCATGGTCAGGGCGTTGGCCAGCTGAGTGAGCTCCGGGAGGGCGGCGGTCTGCAGGCTGCGGGCCACCCCGCGGGCCAGGACGGCCAGTCCGGGGCCGGGCTGGACCCGGCCGCCGTCGTCCCGCACCAGCAGCGAGTGGTCCTCAAGCGTGCGCAGGATGCGGTAAGCGACCGAGCGGTGGACGCCCATGGCGTCGGCGAGTTCGGCGATGGTGAGCGGCTCCGGCGCATCGGCGAGGATCTCCAGGGCCCGGATGCCCCGGGACAGGGTCTGGGACGGCGGGGCCTGGGTGCTGCCGGCATTCGGGGTCATGGAGTCCATCCTATTGGCGGGCGGCGAGTCTTGTGCTCCGGCTCACAGTGCAGTACCGTTCTGGCACAACGTTCTATATAAGAACGCTGTGTTCGATTATAGAACTCCAGCAAGGAGCCAACAAGAGCCCGGCCTGGCGGCATCCCCAGCCGGGGGCGCCCCGCCGGACACGTACCAGGCGGAATGTGTGCTTTATCACAACTTTCGTAGTAAGATCACAGTTACTAACTGACCGTTCGATCAGTAATTCATGAGGCATTTAGTTTTTCACTTCGCACCCACCCGGGCAGTACCCCTGCCCCCAGCAACGGAGTTCCAATGACCGTAACTTCAACCGTCGATTCAGAGGCGGGCCCCAGCAGCAAGCATGAGGAACGCAAGGTCCTCGCCGGGACGCTGGTCGGCACCACGATCGAGTGGTACGACTTCTTCATCTTCGCCCAGCTGACAGCAACGCTGCTGTCCCCGCTCTTCCTCGCACCCCTGAACGCCTCCAACCCGGGCCTGGCGCAGATCCTCTCCTTCGCCCTGATTGGCATCAGCTTCCTGTTCCGCCCGCTCGGCGCCGTCATCGCCGGCCACCTCGGCGACCGCCTCGGCCGCAAGGCCATGCTGGTCTTCACCCTCGTGATGATGGGTGCCGCGACGGCGCTGATCGGCATGCTGCCCACCTACGCCCAGATCGGCGTGTGGGCCCCGATCCTGCTCATCACGCTCCGCGTGATCCAGGGCTTCTCCGCCGGCGGCGAATGGGGCGGTGCAGCCCTGATGGCCGTGGAGCACGCACCGATGAGCAAGCGCGGCCTGTTCGGCGCCTACCCGCAGATCGGCGTTCCGGTAGGCATGATCCTCGCCACCGGCCTGCTGTACTTCCTCAACACGTCCATGTCCAAGGACGACTTCGCCGCCTGGGGCTGGCGCGTGCCGTTCCTGCTCTCGATCGTGCTGATTGTGGTCGGTTACCTGATCCGCCGCGCCGTGGCCGAGAGCCCGGTCTTCCAGGAGATGCAGGAGCGCAAGGAAGAAAGCAAGGCGCCGCTCGGCGAGCTGGTCCGCAAGCACAAGAAGGCCGTCCTCTACTCCACGATGATCTTCATCGGCAACAACGCCGCCGGCTACCTGCTGATCGCGTTCTTCATTTCCTACGCCACCAAATCGCTGAAGATGCCCACCCCGCAGATCCTGCTGGCCACCACGCTGGCATCCTTCGGCTGGCTGATTTTCACCCTGGTCGGCGGCTGGCTCTCAGACAAGATCGGCCGGGTCAAGACCTTCCTGATCGGCTACGGGATCGTGTTCGCCTGGATGATCCCGATGTTCGCCCTGATCGACACCAAGGACATCGTGCTCTACGGCGTGGCGCTGTTTGTACTGACCATCGGCCTGGGCCTGTCCTACGGCCCGATGTCGGCGATGTACGCCGAAATGTTCCCGGCCAACGTCCGCTACTCGGGCATCTCCATCGGCTACGCGTTCGGTGCCATCCTCGGCGGCGCCTTCGCGGCGACCATCGCTGAGGCCCTGCTGCAGAGCACCAAGTGGACCGGTTCCATCGGCATCTACATCATGATCCTCTGCGTTATCTCCGCCGTCGGCGTCATCCTGGCCAAGGAAACCCGCGGCCGCGCGTTGGGCGTCAGCCGCCACCACTAGGTTGCGGTTCCGGTAGGGAACGCACAACACAAGAAACGCACAACACAAGAGAGGCACGGACCGCGGTCCGTGCCTCTCTTGTGTTCGCCTGTTGTAAGAGCAGCCGCGCCGCTTAGACGCCCAGGAAGCTGATGGCGCCCTGTTTGAAGGCCCTGCTCGTGACGGCATTCGTGTGGTTCCGGGCCGGCAGGATGAGCTGTTCCACCATCGCCCCGGCCTTGGCGCCCAGGGCCGCGAGTTCAGGCATGGAGGCGGCCCGCTCGTCGTTTTCTCCGGCAACGAGCAGCACAGGCATCTGCGGGACGGCCTCGGCGGGGTCGAACGGTTCATCCTTGATCGCCTCGACCAGGGACAGCAGGGCGAAAATGTTGTTGCTGGGCAGCAGCTGTGCCATCTTCAGCAGCCCGGCCGTGGAAGCGTCCGCGATGGGCGTGCCGTCGGCCAGGTAGCGCTGCGCGGCAACCAGGTCGAACTCCGCCAGCGGGTCCGCCACGTTGGGGCCGCCGAGCACCAGCCGGTGGACCAGTTCGTGCTGGGTGGCGCCGAATTCCCAAGCCAGCCGGGAGCCCAGCGAGTAGCCGATGACGTCCAGGCCGCTGGCCGGGTCGCCGTCGCGCAGGGGACGGGCGCCGGCGTCGAACGCGATCTGCAAAAGATCCGCCCGGATCCGGCTGGGGGAGTAGGAGTCCCGGTCCTCGGGGGCGCCGCTGCGGCCGTGGCCGGGCAGGTCCACGGTGATCACGCGCCGGCCGGCGTCGGTGAGGGCGGCGATCCAGCCGGTGTCCTCCCAGTTGAGCTTGGCGGAGGAGGAAAAGCCGTGCAGCAGCAGGACCGGACGCAGCCCGGCGTCGTGCTTGGGGTCGTGCACCCCCACGTAAAGCTGCGGGTCGGTGCCCTCGACCGTGTGGGAATGCTGCTCGCCGGTGTGCCTGCCGCTCATGGTGTCAGTCCTCATCAAGTACGGCGCTCAGGCGGACCCGGCGCTTCGGTGCCTCTTCCTTCGGGACCGTGCCCACGATGCCGGCCGTGTTGTCCGGCACCTCGAACACGATCAGGGGCTCGCCGACGTTGATCTTGTCGCCGGGCCCGCCGTGGATACGCACTACCTTACCTGCCTGCGGGCTGGGCAATTCGACGGCCGACTTGGTGGTTTCGACCTCCACGAGCGGCTGGTTCCGCTCCACCTGGTCGCCGGGCGCGACCAGCCATTCCAGCACGGTCGCCTCGATCAGGCCCTCGCCCAGGTCCGGCAGCGGGAAGGAAATTTCAGCCACGTTTGTACTCCAATACTCGCTGGATGCCGAAGAGGATCCGGTCAATGTTCGGGATGTATTCATCTTCGAGGTCACCGGAGGGGTACGGGACGTCGAAGCCGGTCACGCGCTCCACCGGCGCCTTGAGCGTGTCGAAGCAGCTCTGCGTGATCAGCTGCGCCACCTCGGCGCCCAGTCCGGAGGTCAGCGGAGCCTCATGGACGACGACGGCGCGGCGCGTCTTGCGCACCGACACGGCCAGCGCCTCGGCGTCGATCGGCTTGAGCCAGCGCAGGTCCAGGACCTCGATGTCGATCCCGTCCTCGGCCGCGAGCTCGGCCACCTGGAGGCAGCGGGCCACCATGGCGCCCCAGGCCACGAGCGTGAGGTGCCGGCCTTCGCGCATGACCTTGGCGCCCTCCGGTGGGCCGCCGGCGGCATCGTGCGCGGCCAGGTCCACCTCGCCCTTTTGCCAGTAGCGGGACTTCGGCTCCATGAAGATCACCGGGTCCGGCCGCGTGGCGGCGTACTTGAGCAGGTGGTAGGCCTCGTGCGGGTTCGACGGCGAGACCACCTTGAGCCCGGGCACGTGGGCGAAGAGCGCCTCCAGGCTTTCGCCGTGGTGTTCGGGAGCGCGGATGCCGCCGAAGCTGGGAACCCGCAGGGTGATCGGCATCGGTAGGGTGCCGCGGCTGCGGTAGTTCATCCGCGCGATCTGGCAGACGATCTGGTTGATCGCCGGATAGGCGAAGCCGTCGAACTGGACCTCGGGGATGGGGTGGAAACCGGCCATCGCCAGCCCCACGGACATGCCGAGGATGCCGGATTCCGCCAGCGGGGTATCGAAGACCCGCTGCGCGCCGTGTTTGGCCTGCAGCCCGTCGGTGATCCGGAAGACGCCGCCGAGCCGGCCGCAGTCCTCCCCGAAGATCACGGCCTTGGGATTGTCCGCGAGCACCTCGTCCAGGGCCCGGTTGAGTGCCTGCTGCATGGACATCACGGTGGTGCTGGAGGCTGTGCTTTCTGCGTTGTCGCCTGCCACAGTTGCGCCTTCGAGAATCGAGTTAGACATGTTCGGACTCCTCGCGCCAGTTGGCGGCCTGGGCCTGCAGGGCAGGGGTGGTTTCCTGGAAGACCAGGTCAAACATTTCGGCGCCGGGGCGGGATCCGAGGGCCTGGATGCCGGTGCGGATCTGTTCCTCCTCCGCCTTGGCCGCTGCAAGGGCCTCGGCGAAGAAGGCTTCGTCGGCGATGCCCTCGGCCAGCAGCCGCTGCTTGAGGCGCTCCAGCGGGTCCGCCCCGGCGCCGTCGCGCTCCTCGTCGAGGGAGCGGTAGCGGCCGGGATCGTCGGAGGTCGAGTGCGGCCCGCGGCGGTAGGTCATGGCCTCGACCAGGACGGGGCCGTTGCCGCCGCGGGCGTGCGCGAAGGCGCGGCGGGTCGCCTCGACGACGGCGACGACGGCGACGACGTCGTTGCCGTCGATCTGCAGCGCCGGCATCCCGTAACCGGCGGCGCGGGCGGCGACCGAGCCGCCAGCCACCTGGCGTTCGGTGGGCACGGAGATGGCCCAGCCGTTGTTCTGGACGAAGAAGACCACGGGGGCCTTCATCACCGCCGCGAAGTTCATCGCCTCATGGACGTCGCCCTGCGAGGAGGCGCCGTCGCCGAAATAGGTCAGCGCGACGCCGTCGTTTTGGTCCAGGGTCTGGCCGTGGGCCCAGCCGACGGCGTGCAGCACGGACCCGGCGACGACGGCCTGGATCGGGGCCAGCCGGGACTCCGCCGGGTTGTACAGGCCGCCGTGCCAGGTGGCCTTGTGGGTGGACATGTAGCCCACCATGTCCACGCCCATGGTCCGGGCGACGCCCATCTCGCGGTAGGTGGGGAAGACGAAATCGCGGGCGGTGTCCACGGCGTAGCCGCTGCCCACCTGGGCCGCCTCCTGGCCGAATTCGGGGGCGTAGCCGGGGATGATGCCCTGCCGCTGCCAGGCGATCGCGGAGGTGTCGAGGTGCCGGACGGCGACCATCAGCGAGTACAGCTCGCGGAGCTGGGCGGGAGTGAGCGGCCCGGCGTCGTCACCGGGTACCGCGAGGGGGAGTGTGTCCATGCCTGTGACCCTAGTCACGCGGCGGGTGCTGGGCAATCAGCTCAGGAAATGCTGGCCAGTCTGCACAAACCCGCCGGCGCCGGCGCCGATGTGCTTAGCAGTTTGTACAGCCCTCTACGGTCCCGGCGCCTCGGCTACCGGGCGGCGCGGCGGCTGAGCCGGGCGCCGACCCAGCACGCCGCGGCGATGCCGGCGATCAACGCCATCGTGCTGAAGAGCTGCCGGCTGCTGTCCGGGCTGCTGAAGCCGACGGCGAAGATCAGGGCCAGGAGTACCAGTCCGAAAATGGTGATCGCCGGAAAGCCTTTCATCCGCAGCGGCAGCTCGGTGCCCGCACGGTCCGCGCGGCGCCGCAGGATCAGCTGGGACACCAGGGCCGAGCCCCACACCACGAGGCAGGTGGAGCCGACCAGCTGGAACAGTGCCGGCAGGATCTGTTCCGGGAACAGCAGTTCAAGCACGGCGGCCAGGAAGCCGAAGGCCACCGAGATGCTGACCGCGATGACCGGAACCCGGGCGTGGTTGAGCCGCGACAGGAACCGCGGGGCTTCGCCGCGCTCGGAGAGCGAGTAGGCCATCCGGGAAGCGCCGTACAGGTTCGCGTTGAGGGCGGAGAGCAGGGCGACGACGGCGACCAAGGTGATCGCAGCTCCCGCGCCGGGGATGCGGGCCAGGTCCAGGACGCCCGCGAACGGGGACTTGAGCGCCGTCGACGTCGACGGAAGCACGGCGGCAATGACGAAGACGGAGCCGATGTAGAAGACCAGAATCCGCCAGACCACGGTGCGGATCGCGTGGCCGACGCTGCGCTCGGGGTTCTCGGTCTCGGCCGCGGCAACGCTGACGATTTCCGTGCCGCCGAAGGCGAAGATCACCACAAAAAGTGCCGTGGCGATGCCGCCCAGGCCGGCCGGGGCGAAGTTGGACGTGATGTTGCTCAGACCCGGACTGGGCACGTCCGGCAGCCAGCCGAACAGCAGCGCGGCGCCGATGGCCAGGAACAGCAGGATGGCGGCGACCTTGAGGATCGCGAACCAGAACTCGAACTCGCCGAAGTTCTTCACCCCGGCGAGGTTGATGGCCGTGAAGACCGCCATGAAAATCAGCGCGAGCCCCCAGACCGGGACCGCCGGCCAGACCGTGAAGAGCAGCCCGGCCGCGCCGAGGGCCTCCGCAGCGATGACGACGACGAGCTGCAGCCACCAGAGCCAGCCCACGGTGGCGCCGGCGGTCTTGCCCATGGCCTTCTCGGCGTACACGGAGAACGCGCCGCTGTTCGGGTTGGCGGCGGCCATCTCGCCGAGGGCCCACATGACAATGATGATCAGGGTGCCCGCGACCAGGTAGGAGATCAGGACGGCCGGTCCGGCGGCCTGGATTCCGGCCCCCGATCCGAGGAACAGGCCGGCGCCGATGGCGCTGCCGAGTCCCATCATGGTGAGCTGGCGGGGCAACATGCTGTGGCCGAGTTTCAGGGCCGGGCGCTCCGCGGTGGACTTCGTTGTCATGCTGGCGAACCTTCTTACGGTGGTGGGTGCGTCCTTTTGGGACCATTCGAATTTACCGTCCCGGAGGGGCCCGCGGGCGCGCCGGGCGTGAGAGCATGGTTGCAGTTTGTTGAGGGGCTGACCCTGATTCTGACGATTTGTGCTGTGAAATGCCCCGGGATAAGGAAACTGACGTGAACGTGGATCCGCTGGATGCCAAAATTGTCCGATTCTTCACGGATTCTCCGCGGGCTTCCGTGCTGGAGGCGTCCCGGGTGCTGAAGGTCGCCCGCGCCACCGTCCAGTCGCGGCTGGACCGGATGCAGGACAGCGGCGTCATCGGCTCCTGGGTTCCGCAGCCGGACCCGGCCCGCTTCGGCTATCCTGTGGTCGCGTTCTGCTCGCTGACCATCAACCAGGACCTCGGGCACGACGCCGTCGTGGAGGCCCTGGCGCGCATCCCCGAGCTGATCGAGATCCACACCGTGTCCGGCGGCTCGGACCTAATGGCCCGGATTGCCGCCCGCTCCAACTCCGACCTGCAGCGCGTGCTGGACGCGATGATCGCCACCCGGACCGTGCTGCGCTCTTCTTCGGTGATTGTGCTCAACACCCACTTCGAGGGCCGGACCCTGCCGCTGCTCGAAGCCGCCGCACGGGGCCAGTAGGCCGGAACCAGCCCGGGCCGCCGGGCCGGGAGCAGCAACATTTTGTACCGGGGGGCCGCCGTCGTAGAATTAGTTCTAGTCAACTTGACTATAACTACTCCGGCGGTAGGGCCGGAGCCGGCCGGGCGGTCCCCACAGGAGGGCCCGGGCCGAAGGATAGCGGGGGTCGATCACCGTTTACACCTCTCCAGCCAACGTCTCGGAGCGCCAGCTCGCGCCGCCGTCGCTGGCGATTTCCACGGTGATCTTCGCGCTCCGGCCGAGCGAACGTTCCGGCCGGCCCACGCTCTGGATCCCGCTGGTGCGCCGGATCCGTGAGCCTTTCAAGGGCCTTTGGGCGCTGCCCGGCGGTCCGCTGACGCACAACGAGTCGCTGCAGGATGCCGCTTCACGCAACCTGCGCGAGACCACCGGCCTGGCGCCGAGCTACCTTGAGCAGCTTTACGCCTTCGGCGGCCTGCACCGTTCGCCCACCCAGCGTGTGGTGTCGATCGTGTACTGGGCGCTGGTGCAGCCCACCGAGGCCGCGCTCGCCGACGAATCCGAAAACGTCCGCTGGTTCCGGGCCGACCGGCTGGGCGAGCTGGCGTTCGACCACAAGACGATCATCGACTACGCGCTCTGGCGGTTGCGGAACAAGATGGCCTACGGCTCGATCGCCTACCACCTGCTCGGCGAATACTTCACCCTCGCGCAGGTCCGGGAGGTCTATGAGGCAGTCCTGGACCGCGAGCTGGACCCGGCCAACTTCCGCCGCCAGATCAAGGCGACCCCGGAAATTGAAGAAACCGATGAATACCTGCAAGGCGGCAAGCACCGCCCGCCCCGCCTCTACCGCTTTACCGGCCGCCCCGGCCTCGATCCAGACAACAGGAGCACACCATGAGCAGCGTCAACACGGCGATCCAGCTGATCACGCGCGAACAGGCCGCCGGCAGCGCCGCCGGCATTGCGGCGGCGGGGTCCACCTGCAGCCCGGCCCTCGCCCGCGGCCCCTGGGACTTCGATCTTGCCGAGGCCCGCACCGGCATGCCCGCCTACGGCCCCGGAGCCTCCGTGGCCGACGTCGCCCCGCCGTCCACCCCCCGCCAGGGCCAGCTCCCGGAGGAGTACCGCCTGGCCGGCGACGCCGAACTGGACGCCCGCATCAGGGCCGCCAAGGCGGCGCTGGGGGACCGGGCCGTCATCCTGGGCCATTTCTACCAGCGCGACGAGGTGGTGGAATACGCCGACTTCGTGGGCGACTCCTTCCAGCTCGCCAACGCGGCCCTGACCCGGCCCGACGCCGAGGCGATCATTTTCTGCGGCGTGCACTTCATGGCCGAAACCGCGGACATCCTGTCCCGGCCGGAGCAGGCCGTGATCCTGCCCAACCTCGCCGCGGGCTGCTCGATGGCGGACATGGCGGACATCGACTCGGTCACCGAGTGCTGGGAACAGCTGGAGGAGCTGTTCGGCACCGAACCCGACGCCGACGGCCGGGTGCCCGTCATCCCGGTCACCTACATGAACTCCTCGGCAGCGCTCAAGGGCATCTGCGGCGAGCACGGCGGCATTGTCTGCACTTCCTCGAACGCCGCCACCGTGCTGGAGTGGGCGTTCGAGCGGGGCCAGCGCGTGCTGTTCTTCCCGGACCAGCACCTGGGCCGCAATACCGCCAAAGCCATGGGGGTGCCGCTGGAGCAGATGCCGATGTGGAATCCGCGCAAGGACCTCGGCGGCAACGACGGACAGACCCTGCAGGATTCCCGCGTGATCCTCTGGCACGGCTTCTGCTCGGTCCACAAGCGCTTCAACGTGGCCCAGATCGAGAAGGCGCGCGCCGAGTTCCCGGGCGTGCAGGTGATTGTGCACCCGGAGTGCCCCATGGAGGTGGTCGACGCTGCCGATGCTGCCGGATCCACCGACTTCATCCGCAAGGCCATTGCCGCCGCCACCGAGCCCACCGTCTTCGCGGTCGGCACCGAGATCAACCTGGTCAACCGGCTGGCCGCCGAATACCCGCAGCACACCATTTTCTGCCTCGACCCGGTGATCTGCCCCTGCTCCACCATGTACCGCATCCACCCGGGCTACCTGGCCTGGGTGCTGGAGTCCCTGGTCCGCGGCGAGGTGGTCAACCGCATCACGGTGGCGGACGACGTCGCGGCCCCCGCCCGCGTGGCCTTGGAACGCATGCTGGCGGCCCGGCCGTGACCAGGCGGCTCGTCGTCGTCGGCAGCGGCATCGCCGGGCTGTACGCGGCACTGCTGGCCTCTGAAGCGCCCGCATCTGAGGTGGTGCTCCTGACCAAGGGCGCGCTCGAGGAGAGCAACACCTTCTACGCCCAAGGCGGCGTGTCCGCCGTGCTGGCGCCGGGGGAGGCCGCACCGGGTGACTCCGTGGCGGCGCATATCGCCGATACCCTCGCCGCCGGGGCCGGGCTGAACAATCCGGACGCGGTGCGGATCCTGTGCACGGAGGCCGTCCGGGACATCGTCGGGCTGCGCCGCTTCGGTGTGGACTTCGACGTCCGTGACGATGGAGGCCCGGCGCTGGGGCTGGAGGCTGCGCATTCCGCCGCACGCATCCTGCACGCCGGCGGCGATGCGACCGGGGCCCGCATCGCGCGTGCCCTCGTGGCCGCCGTGCTGGACCGCGCCGTCCAGGGCGGACTCCGGGTCGAGACCGGCGCCTTCGTGACCGAGCTCCTGACCGAGGGCGGAAACCCGAAAGGCGCAAGTTCGCCAGCCGTCACCGGTGTCGCCTACCTTGCCGGCGGGGAGCTGAAGCGGCTCGACGCCGACGCTGTGCTGCTCGCCACCGGCGGCGCCGGGCGGCTGTTTGCCCGCACCAGCAATCCTTCGGTGGCCACCGCCGACGGCCTCGCCCTGGCCTGGCGCGCGGGTGCTGCCGTCCGCGACCTGGAGTTCTTCCAGTTCCACCCGACCACACTGGCCGCGGCCGGGGTGCCCGGCGGGCCGCCCGCGCTGCTGATCTCCGAGGCGGTGCGCGGCGAGGGTGCGCTCCTGCTCGACGCCGCCGGCCACCGCTTTATGCCTGACTTCCACCCCGACGCCGAACTGGCACCGCGCGACGTCGTCTCCCGCAGCATCGCACTGCACCTGGCGGCCACCGGGCAGCCGGCGGACAGCCCGGTGTACCTGGATGCCCGGGGCATTGAAGCCGCCCGCGGCCGCGGCTTCCTGGCCCGGCGGTTCCCCACCATCACCGCGGCCACCCGCGCCGCCGGCTACGACTGGACCGCCGAGCCGCTGCCCGTGTCCCCGGCCGCGCACTACTGGATGGGCGGGGTCACGACCGACCTTTGCGGACGCACCTCGGTACCGGGGCTGTACGCGGCGGGCGAGACCGCCTGCACCGGCGCGCAGGGCGCCAACCGGCTGGCCAGCAATTCGCTGCTCGAAGGGCTGGTGTTCGGGCGACGGGCGGTTGAGGACTTCCTCCGAGTCGAAGCGTCGCACGACGGCACTGCTCCGCGTGCTAGCTCGGCCGCGGGCGGCCTCCCTTTGACGCACGCTTCCGCAGTACCCTCGCGCGACACGACTGGGGGAGTAACCCACCCGGCCAGCTTGCCCGAGGGTGTTGGGAAGACGGGGCCCGTTCCGGCGCCGTTTTCGAGGGATGCTCTTGGGCGGTTGATGACTGGGGCTGCGGGGGTGTTGCGTTCGGGGGCTGAGCTCGATGCTGCGGCTGCCCAACTGGCTGCGTGGGGCGCTGTTGTCCGGCCCGAGAGTGTGGCGGACGCGGGGCTGGTTCAATCCGAGTACGAGGACCGGAACTTGTTGCTGGCCGCCCGGCTGCTGGTGGAGGCCGCCCGGGCCAGGACCGGCTCGGTCGGTGCCCACTTCCGCGCCGATGCAGCCGACGCCGCCAGTGACGCTGTTGCCCCCGGCCCGCCGGCGATGCTCGCAGCCCCGCCCCGGTCCAACCCGCCGGCCGGCCCGCACGGCCACCGGTATGCCGCCGTATCCCGCCCGAAACAAAGGATTCCGTCATGACAGCACCTGCCGCCGCCCTTCCCGCCGTCGTCCCTGCGGCCGCCCTCGCCGGCACCCTTCCGGCGGCCGCCGTCGGTGCCGTGCTGCGCGCCGCCCTGCAAGAGGACGCACCCTACGGCGACATCACCTCGCAGACCCTGATCCCGGCCGGTGCCCGCGCCACCGCCGTGCTCGCGGCCCGGGTGCCCGGCGTGTTCAGCGGTGGGGAGGTGTTCGCCGCGGCGATGAAGCTGGCGGACCCGGCCGCCGTCGTCGAACTGCTCGTGGCGGACGGTGAGGCCTTCGACGCCGGCACCGCACTGGCCCGGGTGAACGGCAACGCCCGCGGTGTGCTGCTGGCCGAACGGGTGGCGCTGAACCTGGTGCAGCGGATGAGCGCGATCGCCACCCGGACCGCGGAGTTCGTCGCGTTGGTCGCCGGCACCCGCGCGCGGATTACCGATACCCGGAAGACGACGCCGGGGCTTAGGGTGCTGGAGCGTTACGCGGTCCGCTGCGGCGGCGGAGCAAACCACCGCTTCAGCCTCTCGGACGCGGTCCTGGCCAAGGACAACCACCTTGCGGTGCTCACCGGGGGAGACCCTGCAAAGCTCACCGCGGTGCTGCGCGACGCCAAGGCACGGCTGGGGCACACCACGCATTTCGAGGTGGAGGTGGACAGGATGGAGCAGATTGAGCCCGTGCTGGCCGCCGGCGTGGACACCATCATGCTGGACAACTTCTCACTGATCGAACTCGCCGACGGCGTCGAACTCGTCGCGGGGCGGGCACGGGTCGAGGCCAGCGGCAACGTCAGCCTCGCGACCGTGGCCGGCATCGCCGCCACCGGGGTGGACGTCATCTCGATCGGTGCGCTCACCCACAGCGTCACCGCCTTGGACCTGGGCCTCGACATCGAACTCGACGTCGAACTACCGGCTAGCTGAGGGATGCCGTGATCTTCCTGGACGCCGCCGCCACCACGCCGGTCCGCCGCGAGGTGCTCGAGGCCATGTGGCCGTACCTCAGCGGGGACTTCGGCAACCCATCAAGCCACCATTCGCTCGGCGACGCCGCCGCCGCGGCGCTCGCAGGAGCCCGGGAAACGACGGCGAAGGCCCTGGGCTGCCGCCCAAGGGAGGTCGTCTTCACCTCCGGCGGCACGGAAGCGGACAACCTCGCCGTCAAGGGCATCGCCCTGGCCCGCCGCGCTGCGGACCCGGGCCTTGACCGGGTGGCGATCAGCGCCGTCGAACATCCCGCGGTGGAGGAATCCGCCAGGTACCTCGAACGTGTCCACGGCTTCGCGGTCGACGTGATCCCGGTGGACCGCTACGGGCAGGTGACCGAGGAAGCGTTCGCGGCCGTGCTCCGGCCGGAAACCGTGCTGGCCAGCGTCATGTACGCCAACAACGAGGTCGGGACAATCCAGCCCGTAGCCCGGCTGGCGGCACTGGCCCGCGGTCGCGGCATCCCGTTCCACAGCGACGCCGTGCAGGCCGCGGGCTGGCTCCCCCTCGACACTCGTGGCCTGGGCGTCGATGCCCTGAGCATTTCCGGCCACAAGCTGGGCGCACCGAAGGGCTGCGGGGCGTTGTTCGTGCGCGGCCGGACCCGGCTGGAGCCGCTGATCCACGGCGGCGGCCAGGAACGCGGCCGCCGCTCGGGTACCGAGAACGTTGCCGGCGCGGTGGCCCTGGCAACGGCGCTGAGCCTCGCCGGGACCTCGCAGCAGGCGGCCTCCGCCCGGGTCGCTGGATTGCGTGACGACTTCATCGGCGCCGTCCTGGCCGGAGTGCCCGGCGCCGTGCTGACCGGCCATCCGGACGAGCGGCTGCCCTCGGTGGCGTCGTTCTGCTTCCCGGGAACCAGCGGCGAGTCTGTGCTGCTGGAGCTGGAACGGCAGGGTGTGGTCTGTTCGAGCGGTTCGGCCTGCGCCGCGGGCTCCGACGAGCCATCGCCCGTGCTGATGGCTATGGGAATCAGCGCCGAAGTGGCCCAGACCGCCGTGCGCTTCAGCTTCGATTCGTCCATCACCGCCACCGAGCTGCGGGAAGCAGCGGCCGCGGTGGGCACCGCCGTCGGCAGCATCCGCGCACTCGGGTAGCCGGCAGTCCGCTGGGTGCTAGCGGTGCCGGGCGCGGCGGAAGATCCAGTGCCGCAGCATCGTGAACCTTACGGCCGTGGCCAGGAAGCCGGACAGGGTGGTGGTCCAGAGTTCGGCGGCCACGGTGGCGTCCGGGTTGATCCAGTGCAGGATGCCGAGGCTGCCGCCGGTGATCAGCAGGGCGACGGCGATCACGATCAGCCCGTTGAGATGGTCGCGCTTCATCCGGTGGCGTTCGGTGATTTTGAACGTCAGCCGCCGGTTCAGCGCGGTGTTCATCAGCGAGGTGATGATCAGCGCGGCCGCGTTGGCCGGCTGGGGCCCGATCCACGGCCGCAGGAAGGCATAGAGTGCCAGCGAAGACACGGTGCAAACGACGCCGACGCCGGTGAAGCGCAGGAGCTGGCGGACCACCGGGTAGCGGAGTACGCCCCGGTGGCGGCGCGCTCGTGCGGTGGAGGAAGTAGCTGAGGGGGAAGAAGCCGGGGAGGCCGCGGTGGTATCCGGCGGGAACTGCGGGCCGTGCTGCGCTTGTTGTAGCTGCGACTCCATCCGGCTAGTACAGCTCGCCAACCGGGATGTCCACGGCGAGCCGGTTCGACGGCCCGGCCAGCGGGCAGGCCCACGCCTCGTTGTAGGCGCAGGACGGGTTGTAGGCGAAGTTGAAGTCCAGCACGAACTCGGCGTCGGGCCCCGAGCCCGTCACGCCGTGGAAGGCGCCCTTGATGGTGTCCAGCAGGTAGCGGCCCGCGCCGTAGCTGCCGCCGGGCTGGCCGGCGGTGGCGTCGCGGAACGGCACGAATATGCCGCCGCCGTAGCCGTTGAGCTTCCAAACCGCCAGCTGGCCCATCTCCGGCAGGTCGAAGGTGCCCAGCCGGACAAAACGGACGACGCCGTCGGTTCCGGTTTCGACGTTCATCTCCCGTCCGGCGCCCTCCTTCGTGATGGGGACGTGGAAGCGGTAGATCGGGTCGTAGTCCGCGGTCCGGAGGCCGCCGAAGCTCGCCTTGGCGTCTTCGGTCAGGGGCGAGGCGGGGTGCGTAGCGAACATCCGGTCGCGCTCCTGCCGCCAGTAGGAGTGGGCTTCGGCCGGGCTATCCGCGGCGATCTTACGCACGGTGGCGTAGAGCGCAAAGGTCCGGAGCCGCCAGTCTGCGATGTCGACGGCGGACATCCGCGCCACGCCGTCCGGGCCGCCAGATTCCGCTGCATCAAGGTGCTGTTCCGCCATCCCCCCAGCCTAGCCTTGTTTCGCTGCCGGACCTGCGGCGGGCCGTGCCGACGGCCGCGGCGTCCGCTTCTGCGAAACGCGGTTCCGGAAGCCCGGAACAGCCCCGGCCCGCGGTTACGCTGGCAGCATGACTGGCACGGTTCTATCCCGCGGACTCCGGCTAGCCCCCGCGCTGGCGCTCACCGCGGCGGCGCTCGCCGGCTGCAGCAGCGAGGGCAAGGGCGCGCCGGCCTGGACGGCCGCACCTCCGGGCGGGAGCGCGACGTCGGGCCCCTCCGCAAGCGCAGCGTCGACGGCTACGTCAGGCGGCCCGGCTTCGGGGACGGCATCTGCTTCCCCCGGGACCTCTCCCTCAGCCGGCGCGACCGCGGGCGCGACGGCGGCGGCCTGGAAAACGTTCTACGATCCCGGGAAGACCGTGAGTTTTGATCTGCCGCAGGAGTGGATTGCGCAGTCGCTCACTCCGGCGCCGGGCACCCTTCCGGGGGCGCTCAGGATCGAGGTCAAGGACGCGGAAGGCCGGTACCTGGCCACTCTGCAGACCGGGCTCCGGCCCCAGGCCGCCGCCTCCTGCAAGGCCTCGGCGGCGAAACCGTATGTGGTGGTCAGCAGCGTTCCGGTGGAACTGCCGCACCGCGGCGGGGAGGGAACCATCGACCCGCACGTGGTCTTCCGTGTGATCCAGGGCTACAAGTACTTCGGCTCCTACGGCATCACCAACGTGGTGGGCGGGGCGGGCGGGAAAGCCTGCACCCTGCGGAACAGTGTCCGCGGCCCCGAGGGCAAGGGCGACTACTCCTTCGGCGATCTGGCTGAGTTCAAGGCGTTCGCTCCGGACCAGAAAGTCGCCCCGGCCAAGTCTTTTGACACGCTGGGCCAGGCGGACAAATACGTCAACGAGGGCTCGGAATTCGCCAATGTCCAGCGGATGCTAATGTCGCTGAAGATCAAAAACTAGTCCCGCCCCGCGCCCTCTACAACGGCCCGGGGCGACCGCCCGCCCGCTGACAATCCAGCGGCTTCGCTCGCACCCTCCGGAGATTCATGGAACGCATCGTGTCCGCACGCCTGGCCTTCAAGACCGTGGCCGATACCAAGGTCGCGATGGCGGTGGCTGTTGCCCGCAACCCCGGCTACAGCGGATTCGAGGAGTCGCTGTCCGTGACGGCCGGCGGCGAGGACGTGCCCCTGACCGAGCTCTCGGACCACCACGGCGGGCGCTTCCACTACATGGAGTTCGCCGAGCCCACCGAGGTGCTGGTGGAGTACGGGGCGACCGTCACCGGCTTCGCCGCTCCAGAGGAACCCGGGCTGATGGAGCTCATCCGCTACGTGCGGCCCAGCCGCTACGCCGAGTCGGACCGGCTGCTCCCGACGGCGTACGCCGAGTTCGGCGGGCTGGACGGCGGGGAACTGCTGCACGCCGTGCGGAACTGGGTCTTCAGCGAACTGCGCTACGTCAGCGGCTCATCGCGCGGTACCGACGGCGCCGTCGAAACGCTGCTGCACCGGCGCGGCGTCTGCCGGGACTTCGCCCACCTGGCCATCTCACTGCTGCGGTCCAAGAACGTCCCGGCGCGGCTGGCCGCCGTGTACGCGCCCGGATTGAGCCCGATGGACTTCCACGCCGTGGCCGAAGCCCACGTGGACGGGGCCTGGCACGTGATCGATCCGACCGGCCTGGCGCCCCGGGAGAGCATGCTTCGGATTACCGCCGGCCGGGACTCCTCGGACACCGCGTTCCTGTCCACCGTGGGCGGCAGCCTCTCGCTCCGTGAACTCAAGGTCACTGCCACCGTCACCGGCGACCTGCCGGTCGAGGACCCGGCGGCGCTGGTCGCCATCCGCTGAGCCCCCCGGGCCCGCGGCGGAGCAGCACAGCTAGCGGCCCAGGACCGAGGCCCGCAGCTTCTCCGTCAGGCGCATCAGCTCACGCTGTTCCTCGGCGGTCAGTGCCGGGCCCACCAGGTCCACAATGTCGCGGACATGCTCCCGCCCGATGGTCTTCTGCAGTTCCCGTCCGGCCTCGGTGAGCCGGACGAGCACGCCGCGGCCGTCGTCGGGCGCGGGTTGCCGCTCCACGAGGCCCCGCTTTTCCAGCCGCTCCACTAAGCGGCTCAGGCTCGACTGGCTCAGCAGCACGTGGTCGTTGAGCTCATTCTGGCGCAGCCAGCCGGTGGGGCAGCGGGAGAGGGTGAACAGCACGTCGTACTCGTTCAGGGCGAGGGACTTAAACGCCGGTCCCGCCTGCAGCCGGCGCATCACGGCGACCTGGGCCCGGAACAGCGACTCCCAGGTCTGCGCCGCGAGCCGCACCGGCGAGGCCGGGCTGGTGCCCGGGCCTGCCGGTGCGCCCGCCCGGCCGGCTTCCGCCGGCGCCGCTTCGGCGGACATCAGGCGTCCTGCGGGGCGGCCTCGCGGGCCGCCAGCGAGGCGGCCACACGGCCGGCGTGCGTCGGCGGTTCCGGGACGTGGGCCGGGGTCTTCTCGGCGTATTCCTTGCGGAGCACCGGCAGGACTTCCTCGCCGAACAGGTCCAACTGCTCCAGTACGGTCTTCAACGGCAGGCCGGCGTGGTCGATCAGGAACAGTTGGCGCTGGTAGTCGCCAAAGTACTCGCGGAAGGTGAGGGTCTTTTCGATGACCTCCTGCGGGCTGCCGACCGTCAGTGGGGTCTGCGAGGTGAAGTCCTCCAGCGAGGGGCCGTGGCCGTAGACCGGGGCGTTGTCGAAGTAGGGGCGGAACTCCTTCACCGCGTCCTGCGAGTTCTTCCGCATGAAGAACTGGCCGCCCAGGCCGACGATCGCCTGGTCCGCCTTGCCGTGGCCGTAGTGCTCGTAGCGTTCACGGTAGAGGCCGATCAGCTGCTGGTAGTGCTCCTTGGGCCAGAAGATGTTGTTGGCGAAGAATCCGTCGCCGTAGTACGCGGCCACTTCGGCGATCTGCGGGGTGCGGATGGAGCCGTGCCAGACGAAGGGGGCGACGCCGTCGAGCGGGCGCGGCGTGGAGGTGAAGTTCTGCAGCGGGGTGCGGTGCTTGCCGGACCAGTTGACCGTGTCCTCGTCCCAGAGCCGGCGCAGCAGGGAGTAGTTCTCGATCGCGAGTTCGATCCCGTCCTGGATGTTCTTGCCGAACCAGGGGTAGACAGGGGCGGTGTTGCCGCGGCCCAGGACCAGGTCCACCCGGCCGTCGGCGAGGTGCTGGAGCATCGCGAAGTCCTCGGCGATCTTCACCGGGTCATTGGTGGTGATCAGCGTGGTGGCGGTGGAGAGGATGATCCGCTCGGTTTGTGCCGCGATGTAGGCCAGCGTGGTGGTGGGGGAGGAGGAGAAGAACGGGCGGTTGTGGTGCTCGCCGATGGCGTAGACGTCCATGCCGATTTCTTCGACCTTCTTGGCGATGGCAACCGAGGCTTTGATGCGCTCGTGTTCCGTGGGGGTGCGGCCCGTGGTGGGGTCGGTGGTGATGTCGCTGACGCTGAAGACGCCGATCTGCATGGTGTTCCTTTCCGGGGCCGGAGACTTCCGGTTGCTGCTTCTACTATACCCGATTTACATGCATTTGCATGTATCACCCTCTCTACAACGCCGTCTTTGTCGGATTATTCCTCGCCCTCCGGCCCGTTCTGACCCCGGCCGCCGCCGGGCCCGGGTGCCGCATGCGTTGAGTCCCCGGAAGCGTCCGTATAGGGCACCCTCACCGGGGGCGACAGAGGGCAGGTCCGGTGAAGGAAGCCCGTCGGTAGGATCGACCTATGACCCGTAAGCGCTGGATGACTCTTGGTCCGCCTGCCCATATAGTCGAGCGTTTCTTCGAAAAGCACGGGCGGGCTGGCTTGGTGCTACCTGACGGTTGGTACGGGAGGCCTTTAGATTCCCTCTTCGCACTCACCTCCGCCGTGGATCTTCCGAATGGACTCAAAATCGAGATTGAAGGTGGAAGGGAGCTGATTTTTGAAGGTAACGTGACCATCGTCAAGACGGAGTTCGAGAAATATCCGGCATTGAGGATTGAGGGATTCAAGTCGGCTTCATGGAATCCCCACGATGGCGTCGTAGATCGGCAGACGTATGGCGAGCCAGGTGCGGTCGTCTTCGTTTCCTAGGTGGGGCAGTCACTTCTGGCGCTTGGCGTTCGCTGGCCCACCGGCTAGGGCTGTAGGCTCTGGTCGTGATTGCTCAAGTCTTAGGAGAAGGCCTTCCGCTAATCGTGATCGACGGATTCGGCGTTGATCATCGGATCATGCTGCCGCTAGAGGACGCCATTGAAGAATCCGGGTGGCAGCGCATCTATATCGACCTGCCGTGGGCCGAAGGAAATGCTGACAGCAACGCCATTAGCGCAGACCATGTCGCACACGGGGCCTTGGACGACATCCATGCGTGTCTTGGCGACCGGCCCTTCGCAGTGATAGGCAACTCCTTTGGGGGCATGATTGCCCGGTACGTCGCTCACGAGCGTCGAGATCAGATCCTTGGACTGGCTACTCTTGCGGGCGTGTACGAGCCGACCCATCAGGCGCGCATCCTTCCCCGTCGGCAGGTTGTCCGAGAGGACCCCTCCGTTCTGGCTTTGGCTGGCCAGGCGAGGGATGACTACGAAGAGATGGCCGTAGTCCAGAGCGAGGCCACGCTCGACGCATTCATCACGTATGTACTTCCTGGACTCCGTGGCGCGAACCAAAACATTCTTGAACGGGTGGCAGAGCAGTATGCGCTCTCGGTCGATCCGGAGATCGCGCACCCTGCTCCGTTCGAAGCGCCCTCGTTGCACCTTTTCGGGCGTCAGGATCACGTGACGGGGTACGAGGACGGATGGAAACTACGCGACCACTATGTCCGAGGAACCTACGCGGTGCTGGATTCCGCCGGCCATAATGCCCATCTTGAACGCCCGGAACTCACCGCCGCCCTAGTGAAGGACTGGCTCGCACGGACCGGCACGGCTGCCCGGTAAAGGATCCTTTACGGGACACCCGTGGGGCGGGGCCGCTATCCGTCGTATTCCACGTCAGCGAAGGCTTTGACTTCTGCGCGAAGTTGCTCGGCGATACGGGCGCCCTCAGCTTTCCAGGCCCGTTCGTTGGCGCGTGAACTCCAACCGTTCTCATACAGGTTCTCGGTATCCCAGGCGTCGTACCAAGCGCGAAGCCGGCCAGTTAAGGTCTGTGACAGCCCGAAATCTGCTGGCTTCATTGCGTAGTTGGTCGGGTGCTCGGCGGTGCTGTTCTCCCAAAGTGGCCACCGATGCCCGTAGTCAGGAAACAGGCGGATGACTGGACGGGTGGGGACCGGCTTACGGGCGGCCTCCTGAGGCTCCCGATAAGGATCGGCTTCCTCAGACCGGGAAACCGTGAAGGCGGCGTCCTCCCGTGGTTAGCTTTACCCCTACCGCGCGAAAGAAGCCTAATGAAAACGGACACGGAAGTACTGGCAGCCGACATGATGCGGTTTGCGTCCTTGCTAAGACACATGAACCTCACTGTCGTGGCGCTCAAATGCGAATCCCTTGCCAGAGCGCTTCAGAGCGAACCATCGGAAGATGCTGTGGAGGAGGTTCGACTGTGGCTCCGCTCGTCAATGAAGGGCGGCAGCGGAAGCCTCAGTGACCGGTACGTGCATACGGACGGAGAAGTGGATGAAGTCCTCAACGCCGACTACGAAGAACTTCTCCAGAAGTTCACGGATTTCGTCAATGCTGAGCCGGAATCAAAAGAGAGCGCGGCGGCTGCTGCCATGTTCGCCAATGAAGGCACTTACTTCCGTCTGATCGAAATTCCCGTCCGCAAGAGCTGGCTCTCCCTCAAAGGAACGATCACTTACGAAGTGGCGACTGCGCCGGGAGTCACGCGGCTGGTGACGTTGGATCAACTCGGTCAAGCTGTCGGTTATGGGCCGCAGGACTCCCGGAAAGATTGGCAGGAGTGCCAGATGGTTGCAGACCGCCTTTTCAGGGAGGGACGCAGGGACGATTGGGTTCATTACTCCAGCTCCTATGTCGTTCCCGACGAGACACTCCGAAAGGATTGGTAGCGATACGTTCGCAAAAGAGAGCGTCTACGTGAGGTAAATGACAATGGATGTGTCTCAGTGAGGGATCCCTCGACGGGACGCTCGTGGACGGTAGCGTTGGGCTATGTCTCTGCTCGTCCGTCCTTCGGTTGGCCTGTATACGGCGTGGCGAGAAGCATACGAGGAGTGGGGCGACGGCCTCCACGAGGATGGTTTCGGCCTGCTGGAGACCGACGATGTTCGTTCGTCGGAGGGATTCCGCGAGTTCGTCGATCGGCTCTCGGCCAAGGAATCCTCAGTAGACGACGGGGCCACGTTCCGTTGGATCGTCGAGGACGGCAAAGTCCTTGGGGGAATCGCTCTGCGTCACGAATCAGGCCGGGACGTGGACGTCCTGGGGCACGTGGGCTACGGACTCCGGCCGTCCGCCAGAGGACGCGGCCTTGCCGTTAAGGCGCTCCGGGAGATGCTCGGCGTGGCCCAGGCCCGCGGTATGAATCGAGTTCTGCTGTGCAGCTTTGTGGACAACGTTCCCTCGGTAAAGACCATAGAACGCTGCGGCGGAGTTCTGGACGGGATCGTGACGACGAGCCGAGGGGAAGTAGGACGCTACACAATAATGGCCCGATAGCGCCCCTGGATCGGCTAACGGGCGCCGCGTCAAACGCAGAGCGCCGGCCAGTCCCATTTCCGAATCCTCGACCGGGGCGCCTCAGCTGTAGTCAGCGGTAATTGTTTTGGTGATTCCGTCGATCCGGATCAATCCTCCGTGGGGAAGGATCCATTGGGGTCGGGTGTGGCCGAAGGGAACTCCGACGCAGATGACCGCGTCCGGGTTGTACGCACTGACCTGCCCGATTATCACTTCGCTCTGCTCCTCGCGTAGTCGGGCTCGTTCGTCCGCTGCCGGCACAGGTGCGCCTAGCCGGCTGACTGGTGGCCGGGCGACCAGTACGCCGGCGGCGGCTTCGAGGATCCCTCTCTCTCCCAGGGCCCGCACCCATCGCCGCACTTCGTCTGCGGCGGGCAGCTCCTCGCTAGTCTCGAATAGCAGGATCGCCCCTTCGAGGTCGCGCACAGCCGGCATCCGATCAGCCATCGCGATCTGATCGATCACCTCGAGACAACCGCCCCACGAGCGTCCTTCCACGACCGTCGTTGGACCGGACCAGGCCCACGGTTCCGTCGCCTCGCGGATACCGAAGTGGGTCAGGGCGCGGGGGTCTGTCCAGGTGATGCCGAAGTCTTCTGACTCTCCAGGATCGGTAAGTTCGATGGATCCGCCCTCGATCAACGCGGCGCGAAGTGAGGCGAGGTGCTCGCCATCCACACGTGGTCCTGCTCCTAGATGCACCTGCGTGGAACCGCCGTAGTAGCTGGGGATCCCGAGACCCCACAGGAAGTTGTGCAGGTTCGTGTTGTCGCTGTAGCCGAGGAATGGCTTCGGGTTGTCGGTAATGACCTCGGCGTCGATGTGCTTGATGACGGTGATCTGGTCGTTGCCACCGATCGTCGCAAGTACAGCCCAAATAGAGGGGTCAGCGAACGCGGCATTAATGTCGGCTGCCCTAGCCTGCGCGCTTGCGCCCAGTTGCCTTGTAGTTGCGTACTCGACTGGTATCAGCCCGGTCGTTTCCGTCAGCCGCCTCATAGCCTGCTCGTGAACAGCCTCCGAGACGGCAGGTGCCGCGAATGCTGGAGACAGGATCGCAACCCGATCGCCAGCGCCAGCCTTCGCGGGGGCAGCAAATACTCTTGGCTTCATCTCATCATTAGATCAGTCAAGGAAGTCATCCCAGGACTTCCACGCCGCCCCGTTAGGCGAGCCCGGAAGAAGATTTTGAGGCAACTTTGGTCGAACACTACGAGCTCGTGAGTTCCGCTCCTCAGTAGAGCGCGCCTAGCTTGGAACGCACCCCGGAAGGGGGATCGTCTTGCGGGCGGGGGGCGTGGGCATCTGCCGCGGTGCAAGGCGGTCAGTAAGGAACGACGGCGACGTCGTCCTAAGAGTTTTTCAAAATTCTCGTTACAGTTTGTTGGCTGCCGGACATTAACAGGGCATGGGCTTGAAAACAATGGGGAAACGTGTGGATCTGGAGAGGGAACAACGGTTTCTGGCCGCTCACACGGCGGCCCACGACCGTATCTACCGCTATTTCCGGCGAAGGACGGACGGTGCCGCCACCGCGGAGGACCTGTGCGCTGAGGTTTTCAGAATTGTCTGGGAGAAGTCCGGACATGGCGATGACCTCCCCGTAGTTGTCCTTTTCGGCGTCGCCCGGAATGTACTCCGAAACCATGACAGGTCCTTGTCCCGGTCTGCCGCACTCGTCGGAGCTTTGCGGTTGGAGCGCATCCACGGGGCGCCCGCCGAGGAATCCGCCGTCCGGGATGGCATCGACCGCTTGGCCCCGAAGGAGCGGGAGGTGTTACTGCTGACGTACTGGGACGGACTCACCGCCGTCGAGTTGTCCCACCTCCTCGACACATCAGCGGCTGCCGTGCGAATGCGCCTGCACCGGGCACGCAAGGAACTAAGCCGAATACTTCAGCAGCAGACAGTGACAGAAGGAACGACAGAATGAGCCCGGACAAGACCGCCGCCGACCTGCTTTCAGCCGCCGACCCTGCGCTCGCGATCACCGAGGAGGAACTGATCCTCAGCCGCCAGCGGTCGCTGTCGTTCATGAATTCCGACGTCACTCAGATCGCCGTCGGCGGATCCGTTGACGACTTCCACCGCGTGCCGGCCAAACGTCATTGGGGGCGTTTCGCCGCCGCGGGGCTTGCGGTCGCCGCGGTCGCGGCCTGCATAGTCATCGTCTCGAACCCAGGAACACGTCCGGACATCACGGCAGCGGCTCCGACCGCCGCAGAGGCCACCGCGACGGCGACGCCGGCCGGTACCGGGACGTCTTCCCTCGCGGGGCCCATTGTTACCGATTCGTTTGGGAACGCGGACTACTACACCACAGTCTCCGGTGACACGTCGGCGGGAGTGGCCGCGTCCTTCGGCATCACCGAGGAGAAACTTGCCGAGTTCAATGGCCTCGACCAAGGCGCACCCCTGCTGGCTGGCACTAAGCTTCGACTGATCCCGGCTCCGGGTCCGATCGTCGGGGCGAAGGGTGCAGCCGTCGTCGACGAGGACGGCATCCCCACGAGTTACACAATTGAACCCAATGACACCCTCGACGGGATCACATACAGGTTTGGGCTCACCGGCGAACAGTTAGCGGAAGCGAACAAGGTCCCGTACGTGTACGAGAAGGGCAACGTCTACTTCGTCCGTGCGGGGAACCGCATCCAGCTGCAGAAAAATCCCGTCGACAGTCGATCCGGTCGAGGAACGAGCGTCAACAATTCATTCGGTCAGACCATCTTCTACACCACCGTCGACGGCGACTCTTTCGACAGCCTCGGCTACAAATTCCGATGCACCACGGAGCAGTTGCTGCAGTACAACCCGTCCCTGATCGCAGACCGGCCTATCCCCGCGGGGACCAGGGTGAGGCTCATGCCCGGAGAGCTCAAGATTGACGGCGCCCAAGGCGCCTTCACCGCCGACGCCGCCGGGATTCCCCAGACCTACACCACAGCACCCGGGGACACCGAACGCCAGATCTCCTTCCGGTTCGGAATATCGGAGCTAGCGAATCTGGATGCGGCGAACCGCCCGCTCACCGGCACCGACCGCGTCTGGTTCACCTTCGCCGACCTGCCCGCCGGGGAGTTGGCCCCGGGCCAGACCATCAGCCTCGACCTGACCAAACCCATCCATAAGTAGAAACCGGGGAAGCTGCCCAACGGCTGTACCCCGGAGTGATCAGCGGGGGAGAGGGTCAGTGCCGGAGGGCGGGCGCCTCGTCCGGTTCGTCGTCGCGCTCGTCATCGTCCCTGCTGCCTGTCGCCGGGCGGGCATCGCCGGCGCGGCCCGGGGTCCCGGCCCCGGCGCCGGACCCCGCGGCCTCCGACGGCGCGGGCTGGGCCCGGCGGCCGTGGGCGGCCCTGCCGCCGTTGGCCTTCTGCAGGGCCTTGCGTTCGCGCCGGCCCTCCACCAGCCGGTACAGCACCGGCACCAGGATCAACGTCAGGAGGGTCGAGGAAATCAGGCCGCCAATCACCACGATGGCCAGCGGCTGCGAGATGAAACCGCCGCCGCCGGTCAGGCCCAGCGCCATCGGGGTCAGCGCGAACACGGTGGCCAGCGCGGTCATCAGGATCGGCCGGAGCCGCTGCCGGGCGCCGTGCGTGATGGCGTCCGCCACGCTCATGCCGGGTTCGCCGTTGCGGGGCTGCCGGTACTGGTTGATCAGGTCGATCAGCACAATCGCGTTGGTCACCACAATGCCCACCAGCATCAGCATGCCGATCAGCGACGGCAGCCCCAGCGGGACGCCGGTCACGAGCAGCAGCGCGATCGCGCCGGTGGCGGCGAAGGGAATCGAGACCAGCAGGATCAGCGGCTGCACAAGCGATTTGAACGCGGCCACCATGATCACGTAGACAATGGCGATCGCGGCCAGCAGCGCCAGTCCCAGCTGGCCAAAGGACTCGGCCTGCTGCGTGGTGGCGCCGCCGATTTCCGCGGTCACGCCCGGCGGCAGCTGGACCGACTTGAGCCGGGCCTGCACCTCGGTGCTCACGGCCCCGAGGTTGCCGCCCGACGGCGTGACGGACACGCGCGCGGTCCGCTGGCCGTTGCTGGCCGTAATCGAGACCGGGACGTCGACCTGTTCCACGGAGGCGATCGAGGACAGCGGAACCGGGCCCCGCGCCGTCGGCAGCGGGAGGTCCCGGACGGCGCCGATGCTGGTGAAGCGGGTGCCTTCGCCGATCCGGACCGGGTAGTCGTTGGTGCCGATCCGGACGGTGCCGGCCGGGACCGGGCTGATCGTGGACGCCAGCACGCCGGCGACCTGCTGCTCGTTCAAGCCGGCCGCGACGGCCTTGGCGCGGTCCACCTTGACCTGGACCACGGGCTGGCTCGCGGCCAGGTTGGTGCTGACCTCGGAGGAACCGGGGACGCCGTCCATGGCCTTGACCATGGCATCGCTGGCGGTCTTGAGGTCCGCGGAACTGGCGGCCTTGAGCGTGATGTCCACCGTCGACGTCGTACCGAATCCGCCCTGCTGGGAGCCGACGGTGATCTTGCCGGCGCCGGAGATCTTGGCGAGTTCACTGCGGACGGTGTCCTGCAGTTGGCCCTGTTTGGCGGACTCGTCGGTGACGACGGTGAAGCTGGAATTCGCCGCCCCGGTGGACTGCAGCGCGGAGAAACCGGACTGGGCGTTGCCGGTGGTGACCTGCACGTCCTTGATCCCGTCGATGCCGCGCAGCACCTTCTCGACCTTGACGGCGGCGGCGCTGCCCTCGGACAGGCTGGTGCCGGCGGGCAGGGCCTGCTTTACGGTCATGCTGTTTTCGCCGGAGCGGCCCAGCAGGTCGGTGGCGAGCAGCGGGGACATCGCCACCGTGCCGCCGAGGACCAGGACGGCCGCGACCAGGGTGATGATGGGATGCCGCTGGGTCTTGGTCAGGACCGGGAGGTAGCCGCGCTGCAGGAAGCTGCGCTGCTCGGCCTCGTGGGCTCTGGCGGCGGTCTCGCGGGCGGAGGCCTCGGAGACGGCAGTGCCCGCCTTGTCCGCGGGGGTCCGCAGGAACCAGTACGCCAGCACCGGGACGATGGTCAGCGAGACCAGCAGCGAGGACACCAGGGCGATCGTCACGGTGAGCGCGAAGGGCCGGAACAGTTCCCCGGCGAGTCCGGCCACGAAGGCGATCGGCAGGAAGACCGCCACGGTGGTGAGCGTGGACGCGGTGATCGCGCCGGCAACTTCGCGGATGGAGGTGAGGATGGCGGTAATCTTCTGCTCGCCGTAGCTCAGGTGCCGCTTGATGTTCTCGATCACCACGATCGAGTCGTCCACCACCCGGCCGATCGCGATGGTCAGCGCGCCAAGGGTCAGGATGTTCAGCGAATACCCGGTCGCCGAGAGCCCGATAAAGGTGATCAGCAGGGACAGCGGGATGGAGACGGCCGTGACCAGCGTGGAGCGCACCGAGAGCAGGAACAGCAGGATCACGGCGACGGCGAAGCCCAGTCCCAGGAGCCCCTCGGTGGTGAGGTCCTTGATGGACTTCTCGATGAAGGGAGCCTGGTCGAAGACGGGGGTGAACTTGGCGTTGGACCCCAGCTCGGCCTCAAGCTGCGGGATGGTGTCCTTCACCGCGTGGGAGATGCCCACCGTGTCACCCTCGGGCTTCTTGGTGACCGAGACGGCGAGGGTTTCCTTGCCGTTGGTGCGGGTGATCGAGGTGCGGGCGTCCTCGGTGATGCTCACGTCCGCCACACTGCCGATCGTCGCGGCGCTGCGGGCGCCGCCCAGCGGCAGGGACTTGACCGCGTCGAGAGAGTCCACCGGGCTGCCGACCTGCAGCGAGAGCGTCTTGCCCTGCTCCTCGATACTGCCGGCCGGAACCAGGCTGCCGTTGTTCTTCAGCGCCTCGGAAATGGACGCGATGGTGACGCCGGAGGCGGCCATGGCCGCCGGCCGCGGCATGATCTTGATGTGCTGGGTGGCCCCGCCGGTCACTTCGGCGCCGCGCACGCCGTCGAGCTTCTGCAGCCGGGGCACGCTCAGGCGGGCCAGGTCCGTGTTGAGTTCGCTCAAGGGCTTGTCGGAGGAGACCGCGAGGTAGACGATCGGGAAGTCGCTGATGCTGCCGGCGATCGCCTGCGGCTGGACGTCCTTGGGCAGTGCCTGCTTCGCGTTGGAGATGGCGCGGTCGATCTGGTTCCGGGCGCGGTCCAGGTTGGAGCCGTAGGTGAAGGCCAGGGTGATCTGCGAGACGCCGTTGCGCGACGTCGACGTCGTCGACTCCAGCCCCTCTACGCCGTTCAGCGCCGTCTCCAGCGGCCCGCTGACCTGCTTGTCCACCACTTCCGGCGAGGCCCCGGGCATCGAGGTGATGACCGTGATCTGCGGGAACTCGATGGACGGGATGAGCTCCTGCTTAAGCGAGGTCATCGTGATCACCCCGAAGACCGACGCGAAGACGGTGATCAGCGCGATCAGCGCCCGGTTTGCTAGCGAGAGCTGGGCCAGCCGAAACATCTTATGGTCTCCTGGAGGGTCTACGGGCAGGCGTCAACGCATGACGTCAAGGGGTACAACGTGCCGCAACCCGGAAGGGTTTCAGCGGGTGGCGCTGACCGGCTCCAGCTGCAGTGCCGCGGCCGTCTCGGCCTCGAGCTTGGCGGCGAGGTCCGGGTTCTCGTTGAGCTTGACGCCGTAGCCGGGCATCATCTCCTTGAGCTTGGCCTGCCAGCCCTTGAAGTTCTTCGGGAAGGACTTCTGGAGCAGCTCGATCATGATCGGCACGGCGGTGGAGGCGCCCGGGGAAGCGCCGAGCAGGGCGCCGATGGTGCCGTCGCGTCCGGCGATGACCTCGGTGCCGAACTGCAGCACGCCGCCCTTCTTCGGGTCCTTTTTGATGATCTGGACCCGCTGGCCGGCCGTGATGAGTTCCCAGTCGCCGTCCTTGGCCTCCGGGTAGTACTCCCGCAGGGCCTCGACCTTGGCGCCGTGCCGCTTGGCGACTTCCTTGACCAGGTAGGCGGTCAGATCCATGTTGTCCTTGGCCACGGCCAGCATCGGGATGATGTTGGAGGGGCGGATGGACAGCGGCAGGTCCAGGTAGG
The DNA here is from genome assembly GCF_964021775.1 of uncultured Arthrobacter sp. Classification (GTDB taxonomy): domain Bacteria; phylum Actinomycetota; class Actinomycetes; order Actinomycetales; family Micrococcaceae; genus Arthrobacter. The sequence continues at coordinate 103,742 of NZ_CAXHZI010000006.1, forward strand.
AGCCGTTCTTCAGGAAATTCGTGGAGAAGCCGGCGTACGGGCCGAAGAGCAGGGAGCGCTTGCCGTTGACGAACCGGGTGTCCAGGTGCGGGACGGACATGGGCGGGGCGCCCACGGAGGCCTGGCCGTAGACCTTGGCGCTGTGCTGGGCGGCGAGGGTCTCGTCCGTGCAGCGGAAGAACTGGCCGGAGACCGGGAAGCCGCCGAATCCCTTGCTTTCCGGGATGCCGGAGGCCTGCAGCAGGTGCAGGGCGCCGCCGCCGGCGCCGACAAAGACGAACTTCGCGTGGATGGAGCCGTGCTCACCGGAACGCGGGTGCTTGAGCGCAAGGTCCCAGCGGCCGTCGGAGGCCCGGCTGATACCTGTGACGTCGTGGCCGTAGTTGATCTCCACGCCGTTTTTGCCGAGGTAGCCGGTCAGCTCGCGGGTCAGGGCACCGAAGTCGACGTCGGTGCCCTCGGCGGCGCGGGTGGCGGCGATGTGCTGCTTCGGGTCGCGGCCCTTGACGATCAGCGGCGCCCACTTGGCGATCTGGGCGTGCTCCTCGGAGTACTCCATGGAGCGGAACAGCGGGTTCGGCTTGAGCGCCTCGTAGCGGGTGCGCAGGAACTTGGCATTGGCGTCGCCGACCACGAAACTCATGTGCGGCACGGTGTTGATGAAGCCCTTGGGGGAGCCGATCAGGGAGTTGGTGACCAGGTGGGACCAGAACTGGCGGGAGAGCTGGAACTGCTCGTTGATGTGCAGGGCCTTCGAGGGGTCCACCGAGCCGTCCTTGGCCGCGGGGGAGTAGTTAAGCTCACACAGGGCGGCGTGGCCGGTGCCGGCGTTGTTCCACGGGTCGGAGCTTTCCAGGCCCGGCTGGTCCAGCCGTTCGAACAGGGAGATGGTCCAGTTCGGCTCCAGCTGCTTGAGGAAAGCGCCCAGCGTGGCGCTCATGATGCCGCCGCCAATCAGGACGACGTCGGCATGTTGGGTCTTGGAAATGAAAGTCACAATCAGTCTCCGATAGCAGCGGCTCTGGCTGTCACAGAATATCCCCGCACGGCCCACTAACTGAAATTGGGCCCTGCCGTCAAGGCTTTAACTCGACGTTGGTGAAAACTTCGTTCAGGACCGGCGACGCCGGGTACTTCAGGACCCGGTCGGACAGCGCCAGCGCCGAGATCGGGAACGCGATCGGCACCGCAGGCACCGTCGCGGCGATCTGGGCGTTGATGGTCTGGTACTGCTCGGTCCGCTCCTTGCCGTCCGGCAGGCCGCGGGCGCGGGAGATCTTGGAGAACACCTGCGGATCCTGGTAGTCGAACTCGCCGGTGTTCTCACCGAACAGCGGGCCCACGAAGTTGTCCGGATCCGCGTAGGAACCGTTCCAGCCGAGCAGGTGCAGGGCGTGGTCCCCGGGGGAGGTGACCTTCTGGAGGTAGCCGTCGGACCATTCGACCGGAACAGGCTTGATGTTGAGCCCGACGGCGGTGAGCTGCCGGCTGATCTCGGCGTAGACCTTCTCCGGGGTCGGAAGGTAGGGGCGTGCGACGTTGAGCGGGTAGTAGAACTTCAGTTCCTCGCCCTTGTAGCCGGCGTCGGCGAGCAGTTCCTTGGCCTTGTTCTGGTCGTACCCCAGCGAGGGTGCGTTGTTGTTGAAGCCGCTCAGCTTCGGCGGAACGAACTGGGAGGCCGCCGCGGTGTTGTCAATGAAGAACTTCCGGATCAGGGTGTCCTTGTCCAGGGCCATTTCGATCGCCTGGCGGACCTTGAGGTTCCGCAGCACCGGCACCTGCTGGTTCATGCCCAGGTACATGACGGAGAATGGGTCGCGCTGGATGATCTGCTTGCCGCGCTTGACCAGCTGGTCGAAGTTTCCGACGGTCACTGAATCGTAGGCGTCGATCTTGCCGTCCAGCAGCGCCTGCATCCGGGTCTGCGGGTGGTCGTAGCTGACAAAGTGGACGGTGCCGATCTGGCCTTTTTTGCCCCAGTAGCCCTTGTTGCTGTCCAGGGTGACAGTGTTGTTGTCCCAGGAGCTGAAAACGAACGGTCCGGTCCCCACCGGGTGCAGGGCGTAGGCGGAGACCGGCTGGCCCTCGCGGCTCTGGTTGAGCACGTCGGCGGAGTGCGCGGCCATGGCCTTGGGCGAGGAGATCGCAAAGGCGGGCAGGGTGAGCGCCTGCAGGAAGCCGGTGAACGGTTGGGTGAGGTCGATGCGGACGCTGTTCGCCGACAGCGCGGTGCAGCCCTTGTAGATGGACAGCGACGCCTGGTCCGCGTGCGCCATAAAGACGCCCTTGAACGTGGTGCCGGGCGCCTGCTTCCGCAGGGCCGGGGAGAAGTTGAACCAGCGCTTGAAGTTGGTGCACACGGCCGCCGCGTTGAAGGCCGTGCCGTCCTGGAACGTCACCTTCTCCCGGAGCTTGAAGGTGTAGGCGCGGCCGTCGCCGCTGGTGGTCCACTCCGTTGCCAGCAGCGGGGTGGGCTTGCCGCTGGTCTGGTCGACGCCGACCAGGCCCTCGAGGATCTGGCGGGTGATGCGGTACGAGTCGACGTCGGACACGAGGGCCGGATCCAGGCCGAGCGGGCGCGAGGCGGTGCCAAAGGTGAAGGTGGCGGTGGGGGCGGCGGCCGAAGCGCTGGCAGAGGACGACGGCGGCGGCGTCGGGCCCGGTGTTCCGGTGCACGACGCCAGCGGCAGCATGAGCAGGACCGCGCCCAAACCGGCAGCGACGCGGCGCAACCGCCTGCGGGGTCCGGTACTGGTGGGCAGGGTACTGCTGGGCACTGTTGGAATCACCTCTGGGGTACGGGAAGGCCGCCGGCTGCGGAACAGCCCCAGTCTAGTTGACCGGTGCGCCGGATTCCCGTCAGGGCCGCCGCCACGGTGGGCCGGCGGAGCGGGCCCCGGAACAGGCGAAGGCCCGCACCATCCGGTGCGGGCCTTCGTTTCTCCAGGTGGATCCAGGGAGTCAGGCTGGATCCGGGTCAGGAGGGCTTGGGTGTTGCCTACTTCGGCATCAGGACCGAGTCGACCATGTAGACCGTGGCGTTGGCGGTCTTGACGCCGCCGCAGACCACGTTGGCGCCGTCAACCTTGAGCGCATCCTTGCTGCCGGTCACGGTCACGGAACCGCCCTGGACGCTCTTGTGGGTGCCCACGATCTCGGCCGGGCTGATCTTGCCCGGGATCACGTGGTAGGTCAGGATCTTGCTCAGCAGGGCATCGTCCGTCTTGAGCTTGTCGATGGTGGCGGCGTCGATCTTCTTGAACGCGTCATCCGTCGGAGCGAAGACAGTGAATTCGCTGCCGTTCAGGGTGTCCACCAGGTTGACCTTGGGGTTGAGCTTGCCGGAAACGGCGGCGGTCAGGGTGGTCAGGATCGGGTTGTTGGAGGCGGCGGTGGCCACCGGGTCCAGGGCCATGCCGGAGACCGAACCCTTGCCGTCGGGAACCTGGGCGGCGTAAGCGGCGCAGCCGGAGCCGACGAGGTCAGCGGCCGGGTCCATCGCTGCGGCGGAGGAGGACATGGACGGCGACGGCGCCATGCTGGATTCCATGGCGGAGCCCGACGGCGAGGAAGCCGGGGCCGAGGAAGCGGATCCCGTGCTGGAACCGCCACAGGCAGTGAGGCTGAGCATGGCTGCGGCAGCGATACCTGCAACGGCGAAAGTCGTGCGCTTGATGGTCTGCATTTCGATTCTCCTTTGTTGTGCCGATTTCATTGCCTGCAGCGAACATCTTTGCCGCTGTGGCTTTTCTCCGACTGGTGGGCACCTACCCTTGGTTGGTGTCTCAATGGGTATTCGGGCGCTCAGCGGAAAGGGATGGGTGGGGAATAGAAATTCTTTTCCGGCGGGCCGTCCGGGCAGCAGATGTTGCCCTCTTTCAGCCCGTAGTTCCGGGGTTTGATGACCGGAGGGTGAGGCCGGCTCGGCGGTTAAACGCCAAGACCCCGGTCCGAGGACCGGGGTCTTGTTCAGTGCGCAAGGGGGGACTTGAACCCCCACGCCCGAAGGCACAGGAACCTAAATCCTGCGTGTCTGCCAATTTCACCACTCGCGCGCGGCGCCGTCGTCCGCGGGTCCCGTGAGGGCCCTCGACGGCGGATGCCAGGAACCAGTCTACATTTCGGTTCCGCGGTCCGCCGCCGGGTGGGCCGGACGGGCGGGTGCTGGCTAGATGTATTGTCCCGGCACGTTGATGACACGTGGTTTGATTTGACGCAATAAGAGGACCTCCGGGTGTTGTGTGGTGCTTGTCGAGAGCGAACACAATCCAGGAGGTCCTCGTGTCCCACCGTAACGCGTTTCTGGCCCATTCGGGCCGTCTTCGGCTGGCTCGATGCATCGTTGATGATGGTTGGAGTTTGCGCAGGGCGGCTGAACGGTTCAATGTCTCCGTGCCGACCGCAGCTCGTTGGTCCCATCGGTACCGGGACTACGGCGAAGCGGGCTTGGAAGACCGCCGGAGCCGGCCGCGTTCCTGCCCTCACCGTACCGGCGTACGCACGGAGCGGCGGGTGCTGGGACTGCGGGTGAACAGGCGCTGGGGTCCGGCCCGGATCGCGTATCACCTGCACCTGAACATCTCGACGGTTCACCGGATCCTGACGCGGTACCTCTGTCCGCCGTTGCGGTTCACCGATCCGGCCACCGGGGCCCGGGTCCGTGGCCGGGACCATGCCCGCCGCTATGAATACGCCCAGCCCGGCGAGATGGTCCATGTGGACGTAAAGAAGGTGGGCCGGATCCCGAACGGCGGTGGACACCGGATCCATGGGCGCGTCAGAGGTGAGGCGAATTCCCGGGCCCGGAACCTCTCCGAGGGCCGCCGCACGGACCGCGGGCAGGTCCGGGGTTATTCCTTCATTCACCATGCAGTCGATGACCATTCCCGGTTCGTCTATTCCGAGATCCTTCCCGACGAAACCCAGGCCACAGCGTCCGCGTTCATGCGCAACGCCATCGCCGCTTTTGCTGCCCACGACGTCAGAATTCAGCGGGTACTCACCGACAACGGCTCCTGCTACCGGTCCCGTGCGTTCGCCGCAGTTCTTGCCGACGCAGGCATCAAACACAAACGCACCCGGCCCTACCGGCCACAAACCAACGGCAAGGTCGAACGCTTCAACCGGATCCTCCAGGAAGAATGGGCCTACGCGCGCCCTTACCGGTCAGAAACAGAACGCCAAGCCTGTTACCAGGACTTCATCGACTACTACAATCACCACAGGCCACACACCGCCCTCAAAGGCGCCTCACCCGCCAGCCGCGTCACTAACGTCCCGGGTTAGTACATCTAGTTCTCTCGTCTGCGCGCCAGATGTCGTGCGAATAAGCGAACGGATATGCCGACACCGATTCCTGTGGGAACCATATACAGCACGCCCGACCGCGGGAAAAGCTGACCCAAGACGGCCCCGACGACTGCCGCGGAAATTACTATGACGAGGATGATGAGTGTTAGCTTCAGGTCGCTCACTGTTGCTTCCCCTTTTGCAGTCGTGTCACCCCAGGCCGTATCCGACAGTGCGACGCTACGGGTACCGCGTAGAAACGCCCCCAAAAAGCTGGCAATCCCGAGTTTAGCTCCGGTTGCGACGCAGAGCCCCTATATCAGCGCCACGCTCAATGACGAGGAGATCGCCAAGGCCGGCCCGGCCGATTGGCGCAAGTTGGCCTAAGAACTGCGACTGCGATGAGGCGTCATCCATGGGTAGTGATGGAGAATCGGTGCATGGTCAGCACAGTTCATGGTGACGGTTTCGTGGTTCAAGTGGGGAGCCACTCGCGAGCTGAGCTCACACACTTACTGCACGCAGCGGACGTCATGCTCAATGTTCACGCCGAGACGTTGCTCGACCACCCCGCCTTCGACGCTCCAGAGGCTCGAAGCATACGAATCGTGGAACGAACGGTGGGGGAGCTTGGCTTTGAGCGTGGCGCCATTCAGTCACGGGTCTTCACCGCGGCGAGGAACCAAGGGCTCGAACTTTGCCCCGTGGTGACGGGCCCTTACCTCCGATTGGCGATTACGGAGCAGCCCAACGCGCCGGACTCCGTCCTGTCCGCAGGCCGCGCCCCGACCGGAGCGATCCACGTCGCCTCCGAACCGCTGAGCAAGGGCGTGGAGTAGCCCAAGGGTTTCTACCTCCGTGTCGTGGATGGGCGGCCGTGGCTAAGGGGCTATCGGTGCGATGACACATACGTGTGGGCGCCAGAACAGCGGCTCGCGTTCGTGTTGCCCTAGAGATGCAAAACCTGCCCGGTAGGGTTCCGGTCATGGCCCGAACGCGAAGACAACCCACCAAGACCGCAGTCATCTCGGTCGCTGTTACTTGTGCACTGATAATTACCGGTCAACTCTTTACGATCAGCGGAACCCGCGGCACGCACATTTTGTCCTGGGCCCTCATTGGCTGCACAGTGCTTCTCTTCATCACTGTATTAATCTCGTACCTCCGCAAGGCTAGACGCGAAGATCCTCCGCGGGGCAAGCAGGGAAATGCGAAGAATATTCGGGATTGACCCTCAACTAGGTAGAGACGGGAGAGTGCATACATGGAGAACGAATTGCTCGGCATCGGCCGGCTGGCAGCACTCAGCGGGCTGCCAGTGAGCGCCCTGCGCTTCTACGACGGCGCCGGTGTTTTGCCGCCGTCGGTGGTCGACCCTTCCTCTGGGTATCGCTTCTATCATCCGAGTCAGGTGGTTCACGCCCGGCTGGCGGCGCACCTGCGGCGGGTAGGCCTTCCGCTGGATGACATCCGGACGATCCTGGCCGAACCTTCCCGGGCTCGGCCGATCGTGGCAGCTCATCTCGGACGGCTGGAAGCAGGCCTGGCCGACGCCCGCAGGGAGATCTCCATCGTTCATCAACTACTAGAACACCAGGAGATCACCATGACCCGATGCACGCTGGCTGCCGCCGAACTCATTCGAGCGCTCGGAGAAGTTCGGTATGCCATCAGTGACGACCCAGAACAGCTGCGCCTGAATGGGGTGTTCCTCGACAGCGAGCCCGGCCGGTTGCGTGTGGTTGCTACGGACCGGTACCGACTCGCCGCCAGCACGGTACCCATGTCGCAGCAGGCCGAACTGCATGTGCTTCTGCCCACGGCAGCGGTTAACGAATTGCTCGCCGGTAACCACACGGGATTCCTGGACGTCGTCGTTACCGGCGACACGATCACCTTGACCGGTGATGCCGGCACCATCCATGCGGAGCTCGCCGACGTCGACTTCCCGTCGTATCGCAGCTGGCTCGGCCTCGGCAACCGCGAAGTCCCCGTGGATGCCGCTGCGTTGAGAGCCGCACTAACTGCGGGTACGACCGAGACCTTCACTCGAGACAACGACGGCGTCGCTTACGACGTCAGCCGACTCAGCATCACTTCAAGGGGGGGTCGAGGTCGGCTCATCCGGCGACCCCGACGCGCTGGTCATCGGGGTGAACCGCGCGTTCCTCCTGGAGGCGCTCGGCACCGGCAGCCAGCTCACCCTCGGTCTGGACGATCCGATTGCGCCGGTGGCCATCCGTAACCCGGACCGAGACGGCACCCTGTCGATCCTCATGCCCGTCCGCCTCGATCAGCCGGTCTGAGTCCAACGCCTCTACTTGCCCGCCGCGGGACGCGCCAAATTGTCGTCCGGCGCGTCCCAGTTCGCGGTCTGTGCCCAACTGGGGAACGCGGTGATCCGGGATCCGAAGCACGGCCACTCGGGCCGGTGCGTCCAGGTTCCCGATACGAAGGCATAGGCTCGGACAATGAATGAAACCCTGGAGCTGCGGCGGCATGGAGATCTCAGCAGGAGGGAACTTGCGGCCCTGGAAGTGCTTTTCGACAGTGAGTACCTAAGCGACCACGGCCGGTGGGATCCCGACGCGCCGTACGGCTACTCGCCGGCGGATTTCCATGTGTTGGCGTTCCGGGGGTCTGAACTGGCGGCGCACGTGGGCTTTCAGCGTCGGGTGATTTCGGTAGGCGCCAGCGACATCCTTGTGGCTGGGGCAGGAGGCGTGCTGGTGGATCTACGCTTTCGAGGTCTTGGCCTCGGCAGCCGAGCGATGCGTCACGCCCAAGTGGCGATGCGCGACGAAGCCGGAGCCGACTTTGGTCTCCTCGGATGTCGAAAAGAGGTGGTCCCCTTCTACGCGTCGGCGGGATGGGTTCAGGTGCGTGCCACTGCACGGTGTCTGTCCCGAGCGGACCAGAGCTCGGTCATCGTGTCCGAAGGAGGGCCAACGCTTATCTGCTCGTCGACCCGCGACGCGAGCGAGTGGCCGAACGGCGACATCGATCTGCGAGGCACACCCTGGTGATCTCAAGACCCGAAGCTGAACGTGACTCGGGTGGATGGCCGGGCCCCCGCCGACTCGTTCGACGCCGATCCTAACCAATCGCCTCTTCAGCGCCGGCTCCAACGCCCAGCCTCGCCCGGAGCAACCTCCCAAGGTTGCCGACACGGCAAGTGCCCGACGGCGGGATCGGGTTACGCACGCGTCGGAGACGAACGACTCTTCAGCCGAGCCAAGGGAATCCCGTAGGCATGGCAGAAGCGCGGCCGGACACGGCCTCGAAGTCGTGGAGCGCCGGAGTGAGCGGCAGGTCTTGGGGTTCAACTGCTATTTCGGCCAGGACAGGAACAGGCTCGGTGCTAATGAACTGGCACTCGGTAATCGGGCCAAGAACGGGATCCGTGTAGCTGGGCATCCTTGTGAAACTGTTCCGCGGAAGAACGTAGACCACCCCCGCCCTGGTTGGAGCCTGGCCGTCCTCGGTTGCAGCGTACGAGAGGAAGATCCGCCGTTCGGACCATCCTCCGGCCACGGCGCCTGGATAGAAGCAGGCGTTCAGGAAACGTCGGCATGCCGATGAACGGATCGCGTACGCGACCGCCCAGGACGGGTCCTCAGTCGCGTAGACGGCGGTCGTCTTGGAAAACTCGTCAGGGCTGGAGTCGACTGGCGCCCTTGGGGCAAGCAACGTTAGGCCCGGTGTCTGCGACCCGTGCAGCACGAATTCGTTGCTTGCGACAAGTTTGGCAAGGCGAGTCCAGGTCCTGCCCCCTTCGGACGGAGCGGGCACGTGCCAGGTGTATGCATCCACGCGACAAACGCTAGCAGCGCCGCGTTCGGACCGGCGTGGAGGCGACCGGATCCGATGGCTGACTGCTCTAATGATCAGATGACGCCAAAGAACCTCACTGCGCCAGCGAAGGTAAGCCCGGGCGATCGCGTTGCGATACTCTCCCCGGCATTTGCCGCACCAGCTGTCTCAGAAGCCGTTCATGAACAGGCGATGAAGCGCTTGACGGAGATCACCGGGTTGATCTCGGTCGAGTACCCGACCACCCGGCAACTGGGTGCAAGCGCCCAGGCGCGGGCCGCTGACATCACTGCGGCGTTCGCCGATCCAACGATCCGGGCCGTACTTGCGACCATCGGCGGTGACGACCAGATCACCGTCATCAAACACCTCGACGCCGCTGTCATCGCCGACAACCCGAAGCCGTTCCTCGGCTACAGCGACAACATGAACCTGCACAACTTCTTGTGGGGCCTCGGGATTTCCAGCTTCTACGGCGGTTCCACGCAGGTACACCTGGGCGCAGGCCCACGCGTGGATGACGTGCACCTGGCCTCGCTTCGCGCCGCACTCATCGAGGGCGGAACCATAGAGTTAGCCGATCCTGGCGAGTCGGAAGACTACGGCATCCCTTGGACGGACCCCCGCGCTCTGACCCGGTTCGGTGACCGTGAAGCGACGGAGCCTTGGTCCTGGTCGGGTCCCAAGAAGGTTGTGGAAGGACGGTCGTGGGGCGGTTGCCTGGAGGTCATTGACCAGATTGCGATGGCTGACCGGATGCCGGCTGTGGCCGACCTCGAAGGGGCGATCCTGCTCTTCGAAACCAGCGAGGAGCTGCCAGCCGCAGACGAAGTGCGGAGATGGGTGCGGGCGCTGGGCGAAAGGGGAATCCTTGAGACCGCCGCCGGCGTGCTGGCCGCCCGCCCGCCGGTAAGCTGCCTCGGGGAACCGGTCCCGGCGGCGGAAGAACGAGCCCGGCTCAGGGCAGAACAGCGGGAGGCGATCATCGAACAGGTCAGCGCGTACAACCCGAACGCCGTCGTCTGCGTCGGAGTTCCCTTCGGCCACACCCGACCCCAATGGATCCTTCCCCACGGCGGACTGATCCGACTCGACGGAATCGCCCAAACAGTTACCGCTGACTACCGCTGAGGCGCCCGGCCGTGAGCAGCCGCCGTCGCAGCATGCCCGGCTCAGCCCGCCAGCACGTCCTGGCGTTCGGCGACCTCGGCGCGGACCGCCGCCAGCACGGCCTGCACCGGCGCCGAACGCAGTGATTCGGCCCGCGCCACTGCCCAGATCGGCAGCTGCCGCTGGAAATCGTCCGGCAGCACGGGCACGAACCCGGGTTTGCCGACGACGAGGAAGTTGGGCAGCAGCCCGATCCCGGCGGCCCGGCGGACGGCCTCCAGCTGTGCGAAGATGCTGGTGGCCTGGAAGCTGGACCGCGGCATCGGCAGCTGGGTGGAGCGGTGGCCGAGTTCGGCGACTTGCAGTGCAGACTCCACGTAGGAGACGAAGCCGTGCTGCCGGACGTCGTCGAGCGTCCCGGGCAGCCCGTGCTCACGCGCGTACTCCGGGCTCGCGTACAGCCGCAGGAAATAGTTGGACAGGAAAATGGTCTGCGCGTTGCTGACCTCCATGTTGCCGACCACCACCTCAAGGTCCACCCCGGAGCGGTTCTGGCTGACCTTGCGGGTGGCGCTGAGCATCTCCACGTTCAGCAACGGATGCTGCTGCTGCAGCCGGACCAGGGCCGGGGCGACGAATTCCGCGCCGAAGCCGTCCGGGGTGCTGATCCGGACCAGACCGGAGAGCACGTCCTCGGTCCGGGCGATCCGGCCGGACAGGGCGCCCAGGGTGGCTTCGATCGCCTCGGCGGCCGCCACCGCCTGGGACCCGAGCTCGGTGAGCTCCCAGCCGTGCGGGCTGCGCTCCAGCGTCCGGCCGCCCAGCTGCTTGTCCAACGCCAGGATCCGGCGCGAGATTGTGGTGTGCGTGGTGCCCAGGGTCTCCGCGACCGCGTTGAACCGGCCCAGCCGGGCCACGGTCAGCAGGATCAGCAGGTCGTCCGGACTGGGAAGCCGTTTCAAGTCCACCCTTGGCCTTTCCTAGCAGCGCACGTCGTCGGACCAATGTGCATCACTGCACATGGCATCTTCAGTTTTTCCCCTTGATTGCACTGTAACAGGGTGTGATGGTTGACACGGAAAGGTCCGGCAACTGCGCCGGACACAATGCAAAGCAAAGGAGCTTATGCCATGGCAGTTGTCGCCTGGATTGGACTGGGAAACATGGGCGGGTCCATGTCAGTGAACCTCGCCAGAGCCGGAAACGAGGTCCGCGGCTTCGACCTCAACCCCGAGGCCGTCGCGGCAGCCGAGGCCGGGGGAGTCAAGCCCGCCGGCAGCATCGCCGAGGCAGTGAAAGGCGCCGACGTCGTCTTCACCATGCTTCCCAAGGGCGAGCACGCCCGGGCCGTCTACCTGGGCAAAGACGGCGTGCTGGCCCACGCCGACACCAGCACCCTGCTGGTGGACTCCTCCACCATCGACATCGCGTCGGCCCAGGCCCTGCACGACGCCGCCGCGGAGGCCGGATTCCGCTTTGTGGACGCGCCCGTCTCGGGCGGCATGAGCGGCGCCAAGGCCGCCACCCTGACCTTCATGGTCGGCGGGGAAGCCGGCGCCGTCGCCGACGCCACCGAATACATCCGCCCGATGGCCGCCAACATCATCCCCACCGGCGGCGCCACCACCGGCCAGGCCGCCAAGATCTGCAACAACCTGATGCTCTTCATCAACCTCGCCTCCACCGCCGAGGGCGCAGTCCTCGCGGACCGCCTGGGCCTGGACAAGCAGGTCTTCTGGGACATCGCCTCCGTCTCCTCCGGCGACAGCTGGGCGCTGCGCACCTGGTACCCGGTGGCCGGCGTCGTGCCCACCGCCGCCTCGAACAACGACTTCGCGCCGACGTTCACCGCCGAGCTGGCCAACAAGGACATCGGCCTGGCCATCAGCGCCGCCCGCGATACCAACACACCGCTGGAGATCGGCGAGCACGTCCAGCAGCTTTTCCAGCGCCTCATCGATGGTGGCCAGTCCGGCACGGACTGCTCGGCCATCGTCAAACTGGTCGATGGCTCGTTCGAGTCCGCCAAGTAGCCCCCAAACTTCTAGAAAGAGATCCTCCCCATGGAACGCATTCCGCACCTCATCAACGGCGCCCTCGTGTCCGACGCCGAGCGCTACGGCCCCGTCTTCAACCCCGCCACCGGCGAGCAGGAAAAGGAAGTGGCGCTCGCCTCCGCCGCCCGGGTCGAGGAAGCCATCGCCGCCGCCCGCGCCGCGCTGCCCGGCTGGCGCGCCACCAGCCTGGCCAAGCGCACCAGCATCTTCTTCAAGGTCCGCGAGCTTCTGATGCAGCGCCGGCCCGAACTGGCCGCCCTGCTGACCAGCGAACACGGCAAGGTCCTCTCCGACGCCGAGGGCGAGATCACCCGCGGCCTGGAAAACATCGAATTCGCCACCGGCCTGTCCCACGCGCTCAAGGGCGAACGCTCCGAGCAGGTCTCCGGCGGCGTCGACGTCCACTCCGTCCGGCAGCCGGTCGGTGTTGTCGCCTGCATTACGCCGTTCAATTTCCCGGCCATGGTGCCGCTCTGGATGATCGGCAGCGCCCTGGCCTGCGGCAACACCGTGCTGCTCAAGCCGAGCGAAAAGGACCCCTCCTCCGCCGTCTTCATCGCCCAGGTCTTCGCCGAGGCTGGCCTGCCCGACGGCGTCCTCAACGTCGTCCACGGCGACAAGGAAGCCGTGGACGTGCTGCTTGAGCACCCGGACGTGAAGGCCGTCAGCTTTGTTGGCTCGACGCCGATCGCGCAGTCGATCTACAAGCGCGCCGCGGACCACGGCAAGCGCGTCCAGGCACTCGGCGGCGCCAAGAACCACATGGTGGTGCTTCCGGACGCGGACCTGGACATGGCCGCCGACGCCGCCGTCTCCGCCGCCTACGGCTCCGCTGGCGAGCGTTGCATGGCCGTCAGCGTTCTGGTGGCAGTCGGGAACATCGCGGACGAGCTTGTGGACGCGATCAAGACCCGGATGGCCACCCTCAAGATCGGCCCCGGCACCGACCCCGCCTCCCAGATGGGCCCGCTGATCACCGCCGACCACCGCGACAAGGTGGCCTCCTATGTGGCCGGCGCCGCGGACGAGGGAGCCTCCGTGGTGGTGGACGGCCGCGAACAGGAGTTCGACTCCAACGGCTTCTTCATCGGCGTCAGCCTGATCGACCACGTCAAGCCCGGCATGAAGGTCTACGACGATGAGATCTTCGGCCCCGTGCTCTCGGTGGTTCGCGTCGAGAGCTACGCCGATGCCGTGAAGCTGGTCAACGACAACGAGTTCGGCAACGGCGTGGCGATCTTCACCCGCGACGGCGGCGCTGCCCGGCAGTTCGAGTTCGACGTCGAGGCCGGCATGGTGGGCGTCAACGTGCCCATCCCGGTCCCGGTGGGGACCTTCTCCTTCGGCGGGTGGAAGAACTCGCTCTTCGGCGACACCCACATGTACGGCCCGGAAAGCATCCGCTTCTACACCCGCGGCAAGGTGGTCACCACCCGCTGGCCGGATCCGTCCACCTCGGTGATCGACCTCGGTTTCCCGCAGGTCGACTAGGGCTGCCGGCGCCTAGCCCTTCATGATCTCCGCGCGCTGGGCCATGTAATCCTCCATAGCAAGCTCGCCGTTGCTGTACTTCTGGTCCAGCTCGGCGAGCTTGCGTGCGCGGTAGCCCTGCGGCCCCGACGGCGCAGGCGGAACCTCTGGGACGAGGGCCGGCGAAGGAGCGGGCGCCTGGGACTGGGCCGGGGGCTGCCAGGGCTGCTGCCACTGCTGTCCGGTGGGCTGCGGCGGGTTGTTCAGGTATTCCGGGCTGTCCTCATACGGGACGGGGTACTGCTGGTTCGCGGGCGGCTGGTTGGCCGGGGGCCGCGGGGCGCCCAGCTGGCCGAAGCCGCCGAAGTAGTCCCGCTGGGTGAATCCGTCCCGGGGCTGGTTGCTCTGCTGGCCGGGGTACTGGCCGGGAAACTGCCCCGGGAACTGGCCCGGCAGGCCCGGGTCCTGGTTTCGTCCGCGGACGGATTTCCGGTACAGGCGCATCGCCGCCGGAACCAGGAAGGACAACAGGATGATCCAAAAGAAAATACTCACGGTACCGGGCCTCTCAAAAGGTGTCTTTCCAGCTTAACGTGCACGCCCCGCCCCTGGTGCCGGGGAAGGCTGGGAGGGTTGCCGGGTCGTATGCCTGGCCGGCTTCGCCCGGGCCGTTCAGGACCGCAACGCGTCCTCGGCGCCGGGCGGGCCCTCACCTGAACCGAGCGGCACGCCGGGGCCGAACACCGGTCCGGCCAGCGGACGCTTGGCCGTGATCCCGTCGCCGGAGGAGCGGTGCCGGAGCCGGCGGACCACCCACGGGACAAAGTGCTCCCGGGCCCAGATCAGGTCCCCGGTGCGGGCCTCCCGCCAGCTGCGCTGCGGCAGCGGCTTGGGGGAGAGGGGCTCCAGGGTGTGCTGCACATTCAGCGAATCCAGCACCATGGCCGCGATCGTGTGGTGGCCCAGTGGCGAGAAGTGCAGCCGGTCCGCGTCCCACATTTGCGGATCGTTGAGCTGACGCAGTGACCACATGTCCGCGATGACGGCGTCGTGCCGGGCCGCCACGGTGCGCAGGTTCTCGTTGTAGATGGCCACCTTGCTGCGGATCCGGCCCAGCACCGAGGAGCCCGTGTCCGGGCCGTTGAACAGGACCACGGTGGCGCCGCCCATACTCAGGATCTGCACCACGGAGTCCAGCCGTTCGGCGAGGACATCGGGGTCCCCGCCGGGCCGGATCAAGTCGTTCCCGCCCGCGGAGAGGGTCACCAGGTCCGGCTTCAGGGACAGGCAATGGGCCAGTTGCTGGTCCACGATCTGTTGTAGCAGCCGGCCCCGGACGGCCAGGTTGGCGTAGGCGAAATCGTCGTGGCCGCGGCTCAGTTCCTCTGCCACCCGGTCCGCCCAGCCGCGGTGCCCGCCCGGGCTGGCCGGCTCGGGATCGCCGATGCCTTCCGTAAAGGAGTCGCCCATCGCGACGTAGCGGGTCCAGGGGTGGTTGACAGTCCGGTCCGGGAAATTCTCCATCGCTTCTGTTTCGCTCACCTTCATATCCTGCACTGTTCCCGCAAAGCGGCGCCACCGTAGCTTGTTACTCCTAGGTAACTGTAAGAATGGAGCCATGACTGAAGCCCCGTCCTTTCCCGCTGCCTTTCCCGCCCCCGTTATCCTGTGGTCCCGGCCCGAGGAGGAGCGCGCTGGCAAGCCGCTGCTGGTGCTGCTGCACGGCTACGGAGCCAACGAACAGGATCTGCTCAGCCTGGCGGACATGCTGCCCGAGGAGTTTGTGGTGGCCTCGCTGCGTGCCCCGCTGGTCTCCGGACCGGGCTTCACCTGGTTCCCGCTGACCGCATCCATTGAGTATTCGCTCGACGCCGTCAAGCACGCCGCCGCCTACGCGCAGGACTGGATCGACTCGGCCAGGGCGAACCACCCCTCGGTCACCCTGCTCGGCTTCTCGATGGGCATGGCCATGGCCACCACGTTGCTGCGGCAGCGTCCGGACGGCTACGCCGCCGTCGTCGGCCTCTCCGGGTTCGCGGTCGACGCCGGCGGGGACCCCAGCTTCCGCGACGCGGAACTGGACGGAACCGTGCCGATGTTCTGGGGCCGCGACCAGCAGGACCCCGTCATCACGCCGGACAAGATCGAGTTCACCATGGGCTGGGTGCGCAAGCACGTCAAGCTCACCAAGGTGCTCTACACCGGCATGTGGCACGGCATTAACCAGCAGGAGGTCGGCCACGTCGGCGAGTTCCTCACCCACGAGGTACTCAACAAATAAGCCCGGAGGGACCGGCGCTGCCGGGAGCGACTGCGCGCTGTCGGGCGCTGCCAGTGGCTGTTAGGCTCCGCTGGGGGTGACGATCCGGATGGTCTGCCCGTTCACCGTGACCGTGTCGCCGTGGTGGAGCTGGCGTCCGCGGCGGTCGTCAATCTCCCCGTTGACCTTGACCAGGCCGTTCTTGACCAGCTCGGCAGCCTCCACCCCGTCCTCGACCAGGTTGGCCAGCTTCAGCAGCTGGCCCAGCCGGATCATGTCGTCGCGGATGGGAATGTCTTCAATTTCCGGGTTGCTCATACAAGCAATAATGCCTGACCAAAGGTGGCACCAATGACCCACGCACCGCGGATCCCTCTGCCCGTCGGACTGCTCCTTGCCGTTGCGGCCGGACTCTTCGTCCCCGTCCAGGGCCGGATCAACGGCGCCCTCGGAACCGTCCTGGCCGACGGCCTCGCCGCCGCGGTGGTCAGCTTCAGCGTCGGCCTGGCGCTGATGATCGTCGTCTCGCTGGTCCTGCCGAAGGGCCGTGCCGGGTTCGCCGAAGTCCTGCCGGCGCTGCGGGAGCGCCGCTTCCCGCGCTACTACGTGCTGGCCGGGGGCATCGGGGCGTTCTTCGTCTTCGCCCAGTCCTTCACGGTCGGGCTGCTCGGCGTCGCCTTGTTCACGGTCGCCGCGGTTACCGGGCAGACGCTCAGCGGACTGCTGGTGGACCGGATGGGGATCGGCCCGGCGGGCAAGAGGCCGGTCACCGGCATCCGCGTGCTGGGCAGCGTGCTGACCGTCGCCGCCGTCGCCTGGGCCGTGTCGCCGCGCTTCGACGGCAGTGCGGCGGCCGGCGCGGGGGCGTCTTCCGGAGCGGAGGCCGGCCCGCTGCAACTGCTGCTGCCGGTGCTGCTGCCGGTCCTCGCCGGGTTCCTGATGAGTTTCCAGCAGGCGATGAACGGCACGGCCACCGTGAGCTACCGCACGCCCATCACCGCCACCCTGGTGAACTTCATCGCCGGCAGCGTGGTGCTGTGGCTCGCCTGGCTGATCAAACTGGCCATCGCCGGGCCCGGCCACGCTCTTCCTACAGAGTGGTGGTACTACCTTGGCGGCCCCATGGGCTGTATCTTCATCGGCGTCGCTGCCCTCCTGGTCCGCAGCCTGGGGGTCCTGATCACCGGGCTGGGCATGATCGCCGGGCAACTGCTGGGCTCACTCGGGCTTGACCTGGTGCTGCCCGCGCCCGGGACCGTCGTCGCGCTGCCCACCGTGCTGGGCACCCTGCTGACGCTGGCAGCCATTGTCCTGGCCAGCCTGCCCTGGTCCCGCGGGGCCCTGAAGCGGTAGCAGCGCGGGTAGGCTAGGAGTTTGCATCACACCGTCCGCACTACCCCGCCCGGCAACCAGCCGGTGACCCGGGGCTGACAGCACGGACCGCACCCAGCGGCCCTGTAGAAATTGGAGTTCCCATGGCAGCAAAATCCGTACTCGACCAGATCATTTCCCTCGCGAAGCGACGGGGTTTCGTCTTCCAGGCCGGTGAAATCTATGGTGGCTCCCGTTCTGCCTGGGACTACGGCCCCCTCGGTGCCGAGCTGAAGGAAAACATCAAGCGCCAGTGGTGGCAGTCCGTGGTCCGCGGCCGCGAAGACGTCGTCGGCCTCGACTCCTCGGTGATCCTGCCCCGCCAGGTCTGGGAAGCCTCCGGCCACGTCGAGGTCTTCTCCGACCCGCTGGTCGAGTGCCTCTCCTGCCACAAGCGCTACCGCGCCGACCACCTCGAGGAAGAGTACGAGGAGAAGAAGGGCCGCCCCGCCGAGAACGGCCTCAAGGACATCGTCTGTGCCAACTGCGGCACCCGCGGCGAATGGACCGAGCCGCAGGAATTCTCCGGCCTGCTCAAGACCTACCTGGGCCCGGTGGCCAGCGAAGAGGGCCTGCACTACCTGCGCCCCGAAACCGCGCAGGGCATCTTCGTGAACTTCAACAACGTGCTCACCACCTCCCGGAAGAAGCCGCCGTTCGGCATCGGCCAGATCGGCAAGTCCTTCCGCAACGAGATCACGCCGGGCAACTTCATCTTCCGCACCCGCGAGTTCGAGCAGATGGAGATGGAATTCTTCGTCGAGCCCGGCACCGACGAGCAGTGGCACGAGTACTGGATGAAGGAGCGCATGGCCTGGTACACCGGCCTGGGCATCCGCGAGGAGAACCTGCGCTTCTTCGAGCACCCGCTGGAGAAGCTCAGCCACTACTCCAAGGGCACCACGGACATCGAGTACCGCTTCGGTTTCCAGGGCTCCGAATGGGGCGAGCTCGAGGGCATCGCCAACCGCACCGACTTCGACCTCTCCACGCACTCGAAGGCCTCCGGCCAGGACCTGAGCTACTTCAACCAGGCCACCAACGAGCGCTACACCCCGTACGTGATCGAACCCGCCGCCGGCCTCACCCGCTCCTTCATGGCGTTCATGATCGACGCCTACACCGAGGATGAGGCACCCAACGCCAAGGGCGGCGTCGACGTCCGCACCGTGCTCAAGCTGGACCCGCGGCTGGCGCCGGTCAAGGCGGCGGTGCTCCCGCTGAGCCGCAACGAGGACCTGTCCCCGAAGGCCAAGGACCTCGCCGCGCAGCTGCGCAAGAACTGGAACATCGAGTTCGACGACGCCGGCGCAATCGGCCGCCGCTACCGCCGGCAGGACGAGATCGGCACGCCGTTCTGCATCACGGTGGACTTCGACACGCTCGAGGACCAGGCCGTCACCATCCGTGAACGCGACACCATGAGCCAGGAACGCGTCTCCCTGGACAAGGTGGAGGGCTACCTGGCCGCACGGCTGATCGGCGCCTGAGCATGGCGATCGGATACCGCGAATGGCGCGAGGGCGACGACCTGGCACTCCTGGAGATCTGGGGCGGCCCGGAAACGGACCAGGCGCGGCAGTTCCGCGGCACCCTCGCGCCCTCGGGCAACGCCCCCTGGCGCCGCTGCATCGTGGCCGAGGACGTCGTTGACGGCGTCGCCATCCCCGTCGCGGCCGGCGTGGTCCACGAGGCCTCGCTGCACCCGGAGCGCCTCTGGGTGTACGTGGAAGTCGCCCGCGACCACCGCCGGACCGGCATCGGCTCCACGCTGCTGGCCATGCTCCGGCACGAGGCCGGGCGTGCGCCGTCGGGCGTTTCCCGGCTCCGGACCAAGGTGGAGCCGGGCACGCCCGGCGCCGCCTTCGCCGAGGCGGCCGGCCTGGCCCCGATCCAGCGTTCCCGCCTGGTGGTTGTGGAGCCCGGTGCCCTGAAGCTCCCGGTCTTCGGCGACGGCTCCGAGGCCGCGGCGTCGGAGCAGGTGGAGGATCTGGCCACCGGCTCGGTGGAGCTGAGCGACGTCGTGGGCCGGTACTACACCGCCGTGCACCATTGGGACAGCCCCGGTGAGCTCAGCATCGCCACCGTGCAGCGGCTCTTCCTGGACGATTTGAGCGGCGCGCACGGCGCGATCGTACTGCGCGCGCCCAAAGCCAGTGCGTTCGGCGCGGGCGTGCCGGCCAGCAAGAAGGGCCGGCTCCAGGCGTTCGCGGTCAGCTACGCGCAAGGCGGCCCCGAGATGGGCGGCCCCGAAGAGGGCCACGCCACGAAGGCCGGCGATCCCTCGGACGTGTTCCTGGGCCACGACCCGGAGCTGTCCGACGACGAGGCGCAGGCCGCGGTCCGGGACCTGCTGGCGCTGATTGCGTACCAGTACCCGGTGCTGCTGGAACTGGACGATTCGATGACGGCCCTGCGCGCCGTCGTCGAGCCGCTGCTGGAGACCGGCAAGGCCCGGCAGGCCGGCGCGGACACGCTGATCGTCTCGGACCTCGCCTAGGCCCTGAAACGCAACTGACCCGCAGTTGTTGTCGCCTTGACGCGACAACAACTGCGGGTCAGTTTGGTGAACCGGCGGCTAGGGGAGCACCGGCGGGACGAACTGGAACGTCATCCCGAGCAGCCAGACGAGCAACAGGACCACCGGCAGGTGGAACACGAACTGCAGGAACGTGAACCCGACCAGGTCCCGGGCGCGGAGCCTCAGCACCGCGAGCAACGGCAGCATAAAGAACGGGTTCACCAGGTTCGGCAGCGCCTCGGCGATGTTGTAGATCTGCACGGTCCAGCCGAGGTTCATCTGCACATCTGTGGCGGACTGCATCACGTAGGGCGCCTCGACGAGCCATTTGCCGCCGCCGGAGGGCACCAGCAGGCCCAGCACCGCCGTGTACAGCGCGATGACGACGGCGAAGCCGCCGCCGCTGCCGATCTCCGAGAAGAAACCGGCCAGGTGCGCGGAGATGGTCATTCCGCCGTTTCCGGTGGCCTTGGTGAGGATCGCGGCCATCGCCGCGTAGAGCGGGAACTGCACCAGGATGCCGGCGGTCGCCGGGACAGCCTTGGTCACGGCCTGCAGGAAGTTCCGCGGGGTGCCGTGCAGCACCAGGCCCAGGATGAGGAAGACCAGCAGGTAGCCGTTGAGGCTGCTGACGACGCTCAGGAACGGCTTGGTCAGGAACTGGGAGACCAGCCAGCCCAGGGTCAGGATCCCGGCGAGGACCGGCAGGATCCTGCTGTATTCAAGCCACTCGCCCGGCCGGGACCGCGGTGCCGGCTCGCTCGGTTCGTCGTCAAGGTCGACGCCGAGGTCCTCGGCGGTGCGGATCGCCCCGCCCTGCGGCGCCGAGAAGTGCGCGATCACCGTGGTGAGCGCCATCAGGATGACCAGGGTCAGCAGGGACTGCCAGGTGAAGATCGTGGTGCCGAAGTCCAGGATCCCGGTAATTTTCAGCAGGGCCGGCGGCAAGGAGGCCGCCGTCGCCTGCAGCTGCGCGGCGGAGGAGGACAGGCCGAGGGCCCAGACGGCGCCGAGGCCCATAAAGGCCGCCGCGCCGAGGGCCCGGTAGTCCACGGTGAGGTCCCTGCGACGGGCGATGGCGCGGGCCAGCAGGCCGCCGAAAATCAGGCTCAGGCCCCAGTTCAGGAAGGAGACGGACATCGACATCAGGGCCACGAAGCTCACGGCGGTGCGGGCAGTGGCCGGGACGAGGGCCAGGCGGTTGATCAGGCGCGCCACCGGCGGGGACGTCGCCACGACGTAGCCGGTGAGCACCACCATGGCCATCTGCAGGGTGAAGGCGGTCAGGTCCCAGAAGCCGTTGCCGAAGGAATCCGCGATGGACTGGGGTGAAGCGCCGATAGCCAGCGCGGCCAGGGCGATGATGATCACGCCGGCCAGGGCGAAGATGTAGGCGTCCGGGAACCACTTCTCGGTCCACGCCGCCATCCGTTGGGCTATCCGGGCGAGACCGCGTTCTTCGCCGATCCCGTGTTTGGTCAGGACTGTGTTTGCCACAGAGGGGTACCTCTCCATTGAGTGCGTTTTTGTACCCGATGGAGTGTAGCCAAGCCGCTGGGGTGAACCGGGCTTATCGGCGCCGGCTGCGCGCGCGCCGCGGACCTTCGGCCTGGTCCAGCCGCCGGCGTTCCTCCTCGGTGGGGGCGCCGCCGCCGAGCGCTGCGGGCATCCACCAGGCGCCCGGTTCGGGCGTGAGCGGGAAGTCGGCGATGCCGGCGTCAATCCCGCGCTGGAGCGCGTCGCGCAAGGCCTCCGTGGCGGCCGGGACGTCCAGCCCGGGGTCCGGGGTGAAGGGCTCGCCGACGTGGACCCGGACCGGTGCGCGCCAGGCGCGCAGCGGGGAGAAGCCGTGGTGCCGGGTCATGACCCGGTGCGCGCCCCAGACCGAGACGGGGATGACGGGCACCCCGGCCTCGGCGGCCATCCGCACCGCGCCGGTTTTGCACTCGCGCACCGTAAAGCTGCGGCTGACCCCGGCCTCGGGCAGGATCGCGATGTATTCCCCCTCGCGGAGCTTTTGCACGGCGGCGTCGTAGGCGTGCGCTCCGGTGTCATAGCCGACGACGACGTGCCCGGCGGCGCTGACGGCCGGCCCGGCGAACCAGTGGTCGGCCGCGCCTTGGGTGATCAGGAAGCGCATCTGGGCTTTGTTGTGCCGCCACAGCAGCAGCTCGGCGACGGCGAAATCGAGGTAGCCGAAATGGGTGATCGCGACGACGGCGCCCGTCCCAGGCGTGGCCCGCCGCGAGGCCGCGCGAGGCTGCATGTCCGGTTGCGCCGGGGGGAGGTGTTCGGCGCCGGTGACGATGACCCGGATCCGGAACAGCCAACGCAGCGCCTGGCCGGTGCGGACTATCATCCGGTAAAAGCGGTCGTTCGGCTGCGGCCGCCGGCCGCGTCCGGCCGCGGGCAAGTCAGCGGCCGCCGGGCTGCTGCCGGCCCGGCTGCTGCGCCCGCGGCTGGCGGCGCGGCGGCCAGGGCAGGAAGCCGGAGGTCGATTCGACGTACTCCTTGTAGCCGGGCCGGGCGGACATGGCCTTCTCGGTCAGCGGCTTGCCGGTCTTGCCGGCCAGTGTCCAGATCATCAGGGCGGGGGAGAGGATGGTCAGCACACCGGGCCAGGAATCCGCGGCGACGAGGAACAGCCCGGCCCACACGGCGGCATCCCCGAAGTAGTTCGGGTGCCGGGTGTAGCGCCAAAGCCCGGTGTCCAGGACGGTGCCGCGCCTGGCAGGATCCGCCTTGAACTGTGCCAGCTGCCAGTCGCCGACCGTCTCAAAGACGAAGCCGACAATCCACAGCAGGACGCCCAGCAGCGCCAGCCAGCCCAGGGCGCCGGTGCTGAACATGCCCACCTGGATGGTGAGCGAGACAAAGAACATCACGATGCCCTGCGGCAGGTACACCCGGCGCAGCGCGTAGGTGTTGCGGGAGCCCGGCGCCGAGGAGAGCATGTCCACGTAGCGCGGGTCTTCATGGCCGCCGCGGGCCCGGAGGCCGATGTGGACGGCCAGCCGGATGCCCCAGACAGCCACGAGGGCCAGCAGCAGCAGGCGGCGTCCGGCGTCGCCGTGGCCCGCGGACAGCAGCCAGGAGACCGCGGCCGCCACCACGAAGCCCAGTCCCCACACCGTGTCAATCACCGAGTGGCGGCTTTGGCGGACGGCGACGGCGAACGTCACCGCCAGCAGGGCCACCAGACCGAGCGTCACCCAGGGCAGGCTGGCCAGAAAAGCGTCCAGCGGGAAGGCCGGCATCAGAGCACCACGGGGAGGCCGGCCGCGGCGGGCAGAACCTGGCGGAGCGTATCCGTGCCGCGGAGTTCGGTGCCGGCGCGGCTGGCGAAGGAGTCCAGGATAAAACCGTTGGCCAGCGAGTTCCAGAGCCGGACCCGGCGGAACATGAAGTGGCCGGCGCCCGTGAGCGAGATGTAGTCGATCGAGGCGGCCACACCCTCCGCGCGCCGGGCAAAAGCCAACGAGTTTTTGGGGCTGGTCCAGCGGTCCTCGCTGCCGTGCACGATCAGCACGCGGCGCCCGGCGACGGGTTCCACCGGGGTGGACCGGTCCAGCCAGGGGGCCAGTGCAACCACGGCTTGCACCTGCGGGTGGTCCGCGACACAGAGTGCCGTGAGGCCACCCATCGAGTGACCCAGCAGGTAGACAGGGACGCCGGGGTGCTCGCGGCTGATCTGGGCGAGTGCCCAGCGGGCGTCCTGGACAGGTGACATGTCCGGCCCGTTCCAGCCCCGGTACCGGTTCCGCAGGGTCCAGACGGCCAGTCCGTGCGGGCCGCCCTCGTTCCGGAGAGCCTGCGCGAAGGGCAGCATCCTGGCGGGGCTGAGGTGCCGTGCACGGACCGCCTCGAAGCTGTCCGCGCGGCCGCCGTGCAGCACCAGGGCGACGCCACGGGTTTCCCCGGATGCGTCGGCGATGCTGAGCTCGGCCCGGGCCGCCGGGCCGGCTCCGGCCGCCTGGTGCTCCCGGTCGTCTGTCATGCGTCTGGCCACGTTCGCGTCCTCCACCTCGTCTGGTCCCTGCAATTACCAACAATAAGTTGCCCGCAGGCGTTCCCGTCAGCCTCTACCCGCTGGTTTGCGCAGGTCTTCCCTCAGGACATTCGCAGCGGTGCCCCCGCGGGATGGGCGTGGCCCTCGGGGCGTGGCCCGGCCTCCTGCGGCAAACCCAAGGCGCAACTGTCCGGACACCTTGACGCGGACCGGGCGGAGGAGTAGGCCTGTGCTCGTAAACCTCCGGGCGCCATGCCGGCTGGGAGCACAATTCACCGTCCGGGTCGGAAACCACGACGAAATCGACGGTACAGAAAATGGATGGAACCGACTTCGACAGCCTGCGCGGGCAAGTCCGCGGGCACGTCATCACGGCCGGCGACGCGGGCTATGACGAGGCGCGGGCAGTGCACAACGGCATGATCAACAAGCGGCCCGCAGCGGTGGTCCGCGTGTCCCAGGTGGCGGACGTGATCGCCGCCGTCAACTTCGCCCGGGAGAACAGCCTGGCGCTGGCCGTCCGCGGCGGGGGCCACAGCGGACCGGGCTTTGGCACGGCGGATGACGCGCTGGTCATCGACTTTGCCAACACCCGAGGCGTCCGGGTTGATCCGGCCGCCAAGACGGCCCGGACCGAGGCCGGCGCAACCTGGGCGGACTTTAATCACGCCACCCATGCCTTCGGGCTGGCGACCACCGGCGGCGTCGTCGGCTCCACCGGGGTGTCGGGGTTGACCCTCGGCGGAGGCATCGGGTACCTCGACCGGAAATACGGGCTCAGCTGCGACAACCTCATCTCGGCCGACGTCGTCACCGCGGACGGCAAATTCGTCACGGCGAGCGAGAGCGAGCATGACGATCTCTTCTGGGCGTTGCGCGGCGGCGGGGGGAACTTCGGCGTCGTGACCTCGCTGGAATTCCGCCTGCATCCCGTGGACATGGTCCACGCCGGGATCATCATCTTCCCGGGGGAGCACGCCGAAACCGTCGCGAAGTTCTACCGGGAACAACTCGCGGCAGCCCCGGAGGAGTTCGGCGCCTTCCTCGCCTTCCACCAGGGTCCGCCCGTCCCGTTCCTCCCTGAGCAGTGGCACGGAAAGCCGGTCTGCATAGTGGTCGGCATGTGGACCGGTGACCCCGCCGAGGGGCCAGCCCGGTGGCAGCCGTTCCTGGACGCGGCGCCAGTGGCCGGGTCGATGGTGGGCCCTATGCCGTATCCGGCCCTGAACTCGGCGTTCGACGGGATGTACCCCAAGGGGCTCCTGGCCTACTGGAAAGCGGCGTTCCTATCCGAGCTCAACGACGGAGCCATCGACGCCCACCTGGACTACGGCCGCCGGGTGCCCAGCCTTCAGACCGCCGTGCACATTTACCCGATCGACGGGGCAGTGCACCGGGTGGGTGTCACGGACACGGCGTTTCCGAACCGGACAGCCAGGTTCTCCCCGGTGATCGCCTGCCATTGGGAGGACCCGGCGGACAGCGAAGCGAACATCGCCTGGGTGCGTGACTACGCAGCGGCGCTGCAGCCCTTCTCCGAGACCGCCGGCTACATCAACTTCATGGACGGCGATGACCAGGGCCGGGTCCCGGACAACTACGGCCCAAATTACGCCAGGCTGCGGGAGGTCAAGGCCACGTACGATCCGCAGAACCTGTTCCACGTCAACCAAAACATCGCGCCGGCCTAACCGACACCGCCGACGCACCCGACGCCGCCGACACCGTAGAGTTTTCGGCATGAGGTTGAACTGCTGATGGGCGCCGGACATTCACACACCACCGGCGGGCACCTCGACACCTCGCCCCGGGCGGCCGCGGCACGGAAGAAGGCCAACTGGATCCTTGCCGCCATCCTGGTTCCGCTGACTCTGCTGACGCTCGCCGCAATGGTGTCACTCTGGCCGTCCGGCAGCAAGGAGGGCATCAAGCTCTCCAGCCCCTACGCGGCAGCCCCGGGCGTCAGCTTCGACACCGGCAGGATCCAGCGCGTCGTCGTCGAAGGCTGTACGGGCGCCCAGCCGGACGCACCGGCCGGTGCCGGGCAGGGTTCGCAGTGCACTTTCGCCTACACCGAACCGGACAAAGGCGGAAACCCGGTCAAGGTGGTGATCAACCCCGACGTCGCCAAGTCCCACGGCGTCAAGGTCGGCGACAACATCCGTTATCTGAACCTCTCCAAGGCCCAGGGCGCCGCCGCGCAGGGCACACCCGCCTACGTCTTCGTCGACTTCGTCCGGACGCTCCCGATCATCCTGCTCGCCGCGCTCTACGCCGTCGTCGTGATCGCGGTGGCGCGCTGGCGGGGGCTGCGCGCCCTCATCGGCCTCGTCGGCGCCTACGCCGTGCTGGTCTCCTTTATGCTTCCGGGCCTGGTCGAGGGCAAACCGCCGCTGCTGCTGGCGCTCGTCGGGTCCACGGTGATCATGATCGGCGTGCTGTACTTTGCCCACGGCTTCACCGCCCGCACGTCGACCGCGCTGCTGGGCACCATGTTCGGCCTGGGCATCACCGCCGCGCTCGCGGCCTGGGCCACCGACGCGGCGAACCTCGCCGGGGTGGGCAGCCACGACGCCGCCACGCTTGCGAACGTCTCGGACCACATCTCCATCTCCGGGATCATCCTGTGCGGGCTGATCATCTCCGGCCTCGGCGTGCTCAACGACGTCACGATCACCCAGTCCTCCGCGGTGTGGGAGCTCTGGGAACTCGCCCCCGGGACGCCGGCGCGGAAGCTGTTCGCCGCGGCCATGCGGATCGGCCGGGACCACATCGCTTCCACCGTGTACACCATCGCGTTCGCCTACGCCGGCGCGGCCCTGCCGATCCTGATCATCGTGATGCTCTACGAGCGGCCGCTGGGCGACACGCTCACCAGCGCCGAACTCTCCGAGGAAGTCATCCGCACACTCGTCGGCTCCATCGGGCTGGTCCTGGCGATTCCGGTCACCACGCTGATTGCTGTCCTCGTCGTGAAAGCCACCGGATTCAAGGGCGGCGCGGGCAGTGCACTCGCGGGCACCGGGAGCGCGGCGGACGACGGCGGCGCGTCGACCGACGACGGCGGCGTTGCGGACGCCGTCGGCTCACCCGACGGCGGGGCCGGGCCGGCGACGGCGACCCGCCGCGGCCGGCGGGCCGCTATTCCCAGCTGACCGGGCTGCTCCGCGCTGTACTGTGCACGCCGCGTTTTCCACATGGCCGGGCCGGGATCCCGCCGATTTGCCCGGCTTTGAGACAATGGACGGGTGACTGTTGTAGCAACGCCTCCTGCCCCCAAGCTGGAACTGCCGCCCCTGAAGCTGGGCCCCCTCACGGTGGACACCCCCGTGATCCTGGCCCCGATGGCGGGCATCACCAACTCCGCCTTCCGCAGGCTCTGCCGTGAATACGGCGGCGGCCTGTACGTGGCGGAGATGGTCACTTCCCGGGCGCTCGTGGAGCGCACCCCCGAATCACTGCGCATCATTTCGCACGACGAGGATGAGAAAGTCCGCTCCGTCCAGCTCTACGGCGTGGACCCCGTGACGGTCGGGGCGGCCGTCCGGATGCTGGTCGAGGAAGACCGCGCCGACCACATCGACCTCAACTTCGGCTGCCCGGTACCCAAGGTGACCCGCCGCGGCGGCGGCTCGGCGCTGCCCTGGAAGACCGACTTGTTCACCTCGATCGTCCAGACCGCGGTCAAGGAAGCGTCAAAGGGCAACATCCCGCTGACCATCAAGATGCGCAAGGGCATCGACGACGACCACCTCACCTACCTCGACGCCGGCCGCATCGCCCGCGATTCCGGCGTCGCCGCCGTCGCCCTGCACGGCCGCACCGCGGCGCAGTTCTACTCCGGCAAGGCCGACTGGTCCGCCATCGCCCGGCTGCGAGAAGCGCTCCCGGACATCCCGGTGCTCGGCAACGGGGACATCTGGTCCGCCGAAGACGCGGTGCGGATGGTGCGCGAAACCGGCGTGGACGGCGTTGTGGTGGGCCGCGGCTGCCAGGGCCGGCCATGGCTGTTCGGGGACCTCATGGCTGCCTTCGAGGGCAGCGACGCCCGGCACACGCCGGCGCTGCGCCAGGTGGCGGAAAGCATCTACCGCCACGCCGAGCTGATGGTGGAGACATTCGGCGACGAGGGCAAGGCCCTCCGCGAGATCCGCAAGCACATGGCCTGGTACCTCAAGGGCTACGTGGTGGGCAGCGAACTGCGCAACCGGCTGGCGCTCGTGACCAGCCTCGAAGTGCTGCGCGGCACCCTCGACGAGCTGGACCTCGATTCGCCCTACCCGGGCGCCGACGCCGAGGGCCCCCGCGGCCGCGCCGGTTCACCCAAGAAGCCCGCACTGCCCAAGGACTGGCTGCTCAACCGCAGCCTGGACTCGGAGCAGTCCCGGGACATCTCCTTCGCCGAACTGGACGTCTCCGGTGGCTGAAACCAGGACCTCCGCGCCCGTACTGGACGGCTACGTGGACCGAGACTGTGCCCGCTGGGTGGAGGAACCACCCAAGAGCACCTACCGGTCTGACTTCGAACGGGACCGCGCCCGGGTGCTGCACTCCTCGGCGCTGCGCCGGCTGGGCGCTAAAACCCAGGTGGTCGCCCCGGACACGGACGACTTCGTCCGCACCCGGCTCACCCACAGCCTCGAGGTAGCGCAGGTGGGCCGTGAACTCGGCCGCGCCCTGGGCTGCGACCCCGACGTGGTGGACACGGCCTGCTTGAGCCACGACCTCGGCCACCCGCCGTTCGGCCACAACGGCGAGTCGGCCCTGAACGAGGTCGCGCACGCGATCGGCGGTTTTGAAGGCAACGCCCAGACCCTGCGCCTGCTGACCCGGCTGGAACCCAAGGTCCTGGCCCCGGATGGCCGCCCCGCCGGCCTCAACTTGACCCGAGCCAGCCTCGACGCGGCCGCGAAGTACCCGTGGTCGGCGGAGAACGCCCCGGTGATCCACGGCCAGCGGACCAGCAAGTTCGGCGCCTACGAGGACGACCTGCCGATTTTCGACTGGATCCGCGAGGGCGCGCCCGAGCGCCGTTCCTGCCTCGAGGCCCAGGTCATGGACCTCGCGGACGACATCTCCTACTCGGTGCACGACGTCGAGGACGCGATCGTCGCCGGGCACTTCCAGCTGCGCTGGATGGACAACCCGGACCACCGGGCCCGGGTGGTGGGCTACGCCAAGCAGTGGTACCTGCCGCACAACGACCCCGCCGCCATCGACGCCGCCTTGGCTCGGCTGGAGGCCACCAGCGTGTGGGTCCGCGAGGCCGACGGCAGCCGCAAGTCCATGGCCGCGCTGAAGGACATGACCAGCCAGCTGATCGGCCGGTTCTGCCAAAGCGCACTCGAGACCACCCGCGCCGTCTACGGCCCGGAGAACCTGACCCGCTACAACGCCGAACTGATCGTCCCGGACGAGACCGTCATGGAGATCGCCGTGATGAAGGGTCTGGCCACCACCTTTGTGATGACCACCGAGCACCGGCAGCCCATCTACGAACGCCAGCGCGAGGTCCTGCACGCACTGGTGACCGCGCTCAGCGCCAGCGCTGACCGCCATCTGGAGCCGATGTTCGCCGCCGACTGGCGCGCCGCGGAAGACGACGGCGCCCGGCTGCGCGTCGTCATCGACCAGGTGGCCTCGCTGACGGACGGCTCCGCGCTGGCCATGTACGAGCGTCTCGTCGGCAGCCTGCCGTCGCTGTGGTGACCGGCGCCATAAGCCGCCGCCCGGCGTCGTACCCCGGGACTAGGATGGCATTGTGGCCGGCCTGATCAAACGTGAAGATATCGACGAAGTACGCCAGCGCACCGACATCAAGGAAGTCGTCGACGGCTACGTGACCCTCAAGGGCGCCGGCCTGGGCTCCTACAAGGGCCTCTGTCCCTTCCACGATGAGCGCTCGCCCTCGTTCACCGTGCGTCCCCAGGTGGGCCGCTACCACTGCTTCGGCTGCGGCGAAGACGGCGATGTCATCTCCTTCGTGCAGAAACTGGACCACACCACCTTCCACGAGGCAGTGGAGAAGCTCGCGGCCCGCATCGGCTACGAACTGCGCTACGAGGACGGCGGCTCGGGCCCGAACCGCGAGGAAATCGGCCGCCGCCAGCGCCTCCTCGACGCGCACAAGATCGCCGATGAATTCTTCCGCGCCCAACTGCTGACCCCCGGTGCGACCGAGGGCCGGAATTTCCTCTACGGCCGCGGCTTCGACCGGGCCGCGGCGGAACAGTTCGGCGTCGGCTACGCACCGCAGGGCTGGGACTCGCTGCTCAAGCACCTCCGCGGCCGCGGCTACACCGACGCGGAACTCAAGCTCACCGGCATGTTTTCCGAAGGCGGCCGGGGGATCTACGACCGGTTCCGCGGCCGGCTGATCTGGCCCATCCGCGACATTGCCGGGGACACCATCGGCTTTGGAGCGCGCAAACTCTACGAGGACGACCAGGGCCCCAAGTACCTGAACACCCCAGAGACCGCGCTCTACAAGAAGTCGCAGGTCCTCTACGGGATCGACCTCGCCAAGCGGAACATCGCCAAGGACCGCCAACTGGTGGTGGTGGAGGGCTACACCGACGTGATGGCCTGCCACCTGGCCGGGATCCCGACGGCGGTCGCCACCTGCGGCACGGCGTTCGGCACCGAACACATCAAGATCGCCCGCCGGCTGCTCTCCGACGACGGCAGCGGAGGAGAAGTCATTTTCACCTTCGACGGCGACGCCGCCGGCCAGAAGGCGGCGCTGCGGGCCTTCGAAGAGGACCAGCGCTTCGTTGCCCAGACCTATGTCGCGGTGGAACCCGGCGGGTCCGATCCCTGCGAGCTGCGCCAGGCCAAGGGCGATTCCGCCGTCCGTGACCTGATCGCCACCCGGCGGCCCCTGTTCGAGTTCGCCATCCGTGCAACCTTGAGGCGGCACAACCTGGACACCGTGGAGGGACGCATCGCTGCACTGCGGGAATCGGCTCCCGTGGTCGCGCAGATCCGCGACGCCGGCATCCGGCCCGCCTATGCGCGCGAACTGGCCGGCTGGCTCGGCATGCCGGTCGAGGAAGTCAGCCGGGCCGTCGGCGCCGCAGCCAAACGTGCCGCCCAGGGGCCGTCAGGAAGCTCCGGGCAGAGCTACGGCCATGGCCCCGGCCAGAACGCCGGCCAGAACCAGCCCCGGAGCGCCGGGACGGGCCACGGGGGCGGACCGGGCCACGGGGGAGCGCCGGGCGTGGCGCCGTTACCGCCGTCGGCCACGCTGCCGGCCTTCAACCGGCCGGACCCGCGCGATCCGGTGGCGGCGATGGAACGCCAGGCGCTCGAAGTCGTGCTGCAGGAGCCGGCAATCCTCGAGGGGGCCACCTGGCAGCGCTTCTCCGAGGCCCGGTTCTCCACCCCGGCCTACCTGGCCATCCACGAGGCCATCCGGGCCACCGGACAGGGTTCCATCGGTGACCCTGCGCGGTGGGTGGAGCAGCTGCTGCAGGAAGTCCCCGAGCCGCTCCGGCCGCTCGTGTCCGAGCTCGCCGTCGTGCCGCTGCCGGCGAGCACCGCCGAAGCCGTCCAGCGGTACTGCCGCGACATTCTGGCGCGGCTGTTCGAACTGCAGATCACCCGGGTCAAGGCCGACAAAATGGGCCAGTTGCAGCGCCTGGACGCCTCGGCCGACCCCGAGGAGTTCCAGCGGCTGAACCGGGAGCTCATGGAGCTGGAGATGCAGCGGCGTTCGCTCCGCATGGACTCCTGAGTCTGGAGGCAGCGTCCCGCCGGGGGCCAATTTCACTTCCCGGCACGGTGTTTGCTAGGCTTATATCCGCTTCATTCCTCCTTAGCTCAATTGGCAGAGCATTCGACTGTTAATCGAAGGGTTGCTGGTTCAAGTCCAGCAGGAGGAGCGCGCAGTCCCCGTTCCGGGTCACCGGGACGGGGACTTTTTCTATACCCGGCAGGGGTATGCTGCGGGTTCGGAGTGCGGGGGTCCGGCCGATTTCCTTAGCGGTAAAACCTTTGCTAATGTCGTACCTGCTTCATTCCTCCTTAGCTCAATTGGCAGAGCATTCGACTGTTAATCGAAGGGTTGCTGGTTCAAGTCCAGCAGGAGGAGCGAACAGGCCCCGCGGCCGGTGGATAACCGGCTGCGGGGCCTTTTTTCTTGTTGTTTCCCTTCCCGCCACTCCAGGGCCGGACACGGCACGTCAAACGAAGAACATCTCGACCTGCAGGAACCGCTCCGCCTCGGTGACCGCCGCCTCGAAGGCCTCGTCTTCGGTAGGGGACTGCCGGGGTTTCCGCGGATGCCATTCGTGGGCGGAGGAATGCACGCGGGTGAAGCCGCCGCGCGGGGGCGCGTAGAAGATGCCGAAACGCTGCACGGGCCACTCGGGGGACGTCTCGGGGGCGACCAGGAGGGCTGAATCATAGGCGGGGTTGTACCACTGGGCGATCGGTCGACGCCGGTCCTCGGTGAACAGCCCGGCCGCATAGAGGGCCGCCGACTGGGGGCTGGTCTGCGAGCACAGCCGCTCCCACCACAGGGGCAGAATACCGTCGTCGCACCGCTGCCACGTGGCCGGTAGGGGAGGAGGGTCCTGCCAGTCAGGCACACAACAACTTTATCCCCAGCCACCGGCCGCGAACAGGGCAGCATGGTCCCGCGCATCCTGTTCCTGGGGACATGCCCCTTCCGGTAGTCAAAGGCTGGGCATACGCCCGTTCTGTCCATTGTTGGCGGCGGAGGCTGGGCATGTCCCTGCGGGGAGCCTGTCCGGTGCACGTTCCGGCCCAGGGGACATGCCCCTTCCGGGCGTCAAAGGGTGGGCATATGCCCGTTTTGTCCATTGTTGGCGGCGGAGGCTGGGCATGTCCCTCCGGGAGCGGGCCTCGTTAGTGGATCGAGGGAACCGTCCGCGGCCGGACCACGAACCAGAGGGAGGCTGCGGCCAGCAGGATGCAGCCGGCCTGGACGGCACCCATCGGCGTCGCCGAGCCAAGGCCCAGCCAGCCGACCACCGGGGAGATGATTCCGGCCATCAGGAAGGTCGCGGCACCGAGCAGCGAAGCGGCGGTTCCCGCCTGCGCGCCGTGGTTGGCGAGGGCCAGCACCTGAACGCACGGGAAGGTGAACCCGGCCCCCAGGATGTAGAACCAGAGCGGCACCATAACGCCCCACAGGCCGAAGCCAAGCTGGTCGAAGACCACGATCAACAGCGCCATCAGGAACATCCACGCCGTCGAGCAGGCCAGGATCCACTGCGGCGGGACGCGCTTGATCAGCCGGGAACTGGTCTGGACGCCCGCCACGATCCCCAGCGAATTAACACCGAACAGCAGGCCATACTGCTGCGGCGAGAAGCCGTACACGTCCTGGAAGAGGAACGGCGAGGCCGAGAGGTAGGTAAAGAGGCCGCCAAAGTTCATGCCGCCCAGCAGCAGCATGCCCACGAAGATCCGGTCGGCGAAGAGGACGCCGTAACGCTGGCGGACGGTCAGGCCGGTGGTGCCCCGCAGTTCCCGCGGCAAGGTTTCACGCACCACAAACAGGGCCGCGATGATCACGCAGGTGCCGTAGCCGGCGAGGAAGAAGAAAATGCCCGGCCACGGCATGAGCAGCAGCAACTGCGATCCGATCACCGGCGCCAAAATGGGGGCCAGCCCGTTGACCAGCGCCATCCGGGAAAACATCCGGACCATCGCGTAGCCGCTGAAGAGGTCACGCACCATCGCCATCGCCACCACGCCTCCGCCGGCGGCTCCGATTCCCATCAGCACCCGGAACAGGCCCAGCGTGGCGATGTCCGTGGACAGGGCGGCGCCGAGTGAGGCACCGATGTGAACCGCCGTGGCCAGGATCAGCGGAAACCGCCGCCCGAACTTATCGCTCAGCGGCCCCACCACCAGCTGGCCCAGGGCGAAGCCGACGGTCGTGCCGGTCAGCGTCAGCTGTACCGCGGCCTCAGTGACGCCAAGGCTCGCCTCCAGGGCGGGAAACGCCGGGAGGTAGAGGTCCACCGTGAACGGCCCAAGCGCCGTCAAAGCGCCGAGCATCAGGATGTAAAGGAGCTTACGACGACGGGTCAGGGAATCGCCGGGATTGCTGGGTGTATGCACAGAGGTCAATCCTAGGCCCGCGCCGCGCAGGACAAACTGCCCACCCGCCGTCGTCCGCGAAGCGAAGCCGGCCCGGTCCGCGCGGCGAAGGCCGCGGGTCACCGCCGGACGCCGCCGGAGCGCGCCGCGGAGTCGGTCGAAAGACCCCCGCAGGGCACGGCGGTCCGCACCGCCGGTCCGTGCAACCGCGGTGCGCCTGCACGCCACACCCCGTTGCGGCCGCCCGCGCGGCGCCGTCGGGACCCTGAATGGTAGTTTTGACACCAAGGCGCGCGGGAAACCGCGCCGCCCCGGCAATCCAGCGGAAGCGGAATCACAGATGGAACCAGTTAGGCGGACCCGATGAGCGGACGGCACACCGGCAGGACAAACGGGGGACTGCGCCTTTCCGCGCTGCCCAAGACCGTAAAACTGATCTTTAAACTGGCGCCCCGGCAGCTCAATGATGAGATTGCCTTTGCCAAGGCGGAACTCAAGCGCAAGGGCATCCAGCTCGGCGTCGCGGCGGCTTTCCTGGCGGTCGCACTCGTCTTCGTCGTGTTCCTGGTGATCGGGCTCATCGTGGCCGCCATCATGGGCCTGGCCACGATTATGCCGGCTTGGCTCGCGGCCCTGCTGGTCTGCGCCGCCTTCCTGGTCATTGCCCTGATCGTGGGCCTGATCGGCTACAGCCGCTTCAAGAAGGCGATGCCGCTGCTCCCCGAGGAGACCATCCGCGGCCTCAAGTACGATCTCGGCATCGCGAAGGAAGGTTCGTCCTTCGACGCCGCCGTCCTGGATCCCAACTCCCCGCAGGCCAAGGCAGCGAAGGCAGCCAAGGATGAAGCCGCGGCCAAGGCCAAGGCCGAGAAGGAAGCCAAGAAAGCAGCCGAACAGCCCGACCTCGGCCCCGCCCCCACCGAGGCAGAGCTGCGCCGCCGCCTCGACCAGCGCCGCCAGCACCTTACCGGCGTCCGCGACGAGCTTGGGCAGGAACTCGACGTCAAGACCCAGGCCCAGCTCCTCCTCGCTGCCACCCAGCACAAGCTGGAAGAAGGCAAGGAGCTCGTAGACGACAAGATCGCCGGGTTCCGCAGCCAGGCCAAGGCCACCGGCAGTACGACCGGCACCGCCGGCACCACCGGCACCCCCGGTTCCGCTGGCGCTACCGCCGGCAACACTGGCGTGTCCGCCGTGGCGGACGAGCTCGCCAAGCGCTGGAAGCCGCTGGCGGCCCTCGCTGCCTCGACGGCGGCCCTCGTGGTTATGCTGCGCCGACTGCTCAAGGGCTAGGCCGCACCCTGGACTCCGACGCTAACTCGTTGCCGGCTGTGGAAAGGGGGAACGGATGAGGTTCATCGGCGCTGGCACGCGGCCGGGGCAGCCCCAGATCCATCAGGACCTGGTCTTCACCGTTCCCAACCTGCTGACCGTGGTCCGTTTCCTTGGCGTCCCGTTGTTTATTTGGCTGGTCCTCGCCAAGCAGGAGTACGGCACCGCAGCGCTGGTGCTGGCCATCATGGGCAGCACAGACTGGGTGGACGGCTACATCGCCCGCCGCTTCAACCAGATGTCCAAGCTGGGCCGCATCATGGATCCAATTGCGGACCGGCTGTCCCTCATCGCCGTCGTCGTGACCCTCGTGATCGCCGGCGTCGTCGAATGGTGGTACCTGACGGCCCTGCTCGTTCCGGACCTGGTGCTGCTTTCCATTTCACTCTTCTATTTCCACAGCCACCCCGACCTGCCCGTGAGTCGGATCGGCAAAATCCGCACCGCGCTGCTGCTGGTGGGCACGCCGCTGCTGGTGCTGTCCAAGCTGCCCATTCCGGGGACGGATGCCTACTTCGTGGCTGCCTGGATCTTCCTGGGGCTGGGCCTGGTGGGGCACTGGATCGCCGCCTACAACTACTTCTGGGCCATCATCCGCAAGGGCAAAGAACTCAGGTCCCGCAGCGCCGCCACCGCGAATCCCGGCGGACAGCCCGCTCGCGACGGCGGCAGTAACGCAAGCGGCACCGACGACGGCGGCACTAACGACGGCGGCCTGCGCTGATGGTCTGGTTGGCAGTAGTCCTGGCGGTGCTGGGCGCCTTCTTCCTGGCTTTCGGCGCCCAGCGGCAGGGGAGCGCCGTCAAAGCGGACACCGGGGGCCTGGCGCTCAGCTCGCATGGGCTGCTCCGCCTGATCCGCAACCCGCGCTGGGTCCTCGGCCTGCTGCTGCTCGGCGTCGGCACGGCGATGAACGCCGTGGCACTCGTCTCGGCGCCCCTCACCGTGGTCCAGCCGATCGGTGCGATTGCCCTGGTTATCACCACGATCATCAATGCCAAAGACCAGGGGCTCAGCATGAACCGGGCCACCGTCGTGGCCATCACCGCCTGCGTCACCGGATCGGCACTCTTCGTGGTGCTCGCCGTCAACGTCACCCAGGAAAACCACCACGTCAGCGGCTCGGACGAACTGACCATCGTGCTGTTGCTGGCCCTGGCCGTGGGCCTCTTCGGCACCCTGGCGCTGCTCTTCAAACACCGGATGAGCGCCTTTGTCTATATCCTCGGCGCCGGCGTGCTGTTCGGTTTCGTGGCCGTCCTGACGCGCATCATTGGCAAGCACCTGCTCGACCCGAACGGGCAGTTCCTGCTCAACGTGCAGTGGTACACGCTGGTCGCGATCGTGGCCGCCGGCGGCCTGGGCTCCTGGTTTGTCCAGAGCGCCTACTCCGGGGGGCCGCCTGACCTCGTGATCGCGGGCCTGACGGTCATCGACCCGATCATCGGCATCGCGATCGGCATCGTGATCCTGGGGGAACTGCGGCCCGACGTCCACGCCGTGACGGCAATTGCCATGGGCACGGCGGCACTCCTTGCTATCGTGGGAGTGATCGCTCTTTCCCGGCACCACCCCGAGGTCACCAAGCGCAAGAAGGCCGCGCGGAAGGCCGCGGGACGGCTGTCCTAGGGCGGCGCCGCAGACTTCAGGCGCAGGCACCTCGCCAGCGCCCACGGCCAGCCGGCCACCACAGCCCCGCTGACCGCACCGTGACCACCAGGAGCTATCCCCGTGACCATGCCCCAGAACGACCAACCCGACAAAAAGCTGACCATCCTGATCGCGGCGGATACGTACCCCCCGCACGTCAACGGTGCTGCGCAGTTCGGCTACCGCCTGGCGAAGGGCATGACGGGGCGCGGCCACGACGTCCACGTCCTGGCGTGCCGGCCAGGGAAGGGCAAGAGCTTCAGCGAGTTCCGTGACGAGGCCACCGTGCACCGCCTGCGCTCACACTCGGTACCCACCCACGAGTACTTTAGGATCACCTTCCCGTGGGAGATCAAGAAAGAAATAAGCCTGCTGTTCGACCGGATCCAGCCGGACGTGGTGCACATCCAGAGCCACTACATGATCGGTGAACACGTCCTCTACGAGGCGGTAAAACGCGGCATCAGAATCGTCGCAACCAACCACTTCATGCCGGAGAACCTGAACCCGTTCCTGCCCTTCCCGCAGTGGTTCAAGGACATCGTGGGCCGCGTGTCCTGGCGCGACATGGGCAAGGTGATGGGCCAGGCCGACGTCGTCACGACGCCGACCCCGCTCGCTGCCAAGGCCATGCACCAGCACGCCTTCCTGCGCAAGGTGCTGCCCCTGTCCAACGGCATTGATGCCGCCGCCTACGAACTGAAGCCTGGCGAGGAATCGGTACACCATGCCAGCCCCACCGTGCTGTTCGTGGGCCGCCTCGCGGAGGAAAAGCACATTGACGTGCTGATCGACGCCGTTTCCAAGACCCCGGCCGCGCTGGACGTCCACCTGGAAATCGTCGGCGGCGGAGAGGTGCGGCCCGCTTTGGAGGCGCAGGTGCAGCGCCTCGGCCTGCAGGACCGGGTGAAGTTCCTTGGCCTGGCCAGTGACGAGGAGCTGCGCCGGGCTTACTTGAGCGCCGACCTGTTCTGCATGCCCGGCACGGCCGAATTGCAGTCCCTCGTAACGCTGGAAGCGATGTCCGCGTCCACCCCGGTGGTGCTGGCCGACGCCATGGCCCTGCCGCACCTGGTGCACGACGGCGAGAACGGCTACCTGTTCACGCCGAACGACAGCGGCGACCTGGCTGCCAAGATCGAACGCGTGCTGTCGCTGCCCGCGGACGAGCGGGCAGCCATGGGCAAGGCCAGCCGGAGCATGGTGGAAAGCCACAGCATTGAGCGCACGCTCCAGACCTTTGAGGACATCTACCGGGGCGCCAGCTACGACGACCTCGTCGTCTAGGCGCACCCCGGCTGCGAGAGTTGCCCGGGCCAGGGCGACTACTATTGTTAGAGTGTTTTTGCCCGGAACGGTCCGGCCCGCCCGGGCCGGTCGTCCTGGCCCTTGGGGCTATAGCTCAGCTGGTTAGAGCGCGGGACTCATAATCCTAAGGTCCTCGGTTCAAGTCCGAGTAGCCCTACATCGCAAGTGGAATGACCTGGACACCCGCGGTGTCTCCGGGGCCGCAGCAGGCGCGTACGACGCCGGCGGCGGCCCCTTTTGCGTTCCCGCCCGGCCCGCACCCCGCCTGCATCGGCGCCCGCACCCGCGAGCATTCCCGCGCCGCCCCGCACCCCGCGGGCGTTCCCGCCCGGCCTGCATCGGCGCCCGCGCACCCGCTAGCATTCCCGCGCCGGCCGGCACCCCGCGAGCGTTCCCGCCCGGCCCGCACCCCGCTCGCATCGGCGCCCGCGCACCCGCGTGCATCAGCGCCCGCGCGGAGCGGATCCACTGCCGGGCGTGTGCCGCGTCACTTGCCACCCGGCCGAATCCTGGGATATGTTACTGGTGAGTAACATATCCGCGGCGCGACGCCCGCGCCCTTTTGGTCGCTGCTGATCACAAGTGAAGGAACAACATGTCCAAAGCTGCAATCGACATCAACAACCTCCCCTACGCCGACGGTGACTTCTTCGCCTTTGAGCAGCTGCTCAGCGGCAAGGAGCGGGACCGGCTGGCGGAGGTCCGCGAGTTCCTCACCCGCGAGGTCAAGCCGATCGCGGTGGATTGCTGGAACCGCGGCGAATTCCCGATGGAGCTGATCCCCAAACTGGCGGAGATCGACCTGGTCAGCCCGGTCAAGCGCCAGGGCTACTCCAACCTCTTCGCCGGCATCCTGCACGCCGAGGCGACCCGCGCGGACACCTCCATCGCCACCTTCCTGGGCGTGCACGACGGGCTTTTCACCGGCTCGATCGAGGCGCTTGCGTCGCAGGAGCAGCAGGACGCCTGGCTGCCGGACATCTACTCACTGAAGAAGATTGGCGCCTTCGGCCTGACCGAGCCGTTGGGCGGCTCCGACGTCGCCGGCGGCACGCGCACCACAGCCCGGCGCGAGGGCGACAGCTGGGTCCTCAACGGAGCCAAGCGCTGGATCGGCAACGCCACCTTCTCCGACTGGGTTGTCATCTACGCCCGGGACCTGGCCGACAACCAGGTCAAGGGCTTCCTCGTGGATACCAAGACCGAGGGCTACACCGCGACCAAGATCGAGAACAAAATCTCGTTGCGCACCGTTCAGAACGCAGACATCACCCTTGAGAACGTCGTGGTGCCGGACTTCTTCAAGCTGGCCAACGCCAACAGCTTCCGGGATACCAACAAGGTCCTTAAGGTCACCCGCCT
Organism: uncultured Arthrobacter sp.; assembly: GCF_964021775.1. Lineage (GTDB taxonomy): Bacteria > Actinomycetota > Actinomycetes > Actinomycetales > Micrococcaceae > Arthrobacter. Next base: position 143,368 of record NZ_CAXHZI010000006.1, read on the forward strand.
GGCCGTCGCCTGGCAGGCCGTCGGCCAGCAGCTGGCCGCGTTCGACGTCGCCCGCCGCTATGCGGTCGAGCGCAGCCAGTTCGGCCGGCCGATCGCCTCCTTCCAGCTGGTCCAGCACCAGCTCGTGCAGATCCTCGGCAACGCTGTCAGCTCCATGGGCATGATGGTCCGCCTGTCCCAGCTCGAGGATGCCGGCGAGGCCAAGGACGAGCAGTCGGCCCTCGCCAAGGCATTCACTACGGCCCGGATGCGCGAAAGTGTCGCCATTGGCCGCAGCCTGCTGGGCGGCAACGGCATCGTCACGGACTACGAGATGGCCAAGATCTTCTCCGACGCCGAGGCGATCTACTCCTACGAAGGCACCCACGAGATCAACACCCTCGTGACCGGCCGGGCGATCACCGGGATCTCGGCCATCGTCTAGCCGCTCCGGGGTAGGCCCTGCACATCAGGGACGTCCCGCGCAGCACCCTTGCGGCCCTTCATCCGGAGCCGCCCAGTCCCGAACCGGGATTCACGGGCGGAAGCAGGATGGAGGGCCGCAGGTCCATCACGAAAGCCAGCGGATTCAGGTACTCATCGCCGCGCCGCACACCCCAGTGGATGCACGGCGTCCGGCCGCAGTGGCCGGGCAGCGCCCGTCCCAGCACCGACCCCTCACCGACGGCACTGCCGGTCCGCAGCGTGCTCTCGACAGGCTCGAAACTGCTCCGCAGGCCGTTGCCGTGATCGATGGTGACCACCGGACGGTCCACCACAAAGCCCACGAAACTGACCTTGCCCGCAGCCGGCGCCGTGACCGGCGCGCCGTCGTACGCAGCGCGGAGGTCCACACCGCGGTGGCCGCTGAGCCAGGGCCGGTCCGGCGGGTCGAAAACGCGCAGCACGGCCGGCCTGGGGGAGAGTGGCCAGCTCCAACTGCCGGCAGCCGCCGGCGGAGCCGCCCCCGAAAGCGGGGCCAGGGTGATCAGCAGTGCCATCAACTGCGCGGCCGGCGCATCGGAAACCTTCATGCCGCCAGCCTGCCGTGGCCTACCTGGCCGGGGAAGTCCCCGGGGCGGCTATGTGGATATCCGCCCCGGGTTCCAGGCGGGGTTCCAGCACGGCTTTCCGCCCGGAGTCCCCTCGGATTAAGGTCAGGATGCCTGCCCGGGACAGGTCCATTCCTGCGGGTCCGCTGTAGTACACTTGGTGGAGCAGTTTGCTGTGCCCTCATGCCTCCTTCCATTGATTTGGAGAGGCAGCACGTCTCATTCAGGAGTGCGGGAGCAGTGGCTGACTACGCGTATCCAGCCCTCCCTGTCCGAAGCCCGGCTTCCGGGTGCGGAGGACTGCGCCTCTTACGGTCCGGCCCCAGGGTCCGGATGAGGGGTGCGGTGGATACCAGGAGGAACACCCGCCTGGGTGTTGCTAAACAACCGTCAACTATTGGCAGGGTAAGAGAGCCCAGGGCTCTCTCATGAATGACCTGCCGGAAGGAGCGTCGGCATGCCCGTCGTAACTATGCGCCAGCTGCTTGACAGCGGCGTCCACTTTGGACACCAGACCCGTCGTTGGAACCCGAAGATGAAGCGTTTCATCTTCACGGAGCGCAACGGCATCTACATCATCGACCTGCAGCAGTCGCTGTCCTACATCGACCGTGCCTACGAGTTCGTGAAGGCCACCGTTGCACACGGCGGCACCGTCCTCTTCGTCGGCACCAAGAAGCAGGCACAGGAAGCCATTGCCGAGCAGGCCACCCGCGTCGGCCAGCCCTACGTCAACCAGCGTTGGCTCGGCGGCATGCTGACCAACTTCCAGACGGTTTCCAAGCGCATTCAGCGCATGAAGGAACTCGAAGAGATCGACTTCGACGACGTCGCCGGTTCCGCTTACACCAAGAAGGAACTGCTGCTCCTTCGCCGCGAGCTGACCAAGCTGGAGACCAACCTCGGCGGTATCCGCAACCTGACCAAGGCGCCTTCGCTCCTCTGGGTTGTCGACACCAAGAAGGAACACCTCGCCGTTGACGAGGCCAAGAAGCTGAACATCCCGGTTGTGGCCATCCTGGACACCAACTGCGATCCGGACGAAGTCGACTTCCCGATCCCGGGCAACGACGACGCCATCCGCTCCGTCAACCTGCTGACCCGCGTTGTTGCCGACGCCGTTGCTGAGGGCCTGATCGCCCGCAACCAGCGCGCCACCGGCACCACCGAAGCTCCGGAAGAGCCGCTGGCGGAGTGGGAGCGCGAGCTCCTCGAAGGCAGCAAGGCTGAAGAGGCTGCCGCTCCGGCCGCCGCCGAAGCTGCTGCTCCGGAAGCCGCAGAGGCCCCGGCCGCTGAAGCCGCCCCGGCCGCTGACGCTGCCGAAGCTGCTCCGGCCGCCGACGAAGCCAAGTAGTCAGACAAATAAATCTGGATCTCCCCGCGCGCAGTCCGCTGCGTAAGGGGTACCGACAGGATGGCCGCTCACTGCAAGTGAGCAGCCGTCCTGTCGGTCCGTACACCACACAAATTTCTAGACAGAGGGGTTCACATGGCGAACTACACTGCCGCTGATATCAAGGCTCTGCGCGAGCGTACCGGCGCCGGCATGATGGATGTCAAGAAGGCTCTTGACGAAGCCAACGGTGACGCCGAGAAGGCCATCGAAATCATCCGCATCAAGGGCCTCAAGGGCGCTACCAAGCGTGAAGGCCGCTCCACCGCGGAAGGCCTGGTCGCTGCCAAGGTCGACGGCGGCGTCGGCGTGATGATCGAGGTCAACTGCGAGACCGACTTCGTCGCCAAGGCTGACAAGTTCATCCAGCTCGCCGACAAGGTGCTTGCTGTTGCTGTTGAGTCCGGCGCTGCCGACCTCGACACCCTGCTGGCCACCGACGTCGACGGCAAGCCGCTCTCCGAGGTTGTCGTCGAAGAAGGCGCCATCCTGGGCGAGAAGGTCGTCGTCCGCCGCATTGCCCGCATCGAGGCCCCGACGGTCGACGCGTACCTGCACAAGACCTCCAAGGACCTCCCGGCCCAGGTCGGCGTGCTGTTCGCCGTTGACGGCGAAGGCGACGCTGCTGCCACCGCCGCCCACGACGTCGCCGTGCACATCGCCGCTATGGCCCCGAACTACCTGACCCGCGAGGACGTTCCGTCCGAGCTGGTCGAGTCCGAGCGCCGCATCGCCGAGGAGACCGCCAAGGCCGAGGGCAAGCCCGAGGCAGCGATGACCAAGATTGTGGAAGGCCGCGTTACCGGCTTCTACAAGGGCGAGGTCCTCGTTGACCAGGCATTCGCCAAGGATGCCAAGAAGTCCGTGGCGCAGGTCCTCGAAGAGGCCGGCGTCAAGGCAACCGCTTTCACGCGTTTCCGCGTCGGTTCCTAAGTAAGTCACGCTGAGGGGGTGGTCACTGCGGTGGCCACCCCTTTTGCATGCACCCGCAGGACGCGGGCTCCGGGGCGGAATGCATCCTTTCGCCCCCGGCACGATACCCTTTTTCAGAGCTCACCAACGGGAAGGCACCATGGATACCGTCAACAATTCAGCCCAGCCAAAGAAGACCAGGCGCCGCGTACTCCTGAAACTCTCCGGCGAGGTCTTCGGCGGCGGCAAACTGGGCGTTGACCCTGACACCGTCCGCGGGGTAGCCAAGCAGATCGCGGCCGCCGTCCCCGACGTCGAGGTCGCCATCGTCGTTGGCGGCGGCAACTTCTTCCGCGGTGCTGAACTCTCGCAGAGCGGCATGGACCGCTCCCGCGCCGACTACATGGGCATGCTCGGCACCGTGATGAACTGCCTGGCCCTCCAGGACTTCCTGGAGCAGGCCGGCGTGGAGACGCGGGTCCAGAGCGCCATCACCATGGGCCAGGTCGCGGAGGCCTACATCCCGCGCCGCGCCATCCGCCACATGGAGAAGGGCCGCGTGGTGATTTTCGGCGCCGGCGCCGGACTGCCGTACTTCTCCACCGACACCGTCGCCGCCCAGCGCGCCATGGAGGTGCACGCCGACGTCGTCCTGATGGCCAAGAGCGGGGTCGACGGCGTCTACACCGCCGACCCGAAGAAGGACCCCTCCGCCGAGAAGCTGCACCGGCTCAGCTACGACGAGGCGCTGCGCCGCGATATCCGCGTCATGGACCAGACGGCCATGACCATGTGCAAGGACAACAACCTCACCATGGTGGTATTCGGCATGGAAGGCGAAGGCAACGTCACCCGGGCCATCCGCGGCGAGGACCTCGGCACCGTGGTCACCCCTTAGCTGCGGCTAGGATATTTTTTAGGACAGTTCCGCTCCCCGGGTCATGGGGCGCGCACCAATTTCTGAGGAGAGAACGTGATCGAAGAAACCTTGCTCGAAGCCGGAGACAAGATGGACAAGGCGGTTGAGGTAGCCAAGGAAGACTTCGCCTCGATCCGTACCGGACGCGCCACCCCGGGCCTGTACAACAAGGTCCTGGTGGACTACTACGGTTCGCCGACGCCGCTCCAGCAGCTGGCCTCCTTCGCTGTGCCGGACGCCCGGACCATCCTCATCACCCCCTTCGATAAGACCGCCCTGCGGGATATCGAACGGGCCCTGAGCGACTCCGAGGTGGGTGCGAACCCCTCCAACGACGGCAACGTCATCCGGATCACCATCCCGGAGCTGACCAAGGAACGCCGCAAGGAATACGTCAAGATCGTCAAAGCCAAGGGCGAGGACGCCAAGGTGTCCATCCGCAACATCCGCCGCAAGGCCAAGGAAACCCTGGACAAGCTGGTCAAGGACGGCGAAGCCGGCGAGGACGAGGGAACCCGCGGCGAAAAGGAACTGGACGCGCTGACCAAGGCCCACGTCGACGGCATCGACGAGCTTCTCAAGCGCAAGGAAGCCGAGCTGCTCGAGGTCTGATGGGGGACGAACAGCAGGCCCCCGGACCGCGTGTCCGGGTGCGGGGGAAAGAGCGGAAAAACCCGACGCCCAAAGCCGGCAGGAACCTTCCTGCCGCCACGGCGGTTGGCCTTGCCATGCTCTTCGCGGTGCTGGGCGGCCTGCTGTTCCTGCCCCTGGCCTTTGTACTGATCGTCACCGCCTTCGCCGTTTTCGGCGTCTGGGAGGTCTTCCGTGCGCTGGAGGCCTCGGGCACCCGGTTGCCGATCATCCCCGCGATGACGGGCACCGTGGCGATGCCGCTTGCGGCCTACTTCGGCGGCCCTGAGAGCCTGCTGTTCGCCCTGCTGCTGAGCAGCGTCGCGGTCCTGCTGTGGCGCTCCCTGGAAGGCGCGGCCGGATCCGCGCGCAGCATCTTCGCCGGCGTCTTCACCATGGCCTGGGTGCCGTTCCTGATCAGCTTCGCCGTGCTGCCGCTGCACGCCTCCGGCGGCGTCACCCCGATCGGCCCGTGGCCCGGCGGGGTCGTGCCGATCGGGGCTTGGCAGATCGGCACCCTGCTGCTGCTGGTGGTTTCCAATGACACCTTCGGCTACCTCGTGGGTGCCTCCCTGGGCAAACATCCGATGGCCCCGAAGATCAGCCCGAAGAAGTCCTGGGAGGGCTTCGGCGGGTCGATCGCGGGGGCCGTGCTGGTCGGGGTGCTCGCCAGCATCTACGTGCTGGGCGAACCCTGGTGGTTCGGCGCCGCCCTCGCTGTGGGCATGGTCGCCGCGGCCACCGCCGGCGACCTGGCCGAATCCATGGTCAAACGGGAACTTGGCATCAAGGACATGAGCAGCATCCTGCCCGGCCACGGGGGAGTGATGGACCGCCTGGACTCCATCGTGTTCGCGTCCCCGGTGGCCTTTATGATCTTCTCCGCCGGCGCTGCCGGCTAACCCAGCGCCCCGCCCCCTCGGTGCCTAGAATGGTGCCGGGCAACTACGCCTGAAGTCGGCGCAACCAGAGCCGAACGGCATCGAAGGAAACATAGTTACAGTGGACATTCAACGGCAGATTCCGGCCTCCTTTGACCGCGTGGAGCGGAACCAGTACGGCTACAACGCCAAGCAGGTGGATCAGTTCCTGCAGCGTGCGCGGGTGTCGTTCGAGTCGCCCGACGCCGCGGGACGGTCGGTCAAGAGTGCCGATGTCCGGGCCGTCTCCTTCGACCCGGTCAAGGGCGGCTACTCGGCCGCCGGCGTGGACGCGGCCCTGGACCGCCTCGAGGACGCCCTGGCCCGGCGGGAACGCGACGAACTGATCGGGGAGCGCGGCGAGGAAGCCTGGCTGCGGGAGATCGGCCGGCTCGCCGGCCTGCTCCGGGGCCGCCTGCACCGCCCCGACGGGGAGCGCTTCCGCCGCCCTGCCAAGGCAAAAGTGCGCAGTTACAACACCGCCGACGTCGACGATCTGTGCCACGAGCTGATCGGCTACCTCGAGGAGGACCAGCCGCTCAGCGTGGACAACATCCGCCGCGCCGTCTTCCGCCCCGCCGTCGGGCGCGACGGCTACGAGGAAAGCCAGGTCGACGCGTTCCTGGACCGGGTTGTCGAACTCATGGCCGCCATCGACTGACGCGCCACACGCCCGTACCCAACGCCTGCGACGCCTTCGGCGTCGGACGTGTCACCGTTCGGTGGCGAGCGGCCGCTCCGGGGTGTGCAGCCTGGTCATCAGCCGGGTGATCGTCCGCGGAACGCGGCCTTGGGTGGCCCGGGACACCAGCACCATCACCGTGAAGGCGGCCGGGACCGTCCACGCGGCCGGCTGCGCGAGCCACGGCGGTGTGCCGGCGGCGCCGAGCACCGCGCCGGCCATCATGGAACCGCCGCAAAACACCGCCCCGGTGAGCATCCCGGCGATAGCGCCGGCATCAGTCAGTCCGCGCCACCAGATGCCCAGCAGCAGGACCGGGCAGATGGTTGAGGCCGTAAAGGCAAACACCAGGCCCACGCTCCCGGCCAACGCCGTGGAGTCCGTCATGGTCGCAATCCCCAGCGGCACCACCGCCGAAATCACGGCGGCGAGCCGGAAGCCGCGGACGCTGCCGCCCAGGACGTCCTGGCTGATCACGCCCGCCAGAGACACCACCAGCCCTGAGGTGGTCGACAGGAAAGCTGCGAAAGCGCCCGCCACCACCAGGGCGGAGAGCAGGTCCCCGGCGGTTCCGCCGATCATCCGCCCCGGCAGCAGCAGCACCAGGGCGTCGGCCTGGCCGCTCTTCGCCAGGCCGGGGGCAAAGGTCCGCCCGATCAGGCCGTAGGCCGTGGGGAAGAGGTAGAACACCGAGAGCAGTCCCAGCACAATCAGTGTGGTCCGGCGCGCCGACTGGCCGTCCGGGTTGGTGTAGAAGCGCACCAGCACATGCGGCAGCCCCAGCGTCCCGAACAACAGCGCCACCAGCAGGGAGATGTTCTGGTACGGGCCCGCCGGGGCCAGCGCCGTCGGGTTCACGGCCGCCTCGGCGACGGCGGGGGACCCGGTGCCGGCCAGGACGAACAGGATGAACAGGACGGGCACGGCCAGGGCGGTCAGTTTCAGCCAGTACTGGAAGGCCTGGACGAAGGTGATGGACCGCATCCCGCCGGACACCACAGTCACACAGACGACGGCGACCACGGCCACCTGTCCCACCCAGGCCGGCAGGCCGGTGGTGATCCGGATCGCCAGCGCCGCGCCGTGGAGCTGCGGCACGATGTAGAGCCAGCCGACCACCACCACCACGAAGCTCGTGACCCGGCGCACCGCCCGGGAATCCAGCCGGGCTTCGGTGAAATCGGGAATCGTATAGGCGCCGGAACGCCGCAGCGGGGCGGCGACGAACAACAACAGCATCAAATACCCGGCCGTGTAGCCGACCGGGTACCACAGGGCGTCGGTGCCGGAGAGCAGGATCAGCCCGGCGACGCCCAGGAAACTGGCGGCCGAGAGGTACTCCCCGCCGATCGCCGAGGCGTTCCACCAGGGCCGCACCGTGCGGGAGGCGACGTAGAAATCCCCGGTGGTGCGAGAAACCCGCAGCCCGTAGAAACCGATCACGGCGGTGGCCAGCGAGACGGCCGCGAAGGCCGCGACCCCCACCACCGGATTCACCCGCGCCTCACTTGTCCCCGGCCAGGTCGCGGTAACGGGACTCGTTCCGTGCCGCCGTCCGGACGTACAGCCAGGCACTCAGACCGATCACCGGGTAGATCCCGGCGCCCAGCAGCACCCAGTCGAAGGGCAATCCGGCGATCCGCAGCTCGGCCAGGCCCGGCACCAGCCCGAGCATGAGGGCGAAGGCGAGCAGGATCAGCAGAAACCCGGCGGCCACCACAATGCCGAGCCGCAGCTGGGACCGGATCAGCGAGCGGACGAACACCTGCCCGGCGTCGGACTCCTCGGCGGCCTCGCGGGTGTCGGCGGCGGAACGTCCGGCGGCCGCGCTGCCAGCCCTGACGCTGCGCGGGGCGGTGACACGGACCCGGGTCATGCCTGCGGCCGGATCCGGGTCGCCTCGAGTTTCTCCCGGACCGGCGGCAGGTGCCGGCGGCTGATCGGCAGTTCGGCGCCCGCCACGGTTACGCTGGGGCGGGCCGCGGCCAGCTTCAGGTGGCTGACGTGGTTCAGCGCGATCAGGTAGGAACGGTGGATGCGGAGGAAACCGGCATCGGCCCACTGCTGCTCCAGGTCCGCCAGCGGCACCCGTATGAGGTAGCTCGCGTCCGCGGTGTGCAGCCGGGCATAGTCGCCCTGGGCCTGGACGTAGGTGACGTCCTCGCGCCGGATCATCTTGGTGGTCCCGCCCAGATCCACCGTGATCATCTCCGGCGCCGGGGCACCCTCCCGGATCAGCTCGCTGATCCGGCCGATCGACCGGGCCAGTCGCTCGGCGCGGACGGGCTTGAGCAGGTAGTCGACGGCGGCCAGCTCGAACGCTTCCAGCGCGCAGTCCTCGTCGGCGGTGACAAAGACGACGGCGGGGGGCTTGGCGCTGCGGGAGATGACCCGGGCGATGTCCAGCCCGGAGAGGGCCGGCATGTGGATGTCCAGGAAGACGGCGTCGACCTCCTCGGCCTCCAAGGCGCGCAAAGCCTCGGCACCGGAGGACGCGCGGTGGATGGCCCCGATCCGTTCGTCCCGGCCGAGCAGGAAGGCCAACTCCTCGACAGCGGGCAGCTCGTCATCGGCGACGAGGACGTTAATCATGGTTCTAGCGTACTGCGGCGCCGCAGGGTCCAGCCGCCGCGCCGGTCTCAGGCGTCATGCCGCGGCTGGGACTTGGGTACCCGCATGGTGATTAGGGTGCCCTCGCCGGGGGCCGTCTCGATGACCAGGCCGTTGTCCTCGCCGTAGACCTGCCGCAGCCGGGCGTCGACGTTATGCAGGCCGACGTGCTCGCCGTCGCTGTGCCCGGCCAGGACGGCGCGCAGTTTCTCCGGATCCATGCCCACGCCGTCGTCCTCGATCGTCACCTCGGCGAAGGCGCCGGAATCGTTGGCGGTGATGCTGATGTGCCCCGGCCCCTCCTTGGCCTCCAGCCCGTGCCGGACCGCGTTCTCCACCAGCGGCTGCAGGCTCAGGAACGGGATGACCGTGCTGAGCACCTCCGGCGCGATCCGCAGGCTCACCTGCACCCGGTCGCCGAAACGCGCCCGCTCCAGGAGCAGGTACCGGTCGATGCAGCGCAGTTCCTCGGCCAGCGTGGTGAAATCCCCGTGCCGGCGGAAGGAGTAGCGGGTGAAGTCGGCGAACTCCACCACCAGTTCGCGGGCCCGGACCGGGTCGGTGTTAATGAACGAGGCGATCGCGTTGAGCGAGTTGTAGATGAAGTGCGGGCTGATTTGCGCCCGGAGCGCACGGACTTCTGCCTCCATCAGCAGTGTCCGGGAGGCGTCCAGCTCGGCTAGTTCCACCTGCGTCGCCACCCAGTCGGCGACTTCGCTGGTGGCCCGGACCAGCCCCGCCCCGGCCGCCGGGGCGAAGGCCGCCACCACGCCCACCACCCGGGTGCCGGCCTTGATCGGGGCGATCACCACGGCCCGTTCCACACCGGGGGCCAGCGGCGCGGAGGCGTTGCCGTTGGCGAGCAGTTGCAGTTCTCCGGCCGGGATTACGGCGGTGTGGCCGCCCTCCAGCACTTTGGCGGCAAGGCCCATGAGGGCCGGCTTCAACTCTTCCGCAGCACCGTCCCAGGCCAGTACACCGGTGGTGTCGGTGATCGCCAGGGCGTCGCAGCCCAGCAGGCTGCGCAGCTGCCGGCTCGCCTTGGCCGCCCCGGCCGGGTTGAGGCCGGTGCGCAGATACTGGCCGGCACGCGAGGCAGCGTGCAGCGTCTTGTACGTGGCGCGTTCGACGTCGGTGCCCAGCTCGCGGAAGGAACGCAGAACCTTGAGGCCAACGGCCACGACGACGGCGATCGCCAAGGCGATCACGGCGATCGCCGCGGCGGTGAACAGGGGAGAGTCCGGCATGCTGCCAGCGTAGCGCGGCAGGCCGCCGTCGGGCCGGGCAGCCGCGGCGGACGGCCGCAAGGTGCCGTTGGGCGCAGCGTTTCGACCGTTGAGCGACAGGAAACACGGCGGTGCTGGAATGTAACTCGCATCACGGTGCACAGTGATTGCAGTCACACGCGCCGGAAGTATGTCTACCGGAGCTCGGGTATTCACCGGACGCCGGGGTAACGGGCGGTGGCTCGCCAGTCTCAATGAGGAGGAACGATGGGTCACGAAGCCCAAGAAACGGACGCACCGGCGTTCGTGGACTTCAAGGAAGTCCAATCCACGGAGCAGTTCCAAGAACTGCGCAAACGTCACCGCAGCTTTGTCTTCCCGATGGCCATCGCATTCCTGCTGTGGTACTTCGCCTACGTCCTGCTGGCCGACTACGCGGTGGGCTTCATGTCCACCAAGGTCTGGGGCAATATCAACATCGGCTTGATCCTGGGCCTGCTGCAGTTCGTCTCCACGTTCGCCATCACCGGCTGGTACGTCAGCTACTCGAACCGGAAACTTGACCCGATCGCCGCCGAGATCCGTCACGGAATCGAAGGCCACGAGTTCGACAAGCACGGCAACCGAGTGAGCGGAGAAGCGAAATGAGTTTTATGGTTCCCGCGGTCAACGTTGCGGATCTCAAAGACACCACCCTGCTGAACATGGGCATTTTCGCCTTGTTCGTCGCGATCACCATGGTGATCGTCATCAGGGCCAGCCGGAACAATAAGACCGCGGCGGACTACTACGCTGCGGGCCGGTCCTTCACGGGCCCGCAAAACGGCACCGCGATTGCCGGCGACTACCTTTCCGCGGCTTCGTTCCTCGGCATCACCGGCGCCATCGCCATTAACGGCTACGACGGCTTTATGTACTCCATCGGCTTCCTGGTGGCCTGGCTTGTTGCGCTGCTCCTGGTGGCTGAACTGCTCCGTAACACCGGCAAGTTCACCATGGCCGACGTCCTGTCGTTCCGGCTCAAGCAGCGACCTGTCCGCATCGCTGCGGCCATCTCGACTCTGGCTGTTTGCTTCTTCTACCTGCTGGCCCAGATGGCCGGAGCCGGCAGCCTGATCTCGCTGCTGCTGGGCATCAGCGACTGGGGCGGACAGGCGCTCGTGATCATCGTCGTCGGCGCCCTGATGATCATGTATGTGCTGATCGGCGGCATGAAGGGCACCACGTGGGTGCAGATCATCAAGGCCATGCTTCTCATTGCCGGCGCGGCCGTTATGACCTTCTGGGTCCTGGCGATCTACGGCTTCAACCTCTCCGATCTGCTCGGCGGCGCGGTTGAAACCTCGAAAAACCCGGCCGTGCTCAACCCCGGCCTGCAGTATGGCAAGACCGAGACCTCCAAACTTGACTTCATGTCCCTGGGCCTGGCCCTGGTGCTCGGCACCGCGGCCCTGCCGCACGTGCTGATGCGCTTCTACACGGTTCCGACCGCCAAGGAAGCCCGCAAGTCCGTGGTGTGGTCCATCTGGCTGATCGGCATCTTCTACCTGTTCACGCTGGTCCTGGGCTACGGCGCCGCGGCGCTGGTTGGTGCCGACACGATCAAGGGCGCCCCGGGCGGGGTTAACTCGGCAGCACCGCTGCTGGCCTTCCACCTGGGCGGTCCGCTGCTGCTCGGCTTCATCTCCGCGGTGGCGTTCGCCACGATCCTCGCCGTGGTAGCCGGTCTCACGATCACCGCGGCGGCGTCCTTCGCGCATGACATTTATGCCAGCGTCATTGCGAAGGGCAAGGCCGACGCCGATACCGAGGTGAAGGTTGCCCGCCGCACGGTCGTCGTGATCGGTCTGCTCGCCATCATCGGCGGTATCTTCGCCAACGGTCAGAACGTGGCCTTCCTCGTGGCCCTGGCCTTTGCCGTGGCGGCCTCGGCCAACCTTCCGACCATCATCTACTCGCTGTTCTGGCGGAAGTTCACCACGCAAGGCGCCATCTGGAGTATGTACGGCGGCCTCGGCTCCGCCATCATCCTGATCGCGCTCTCCCCGGTGGTCTCCGGCGCCAAGACGTCGATGATCCCGGGAGCCAACTTCGCGATCTTCCCGCTGAGCAACCCCGGCATCGTCTCCATCCCGCTGGCCTTCTTCCTGGGCTGGCTGGGCACGGTCCTGGACAAGAAGCTCGAAGACACCACGAAGCAGGCCGAGATGGAGGTCCGCTCCCTGACCGGGGTGGGCGCCGAAAAGGCCACCAACCACTAACCGCACGCCGGCCGGGCAAGGGCCGGCAGGGAACGACAACCCTGCCGGCCCGGGCGGCCGCAACTAACGAAGAGGAACCCCTGTGCATCAGCACGGGGGTTCCTCTTTGTGTGGCGGGGGTTGCCGCGTCAGCTGCTCAGGGCGCCGCGTCGTCGCATCCGCTGCTTACGACTCCGCGGCGCCGCGTTCCAGCAGCGGCTGGATCCGGAACGGGATCAGTTCGCCCATGGCCAGGGCGGTATCGGTGCGGTCCACGCCGTCGCAGGCGAGGATCTTGCCGTTGATCCGGAACAGGTCCTCGGCGTCGAGGGCGACCACGCGGAGCAGCAGGTCCGCCGAACCGGTGAGGCCGTAGCCCTCCAGGATTTCCGGGATGCCGGCCAGCTCCACCGCCAACTGGCCCAGCTTCTGCTGCTGGACGTGGACGGAGATGAAGGCCATCAGGGGATAGCCCAGGGCGGCCGGGTTGATGCGGCGTTCAAAGGAGAGGAAGACGTGCTTTTTCTCCAGCTGGGCCATCCGGGCCTGCACGGTATTCCGGGACAAGCCCAGCTTCTGGGCCAGCGCCACGACGGTGCGGCGGGGATCCCGCGCCATGGCCGAAAGCAGGCGGGTGTCAGTGCCATCCAGAGCTTGCATAATGCGCAAGGTTAGCACGGTCGCAGATCCCCACACAGGGCAGAATGCTCAATTTTTTTGAGGGTGGTTGTACCCAATGCCAGTTGTGAGTAGGGTCACAATTATCCGGGGCAACGGCGCCCGGGTGGCCGTCGCGCGTAGGGATCACGAGTTCCGCGGGCAGGGTCAGACGACGTCAGAAGGTTGCGGACAAACTGTGTTTACCGACGACGCGGGCAAGGGCGGCATTGCCGCCGGCGGCCCCGGGAACAGTGCAGAATCAAACAGGCGCTCGGGCGGCGATCTCGTCCAGCTCATCACCCCGGGGGGTGAACGCATAAGCCATCCGGAGTTCGACGCCTGGGTCCAGGACGTCAGCGATGAACAGCTCGCCTCGCTCTACGAGGACATGGTCGCCATCCGCCGGATCGACGCCGAGGCCACCGCCCTGCAGCGCCAGGGCGAACTGGCACTCTGGCCCCCGCTGCTCGGCCAGGAAGCGTCGCAGATCGGCTCGGCGCGCGCGCTCCGCGACGACGACTTCGTTTTCCCCAGCTACCGGGACAACGGCGTCGCCTACTGCCGCGGGGTACGGCCGGCGGACATCGTGAAGGCCTGGCGCGGCAACGCCCTGGCCGGCTGGGATCCCTACACGGTGAACGTGGCGACGCAGCAGATCATTATCGGCGCGCAGTCGCTGCACGCCACCGGGTACGCAATGGGAATCCAGAACGACGGCGCCGACTCGGTGGCCGTGGCCTACTTCGGCGACGGCGCCACCAGCGAGGGCGACGTCAACGAAGCCATGGTCTTCGCGGCGAGTTTCCAGGCCCCGGTGGTGTTCATCTGCCAGAACAACCATTGGGCCATCTCCGAACCGGTGATGCTGCAGTCCCACATCCAGATCGCCGACCGCGCCTCCGGCTTCGGCATTCCGAGCATGCGCGTGGACGGCAACGACGTGCTGGCCGTCATGGCCGCCACCCGGATCGCCCTCGACCGGGCCCGCCACGGCGGCGGACCCACCTTCATCGAGGCCGTCACCTACCGGATGGGCCCGCACACGACGGCGGACGACCCCACCCGCTACCGGGACGCCAACGAGCTCGAGGATTGGGCCGCCAAGGACCCGATCGCCAGGCTCAAGACCCTGCTCGACCGCAAGGGCCTGCTGACCGCAGAGCTGGAAGCCGCCGTCGCCGCCAAGGCAGACGCCGTGGCCAAGGAACTGCGCTCCGGCACCATCAACATGCCGGAACCCCAGCCGCTGGACATCTTCAAGCACGTCTACAGCACGCCCAACTCCTCGCTGGAGCGCCAGCAGGACCACTACACCCGTTACCTGGCTTCCTTCGGCGATCCCGCAGAAGCCGCTTCCGAAGAAGGTGCACGCTGATGACGCAGATGACCTTTGCCCGAGCCATTAACTCGGGCCTGCGCAAGTCCCTCGAAAACGATCCCAAGGTAATCCTGATGGGCGAGGACATCGGTACCCTCGGCGGCGTCTTCCGCGTCACCGACGGCCTGCAAAAAGACTTCGGCAAGCACCGCGTGGTGGACACGCCGCTCGCCGAATCCGGCATCCTCGGCACCGCCGTCGGCCTCGCCTACCGCGGCTACCGCCCGGTGGTGGAGATCCAGTTCGACGGCTTCATCTACCCAGCGTTCGACCAGATCGTCAGCCAGGTCGCCAAGATGCACTACCGCACCCAGGGCGCGGTCAAGATGCCCATCACCATCCGCGTGCCCTTCGGCGGCGGCATCGGCTCGCCGGAACACCACTCCGAATCGCCCGAGGCCTACTTCACCCACACCTCGGGCCTGCGGGTGGTCAGCGTGTCCAACCCGCAGGACGCCCACACCATGATCCAGCAGGCCATCGCCTCGGACGATCCGGTGCTCTACTTTGAACCGAAGCGCCGGTACCACGACAAGGGGGAAGTGGACGAGTCGCTCGACCTCTCCACCGCCCTGTCCATGGAGAAGGCGCGCGTTGTCACTGAAGGCACCGACGTGACGCTGGTCGCCTACGGCCCGCTGGTCAAAACCGCGCGCGATGCCGCCCTCGCGGCTGCTGATGAAGGCGTCTCCATCGAGGTGATCGACCTGCGCTCGCTGGCCCCGCTGGACTTCGCCACCCTGGAAGCGTCGGTCCGCAAAACCGGCCGGCTCCTCATCACGCACGAGGCCAGCCAGACCGGCGGTCTTGGCGCGGAGGTGGCCGCCAGCATCACCGAGCGTTGCTTCTACCACCTCGAAGCCGCACCCGTGCGGGTGACCGGATTCGACGTCCCGTACCCGTACTCAAAGCTTGAAATGCACCACCTGCCGGGCCTGGACAGGATCCTCGACGGCGTCGACCGGGCCCTCGGCCGCCCCAACTCCCTGAGCGGGCTGGAAGGATGAGCGCCACCATGATTAAGGAATTCCGGCTCCCGGACCTCGGCGAAGGCCTGACGGAATCAGAAATCGTCGCCTGGAAGGTCGGCGTCGGGGACACCGTCACGCTCAACCAGATCATCGCCGAGGTGGAAACCGCCAAGGCCGTCGTGGAATTGCCCTCACCGTTCGCCGGCGTCGTGACGGCACTGCATGAGCAGCCGGGCACCGTGGTGGAGGTCGGCAAGCCGATCGTCTCCTTCGAGATCGAGGGCGACGGCGGCGCCGCTGATGCCGGCGATGCCCCCGCCAAGCGCGAACCGAACCTGGTCGGCTACGGCGCGGTGCTGGAAGGCTCCGGCCGTCCGGCCCGACGCGCCCGCAGCTTCGCCGCCGCGGCAGCCCCGGCAGCCGCCGAAGCGACGGCTGTCGCACCCGCCGTCGAGCGGGCCCAGGCCCCGGCCACGGCGGTTGTCCCGGCTGAGACCCCGGCTGCACCGGAGCCCGCCGGCGCACACCCGGCCGAGCGTCCGCGCTCCACGCCGCCGGTGCGCAAGCTGGCCAAGGATCTCGGCGTCGACCTCGCGGCCATCACCGGCACGGGGGAGCGCGGGCTTATCACCCGCGACGACGTACGGAACTTCGTCGGCGGCGGCGACCTTCCGGTCGCACCCCGGGAACTGGCCGGCGACCAGACCGTTGCGCCCTCGCCCGCGCAGGGCGAGCGGGAAACCCGGACGCCGATCAAGGGCGTGCGGAAATTCACCGCTGCGGCCATGGTGTCCAGCGCCTTCACGGCCCCGCATGTCACCGAGTTCCTCACGCTCGACGTCACGCCCACCATGGAACTGCTGGGCCGGCTGAAGGCCAGCCGCGCTTTCGCCGGCTACAAGCTGACGCCGTTGACGTTGGTGTCCAAGGCCGTGCTGATCGCGCTGCGCAACCACCCGACGCTCAACGCCCGGTGGGACGAGGCCAACCAGGAGATCGTCCAGTTCAACTACGTCAACCTCGGCATCGCGGCCGCCACGCCCCGGGGACTGACCGTGCCGAACATCAAGGACGCGGACCGGATGTCCTTGTTGGAGCTTTCCACGGCGCTGACCGAACTGACGGATACGGCGCGGGCCGGGAAGACCGCCCCGGCGGACCTCTCCGGCGGGACGATCTCCATCACGAACATCGGCGTCTTCGGCATCGACGCCGGCACGCCCATTCTCAACCCGGGCGAGGCCGCCATCCTGGCGCTCGGCGCGGTGCGGAAGATGCCGTGGGAGTACCAGGATGAGGTGGCACTGCGCCAGGTCATGACGCTGAGCCTGTCCTTCGACCACCGGCTGGTCGACGGCGAACAGGGTTCCCGCTTCCTGCAAGACCTGGGCGCCATCCTCGCCGACCCCGGCATGGCCCTGGCGATGGTCTAGCCGTTTCGAAAAAGAAGGCCGGGCATCCACGTCGTGGGTGCCCGGTCTTTTGCCGTCCGGGGGCACTTTGAGGGCAATTTTCGACGCCGGGGCCCCGGATGTCGGCGTGTCCGCGCCAAAGTGCCCCCGGAGCGCGGCCGGTTTATGCGCCGTGGGAGAGCCGGCGTCAGCCGAGGGGCGGGGGAGTTGCCGGTGCCGTCAGGGCGGCCAGGGCCATGCTTTCCAGCAGCGGCCGGGCCCGCTTGAGGGCCATCCGGCGGCCGTGGTTCCGCACCGAGTGCGGCGTGGAGTTAATCAGGCCGAAGGTGGCGTGGGCCCGCATCCGCAGCTCGGCCGGGTCCGTGTCCGGATGCAGGCCGGCCAGGACGTCCACCCAGAGCTCAACGTAGCTGCGCTGCAGTGTCCGGACCTCGGCCTCGTCGTCGTCTTCGAGGTTGCTGAAGTCCTGATCCTGGACCCGGATGACATCCGCGTTGCTCAGGGCGAAGTCCACGTGGAACTCGACCAGGCCGGCGAGGGCCGCGGCCGCGCCGTCGGACCCCGCCACCACGGCGCGCCCGCCTTCCAGCAGGTCCTGGCTGACACTGAGCAGCAAGGCACCGAGGACCGCCTGCTTGCCGGCGAAGTGGCGGTAAACGGCGGGGCCGCTGACCCCGGCTGCGGCGCCCAGGTCCTCCAGTGAGACACGGTTGAACCCGTCGGCGGCGAAGAGGGCGGCGGCCGCAGTAAGCAGCGCCTTCCGGCGGTTCTGCTTGGCCTGGCTTCGCTGGGTGGTCTGGCTGGACTCGGTCACCGGCGCGTCCCCTTCTCGACTGTCCTGCGGGAAACTGTCCTGTGTTGGACATCACAGTTAATAGAGACTAACCTAAATCTCAGTTATGCGTTACTAACCGAAATAGACGGGACGCCCCGCTGGGGTGAACGCCGTACGGCCGAGGACGGAAGCAGTCAATGGAGACAATCGCCAGCCAGGTGGATGCCGGGAGCCCAGGCTTCGCCGCGAACCGCGAGGCGCAGCTCGGGCTGGCCCGGGAGCTGAAGGAACGCCTCGCCGCGGCCGCGCTGGGCGGCCCGGAAAAGTCCCGGGAACGCCACGTGGCGCGCGGTAAGCTCCTGCCGCGCGAACGGATCGACCGGCTGCTCGACGATGGCAGCCCCTTCCTGGAGATCGCCCCGCTGGCCGCGGACGGCATGTACGACGGCGATTCGCCCGGTGCCGGCGTGATTGCCGGGATCGGCCTGGTCCACGGCCGCCAGGTCCTGGTCATCTCCAACGACGCCACGGTCAAGGGCGGCACCTATTACCCGATGACGGTGAAGAAGCACCTCCGGGCACAGGAAATCGCGCTGGAGAACCGGCTGCCCTGCATCTACCTCGTGGACTCCGGCGGTGCGTTCCTGCCCAAACAGGACGAGGTCTTCCCGGACAAGGAGCATTTCGGCCGGATCTTCTTCAACCAGGCGAAAATGTCCGCGGCGAAGATCCCGCAGATCGCCTCCGTGATGGGGTCCTGCACCGCCGGCGGCGCCTACGTCCCGGCGATGAGCGACGAGACCGTGATCGTCCGCAACCAGGGGACCATCTTCCTGGGCGGTCCGCCCCTGGTGAAAGCGGCGATCGGGGAGATTGTCACGGCCGAGGAACTTGGCGGCGGCGAGGTGCACTCCAAGATTTCCGGCGTCACCGACCACCTGGCCGAGAACGATGAGCACGCCCTGCAGATTGTCCGGGACATCGTTTCCACCCTGCCGAAGCCGGCGCCCCCCGTCTGGGAGGTGGACACCGCCGTCGAACCCGTTGCCGACCCGGACGAGCTCTATGGCGCGGTGCCCACCGACGTCAACGCCCCGTACGACGTCCGCGAGGTCATCGCCCGGCTGGTGGACAACAGCCGCTTCCACGAATTCAAGAAGAACTACGGGACCACCCTGGTCACCGGCTTCGCGAAGTTGCACGGCCACCCGGTGGGCATCGTGGCGAACAACGGCGTGCTGTTCAGCGAGTCCTCGCTCAAGGGCGCGCACTTCATCGAACTCTGCGACCAGCGCGGCATCCCGCTGATCTTCCTGCAGAACCTCTCCGGCTTCATGGTCGGCAAGGACTACGAACAGGGCGGCATCGCCAAGAACGGCGCCAAGATGGTCACCGCCGTCGCCACCGCCCGTGTGCCCAAGCTGACCGTGGTGATCGGCGGGTCCTTCGGTGCCGGCAACTACTCGATGTGCGGCCGCGCGTACTCGCCGCGCTTCCTCTGGATGTGGCCGGCGTCCCGGATCTCCGTGATGGGCGGCAACCAGGCCTCCAGCGTGCTCGCCACCGTCAAACGGGACCAGTACGAGGCCCGCGGCGAGGAATGGTCCGCCGCGGACGAGGAAGCCTTCAAGGCCCCCATCAAGGCCCAATACGAGGACCAGGGCAGCCCCTACTACTCCACCGCCCGCCTCTGGGACGACGGCGTGATCGACCCCGCGGACACCCGCACCGTCCTGGGACTGGCGCTCGACGTCGTCTCCCGCACCCCGCTGCCGGAGACCTCCTTCGGCCTGTTCCGGATGTGAGCCACCTGTGACTGTTACCTCAACCCCCACGAAGCCGCTCTTCGGCACCGTCCTGGTCGCCAACCGCGGCGAGATCGCCTGCCGCGTGATCCGCACCCTGCGCGCCCTCGGCATCCGTTCGGTGGCGGTCTATTCCGACGCCGACGCCGGCGCCCGCCATGTGCGTGAAGCCGACGTCGCCGTCCGGATCGGTCCCGCGGCCGCTACCGAGAGCTACCTGAAGATCGACGCCATCGTCCAGGCCTGCCGCGACACCGGCGCCGAAGCCGTGCACCCCGGGTACGGCTTCCTGAGCGAAAACGTCGACTTCGCCCGCGCCCTGGAAAAGGCGGGGATCACCTTCATCGGCCCCGGCATCGAATCACTCAACGTCATGGGCGACAAGATCCGCTCCAAGAACCACGTTACCGGCTACGGCGTCCCGGTCGTCCCTGGCATCGCGGAACCCGGAATGAGCGACGAGCAGTTGATCGAGGCGGCGGCCGGCGTCGGTTTCCCGCTGCTGATCAAGCCCTCGGCCGGCGGCGGCGGGAAGGGCATGCACGTCGTCGAACGCCCCGAGGACCTGGAAGCCACCCTGGCCACCGCCCGGCGGGTCGCGGCGAGCGCCTTCGGCGACGACACCCTGTTCCTGGAACGGCTCGTCACGACGCCGCGGCACATCGAGGTCCAGGTGCTGGCGGACAACCACGGCAACGTCATCCACCTCGGCGAGCGCGAGTGCTCGCTGCAGCGCCGCCACCAGAAGGTCATCGAGGAAGCCCCGTCCCCGCTGCTCGAATCCCTGCCCGATGGCGCGGACATCCGGGCCCGTCTGGGCGAGGCCGCCTGCCAGGCCGCGCGCAGCGTCAACTACTCCGGCGCCGGCACCGTGGAGTTCCTCGTCTCGGACAACGCCCCGGACGAGTTCTTCTTTATGGAGATGAACACCCGGCTGCAGGTCGAACACCCGGTCACCGAGATGGTCACCGGCGTGGACCTGGTCGAATGGCAGGTCCGCATCGCCGCCGGCGAAGAACTCACCATCCGCCAGGACGACGTCGTGCTCACCGGCCACTCGGTGGAGGCCCGGGTGTACGCCGAGGTGCCGGAGAAGAACTTCCTGCCGTCCACGGGGACGGTGCTGCTGCTCGATGAAATCCCCGGCCCCGCACAGCGGCCCAGTGCGGCTGCCCGCAACGACGTTGAAACGGCCCATGGCCGCGTCCGGGTGGACTCGGCGCTGGTCCAGGGCCTGGAGATCTCTTCGAGCTACGACCCGATGATCTCCAAGGTGATCGCCTGGGGGCGGGACCGCACCGCGGCCCTGGACACCCTGAACGAGGCGCTCGCCGAGTACACGGCGCTGGGCATCGACACCAACGTCGAGTACCTCCGCCTGCTGATCAACGACGCCGACGTCCGCGCCGGCCGGCTTGATACCGGCCTGATCGAGCGCAAGATGCCGGACTTCAGCTTCCGGCGCGTGGGCGAGGCCGAATTGGTTGCCGCTGCCCTCTTCGCGCTGGCGCAGACCGAGCAGCAGTATCAGTCCGAGCCCGCAGGCGGGCCATGGCAGCGCCGGGACGGCTGGCGGCTCGGTGCCCGGGTGCCGCTGCGGATCAGCCTCGGGACGCCGGACGGCGGCGTCGCTGCGGTGTCCGTTGCAGACCACCCGGCGGCAGGGTTCGTCCGGGTGTCCGTTGACGGTGGTCCACAGCGGAAGGCGCTGTGGCGGCCCACCAGCCGCTGCGAGGGGGAACTGGACCTCGACGGCGACAGCACGGCCTTCGCGTTCGCGCCGGTGTACACCGGCCCGGTCATTCCGAGCTGGGACAACCCGGCCCCCGGGGCGCCGACGGAACTCTTCCTCGGCCACGACGGCTGGTCCTGCCGGCTCGAGGTGCTCACCAGGGAGACCCGGCTCGCCCGGGTGCTCGCCGCCGTCGAACGCGAGGAAGGTGCCGCCGACCCCGCGGTGCGCTCGCCGATGCCGGGCACGGTGGTGTCCGTCTCGGTCGGCAACGGCGACCCCGTGGAGGCCGGACAGGTCCTGCTCGCGGTGGAGGCCATGAAGATGGAGCACCAGCTCGTGGCGCCGCTCGACGGCAAGGTGCATCTCAGCGCCGGCGCCGGAGACCTCGTCAAGGCCGACCAAGTCCTCGCCACCATCCACCCGCACGAACCCTCGGCACCTTCGAAGGCGGAGGACACCGTCGAGGAAGCCGTCATCGCCATGGGCGCCGCGGACTAGCACGCCACACTTTCAACACCACACCACACCACGCCACAGCCACCCCAGACACAGGAGTCACCCCCATGCCAGACTTTGAACTCAGCGAGGACTACCAGGACCTCAGCGACACCGTCCGCGAATTCGCCGACCAGGTGGTGGCCCCGGTTTCCGCCAAGCACGACGAAGAGCACAGCTTCCCCTACGAGGTCGTCTCCCAGATGGCGGACATGGGCCTGTTCGGCCTGCCGTTCCCGGAAGAGTTCGGCGGCATGGGCGGGGACTACTTCGCCCTGGCCCTGGCGCTCGAACAGCTCGGCCGGGTGGACCAGTCGGTCGCCATCACCCTGGAGGCCGGCGTCTCGCTCGGCGCCATGCCGATCCACCGCTTCGGCAGCGACGCGCAGAAGCAGGAATGGCTGCCGCTGCTGGCCTCCGGCAAGGCGCTCGCAGGCTTCGGACTGACCGAGCCCGAGGCTGGCTCCGACGCCGGCGGCACCAAGACCGCCGCGCGCCTCGAAGGCGGTGAATGGATTATCAACGGCAACAAGGAGTTCATCACCAACTCCGGCACCAACATCACCAAACTCGTCACCGTCACCGCGGTCACCGGCCAGGAGGACCGCCCGGACGGCAGCGTCAAGAAGGAAATCTCCACCATCCTGGTGCCCACCAGCACGCCCGGCTTCACGGCGGAGAAGGCCTACAACAAGGTCGGCTGGAACGCCTCGGACACCCACCCGCTAACTCTCGCGGACGTCCGCGTTCCGGAAGCGAACCTGCTCGGCACCCGTGGCCGCGGCTACGCAAACTTCCTCTCCATCCTTGACGAGGGCCGCATTGCGATCGCTGCGCTGGCCGTCGGCGCCGCCCAGGGCTGCGTGGACCAGGCCGTGAAATATGCCAAGGAGCGCAGCGCCTTCGGTCAGAACATCGGCAAGTACCAGGCCATCGCGTTCAAGATCGCCCGGATGGAAGCACGTGCCCACACGGCCCGGCTGGCGTACTACGACGCGGCCGCCCGGATGCTCGCCGGCAAGCCGTTCAAGACGCAGGCCGCCATCGCTAAGATGGTCGCAGGCGAGGCAGCCATGGACAACGCGCGGGACGCCACCCAGGTGTTCGGCGGCTATGGCTTCATCAACGAATTCACCGTGGCGCGCCACTACCGCGACTCCAAGATCCTTGAAGTCGGCGAGGGCACCACGGAGGTCCAGCTGATGCTGATCGCCCGCGAACTGGGACTGTAGCCGGCCGGAAGGATCCTGCGATGATCAACAAAGTTGTTGCCAGCGCCGCCGAGGCCGTCGCGGACATCCACGACGGCGCCTCGCTCGCCGTCGGCGGTTTCGGGCTGTGCGGCATCCCGGTGGCCCTCATCGACGCCCTGCACGAGGGCGGCGCGACCAACCTGGAGACCGTGAGCAACAACTGCGGCGTGGACGACTGGGGGCTCGGCATCCTGCTCAAGGACGGCCGGATCCGCCGCACCATCAGCTCCTACGTGGGGGAGAACAAGGAATTCGCCCGCCAGTATCTGGCCGGGGAACTCGAGGTGGTCCTCACCCCGCAGGGCACGCTGGCCGAGAAACTGCGGGCCGGCGGGGCCGGCATCCCCGCCTTCTACACGCCCGCCGGCGTCGGCACCCAGGTCTCCGACGGCGGCCTGCCGCAGAAGTACGACGCCGACGGGAACGTCGCGATCGCCTCCGCGGCCAAGGAGGTCCGCAGCTTCCACGGCGCCGACTATGTGTTGGAGGAGGCACTGACCCCGGACTTCGGGCTGGTGCACGCCTGGAAGGGCGACCGGCACGGCAACCTGGTGTTCCACGCCACCGCGATGAACTTCAATCCACTCTGCGCCATGGCCGGCAGGGTCACGATCGCCGAGGTCGAGGAGCTGGTGGAGCCGGGCGAGCTGGACCCGGAGCACGTCCACGTCCCCGGGATCTTCGTCCAGCGGGTGGTCCTCGCGCCCCAGGCGGAAAAACGGATCGAAAAGCGCACCGTCGCGGTGCCATCCACAACCACCCAGCAGCCAGGAGCCTAGCCGTGGAGACGAACAACTCGCAGGGAGCCCCGCCCCGGCCCGAAGCGGTCCGCCACGAATACCGGCGTTCCGCCGTCGAGCACCCCGCCGGGGTGGAGAGCAAGGGCTGGACGCGCAACGAGCTGGCCGCCCGGGTGGCGCAGGAGCTGCACAACGGCCAGTACGTCAACCTGGGCATCGGGATGCCGACGCTGATCCCCAACTACATTCCGGCCGGCGTTGAGGTGGTGCTGCACTCGGAGAACGGCATCCTCGGCGTCGGGCCGTACCCGGCCGAGGACCAGGTGGACCCGGACCTGATCAACGCGGGCAAGGAGACCGTCACGGTCAACAAGGGCGCCGCGTTCTTCGACTCCGCCGCCTCCTTTGGCATGATCCGCGGCGGCCACGTCGATGTGGCGGTGCTCGGGGCCATGGAGGTGGCGCAAAACGGGGACCTCGCCAACTGGATGATCCCCGGCAAGATGGTCAAGGGCATGGGCGGGGCGATGGACCTGGTTTTCGGCGCCAAGAAGGTCATCGTGATGATGGAGCACGTGGACCGCAACGGCAACCCGAAAATCGTAGAGCGCTGCACGCTGCCGCTCACGGGCAAGGGTTGCGTGGACCTGATCATCACAGACCTTGCCGTGATCGACGTCGTGACCGACGGCGGTAAGTCCCGGCTGGTGCTGCGGGAACTGGCGCCCAACGTCACCGCGGAGGACGTGGCCGCGGCCACCGGCGCCGAACTCTTCGAGGAAGACCAGGAACTCACCGTATGACCACTAACGCCACGCCCGGGCCCGGAGCCGGCCGCCGGGTCATCGAACAGCGCGGCCTCTACTTCGACGAACTCGAAGAGGACGTCGTTTACGCGCACCGTCCCGGCCGGACCGTGACGGAGACGGATAACGTGCTGTTCACCACCATGACCATGAACACCCAGGCGCTGCACCTGGACGCGGCGTGGAGTGCCGGGCAGCCGTTCGGCCAGCGGCTGATGAACTCCATGTTCACCCTCGCCACCTTGGTGGGCCAGTCCGTCGCGCAGCTGACCCAGGGCACCATCATCGCGCAGCTGGGGCTGACGGACGTGTCCTTCCCGCACCCGCTGTACCACGGGGACACGCTCTACACGGAGACCGTGGTGACCGGTAAACGGCCCTCCTCCTCCCGGCCGGGCCAGGGCATCGTGACCATGCAGCACACCGGTCGGAACCAGGACGGCACCGTGGTGGCGATGGCGACCCGCAGTTGCCTGATGTGGATGCGGGAGGCGCATGCCGAGACCCAGAACGCCCACAAAAGGGCAGAATAGACACATGAGTTTCCTGATGGGCCCCGCCCTGCTTTTTTGCCCTGCCGACCGTCCCGAGCGCTACCAAAAGGCCGCCGAGCGTTCCGACGCTGTGATTGTGGACCTCGAAGACGCCGTCGCCCCGGCGGACAAGCAGCGCGCCCGCGGCGCGATCCTCGCCCAGCTGGGCTCCGCCGGGGACGTCCCTGAACTGGACCCCAGCCGCACGATCATCCGGATCAACCCGGCCGGCACGGAAGAGTTCGAAAAGGACCTGCACTGCCTGAAGCACACCCCGTACCGGCACGTGATGCTCGCCAAGGCAGAGAGCGCCGCCCAGCTCAGGGAGCTTGAGGGCTACAGCGTGATCGCCCTGTGCGAGACGGCCGCCGGCATCGTCAACGCCGCCGCCATCGCCGCGGAGCCCAATGTGGTGGGCCTGATGTGGGGCGCCGAGGACCTGCTCGCCTCGCTCGGCGGCACCTCCAGCCGGAATGACGACGGCGGCTACCGCGCCGTGGCGCTGCACGCGCGCTCCACCGTGCTGCTGGCCGCCCGGGCGTCCGGCAAGGACGCAATCGACTCCGTCTACGTCAACATCCCGGATCTGGAAGGCCTCGCCGCCGAGGCCCGGGACGCCGTCGCCTCCGGTTTCGGCTCGAAGGCCTGCATCCACCCGAACCAGGTCGCCGTCGTCCGCGAAGCCTACGCCCCGTCCGAGGCGGAGGTAGCCGCGGCCAAGGAGCTGCTCGACGCCGCCGCTGCCGCCGGCTCCGGGGTGTTCCAGTACCAGGGAAAGATGATCGACGGGCCCATCCTCAGGCACGCCGAGGCCACACTGCGCCGCGCGGGCCGGGCCTGACACTCGCCTCCACGAGGTGGCAGGTCGCGGCAGTGTTTCACTCTGGCACTGCCGCTAAGTGTCATCTCGGGCTCAGCAGCGCCGCAGCTACCAGTAAAAAACGAAAGCACGGGCCGGGAGTCTGAGGACTCCCGGCCCGTGCTTCATGTTTTGCGGCTTCTTATATGCCGACGGCGCCCGCATGCTCCCGTCGATTAGGGCTGCGGGCCGGCCTTTACTGCCAGCACCGGGCACTCCGCCTCAAGCAGTATCCGTTGGGACGTGCTGCCCAAGATCAGCTTGCCCACGGGGGTGCGGCGGCGCAGACCGATCACAATCAGATCAGCATTGTGCTCCTCTGCGGCATCCAGTACCTCCGCGGCCGCATCATGGCCACGGACCGGCTGCTTGATCACGTGGTCAATTCCCTGAGCAGCGAGCCGGTCTTCGATGCTTTGGATCTCTGGCTCCTGCGCGTACCGGTTATCCACCAGCGCATCACCCTTGGAGGAGTTGATGACCAGCAGCCTCTTGCTGCTTTTCCGCGCCTCACCAATGGCCTGGGCCAGTGCTGCTTCGCCCTCGGGTGTCGGGACGTATCCCACCACGATCGTCATGGTAGCTCCTTGATTCTGCTGAATGTGGGTAGATGGGTTTGGCGAAAGGCGCGGGGGCGCCTACTCAGTCGCTGTAGTCGGCTGCGCCGGAATTGGCTGGAAGCAGTGAGCCGCGCTCCGGGCGGTTGCGGCGGATCAGCTTGGACGCGAACGGCCACAGCAGGATGATAGCCACGATGACGTAGACCCCGACGGCGATCGGCTCGCTCCACAGACCGGCCGGATCGCCGGCGGAGAGCTGGAGCGTCTTGCGCAACTGCCCCTCGAGGCGCGGCCCCAGGATTACGCCCAGGACCAACGGCAGGACGGGAAGCCCGAAGCGCCGCATCATGAACCCCAGCGCACCAAGGACCAGCAGCATCACCAGGTCGAATGCCTGCAGGTTCACCGAATAGGCGCCCAGCGTGGCGAAGAACAGGATCCCGGCGTAGAGGTACGGGCGGGGGAGCTGCAGGAGCTTCGCCCAGACCGGTGCCAGCGGAAGGTTGATGATCAGGAGCAGCAGGTTGCCGATGAAGAGGCTGGCAATCAGCGCCCAGACCAGCGGCCCCTCGCTGGAGAACAGCTGCGGGCCGGGCTGGATGCCGTAGGACGTGAAGGCTGCCAGCATGACGGCGGCCGTGGCGTTGGTGGGCAGGCCCAGTGCCAGCATGGGCGTCAGCGTGCCCGCAGCTGCGGCATTGTTGGCGGCTTCCGGGCCGGCAACGCCTTCGATGGCGCCGTGGCCGAATTCCTCGGGGTGCTTGGAGAGCCTCTTCTCCGTCACGTAGGACAGGAAGGTTGGGATCTCCGCGCCGCCTGCCGGAAGGGCTCCGAAGGGGAATCCGAAGGCAGTGCCGCGGAGCCAGGGCTTCCAGGACCGCTTCCAGTCCTGCTTGCCCATCCACGGACGGCCCACCGGGATGATGTGCAGGGGACTGCGGCGCAGGTGCGCGGCAACCCACAGTGCCTCGCCGACGGCGAAGATGGCCACCGCCACCACCACGATGTCCAGGCCGTCGGCCAGCAGCGGCAGACCGAAGGTGAGGCGTTGCTGGCCGGTGACGGAGTCGATGCCAACGAGTCCGATTGCCAGGCCCAGGCCCAGCGACGCGAATCCACGCAGCCGGGAGGAACCCAGTACGGCTGTGACCGCCAGCAGAGCGAGCACCATGATCGCGAAGTAACTGGGCGAGCCCAGGCTGACGGCGAACTGGACCACGATCGGCGCGCACACTGCCAGCAGTGTGGTGCCGATGGTTCCGGCAACGAACGAACCGATGGCTGCGGTGGCCAAAGCCTGCGCCGCCCTTCCGGCCTTTGCCATCTTGTTGCCTTCGATGGCCGTGACCACCGAGGAGGACTCGCCGGGGGTGTTGAGCAGGATGGACGTCGTGGAGCCGCCGTACATGCCGCCGTAGTAGATGCCGGCGAACATGATGAACGCGCTGGTCGGTTCCAGGGCGTAGGTGACAGGGAGCAACAAGGCCACGGTCATGGCCGGGCCCAGGCCCGGCAGGACGCCCACGGCGGTGCCGAGGACCACGCCGATCACCGCGTACAGCAGGTTCATGGGGGTAAGGGCGGTGGCGAAACCGTCCATGAGCGAGGAGAAGACATCCATCAGAGAACCCCCTCCAGCAAACCGGCAGGCAGGGCGATTCCGAGGCCCAGGTAGAAGCCATAGAAGGTCAGGACCGACAAGGCCAGGGAAATGAGGCCGTCACGGACGAAGTGCCGCCCGCCGAGGGCCCAGACGCTGCCCCAGAACAGAATTGTTCCCGAAATCACCCAACCGGCCCAGTCGATGAGCAGAATGTTGGCCACGAAGGCGCCCACGAGGGGCAGCACGGTCTTCCAGTCCACGGGATGCGCCAGGTCAATATCCTCGCCGCCTTCGGCTTCGCCCTTGCCGCCCCGCAATACGTCCACGGCCAGCAGCAGGGCGCAGACGATGAGCAGGCCGGCCACGATGAAGGGGACCGTTTTCGGGCCCACCGGATCCGACTGCGAGTACGGCGTCGTCAGGCCGTTGGCGTCGAGGAAGACCACCACGCCGGCCGCCCCGAGCAGGAGGGCGACCCCCAGCTCGGGGCGGCCGGTGAGCCGTGAGGCCGCCGTTGGTGCAGAACTCACGCCAAACCAAGCTTCGTGAGGACGTCCGCCACCCGCTTGTCCTGCTCCGTCAGGAACGTCTTGAACTCGTCACCGGTGACAAAAGCATCGGTCCAGCTGTGCGTCTTCAGCGCTTCTTTCCAGGCCGCGGTGCCGTGCATCTTCTCGAGGGCTGCGATCAGGCTTGCCTTGTCGGCGTCGCTGATCCCCGGAGGGGCGACGACGCCGCGCCAGTTCGTGAACACCAGGTCGATGTTGGATTCCTTGAGAGTGGGAGCGTCAACGCCGTCCAGCCGCTCGGCGCCGCTGGTAGCCAGGACGCGGACCTCGCCCGATTCGATCTGCTTGAGGTATTCGCCCGCGCCGGAGGCCGCGAAGCCGAGCTTGTTGCCCAGGATGGCCGGGAGGAGGTCGCCGCCGCCGTCGTAGGAGACAAAGTTGACCTTGGTGGCGTCGATTCCCACTGCTCCGGCGAGCTGCATGGGAAGCAGGTGGTCGGGGCCGCCCGGCGAGGACCCGCCGCCGACCGCAATGGAACCCGGGTTGGCCTTCCACGCCTTCACCAGGTCATCAATGGTCTTGAAGGGCGAATCCTTGCCAACCATGATGGCACCGGGCTCTTCAATCAGCCTGGCCAGCGGCGTGGTGTCCGTCAGCTTGGCCGTGGACTTGTTGGTGTAGCTGGCGCCGACGACGCCCAGGCCCATCAGCATGGCGAGGTCGCCGTTGCCCTTTTCGTTGACCACGCGGGCCAAGCCAACGGTTCCGCCGGCGCCGGCGAGGTTGAAGACCTCGGTGTTGGCGGCGATCTTCTCGTCGTCGAGAACCTTCGCTGCCGCCCGTGCGGTGGTGTCGTAGCCGCCCCCGGCCGTGTTGGGGACCAGGATCTGGAGCCCGGTGACGGGGCCGGCGGAAGCGCTGGAGCTGCCGCTCGGTGAGCTCTTTGCGGTGGCCCCGCAACCGGTGGCCATCAGGGCGATGCCGGCAGCGACGGCGGCAATTCGCAATGCGCGGACTTGGCGCATGGTGTTCCTCTTCTCAGTAAAGTTCTCGGTGAAACTGGTCAGCAAAACTGACTGGTGCTTTGATGTTAGGCGGCGAAGTGACGGGCATCACTCTTGTGTAAGCAGAGAAAGTTAAGTTCATTTCGTTCACGTTTCAGGCTCCCAACCATGCCTAAATTCGCGGCGGAAACGTTAGCCGGCGGTGGGGTATAGTTCACCCCACCGCCGGAGCTTGGGACCTTCGCGGACGCACCCGGTGCCTCCGCTTCGAGGAAGCCCGCGGAACCACAACAAAGAATTGGGAAGAACGGCTCGTGACTCGACGAAGAGGAATGTCCCTCGCCGGGCAGTACCTGGTCCTGCAGCTGCTGATCGTCCTGGCGGTCCTGGTCGGCGTCGTGGCCATCTCCCTGGCCCAGTCGGCGGCCGCGTTTGAGCGGGTCGAGGGGCGACGGGCCCTGTCCGCGGCCGAAGCGCTGGGCAACAATCCCACCGTGCGTGCGTTGCTGCCCTCGGCGGAGCCCCGGGGCAGCGCGGCGCTGTCCGCCGTCGCCGAGTCGGTGCGCACTGTCTCCGGGTCCGCGCGGGTGGCCCTTGCCCGGATCGACCGCACCGTGGTGGCGTCGAGCGACCCCGGACTGCTGCGCCGGCCCTTGGAGCTTGGTGCGAGCCGGGTGATGGAAGGCCGGGCCTGGACGGGGGTGGTGGGAGGAACAGCCATCCCGGTGCTTTCGGCCCACGTCCCGGTCCTGGACGATTCCGGCACCATGATCGGTATTGCGTCGATCAGCCGGAACTACCCATCCACGTGGGAGCGGCTGGGGGACGCCGTCCCGAACCTGTTGACCTATCTGGGAGTGGCCAGCGTCCTGGGAGTGGCCGGTTCCCTCCTGCTCTCCCGCAGGGTGAAGCGGCAGACCCTCGGCATGGAGCCGAGCGAAATCTCCGGCTTGGTGGAGAACCGCGAGGCGATGCTTTACGGGCTCAAAGAGGGCGTGGTGGCCCTGGACCTCCGCGGTCGGATTACCGTGGCGAATGACAGTGCCCGGGCGCTGCTGGGCCTGCCGGCGGATTGCGTGGGAAAGGATCTGGCCGGACTGCCGGTTGAACCGGCGCTCAAGGAAGTGATGACAGGCGAACAACCCGGGCAGGACCAGCTGGTCCTGGTGGGGGAGCGCCTGGTGGTAATGAACCGGGTGCCTATTCGGTCCAAGGGTCGGGTCATGGGTTCCGTTGCCACCCTGCGTGACCGGACTGAGCTCTCATCGCTTGAACGCGAACTGGGTGCAACACGAACGGCCACTGACACCCTCAGGGCGCAGGCCCACGAGTTCGCCAACCAGCTGCATGTCATTTCGGGGCTGATCCAGATTGGCGAGTACGAGTCCGTGGTGCAGTTCGTCAACGGCGTTACCGTCGACCGCACGCGGCTCAACGACGACGTGACCAGCCGCATCCAGGACCCGGCGCTCGCCGCTTTGCTCATTGCCAAATCGAGCCTCGCCGTGGAGCGGGGGGTGCTGCTGCAGCTGGACCCCGCTTCGTCACTGTCGAGGGTGGAGGACGAACTTTCCCGGGATCTGACCACCGTTGTGGGCAACCTCGTGGACAACGCCCTCGACGCCGTCACGGGCGCGGCGGAGGCTTCCGTCCGGGTCCTCGTCGAGGACAGCCGCGGGGAAGTTGTTGTGACCGTCCGGGACACCGGCCCGGGCATTGACGGCGCGGCGGCCGAGGAAATTTTCCGCCAGGGGTTCAGTACCAAACAACCCGGCCCCGGTGGCGGCCGGGGCTTCGGCCTGGCACTTTCGCGGGTGGTCTGCCAGCGCAGCGGCGGAGCCCTCGCGGTAGTTAACGACGGCGGGGCGGTCTTTACGGCCCGGCTGAAAAGGGCGCCGGCCAAGCGGGCGCACGGGAAAGGAAAGGTGGGCCGGCTGTGATTAACGTTCTGATCGTCGACGACGACTTCATGGTGGTGAAAGTCCACTCCGGTTTTATTCAGCGCACGCCGGGCTTCGCCGTCGTCGGCCTCGCGCATACGGGAGCCCAGGCGCTGGCGGAAACCGCCCGACTGCAGCCTGACCTGGTCCTGCTGGACATTCACCTCCCCGACATCAACGGACTGGATCTGATGGCCAGGCTGCGGGAGACAGCGCCGGAACTGGACGTCCTGGTGATCAGCGCGGCCCGCGAGGTCGAGACCGTCCGCCGGGCCCTGCGCGGCGGAATTGTCCACTACCTGATCAAGCCGTTTTCGCAGTCGGACCTGCAGGAGCGGCTGGAGCACTACCGCAACGCTTACCAGGGCCTGGACCTGGCCAAGGACGTAGCCGAACAAGCGGACGTGAACCGGGTCTTTGGATTGGAACGCACCGATCGCGCCGAACGGGCGGAAGTCCGCCTCCCCAAGGGCTGCAGCGCCGAGACCCTCCGACTGGTGGTGGATGTGCTCCAGACTGCCGAGGCGGATCTGTCAGCGGCGGAAGTCGCGGACCTGCTGGGCACGTCCCGGGTGAGCGCACGCCGTTACCTCGAATACCTCCACGATGAGGCGCGGGTCGAGGTCCGCCTCAAGTACGGCGCGGGGCGCCCCGAGCGACGCTACGAGCTGAAGCCGGCGTAATGCCGCCGGTGCCCGTGTAATCGCCGAGGTGACAGATCACGGCAGTGTTCTTCGGAAACACTGCCGTGATCTGCCACTTCGCGCTTCAGGCCCGGGTGGACCCGGGCTGCCGGACCGGTGCGGGATACTGGAATCATGCAGCCGCGCACAATCGTCCTTCTCGGATCGACCGGGTCCATCGGAACCCAGGCCATCGACGTCGTCGACGGCGCCCCGCACCTGTTCGAGATCGTGGCCCTCAGCGCCGGCGGCGGCAACCTCGAACTCCTCGCCCGGCAGGCCGTGCACACCCGGGCCCGGGCCATCGGCGTCGCCAGCGGGGACGCCGCAGTCCTCCAAGCGTTGATCGACGACGCCGCCCGCGCGGCCGGCGTCTCCGGCTACCGTCCGGAGATCATCACCGGCCCGGATGCCTCCACCCGGATCGCGGAAATCCCCGCCGACGTCGTGCTCAACGGCATCACCGGCTCGATCGGACTCGCCCCCACGCTGGCCGCACTGAAGTCCGGCGCCACGCTGGCCCTGGCAAACAAGGAGTCCCTGATCGTGGGCGGCGCCCTGGTCAAGGCGGCCGCCCGCGAAGGCCAGATCGTCCCGGTCGACTCCGAACATTCCGCCATCGCCCAGTGCCTGCGTTCCGGCTCCGCCGCCGAAGTGGACCGGCTGGTGCTGACCGCTTCCGGCGGCCCGTTCCGCGGCATGACGCGGGAACAGCTGCACGACGTTACGCCCCGCGATGCCCTGGCGCACCCCACCTGGGACATGGGCCTGATGGTCACCACCAACTCCGCGAGCCTGGTCAACAAGGGCCTGGAAGTCATCGAGGCCCACCTGCTCTTCGATATCCCGCTGGAGCGGATCGACGTGGTGGTCCACCCGCAGTCGGTGGTGCACTCCATGGTCCAGTTCGTGGACGGGTCCACCATCGCGCAGGCCTCGCCGCCGGACATGCGCCTGCCCATCGCCCTGGGCCTGGGCTGGCCGGACCGGGTGGCCGGGGCCGCCCGGCCCTGCGACTGGAGCCAGGCCACCAGCTGGACGTTCGAGCCGCTGGACACCCGGGCGTTCCCCGCCGTCGGCCTGGCCAAGGAAGCGGCCCGGCGGGGGAGCACCTTCCCGGCGGTCTTCAACGCCGCCAACGAGGAAGCCGTGACAGCCTTCCACGCCGGCCGGATCCGCTTCACCGATATTGTCGATACCATCGAAGCCGTCATCAGCGAGCACTCAGGATCCTCCGGGTTGACGGTCGAATCCGTGCTGGATGCTGAACAGTGGGCACGCGCGCGGACCCTCGAGCGTTTGGCCGTGGGAAGTGCCTAAGAAGTAGCCGACCAATGCCCAGGAAGTAGCAAAACCCAGCATGAGCCCCGTTGTCCTCTTTATCCTCGGCGTCGTCTTCGTCGTGATCGGCATCGCCGTGTCCATCGCCCTGCACGAGGTGGGGCACCTGGTCCCGGCCAAGCTCTTCAAGGTGCGCGTCACCAAGTACATGATCGGCTTTGGCCCCACCCTCTGGTCCAAGCGCCGGGGCGAGACCGAGTACGGCCTCAAGGCGATCCCGCTGGGCGGCTTCGTGTCCATGATCGGCATGTACCCGCCGAACAAGACGGACGGCAGCGTCCGCCCCTCCAGTACCGGGATGTTCCAGTCGCTCGCGGCCGACGCCCGCTCCCTGGCGCATGAGGAAATCGGCCCCGGGGATGGGAACCGGGTCTTCTACCGGCTCCCGGTCTGGAAGAAGATCATCATCATGCTCGGCGGTCCCGCGATGAACCTGCTGATCGGCGTCGTCCTGACGGCCGTGCTGCTGATGGGGTTCGGCGTGTCCGCCTCCACCACCACCATCGCCGACGTCTCCAAGTGCCAGGTCAAGGCAGGCGAGACCGTGGATCCCAACTCGGCTGACTGCAAGCCCACCCCTGCAGCCGCAGCCGGGCTCAAACCCAACGACCGCATCACCTCCTTCGACGGCAAGGCGGTCACCAACTGGGAAGAACTTACCGGCTGGATCCGTGCCTCCGCGGGCCGGCAGGTCAGCATCACGGTGGAGCGCGACGGCTCCCTGGTCACCACCACGGTCACCCCGGTCCTGTCCGCGCGCCCGGTTGTCGGTGCGGACGGCCGGCAGGCCAAGGACGCCGACGGCAAGCTCCAGTACCAGGACGTCGGATTCCTCGGCATCGGCGCCCAGACCGCCCTGGTGCAGCAGCCGGCGTCGGCCGTGCTGCCCATGGCCGGCGAGAACATCCAGCAGATCGCCGGCGTCGTCCTGAACCTCCCGGCCCGCGTGGCCGGGGTGGCGCAGGCCGCCTTCAGCGAGGAGCCCCGCGACCCCAACGGCCCCATCAGCGTCGTCGGGGTGGGCCGGGTAGCGGGCGAAGTCGCCGCCATGGAACAGGTTCCGCTGCAGAGCCGGCTGGCCGCACTGGTCGGGCTGCTCGCCGGGCTCAACTTCGCGCTGGCCGTGTTCAACCTCGTCCCGCTGTTGCCCCTCGACGGCGGCCACGTTGCCGGGGCGCTCTACGAGGGGGCCCGCCGCCAAATTGCCCGGCTGCTCGGCCGCCCGGACCCCGGTGCGTTCGACATCGCCAAGCTGCTGCCGGTGACCTACGTGGTGGCCGCGCTGCTGATGGGGATGGGCGCCTTGCTGATCTACGCGGACATCGTCAAGCCGGTCAACCTCTTCGGCTAGCCCTGCGCCGCCCGGGTCCGCTGTGGTCACGGACGAAATCGGTGTCCGTGCCGGGCTGTGCGGAGGAGTTGCAGACGTTCCCGCCCAGTTCTACGCGGCAGGACGCCGGATCCGCGTCCTTGGGCCGCGGAATTCCGCGGGCGCCGGGCGTGCGGGTCCGCAACAACTGGGCTGGAGTGCCGCCCCGCTACAACGCCGGAAACAGATCTGTTAGCCGCCGCCGGCTGTTTATCTAAGCTCAGCTTATTTCGGCTGATTCTAGATAATCAGTTGTAAATGGTTGATGTTACGGAATCAGCCGCCTAGGGTTGGGCTATGTACGTGATGACCATGGACCAGCGCGGCAGCACCGCCGACGTCGACCGCGTCCCGGCCCTCCTGGCCGAACTGGAGCAGCTGTGCCCCGGAGCGCGCTTCGAGCGTTCCGTGGGCGACGAGGTCCAGGGCGTGCCGGAGCGCCCGGAAGACGTCGTGGAGATCGCCCTGCATGCCCTCCGCAGCGGCCGCTGGTACGTGGGTATCGGTGTGGGCCCGGTGGACCTGCCGCTGCCGGCCAGCCCGCGGGAGGGATCGGGAGCAGCCTTCGTTGCGGCTCGCCTCGCGGTGGAAAGGGCCAAATCCGCCGCACCGCACGTGCCGCTCGCGGTGGTCGTGGCTGACGGGCAGCGGCGCCCGGGTGCCGGCGCCCCGGCCGCGAACACGGCCGCCAACCCGGATGACAGCCCGGCCGGGGGGCCGCCGGGAAGCCGGGAATGTTCCGCCGCCGAAGCGGTGCTGCGGTTGATCGGACGCCTGGTCCAGGACCGGACCGCTGCGCAGTGGAAGGTGGTCGACGCGCTGCGCGGCATCCGCCAAGGGCACGCCGCAGCCCACGGGACGCAGAAGATCGCCGCACGGCAACTGGGAATCACCGAACAATCGGTGAGCCGTGCGCTGCTTCGCTCCGGCTGGCAGGAAGAATGGGCGGCGAGGCCCGCAGCCCAGATGCTGCTGGACCTGGCCCACGGCCTGGCCGTCGGGCCGGACAATGCGGGCCGGCCGGACAACGCCGCCCGGCAGACACGTAACGAAGGAGACCGGTGAACGCCCTCTGGATCACGCTGGCCCTGCTGGCTGCAGGGTTCGCCGGCTGGCCGGTCACCGCCCTGGTGTTCCGGCTGGCCCGGACCATCGATGACCGCTCGGACACCCGCGCCGGTGCCGCCGGCGGAGCCGGTAACGCCGACGACCCCGCGGCCGGCGGAGCCGCCGGCCCCGCCGGTAGCGCGAACGGCACGGCGGACGGGACGGTCGACGGCGAAATCACCCGGCCGGCGACGCCCGCTGAAACCGGTGCCGGCGGCCCCGGACAGGGTCCGGCCGCGCCGGAAGCCGGCACCCGCATCCTCCGCGGCGGCGCGATCATCGGGGTGCTCGAACGGCTGGCCGTTTGCCTGGCCATCCTGACCGGCCAGCCCGTGGCCATCGCCTATGTCGTCGCCATCAAAGGCCTCGGACGCTTCGCCGAACTGAAGGAAACACCGGTGGCCGCGGAGCGGTTCATCATCGGCACCCTCACCTCGATGCTGTGGGCGGCCGGGGTGGCGGCCCTGGTCAAGGTGCTCCTGCTCGGCTGACGCGCCGGACAGGCGATAGGGTATCCGTATGACTGTTTTTGCTGTTGAGTACGTTTACGACGCCGAATCCGCCGAAACCCGCGACGCCGCCCGCCCGGCCCACCGCGAATGGACCGCGGAACTTGCGCAGGACGGCACGCTCCTTGCCAGCGGCCCCTACACGGACGGCGCCGGCGCCCTCCTCATCTTCAAGGCGGCCGACGAGCAAGCCCTGAACGACCTCCTCAAGCAGGACCCCTTCGCCGATGCCGGCGCCATCTCGGGCACCCGCACGATGGTGTGGGCGCCGCTGACCGGCCTGCTGGCCGGGCACTCCGCCTAGCCTGCACCGCCTGCCCGCCATCGATCGTTCGACCTAGAATTCGACACACAGAGGAGTCCACGTGACCTCGGTCAGCCTGGGAATGCCGTCGGCACCGCCCCCCGTTCTTGCCCCGCGCCGGAAGACCCGCCAGATCAAGGTCGGCTCGGTTGGGGTCGGCTCCGACTCGCCGATCAGCGTGCAGTCGATGACCACGACTCCGACCACGGACATCAACGCGACCCTGCAGCAAATCGCCGAACTGACGGCCTCCGGCTGCGACATTGTCCGGGTCGCCTGCCCTTCCGCCGACGACGCCGAGGCCCTGCCGATCATCGCCAGGAAGTCCCAGATTCCGGTGATCGCGGACATCCACTTCCAGCCGAAGTACGTCTTCGCAGCGATCGAGGCCGGGTGCGCGGCGGTCCGCGTGAACCCGGGCAACATCCGCAAGTTCGACGACCAGGTCAAGGAAATTGCCCGCGCGGCCAAGGACCACGGCACCTCGATCCGGATCGGCGTCAACGCCGGGTCGCTGGAGCCGGGCATCCTGAAGAAGTACGGCAAGGCCACCCCGGAAGCCCTGGTGGAATCCGCCGTATGGGAGGCCTCGCTGTTCGAAGAGCACGGCTTCCACGACTTCAAGATCTCGGTCAAGCACAACGACCCCGTCATCATGGTGGCTGCCTACGAGATGCTGGCCGAAAAGGGTGACTGGCCGCTGCACCTCGGCGTGACCGAGGCGGGTCCGGCGTTCCAGGGCACCATCAAGTCCGCCACCGCCTTCGGCGCGCTGCTTTCCCGCGGCATCGGCGACACCATCCGGGTCTCCCTCTCCGCCCCGCCGGTGGAGGAGATCAAGGTGGGCAACCAGATCCTGCAGTCGCTGAACCTGCGCCCGCGCAAGCTCGAGATTGTCTCCTGCCCGTCCTGCGGCCGCGCCCAGGTGGACGTCTACACGCTGGCCGAGCAAGTCACCGCGGGCCTTGAGGGCATGGAGGTCCCGCTGCGCGTGGCCGTGATGGGCTGCGTGGTGAACGGCCCCGGCGAGGCGCGGGAGGCGGACCTCGGCGTGGCCTCCGGCAACGGCAAGGGCCAGATCTTCGTCAAGGGCGAGGTCATCAAGACTGTCCCGGAAGACCAGATTGTTGAGACACTGATCGAAGAGGCCATGCGTCTCGCTGAAGAGATGGGGGAGTCCGATGGCGAAGATGCTGTCCCGGGTAGCCCCGTGGTTAGCGTCTCGTAGGGACGGCGCCGGCGCCG
Organism: uncultured Arthrobacter sp.; assembly: GCF_964021775.1. GTDB lineage: Bacteria > Actinomycetota > Actinomycetes > Actinomycetales > Micrococcaceae > Arthrobacter. The sequence continues at coordinate 181,527 of NZ_CAXHZI010000006.1, forward strand.
CAGCCGGCACGACCGTCCGGGTCCTCACGGGTTCGGACACCGGCGCCCTGCTGGACCTGGCGCGGCAGGACGCCGTCGCCAATGTCTTTATCCTGTCCCACCTTGAGACCGCCGGCACGGCGTCGCCCACCGCGGGCGGCGCCAGTATTTTCGGAGTGTTCGACGGCGATGCGCTGCTGGGCGCGTGTTGGGCCGGCGCCAACCTGGTGCCTGTGCAGCTGGACCCGGACCTGGCGTCCGTGGTGGCCGGCGCAGCGCACCGGTCAGGGCGCCGCTACGCTTCGATCTTCGGACCGTCCGGGACGGTCCTGGCGCTCCATGCAGCGCTGGAGCGCCTGGGCCACTCCGCCCAGGAGATCCGCGCGGACCAGCCGCTCCTGACCATCGACGGTCCGCCCGACATAGAGCCCAACCCGGCCCTCGGCTTCGGCCAGCTCGCGGACTTCGACCGGATCCTCCCCGCCTGCGCGGCCATGTTCGAGGAAGAAGTCGGCTATTCGCCGTACCTCGGCGGCCGTGACTACTACAGCCGCCGGGTTAAGGGACTGATCCGGGCCGGCCACTCGCTGGTCCATTTGGGCACGGACGGCGAGGTGGTGTTCAAGGCCGAGCTCGGGGCGGTGACCCCGGAGGTGACCCAGGTGCAGGGGGTTTGGATGAATCCCGCGTACCGTGGCTTGGGCCTAAGCGCCGGGTACATGGCCGCCGTCGTGCTCCATGCCCAAACCCTGGCGCCGGTCACCAGCCTGTACGTGAACGACTTCAACACCCGTGCCCGCGCCAGCTATGAGCGGGTCGGCTTCCACCAGGTGGGAACTTTCGCGACCGTTCTCTTCTAGACACGATCTTGACACGCGCCTTTGACAAAAATCTGGGTGCAAACTCTTGTTTTGGCGACGTGCATCACATAGGTTCTAGCTAGCCGCGCCGAGCAGGCGCGAGCGGTCTCAGGGATGAACCAACCAGTGGCTGCAGGTGCCGCCCGAAAGGGCAGGATCAGGTACACCAGCAGCCTTGGATTTAGCGGCACTGGGGTCGCAGGGGCCACGCCATCACAGGATGACCAGCCGGAAACGGCCAGGGGCTTCCGTGTCATGGCGTGGCTCTTCCCCTGCCGGCCGGGAACCCGGCGCGCGGCTTGACGGTAGATTAGTGTCTGGACATTTTTCGTCAATGCCCAGTTCGCACCGCACTTCCTCAGAAACGGATACCTTCCAGTGGTCCTTCGACTTTCCAAGCTGTTCCTGCGCACCCTGCGTGAAGACCCCGCCGACGCCGAGGTCGCCAGCCACCGGCTGCTGGTCCGGGCCGGCTACATCCGCCGCGCGGCCCCGGGCATCTACACCTGGTTGCCGCTGGGGCTGAGCGTGCTGCGCCGGGTGGAGCAGATCATCCGCGAGGAAATGACCGCGATCGGCGCCCAGGAGGTCCACTTCCCGGCGCTGCTGCCCAAGGAACCCTACGAGGCGACCAACCGCTGGACCGAATACGGCGAGGGCATCTTCCGGCTCAAGGACCGCAAGGGCAACGACTACCTGCTGGCTCCGACGCACGAGGAAATGTTCACCCTGCTGGTCAAGGACCTGTACTCCTCGTACAAGGACCTGCCGCTGAGCATCTACCAGATCCAGAACAAGTACCGCGACGAGGCCCGTCCCCGGGCCGGCCTGCTGCGCGGCCGTGAATTCATCATGAAGGACTCCTACTCCTTCGACGTCGACGACGCCGGCCTGGACGCGAGCTACGCCGCGCACCGCAGCGCGTACCTGAAGATCTTCGAGCGCCTCGGCCTCGAAGTCGTCCCCGTCACCGCCACGGCCGGCGCCATGGGCGGGTCCAAGAGCGAGGAATTCCTGCACCCGACCGAGATCGGCGAGGACACCTTCGTGCGCTCCGCCGGCGGCTACGCGGCCAACGTCGAGGCCGTCACCACGGTGGTGCCCCCGGACATCGACTTTTCCAACGCTCCGGCCGCAGAGGTCCGCGACACCCCGGACACGCCCACGATCGAAACGCTCGTCGACGCCGCCAACGCCCTGGCGCCCCGCAGCGAGGCCGACGGCGGCGCCTGGACCGCCGCGGACACGCTCAAGAATGTGGTCCTCGCCGTCACCCTGCCCACCGGCGAACGCCAGCTCGTGGTCATCGGCGTGCCCGGCGACCGCGGTGTGGACCTCAAGCGCGTCGAAGCGAACATCGGCGCCTTCCTGCCCATCGGCGGCGAAATCACGCTTGAGGCAGCCAATGAGGAAGACCTCAAGAAGCAGGCCCTCCTGGTCAAGGGCTACATCGGCCCCGGCCTGTCCCTGGACGCGCCGCTGCTCGGCGCCGAGGCCGCCTCGAAGCTGCTCTACCTTGTCGATCCCCGCGTGGTCCGCGGCACCGCCTGGGTCACCGGCGCCAACGAGGCCGGCAAACATGTCTTCGGCCTGGTCGCCGGCCGCGACTTCGGCTGGGACGGCGTGATCGAGTGCACCGAGGTGCGCGCCGGCGACGAGGCCCCGGACGGTTCCGGCCCGCTGGAAACCGCCCGCGGCATCGAGATGGGACACATCTTCCAGCTGGGCCGCAAGTACGCCGAGGCACTGGATCTCAAGGTCCTGGACCAGAACGGCAAGCAGGTCGTCGTGACCATGGGCTCCTACGGCGTCGGCGTCACCCGCGCGGTGGCCGCCCTGGCCGAATCCAACCATGACAACAAGGGCCTGGTCTGGCCGCGCGCCGTCGCGCCGGCGGACGTCCACGTCGTCGCGGTCGGCCGCGGCGAAGAGATCTTCGCCGCCGCCGAGCAACTGTCCCTGGACCTGGAGGCCGCAGGCCTCGAGGTCATCTACGACGACCGCCCCAAGGTGTCCCCGGGCGTCAAGTTCGGCGACGCCGAGCTCGTGGGCGTCCCCACCATCCTCGCCGTCGGGCGCGGACTGGTGGACGGCGTCGTGGAGATCAAGGACCGCCGCAGCGGCAATGCCGAGAACGTGGCCGTGGACAAGGCTGTTGATTACGTGGTCAACGCCGTCCGCAACAACTGACCGCGGCCGGCGCTGCAGGAAATGGTCTCCGGACTTGAATCGATCCAGCTCGCCACGCTGATCCTGGTGGTGGTGGCCGGTTTCGCCGCCGGCTGGGTGGACGCCGTAGTGGGCGGCGGCGGCCTGATCCAGCTGCCGGTCATGCTGCTGATCCCCGGGATCAGCCCGGTGCAGGCGCTGGCGACGAACAAGATGGGTTCCATCTTCGGCACCACTACCAGCGCCGTCACCTTCTACCGCCGGGTCCGCCCGGACCTGCGTACCGCGGTGCCGATGGCGGTGATCGCGCTGGCCGGCAGCTTCGGCGGGGCGGTGCTGGCAGCATCCCTGCCGGCCAGCGTGTTCAAGCCCATCATCGTGGCGGCGCTGGTGGCCGTCGCGCTGTTCACCGCGTTCCGTCCCAACGTGGGGGACCTGACCAACCTCCGGCACGACGGGCACCGGCACTACGTCGTAGCCTGCGTGATCGGGGCCGTGATCGGGTTCTACGACGGCATGATCGGTCCGGGCACAGGCTCCTTCCTGATCATCGCGCTGGTGTCCGCAATGGGCTACGCCTTCCTGGAAGCCAGCGCCAAGGCCAAGATCGTCAACATGGCCACCAACGCCGGCGCCCTGCTGTTCTTCCTGCCGCACGGCTCGCTGCTGTGGGGCCTCGGTCTGGTCCTCGGTGCCGCGAACATGGCCGGCGGTTACCTCGGGGCACGGACCGCCGTCAGCCGGGGTAGCAAGTTCATCCGGATCGTGTTCCTCGTGGTGGTGGGGGCGCTGATCATCAAGCTTGGTTCCGACGTCTGGCACGACGCGTTCGCCTAGCGCGCCCGGCCGCAGGATACGGTCCGCCGGATCCCGCCCGGGAGGACTCCCGGTCCGTTGGCCACCGGCGTAGCATGCAGCTATGTCAGCACCTGTTGAACGCTACGGTGATGCCCTGGCAGCCGCGTCCCGGCACGCCCGCCGGTGGCTGGAGAGCCAGCAAACACGGCAGGTCGGCCCCCGGCTGACCGCTGCCGACCTTGCCGCCGACTTCGGCGGCCCGCTGCCGGAGGCGGGAGCGCCGGCCGCCGACGTGGTGGATTATCTGGCGGCCAAGGCCGAACCCGGGCTGATGGCCATGCCCTCCGGGCGGTTCTTCGGCTGGGTGATCGGCGGGACCCTGCCGGCCGCGCTGGCCGCGGACTGGCTGGTCAGCGCCTGGGACCAGAACGCCGGGCTGCGGTTCGCCACCCCCGCCACGGCGGCCATCGAGGAAGCAGCCGGCAGATGGCTGCTCGAACTGCTGGGCCTACCGAAAGACGCTGACGTCGGCTTCGCCACCGGGGCCACGATGGCCAACTTCACCGGCCTGGCCGCCGCCCGGTGGCGGCTGATGAGCAACGCCGGCTGGGACCTCGACGCCGAGGGCCTCGCCGGCGCACCCCGCATCCAGTGCTTCGTGGGCCAGGAGCGGCACGACACGATTGACCTCGGCCTGCGCTACCTGGGGCTGGGCCGGCCCACGGTGGTTCCCGCGGACCGGCAGGGCCGCATCGACCCGGCCGAGCTTGACTGCGCCCTCGACCGCGCCCTGGCCGGCGCCTCCGGCGCGGACGCCTCCGGCGCGGACGCCGCCGCCGACCGCAGCGCCGGCGCCCCCGCGCCGCGCCGCGCCCCGCTGCTGGTCTGCCTGCAGGCCGGGAACCTGCACTCCGGCGCGTTTGATCCCTTCAAGGAGGCCATCGCCGTCGCAAAAGCCCATGGCGCCTGGGTCCATGTGGACGGCGCCTTCGGACTCTGGGCGGCCGCGGTGCCGGAGCTCGCCGCCCTGACCGCCGGCGTGGCGGGCGCCGACTCCTGGGGCACCGACGCGCACAAAACCCTCAACGTGCCCTACGACTGCGGGATCGCGGTGGTCCGGGATACCCAGGCGCTGCGCTCGGCCATGGGCGTGCACACCAGCTACCTGATCCAGGCCGCGGACGGCGCGGCCGATCCCTTCGAGACGGTTCCGGAGCTGTCCCGCCGGGCCCGCGGGGTGCCCGTCTGGGCCGCGCTGAAGTCGCTCGGCCGCGAAGGGGTCGCCGCCCAGGTCCGGGGGCTGGTGCTGAACGCCAAGCAACTGGCGGAACGGCTGTCCACACTCGACGGCGTGGAGGTGCTCAACGACGTCGACTACACCCAGGTCTCGCTGGCCTTCGGCGACGACGCCACCACCCGGGCGGTGACGGCGCGGGTCATCGCCGACGGACGCGTCTGGATGTCCGGATCACGCTGGCAGGGCCGGGACATCCTGCGGATCTCGGTGAGCAACTGGAGCACGGACGACGCCGACGTGGCGGCCGCCGTCGACGCCGTGCGGGACGCAGTCGCAGCAGTCCGGACCCACGGGTAGGGCTAGCCTGCGTGGCTGACGGCCTGCCCGGGCGCGGGCAGCTCCTGCGGGGCCGGCAGCCCGGGGAGGGTGTTCCCGGCGAGGGTGCTGGCAACCCAGAGCGAGCGGGCGACGTCGCCGCCGTGGCTGGGCTTGGCCGCGTACCAGAGCGCGTTCTCCACCTCGCGGGCCACGGCCCACTGCCGGGCGATCTCGCCGTCGAGCCCGGCAGCGGCGCTGAAGTCGAAGCAGCGCTCCAGCAGGGCCTCGCCGGGGCTTGCGCGGGGGAGCTCCGCCAGCCGGTTCCAGAGCAGCGGGGCCACCGCGAACTCCGCTTCGCCGACCATGGGCTGAGGGTCGATCGCCTTGAAGTCGCCTGCCGTGACGCCGCCGGGACCGGGCAGCGCCGGAGCGTCGTCCCGGGCGAGGATGTTAAGGAAGTGCAGATCGGTGTGGACCAGCACGTCCGTGCCGGACCTCCGGCCGACGGCGCCGCGGGTCTGGCAGACCTCCAGGGCCGCCTCCAACAGCCAGCGCGGGAATGGCCGGCCCAGCCGTTCCCAGCTCTCCGGCAGTTCGTCGCTCCACTGCTCGGCACGGGCCGCGATGTGTTCGAACTCGTGCCACTCCGGCCGGCCCTCCGGCGGGAGGGACAGCCGGCGGACCACGCCGCCCCATACCGGCACCGCCACGTCCAGGGGTTCGTCCTGTAAGGAACGTTCGGCGTCCAGGCGCTCAAGCAGCAGCGAACCGGAGTCGGGGTCGTTTGCCAGCAACCGCACCGCCCCGTTCCCCTCCCAAAGGGCAAGGGCCTGCGGTTCGAGGAGCGCTTCGTCGTGCGGGTAGGCAATTTTGAGGACGGCAGTTTCCCCGTGGCCGAACCCGGTGGCTTCCCCGGGGCCGGGACGGCCGGCCCGCCGGACCGGGATTACGATGGCGCCGTGGCCGTTCCAGGGCAGCGCTCCGGGAGCTAGGTCGGGCCGGACTTGCCAGCGGTGCAGGGACTGCTCAATCAGCCGGGGGAGTGACGCCAACCAGGCCCGGCCCTCGCTGCTGCTGCCATAGCGGCGGGTGAGCGAGGGCGGAGTCGGGACGGCTGGCGGGATTCTCATCGCCTCCAGCGTAGTTGCCGAAGCTTAGGCGGTGATGCCGCTGGCGCCCAGCCAGCTGCCGATCAGGAAGGTCGCCACGAGCGCCGCGGCGCCGCCAATGACCACCCGGACTGCAGCCTTGGTCTTCGAGCCGCCGCCAATCCAGGCGCCGATCGCTCCGGTCGCCGCCAGCGCCACGAGCACGGCCACGAAGGTCAGCGGGACGCGGATGTTTTCCGGTGGCAGCAGGATGGCCAGCATCGGCAGGATGGCGCCGATCAGGAAAGCGATGGCGGAGGCGAACGCGGCGTGCCAGGGGCTGACAATGTCCGTCTCGTCAATGTGCAGCTCGGCGGACAGGTGCGCGCCCAGGGCGTCATGGGCGGTCAGCTCGGTGGCGACCCGGTGGGCGGTATCCGCGCTGAGCCCCTTGCCCTGGTAGATGGCGGCGAGTTCAGCCAGTTCCTCCTCGGGCTGTTCGGCCAGTTCGCGGCGTTCCTTTTCGATCAGCGCCTCCTGGCTGTCCTTCTGGCTGCTGACCGAGACGTACTCGCCCAGGGCCATGGAGATGGCGCCGCCCACAACGCCAGCGGCGCCCGCGATGAGGATCGGCCCCGAATCCGTCGTGACACCGGCGACGCCGACCACGATCGCGGCGACCGAGACGATGCCGTCGTTCGCGCCCAGAACGCCCGCGCGGAGCCAGTTGAGGCGGTGCGCAATGTCGCTGCGGTGGGGCTCGTTGTCATGAAGGGCTGCTGCGCTGCTGGTTTCCATGCCTACAGCAAATCACCGGCGGCCCCGGGTGGCCAGTATTGGAAGGCTAAGCAAGGTAAGTCGGGGCTTGCTAAGGCCGCCGGGGACGGCCGGCGTCAGTCCGGTGTCAATCCGCGGGCAGGGTGGGGAACGACGCCGGATCGGCGTCCAGCCCGGGCACCGGACCCGGCGCCGCGCCCCAGAGGACGGTCCGGCGGGCGGCGCCGAGCAGCCCCGAGATGGCCCACTTCCGGGTCTCGCCGTCGCTGAGCGCCACAAGATCGCCGTACGCGGGCAACGACGCGGCCTCCAGCGCACCCAGGCCGGGCCCCGGGGCGGCCAGGAAGGAAGGGTCCAGGGCGTACCCGGGTTCCCGGGGCGGCACCGGGGCGCAGTGCAACCGGCTGAGGGCTTCCGCTGCCGTGACAAGGGCTTCGTGCCGCGCCAGCTGGGCGGCGGCGGATCTAGCTGCTGCGTCGTCCAGGCGGGTCAGCGCCACCTGATAGCCGTAGACAGTCTCCAGCTCGGTGCGGACCAGGGCGGCCAGGGCGTCCGGCAGGTCGGCGCCCGGCAGGCCGGAGTCCGGCAGGCCGGAGTCCGCCGCGGCGGAGGCACTGCTGCGGAAGGGAGCAGCCGACGGCGACGCGGTCGCGGCGGGACAGGATCCGGCTGCGGGGGACTGGACCGCCGGGACCGGGCCAAGCCGCGCCGCGGCAGGGTCCGGGGCGCCGGCAGCGGCGGCGAGGGAGGACGACTGAAGCAGCTGGGCGGTCCCGACGGCGGCCAGCAGCCTGGCCATCCCGCCGTCGGCCGCGGCGGCATCGGCAAGCCGCTGCCGTCCGCTCGTTGCGAGGTCCGCAGCCAGCCTGGCGGCGGTGCCCGGGACGAAAGGGCGGGCCGGAGAACCCGTCGGTGACGGCGTGGCTGCCGGCGTTTGGCCCGGGCGCAGCAGGGCCCGGGCCTGGGTTGTCAGCAAACTCACAGTACGGGTCACGGCGGGCCGGACGGCGGCTGTTGCGGCGGGCCCTGCGGTGCCGGAGGGGGCGGCGTCAAGCTGTTCGTCGGCGGTCCGCAATTACAGGGCAGCGGCCAGGGCTGCGGCGCGGGCCTGCTCGGAAAAGGGCGGTTCCGGCGGTTTCGGCGGGGCCCCGGGCTTAGACACGGTGCCCAGGCTCACCACCACGAGGGCCAGGCAGACGAGGAGGGCGAGCCGGGGAAGGTGCCGGGGAACCCGGACCTGCCGCCGTTCTTCCCCGCTGTCGTCTTTCACAACAGACCATGTTGTCATGGTTGGCCTGCCGGCCGGGAACAAGGGTGCACCACGCCGCCGGGAATATCGCTAGGCTAGTACACACAACATCATCTAGCGGGAGGCGGGCGGCATCATGACCAACGCAGAAGCCACGACTTCGACAGACCGGACCGGGACGGGGAAGGCTGACGCCGCTCCCGCGCACAACCTGGAGGCAGAGCGCCTGCACGCGCTCCTTGAGCCTGCAGTCCTGGCGAACCGGCTGTACCTGGAGGACGTTTCCATCCACATTGCCGGCGCGAACCGGGTGGTCCACGTAGTGGTGGACCTGCCGCAGGAGGAGACCGGCGGCGTCAGCCTTGACGTCATCGCCGAAATTTCCAAGACCCTCTCGGACATTCTGGACAACGATCCCAGCACCGACTCACGCCCGTACGACCTTGAGGTCTCCTCGCCCGGCGTCGGGCGGCCGCTCACCGAAGAACGGCACTGGCACCGCGCCCGCGGACGCCTCGTTACGGTCAACGTGATCCAAGGCGACAACATCACCGGCCGCATCCAGTCCGTGGACGACGGCGGCGTGACCCTGGTCCCGGAGCTGGCGGTCAAAAAGGGAATGAAGCCCAAGCAGGGCGACCCCGTGAAACTTCCTTTCGACAGGATCCGTAGTGGAAAAGTCGAGATAGAGTTCAGCCACCTCGAAGAGGCCGGTCTGGAGAACGACAATGGACCTTCCGAGGAGGCCTAATGGATATTGACATGAGCGCACTGAGACTCCTGGAGCGTGAGCGCGAAATCCCGCTGGATCTCCTGATTCCGACCATCGAGCAGGCACTGCTGGTGGCCTACCACAAGACGCCGGGGGCCTTCGAGAAGGCCCGCGCTGAGCTTGACCGCAAGAGCGGCCACGTGACCATCTGGGCCACCGAAATCGACGACGACGGCGCGCCCATCGGCGAGTTCGAGGACACCCCGGCCGGCTTCGGACGCATCGCGGCGAGCACTGCGCGGCAGATCATCCTGCAGCGTCTCCGCGACGCTGAGGATGACAACGTGCTGGGCCAGTTCAAGGGCCGCGAGGGCGAACTCGTGGCGGGCACCATCCAGCAGGGCAACAACCCGCACATGATCCAGGTCAACCTCGGAACGGTGGAGGCACTGCTGCCGCCGCCCGAGCAGGTTCCCGGCGAGAAGTACACCCACGGCAACCGGCTGCGCGCGTTCGTGATCGACGTACACCGCGGCACCAAGGGTCCGTCCATCACGCTGTCCCGGTCCCACCCGGGGCTCGTCCGGAAGCTGTTCGAACTGGAGGTCCCGGAGATCGCGGACCGTTCGGTCGAGATTGTGGCGCTGGCCCGCGAGGCCGGCCACCGTACCAAGATCGCGGTGAAGGCAAACACCCCCGGCATCAACGCCAAGGGCGCCTGCATCGGTGAAATGGGTTCGCGCGTCCGCGCCGTCATGACCGAGCTTAACGACGAAAAGATCGACATCGTCGACTACAGCGACGATCCGGCTACCTTCATCGCCAGCGCACTCTCGCCGTCGCGCGTGAATTCAGTCACCATCACGGACGAGGCCACCCGGTCCGCCCGCGTGGTGGTGCCGGACTACCAGCTGTCCCTCGCGATCGGCAAGGAAGGCCAGAACGCGCGCCTCGCCGCCAAGCTCACCGGCTGGCGGATTGACATCGTCTCCGACGCCGCGGAAAACCGCGACAAATAGCCTCGGCGCGGGCCAGGCCCGCGCGGCCCGCGCCCCGGTCTGTCCGGCTCTCCGATTCTCTCCACGTTTCGGGTGCCGGGCGCCGGAGGGGCTAGAATAGACATGACCGCGCCTAACGGCCGGTATCCACGTGCCCCCGACACGTCCGGTTTTTGCGCCGGACGCCAAGGAGCCCGCAGATGCGAACTGGCAGGAAGATACTCGTAGTGGCAGAAGTGCAACACCTCGGGGATCAACCGCAACGCACCTGCATCGGGTGCCGGAAGAAGGGTCCGCGGTCGGAGCTACTCCGGCTCGTCGCCGACGCCAGCGGTTCATCCGCTGTCGTAGTGGATGAACGACGCCGGATGGCTGGCCGGGGAGCATGGCTGCACCCCAGCGAAAAGTGCCTGGCACTGGCGGTCAAACGTCGAGCGTTCGGACGCGCCCTCAACGGCGCTGCCGGAACCGCCGACGTCGAACGCCGGATCACGGCAGGCACGCAAGCAGCGGGCGCCCCGGTGGCCGCAGCAACAACCGTCCAACCTGAAAGCGGGTCAGAAAACTGATGGAAACCCGATGAGTTCCCAGCGATGAGTGCGCAACGATGACAACTTTGTTGCGCTCTGCAATGGGCCTTTCAGCTGCACTCGCGGCGGAGGCCCGCAGTAAGAAGTAGACGGTTCGTGCCTGGCTCGGTGCGGACCGAGACAGGAGAAATGTGGCCAAGGTCCGCGTACATGAGCTTGCTAAAGAGCTCGGTATTACTTCCAAAGATGCAGTAACCAAACTGCAGGAACTGGGCGAATTCGTTCGCTCCGCCTCTTCCACCATTGAGGCCCCCGTTGTGCGGAAACTCCGTAACGCCTACCCCGACGCGCCTGCCGCTTCGAAGTCCGAAGCGCCCGCGTCCGCCCCCAAGGCCAGCCCCGCAGCGACCCGTCCGGCGCCCGCGCCGGCTCCGGCTGCACCGAAGGCCGCCGAAACCAAAACTGAAGCTCCGGCTCCGTCGGCTCCGGCCCCTGCCGCCGCGCAGGCACCCGCCGCACCGGCTCCCGCTCCGGCTGCCGAGGCCCCGGCGGCTCCGTCCGCCGGCGTCAAGCCCGGCGCGCGTCCGGCACCGAAGGCTGAAGCCCCGGCCGCTCCGGCACGCCAGGGCGGCTCGGCCCCCCGTCCGGGCGGTCCCCGTCCCGGCAACAACCCGTTCGCCACGTCCCAGGGCATGCCCCGCGGCCGCGGCGGCGACAACGAGCGCACCTCCCGTCCGGGTAACAACCCGTTCGCTCCTTCCCAGGGCATGCCGCGTCCGGGTGGAAGCCGCACCGAGGGTGAACGCCCCGGCGGCCCCCGTCCCGCAGCCGGCGCCGGCGGTCCTCGTCCGGGCGCACCGCGCCCGGCAGGCGCAGCCGGTGCACGTCCGGGCGCTCCGCGTCCGGCCGGCGCTCCCGGCGCCCGTCCCGGAGCCGGCGGAAACCGTCCGACTCCCGGCATGATGCCCAACCGCACCGAACGTCCCGCACCCGCTGGTGCAGGCCGTCCCGGTGGCGGCGGCCGTGGCCCGGGACGCCCGGGTGGCGCTCCCGGGACCGGTGGTCCCGGTGCCGGCGGCGGCGCTCCGGCCGGCGGTGGCTTCGGCAAGGGTGGCCGCGGTCGCGGTGGCACCCAGGGTGCGTTCGGCAAGGGCGGCGCAGGCCGTGGCAAGCAGCGCAAGTCGAAGCGTGCCAAGCGCCAGGAACTCGAGCAGATGAGTGCCCCGTCGCTGGGTGGCGTGAGCGTACCCCGCGGCGACGGCAACACCATCGTCCGGCTCCGCCGCGGCTCGTCCATCACGGACTTCGCCGACAAGATCGAGGCAAACCCCGCCGCACTGGTGACGGTCCTCTTCCACCTCGGCGAAATGGCCACGGCCACGCAGTCGCTGGACGAGGAAACCTTTGCCCTGCTGGGGGAGGAGCTTGGCTACAAGCTCCAGGTCGTCTCGCCGGAGGACGAGGAGCGCGAGCTCCTCTCCGGCTTCGACATTGACTTCGAAGCAGAGCTGGAAGCCGAAGGCGACGAGGAGCTCGAGGCGCGTCCTCCGGTAGTCACCGTTATGGGTCACGTTGACCACGGTAAGACCCGGCTGCTCGATGCCATCCGCAAGTCCGACGTTATGGCGGGCGAGCACGGCGGCATCACGCAGCACATCGGTGCTTACCAGGTCACGCACAACCACGAGGGCACCGATCGCAAGATCACCTTCATCGATACCCCGGGCCACGAGGCGTTCACCGCCATGCGTGCCCGTGGTGCGAAGGTCACCGACATCGCCATCCTCGTGGTGGCAGCGGACGACGGCGTCATGCCGCAGACCATTGAAGCCCTCAACCACGCCCAGGCGGCCAACGTGCCGATCGTCGTGGCCGTGAACAAGATCGACAAGGAAGGCGCCAACCCGGACAAGGTCCGCGGCCAGCTGACCGAGTACGGCCTGGTTCCGGAAGAGTACGGTGGCGACACCATGTTCGTGGAGGTCTCTGCCCGCCAGAACCTCAACATCGACGAGCTGCTCGAGGCAGTCCTGCTCACCGCAGACGCTGCCCTGGACATGCGCGCCAACCCGAACAAGGACGCCCGCGGTATCGCGATCGAAGCCAACCTGGACAAGGGCCGCGGCGCGGTTGCCACCGTCCTGGTCCAGTCCGGTACGCTGCACGTCGGCGACACGATCGTGGCAGGCACGGCCCACGGCCGCGTCCGCGCCATGTTCGACGACGACGGCAGCGCGCTGACCGAGGCCGGCCCGTCCCGCCCCGTTCAGGTGCTGGGTCTGTCCAACGTCCCGCGCGCCGGTGACACCTTCTTCGTGACCGCTGACGAGCGCACCGCCCGCCAGATCGCCGAGAAGCGTGAAGCCGCAGACCGCAACGCCGCCCTGGCCAAGCGCCGCAAGCGCATCAGCCTGGAAGACTTCGACCAGGCCGTCGCCGAAGGCAAGATCGACACCCTCAACCTCATCCTCAAGGGTGACGTTTCCGGTGCCGTCGAAGCCCTCGAAGACGCGCTGCTCAAGATCGACGTCGGCGAAGGCGTCCAGCTCCGTGTTATCCACCGCGGTGTCGGTGCGATTACGCAGAACGACGTCAACCTGGCAACGGTCGACTCCGCCGTCATCATCGGCTTCAACGTCAAGCCCGCCGAGCGGGTTGCCGAACTGGCAGACCGCGAAGGCGTGGACATGCGCTTCTACTCCGTCATCTACGCAGCAATCGATGACATCGAAGCAGCCCTCAAGGGCATGCTCAAGCCGGAGTACGAAGAGGTCCAGCTTGGTACCGCCGAGGTCCGCGAAGTGTTCCGTTCTTCCAAGTTCGGCAACATTGCAGGCTCGATCGTCCGCTCCGGTGTTATCAGGCGCAACGCGAAGGCCCGCATCAGCCGCGACGGCAAGGTCATCGGCGACAACCTCTCCGTTGAGACGCTCAAGCGCTTCAAGGACGACGCCACCGAGGTCCGCACGGACTTCGAGTGCGGTATCGGTCTTGGCTCGTACAACGACATCAACGAAGGTGACATCATCGAGACCTTCGAGATGCGCGAAAAGCCGCGCGTCTAGTCTGAGCTAGCGTTACGAAGGTGCGGGGCCGTTGGATTTTTCCGGCGGCCCCGCCCCTGCGCTGGGCGGCCAACGTCTGACGACGTCGGCCGCCCAGCTCCGGCAGGCCCGATGCCACTCCCAGGCCGCCGGAAAAATCGAACGGGAGTCCGTCGTAGGCTTGCCTTAGGCGCGTGGCACCAAACTCACCAGTGTGCGGCTTGTGCTTCGGCGTCGTCGTACATCCAAATTTTTTAGGAGTGGAAATGGCTGATCCCGCACGGGCTGCCAAGTTGGCGCAGCGGATTAAGGTTGTCGTTGCTGAGGCTTTGGGCCGGAGGGTGAAGGATCCCCGGTTGGAAGGCGTGACCGTGACCGACGCTCGCGTGACCAATGACCTGCAGCATGCCACGGTCTACTACACCGTCTTCGGCGATGAGGTAGCCCAGGCCGACGCGGCCAAGGGGCTGGAGAAAGCCAAGGGCGTGCTGCGCCAGGAAGTGGGCCGCAACATCACCGTCCGGCTGACGCCGACGCTGGAATTCGTCGCCGACCAGATCCCCGTGGTTGCCTCGAACCTTGAGGAGCTCCTGCGCGAGGCCAAGAAGCGCGACGCTGAAGTGGCAGCCCTTGCCGCTAGCGCCAAACACGCCGGTGACGCCGATCCGTACAAGAGCGACATCCCCGAAGATGTTGAGCTCGACGAAGAGGACTTCGACGAAGACGACTTTGACGAAGAAAACAAGGACCTCCGGGCCGACAACGACATCGACGAGGACCGCAACAAATAAGCTTCCCGCAGCACTGGCCGGACCCGGAGAAGGGTCCGGCCAGTTTTGTCTCTGAGCTCCGGGGACTTTGGACTCTATGCCCGCAAGGCTCTGGAGCGTCGTATGGAGGCATGACTGCGGGCGAGCGGAACGGCGGCGAACGGCCGTGACCACTGCACTGATGAAGTGCCCGCAGTGCGGTACCACCAACCGGATTCCGGCCGCGGCGGCCGGGCACCCGCGCTGCGGCAAATGCCGCCGGGATCTGCCGTGGATTGTGGAGGCCAGCGACGCCGATTTCGCCGCTGTCGCGGAGCAGTCCCCGGTTCCCGCCCTGGTCGACTTCTGGGCGGCGTGGTGCGGTCCGTGTCGGATGGTCAGCCCGGTGCTGGACAAACTGGCGCAGGAACGCGCGGGCCAGGTCAAGCTCGTCAAGGTGGACGTGGACAAGTCGCCGGCCCTGTCCCGGCGCTTCGATGTGCAGGCGATTCCCACGATGCTGGTGATCTCGAACGGCACAGTGGTGGCGCGGCAGGCAGGAGCCCCGCCGGCCGCAGCCCTGCGCAGCTGGCTGGACGGTGCGCTGGCAGTCCGGCCCGGAGGGGCGCGCCATGACTGAAATCCTGCGCTACGAGGTGGGGTCCGGCACGGTTCTGGTGGAGGTCGACGAAGGCAGCTTCGGCGTCGAACGTCCGGCGCGAAATGAGCTGGGAATCCTCGACGCGGGGCGACGGCTGGAGGACGCGCTTGCCGCCGTGCGGCCGGCCGCCAGGGCCGCCGCCGAGGTGATGCGGGAACTGGCTCCCGAACATTTGGAACTCCAGTTCGGCGTGAAGTTGGCCGGGGAAGCCGGTGCCATCATCGCGAGGAACTGTTCCGAAGGGCACTTTATCGTCAAGATGTCCTTCACCGCGCCGGCGTCGCAGCCGATGCCGCCGGAGCACGAAATCCAGCTCTGAACCCTGTTTGCCAAACCGGTCCGCCAAACCGGTCCGCCGGCCCGGGGCGCCGGAGTTAGGCCGCTGCGCCGACCCGCTGGCTAGCGTCGCCGTCGGGCGCCCAGGCCACCCAGCAGCGGGGAACCCATCCCCAGCAGGAAGCCAAAGTCATACCAGTTGCCGGCGCGTCCCGTGTTGTAGAACGGGAACTCCCGCCAAGCCCCGAAGACGTGCGCGATCAGCACAATCCAGGCCGTGAGCCCGTTCCAGATGCCCCACAACAAGTCCTGCCACCACATGAGGTCCTCCTCCCAGGCCGACCGCGCACCCGCCGTGAATCCGCCCGCACCCGCGTCCGGTCAGGCTACTGCCTGGTGCGCCCGGGCGGTAGGACTAAAGGTCCGCGGCGCGGGCGGGAAGCCGGCCCAGGCCTTCCACGAGGTCCGATTGGCTGCCGCACAGGGCAATCCGGATCCAGCCTTCGCCGATCGAGCCGAAGGCGGTGCCCGGAGCGAAAGACACCCCGGAGTCGGCGAGGAAGCGCCGCACCCAGGCGCGGACGTCGCCGCCGCTGACGTGCGAGACGTCCGCCCAGAGGTAGAAGGCGCCCTGCGCGGTGAGGAAAGGGATGCCCTTGGATTCCAGCACGGCGGAGGCGGCGTCCCGGTTGGCGCGGTAGTGGGCGCGGGCATGGCTGACGTAGTCCTGCGGGCCGGTCAGGGCTGCCAGGGCGGCGTACTGCGAGGGCGACGCGACGCAGGAAACAATCGCCTCCATCACGTTGTTCATCTGCTGCTCGAGGCCTGGCGGGCAAATCAGCGCCCCGATCCGCAGCCCCGTGAGCCCGTAGGTCTTGGACAGGGTCAGCGAGGTGAACACGCGGGCCTCGCCGGGGACATCGCTATCGAAGCGGGCCGGGCTGATGTGCGGGACGTCGTAGGTGAAAGCCTCGTAGCATTCGTCCGAGATGATCCACAGGTCGTGCCGCCGTGCCAGTTCCACGAGGCTGCGGGTCAGTTCTTCGCCCAGCACGGCGCCCAGCGGGTTGGACGGGGAGTTAAGCATCAGGACCTTGGTCCGCGGCGTGATCAGCGCCTCGATGTCCTGGATCCGCGGCTGGAAGTCGTGGCCCGGGTAAAGCGGGTACTCGACGGGCACGGCGTGCAGCAGGCGGCTGGTCATCGCAAACGTCGGGTAGCCGGGATTGGGGATCAGGATCTCGTCGCCGGGGGAGAGCAGCAACGTCATCGCGAAGTGCAATCCCTGCTGGGCGCCGTCGACGACGTACACGCGGTCTGCGCCCACCGGCGTCGCGTTGTGCTCCCGGAACCTGGCCGCGAAGGCCTCCCGCAGCGCCGGGATGCCGGCGTTGGGGGTGTAGTTGGTCTCGTCCCGGTCCAGGCACGCCATTCCCGCCTCGAGGATATGGCGGGGGAGCGCGAAGCCCGGCTCGCCGATGCTCAACACGATCGCGCCGGGGGTGTGCCAGGCGGCTTCGGTGATCTCGCGGATCTGGTTGACGGGAACGTTGCGGACGTGGGCGGCGAGCTCAGGCATGTCTGCCATCCTAGCCGCCGGCGGCATCCGGGCCCGGGCGTCCGCGCCGGGGCCAGTCGCGGCGCGGATATACTGGGAGGCGTGCTTTCTGGACTGGTGATAGTGGACAAGCCGCAAGGCTGGACCAGCCACGATGTGGTTGGACGGATGCGGCGGATCGCCGGTACCCGAAAGGTGGGCCACGCCGGCACCCTGGACCCCATGGCTACGGGGGTGCTGGTGCTCGGTATCAACAAGGCCACCCGCCTGTTGACCTATATTGTGGGGACCTCCAAGACCTACACCGCCACCATCCGCCTTGGCGAGTCGACCGTCACGGACGACGCCGAGGGGGAGGTCACTGCCACCCGCAGTGCCGCCGCAGTCACCGAAGACGGCGTCCGGGCCGGCGTCGCCGCCCTGACCGGCGAGATCCAGCAGGTGCCCAGCAGCGTCAGCGCCATCAAGGTCAACGGCGAGCGTGCCTACGCCCGGGTCCGTTCCGGCGAGGACGTCAAACTTGCCGCCAGGCCGGTGACGATCCACCGCTTCGACGTCCACGATCTCCGCCGCTCCCGGGACGGCGAGGCCCTGGACCTGGACGTGACCGTGGAGTGCTCCTCCGGCACGTACATCCGGGCCCTTGCCCGCGATCTCGGCGACGCCCTGGGGGTGGGCGGCCACCTGACTGCGCTGCGCCGGACCCAGGTGGGGCCCTACACACTGGACCAGGCACGCACCCTGGAGCAGTTGGCCGACGAGCTCGAGGTCCTGGAGATGTCGCAGGCCGCCCGGGCGCTGATGCCCAACCGTGAGCTCACTGCGGAGGAGACCACGGAACTGTCCTTCGGACGACGGATCGTGGCCGGTGCCGCCGCCGGCACGCCGGATGCGGCGACGGCGGAGAAGCCCGCGGCAGCTTTCGCGCCGGACGGCTCGCTGGTGGCACTGCTGGCCGACGCCGGGAGCTACGCCAAGCCGGTACTGGTCTTCGCGCCGGACAATGAAAAGCCTGCTGCCGGGAAGGCCGCCGCAGAGCCCGCCGCCGCGGAGCCGGAAGGCTAGCCGTGGACGCGTATTTCTACATCATCCTGGTGGTGGGGCTGCTCTCCACCCTCCTTTGCGTTGGCGCCGGCGTCCTGAAGAAGGCGCCGAACGATGCCACCATCCTGTCGGTAGCCGCCGTCGAGCTGTCCCTGCTGGTCTACCTCGTCGGATCCATCGTCCGGGTCGCGTCGGGGGAGCAGATCGCGGGGGAGCCCTGGGAGTTTTGGGGCTACCTCGTCACGGCGCTGATGCTGCCGGTGGGTGCGGTGTACTGGGCCATCCTGGAACGCACCCGGTGGAGCAATTTCGTGCTGGCGGCCGTCGGCGTCACCGCGCTGGTGATGGCGGCCCGAATGAACCAGATCTGGTACTGACGTGGAAGAGGCAAAGAAAAACATGACGGCTTCACAGCAGGACACCGGCGACGCCGCTGGGCTCGCGGGGCAGGGCGGCGCGGCAGGGACCGCGGGTAAGAGTGCTGCCGGGCCCGCGGGGCAGGGCGGCGCGGCGGCGAAGGACACCCGCAACACCGGTCCCGGCCGGCTGCTGATTGCCGTCTACGCGGTGTTCGCGCTCTCGGCCACCGCCCGGGCCGGGTACCAGATCCTCACCAAGTTCTCCGAGGCGCCCCTCGCCTACCTGCTCTCCGCTTTCGCCGCCGTGGTCTACATCGTGGCGACCGTCTCGCTCGCGAAGGCCGGCCGCACCTGGTTCAAGGTGTCAGTGACGGCGGTCCTGGTCGAGTTGGTCGGCGTTCTGGTGGTCGGCGCGCTCAGCCTCTTCGACGCGGTCAACTTCCCGCACGAGACGGTCTGGTCCCTGTTTGGACGTGGCTACGGCTTCATCCCGCTGTTGCTGCCGATCCTGGGCCTGATCTGGCTGTACCGCCGACGCCCGGCGCCCCGGCGGGCCTGACTCCGCCGCCCCACCCATCAGCCCGGCCCCGTCTGCGTGCGTCTCTTCTGAGCCGCCGACGGGGCCTTTTGGCGTGCCGTTGCCACGACTAATAGTAAGCAAACTTGCCAAATCTATAGTAAGCATGCTTATTGTAGTATCTGGGTGCGGACAGTGACAGCCTGCACCCCACGTTTGTCCACCGGAGCGAGGGAGGCATCATGAGCATTGTGAACGCCGTTCCCCGAGCAACATGGGAACCGAAAACAGCAGGCGATGGGCGCCGATGCGGGTGCCGCGGATGAGCCTCGGCCGGGAAACAAAGAAGTGGCGGACGGATCAGCTTTTGTCCATGGCCGCTCGAGTGGTCGAGCGCCGCAAGGACCAAGCGTTGGCTGCCCTGGGCCTGACCCACGCCGGCGTGATCGCCCTGCAGGGGCTTGCCGCCGGGCCGCTGAACCAAGAGCAGCTGGCGCGCCGGATCGCGGTGCAGAGCCAATCCCTGGGGAAAGTCTTGGGCCGGCTCGAAGAGTCTGGCCTTGTCACGCGAACCAAGGACGAGCGTGACCGGCGGCAGTTTTCCGTGGCCCTGACGGCTTCCGGCAGCGCGGCCCTAGCAACGGCGCATGAGATCGAACGCAACGCGCTGCCCGAGGACCTGGAAGGCTGGACCCACCTGCAACAGGACTTGGCCAGGATCCTGGCCGCTTTCGAGGTCCCGGGAAGCTCCTGACCAGCGGGTCATGAGGTGGTCCGCCCGGCGCCGCGGCTCTTTCCTTAGCGGGCGGACGTCCTGCGTTTACGAACGCGGACCGCACGACGGCGGCAGCGGCGCGATCTCACGAGGTCGCCGTCGCTTGGGGCTATGCGGACCGGCCGCAGTCGTCGTCGCTACTTATGGGTTCCGCCGTCGACGTTATTCGGCCCGGCCGCAGTCGTCGTCGTTATTCAGCCCGGTCGCCGCCGTCGTAGCCGCTATTTGCCGTTGCCGTGCCGTACCTCGGGGGCTTGAAGCCTGCGACGGAGGGCCGGCCAGGCAGCCGCGAAGCCCGGATGCAACTCCTTGTCACCGACGCCCTCAAGGCTGACCCACTGCAGCTCGAGACTTTCCGGATCACTGATGGCGGGTTCGAAGGGCTCCACGACTTGCGCGGCGACCGTCGTATAGGACCAATACCCGACGTCGAACACCGTGGTGAAGAGTATGCGGACGGATCCGGGCGGGACGGCGGCCTCTTCCTTGGCCTCCCGGAGCGCGCCGTTGACGGCGTCTTCGCCTTGATGCAGGGCGCCGCCGGGGAGTCCCCAGGTTCCGCCATGGTCGCTCCAAGTGGCGCGGTGCTGCAGCAGGACGCCCTTTTCCGCATCATGCACGAGCAGGCCCGCGGAACCGAAGCGTCCCCAGAAGCGGCCATGCTCGCCCTCCACCCATGCATCGCCGGGGTCGCGAGGCCCGAGCGGGCGGCGCGGATCGTGATACGGGTTCCGAGGCGCGGCTTCCTGCTCTTCTGGCTTTGAAGCTGCGTTCGTCGGATCTTCAGCGGGGTTGTTTCGAGCCGGCTGCGGGGAGACTGAGCTGTCCATCTGGATAGTCTGTCATGCCGTCGACGGGGATCCTGGGGCTGGTCTAGCTGTTCCCTGAATTGTCTTAGGCTCTTGGTTTGATGGGTTCATGGGAACCAATCCTGCTCTCGCCTTGTCTCCGGCCGCCTGTGCCGGGGAAGCTGCTTGTCGGGTGTAGGTGGCGGGGGATGTGCTGCTCCGGTACGGCGGTCTTGCGGGCTGTTCTGTTGCCACTATTACTGTCGTAGGTCCCTGGTTGGATGGGTTTATGGGAACCAGTGCAGCTCTCGCCATTCCTCCGGCCACCAGGGCCGGTGATGCTGCGCGGCGGATGCCGGTGGCGCGGGGCGTGCTGCTCCGGTACGGCGATGGTGCAGGCCGTTCCGTCGCGTGCTCTGGGGCGGGTTGTGGTGCCGCTATTAGTGTCGTAGGTCGCTGGCAGGATTGATTCATGGGAACCAGCGCAGCTCTCACACTTTCTCCAGCCACCCGGGCCGGTGATACTGCGCGGGGGGTTCCGTCGCTGGGGAACATTCTGGGGCAGGTGCGGGAGTTGTGCGCGACGGCGGTGAGGGACGCGGCGCTGTTCGGGTTCGCGGAGGCCGCGGAGTACGCCGCCGGGGTCGAGGAACTCGCCCGGGGGGTGGAGTTCCTGCAGCTTGTCGGCGCGGCCGCGGTGGACCGGACCCGGAAGGAAGCCGCCGCCGCGGACTCCCCGGTCCTGGATGACGGTTACCGCAAGAGCGGGGACTTCCTGCGGGACCGGTTGC
Source organism: uncultured Arthrobacter sp. (assembly GCF_964021775.1). Taxonomy (GTDB): domain Bacteria; phylum Actinomycetota; class Actinomycetes; order Actinomycetales; family Micrococcaceae; genus Arthrobacter. The sequence continues at coordinate 202,804 of NZ_CAXHZI010000006.1, forward strand.
AGATCACCGGCACCGAAGCGCACCGCCGGCTGTCCCTGACCGCCGCGGTCCTGCCGCGGACCGGGATCACCGGGCAGATCCTCCCGCCGCTGCATGAGGAACTCGCCGCCGCCGTGGCCGCCGGGACCGTGCCGTCCCGGTCCGCGACCATCATCGCCCAGGCCCTGGACCGGGTCCGGCCCCTGTGTGACCCGGCCACGACCGCCCGGATGGAACACTCCCTCACGGCCACCGCGGCCGAGCACGACCCGGACTTCCTGGCCCGGGTCACCCGGCGCTGGCTGGACGCCATCGACCAGGACGGCGCCGAACCTTCCGAGGAGGTCCTGCGCCAGTTACAGGGCGCGTTCATCCGTAAACCCCGCCACGGCCTGCACCACCTGGAAATCTTCGCCACCACCGAACAATTCGAGACCCTGCTCACCGTGATGAACACCGCCACCAACCCCCGCACCACCCCCGGCACGACAGGCACTGACGGCAGTCCAGGCGCTGCGGACAGTGGCGGGGCGGACGGCGGCGGGGTGACCGGGGCGGACGGCGGCGGGGAGGTGGGCGTGGCCGGGGAGGTTACCGGGGCGGAGGGGTTCGTGCCGGGCGGGTTGGACTGGCGGTCCCGGCCGCAGAAATACCTCGACGGCCTGGTCGGCGGCTGCAAAATAGCCCTCGCGTCCGGCGGGCTGCCCGCCACCGGCGGACACCGGCCCCAGATCATGGTCACCATCGACTACCGCGACCTCCTCGAACACCTCCTAAACACCACCAACACGGACGCCAGCGGACGCGGCACAGGCCCGATGGGGTTCACCGGCACCGGGACCATGGCCTTCACCGGCCCCGTCACCGCCGCGACCATCCGCAAAATCGCCTGCGACGCCGACATCATCCCCATCCTGCTCGGCAGTCAGGGCCGCATCCTCGACATCGGCCGCACCACCCGGATCTTCCCGCCCCACATCCGCAAAGCCATCACCGCCCGCGACCAAGGCTGCGCCTTCCCCAACTGCACCATGCCCGCCACCTGGTGCGAAGCCCACCACATCACCTACTGGTCCCGCGGCGGCACCACCAGCACCGACAACGGCGTCCTCCTCTGCTCCCACCACCACCACCTCATCCACAAAGAACAATGGACCATCCAACTCCGCACCGGAATCCCCTGGTTCATCCCCCCACCCCACCTCGACCCCCACCAAACACCCCGAAGAAACCACTACTTCAGATGCTGAACCAC
>NZ_CAXHZI010000007.1:0-135000 GCF_964021775.1 uncultured Arthrobacter sp.
AGGTCGAGAGCCTCCAACCACCAGGTTGGAGGCTCTCCCCCTTTAACCCCCAAACGACGCACCCGCAGCTGCGCGGGCTCGCTGCCGTGGGCCGGGGCGCTCCCCGCAGGATCGGGGCTTCCGCTGACGGCTGAAAAGGGCCTCGAAAGCCCCCGAAACCCGGATTTTTTCCCGAAAAAGGGCGAAAACACGCGGAATTTGCCGCCTCAAGGCCGCCAAGCTGGTAAGTTTTCGAAGAGTGGCTTGTACGCATGCCGCGTACAGGCTTCAGAAATTAGAACCGTCCAGGAGGACATAAATGGCTAAGAACCGTAGTGAACTTGTTGCAGAGGTAGCTGGCAAGGCCGGCACCAGCCAGGCAGCCGTCAACTCCGTGCTCGATGCACTGTTCGAGGTTTTCGAGACCTCTGTCGCCGCGGGCGAAAAGATCACCATCCCGGGCTGGCTCGCTGTCGAGCGCACCGACCGCGCCGCCCGCACCGGCCGCAACCCGCAGACCGGCGAGACCATCCAGATTGCCGCTGGCCACAGCGTCAAGCTGACCGCCGGCTCCAAGCTGAAGGCTGCAGTCGCCAAGAAGAAGTAGTCTTCTTCTCACGCTTGAAAGGAGCGGCAACCCGTTGGGTTGCCGCTCCTTTGCGTTAAGCGCCATCGGACGGATTCGGCGCGCAGGCGGCCGTAGCGGACAATGGAGTTGTGCCTTCAGCAGCAAAACCCCGAACCTCAGCAGCGCCCACCTCAACGGGGGGAGCGCTAGGCACCGGTGCCGGAACGCCGGGAATCTCCCGTCCCTGGCAGTTGGCCGGGCTGGCTGCGTTGTTCTTCGGGCTGGTGGCTGCGATGCTCTTCTCCGGGGCGGCAGGTGCCCGCGCGGTCTCGGATCCGGGAGCGCTGGTCCGCTGGGGGCTTCCCATCAGCAAGGCTGTCCACAACGTCTCCCTCGCCACCGTGATCGGCGGCCTCATTTTCGCCGTCGGAATCCTGCCGCGGAACCTCTCCGGCCGCCGGTCCAAGGACAAGGACGCCCCGGAACATCCCGCGTTCACCCGCGCACTGGCCATCGCCGCCGTCGCGGGCGTCACCTGGACGCTTTCTGCCGTCGCGGTGCTGGTGCTGAGCTACTCAGATATTGCGGGTCAGGCGGTTTCCGGGGACCCTGAATTCACCAAGTCCCTGGTCTACTTCATGACCGACATCGACACCGGGCGGGCTTGGCTGGCGGTGGTCATCATCGCCGCGGTAGCCACCACCGCCCTGTTCGGCGTCCGGTCGAGGGGAGCGCTTGCCCTCACCCTGGTCCTTGCCATGGCGGGACTGGTGCCGGCGGCGCTGATAGGCCACTCAGCCAGCTCGAACGACCACGAAGGCGCCATCAACTCCCTGGGCCTACACCTCGTGGGCGTCTCGGCCTGGGTGGGAGGCATCGTCGTCCTTGCCCTCCTCTCCGGTGTCCTGGCCGCAGCGCCGGCCCCCGGGGCCAAGGGCGCCCCGGACATTACCGAGCCCACCTTCCGCCGGTTCTCGTCCCTGGCCGGCTTCGCCTTCGCTTTGGTCTTCGCCTCCGGCGTGATCAACGCCAGCATCAGGGTCTCCAGCTGGGCCGACCTTTTCGGGTCCCCGTACGGCCAGCTCATCCTGGCCAAGACGGCAGCGGCACTGATCCTCGGCGGCATCGGTCTGATGCACCGGCGGTGGGTGATCCCGCAGCTGGGCGCCAAGGGTGCCGGCCTGTCCGCACGCCGGGTGCTGTGGCAGCTGGTACTCGTGGAGCTGCTGATCATGGGCGCGACGTCGGGAATCGCCGTCGCGCTGGGCCGTTCCGCGCCGCCGCAGCCCACCACGTTCGCCCCGGACGCGTCGCCGGCCTTCATCCTCTCCGGCTACGAACTGCCTCCGGAACTGACCCCGCAGCGCTGGCTCACCGAGTGGCGGCTCGACTGGCTCTGGGTCGCCGTCGCGGTCTTCGGCCTGGTGTCCTACTTCCTGGGCATCCGCAAGGTGCGCCGGCGCGGTGACTCCTGGTCCTGGTTCCGCACCGTCAACTGGGTGATCGGACTGGTGGTCCTCACCTACGTGACGTCCGGCCCGCCATCGGTCTACGGCCGGGTGCTGTTCTCCGCACACATGGTGGACCACATGGCGCTGACCATGGTGGCGCCCATTTTCCTGGTCCTGGGCGCGCCGGTCACGCTCGCGCTGCGGGCTCTGACCCCGCGGCAGGACAGCTCCCGCGGACCCCGGGAATGGCTGCTGGTCTTTGTGCACTCCAAGTTCTCGCAACTCGTCACGCACCCGCTGTTTGCCGCCGCAAACTTTGCCGGTTCCATTGTGCTGTTCTACTACTCGGACGCCTTCGGCTACGCCATGCGCGACCACGTGGGACACGAGCTGATGAACCTGCACTTCGCCCTGACCGGCTACATCTTCGTGCTGACCATGATCGGCACCGACCCGTTGCCCCGGCGGGCCCCGTACCCGATGCGGCTGCTGCTCCTGCTGGCCACCATGGGCTTCCACGCCTTCTTCGGTGTCGCCATTATGGGCGGCACCGGGCTGCTGGCCGCCGACTACTTCGGCAATCTGGGCCGGACCTGGGGCCCGTCGGCCCTGCTCGACCAGCAGATGGGCGGCGCGGTGGCCTGGGGGATCGGCGAAGTACCCACCCTGCTGGTGGCGATCGGCGTCGCGGTGATGTGGTCCCGCTCCGATGCGCGCGAGTCCAAACGCACCGACCGGGCAGCGGACAGGAATAACGACGCCGATCTCACCGCTTACAACGATATGTTTGCCCAGCTCGCACAACGCGACGCGAAGCTGGCAGAACGCAATTCAAAGCTGGAAGGACGCTGATGAGCGAAACCGTACGCACCCACCACCGGGTCCGGGCCTCCGAACTCGTAGGCCGGGGCTGGCTGAACACCGGCGGCAAATCCCTGGACCTTGAATCCCTCCGCGGCAAGATCGTGTTGCTGGATTTCTGGACCTTCTGCTGCATCAACTGCCTGCACGTCCTGGACGAACTGCGCCCGCTGGAGCAGCAGTACTCCGACGTCCTGGTGACGGTTGGCGTGCACTCGCCCAAGTTCGAGCACGAGGCGGATCCGGTCGCTCTGGCCGCCGCCGTGGAGCGGTACGAAATCCACCACCCGGTGCTGGACGACCCGGAACTGGACACCTGGAAGGCCTACACCGCCCGCGCGTGGCCCACCCTGGTGGTCATCGACCCCGAGGGCTACATCGTCGCGCACCTCTCCGGCGAAGGCCACGCGGACGGCCTGGCCGTCCTCATCCCCGAGCTGATTGCCGAGCACGAGGCGAAGGGCACCCTGCACCGCGGTGACGGCCCCTACGTGGCCCCGGAACCGACGTCGGGCACGCTGCGGTTCCCCGGCAAGGCCCTGTACCTTCCGGCCGGCCGCGGCGGTTCCGCCGCTGCGGGAGACGCCGGGCCGGAGTCCGACGCCGGCTCCTGGCTGGTCACCGACACCGGACACCACCGCCTGGTGGAGCTCTCCACCGACTTCCAGACCGTCTTGGGCACGTACGGGTCGGGGGAGAAGGGCTACGCCGACGGCGGCGCCGCGGACGCCCGCTTCAACGAACCGCAAGGCCTGGTGCTGTTGCCGGCGGATGTGGCCGCGAAGGCCGGGTACGACGTCGTGATCGCCGACTCGGTTAACCACCGGCTGCGCGGGCTCTCCCTCACGGACGGTACCGCCAGCACCCTCGCCGGGAACGGGGTGCAGCGGCTGCTCGAAACCGGTCCGGCCCGCGTGGACGAGGAGGGCGCCGCCTACGGCACCCGGCTCGAAGCGGACCCGCTGCAGGTCTCGCTGAGCTCGCCCTGGGACGTCGTCTGGTCCAGCAAGCTCAACGCCGTCGTGGTGGCCATGGCCGGCGTGCACCAGATCTTCAGCTTCGACCCGGTCACCGGAGCCGTATCCATCATCGCCGGGAACGGCCTCGAGGGGCTGCTCGACGGCCCGGCCGCGGAAGCCTGGTTCGCCCAGTCCTCAGGCCTCGCCGAAGACGCGGACGGCAATATCTGGGTCGCGGACTCGGAGACGTCGGCACTGCGCAAGCTCGTGATCTCCGACTCCGGCGCCATCACGGTCGAGTCGGCCGTCGGCAAGGGCCTGTTCGACTTCGGTTTCCGCGACGGCCCGGCCGCCGAGGCCCGGCTGCAGCACCCGCTGGGCGTGACGGTGCTGCCGGACGGCTCGGTGGCGATCGCGGACACCTATAACGGTGCGGTCCGCCGCTACGACCCGGCCTCGGGGACTGTGTCCACGCTCGCGCGCGGGCTGTCCGAACCCTCGGACGTCATCGTGGACCACACCCACGTGGCCGGCTCCGAGCCGCTGCTGGTGGTGGTCGAAGCGAACAAGCACCAGCTCGTCTACGTGCCCCTCCCCAAGGAAGCCCAGCAGGTGGACGAGGGAGCAGCGCAGACGCACCGGCCCAAGAGCCCCGTGGCTCCCGGGCTGCTGTCCCTGACGGTCCGGTTCACCGCCCCGACCGGGCAGAAGCTGGACGACCGCTGGGGCGACCCGACGCAACTGAAGATCTCATCCACCCCGCCGGAGCTTCTGGTGGCCGGCGGCGGGACCTCCGTGGGCCTGCTCCGCACCCTGGAACTTGCCTCGGACGTCCCCGAGGGCGTGCTGCACATTACTGCCCGCGCTGCGGCCTGCGACGGCCCCGCGGACGCGGATGGCGAGATCCCGGACCACGCGGCGTGCCACCTGTACCAGCAGGACTGGGGCATCCCCGTAGTGCTGCAGGCCCACGGTGACACCGAGCTGGTCCTGGACCTGCGCGGCATGGACTAAAGCGCCCGACTGCGCTGAGGAGAAGCGAATCAGTAGCTGTCGGGGGAGCCGCCGTCAGCGGGCTGGATGTATTGGGCGGCGAGGGCTTCGGAACCTCTTGCGAGAAGGGAGACGTCGGCGCCCACCAGAATGAAGTCGGCGCCGAGGCTGAGGTAGTGGAGAGCGGTGTCGGGGTTGAAGGCGTTGACGCCTGCCGGCTTGCCGGCCGCCGTGGCAGCGGACAGGCAGTGTTCGACGGCGGCCCGCACTTCGGGGTGTTCCTGCTGTCCCAGCAGACCCATGGACGCGGCGAGGTCTGAGGGCCCCAGGAAAATGGCGTCCACGCCGGCGACGGCCAGGATTGCCTCCACGGCCTCGACGGCCGCGACGGATTCAATCTGGACGGTGACGCTGACGGTGCCGGCAGCCCCGGCCAGATAACCCGGGACCCGGTTCCAGCGGGATGCGCGGGCCAGCGCGGAGCCCACGCCGCGGACTCCTTCGGGCGGGTAACGGGTGGCGGCCACGGCGGCCCGCGCCTCGGCAGCCGAGTTCACCATGGGGATCAGCAGGTTTTGGGCGCCGAGGTCCAGGTACTGCTTGATCAGCACGGTGTCGTTCACCGGAGGGCGGACCATCACCTGGACCGGGTAGCCATTCACGGCTTGGAGCTGGGCGAGGATGGACTCCAGGCCGTTGGGGCTGTGCTCGGCGTCGATCAGGAGCCAGTCCAGTCCGGAACCGGCGCAGATCTCCGCCACCAGAGGGCTGCCTGAGCACACCCACATCCCCGCCAGGGGGCGGGCGGCAGCGCCCGTTTGGTCGCGCAGGGCGTCCCGGAAGGTGGGACCGGGTTCTACTCGAAACGGCACGTGATGCTCCCCAGGGGTCCATAGTCGGCGTGGACGGTATCACCCTGGTAAACCCACAGGGGCCGGGTGAACGAGCCGGCCAGGATGATGTCCCCGGCCCTCATGCCGTCACCGTGCGCGGCAATCTTGTTTGCGAGCCAGTGGACCCCGGCGGCCGGGTGGTCCAGGACCCCTGCCGCCACGCCGGTTTCCTCGACGGTCTGGTTCTTGTAGAGGATGGCGGAGACCCAGCGCAGGTCCACGGCGTCGGGACGGACGGGAGTGCCGCCCACCACCATGGCGCCCATCGCCGCGTTGTCGGCGATGGTGTCCACGATGGTACGGCCCTCCATTTCGATCCTGGAGTCCAGGATCTCGAGGGCCGGCACCACGTAGTCGGTGGCGTTCAGGACGTCGAAGATGGTGCAACCGGGTCCGGACAAGTCCTTCTTCAGCACAAAAGCCAGCTCCACTTCCACGCGGGGGTGGGTATACCGGTCCCACTGCACCGCGCAACCGGTCTCGAGCACCATGTCATCGAAGATGGCGCCGTAGTCCGGTTCGGTGATGCCGGTGGCCGCCTGCATGGCCTTGGAAGTCAGGCCGATCTTGCGGCCCACCAGCTTCCGGCCGGCCTCCTCGTTGCGCCGGCGCCACAGCTGCTGCACGGCGTAGGAGTCCTCCACGGTCATGTCCGGGTAGCGGGCTGTCAGGCGGGCGACCGGTGTCCGGCTGCGGCCGGCTTCCAGCAATTCGTCGGCGATGGCCTCGATCGTCTTGGCGTCCAGCATGGCTACAGCTGCGCGCCGAGCTTGAAGCCGGTCTTGTCCCCGGTGTGGCCGTCCTCTTCCTTGCGGGTGTAGGAGAAGCCGTCGGCACCCACGGTCACGGCCATTTCGCTCTTTTCCTCGCGGACGACGACGGGTTGCGGGTTGCCGTCGAGGTCCAGCACCAGGGAAGCCTCGGTGTACCAGGACGGGACCACCGGGTTGCCCCACCAGTCGCGGCGCTGGTTGTCATGGACGTCCCAGGTGATGGTGGGGTTGTCCGGGTCGCCGGTGTAGTAGTCCTGGGTGTAGATCTCCACGCGGTGCCCGTCCGGGTCCAGGATGTAGAGGTAGAAGGCGTTGGAGACGCCGTGCCGTCCGGGGCCGCGTTCGATCCGGTCGCTGATGCGCAGGGCGCCCATCTTGTCGCAGATCTGGATGATGTTGTGCTTTTCGTGGGTGGCGAACGCGACGTGGTGCATGCGCGGGCCGTTGCCGCCGGTCAGGGCGGTGTCGTGCACGGTCTGCTTGCGGTGCATCCAGGCGGCGTAGGTGACGCCGTCGGAGTCCTGGATGTCCTCGGAGACCCGGAAGCCCAGATCCTCCAGGTACTTCCGGCCGCGGGGTACGTCGGGGGTCACCTGGTTGAAGTGGTCCAGCCGGACCAGCTCGCCGGCGGAGTAGAGGTCGTAGCGCTGGGTGAGGCGCTCCACGTGCTCCACCTCGTAGAAGAACTCGTAAGGGAAGCCCAGCGGGTCCTCCACCCGGACGGCGTCGCCGACCCCCTTGGTGAAGCCGTCCTTGCGGCGTTCGGTGCGGCAGCCCAGCTCCTTGTAGTACGCCTCGGCGGCGTCCACCTCGGCGGGGGACTTCACCCGGTACGCGAAGGCCGCGACGGCGGCGATGGGTCCCTTGCGGAGTACCAGGTTGTGGTGGATGAATTCCTCGAAGGAACGCAGGTAGATGGCGTTTTCGTCCTCTTCGGTGACGTGCAGGCCCAGGAGGTCCACGTAGAACTCGCGGGACTTGGCGAGGTCGGTGACCACGATCTCCATGTAGGCGCAGCGGACGATGTCCGGCGCCGGGACCGTGGGGGTGGGGACGAAGTTGTGCTGTGAAACTTGGTTGTTCATGGGAATCTCTCTTCGTTGAAAGGGGGTGAGCGCCGTTAGGCGCCGAACTTGGGGGTGTGGACGGTGCCGAGGGTAATGTGCACAGCCTGCTGGTCGGTGTAGAAATCGATCGAACGGTAGCCACCCTCGTGGCCCAAGCCGGAGGCCTTGACCCCGCCGAACGGAGTGCGCAGGTCCCGGACGTTGTGGCTGTTGAGCCAGACCATGCCCGCCTCGACGTTCTGCGAGAAGTTGTGCGCCCGCGTCAGGTTCTGCGTCCAGATGTAGGCGGCCAGCCCGTACTTGGTGTTGTTCGCCAAGGCGAGGGCTTCGTCGTCGCTGTCGAACGGGGTGATGGCAACGACGGGGCCGAAGATCTCCTCCTGGAAGATCCGCGCGTCCGGGGCGACGTCGGCGAACACCGTCGGGGCGATGTAGTTGCCCTCGGGCAAGTGCTCCGGACGTCCGCCGCCGGCAAGGAGCCGGCCCTCGGATTTGCCGATCTCCACGTAGGAGGCCACCTTCGCGTAGTGCTCCGGGTGGACCAGGGCGCCCACCTCTGTCTTGGGGTCGTGCGGGTCGCCGACCACGATGTTCTTCGCCCGGGCGGCGTACTTGTCGCAGAATTCCTCGTACACGGCGCGCTCCACCAGGATCCGGGAGCCCGCTGTGCAGCGCTCGCCGTTGAGTGAAAAGACCCCGAAGAGAGCGGAATCGATCGCGGCGTCGAGGTCGGCGTCGGCGAACACAACGCACGGGGACTTGCCGCCGAGTTCCATGGACAGGCCCTTGAGGTTGGCCGCGGCGTTGCGGAATATCGTCTGCCCCGTGGTGGTCTCGCCGGTGAAGGAGATCAGCGGGACGTCCGGGTGCTTCACGAGGGCGTCGCCGGCTTCCTCGCCCAGGCCGTTGACCAGATTGAACACGCCGTCGGGAAGGCCGGCGTCCTTGAAGATCTGCGCCCATAGCGAGGCGGAGAGCGGGGTGAACTCGGCCGGCTTGAGCACCACGGTGTTGCCGGTGGCCAGCGCGGGGGCGAGCTTCCAGGACTCCAGCATGAAGGGGGTGTTCCAGGGGGTGATGAGGCCGGCGACGCCGATCGGCTTGCGGTTGACGTAGTTGATCTGGGCGCCGGGGACCTTCATGGCGTCGTCGAACTGGGCCACGATCAGGTCCGCGAAGAAGCGGAAGTTTTCGGCCGCGCGGAGCGCCTGGCCCTTGGCCTGGGTGATGGGCAGGCCGGTGTCGAAGGTTTCGAGTTCGGCGAGGCGTGCTTCCTGGGCTTCGACGGCGTCGGCGATCTTGTTCAGGACGCGGGCGCGTTCGCGGGGCTTCATCTTCGGCCATGGGCCGTTGGTGAACGCGTCGCGGGCGGCGGAGACGGCGAGGTCGATGTCTTCCTTCTGCCCGGCCGCCGCGGTGGCGTAGTTGGTGTTGGATACCGGATCCAAGACGTTGAAGGTGGCCCCGCCCACGGAGTCAACGAACTCGCCGTTGATGTAGTGCTGGATGTGGGTGGGCAGGTCCTGCGGAATGTAGTGGGTGGTGGTAACAGGAGCAGTGAACGTCATTGTTGTCTTCCTAACTGTTGCTTTGGGCGAGGTACGCGTCCAGGGTGGCGGATCGGTGCAGGCGGGCGGACCGTTCGATCTCATCCGCTCCGGCGCCGGATTCGATGAGTTGCAGGAGCGTCTCGTGTTCGTCCACGGACTCGTGGGCGCGTCCGGGAACGAACCGGAATGTGGAGGACCGCAGCGACGCCAGCCGGTTCCAGCCCCGGTGGACCAAGTCCAGGATGTGCGGGTTGGGGCAGTGCTCGAACAGGACGCTGTGGAAGTCCTGGTTCAGCTGCGTGAACCGGACCGGATCGAAGTGTTTCAGGCAGTCGCGCATCTCGGCGTTCACGGCCCTGGCACGCGCCGCGTCCGCCGGCCCGATCAGCGGAGCCGAAAGGGCCGTGGCGGCACCCTCGATGATGCTCAGCGTCTGCATCGTGTAGAGGAATTCGGTGGGGTCGATGCCGGCGACAGTGGCACCGACGTTCCGTTCGAACTTCACCAGGCCTTCCGCCTCGAGCCGGCGGATGGCCTCGCGCACCGGCACCACGCTGACGCCCAGGTCCTCGGCGATCTTGGCGAGCACCAGCCGGTAGCCGGGGGAGTAGGCGCCTTCGACGATGCGGGTTTTGACGAAGGCGTAGGCCCGTTCGGATTTGCTGGTTGCGTGCGTGCCTGCGCCCGTGGCCGTTACTGTCTCGGTCATTGGGTTTTCCCCGCTTCCCATTCCTCGTACTTGCCGCGCCATGTGGCGTTCAGCGGGTAGAGGCCGTCCACGCTGTGGCCCTGCTGCACCATCTCGGCGATGAACGTTTCCTCACGCTCCTGCGCGATGGAATCGTCCGCGAGTTCATCGGCGAGGGCCGGCGGGATCACCAGGATGCCGTCGGAATCCGCCACGATGATGTCCCCTGGCTGCACGGTGGTGCCGCCGCAGGCGATGGTGATGTCCGTGTCCCATGGGATGTGCCGGCGGCCCAGGACCGCGGGGTGCGGGTTGGAATAGTAGGTGGGCATGTCCATCGCGGCCACGGCGGAGAAGTCGCGTACGCCGCCGTCGGTGATGATGGCGGCGGCTCCGCGGACCTGGGCGCGGAGGGCCAGGATGTCGCCGATGGTGCCCGTGCCCTTTTCGCCGCGGGCCTCCATGACGAGGATTTCCCCCTCGTTGACGGAGTCGATCGCCTTCTTCTGGGCGTTGAAACCGCCGCCGTGGGCCTTGAAGAGGTCTTCGCGGTTGGGTACGTAGCGCAGGGTCCGGGCCAGGCCGACAATGCGCTTGTCGGGGCGGGTGGAGGTGAGGCCGTCGATGCTGACGTTGTTCAGTCCGCGCTTGCGCAGCTGGGAGGACAGGGTGGCGGTGCAGACGCTTTCCAGCTTCGCTTTCAGCTCCGGGGACAGGACAGGAGCCGGCACCTCCGGTGCCAGAGCAGGAAGCCCTGCCGCTTCGCGGGAACCGTAGGCTTCCTCCCGCTGCAGGTCGTCCGTCTCGGGCCGGGCGCCGAAGTCCGCGAACGGCGTCGTGCCTTCCTCCACCCGGGTGACCAGCCGGCCGGTGGACAGGTCAGCGCTGCTGACCTCCACCTCGACGACGTCGCCCGGCGTGGCGACCGAGGCCCCGGCCGGGGTGCCGGTGAGGATGATGTCCCCTTCTTCGAGGGTGAGCAGCTGGGAGAGGTCGGCCACGAGCCGGGCGAACGGGAAGAGCAGGTCGTGGGTGGTGTCGTCCTGGACCAGTTCACCGTTGTGCCAGGTGCGGATCCGCAGTGCGGCGGGATCCACGGCATCCGCAGCGATCAGGCCCGGGCCCACGGGCGTGAAGCCGTCACCGCCCTTGGACCGGAGGTTGGAGCCCTTGTCCGCATAGCGGAGGTCGTACACGCCGAGGTCGTTGCTGGCCGTGACCCAACGGACGTGGCTCCAGGCGTCCTCGAGGCCCACGCGCCGGGAGGGCTTGCCGATGATCAAAGCGATTTCGCCCTCGTAGCCGAGGAGTTCGCAGCCGGCGGGACGCTCCACCGTCGAGGGTGCCTGCGCCGAACCGACCGTCAGGGAGGACGATGGCTTCAGGAAGTAGGAAGGCTGTTCCGGCGTACGGCCGCGCTGGGCTGCCCGGCTGGGGTAGTTGATATGTACCGCGATGACCTTGCGGGCCGCGGCCAGGGTGTGGTCGGTGACCTGTTCCAAGAATATCTCCTCATCGAGTACGAAATCATATACGATGACTATGGCGCAGAAGCTGCGGATCGTCAACCCCTTTAAAAAGCACTGGTGACCCGGGGTGTCAAAAGCACCCCGTGCTGACGCTCCTGCCCAGTTGCTGCTGACCGCACCTTCTTCGCGCACCCAGGATGCGCCGGAATGCCGCGGGTTCCCTGCGTGGAGGCGGGGTCGCGGGCCGGGTAACTGGGCAGCAGCGCTGCGCCCTGTGACACGGCTCGACGGCGGACGTCGTAGGTTCCCGTTGGGTAGTCCACTTCGAGGTGTGACTGCTGGGCGTAACGGCCGGCCGGTTTGGGCAGCGGCCCTAGTTGCTCAGCTGCGGAGTGAGCTTAACCGAGTCGCCGGCGATGTCCAGCCGGGTGGTGAAGCTGAAATCATGGACCGTGTTCAGCTCCGTGACCGCCCCGGTGAAGAGGTCCACCTGCCGTGCCTTGATCCTGGCCTTGCCGTCCAGCGGCGCGACAACCCAGCGGCCGCCGAAGGGCTCGATGCTGACGGCAGGGTAGTCGGCGATGCTCCAGTCGATGGTCCCGTCCACCACCCGGTTGTTGGTGGCGTGGTAGAACGGGCAGTCCGGCTGAAGCCGCTGCTGTTTGTCGGCCTGCGCCGCGCAGGTATCCAGGAACTCCTTGACCTTGGCGGTGACAGCGTCCTTGAGCCCCTCGGTGGCCTGGGTGAGCAGGTTCAACGGAGCCGAGGGCATGTCCCGGCTGGAAACCGTTGCCCGGGTCGCGGGGGCGGCGAAGAACTTGCCGTTCAAGGACGCCTCGTACTCACCGGGGTAGAACACGGCAAAGGTGTTCCGGCCGTTGGGCATGTTCACCGGAACGCCGTTAAGGGAGGCCTGGTTCGAGTTTACGACGGTGACATCCAGCACCGGGAGCGCGGCCGGAACGAAGGACCAGTCGTGGAAAAAGAGCCACTGCGTGCCGGAGCGCTGGAGCAGGAACTCGGTGTGCAGCCGGCTCCCGCCGAGGGTGTAATCAATCGGAACCATTACCTGGTTGCCGCCCCGGTCCTCCGCGTTGCCAAATTTCACATCCGAGATTCCCGCGGCCGCAGTCTTCAGCGCCTCGCCGTCCAGCATCGCGGGGTTGCTTTGCGGCACGGAGGCTTTCAGCAGGCCGAGGGCCTTCTCGCCTTCGCCCTTCTGCAGCGCGTCCAGATACTCGCGCACGGGCTGCTGGGGGCTGGCGATCGAATTGTTCACCAGATTGATGGCGACGACGGCGCCGGCCACGGCGAGCATCAGGCCCAACAGCCACACGGCTGCAATCCTGACCAACGCCTGACTCATCTGCACGTACCTTACGTTACCTGCACGCCCGTTGATTACCGGTCTCCGGGGCGCCTGCTGTGACGTGCACCATTACCGGCGGACGGCGGACGGCGGACGGCCGGGCGGGTGTGCGGGGCGGCGGTGCGGCTAGCGTCTGCGCCGCCGGGAAGAGGTACCGAAGACGCCGCGGAGCAGCTCCCGGCCAATCTGGGTACCCAGCGAACGGGCCATGCTCTTGAGCCCGCCGCCCAGCGCCCCGCCCAGCGCGCCGGCGAGGTCTCCGGCCATGCCGCCGCCGTCTTCTTGCGGCTGCGGGGCTCGACGCTGCGGGGCACGGTCCGGTTCGGGCATCGGCGCCGACCGGCTGCTGGGGCGGCCCAGGATCTCTTCCTCGATCCGGCGGGCGTCCGCATCGACGGCGTCGGGGTCCAGTCCGGTTCCGGGTTCCGGACCGGTGGGGGAGCCGCCCGCCGCGGGGCCGGTCGGTGCTGCCGCCCGGCCCGCGAGCTTTTCGTAGGCGGAGACGTTGTCCACGGCCGTGCCGTACTTGGCGAGCAGGGCGGAGCCGGCCACGGTGCTGGAAATCAGCGCATCGTCGCTGGGGCCCATCACGGACTCCGGCGCCCGCAGCCGGGTCAGGGCCACCGGGGTGGGAGCGCCCTTCTCATTCATAACTGTGATGACGGCCTCGCCGATTCCGGCCGAGGTGAGCGTCTCTTCGAGGTCGTAGTCGCTGACCGGAAAGGTCGACACCGTCGCCTTGAGCGCTTTGGCGTCCTCGGGGGTAAAAGCCCGCAGGGCGTGCTGGACCCTGTTGGCCAACTGGCCCAGGACATCCGCCGGGACATCCTTGGGCGTCTGCGTCACGAAGAAGATCCCCACGCCCTTGGAGCGAATCAGCCGGACCGTGGTGGTGATCGCGTCGAGGAAGGCCTTGGAGGCGCCGTTGAACAGCAGGTGCGCCTCGTCGAGGAAGAACACGAGCTTCGGTTTGTCCAGATCGCCGGCTTCCGGAAGGTCCTCGAACAGGTCGGCGAGCAGCCACATCAGGAAGGTGGAGAACAACATGGGCTTGGTCTGCAGGGTAGGCAGCTCCAGGCAGGTTACGACGCCGCGGCCGTCGGGGGCGGTCCGCAGCAGTTCAGCGGTGTCGAACTCCGGCTCGCCAAAGAACTTCTCCATGCCCTGCGCCTCAAGCGTGATGAGTTCGCGGAGGATGACGCCGGCGGTCGACTTTGATAGGCCGCCAAGGTTCTCCAGCTCGTCCTTGCCCTCCGCCGAGGTGAGGAACTGGATGACCGCGCGGAGGTCTTTCAGGTCGATCAGTTCAAGGTTGTTCTTGTCCGCAAAGTGGAAGACCAGCTGCAGGCTGGACTCCTGGGTCTCGTTGAGCTCCATCACCCGCGACAGCAGGATGGGGCCAAAGGAGGTGATTGTGGACCGCACCGGGATGCCGGCCCCGTCGCCGCCGAGGGCCAGGAACTCCACCGGGAACGTCTTCCCGGACCAGGCCTGGCCGATGCTGTCGGTGCGGGCCTTGAGTTTGTCCGAGCCGGCGGCGGCCGTGGCGAGGCCGGAAAGGTCGCCCTTGATGTCCGCGAGGAAGACCGGGACACCGGCGGTGGAGAGCTGCTCGGCCATCATGTGCAGGGTCACGGTCTTGCCGGTACCGGTGGCGCCGGCCACCAGGCCATGCCGGTTCATCATCGCCAGCGGCAGCCGGACGGGCGCGTCCTTGCGGAGTTCGCCGTCGACGATCGCGGCCCCCAGCTCGATCGTGGGTCCCTCCAGGGTGTAGCCCTTCTGGATGGTGGCGACTTTATCTGCAGTGGATTTGATGGCCATGCCGCTAGCTTAGCCGGGTCCGCCAGCGCGGACCCGGCATCGGCCAGTGTTTATTTGCGGTTCATTTGTAGGCCTGGCGGGCGCCGCTATTCGGCGAGGGCCTTGAGCACTTCCTTCGCCACGTCCTCGCTGGACTGCGGGTTCTGGCCGGTGATGAGGTTGCCGTCGCGGACCACGTTGGAGCTCCAGGCGGCCCCGTTTTCAATGACCGAGCCCTTCTCCTTGAGCACGTCCTCAACGAACCACGGCGTGTTCTCGCCGGTGCCGCCGCCGAGCTCCTCCTCGTTGGTGAACACGGTGAGGCGGCGCCCCGCGAAGGCGAAGGTTCCGGCGTCGTCGACGGCGCTCAGCAGGCCGGCGGGACCGTGGCAGAAGGGGGCGATGACCTTGCCTGCCGTGTTGGCCTCGACCAGCAGCCGGCCGAGGTCCGCGTCCTCGAACAGGTCGGCCATGGGGCCGTGGCCGCCGGGCATCACGATGGCGTCGTACCCGGAAAGGTCGACGTCGGCCAGCACCAGCGGGGCGGACAGCTCGGCGTCGATGTCGGCCAGGTACTTGCGGAAGCCGTCGGCGCGGTCCTCGCCGCCGGCGGACTCTGCCGCCAGGCTGACCTCGTCCACCGTGGGCTTGGCGCCGCCCGGGGTGGCGATGCTGACGCTGTGTCCGGCGCCCTGCAGGGTCTGGTGCGAGACCACGAGTTCCTCGGCCCAGTAGCCGGTGGGGTGCTTGCTGCCGTCGCGCATGGTGAGGGAATCGGCGGCGGATACGACCATCAGGATGTTAGCCATGTTCTTGCTCCTGTTCTGCCGGCCACAGGGCCGGCCATGGGGTGGGGATGGTTGGTTTGCTAGCGTGCGGCTTCGAGCCCGGCAAAGGTGGCGTCATCGAGGACGACGCCGGCGGCGGCCAGGTTCTCTTCGAGGTGCTTGACCGAACCGGTGCCCGGGATCGGCATCATCACGGGGGAGCGGCGCAGCAGCCAGGCGAGAGCCACCTGGGAGGTGGTGGCGCCCAGCCGCTTGGCTGCCTCGTCCAGCGGGCCGCCCGGGCGGGCAAATTCGCCGGCAGAGATGGGGGCCCACGGGATGAAGCCGATGCCGTGCTCTTCAGCGTAGTTAAGGACATCTTCGGAGCTGCGGTCCGTCAGGTTGTAGCGGTTCTGCACCGTGGAGACGGTGAAGTACCGGCCGGCCTGCTCAAGCTCCGCCACGCTGACCTGGGACAGGCCAAGGGCCTTGACCTTGCCCTCCTTCTGCAGGTCGCGGAGCACGCTGAACTGCTCTTCCGGGTCGACCTTGGGGTCAATCCGGTGCAGCTGCAGCAGGTCCAGGGCCTCGACCTTGAGCTTGCGCAGGCTCAACTCCGTCTGCTGGCGCAGGTATTCGGCGCGGCCCACCGGCACCCATTCATCGGGGCCGGTGCGGGTGAAGCCGACCTTGGTGGCGATCTTCAGGCCGTCCTTGTAGGGATACAGGGCCTCGGCGAGGATCTCCTCGCTGATGTTGGGTCCGTACGAGTCTGCGGTGTCGATGAAGTCGACGCCCAGTTCGACGGCCCGCCGGACGACGGCGATGGCCGCGTCCCGGTCGGCCGGTTCGCCCCAGACGCCGTCGCCGACGATGCGCATGGCGCCGAAGCCCAGCCGGTGGACTGTTCCCAGGTCCTTCAAATCGATCGTTGCGGATGATTCCGGATGCTGCGAGTTGTCGTGGCTCATAAGGGCGGCAACCCACTAAGGGTGCTGAGTATTCCTGCCGGGCAGTCTTGCCGGTGATTCCGGCCGCGCAGAAATAAGCCGGGCCCCGGCGCCGTTGGCACCAGTGTGCGCCGGCCGGAGTCCGGCGCGGCAAACGAATTTTCCAGACACCATGCTCCGCTACGAAAGGCCGGCTTTTCCGTGACTGTTCCGCTTTCCATCCTTGACCTCGCAATCATCGGCAAGGGCCAGACGGCGGCAGAAAGCTTCGCCGGAAGCGTGGCCATGGCGCAACGCGCCGAGGAGCTGGGCTACCGCCGCATCTGGTACGCCGAGCACCACAACATGTCGTCCATCGCGTCCTCCGCCACAAGTGTTCTGATCGCCCATGTCGCGGCCCACACCAAGAGCATCCGGCTCGGGGCCGGCGGCGTGATGCTGCCCAACCACGCGCCGCTGACCATCGCCGAGCAGTTTGGCACGCTTGAGACCCTGCACCCGGGGCGGATCGACCTGGGCCTGGGCCGCGCCCCCGGCAGCGACCAGAACACCATGCGGGCCCTGCGCCGGGATCCGATGAGCGCGGACAGCTTCCCGCAGGATGTCCTGGAACTGCAGGGCTACCTGACCGGCCCCACCCGCATTCCCGGCGTGGAGGCAACCCCAGGCAAGGGCACCAATATCCCGCTCTACATCCTGGGTTCCTCGCTGTTCGGGGCGAAGCTGGCCGCCCAGCTGGGCCTGCCCTACGCGTTCGCCTCGCACTTCGCGCCCAACGCCCTGCAGGACGCGGTGGCCCTCTACCGCCGCGAATTCCGGCCCTCCGAGCAGCTGGACGCCCCGCACGTGATCGCCGGCGTCAACGTGATCGCCGCGGATTCCGCCGCCGACGCCCAGGAGATGTTCCAGGCCACCAAGCGCGCCCGGGTGTCGCTGTTCTTCGGCAACGGCCGCGTCTTCAGCGACGACGAGGCGGACATGATCCTGGACTCGCCGCAGGGCCAGCACATGGCGCAGATGATGAAGTACTCCGCCGTGGGCACCCCGGCCGCCGTGCTGGACTACCTGGCGGAATTCACCGCACACGCCGACGCCGACGAGCTGATCGTCGCGCACCAGAGCGCCGGCGTCGAGGACAGGCTGCGTTCGGTGGAGCTCCTCGCGGAGGTCGCCGGGCTCGCCCGCGTCTGAACCGGAGGGCGGCTACTCGCAGCCGACCCCGTCGCCGTCGCCGTCGAATTTGCTGCTGAAACCGGGCTGCCCCTGCCGGATGGGGGCGGCGCCGGCAGCCCGCACCGCGGTGCAGTTTGCGTAGTGCACCGCGGCAGGCGCAGGCGCCGGCCGTGCCGGGAGCGTGGCCGGGGCTTTCGGCGCAGGCGGAGCCGCCGGTGCCGGCGCCGGGGCGGCCGGTTGCTGGCTGGCGGGGACCACGGCAGCCGGGCAGTCGCCCAGGATCCGTGCCATGGCGTCATGCTCGGCCGCGGTGACCCAGAGTGCGTAGCTGGCCTTGACCGAGATCTGGCGTGCCACGTAGTCGCAGCGGTAGGCCTTGTTCGGCGGCAGCCAGGTGGCGGCATCGCCGTCGCTCTTTCGCAGGTTCGCCGGGCCGTCCACCGCCAGAAGATTGAGCGGATCGTTGGCGAAGGCGAGCCGCCGGGCCGGGCTCAGCCGCTGCGCGCCCTTCTGCCAGGCGTCACTGAGCGCCACGACATGGTCAATCTGGACGGCGCTGCTGGTGCTCGCGCCGCGAAGGAAGGCGATGAGCTTCCCGGTGTAGGGGTCCTTCAGAACGCCGGAGAGCACCACGCAGCCCCGGGTCCCGGGTTTGAGCGCTTCCGCCGTCACGTCGCGCCGGAGCACGTCGTTGCGGGTGTCGCAGCCGTTGCGGTCGACGTCGGCCCAGGCCTGGCCGAACTGGTCACGGGAGTAACCGGTCTTGGGTGCCCTGCCCTTGACCGGGAGCGTCGACAGCACGTCGAGGGCCTTGCCCGCGAAGGCCGGTTGCCGGTGCGCCGGCGCCGTAGTTTGGGCGGGGGCAGTCGCAGCTTTGGCGGCCGCCGCGTTGGATGCGGCAGTGGGGGGTGCGGTGGCCGCGCCGGCGGGGCCCGTGGGGGACGTCGCCATTCCGCTGCCTGCCGGGACGGCGCAAGAGGTCGAAGCCGCCAGCAGCAGTCCGGCAACACCGCAGGCAATCCAGTCGACGGCGCCGCCGAGCGAGCCCTTCTTGCGCAATTCTTCCCCCCGCTGCCTGCCTGGTTTCCGGACCCTTTTTGGCCTTTCCCAGCTTAGGGCCGGCCGCTGCCCGGGCCGTCCTGCCACGCCGTTGGGCCGGCACCGGGCCGCCCCTGCGCGGCCGGGCAGCGCCGGGGCGGCCCATCCGCGGAGCACATTGGGGGCCTCCGGGCCGTAGAAATTTACGGCAAGGCCCGGCACACTGGGACTTGATCGTCTCGACGGCGTTGCCGTTGCGGGTGGCTGGCTCAGAGCCGCCCGGTTTAGTTCCCATGCCCTGTTCGGACAACTGCGGACCCGAGGATCTCCATGACACCTCATACTGAGCGGAAAAGACCGGCCCTTCGACCCTCCCGGCGCGTCGTCCTGATGTCCGTCGCGGGCCTCGCGGCAGTGGGCATCTGGCTCGGTTCGACCGTCGCGTTGCGCGGTGCGCCGCCGGGGCCGCTTCCGCACGCTGACGGCATCATCAGCATCGAGACGGACAACCCGGTGAACAAGTTTGACGGCCACCGTGCCATGGGGGTCGGCGTCGACGGCCTCGAAGAAAACGAAATCGACCGGGTCTGGTCGGCCCGGAATGTGGAAGCCATGAAGTCGGCCGGGTTCGGGCCGGTGAGTTACCGCCTGCGCACCGAATTGGGCGTCAAGGCGTGGCATTGGAACCCGCGGGGGACCTGGAGCCAGCCGGACAAGCAACAGGGGTACTGGACGTCCTCCTCCGAACCTGTGGAGGACTACGGGGTCTCATACGGCTACCGCCTTCCCCGGCGCGGCAACACTATCGATCAAGGAAAGAACAGCGGCCACTCCCGTCTCAACGACGGTGACGTCGAGACATTCTGGAAGTCCAACCCCTATTTGGATTCCCACTTCACCGGTGAACCCGACAGCCTCCATCCGCAGTGGATCATGGTCGAATTCCCGCAGGCTTTGCCGATGGACACCGTCCGCCTCGACTGGGGTACGCCGTATGCCACCAGCTTCAAGGTGCAGTACTGGGTCGGCCGGGATGCACGCTTCCCCGTGGACAACGGCAATTGGCGGGATTTCCCGCAGGCCGCGCAGCGGGGGACCGGGGGGTCCCAGACGGTGCGGATCGCGTCCAAGCCGGTCAGCGCCCAGTACGTGCGCATCCTTTTCACGGCGGACTCGGACACCGCCCCTGCCGGGTCCCGCGACATCCGCGACCGGCTCGGGGTCGCCGTTCGCGAACTCTACATCGGGCAGCAGCAGGCGGGTGCGTTCGTCGACCACGTCCGGCACCGGAAGTCGCATCGGCAGACGGTCATGTGGACCTCGTCGACGGACCCGTGGCACAGCAAGGATGACATCGACAAAGACTATGAGCACGCCAGCTTTGAGCGGCTTTTCGCCAGCGGGATTACCAAAGGCGAGCCCATGATGGTCCCGGTTCCCGCCCTGTACGGAACGCCCGAGGACGCCGCCGCGCTGGCCCGTTACCTCGGCAAACGCGGCTACCCCGTTCAACGGATTGAGATCGGCGAGGAACCTGACGGTCAGCTCGCCCAACCGGAGCATTACGGGGCGCTGTACGTCCAGATGGCCGCCGCCATGAAGGCCGTGAACCCGTCGCTGGAGTTCGGCGGCCCGGGTTACCAGACCACGCTGCCGGACTGGGTGCACTGGCCGGACGACAAGGGGGTCCGGTCCTGGACCGGCCGCTTTGTCTCCTACCTGCGGCACCGCGGGGCGATGGCGGACTTCGATTTCTTTTCCTTCGAGTGGTACCCCTTCGACGACGTCTGCGCCAATCCCGCCGGGACCCTGCCCCAGAACCCGGAGCTGCTGAGGCAGCTCCTCAAACGCCAGGCGGATGCCGGCCTGCCGGCCGAGGTGCCCAAAGTCATCACCGAGTATGGCTATTCCTCGTTTGTTGGGCAGGTAGAGCTGGAGTTGCCCGGCGCCATGGTCAACGCGGAAACGGCCGCCATGTTCCTGGCGATGGGCGGAGAGAGCAGCTATTTCTACGGAATAGAGCCGAACTGGGTCTTCCAGGACGAGGTGGGCGAAAAATGCGACACCCGGGGCAACCTCATGATTTTCCAGTTCTACGACGAATGGAAAATCCGGCCCGTGGCCGGCTACCAGGCAGCCAGGCTGGTGAACCACACCTGGCTGGAGGCCGGCACGGGCAGCCACACGATGTACAAGACCACCAGCGATGTGCGCAACGCCAAGGGCCAGGAACTGGTCACCGCCTATACGCTCCGCCGGCCCGACGGCAAGCTCAGCGTGATCCTGTTCAACAAGGACCCCAAGCGGGCCATCACGGTCCGGCTGATGCAGGACGGCGGCGGTGAATCCCAGCCGGTTGAGGGCAAGCTTGAGCTGGACCAGTATTCCGCTGAGCAGTACAAGTGGAACCCGTCCCACGGCCGGGGCAACGGGGGACACCCGGACCCCAATGACCCGCCGGTGAGCACCACCATCGGCACGGACAGGCATGCCACCATCACGCTGCCGCCCTACAGCATCTCCGTGGCAACAGCCCCGGGCTGAGCGGCGGCCGAACCCGCCGGCCGCCGGCGTCGGGCCGTTCTCCGGCGGGACCCGGCCTCAGGCGAGGAGCAGCGCCACCCCGATCATGGCGGGGACGGCCACCACCGTGGTGATCAACACGGTGTCCTTGGCGACAACGAGCCCGGTGCGGTAGCGGTTGGCCACCACAAAGACGTTCTGCGCGGTGGGCAACGCGGACGTGACGACCACGGCGAAAAGAGCCTGGTCCTGCAGGCCGAGCGCGAACCGGGCAAAGAGGTACGCCAGCGCCGGGTGGACGATGAGCTTGAAAGCGCAGGCCAGCAGGGTGTCGGTCCGGCGCCGGGCCGAGGCGTGCAGCGGGCGCGACCCGTTCAGGCTCATGCCGAAGGACAGCAGCATGGCCGGTATCGCGGCGCCGCCGATCAGGTGGATGGGCTGCAGTACCAATTCAGGAATCTGCCAGCCCGTCCCGGCCACCAGCAGGCCCAGCCCGGAGCCCACAATCATCGGGTTCCGGAGGATCATCAGGACAAAACTGAGCGGCGTTGTCCGGTGGGCGCTGGTGGTGGCGTCCAGGACCATGAGGAACAAGGGGGTAAAGAAGGCCAGCTGGAAGATCAGCAGGGGTGCCACATAGCTGGCGTCGCCCAGCACAAACACGGCGATCGGAATGCCGAGGTTGGCGGAGTTGGCCAGCGACGCGCTCATGGCGGACACCAGGGCTTCCGGCAGCGGGCGCTTGAGCAGCAGACGCACCACACCGAAGTAGAGGGCAGCGGTGGCGATGGCACCCACTGCGGTCACCAGCAACGGCGCGGCAAAGACGTCACCGAGCCTGGCTTTGCTGAGCGTCTCGAACAGCAGGGCCGGGCTGGCCACGAAGAACGTCAGCGCGCTGAGGACGGAGCGGGCGTTGTCGCCCAGGATGTTTCGCCGGCCAACGAACATGCCGACCAGGATGATGCACCAGACAACGAAAAAACCGGCCAGGACGCCTAGCACGCGGCTGTCCGGGGCAGCGCGGGCGGGGGAAGGATGACGGACACCGTCCCACAATAATCAGATTTTTCCGCTACCCCGTCAGGGCTGGCAGCGGGACGACATGATTGCTCAGGCATGCCGGGGGCGCCCCGGGGGCGCAGGTGTCAGTTCAGGGTGGCGTTGTTCAGCGCGTGCGGCGGCCGGAGCAGTCCGGCGGTGTGGCCCTCTGCGGGGTCGCTCCCGATCTGGACCACCTTGTTGTCCTTGTCCACATGGACCACCTTGGGGGTGTAGGACTGGGCCTCTTCCGTGGTCATCTGGGCGTAGGTAATCAGGATGACGATGTCGTTTTCGTGCATCAGGTGCGCGGCAGCGCCGTTGATGCCAATGACGCCGGAGCCGCGCTCGCCGGCGATGGTGTACGTCTCGAGCCGGGCCCCGTTGGTGACGTCGACGATCGCGACGAGTTCACCGGGCAGGATGTCGGCGGCCTCGAGCAGGTCCAGGTCCACGGTGACCGAGCCGACATAGTGGAGGTCCGCGTGGGTGACCGTGGCGCGGTGGATTTTGGACTTGAACATTGTGCGATTCATAATTTATTCAGTCTAGCGCCGGCAGCGGAGCCGCGCTGTGAGCCAGGAAACACCGGCGACGGACTTCAGGCGGCGGGAGCGATGGACGCGGCGGTCTCGGCGAGGATTTCGCGGGCCGCGACGATCGCCGGGCGTTTCGCGCTGGAACGGCGCACGGACGTGAAGACGGTGCGGTGGGGGTTGCCCGGGAGGTCAATCAGCTGCGCCGTGGTGCCCCGGCCGGTCCAGACCAAGTCCGGCATCAGCGCTACCGCGTTGCCCGATTCGATCAGCCGGATCTGCGCCTGCAGATCGGCGGTCTCAAAGCGCACATCCGGCTCGAAGCCGGCACTGCGGCAGGCCTGTTCGGCCCAGTGCCGGGATGCCGCACCCCGGGGCTCCATCACCCAGGCCAGCCCTGCGGTGTCGGCGAGGGAAGTGACGGCGGGACGGTCCGGGGACGCGGGCGGGACCGCCAGCCGGATCGCATCGCCGGTCAGGCGGAGCCGGTCCAGCTCGGCGTAGCGGGGTGCCGCATGGCCCGGATACTGTTCCGCGATGACCAGGTCGAAATCACGGGCCCAGGTCTCATGGAGGGCCGTTTCAGGCTCCCGCTGGATCATCTCGATCCGGACCTCCGGGTAGCTGGAGGACATCCGGGTCAGGGCGTCGGGCATCAGGGCCAGTGCGGCGGACTGGAAAACGGCGATCCGCACCGTCCCGGTCACGGTGGTCATTGAGGCCGCGAGGTCGGCCTCCGCCTGCTCCAGGGTCTCCAATAGCTGGGCGGTATGGGCCACCAGCACCTCGGCCTGCGGAGTGAGCTGCACCCGGCGGCCCGTCTTCCGCAGCAGTGGCACGCCGGCTTCCTTTTCCAGCAGCGCCAGCTGCTGGGAGACGGAGGAGGGGCTGTACTGCAGTGCCTCGGCGACCTCGGCGAGCGTGCCCCGGATTTTGAGTTCGCGCAACAGACGCAGCCGCCGGACGTCGAGCATCGCTATTCCTTTGTGAATTCTAATGGTTATTGATTAGGAGAATTCACTTTATCTAATGCAATCCGGCTTGCATACTGTTGTCACCGAGTTACCCCCATCACAGGGTGGATTGATGGGCGCCACTTCTGACCAGGAGACCCTGATGAGCACCAAAGATTTAACCAAGTCGATCATGCGGCGCAAGCCCATCGATGACATTGAGGAAGAAAACAAGCACAGCGGCCTCTTTAAGAGCCTGGGGCTGTGGCAGCTGACGGCCATCGGCGTCGGCGGCATTATCGGCGTCGGCATCTTCTCGCTGGCCGGGCTGGTGGCCCACGGAAGCGAGAGCGAACCCGGCGTCGGCCCCGCCGTGCTGTTCTCGTTCCTGATCGCCGGCCTTGCTTCCGCGGCCGCGGCCCTGTCCTACGCAGAGTTCGCGGGCATGATTCCCCGGGCCGGTTCGGCCTACACCTACGGGTACGTGGCGCTGGGGGAGGTGATTGGCTGGTTCATCGGCTGGGACCTGCTGCTGGAATACATTGCCATTGTCGCCGTGGTGGCCATCGGCATTTCCGGGTACTTCGACGCGTTCCTCTCCGGCATCGGCATCCACATGCCCGTCTGGATGACGTCGACGTTCGATGAAGGCAAGGGTGGTGTCGTCAACATCCCCGCCATTGCCGTCTGCCTGCTCGTGACCTGGATCCTCTCCCGCGGCACCAAGACGTTCGGGCGCTTCGAGCTCGTGGCCGTCGCCATCAAGGTCGTCCTGATCCTGTTCATCATCGGGCTGGGCATCTTCTACATCAACACCAATAACTACAACCCGTTTATGCCCAGCGGCTTCGGCCCGGTGCTGGCCGGTTCCGCGACCGTGTTCTTTGCCGTGTTCGGCTATGACGCGATGAGTACCGCGGCGGAGGAAGCCACGGACGGCAAGAAGC
Source organism: uncultured Arthrobacter sp. (assembly GCF_964021775.1). Classification (GTDB taxonomy): domain Bacteria; phylum Actinomycetota; class Actinomycetes; order Actinomycetales; family Micrococcaceae; genus Arthrobacter. Next base: position 24,352 of record NZ_CAXHZI010000007.1, read on the forward strand.
ACATGCCGAAGGCGATCATCCTGTCCCTGATTGTGGCCATGCTCCTGTACGTAGCAGCGACCCTGGTGCTGACCGGCATGCAGAACTACCAGGACATCGATCCCAAGGCCGGCTTCGCCTCCGCCTTCAACGGGGTGGGCCTGCCGGTGATCGCCACGATCATCTCCGTCTTCGCCGTGCTGTCCATCCTGACGGTCATGCTGACCTTCCTGCTGGGTGTCACCCGGGTCTGGTTCTCGATGAGCCGCGACGGATTGCTGCCGGGCTGGTTCGCCAAGACCGACCGCCACGGCACCCCGCAGCGCGTCACCTGGATCGCGGGCGTGGCCTCGGCGGTGCTGGCCGGAGTCTTTCCGATCAAGGCCGTCGCGGACCTGACGAACATCGGTATCCTGGCCGCGTTCGTCGTCGTTTGCCTCTCCGTGATCATCTTCCGCTACAAGAAGCCCGACGCGCCGCGCACCTTCCGGCTGCCCTTCATGCCGGTGGTTCCACTTTTCGGCATGCTCGCCTCGGCGTTCCTCATGTTCCAGCTGCACTGGGAGACGTGGGTCCGTTTCGGCGTCTGGCTGGTGGTGGGGCTGGTCATCTACTTCGGTTACGGCCGCAAGCACTCGTTGATGAACCCGGACAGCCCGCGGCACGAAGAGGCCGTGGAACTGCACCGCCACGTCGGCTAACTCCCCACGCTCCCTCACTTTTAGCAGCCATTCTCCGGACGCTCCCTCAGGTCCGGCCCTATTTCGGCGAACCCTCCCTCAGGTCCGGCCCTATTTCGGCGAACCCTCCCTCACCTCGTGGGGGAGGGTTCGCCGTTTTGCGGCAGGGGCTGAGGGAGGGTCGCACCGGTAGGGGCCGGAAGTGCGGGAGGCTCGCCGAAAGATGCGATTTTCCTAACCAGTATTGCTCAGAAAACATCGCTTTATCTTATGAAAATCCAGTCGCATACTGATTCAAGAACGGTCCATATATTGAGAAAGAACGAGTGCCACCATGACCAACACCTCAACGGAATCCGGCCTGAACACCGGCGCGTACGCGGGCAAGGAAGCCACGCACGCCGCCGTTTCGGAAGGCTCGCCCGTGCTTGAGGCTGCAGCCCTCGCCGAGGAGACCATCGCGCTGGTCCGCCGCTGGCTCACCGCGGCAGCCCAGGTCCCCGTTGACGCGTCCGCCGCGCAGCTCGCCGGTGTTTTGAAGGACCCTAACGGCCTGGACTTCACCGTCGGATTCGTCGACGGCGTCGTACGCCCAGAGGACCTCCGGGTCGCCGCCCGCAACCTCGCCGCCCTGGCCCCCAAGGTCCCGGCCTTCCTGCCGTGGTACATGCGCAGCGCCGTCCGCGTTGGCGGCGCCGTGGCCCCGGTACTGCCGCAGGTGGTCATCCCGGTTGCCCGCCGCGTGCTGCGCGAAATGGTCGGCCACCTCATCGTCGACGCCACTGATGCCAAGCTTGGTCCCGCGATTGCAAAGATCCGCAAGGACGGCATCAAGCTGAACGTCAACCTCCTCGGCGAAGCCGTGCTCGGCGAACACGAGGCCTCCCGCCGGCTCGAGGGCACGCACACCCTGCTCGCCCGGCCCGACGTGGACTACGTCTCGATCAAGGTTTCCTCCACCGTGGCCCCACACTCCGCCTGGGCCTTCGACGAGGCCGTGGAGCACGTGGTCGAAAAGCTCACCCCGCTCTTCGCCCGCGCTGCCGCGTTTGCCGCCGGCGGACAGAAGGCCAAGTTCATCAACCTGGACATGGAGGAGTACAAGGACCTGGATATGACCATTGCGGTCTTCACCCGGATCCTGGACAAGCCGGAGTTCAAGGACCTTGAGGCCGGCATCGTGCTGCAGGCCTACCTCCCGGATGCCCTGGCCGCGATGATCCGCCTGCAGGAGTGGGCCGCGGCCCGCCGCGCCGACGGCGGCGCTGCGATCAAGGTCCGCGTGGTCAAGGGCGCCAACCTGCCGATGGAACAGGTCGAAGCCTCCCTGCACGACTGGCCTCTTGCCACCTGGGGCACCAAGCAGGACTCGGACACCAACTACAAGCGCGTCATCAACTACGCGCTGCACCGCGACCGGATCCGCAACATCCGGATCGGCGTCGCCGGCCACAACCTCTTCGACATCGCCTTCGCCTGGCTGCTGGCCAAGCAGCGCGGCATCGCGGATACCGCCCAGCAGGGCATCGAGTTCGAGATGCTGCTGGGCATGGCGCAGGGCCAGGCCGAGGCCGTCAAGCAGGACGTCGGCTCGCTCCTGCTCTACACTCCGGTGGTCCACCCGGCCGAGTTCGACGTCGCGATCGCCTACCTGATCCGCCGGCTCGAAGAGGGCGCCAGCCAGGACAACTTCATGTCCGCCGTCTTCGAACTCAGCGACAACGAAACCCTCTTCGAGCGCGAGAAGCAGCGTTTCCTCGCCTCCCTCGCCAAGCTCGACGACGAGGTCCCGGCCCCGAACCGCCGGCAGAACCGCGCCCTCCCGGCCGCGCCGTTGCCGCACGACTCCTTCGAGAACACCCCGGACACCGACCCGTCGCTGCCGGCCAACCGCGACTGGGGCCGCGCCATCCTGGGCCGGGTGGCGACGTCCACCTTGGGCAACGCCGCGGTCGAGGCCGCCACCATCGACGACGAGGCCACCCTCAACGCCGTCATCGACACCGCCGTGGAGAAGGGCAAGGCGTGGGGCGCGCTCTCCGGCGCCGAGCGTGCCGCGATCCTGCACCGCGCCGGCGACGTGCTCGAATCACGCCGGGCCGACCTCCTCGAGGTGATGGCCAGCGAAACCGGCAAGACCATCGACCAGGGGGACCCCGAGGTCAGCGAGGCTGTCGACTTCGCGCACTACTACGCCGAATTGGCCCGCAAGCTCGACGACGTCGACGGCGCCACCTTCGTGCCGGCCAGGCTCACCGTGGTGACGCCGCCGTGGAATTTCCCGGTGGCCATCCCGGCCGGCTCCACCCTCGCGGCCCTCGCCGCGGGCTCCGCCGTCGTGATCAAGCCCGCCAAGCAGGCACGGCGCAGCGGCGCCGTGATGATCGAGGCGCTCTGGGAAGCCGGGGTACCGCGCGACGTGCTCACCATGGTGCAGCTGGGCGAGCGGGAACTCGGCCAGCAGCTGATCTCCCACCCCGCCGTGGACCGCGTCATCCTCACCGGCGGCTACGAGACGGCCGAACTGTTCCGTTCCTTCCGCAAGGACCTGCCCCTGCTGGCCGAAACCAGCGGCAAAAACGCCATCATTGTCACCCCGAGTGCCGACCTGGACCTGGCGGCGAAGGACGTGGCGTACTCCGCCTTCGGCCACGCCGGCCAGAAGTGCTCCGCGGCTTCGCTGGTGATCCTGGTGGGGTCCGTTGCAACGTCCAAGCGGTTCCACAACCAGCTGATCGACGCCGTCACCTCGCTTAAGGTCGGCTACCCGGAGGACCCGGCCAGCCAGATGGGCCCGATCATCGAACCGGCCGGCGGCAAGCTGCTCAACGCGCTGACCACCCTCGGCGAGGGCGAGGCCTGGGCCGTGGAACCTAAGCAGCTGGACGAATCCGGCAGGCTTTGGAGCCCCGGCGTGCGCCACGGCGTCCGGCGCGGGTCCTACTTTCACCTCACCGAGTTCTTCGGCCCGGTCCTCGGCGTGATGACTGCCGCCACCCTGGAGGAGGCCATCGCGATCCAGAACCAGATCGAGTACGGCCTGACCTCCGGCCTGCACTCGCTCGACTCGGATGAACTGGCACTCTGGCTGGACACCGTCCAGGCCGGCAACCTGTACGTCAACCGGGGCATCACCGGCGCGATCGTGCAGCGCCAGCCCTTCGGCGGCTGGAAGAAGTCCGCCGTGGGTGCCGGGACCAAGGCCGGCGGCCCCAACTACCTCGCGGGACTCGGCGACTGGGCCAGCAAGCCCAGCACCGCCGCCGAAGCCGGGCAGGCCCCGGCGCCGCTGCACTCCGGCGTGCGCCGGATCGAGGACGCGGCCAAGGGTTTCCTGACCGCAGAGGAACTGGCCCCGCTGCAGCGCTCGCTGGCCTCCGACGCCCGGGCATGGGCCGAGGAGTTCGGCACCGCCAAGGACGTCTCCGGGCTGAGCGCCGAACGCAACGTCTTCCGCTACCGCCCGCTGCCGGTCACGGTGCGGCTCGCCGCCGGAAATCCGCTCGGCGAACTGGTCCGGGTTGTTGCCGCCGGCGTCCAGGCGGGATCGCAGCTCACGGTGTCCAGCGCGGTCGAACTGCCCGCGCAACTGCGCGCAGTGCTGTCCGGCCTGGGGATCGCGGTCACCGTGGAGGACGACGCCGACTGGCTGGCGGCCGCAGCCCGGCTCGCCGGGGCCGCGAAGCTGTCCGTGACGCGGATCCGCCTGATCGGCGGGGACGCGACGGCGCTGGCAGAGGCCACCGGGGGCCGACCCGACCTGGCCGTCTACGCCCATCCGGTCACGGAGGCCGGGCGGGTGGAGCTGCTGCCGTTCCTGCACGAGCAGGCCGTCAGCATCACGGCACACCGGTTCGGCACCGCCAACCACCTCTCGGACGGCCTGATCTAGCTGCTTCGGGCGCCTCTAGCAGCTTCGGGCGCCGGGCCGGCCCCGGGGATCCCGGGGCCGGTCTCCGGCAGTTCCAGGGCAAACAGCATCGCCGCCGTGTCCGCGCTAAAGAGCGGGCACGGCGGCGATTGCCGTTGGATCAAGTGCGGTGCGGGCCGCGGCTCTTAGCCGAGGTACCAGCCCGGCGGCGCCCAGGACGCCGGAACGGCGTGCGCGGAGAAGTCTTCGCATCCCGAGCAGAAGTAGGTGACCTCGCCCAGCCGACTCACGGTCCCATCCCGGCGGTGTTTGGCGGGTACGAACGTCTCCAGGTAAACGAACTCGTCCGTCCCGCAGCGCTCGCAGTAGGGGATGCCGACGAAGTCATCGTCAGTCCGGGCGGGGGCGGGGTGTGCATCAAGCCGGCCGAGGGCGGCGTGCGGCACGCCCTCGAGGCGGGGCGATCCCGCGAGCGGCCGGGCGGCCTTCAAGGGCCGGGCGGACCTGACCGTTGGGCGGGGGCGGTTTATGGCTGGCGTCATTGCTGGCCTATCCCGAACGCCGGGTGCCGTCGCCGCCGGGCAGCAACAAGGACGAGCGTTCGTTTGTCGAATAGTGGTGGCGGGCCTCTGCTTGACCTTCAACAAGGTCAGGATAGGGCAAGTACCACGTGTGTTCAATGGGTGCGTACTGACCCCGTTCGGTCGGGTATTTTGCGGGTAGGTACCGGGCCCGGCCGAGTAGGTACACGGGTACGGGGGTCAGGCCGAGCGGTTCAGGGCGCGGCCGACGATGGTCTGGGTGAGGGCTTCAATCACCTCGGTGTTGGCGAGCGGATTGCGGATCAGGGTGAAGTCGACGTCGCCCACGGCGGGCAGGTCGAAGCGCCGGGTAATGACTTTCAGGTCCTCCGGGACCAGCGAGGACGGCATCACGGCGACGCCGATTCCGGCCCGGACGGCGGCCAGCACGCCGCTGATCTGACGGGTGGTGCAGGTGATGCGCCAGGTCCGGCCGCTGGCTTCGAGGGCGTCGATGGCCAGTTTCCGGCTCAGGCTGGGCGCGGGGTAGGCGATCAGCGGCACCGGGTCCCCCGGGTCCAGCACAGTCTGCTCGAGGCCCACCCAGGAAAAGGAATCCTGCTGCACCACGGTGCCGTCCTTGGCCCCGGCCACCCACTTGACGAAAACGAGGTCCAGCTGGCCGGCGTTGAGCCGCTTGTAGAGCTGGTCGCTTTGGCCCACCGTGAGCTCCAGGTTGATCTGCGGGTAGATCTGCCGGAACTCGCGCAGGATCCGGGGGAGTCCCGTGATGGCAAGGTCGTCCGCTGTGCCAAAGCGCAGCCGGCCGCGCATGGCGGAGCCAGAAAAATAGCGGGCGGCGGAATCGTGGGCGGCGAGGATACTGCGCGCGAAGCCGGCCATGGCGTCGCCGTTGTCCGTCAGACGCACATCGCGGGTGTCACGGGTGACCAGGGTGCGCCTGGCCGCGGCTTCAAGCTTCCTGACGTGCTGGCTGACCGTCGGCTGCGCCAGCCCGAGGCGTTCCGCGGCCCGCGTGAAGCTGAGCGTCTCGGCCACCGCCAGGAAAGAGCGGAGCTGGGCAGGTTCAAACATGCCCGCCCCCGGTCAGCGGATCCCGCACTCGATTCACTCCGGCTCCAATACATTGCAGTTCGTGATGCTAGTTATGCGCAGAATAACCTTCCATTATCGATTGGCGCCAGCTTAGCGTTAAGGCAGCCCCCGTAAACTCCCTTCCCTGAGGACTTGCCGTGCCACCCCCTCCGCCCCTCCAGGCCGCCGCAGCGCAGCAGGAGCCTCTCCGGCAGTCCTGCCGGCAACCCGTCACCGAACCGATCGGCGTCGTCAGTGAGCGGCTGCCGTGGCGGCACACTTTCATTTCGCTGCGGGTCCGCAACTTCCGGATTTTCGCGGCCGGACACTTCGTAGCTGTGGTGGCGCTGTGGATGCAGCGTATTGCCCAGGACTGGCTGGTGCTCCAGCTCTCCGGCTCCGTCACCGCCGTGGGCGTCACGGTGGCGCTGCAGTTCCTGCCCTCGCTGCTTCTCGGCCCGTGGGGCGGCATGATGGCGGACCGCTTCGCCAAACGGAAAATCCTGATGCTGTGCCAAGGCGTGGCCGCGGTCCTGGCCGCAAGCCTTGCTGCCCTGGCCCTCTCGCAGCGGATCGAGGTCTGGCACGTGTACGCGCTTGCCCTGACGCTGGGCCTGGTCACGGTGCTGGACCAGCCGGCCCGGCAGGTCTTTGTGAATGAACTCGTGGGACCGGCCTACCTGCGCAATGCCATCAGCGTGAATTCCACGATCTTCCAGCTCGGCGGCCTGATCGGCCCAGCCGTTGCGGGCATCCTGCTCAGCGCGGTGGGGGCGGGCTGGGCATTCGCCGCCAACGCGCTGGCCTGCTGTTCCACGCTGGCGATGCTCCTGATCCTGCGCAAGGACGAACTGCACCTCACGGCGCCAGCCGCCAAACGCAAGGGCATGCTCAGGGAGGGGCTGCGGTACGCGCTGGCCAAACCCACAATCTACTGGCCGTGGCTGATGGCCGGCTTCGTCGCGGTGTTCGCGATGAGCCTGCCGGTGCTGCTGGCGGCCTTCGCCGACCACGTCTACGACGCCGGGGCGGGCGGCTATGGACTGTTCAACTCCCTGGTGGCGCTCGGCGCGCTCGCCGGGGCCATTACCTCCGCGCGGCGGCGGCAGCTCAGGCTGCGCTCGGTGGTGCTCGGCGCCGGAATGTACGGGCTGATGCTCTGCCTGGCGGCCGGGGCGCCCTCGATGGCCCTGTTCGGGGCGGCCATGGTGCTGGCCGGTTTCTGGTGTCTGATGTTCCTTACCGCCGCCAACCAGCTGGTCCAGGTCAGCGCCAACATGGGGATCCGCGGCCGGGTCATGAGCCTGTACATCATGGTGCTCATCGGCGGGCAGGCGATCGGCGGACCGCTGATGGGGGCGCTGGCAGAGCACCTGGATCCCCGCACGGCGATCCTCGTCTCCGGCGGGGTGCCGGCGCTCGCAGCGGCGGTGGTCGCCGTCGTACTGGCCAGGCGTGGCGAGCTGACGCTCAGGGTGGACCTGACGGACCGGCGGCGGCTGCTGCGGATCGTCCGGGCCTAGCTTTCGGCGCCGGATACAGCTTTCCGCGCCGATAACGGACAGCCGCTACGCGGGTCGGCGTAGCGGCTGTCCGGAACCGCCGCGGAAACCCGGACGCGGCGCGAAAATGCTAGCCGGCCAGCGGGAGGTGCGGGTAGCCCGGCTGCCGCTGCTGGAACTCCAGGACATCCGGATTGAGCACCACGCCGTCGCGGATTTCGATGGCACGGCGGATGGTGTCGTTGCTGTCCCAGGCCGCAGGGCCGGAAATCACCGTCTCCAGGAACGGCAGCAGTGCCTCGCTGATCTCGGAGCTGGCGGAGTTCCACAGGTACGACGGGCTGTGGTCCACCGCGTAGTAGTCGATGTGGTCGCCCACCGTGAACATGGGCTCGGCGAAGGTGGTGGTCTTCGCCCAGCTGAATCCCATGCCCTCGTCGCAGGACACGTCCACGATCAGGCTGCCGGGCCGGAAGGCGCCCAGGTCCCCGGTGCGCAGGTACGTCAACGGCGCGTTCGGGTCCTGCAGGGTGCAGTTGACCACGATGTCGCTCTCGGCGAGGAAGGGCGCCAGCGGCACCCGGCCCCGTTCGGTGATGACTTCGCTCAGGAACGGCGCCTCGTTGTCGTGGTCGAACTGCGCGATCCGCACCGAGTGGATGGGGGAGCCCACGGCCGCGACCCCGCGGTTGGTCAGCACTTGCACATCGTGGATGCCGTGGGCGTTCAAGGCGGTCACGGCGCCGCGGGCGGTGGCGCCGAATCCGATGACGACGGCGCTCAGCCGGCGGCCGTAATCGCCGGTGGTTCCGGTCAGGGCCAGGGCGTGCAGCACCGAGCAGTAACCGGCCAGCTCATTGTTCTTGTGGAAAACGTGCAGGCCGAAACCGCCGTCGCTGGCCCAGTGGTTCATCGCCTCGAATGCGATGAGCGTGAGTTTCTTGTCGATCGCCAGCTGCGTGATGGCCGCGTCCTGGACGCAGTGCGGCCAGCCCCAGAGGACCTGCCCGTCGCGCAGTTCGGCGAGGTCCGCCGGCTGCGGCTTGGGCAAGAGTACGACGTCGGCCTCGGCCAGGAGCTGCGCCCGCGGCGCGATCCGGCCCACCAGGCCGGCCAGCTGGGCGTCCGGGACGCCGAAGCGCTCCCCGTAGCCCGCTTCCAGGATCAGTTGCTTCCTGAGCTCCGGGGCGATGCGTTCGAAGTGGCGGGGATGGATGGGAAGGCGGCGTTCGTCCGGTTTGCGTGTGGCTGCGAGGACGCCGAGGGTGAGATGGTTCGAGGAACCGGTCACTTCTTTTTGGGGCTCGCCGTCTTGGCGGCGGTCACTTTGTCCAGGGAGCTGGGCGGCGCGGCGGCGGCCCTTTTATCAGCGCGCTTTTCCTTGATGGACTTGGCGGATTTTTTGGATGCTGCTTGACGGGGGGATTTGTCAGCCATGATTGCTCCTGTAGCGGAACCGGGAAGGTTCCTGACTCCTGACGATACAGGTAGCCACCTAACCGGCTCCGGGGCGGCAGGGCTGCGGGGCCGGGGCGTGCGACGAATTGGAGCGGCTGACGGGAATCGAACCCGCGTATCAAGCTTGGGAAGCTAGCGCTCTACCATTGAGCTACAGCCGCAGTGCTGCGCGTTCCAGCGCCGCGGAAACCAGCTTACAGCAGCGCGAGGGTTTCGCCGGACAAGCCCAATCGTGGCCAACTGGGGCTGTGCCTGCAACAATGACCGCAGGCGTGCTTGGCACGCCCCGAGAAGCGCAGAGTCGGCATCGACGGGGGAAAAATGATTGACGCAAAACTGCAGTTTAAGAGTCGAAATGTTTGACGTCTGCATCGTCGGTGGTGGAACCATGGGCTTGTTTCTGGCCGCCGAGCAGGTCGCCAGCGGGAAGAGCGTCATCTTGCTGGAAGCAGGACGAAGCCGCGGTGAAAATAAGGAGCGCCTCCTGGGCCCGCGTCCGATCCGCGGTTTGCACCGAGGCTCGGAGGAGGCATGGACTACCGGGCTTGGCGGTACCAGCCAGCTCTGGGGCGGTCAGCTGTGGCCGTGGCAGGACTGGGAATTTTCCGGGCTGAGGGACAGAGATATTAGTGCGTGGCCCCTCGGCTTCGGCGAGATTAAGCCCTACTACGAGCGCGTGCTACAGGTGTTGGCCCTTCCGGCCACACACGCGCAGATACACGGTCGCTCCGGGTCTGCGCGCAGGCTGCCCGCCTTGCCCGATAGCGATTACTCCCTCAGGTACTCGTCGTGGATCGATCGTTCCCGCAGAAATTTCAGAAAGAACCCCGCCATTCGTTCCCGGCTGCGCAGCGCCACTGTCCTTGAGGGCGTTGTAGTGAACCGGATCAGGGAAATCGCCTCCGGTGCAACCGAAATCGAGCTCCGCGATGACGCCGGCGCGCTGTCCCAAATACCAGCCAAAAATGTAGTGCTCGCCGCTGGAACGCTGGGCAACGCCCGAATCCTTCGGAACTCCGAAGTCTCGCACGATCTGCCGGCCCTGGGGCGCGGATATCTGGACCACGTGTCCAAACGAATCGCCCGCGTGGATGTCCTCGACTGGAACAGGTTCCGCGGATTTTTCGCGCCAAAAAGCGTCCGCGGCGTGCTGGCTTCGCCGCGCATTGTGCCGGGACTGGACTTCCTCAACCACCATCAGCTTTTGCCCTGCTACGCGCACTGGGAATTCGAGTCGCCGCGCAGCGGGGCGGTGGCGTCGCTGCGGGCCCTGCTCAGGGCCGGCCAAACAGGCGAACCGCGGCCGCCCGTTGCCGCGACTTTGTCCAATCTGCGTGGAGAATCCGGTGAGTTGGCCGAGGCCCTTGCGCGAGGCGTGAGGCACCGCGAGCGGCCGGTGCCGAAGTCAAGCCAGCCGTATTTGCGACTCGACGTCCAGCAGCCGAGCCGGAACGATGTTCAACTTGAATGGTCGGAAAACGAAGCCGCGCCCGACTATCCCAGCATGTCGCTTTCCTGGCGGACTGGCAGCGAGGAATCGGCGACGGCGCAGGCGATCACCCACCGGCTCGTGGACTTTCTCAATTCCCTCAATGTAGGTGCCGCGGTGCACGCACTGCCGGCTGGTGGTGCGTTCGAGGACATTTTTCACATGATGGGCGGAACCAGGATGGCGGCGACGCCGGCCGAAGGAGTGGTGGACCGGGACTGCAAGGTTTTTGGCACGACCAACGTCTTTGTTGCAGGTGCATCCGTTTTTCCCAGCGGAGGTATGGCGAACCCTACCTTCACGGCCCTCGCTTTGACCGCAAGAATCGGCGACCGGATAAGTCGATAAAGCCGCTCGAAAACAGGCTGAATGGGTAGTCCGGTCTTGGTTACAGGTAATCGGGACCAGTAGTGCGCCTGAATCCGGCAAGTACGTCGAGTGGTTCAGTAAGCGAATAGGGGTAGAGCACACTCGTGTGCACCCAGGGGGCATCTAATTTACTAGGGGAGACCACAGCCAACCCAGCCACTAGAAGGTCTCGCTATGTATGACCAGAAGTTGATGGTGTTCCCGGCCTTATCGCCAACGGATGCGCTTCGCCGGCACCGTGAGTCGGAACAATACGGAGCGAACGGTCCATTCTTGTGCCGGGGCGGCGAGCATGCGTGAGCTCACAAAACGCTCCGAGGTCCACTCAGTCTTTAGTTCCCCGGGGGCCGGCAGCATTCCCGGTCGCCAGCAGCTGACGCGCGGTTCTGCCGCGGGCACCTTGGCATTGCCCTCGCCCATATATTCGTTTCCCGATTTCAAAGCGGCCAGGCTACGGCGCTTGGAAGGCAGTTCACGACGGGAGGGCGTGCGCTGGGCAAACCGCTACCGGCGGCTGCTTCTCATCGCAGACGCCCTGGTGATAACCGCTGTGACAACGGCAGCGCACCTCACGCGGTTCGGCTTAAAGGCGCCGAGCGTGGTGGAGCTGGGCGGGTTCCGACTCGAGTACCTCCACATTTCCGCAGCCATCGCTGCAGCTTGGATGCTTGTACTGGGCCTGTATAAGAGCCGGGATACGCGGATCGTGGGCATAGGCATCGACGAATACAAGCGCGTCGTGAGCGCCAGTGCAATGCTGCTGGGACTCATCGCATTGCTTTGCTTTGTTCTGGACATCGACGTTGCCCGGGGATTCTTTGCTTTGGCCCTCCCCACCGGGCTGTTTGGACTGCTGGCGGCACGCTGGATCCTGCGGCAGTGGTTGACCCAGCAACGGCTCCACGGGCACTATCTTTCCCGCGTAATCGTGCTCGGTAAGCCGAACGACGTCCGTTACGTCGTCAGCCAGATTGAAAAAAAGTCGGGTGCCGCCTACAAGGTGGTCGGCGTCGCGCTTGCCGGCGCGCGCGGTCCCGGCGGCTTCGCCCAGGGCGGAAAGGTGTTCGAGGTGGTTGGCGACGAACGGAGCGTCGTCGCGGCAGTTGCCGCGGTGGATGCCGACGCAGTCGTCGTTGCCGGGCCCATGAAGGGCGGCGGCCGTTATATCCAACGGCTGGGGTGGAAGCTGGAGCAGTCTTCCACCCAGCTGATCTTGACCACCGGCCTCACGAACGTGGCCGGCCCGCGAATCCATTCCCGGCCCGTCGAGGGGCTTCCGCTCATGCACGTGGAGCTGCCGCAATACTCCGGTGCGAAACATGCCTTGAAAAGAATATTCGACGTCGTCATGGCGGCTGCCGCCTTGGTGGCACTACTCCCGGTGTTCGTTTTCCTCGGGGTCCTGATCAAACGGGACAGCCCCGGCCCCGTGATCTTCCGGCAGGAACGGGTGGGCCGCGGCGGTCAAAAGTTCCTCATGCTGAAGTTCCGGTCAATGGTTGAGACAGCGGAAGACGATTTGGCGGGGTTATTGGAACAGAATGAGGGCGCGGGGGTGCTGTTCAAGATGCAGAACGATCCGCGGGTCACCAATGTCGGCCGGTGGATGCGCAAGCACTCCCTGGACGAACTGCCGCAGTTCTGGAACGTCCTCAAGGGCGACATGAGCCTAGTCGGTCCACGGCCTCCCCTGCAGCGGGAGGTCGACAAATACCAGAACAGGGCCCTCCGGCGGCTCTACATCAAGCCGGGGCTGACGGGCATGTGGCAGATTAACGGCCGGTCCGAGCTGGACTGGCAGGACAGTGTCCGCTTGGACTTGTACTACGTCGAGAACTGGTCCCTGGCCGGGGACCTGATCATCATCTGGCGTACCGCCAAGATGCTCTTCAAACCCGTGGGTGCCTACTAAAAATTTGAAGGTCTCTGATACACGAATGCGAGAGGCAAGACAATGACCACACTTGTTTCGGGGGCTAGTGGGTTTCCCGGGGATTGGGCGGCGCAGGCCGCCGCCGCTGGGCAGAGGCTGCCCCGGACGCCGGAGGGGGTGGCCTGATGACTGCCCGTCCATCTCCGGTTCCCGGCACCAGCCGAAGGCAACCACCTGTGATCGACCTGGCCCAGGCACCGGGGGCGGGCGAGGCCTGGGACAGGCCCCGAGCGGTGGTCTATGCGTGGCGAGCCTGTGAACTGCTGCTTGTCAGCAATCCCTGGCAGATAAGTTCGAGGCTCAGGGTCGCGGCGCTGCGCGCGTTCGGGGCGGAGATCGGCCCGGGCGTCACTTTCCGGCCCCGCACCCGCGTCTGCCTTCCGTGGAAGCTGCACATCGGCTCCGGGTGCTGGATCGGCGAAGGAGTCTGGTTCCACAACCAGGACGATGTTTTCATTGGCTCCGATGTTGTGGTTTCGCAGGAGTGCTTCATCACCACAGGTAGCCACCGGGCGCGTACAGATATGGGTCTGATCACGAGCCCGGTGCATATCGACGACGGCGCGTGGGTGACCTCACGCTGCATGGTCCTGGGCGGCGCCCACATCGGCCGGTCGGCCGTGGTTGAGCCCCTGACGGTCGTCCGGGGAGCGGTTCCTGCGAACGCCGTTTATGGACAACAGACGCGACCCGCCGTAACCAGGGAGCGATTCCGGGAAGACGACGCCTGGTGATGGCGCAATCCACCCTAGGGGGCAGCCATGGCGGCCAGGTTCGCGGAAATCAATTTGTACATCTTTCCGGCGAGGTACTCGTGGCCGGCGTCGGTGGGCTGAACGCCGTCGGCGCCGATGTACTTGGCGTCGGCGCCGAAAAACCAGCCCTCGCTCAACGGATTCACGAACGGCACGCCAGCCGCAGCAGCGGCACCAGCGAGGGCCTGGCTATCTGCAACGATGAAATCTGGCACCTTGTCATCCACCCACGCCGGGCCCACCACAATCAACTTCGCCTGCGGGGCGCGGTCACGGATCTCGCTGAAAAGCTCGGTGGCCGCTGCCTTCATGTTGGCCGGGTCCTGTCTGCCGTCGTTCCTGCTCCCAAAGACGACCACCAAATCGGCTGTCGAGCGGAGGCTGGTCGTCGCTGCTTCGGTAAAGGTGACTTTCTCAGGTCCCCTGACGATGTAACCGGCTCCGGCATGGGCGATCACATTCATGTCGACGGGACGGGCTTCGGCATAAAAGCGGGAGCCGACGATCTTGGTCCAGTTGGCGGCACCGTAGCCACCCTGGTCGGAACCTGCCACGTACGAGTCGCCGATGATGTCGATGTTCGGCACCGTGCCGCGGCTGGCCTGTGGGGCGGACACGGAAGGCACCGGGGGCGCGCTTGCGGCCTTGTCTCGCTGGGTCAGCGCGAGAACGACAATGACAATCGCCGCCAGAGCCAGCAGACCAAAGCCCAATTCCTTCGCGTAACGAAATGGGAAGGACGTTCTGTTCCGGTTTCTGCGCTTCAGAAAATCCATTTCCAAATACTACGGGCAATCCACTCCTGAGGGGGAAGTGCATGCAGAAGATACCAGTTTCGGTCCTGATTCAGACGAAAAATGAAGAAGCGAGCATTGAGAAGTGCGTGGCGGCGCTCAGCGGCTTCGACGAGGTCATCGTCGTTGACTCCAACAGCAGCGACCGTACGGCGGAGCTTGCCCGGGCCAGCGGGGCGACGGTGATCAACTTCAGCTGGAACGGTGAGTTTCCGCAGAAGAAGCAGTGGCAGCTTGAGCACGCACCGACCCGCAATCCGTGGATACTCTTCCTGGATGCGGACGAGTACCCGAGCGAGGAGCTGATTGCTGAAATTGCCGCAATCGTCTCGGATCCGTCTGAGCAGCGGGTGGCCTTCGACATTCCGATTTCCTACCATTTTGCCGGCCGGGAGCTGAGGCACGGCCACCAAGTTGTGAAGCGCACGTTGTTGAAACGGGGCTACAACGAATACAAGGACACCGGATTGATGAAACTTCCGGTGATCACGGAATTGGAAGTGCACTATCAGCCCGCTTCTGACGGGGAGGTCGGCCGGACCGTGGGCCTGCTCGCCCACCATGATTTGGATCCCGTGCGCACCTGGTTCGACCGGCACAACAAGTACTCCGATTGGGAGGCGTACATCCACGCGGACCCGGAGATGATGCGCACTGTCCGCTCCTTCAAGAGTGGGCAGGGCCAGCGCTTTGACGTTGTACCCTTCAAGCCGGTGGCGTTCTGGCTCTACAGCTACATCGTCCGGCGGGGTTTCCTGGACGGACGAGCGGGGTTCGATTATGCCATCGCGCTTGCCACTTATTACTGGCAGATCGGACTGAAGACGCGAGAGCTCAAGCGAAGCGGTTGGCGGTTGGCTGACAATGTCTGAGCTGTCAGCGCCAGCGCGCTTGCCCTTGAACGTGCTCCAGGTCGGCGGCCTCGCGGGCCCCGGAGCCCTGGCGGGCGGAGTCTGGGCAGTTGCGCGGATGCAAAGTGCCGCGCTTGCCCGCCTCGGCGCGACCGTAGAACTCGTTGGGGGTTGGTATGGGATTCCCCCAGCGGCGCGCCCCGAATCATGCGAAAAGATCTTTCGAGTGCGCCGGCCCTACCGAGGTGCCCGCCTCAAGCTTCCAATCGGGGTGGGCATGGTCAGGTATGTCTGGAACCAGGGCCGGCAGGCGGACATCGTCCAGCTTCACCTCTGCCGCGATTTCATCACCACCCTAAGTGCAGTCCTTCTCGGCCGGGCCGCTGTTCCTGTCATCGCGCAGGCGCACGGCATGCTTGCGGCCCCCGCTTCGCGCAGTCTGCGCCTATTCGACTCGCTCATTTTCAGCCGGGCAATCAGGGCGCCGCGGTTGTGGCTGACCTTAACTGAGGCGGAAGAACGGAACCTGGAATCCCTGGGTGTGCCACGGACGAGGATGCGCCGGGTGGTGAACGCCACGGGAAACCCTGGTGCGGAGTGGGAGGACCCGGAGGAAGCAACATTCTTGTTCGTATCGAGGCTCGCGCCACGGAAACAGCCCACGGTTTTCGTAGCGGCGGCTATTGCACTCCTGCGGGAAGGATCGCAGGCGCGTTTTGTGGTCGCGGGGCCCGACCAGGGCGAGCTGGGTGCCGTGCGGGCCTTGATCGATGCCTCCGGGTTCAAGGACCGGTTCGAGCTCCCGGGTGAACTGACCGAGTCCGAGGTTCGGAAGGCGCTGGCCCGGGCCACGGCCGTCGTCCTCCCGGCGCGCCACGAACCCTACCCGATGGTCATCATCGAGGCCGCGGGCGTTGGAACGCCCATCATCCTCACATCCGAATGCGGCCTTTCCGCGAGCCTCGCGCAGGCAGAAGCTGCCGTTATCGCCGAGCCTGTGGTATCGGAGTTCAAGTCGGCCATGGCTGCAGTAGAGGCAGATGCCGGGCTACGGCACGGCTTGAGCAAACGGGCGCGCGAACTGCATTCGCGCCTGTGGTCGGCGGAATCCCTCGCCGAACGCCTCATCGACTTTTACGCGGAGGCAATCGATGCCGGCCGGAGCTGACCTCCGGAGCGGCGTCCAGCTACCGGCTGGAACGAGGACAGGCACCCGGGCAGGGCTCGCCATCGTAGCGTTCCTGTGCTTCGCCGTCGCCATTCCGCTGGTCCTCCGTGCCACGTCCGAAGCTCGCTACAGCGATGCCGAGTTCCTGATCCGGTATACCACGCTGCTGTACTCGGCCTTCCGGATAAGCGCAATCCTCTGGAAGGATCCGGTGCGTCCGGTGGCCGGCGTCTTTTGGATGTTCGTGTATATCTGTCTCGGCGTGGTCCCGCTCGCTCAACTGTCCACCGGGGCGTCCAACATTCTGGCCGTCCAAGTCGACGACGCCACGTTGCACACCACGACCGCGGTGGTCCTACTCGGCTGCCTCAGTTTCGACTTGGCATACCATCTGAGGATCTCCCGGGATATCGGGCGTCCGCTTCAACTGCGCAACCTGCGCAGCATGGACGCCCTGCGGATTTTTGCCTCGGCGGCCCTCGTAGGAGGGTTGGCCTATGTCGCTCAGGTGGGCGGTATTGGCGTTTTCTTCACCAGCCGCCAGGAAGCTGGCCAAGCCCTCGATCAGTTGAGCCCGGACAGCGGGCAGGCCGTCCGTGCCATCGTCTCCGCGTTCGGGTCAGTGACCTGCCTCGTGGGCCTCGTTTTCTACGTCCATGCATTACGGGTGCTTCGCAGCTCCCTGAACCTGCTCGACGCTGCCCTGATAGTGGCGCTGGTTGTGGTCAATCTGGTTATCAACAACCCGATCTCCAACTCGCGGTACTGGTCCCTGGCGGTAATCTTCGGCCTGGTTATGCCTCTGATCGCGTCCCGCAAGTCCCTCTTCAACCTCGCGGTGATCGGTGGGATTGTGGCGGCGATTTTTCTTTTCCCCTTGAGTGACATCACCCGTCGAGCGGCCGGTGCTGGTGCCATGGTGCAAAGCGACTCCGTTTGGCGAATGATTTCCACCAAGGACTATGACCAATTCAGCATGCTTGCCAATACCATCGGGTTTGTCCGGGACGAAGGGCTTACCTGGGGAAACCAGTTCTTGGGGGCCTTGCTGTTTTGGGTGCCACGGGTCATCTGGCCGTCCAAGCCGCTGGACAGCGGGGTCGAAGTAGGCATGTGGATGAGTAGCGTAAACGTTAATCTGTCCTCCCCCCTGTGGGCTGAGGCGTGGATCAATTTCGGAGTGGCCGGGGTGGTTGTCACCTTCGTTGCCCTGGGGCTGTTATGCAGACGACTCGACTCCGGCTTCGGAGCGAAGGCGTTGTCCGCCGGATCGGTTGGCTACCTCGGCGTCTCGATCTTCTCCGGTTACATGTTCATCCTGCTGCGGGGCTCCCTGCTGCAGTCGATGGGCCGGCTCATGATCCTTGCCCTAGCCATCGCCTACCTCAGCGGGACCGTCAAACGAAAGCCTGGTGAAAGCACATGACCGCGAACAAGCTGGAAAATGCGAGCCCGGGGAAGCTGGATTTCGCGCAGTCCTTCCGGGAGTTGAGGCTGGCGCAGAAGACCAAAAAGGGCGTGCCGCTGTACACCCTTTACATCAACCGGCCCGCGGGGCGGGTCATCGCCGCTGCTCTGAGGAACACTCCGTTCCGGCCGAACCATGTAACATTCGCCGGTGCGGCCCTCACCTATGGTGCTCTGCTATGGCTTGCCTTCGGCGCCGGATCCGGAGCGGAGTTCGCCTTGGCTGGGGTCGCTCTCGCCGGAGGCTTCATCCTCGACTCAGCGGACGGCCAGCTAGCCCGGCTTCAGGGGCGCAGTTCCAAGCTGGGCGAGTGGCTGGATCATGTGCTCGACAGCGGGCGCATAGTCCTGCTCCACGGAGCCGTATTTTGTTTTCTTCTTCGCGCTACGGAGATCCTGCCCCTGGCGTTGGCCGTTCTGTGCGGGAGTTTCCTGTTCGCAAATTCCGCCATCTTCTTCGCGGGCGCGCTCTTTGACCAATTGAACCGTCAGTCGACGCCGAGCCGGCCGGGCGGCAGGCCGGGCAGCCGGAAGACGCTGGTGCGGTCAGTCCTGACGTTGCCTGTCGACTACGGCACGACCTGTCTAGTGATGATCGCGGCGCCGTGGACGGCCATCTTCCTGCCATGCTACGCGGCCTTGGCGCTGTGTCACTGCCTGTTCGCCGCAGCCTACATGGCAAAGTTCTACCGCACCCTCGCGAGGATGGGCTAGATGGGACGGTTCGGTAGATACGTAGCCATCGGCGATCAGGCCGTATCCAGTATTTCAAACTTCGTTGCGGTGGCCATTACGGCCAACGTGGCGACCGCTGGCGAGTTCGGCCACTTCTCCCTTGGCTACGCCGGTTTGCTCCTGTTCCTCGGCGCCCAGCGCGCACTCATTGGAGAGACGCTGCTGGTCAGATATTCGACCGCCGGCGTTCTCGATTCCAAGGGGCGGAGCGCAGTCTTAGGTGCCAGCGTGCTGACAGCCGCCGCCCTCCTGCCGTTGTTGCTCGTGGGCGCCGTTCTGGCAGACGAAAGTTCCAAGCTCCTCTGGCTCATGATCGCCGGCTGCCTCCCGTTCGTGCTCGTCCAGGACACCCTCAGGTACCTGTTTATCTGCGAGGGCCGCCCTTGGCAGGCCTTGTGGATCGACGGCGTCTGGGCCGTCGTGTCGATCGCGTCGATGGGGATCGTGGCCCTTAACACCGGGTCGGTGTGGGCTGTGGTGCTGTGCTGGGGCGGCGGGGCGGCCTTCGCATTGGCTGTGGGCCTCCTCCTGGCGGGTGCCCTGCCCTCGCCCCGAGCCGGGCGGAGCTGGTTGAGGGCAAACCGCAACCCCGGGTGGCGCTACTTGGGCGAGTTCTCCGCCCTCAACGCGTCGAACCTTGTTGTGCTGTACTTACTGGCGATCCCACTGGGGGCCGCAGGTGTGGGCGCGCTTCGGGCTGCGCAATTGCTCTTCTCGCCGCTTAATACCGCCTTCTCCGCGATCAAGATGGCCGTCATTCCTGAACTGGTCCGCTCCAGGGGCACAACGTTGTTCCGGCGGCGGCTGATCGAAACTTTGATGGTGGTGGCGGCATTGGCTGGCATCTGGGGTGTAGTGGTGATGCTCTTGCCGGCCCCCGTCGGATCCCTCCTGTTGGGCGACACCTGGCACTCTGCCTCGGAACTCCGGCTGCCGTACTTCTTGCAATACGTGGCCATGGTTCCCTATACCGTCTTGCTCGCCTACTACCGGTCCGTGCAAGCCAACCGGCTCTCCACGTTCATGCGCGCGGCCCTGGCCCTTCTGACCCTGGCGCTGCCATTGGCTCTCGCGTATGCCGGCGGGACCCGCGCAGCTGCGTGGGCATTCACCCTTGCGGTTGCCGTCGCCGCGGTGGCCGGCGTGGTTGCCACGGCCGTGTGGACGCGTAAGACCCGGACAGAGACGCCGGAGCAGCCGGGTTCGTCCTCCGCGCGGCCCGCCGAGACCCCCCTGCGCGGAGCCGGAGCTGCGGCCCGCCGCTGACGCTCACTGACTTCCGGCCAGCTTTCTGGCTGCCGGGCGGGGCGAGGAACGGTGCGCTTTTGACCCCGCAGTGACCCTTCAACTGACCCGGATGTTCCGGAACTGCACCGGAACAGGATCCGGGTAATCCTTGCATAGGCTGAAGTAGCCTCCGCGGTATTCTCGGTCCATCGTCATTCCGGACCAACCGGCCCCATCTAGCCGGGAGAACCGGACGGACGCCGGAGTTACCTCCACCGCAAACCGTATCCACTCCCCGGCGCGGACAGGAGCCGTCATGATCGACTGAAGACGGGTCCCCGCCGGAGTTCCAGGGTCGCGGCGGTAGAGGACCAGCTCCCCGCCGGGCCGAATGATCAGATGATAGCCACCGACGGTACTCGGCACCAGGACGCGATAAGGAGTGTCATCCTGCTGCCCGAAGGCAATTCCGGCGTGAAGCTGGTCCGACGGGAGCTCTGTTGGCCAGCACATTTCAAAGGCCAGGGTGTGGACTTCCCTTTTGATGGGACCCATTGATCCCAGCCGGTAGCTAAAGTTTTGGTCTGAGGCCAGCAGCACGGAAGCGGATGCAGCATCGATGACCGGCTGGGCATTCCAGCCCTTTTCGATGGTCCACGGCAGGTCACCTGCAGCCCGAGTGCCGGTCGAGAACCGGTCGCGGGTTTCGGCGGCCTCGGAGGACATAAGGTAGGGCACATTCGAGCACATCAGGCCCTGGACGCCAAGACCGGTAACACGGTCGCGTGCCGCGCGGGTGTGGATCTCCCAGCAAAGGACCGGTTTGCCGTAGGCCACCACCCGGCTGATGGTCGCGTCGTCCGACGTGTAGAAGACGCCCAGATAGTCGAACCTGTCGGCCAGTTCGGCCAGCCGGGGTATGGCGTCGGGCATGAAATACCCCCACGTCTTGTAGCCGCGTTTGGCAGCTGCCTTGACCTGAAGGGCCGACGCTGGCTGTTTCCACACAAAATGCTCGGTTGAATCCGGGTAGCTGTCCATAAGGTCGAGCAACGAGTCGGTGTTGGTGCCTTGTTTATCCTCGATGAAAATGACATGCGAGGCGGCAAAGCGGTCGAGGACTTCCCGTAGCTTTGGAATAGGCTCCAGGGGCGTTGCCGGGCCCAGCCAAGCGCGGGCATCAACACGAAGACCGCCCAGCTCGGCATAGTCCAGCTCTGCGATCTTCCTGTCCAGCCCGGTAGACCGCAGCGTGCCCTGGTCGTGATGGCAGACAAGCACCCCGTCCCGTGTCGAGTTCACCGAGACCTCCAGCGCGGAGACGCCGAGTTGTGCCGACTGCGCATACGCCTGCATTGTGTGTTCCGGCCAGTTATCGCCCGAGCCCCGGTGGGCAACGAGGAACCGGTCCTGGGCAAAAAGACTGGCCACAGTGTGAACCGGGGGAGCCTCTGCAGCCGGTCGGGCAGGGGTGCAGCCTGCAAGGAACAACCCTGAAGCGCCCAGGATGAGGGCGTTGCGGCGGGAAAGGACTCCGGAATACTCCGTCATGCTCTCCAAGGAATGTCCCGCCGGACCCGGGGATCTAAGTGAGCGCATCTCACGCCTTCAAGGACTCGTTGTCCTCAAGGCCATTTTCAAGGAGGTTCAGGGCCCGGCGCAGCAAGGTGCTGGACGTGTGCACGGTGTACGGAAAATACACGACCTCCACCCCGAGCGACCGCATGCCGGCCTCCAGCCGGTTCCCCTTTTCGGTTCCGCGCCAATCGTCGCCCTTGAAAATCACGTTGAAGCCAACGGCACGCCACGCATCTGTTTTGTCCATGTAATTGTCTACGACTACCTCATCGACAATACGGATATTCCGGACAATTTCCAGGCGCTCATGCAGAGGAACGACGGGCTCCCGGTTCTTCATGAGGAGCGTGGTCTCCGTAGAGGCCACCCCGGCGATCAGAAAGTCGCAGTGTAACCGTGCGTGTTTGAGCAAGTTGAGATGCCCGACGTGGAAAAGGTCGTAGACCCCTGATGCGTAGCCAATGCGAACAGTCATGACGGGCTCGATTCTTCACGGATGCCGAATAGGTGACAGGCACCTGCCGGCCGTCAAGGCGCTGGGCTGGTCCCCCCGATTTCCATGCTGGAGGTGTTATTGCCCAACGGAAAGCTTTTGAGGGAGAAACGCGTAGGCGATCGGACAAAGCAGGTAGCAGGCTTAGTAAGACAGGTAGGGAGGCCGGAAAACCTAGTAGGAGCAACCGTTCCAGCACTTGGGCTTAGCTGATTTGATCTTTGTAGTTTCAGCTCTGAAGCTCATGATTACGTACGGGGGACCTCCATGCGTCAAAAAATTCCAGCCGTCCTAGCGGGCATTGCTCTCGCTGCGGCCCCACTCATAGCAACCGGCAGCTCCGCACTCGCTCTTTCCCCCGGAGTCGCCTTTTCCGCCAACGACCTTCCGACCTGGCAGACCAACGGCGTCGCCTGGACCATGGCAGAGTCAAACGGCGTCGTCTACGCCGGCGGCACCTTCACCCAGATCCGGCCCCCCGGCACCGCCGCCGGGAGCACCCAGTCCCGGAACGCCGTGAACTTCGCGGCTTTCGACGCCTACACGGGCGACCCGACCTCCTGCGCGTTATCCGTCACCGGCGGCAGCGGAACAACCGTCCGTGCCCTGGCTGTCACGCCGGACGGCAGCCGACTCTATGTGGGCGGGCTCTTCGGGGCGATCAACGGGGTTAACACCACCCGCATTGCCGCCGTCAGGCTTCCGGACTGCACCGTAGACACGACTTTCCGGCCGGCTGTCGTTTCGGCCACGGTCCGGACCATCGCGGCCACCGACTCCGCCGTCTACTTTGGCGGGGACTTCCAGTCCGTGGGCTCCGAGGCCCGCACCCGTTACGCGGCGATGGACCGCAACGGTGCGCTCCTTCCCTGGGCGCCTGCCGTTGACGCGTCAGCCCGCGCCCTGGACGTTCCGGCGGGCCGCAACGTCGCCATTCTCGGCGGCGATTTCGCGAACGTTAACGGTGTCGCGTCCCAGTCGATCGCGGTCGTGGATGCGACCAGCGGGGCAAATGTACGGACGTACGGTAGCAATTTCATCTACCGCACGTCATTCACCAAATCCATCGTTGACGACGGACAAAGCTTCTATATCGGCAATGAGGGCACGGGCGGCGGCGTCTTCGACGGCCGGGCCCGGTTCAGCCTGGATACCTATGACCAGGTCTGGCGGGACACCTGCCTCGGCGCCACGCAGGCCGTCGACGTCTACAACCGTGTTCTGTATGCTGCGAACCACCAGCACGACTGCTCCTCCATGAACGAGATGGCTGACGGTGAGCGGCAGCATCTGACAGCTCAGAGCGTGGACAACCCGGCCCCCCAGCTGGGCTGGAGCCCGGATACCAACGAGGGAATCGGTGAAGGCATCGGCCCGCGCGCGCTGGTCCACACGACCAAGGGTTCGGGCGACGTGCTGTGGGTTGCCGGTGAGTTCACCACGACCAACGGAAAGGCCCAGCAGGGCCTGACGAGGTTCGGCCCCGGCCCGGGAACAGTGGCACCCTCGGCGCCCAGCAACGTCAGCGCGGCGAGCCTGGCGACCGGCGAAAACCAGATCCGGTGGCGTGCCAGCCTGGACAACGACGACTCCGAGCTCACCTACAGCGTCTACCGCAACGGCTCATCGGCCCCGCTTGGTACGGTGCCAGGCAGTTCGCTCTGGTGGTCCACCGGCCAGGTGTCCTTCACCGACAAGACGGCAGTCCCGGGAACGCAGTACAGCTACCGCATCCGGGCAACAGACGGCACCAATACCGGCCCGCTCTCGGCGTCAGTTTCCGTGACGACGGCCCGAAGCAACGCTGCGTACCCGGCAGCCGTGCTGGGGGCAGGGGCCACCACGTTCTGGCGGTTGGACAATGCCGGCCCAACAGTTGGTGCCGACAGCTCACCGGGGAACAACCTGGAACTGAGCTACGGGGGACCGGTCTTCGCCGGCGACTCCGGAGCAATCGTGAATGACACCAGCAAGTCGACGACCTTCAATGGCACGAGCGCCTTCGCCTACGGCCAGCTCCGTGGAAACGCTCCGGAAGTTTACAGCGCCGAAGTGTGGTTCAAGACGAACACTACCCAGGGCGGGAAGATCTTCGGCTTTGGCAATGGCCAGCCGAACCGGCACGGCACCAATCCCGGGCTCAGCTCAAGCTATGACCGCAACCTGTATATGACCAACGCGGGCACGCTGATCTTCGGGGTTTACACCAACGGAACCAAGACCGTCACCACAGCGCTGCCCTACAACGACAACGCCTGGCACCACGCGGTGGCGACCCAGGGAAGCGACGGAATGCGACTCTACGTTGATGGCAGCCAGATCGGGGTGTTGCCCAACCAGACGACGGCCCAGAGCTACTGGGGCTCGTGGAAGGTCGGCGGCGACCAGTTGAACTCCTGGCCGCTGCGGCCTCGGAGCAACTACTTTGCAGGCTCCATCGATGAATTCGCTGTCTACCCGACGGTGCTGTCGGCAACGCAGGTCACCGACCACTACGAGCTCGGGAAGGGGATCGGACAGCCGGTTCCCGACACGCAGGCGCCGGCGGCCGTCACCGGGGTATCGGCCACTGCCGCCGCAAGCGACGTGGCGGTTTCCTGGAACGCGACCACCGACAACGTCGGGGTGACCGGATATCAGGTCCACCGTTCCGGCACCAGCGGCTTCACGGCATCAGCAGGCACCCTCGTCGCGACCGTGGACGGGAGCACGCTGAGCTGGACTGACGCCGGCCGACCGGCCGGAACGTCCTACTACCAGGTGCTCGCAGCCGACGCGGCCGGCAACGTCAGCGGTCCGTCCAACGAAGCCTCTGCAACGGTGGTTCCGGCGCCGGAGCCAGTAACGCTTACATTGACCCCGACCGCGGATACCTACGTCAATGCGGGCGCTCCTAATACGACGGCGGGGTCCTACACGACCCTGGCGACGAGGGGCACCTTGGCCTATATCACCTACATGAGGTTCAACGCGACGGCGGAGGTCCCCGCGGGCCAGCATCTGGTGTCGGCGTCGCTGAAGTTCTCCACCACCTCTGATTCGTTTGCCGGCTCCACCGATCCGCAGCAGACGGTAGCGATGGCTGGAGACTGGTCAGAGGCGACGACAACCTACAACAACCGCCCGCAAACCAGCAGCACCCTGCTGGGGACACTCAGCGGTCCGACCCTCCCGAACGCGTCTTACTCAATCGACCTCGACCCGAACGCCATCTCGGCAGCCCTCGCCGGGGACATCAACTTCTCGATGCAGAGCCAGGGAACAGACAACATGTGGTTCTTCTCGCGGGAAGCCTCGGTGGCCAAGCGTCCGGCACTGGTCTTGAAGTTCGAGCCCAACGCCTAATCCAGAAAAAGCTCTCGAAAGAAAACATCCCATGAATAACGGTCTCTCAAAACCCCTGGGAATGGTGCTTCTGGCGGCCGCGGTTTTCGCGGCCGCCGGTTGCACCGCCCCGGAAAGTCCACGTCCCCTCTCCTCGTCCGCCGGTGCTCCGGCGTCGTCGGCCCCGGCTGCGGAGCCTTCGGGTGCTGGTCCGAAGGGCTCCTCCGCCCCGGGTCCCGCGGCCGGAGCCGCCAAGACAGCGGCCCCTGCCGCTCCGGCCGCGCCGTCCGGTGCTGCGCAGGCAGCGCCCGCGCCCACCTTCGCCCCGGCGGAGAAACGCTATCTCGCCTCCAGGGTCCCCAAGGGCACAGATCCGAACGCTGTCCTGCAGGTCGGTCAGGAGCGCTGCGCCCAACTTGAAACGGTAAAGGTCAAGGACCCGAAGGCCGTGGTTTCCCACCTGATCGAGGAGCAGGACAGCGAGGAGGTGGACGCGATTGCCGAGCTTTGCCCCGGCCTTCAGCCTCAACTCGAGGCCGCGCGTCGTGGTTTCACCGACGGCAGTTTCACCATCGGCGCCCCGGCGCCCAAGGAAGGCGGCGGGTCGATTTCCGTAGGCAAGTACGAGGCCTGGAACCCGTCCCCCAGCTGTACGCTGGCTGCCTATGACGCCGCGGGCAATACCATCGCGGAGTCCAACGGAGGCTCTGCCGTGACCGTTCCCGCCGGCGCGGTCCGGGTGCTATCGGATGGCTGTTACACCTGGCTGGCGGCATGAAACCGCGCCGATTCGTGATGACTGCAGCGACCGCCACCTGGGGAAGGACCCGCAATGGACGTCCGTGAACAACTGCTCATACTGCGCCGCAGCTGGCGTCTGATCACAGTCCTGGCGCTGCTGGGAACCATAGTCGCGGGCACGGCCTCTTTGCTGACTCCCACGTCCTACACGGCGTCGACCAGTCTTTTTGTCTCGACGCAGAACTCGGCAACGTCGGCGGAACTTCAGCAGGGCAGCGTCTTCGCGCTGGCCCGCGTCCAGTCGTACGTTGACGTCACTTCGAAACCGACCGTTCTCCAGCCGGTCATCGACAAGCTTAATCTCGGCACGACACCGGAGGCCCTGGCCGCCAAGATCAAGGCGTCAACGGCGCGCAACACCGTAATCATCGACATCGAAGCCCGCGACAGGTCCGCCCAGCGGAGCGCGGAAATTGCCAACGCCGTCGCGGCAAGCCTCATGACGGCGGTGGCGGACCTGGAACGGCCGACCAATGGAACGCCGACCCCGGTGCGGCTTAGCCCGGTGGATCACGCCAGCACGCCGACCGAGCCGTCCAGCCCCAACGTGAAGCTGGACCTGGCGCTGGGCCTGCTGTACGGGCTGGCTGCGGGCATCGGGGCGGCGGTGCTGCGACATGTCCTGGATCGCAACATCAGGACCGAATCGGATCTGCGCAAGATGACCGACCTGCCGCTTCTTGCCGGGATCACTGAGCAGGCTGCTGGCCGTCTGCCGGGTGCTGCACCGTCCGTATTGGCCGGCACGGGAGCGGAAGCGTTCCGGAAACTCCGGACCAACCTGCAGTTCGCCGGTGTCAACCGGCCGATGCGCTCAATCGTTGTGACGTCGGCGTCGGCCGGCGAGGGGAAGAGCACGGTTGCCCTGAACCTTGCTGTAACGGTTGCCAAAGGTGGCCAAAAGGTCATTCTGGTGGACGCCGACCTGCGTCTTCCCTCGGTGGCCGCGGCGACCGGCATCGAGGGGGGAGTCGGCCTCACTACGGTGCTGGTCGGTTCCTCCAGCCTCGACGACAGCATCCAGTACTGGTCCGACGACGGCCTGGCGCTCCTCGCCTCGGGACCGCTGCCTCCCAACCCCAGCGAACTGCTCGGCTCGGCAGCCATGAGCCGTCTCCTGGAGGAGCTGCAGCTGAAGTTCGACCTCATCATCGTGGACGCCCCGCCAATCCTCCCGGTCACCGACGCCAGTGTGCTGACGAGAAGCACCGACAGCGTACTGCTGGTAGTCGGAACGAAGAGGGTGAGCCAGCACAGCCTGGCCAAGGCCATCGACCAGCTGAATTTCGTCGATGCCAACATCCTTGGGGTGGTCCAGAACAGGATCCCGCGGCGGGGTCCGGATGCCAATACGGCGTACGTTGCCGGCTACGGCGCCCAGCATCCCGAAACCATTCCGCCCGTGCGCACCCGCGACGCGGAGGGATCCGGGCGGCCCGCGCACGTCCGCCGGGGCGACGTCGTCAGTGTGGAAATCTAAGGAGGCCCCAAAGAAGACGGCCGCCGCAGCCGGCGTCGGTAACTCTTCGGTAAAGGCCCGCCACACAGGGACGTGTGGCGGGCCTTGCTGGATACCCTGAAGTGGTTAGCTGCAGTCTCCGGGGAACGGGCTACGTCCATCAGCCGTCCGCCAAGCGAGGATTTCCGTGGCCTTTGCAGAGTACGAAGTCGTGATTCACCGCGACGCGTTGAGTGTCTACAATTTCCTGCTGGACCCGGGGAACCTGCCGTCCTGGCGGGACGGAGTCCGCGGCGTCGAACTGGTCTCCGGGGTTGCCTGCTCCATGGGGGCCGTCTACCGCCCGCTGTTTGCCGGGTCAGGGCGGCGGCCGGCGGATGCGGACTTCGAACTCACCGCGGCACGGCCCGGAGCCGAGATCCAATTCCAGGTCATTACCGGCCCGGCCCGCCCGCACGGCGGTTACTACCTCAGCACGGAGGGCTGCAGTACCCGCGTCCGTTTTGCCCTCCGGTACCGGCCTGCAGGTGCCGCGCTCCTGGCCTATCCCAAGGTGCGCCGGGCGATGAAGGCGCAGGTCGCCCAGCTGGAGCGTCTCAAGTCCGTCCTGGAGCACCGGCTGGCGGCAGCTTAGGGCGTTGCGGCAGTAACACTGGGCCCAGGCGTACCGGCCGGCCATTACTGGGGTATTTTTGATGCTGTGCTGATCTCTGACCGCGACATTCGTACCGAAATCGATTCCCGGCGCATTGTGCTGGAGCCGTTCGACCCTGACATGGTTCAGCCGTCGTCGGTGGACGTCCGGATTGACCGATTCTTCCGGCTTTTCGACAACCACAAGTACGCCCATATCGACCCGTCCGAGGACCAGCCCGAGCTGACCCGCCTGGTGGAGGTCGACGCCGGCGAGCCGTTCATCCTGCACCCGGGCGAGTTCGTGCTGGGCTCCACCTACGAAACCGTGACGCTGCCGGACGACATCGCGGCGCGGCTGGAGGGGAAGTCCTCGCTGGGCCGGCTGGGCCTGCTGACGCATTCGACGGCGGGTTTCATCGATCCGGGATTCTCCGGCCACGTCACGCTGGAACTCTCCAACATGGCCACCCTGCCGATCAAGCTGTGGCCGGGCATGAAGATCGGGCAGTTGTGCTTTTTCCGCCTGACGTCCGCGGCCGAGCACCCTTACGGGTCCGGCGAGTACGGCAACCGCTACCAGGGCCAGCGCGGCCCGACGGCGAGCCGCAGCCACCTGAACTTCCACCGCACCGAGGTTTAGCCCGGCAGGTGGCGGGGGCCTAGCCGACCGGCCGGACCGGGAGCGCGGTCCGCCGGGCCGGGCGGCGGAGCATTCGCACGATGGGCTCCACAAAGCGGGCCGCCAGCGGACCCATGACAGCCATGATCAGCACATAGGCGGTGGCCAGCGCGGCGAGATCGCGGGGCACCACGCCTGACGCCACCGCGAGCCCGGCGATCACAATGGAGAATTCGCCGCGGGCAATCAGTGCCGCGCCGGCGCGGAAGCGTCCGGGCAGCGCGATCCCGGCCCGCTTGGCGGCCCAGATTCCGGTGATCATCTTGGTGGCGGCTGTCAGTACGGCCAGGACCAGGGCCCAGCCAAGTACCGGCGGGATGGACGATGGATCGGTGTTGAGGCCGAAGACCACGAAGAAGATCGCGGCGAAAAGGTCGCGCAGGGGTTCAAGGATCCGCGTCGCGCTGTGGGCGGTGGCGCCGGAGATCGCGATCCCGAGCATAAACGCGCCGACGGCCGCGGAAACCTGCATGGCGGCCGCCAGCCCGGCGACCAGCAGCGCCGCGCCCAGCAGGTTCAGCAGGAACACCTCTGAATTTTCGCTGTGCACGGCCTTGGACACGTGGTGGCCGTGGCGCAGCGCCACCACGAGCACAAGCGTCACGACGGCCAGGGAAATCCCCAC
Organism: uncultured Arthrobacter sp.; assembly: GCF_964021775.1. Lineage (GTDB taxonomy): Bacteria > Actinomycetota > Actinomycetes > Actinomycetales > Micrococcaceae > Arthrobacter. Next base: position 53,841 of record NZ_CAXHZI010000007.1, read on the forward strand.
CGTCTGCAGCCCCACCAGGAAGCTGACTCCGGCGAGGGTGGCCGTCAGGACGGGCAGGTACACCGCCATAGCCAGGTCCTCGAACACCAGGATGGACAGGATCACCGGAGTCTCCCGGTTGCCGATCCGGCCCAGGTCGGTGATGACCTTCGCGGCGATCCCGGAGGAAGAGATGTAGGTGACCCCGCCCATGACCATCGCCCCCACAACGCCCCAGCCCAGCATCAGCGCCAGGGCCGCGCCCGGCACGAAGTTCAGCACGAGATCCAAGACGCCGGCCTGCCAGGAGCGGCGCAGGCCGGTGACGAGTTCGGCCGCCGTATATTCCAACCCGAGCATAAGTAGGAGGAGGATGACGCCGATCTCACTGGAGAGATGTGCGAACTCGTGCATGCCCTCGAGCTTGACCAGCCCGCCCGCGCCGAAGAACAAGCCGCCGATCAGGTATAGCGGGATGGGGGACATGCCGATCCGCCCGGCCAGCCTGGCCAGCAGGCCAAGGCAGAACACGACGGCCCCCAGTTCGATGAGGGTCAGGGCGAGCGGATCCATGCGGCTTATCCGTTGCGCAGGATGCTGGCTGCCGTGTCCAGGCCTTCTTGCGTGCCTACCGCAACGAGGAGGTCCCCCGGGTGCAGGACGACGTCGGGCCCCGGGGAGGGAAGCACCTCACCCTCCCGCATAATGGCCACGATCGAGGCGCCGCTGCGGGTCCGGATGCAGGCCTTGCCCATGGGCTGGTTCTGGAAGGGCGAATCCGGGGCTATGGAGAACTGCCGGGTGACGATTCCGGGCACTTCCCGGTGCGCTTCGGAGAGCTGCATGGCCAGGCGCTGCCCGCCAAGCAGGTTGCCAAGGGCCGCAGCCTCGTCGGCGGTCAGCGGGATGGAGGCCTGACAGGTGTCCGGATCGTCCCAGGTCGAGACGATCAGCTCGGTCTGGCCTTCGCGGTACTCGACGACGCCGATCCGGCGTCCCGAGGCGGTCATGAAGTCCTTACGTCGGCCCAGGCCGGGAAGGTCTGTCTCATCCACGTTCATGCCTCCAGCCTAGTGGGCTGGCCGGATTTTGGGGGCAGGTTCAGGCCTCGGGAACCACGGCGATTTCCGTCTTTCCCGGCGGTTTGACGGGCAGCATCACCAGCAGCCCGGCCAGCAGGACAACCATGATGCCAAGGATGCCCCAGCGCTGCGCTTCGCCGGCGGCCACAAGGGGAGTCGCGACCGTGATGCACAAGGTGAAAAGCGCCGGTGCCAAGAAACTGACGGCCCGGCCCGTGGTCGCGTAGAGGCCGAAAAGCTCGCCCGATTCGCCGTGCGGGGCCAGCCGGGCCAGATAGGCGCGGGACGAGGACTGCGCCGGGCCCACAAAGAGGCACAGGAACAGGCCGAACACCCAGAACGTCGTGCTGCCCGCCCACTGCATGCCGAAGAAGGAATAATTACCGTTTCCCAGGACCAGGAGCACGGTTCCAGCGCCGAGCAGACCGATCAGTGAGCCGATAATGACCGCCTTCGGTCCGATCCTGTCGTCCAGGAAACCGCCGAGCAGGGCGCCGACGGCGGCGACGACGTTGCCGAAGATGGCGAAGAAGATCACCTGCTTGAGTTCGAAGCCGAAGGTGCCGGCGGCGATGATCCCGCCGAAGGTAAACACCGCGGCGAGCCCGTCACGGAAGATGGCGCTGGCCAGCAGGAAGTAAATGGTGTGCGGGCTGGTCCGGTAGATCGCCCGGATGCGGCGGACCAGCAGGCCGTAGGACGCGAAGAACCCCAGCCCGGACTGCCGGGCCTTGGGCACTTCCGGGACGGCGAACATCACCGGAAGCGCAAACACCAGGAACCACAGTGCGGAGAAGACCGCCACGAGGCGGATGTTCAGGCTGTCCTCGGTGGAGGCGCCGAACCAGTCGATGCTGGGCTGGACGAAGAGCTGCAGCACGATCAGCAGCGCCACGATGCCGCCGAGATAGCCCGCGGCCCAGCCGAACCCGCTGATTTTTCCGATGTTCGCGGGGGTGGAAATCTGGGCCAGCATGGCGTTGTAGTTGACGCCGGCGAATTCGAAGAACACGTTGCCCAGCGCGATCAGCGTCACCCCGAGGAGCAGGAACTCCGGCCGGGGGAAGACGAAGAAGCACAGGCCGGTCAGGAGCGCGACGGCGGCGGTGTTGACCCCCAGCCAGAGTTTGCGCCGGCCTCCCGTGTCCGAGCGCTGACCCGTGACCGGCGCCAGCAATGCGATGGCGGCCCCGGCGATGGCCAGCGCGGAGCCGAGGACCGCGGAGGCTGCATCTTCCCCGCCGAAGGCCTGGGAGGTCAGGTACACGGTAAAGACGAACGTGGTCATGACCGCGTTGAAGGCTGCGGAACCCCAGTCCCAGGCGGCCCAGGCCAGGATGCGGCCCTTGCCGGTGGCATGGTTGCCGGACTCAAGTTCGGAGCCCGGGCGCATGGCCTCGGCGGCGGTGGCGGAATTCATAGCCTGATGTTATCCGTCCGCGGCGCGCAGCCGACGAAGAAACGGTTCCGCCAAAAACAATTTGTGCACGCTTGGTAAACTGTCCGGACCGAACCTAACCAATGCGCCGCCTGCTCCAACTCTTGATAATCGAATTCCTAACGTTGCGGAGATTCCAGTGATCACAGTCCTTGCCGTGCACTTCGCGGTGGCTGCTGTGGCGCCGTTCCTCTTCCGCAGGCTGGGCAGGAACGCGTTCTTCGCACTGGCCGCGGTGCCGGCAGGATCGTTCATCTGGCTGCTCCTGCAGCACGGCGCGGTCTATTCGGACCCCGGTTCCACCGCGGTGACCCTGCCGTGGATCCCGGACCTTGGCCTTGAGCTGGCGTTCCGGATGGATGCCCTGGCCTGGGTCATGTCGCTGCTGGTCCTGGGGGTCGGAGCGCTGGTCCTGGTCTACTGCGCCCGCTACTTCAAGAACAAGGACAGCTACCTGGGCGGCTTCGGCGCGCAGCTGCTGGCCTTCGCCGGCGCCATGTTCGGCCTGGTCACCGCCGATGACCTGCTCCTGATGTTCATTTTCTGGGAACTGACCACGGTGCTGTCCTACCTGCTGATCGGCTACGCCCGCACCCGCTTGTCCGCCCGGCGTTCGGCGCTGCAGGCGCTTATTGTCACCACGGCCGGCGGCCTCGCCATGCTGGTGGGGCTGATTATGCTCGGCTCCACGGCGGGAACCTACCGGATCTCGTCCCTCCTGCAGCGGGCGCCGGAGCTGGTGGCCGGGCCGGCCGCGGACTCGGTGGCGGCCGCCGTCGTGCTGGTCCTGGTGGGGGCGATCACCAAGTCAGCCCTGGTCCCGTTCCATTTCTGGCTCCCCGGGGCGATGGCCGCCCCGACGCCGGTGAGCGCCTACCTGCACGCCGCCGCCATGGTGAAGGCCGGCATCTACCTCGTGGCGCGGCTCGCCCCCGGCTTCGCCGAGACGGCGTTCTGGCTCCCGGTGGTGCTGGGCCTGGGCCTGGCCACCATGCTGGTGGGCGGGTACCGGGCCCTGCGCCAGACCGACATCAAGCTCATCCTCGCCTACGGCACGGTCAGCCAGCTGGGCTTCCTGACCATGGTGGTGGGGCTCGGCAAGCCGGACGCCGCGCTCGCCGGCCTCGCGCTGCTGCTGGCCCACGGTCTCTTCAAAGCCACGCTGTTCCTGGTGGTCGGCATCATCGACCACCAGGCGGGGACCCGCGACATCCGCAAGCTCTCCGGCGTGTACCGGTCCTCTCGGGCCCTCGCCGTGGTGGCGGCGATCGGGGCGGCGTCGATGGCCGGGGTCCCCCCGCTGGCAGGCTTCGTGGCGAAGGAGTCGGTCTTTGAAGCCTTCGTGCACCACGCCGGGACCGGCCCCTGGGGCCCCGTGATCCTGCTGGGAGTGGTCCTGGGCTCCATCCTGACCTTCGCCTACAGTGCCCGCTTCATGTGGGGCGCCTTCGCGGTCAAGCAGGGCGTGCCGGCCACCCCGTTCAAGGCGATCAAACCGGCGTTCCTGGCCGCCCCCGCACTGCTGAGCCTGCTGACTGTCGCCTACGGAGTGTGGCCGGTGCCGGTGGACGCCTGGATCCAGCCCTACGCGGCACTCTTTGCCGGCCAGGAAGGTGTCCCGGAGGCCGACGCCGCCGGCCACCTGGCGCTGTGGCACGGGTTCACCCCGGCGCTGGGCCTCACCGCGGTCACCTTCGCCCTCGGCCTGGCGATGTTTTACGGACGGAACGTCGTCGCCCGTGCCCAGGGCCTGGTGCCTGGCTGGATCGACGGCGACCGCAGCTACCAGCACACCATCGGCGCCCTCGACGATGTCGCGGTGTGGGTCACCGGCCGGACCCAGCGAGGCTCGCTGTTCTTCTACCTGGCCGTCATCCTGACGGTCGCCTTCGTCCTGCCGCTGACCGCACTGGTGCTGGCCAACAAGCCGCTGCCGGGCGGCCTGTACTTCGTGGACCCCGGTTCGCCGCTGCAGCTGGTGGCCGGCGCCGGAATCGTGATCGGCGCCCTCGCCGCGGTCCGGGCCAACAAACGCTTCCTGGCCGTGCTGATGGTCTCGGTGACCGGCTACGGCATCGCGCTCATGTTCGCCCTCCAGGGCGCCCCGGACCTGGCCCTGACCCAGATGTTGGTGGAAACGATCATCCTGGTGGCCTTTGTCCTCGCCATGCGCAGCCTGCCGCCGGAACTGCGGGACCGCACCGGCGGCAAATACCGGGTGATCCGGGTGATCATCGGCGCGGCCTTCGGCCTCACCATGGTCTTCGTGGCGATCTACGCCCTGGGGGCCCGCGTCGCCACACCCGTTTCGCTGGAATTCCCCCGCCTGGCCTACGAGGGCGGCGGAGGCCTGAACGTCGTCAACGTCACCCTCGTGGATATCAGGGCCTGGGACACCTTCGGCGAGATCTCCGTCCTGGCGCTCGCCGCGACCGGCGTCGCCAGCCTGATTTTCGTCCGCGGGCGCGGCGACCGGATCGGACCGTCCGCGTCCGTTGCGGAGGGGACCGTGGGCCGCCGGACCGGCCAGCCCGCGCACACCAGGGACAACGCGGCGCTGGCCATGAGCCGGCGGTTCGCCGCCTCGACGCGCGACGCGTGGCTGGTCGCCGGGCGCACCATGGCCCCGGAGCGCCGCTCGATCATCTTCGAAGTCGTCACCCGGCTGATCTTCCACTCCATGATCGTCTTCTCCCTCTACCTGCTGCTGGCCGGCCACAACCTGCCCGGCGGAGGTTTCGCCGGCGGCCTCACGGCCGGGCTCGCCCTCACCATCCGCTACCTCGCCGGGGGGCGCTTCGAACTGCGCGAAGCCACCCCGGTCAGCGCCGGCGCCCTGCTGGGGATCGGCCTAGCAACGGCCGCGGCGTCGGGCGTGGCGCCGCTGCTGTTGGGCGGCCAGGTCTTCCAGACCGCGGTGATCGAACTCTGGCTGCCGGTGTTCGGTGACATCAAGTTCGTCACCTCCACCATCTTCGACATCGGCGTCTACATCGTCGTCGTCGGCCTGGCCCTGGACGTGCTGCGCAGCCTCGGCGCGGAAATCGACGAGCACTTCGAGGACCAGCCCGCCGAGCGCGCCGAGGAAGAGCCCGCAGAGCCGTCCGAGGGGTCGGCCGACGGACCAAAGGCCGACGGCGCCCCGGCCGAAGCCACCGCGAAGGGAAACGCATGAGCGTCAATCTGACCCTGCTGACGGTTATGGGAGCCCTATACGCCTGCGGCATCTACCTGATCCTGGAACGCAGCCTGACCCGGGTCCTGCTGGGCCTGATGCTGCTGGCCAACGCCACCAACCTGCTGATCCTGGCCACCGGCGGCTACGCAGGCCTCGCCCCGCTGTACAACAAGGACACCGCCGCCAACGACTACAACGACCCGCTCCCGCAGGCGCTGATCCTCACCTCGATCGTGATCTCCTTCGCCGTCACGGCGTTCATGCTGGGCATCATCTACCGCACCTGGGTGCTGGCCCGGCAGGACGAAATCCAGGACGACGCCGAGGACCGCCGCGTGGCCGAGACCCCCAGCTTCGACGCGGAGGATGACGCCGTCATTCCGGTGGAGACCTCGGAGTTCCCGCTGGTCGCGGCCCCGGAGCCCGGCGCAGCGGGGACGGATTCGCCGGAGACCGTGCAGGCCGGCGCCCGCCGCATGCCTGCAGCGGACGCCGCCGCCGAAGAACAACCTGGTTCCCGCAACGTCGATCCCGGCCCGGAAGGAGGGACCAAGTGAACATCGCAAGCTTTGCCCCGCTCGCCGTCGTCCTCCCCATCCTGGGGGCCGCCCTGACCTTCCTGCTGATCCGGCAGCCACGGGCGCAGCGGACCGTCAGCATCGCGCTGCTCTCGCTGACCCTGCTGCTGGAGTGCTTCCTGCTGGCCTCCGTCTGGCAGGGCGGCACGTCCGCGGTCAACATCGGCGGCTGGCTGCCGCCCTGGGGCATCGTGCTGGTGGTGGACCAGTTCTCCTCGCTCATGCTGGTGGTGTCCTCCACCGTCAGCCTCGCCGTGCTGGTCTACGCCACCGGCCAGGGCATGGCCGACGGCGACCGCGACGCACCCGTGTCGATCTTCCACCCCACCTACCTGATCCTCGTGGCTGGCGTGTCCAACGCCTTCCTTTCCGGCGATCTGTTCAACCTTTACGTGGGCTTCGAGATCCTGCTGACCGCCAGCTACGTGCTGATGACCCTCGGCGGGACGGGGCCGCGGATCCGCGCCGGGGTGACCTACGTGGTGGTGTCCGTGGTGTCCTCGGTGCTCTTCCTGATCGCGATCGCCATGATCTACGGCGCCACCGGGACCATCAACATGGCCGACCTGGCCGTCAAGCTGGTCGAACTGGACCAGGGCACCCGGAACCTGCTGCACGTGCTGCTGCTGGTGGCGTTCGGGATCAAGGCCGCCGTCTTCCCGCTGAGTTTCTGGCTCCCGGACTCGTATCCGACGGCGCCTGCCCCGGTCACCGCCGTGTTCGCCGGGCTGCTCACCAAGGTGGGCGTCTACGCGATGGTCCGCACCGAGACGCTGCTCTTTCCCGGCGACACGTTCAACACCCCGCTGATGGTCGCGGCCCTGCTGACCATGGTGGTGGGGATTCTGGGTGCCCTGGCGCAAAGCGACATCAAGCGACTGCTCTCCTTTACCCTGGTCAGCCACATCGGCTACATGGTGTTCGGCCTGGCGATGTCCTCTGTCGCGGGGCTGGGGGCCGCGGTGTTCTACGTGGCGCACCACATCACCATCCAGACCAGCCTGTTCCTGGTGACCGGCCTGATCGAGCGCCGCGCCGGCAGTTCCTCGGTGGACCGGATCGCCGGGCTCGCCAAGCTCTCGCCGCTGCTGGCGGTGCTGTTCTTCGTCCCGGCCATGAACCTGGCCGGCATCCCGCCGTTCTCCGGGTTCCTGGGCAAACTGGGCCTGCTGCAGGCCGGCGTCGCCCTCGGCACGCCGCTCGCGTACGCGCTCGTGGCTGGCGGCGTGCTGACCAGCCTGCTGACGCTGCTGGCCATCGCCCGGGTCTGGAACCGTGCCTTCTGGCGCAAACCCGAGGACGCCGAACACCCCGACCCCGTGTTGTTGGCCGCCCCGGCCGACGCGGCCACCGGCCACCGCGCCGGCCAGCAGAACGTGACCCTGCTGCCGCGGACCATGGTGGGCTCCACCTTGGGCCTGGTGCTGTTCGGGGTGGCGCTGACGGTGTTCGCCGGGCCGCTGTTCCGGGTGGCCGGCCAGTCGGCCGAGTCGATGCTGGACCGGTCAGCCTACATCCAGGCCGTGCTGGGGGACGAGGCGCCGGTCCCGGCGATCGCCGAGCCGCCGCGGCAGGAGGGCGGGAAATGACGCGGAAGAGAATCTCGCTGCGCCAGGAACTGCCGTTGCTGGTCTGGCTGGTCATCGTCTGGGGTGCGCTCTGGCAGGATTTCAGCGCCGGGAACCTGCTTTTCGGTGCGTTGATAGCAGTGGTGGTGGCGCGGCTGTTCTACCTGCCGCCGGTAGAACTGGGCGGCCGGTTCAACGTGCTGCGCGCCGTGCCCTTCGCCGTGATCTTCCTGGGCAAGGTAGTGGCGGCCAGCTTCCAGGTCCTGTACCTGGCCGTGGTCCGGGGCCCGCAGGTGATCAGCGCCGTCGTCGCCGTCCGACTCCGGAGCCATTCCGACCTGCTGGTGACCGCCACCGGGCATGTGATCTCGCTGATTCCGGGGTCCGTGGTGGTGGAAGTCGACCGGTCCACGTCCACGCTCTACATCCACGGCATCAACGTCCGCGACGCTAAGGATGCGGACAAGCTCCGCATGGAGGTACGCGACACCGAGGCCGCGCTGATCCGGATCATGGGCACCCCGGCCGAACTGTCCGCACTGAAGCAGGAGGTGGGCACATGATGCCGCTGGTCCTGACCATCACCGCCGTCGTGCTCTCCCTCGCAGCGGCCGGCGCGATCATCCGCATCGCCCGCGGGCCCTCGCTGCTTGACCGGGTGCTCGCCGCCGACGTGCTGCTCGCCATCCTGGGCGCGGCGCTGTGCATCGATATGGCCGTGAACCGGCACCTGAACAACCTGATGCTGCTGGTGTCCATCTCCATCATCGGCTTTGTCGGCTCGGTGACCGTGGCCCGTTTCGTGGCAGACCGGAGGAAGCAGCCCAATGAGTCCTGAGACAACCTCGGCCGACGCCGTGATCGACGCCGTCTCCGCCGTGTTCATGGTGGTCGGGGCGCTGATGTCCCTCGGCGCGGCTATCGGCCTGCTGCGCTTCCCCGACCTCATGAGCCGGATGCACGCCGCCACCAAGCCGCAGGTGCTGGGCCTGTTCCTGCTGCTCTGCGCGGTGGGGCTGCAGCTGCGCACCTGGTGGGTGTGGCCGGTGCTGGGGGTGGCATGGATCTTCCAGCTGCTCACGGTGCCGGTCTCGGCCCACATGGTGGGACGCGCCGGCTACCGCACCAAGCACCTGCACCCGGAACTGCTCAGCGCCGACGAGCTCGAAGCCGTCGTCCAGCAGGCGGCCGGCAAACGCGGTTTTACCGACGACGACGACTGACGCCGCCGGCGCGGCCAGTGCGCCCGGATGCCGGCGGCCCGTGCGAACGGGGCCGGCGATAGGGCTTAGACCAGGTCCTGGGTCTTGGCGAAGCGGGTGATCGCCCGCTGCGTGCCGCGGTTGGCGAGGACCTGGATGATGGCGCTGACCGACGCCGAGATCAGGGCGAACGTCAGGGCCTGCCGCAGCGTGGTGGGAACGTCGTCGTCGTGGCCCTTCGGCGGCTTGTTGCCGGTGGTCTTTTCCCAGACGGTGTCGACCACCTTGGTGCCGACGAAGCCGGCGAGGAGGCTGATGCCGGTGCCGAGCAGTTTGATGAAGATGTTCATACGTCGTACTCCTTGCGGGAGGAAACAGGGCTTCCCCTAGCCTAGCGTCCCGGTGACGCCGGGCGGCCAAGGACCTCCGTCAGGGCCTCGACCACCAGCTCGTGGTCCGCCTTCTGCGGCAGCCCCGACACGGTGACGGTGCCGACCATCCCGGTGCCGCGCAGGTAGATCGGAAAGGAGCCGCCGTGGGCCGCGAATTCCTGCTGGTCGAACCAGGCGTTGTCCTCGATCCTGCGCCCGGCGGCACGCGCCCGGAGGCCCACCAGCAGCGACGGGACTTCGTACCGCGCGGCGGTGCGCTGTTTGGCCTTGATCCAGCGATCGTTGTCCGGGGTGGCGCCCTCCAGCGCGGCGTGGAACAGCACCTGCTCACCCTTGGTGATGTCGATGGCAATCGGGTGGGCGCGTTGCCGGCCCAGTTCCACCAGTCGGAGCCCAAGGTCAAGGGCGTCGTCTTTGCTGAAGGACTCGAACTGCAGTTCGTCGATTTCCGTCAGGATGCGGCCGATGAGCGCCGCCAGGGACCCCTCCGGCTGCGGTTCCGCGGAGTCCGGGTCGTACTCGGGGGAAGGAACTGGTGCGTCGCTCATGGGATTCAGCTTCCGTTAGCTGCCCACCGCGGCGCAACCCCAACGGGTGTAAACTGGCCCAGCCCACAAGGGCGATTTTAATACGACAGGGGAGCGCCGCCGTCGGGCATCACTGGAGCAGTCCAGGGAACCGTAGGTGGGCGCTGAGAGTGCGGACAGCCGCAGACCCTCGAACCTGATCCGGTTAGTACCGGCGCAAGGGAGTCGAGTTCTCAGGGTGCCCGGCGCCCGTGGCGGAAGCCGCGGCGCCGCCGGAACACCCTCCCCTCCTGTACCTCAGGAGGACGACATGACTGATATTTCTGCGAAGCAGACACTCACCACCGGCAAGTACAGCTGGCGCGTGGTCGACATTGTGGTGGCGGCGTTGATCGCTGTAGCCGGCGGTGTGATTTTCTGGGCCTGGTCCCAGGGTTCCAACCTTGTTTCCGTTCCGCTCAACGCCGTCTACCCGCCGCTGACCGGGCTCTACGCCGGCGGCTGGATGATTCCGGCGGTGCTGGGCATGCTCATTATCCGCAAGCCCGGAGCGGCCCTGTTCTGCGAAACCGTGGCCGCCACGGGCGAGCTGATCATGGGCTCCCAGTACGGCGCGTCCGTGCTGTTCTCCGGCTTCGTCCAGGGCCTCGGCGCCGAACTCATTTTCGCCGCTTTCCTGTACAAGCGGTTCAACCTGCCGGTGTCCCTGCTCGCCGGCGCCGGCGCGGGCCTCTTCTGCGGCCTGAACGACTCCTTCCTGCCGTGGGGCTGGAACATCGCGTACGAAACCGGCGACAAGCTCGCCTACATCATCTTCTGCGCCATCTCCGGAGCCGTCATTGCCGGCGGACTGTCCTGGCTGGCCACCCGCGGCCTGGCCAAGACCGGGGTGCTGGGCTCCTTCGGCTCCCGCAAGGCGGCGTCGGAACCCGTCTTCTCCTGAGGCCCGCACCCGCATGAGAACTTCCGACGCCGTCCGGCCGGCCGCGGTCACCGCCCGCGGCTGGGGCTGGCGGCACGCCGGCCGGCCCCGGCCCGCCGTGAGCGGCCTGGATCTGGACATCGGACCGGGCGAGCGTGTGCTGCTGCTGGGGCCGTCCGGCGCCGGCAAGTCCACACTGCTGCACGCCCTGGCCGGGGTGCTCGGGGACAGCACAGCTGCAGCCGCTGCTTCGCCCGCGGCCGCCGCTGACGCCGAGGACTCGGACGAAACGGGCAGCCTGCTGATCGACGGCGCCCCGCCCCGGGCCCGGCGCGGCAGGGCGGGGCTGATGCAGCAGGACCCGGAGACCCAGGTGGTGCTGTCACGGCTTGGCGACGACGTCGCCTTCGGAGCCGAAAACCTCTCCGTGCCCCCTGCGGAGATCTGGCGCCGGGTGGCGGAGGCGCTCGACGACGTCGGGCTGGGCGGGCTGCCGCTGCAGCACCCGACGTCGTCGCTTTCCGGCGGCCAGAAGCAGCGGCTGGCACTCGCCGGGATCCTCGCGATGCGGCCGGGCCTGCTGCTGCTGGACGAGCCCACCGCCAACCTTGACCCGGGCGGTGTCCTGGAGGTCCGCGACGCCGTGGGACGGTGCCTGGACAAGACCGGGGCCACCCTGGTGGTGGTGGAGCACCGGGTTGCCGTCTGGAAAGACCTCGTGGACCGGATCGTCGTGCTGCGGCCCGGAACCGCCACGGACTCCGCCGTGCTGCTGGACGGGCCCCCGGACGTGGTGCTGGAGCAGGCACGGGACCTGCTCATCGCCGCCGGCGTCTGGGTGCCCGGCCATGTGCCTGCCACCCGGGCCCGTGCCGGCGGAGCCCCCGGGGGTACCCTGTGGGGCGGGACCGGCGGCGGCGCGGCGGCCGGCCAGCTGCTGCTGGCCGCCGAGGGGCTGGCCGTGTCCCGCGAACGCCCCCGCCGCACCGGTCTGCTGCGGGGGTTCCGCGCGCTCCCGCCCGCGCCCGTGCAGTCCGGCATCATGGCGCAGGTCCGGGCCGGGCAGGCGCTGACCATCACCGGCCCCAACGGTTCCGGGAAGTCGACCTTCGCCCTGACGCTGGCGGGACTGCTGGCCCCGGTGGCCGGTGCGGTGTCCGCCACGACCGAACTAAGCGCCGGCGCGGGCATCAATCCCTACAAGTGGAGGGCCCAGCAGCTGATCGCCAGGATCGGCACGGTGTTCCAGGAACCCGAGCACCAGTTCGTCACCGGACGGGTGCTGGACGAACTGATGTTCGGCCCCCGCCAGCTGGGCCGCGGCGAAGAACGGGTGGACGAACTGTTGGAACGCCTCCGGCTGCGCGAGCTGGTGGACGCCAACCCCTACACCCTCTCCGGCGGCGAAAAACGGCGGCTCTCGGTCGCTACCGTGCTGGCCGCGCACCCGCAGGTGCTGGTGCTGGACGAGCCGACCTTCGGCCAGGACGCCAACACCTGGGCGGAACTTGCCTCCTTCCTCTCCGAGCTCCTCGACGCCGGCACCGCCGTGGTCTCGGTAACGCATGACGCGGAGTTCAGCGAGGTTCTGGGCGGCACCGAGTTGAAACTCGGCGCCCCGCAGCCCGGCGTGCCCGGCCCGGCCCATCCGGGGGTGGCGGCGCCGTGAGGGACACTCTGACCCTGCCCGGGAACCACGCCCTGCTGGCCCGGGCCAACCCGCTGGCCAAGTTCGCCGGCGTCGTGCTCATCACCGTCGTCCTGGCGCTGTCCATCGACTGGGTGTCCGCGTCCGTGGCGCTCGGCTTCGAACTCCTGCTGTTCCCGCTTGCCGGCCTGACCCTGGCCCTGCTCTGGCAGCGCGGCTGGCCGCTGATCCTCGCGGCGGCCGTGGGCGGCTGGAGCACGGCGATCCTGGCGCCGGACCACGGACGGATACTGCTCGACGTCGGCGTCTGGTCCATCAGCGAGGGCTCGCTGCAGCTTGGGCTGGGCTTCCTCTTGCGCGGCCTGGCGATCGCCCTGCCGGCGGTGCTGCTGATGAGCTGCACAGACCCGACAGACCTGGCCGACGCCCTGGGGCAGCAGGCGAAGCTGCCGCACCGGTTTGTGCTCGGGACCCTCGCCGCGATGCGCCTCGTGGGGCTCATGGCCGAGGAATGGCAGACCATTGGCATGGCCCGGCGGGCCCGCGGCGTGGGCTCGCATGGCAGCCCGGTGCAGCGGCTGAAGGCCGCCCTGGGGCAGAGCTTCGGGCTGCTGGTCCAGGCACTCCGCCGCGCGTCCCGGCTGGCGGTGACCATGGAAGCCCGCGGCTTCGGCGGCGCGCAGCGGACCTGGGCGCGGACGGCGACGTTCAGCCGGCTGGACGCGTGGGTGGTCCTGGGCGGTGTGCTGATCGCCGGCGCGTCGGTGGCGGCGGCCATCGGTGCCGGGACCTGGAACATGGTGTTCCTCGGCCAGCAGTAGCGGACTGGCGTACGCTACTCGCGGGGTAGCCGCTGCTCCCATATCGCACGAGATGGATATTGTGTGAGCTTAATTGCAGTTGGAGCGTGTTTTTCGAATCAAATAGCTCATCCGTGATATTTATTGCATATGACTCAACAGACTGCTGAACACGTCGGCGCCGCGCTCCGGGACGCCCGCGGCCAGAAGGGCTGGACCCAGGGACAGCTCGCGGCCGAACTGGGTACCAGCCAGAGCGCCATTGCCCGGATGGAACAGGGCAAGCAGAACCTGAGCCTGAAAATGATCCAGCGGCTTGAAGCCATTTTCGGCCGGGCCATCGTCAAGGTCGGCCGGCCGCAGATGACCCACCTCAGGGTGGAGGGCGGCCGCACGCTCTCCGGCGCCGTGGACGTCAACAGCAGCAAGAACGCCGGCGTCGCGCTGCTGTGCGCGAGCCTGATCAACCGCGGCACCACCGTCCTCCGCCGGCTGGCCCGGATCGAGGAGGTCAACCGGATCGTTGAGGTCCTGACCAGCATCGGCGTCGAGTGCACCTGGCTGGACGCGAACGATCTGCAGATCCGCCGCCCGGCCGTGCTGGACCTTGATTCGATGGACGTCGAGGCCGCACGCCGGACCCGGAGCGTCATCATGCTCCTGGGTCCGCTGCTCGACGAATCCGCCGAATACCGGCTGCCGTACGCGGGCGGCTGCGACCTCGGCACCCGCACCGTGGAGCCGCACATGCAGGCCCTGCGCCAGTTCGGCCTCAGCGTCGAGGCGAAGTCCGGCTTCTACAGCGTGCAGGCGCCGCCCGCGGACGGCCACGACCGTTCCTTCGTCCTGAGTGAGCGCGGCGACACCGTGACCGAAAACGCCATCATGGCTGCAGCCCACCGCCGTGGCACCACCATCATCCGCAACGCCAGCCCGAACTACATGGTCCAGGACCTCTGCTTCTACCTGCAGATGCTGGGCGTGGAGATCGACGGCGTAGGCACCACGACGCTGAAGATCGTCGGCCGCCCGTCAATCGACGCCGATATCGAGTATTTCCCCTCCGAGGACCCGATCGAGGCGATGAGCCTGATCACCGCCGGCATCGTGACCAACTCGGAAGTCACGATCCGGCGGGTCCCGATCGAGTTCATGGAGATCGAGCTGGCAACGCTGGAGCAGATGGGCCAGCGGCTGGAGGTGTCCGCAGAGTACCTTGCCCGCAACGGCCGCACCCGGCTGGTGGACGTCACCACCAAGCCCTCCGAGCTGCGGGCGCCAACGGACAAGATCCACCCGATGCCTTTCCCCGGCCTGAACATCGACAACCTGCCGTTCTTCGCCGTCATCGCCGCCAACGCACAGGGCCAGACGATGATCCACGACTGGGTGTACGAGAACCGGGCCATTTACCTGACCGAGTTGAACAAGCTCGGCGCCCAGGTCCAGCTGCTGGATCCGCACCGGATCTACGTCAACGGGCCCACCAGGTGGCGGGCCGCGGAAGTCGGCTGCCCGCCGGCCCTGCGCCCGGCAGCCTGCCTGCTGCTGGCCATGCTCGCCGCGCGGGGCGTCTCCGAGCTGCGCAACATTTACGTGATCGAGCGCGGCTACGAGGACCTCGCCGAACGGCTCAACACCATCGGCGCCAGGATCGAGTACTTCCAGGACTGACTCGTCTGACCGGCGCGGTGGGGTAGCGCGCCGGGGGAGGGGCTGGCGCACAATGGTTGCATGCGCACCTTCGGCGTTGAGGAGGAACTGCTGATCGTGGACCCCGTCACCGGGGTCCCGGTGGCGCTCGCCGACGCACTGCTGCGCGGGCTGAAGCCGGCCCCCGACGCCGGTCAAGATCAGCACCACGGCGCCGCCGCCGCGCCGGCCGCGTCTGCCGGTCACGATCCGTACCACGACGATTCCGGCTTCAGTTTCGAGCTCAAGCTCGAGCAGATCGAGACGCAGACCGTCCCCTGCCTGGACCACGGCGGGCTGCTGCAGCAGATCCGGCAGTCCCGGGCGTTCACGGACCGCGCCGCCCGGACCCATGGCGCCCGGGTGGCGGCCCTGGCCACCTCGCCGCTGGCGTCCGCCACCCACACCACCCCCAACCCGCGGTATGCCACCATGCAGAAGCGGTTCGGCCTCACCGTGCAGGAGCAGCTGACCTGCGGATTCCATGTCCACACCTTCATCGAATCCCCGGAGGAGGGCGTGGCGGTCCTGGACCGGATTCGGGACAAGCTGGCGGTGCTCATCGCGCTCAGCGCCAACTCGCCCTTCTGGAACGGGGCGGAGACCGGCTTCGAAAGCTACCGCACCCAGGCGTGGAACCGCTGGCCGGCAGCCGGCCCCGCCATGATCTTCGGCAGCCTTCCGGTGTACCGGCGGGTGGTCACGCGGCTGCTGGAGAGCGGGGTGCTGTTTGACGAAGGCATGGTCTACTTCGACGCGAGGCTGGCCCGGCACCACCCCACCGTGGAGGTCCGGGTCGCGGATGTCTGCCTGCGCGCGGAGGACGCAGCGCTGATCGCGGTGCTGGTGCGCGCCCTGGTGGAGTCCGCCAGCCGGGAGTGGCGCGACGGCGTGGACCCGGCCCCGGTACCGACGGTGCTGCTGAAGATGGCCGCCTGGCAGGCCAGCAACTGCGGGCTGCGCGGCGAGCTGCTGGACTTCGGCAGCTTCCGGCCCGCCCCTGCCGCCGAGGTGGTGCATGCGCTGGTGGACTTCGTGGCCCCCGTCCTGGCGGAGCAGGGCGAGCTGGAACTGGCGCGCCGCGGCGTGGACAGGGTCCTGGCGAACGGCACCGGGTCGCAGCTGCAGCGCCAGGCGCTCTGCGCGCCCGGGCTGGACACGCCCGCCGACGACGCAGGCCTGGCCGCCGTCGTCGCCCATGCCGTGCAGGTCACGACGCACGGCGCGGACGCCAGGGCGGCAGCGGACCCGGCCCCCGTGCTCTCACGGGTACGCCGGGACTAAAAATGCTTGAGTGCCTGCCCGAGGTCGCGGATCAGGTCCTCGACGTCTTCCAGGCCCACCGACAGCCGGACGACGCCGTCGCTCAGCCCGATCGCTGCCCGGCCGTCCGGTCCCATGGCGCGGTGCGTCGTGGTGGCCGGATGGGTGATCAGGGACTTCGAATCACCCAGGTTGTTGGAAATATCGATGATCCGCAGCGAGTCCAGCAGCGCAAAGGCGGCCTCCTTGGCCGTGCGGCCGGGCGAGGGTGACAGCTCGAACGTTAGCACGGTGCCGCCGGCCTTCATCTGCCGTGCGGCCAGCTCGTACTGCGGATGGGACGGCAGCAGCGGGTACTTGACCCAGCTGACCGCCGGCTGCTCCTGGAGCCACTCGGCCAGCCGCAGCGCGGAGGCGGAGGAGTGGTTCACCCGCAGGGCCATCGTCTCCAGCCCCTTGGTCAGCACCCACGCGTTGAAGGCGGAGAGCGCCGGGCCGGTGTGGCGCATAAGCTGCTTGACCGGTCCCTCGATGAACTCCTTGGTGCCCAGGATCGCGCCGCCGAGCACCCGGCCCTGGCCGTCGATGTGTTTGGTGCCGGAATACACAATCACGTCCGCGCCGAGTTCCCCGCAGCGCTGCAGCAGGGGAGTGGCAAAGACGTTGTCAACGACGACGGTCGCGCCGGCGGCGTGCGCCAGTTCGCTCACGGCGGCGATGTCCACGATTTCCTGCATCGGGTTCGACGGCGACTCGAAGAAGACCGCCGTCGTCGGCTCCGACAGCGCCGAGCGCCACTGCTCAAGGTCGGGGCCGTCCACGAAGACCGTCTCCACACCCCAGCGGGGGAGGATCTCGTTGAGGATCACGAAGCAGGATCCGAAGAGGGAGCGGGCGGCGACTACCCGGTCGCCTGCCCCCAGCAGCGCCCCCAGCGCGGTGAACACGGCGGACATGCCGGACGCCGTCGCGAAGCATGCTTCGGTTCCTTCCAGCAGCCGGAGCCGCTCCTGGAAGGTGGCCACCGAGGGGTTGCCGTAGCGCGAATACACAAAGCGTTCGTCCTCGCCGGTGAAGGCGCGTTCCGCGGCGGCGGCGGATTCATAGACGAAGCCTGAGTTCAGGAAGATCGGTTCGGTGGTCTCCTGGAAGCCGGTGCGGTCGAGTCCGCCGCGGACGGCCTGGGTGTCCGGGCTCCAGCCTTGGGCGTCGGGATTAAAGCTCACTTAGTGCTTTCCGGGGTTGGTGGGCAGGCCGCGGTTCTTCCAGCCGTTGACGGTGCGTTCGCCGTGACGGTCCGGTTCGCCTTCGAAGCCCTCGAGGACGTTGTAGGAGGTGAAGCCGGCTTCCGTGGCGGCGTTGGCGGCGGCGACGGACCGGGCGCCGGAGCGGCACAGGAAGATGAGCTCGGCTTCCGCGGCGTCAGGCGCCTGCTGCTGCAGCTGTTCCAGGAAGTACGGGTTGGGCGCTCCACCGGCCAGGGTCCACTGGACGAACAGGGGTTCCTGCCGTTTTCCGGCGGCAGAGGGGGCAGCCGGGGTGCCGATCCGGGCCCATTCGCCCTCGGTGCGGACGTCCACCAGGACGGCGCCCGCCTCGAGCCTTGCCCATGCCTCCTCCGGGCTCAGGTCTCCGGCGTAGCTCATGCGTGGCCCTCGCCGTCGAACTCGACGACGTCCAGCTCATCCACCGCGTTGGCGACGGCGGCGTCAGCGCTCGCGATCGCGGCCGGCAGCACGACGGCCTGCGCCACAATCACGGTGCTGCCGTTGAACGTCGCGGAGGGGCTGCCGTGCAGCACGTATCCCTCGGCCAAGGCGGCGGAAACACGTTCACAGAAGCTGCGGTCGTCGGGCCCGGTGAACAGGCGGTACGCCAGTTTTTCTTCGACGGGGCCGGGGGCGGCGGAGGACGGGGCGGGGGCTGTGGCGGGCACAGCGGGTGCGGACGCGTCGGGCACGACGGATCTCCTTACTTTCACGCTTGCAGCTCGAACTCTCGATATGCCGAGTATTCACCTGAGGCACCCCGCCGCGAAAGGGAGGGTTGCCGACCGGCCAGTCAGGGCTTGGCGCCGGGTCTCATTACTCCCCAAAAACGTAGCACTTCCGTGCCGTCGGCACCGGCGGCGCCGTCATGTTAAGTCACGGGCGGCCGTGGCCGGCGTTTCCAGCAACGGCATGGGCGCGGGTAGCGCTGGCAGCAACCCCAGTACTCGTGGGCATCCGGCGCAGTGCCTGCGGGGCAGATTCGGGTAGTTCGTACTCGGGATATCCCTGGCCACCCTCGCCTTGACTGGGACGGGCACGACCGACGTGTCAGCAGATTTCCAATGGGATAACCAGCATTAGCCAGGCGCTGCACTGGGGCACCCGGCATGTCTACGAAGGAACTGGATTTTTATGGGACCACCTGTGAAGCCCCGCGTGCTCATCACCGGCGCGGGGGGACCTGCCGGACGGGCCGTCGCGGCCCAGCTCAAAGCGCGAGGCGTCCCCGTCCTGGGTACCGACATCCGCGAACTGCCGGCAGGGTCGGGAATTACCGCCGTCCGCGTCCCGGAGGCCTCGGATCCGGAGCTGGTTTCGGCACTCCGCCGGCTGGTGGCCGCCGAAGACGTGAACGTTGTCATTCCTACAGTGACTGACGAGCTGCCGCAGCTGGCGGCCTTCCGGCCCGCCTTCGGCCCCGATGTCCGCGTCATCATTGGCGAGCCGGGACCCGTCGCCCTAGCCCACGACAGGCTCTTTACCGCATGGCGGCTGCAATCGGCCGGGGTGGCCGTCCCCCGGTTCGGGGTGCCCCGGGATTTCTCCGGCGCTGAGGCCGCCATGGAAGCGCTTGGCGGACCGGTAGTCGTCCGCCCCAGGGTCTCCGGCTGCGGCAGCGGCGTGACCGTCGTCGACGGAGGCGTCGACGTGGACTGGCACAGACTGCCGGAAGGCCAGATCGTGCAGGAATTCATCCCGGGAACCGCTTACGGCCCCATGGTCTTCGGCACCCCGGTGCAGAACGCGGCCGCTCCGTTCGTCGTCGTTATCGAAAAAACTGCACCGGCCGGGGGGAAGGCTGGAAACGTGGCGGCCGCCCGTCGGGTCGAAATCGGCGAGGCCATGGATGTGGGAAATGTGGCCATGGCCGCTGTCCGCGCGCTCGGGCTGACCGGCCCGGTTGACGTCGATGTCCGGCGGCGTGCCGACGGGACGCCGGTGGTGCTCGGTGTGACCGCCCGGTTCGGCAGGAACAGCGGACTCGCCCCGGAATTGCTCGACGCCGTTCTAGGGGCATTTACCCTGCCATCGTTCAACCCGGCATCCTTCCGTCAGTCACCAAGGGCGCACAGCAGTGTCCTGGTATGAGGTCGGCGCCGCAGTGCGGCGCCGCCGCGGGGTGCCCACCCTGCTGGACATGTGGCCGACCGTGTCGATCATTGTGCCGGCCTTCAACGAGGCGGCCCGCATAGAGAACTCTGTACGCTCCATCCAGCTCACCAGCTACGACCGTTACGAAGTGGTGCTGGTCGACGACGGCTCGACCGACAACACGTTCGAACTGATGAAGGGCGTGGCCGCGGCCGATCTCCGAATCAAAGTGCTCAGCCAGGCCAACGCGGGCACAGGTGCCGCCCTGAATCTGGGCTTACGGCACGCATCTGGCGAGGTCGTGGTGTTCATGGATGCGGACCTGGTCCTCTCACGGAACACGGTCAAAAGGATGCTCCAAGGCTTCGCGGACGAGAATACCGGCGCCGTCTGCGGCGACGCCCGGCCGGCCACGTCGGACCCGGAGCGGCCCCGGATACCATCCTCCCTGAGCCGCGGCGCCGGGCTGCTCCGGAGAGCCCTCGCCGTGAGCGGCTGCCTGCCGGCCCGCCCCGGCAACATCAGAGCGGTATCCAAGGCTGTGCTTGAGGAAATCGGACCTCTCCCGGAAGACCTGCTGGTGGGCGGAGACCGGGAACTGATCAGGCGGGTGCGCCGCGCCGGCTACCGGGTGGCCTCCGCTCCGCGTGACTTGGCCTACGCCGATACTTCAGCGACCACCGCGGGGGACCGGTTCCATCGCCCAAGGACCCGGCGCTGAGCTCGGGTTGCTCCGCGCCCTTACTCGATCGTGGCGAAAAGTTCGTTGAGCTCCGCCGTGAGCTGCCGCCGCAGTTCGGGCGTGCCGATCTCCTTGCCGTCGATGTGGTTCACCGGGGCGAGGAGCCGGATGCTCGAGATCAGCCAGACGGCGTCCGCGTCGTACAAGTCCTCGGGAACCAGCGGACCGTAGCCGAGTTCCCACCCGGCTGCCTTCGCCGCCGTGAACAGGGCGCCCTGCGAGGTGCCGGGAAGGATTCCGCTATCCAGCTGCGGGGTGATCAGCCGGCGCACGGTCCGCACCCCGCCCGCGCCGTCGTCGGTGGATTCCAGGTGCGCCAGCAGCACGGTCGACGTCGGGCCCTCCAGGACCCGGCCGTCGGCGGAGGTGAAGATGACATCGTCCGCGCCCTGGTAGTGGGCATACCGGAGCGCCGCCATGTTCACCGCGTAGGACAGCGTCTTGGCGCCCAGCAGCAGCCACGGGGCGCGTTCGCCCACCTCGCTGTCATAGCCGCGGTCCAGCAGGATGACGTCAATGCCGGTCTCACGCTGCAGCCGCCCGGCGGCCGGCGGAGGGGAGGCCTGGACCCAGCACGTCGGTGCGGAGTCGCCCTCGACGCCGCGGGTGGCGAGCAGTTTTACCACCACCTCGTCAGCCGCACCGTCAGCTTCGCCCGCCTCGCCGGCGTCGTCAGCCGGGCCGCGGAACTCGCTGATGGCCGTCCCGATCGCGCGGCGCCAGGCGTCCTCGTCCGGGATGTCCAGCTCCAGGGCGCGCGCGGAGCCGGCCAGCCGGCTCAGGTGGGCCTGCAGCTTGCGCGGCCGTCCCCCCACCACCAGCAATGACTCGAAAACGCCGTCGCCGCGCGTCGCACCCTGGTCCGTGGCCATCAGCTGCGGCTTGGACGAGTCGGCGACGCGGCCGTTTTCAAACGCGGGATCGAGGAACACCAGCACCGTCGGGCGGGCCGGAACAGAGGCAGGGGTAGTCATGCCTTCAGCTTAGTGCGGCGTGCCGGGATAGGATTTGCGGGTTGCCCGTTCCGGAACTGTTCCGCGGGTCTGGATCATGAGGGGTTCGCCTGTGCTGTGGCCATTTCCGCTAGTGGGAACACTCCCGTCCTGGGTCGTCCTGATTCTGACCCTGGTCGACCTCGTCATCAGGGTCCTGGCGCTGGGCATCATCCCGGGCAACCGCCGTCCCACCACCGCCATGGCCTGGCTGCTGGGCATCTTCTTCGTCCCGGCCCTGGGCCTGGTCCTGTTCCTGCTCTTCGGCAACTTCCGGCTCTCCCGGAAGCGCCGGGCGCAGCAGGAAGCGGTGAACACCCGCGTTCGCGCCGGCACCTCCGAACTCGCGATGCTGGAAAGCAGCTACGAAGGCCCGGAGTGGGTATCCTCCGCGGCGGAACTGAACAAGACGCTGGGTTCGCTGCCGATGGTGGACGGCAACCACGTGGAACTCCTGCCCGGCTACCCGGATTCGATCAAGGCGATGGCGGCCGCCGTCCGCGAGGCCGAGTCCTTTGTCAACGCCGAGTTCTACATCCTCAGCTCGGACCACATCACGGACGACCTGCTGACGGCGATGGAGGAAGCCGCCGAGCGCGGCGTCGAAGTCCGCCTCCTGTTCGACCACCTGGGAACCCTGCGGATCAAGGGCTACAGCAAGCTCATCGCCCGGCTGAAGGCCAGCAAGATCCGCTGGCGGCCGATGCTGCCGCTGCGGCCCGTGCACGGGCAGTGGCGCCGCCCGGACCTGCGCAACCACCGCAAGATCATGGTGATCGACGGCGAAGTCGCCTTCACCGGTTCGCAGAATCTGATCGAGCCCTCCTACAACAACCCCCGGCACCGCAAGGTCGGCCGGGAATGGGTCGAGCTGATGGCCTGCCTGCGCGGCCCGATTGTCACCACACTCAACGTCGTCTTCGCCACCGACTGGCTCAGCGAGACGGATGAGTCCCTGGAACACCAGCTCGCGCACCGGCCCGAGCTGCACGCCGGCAACATCACGGCCCAGGTGGTGCCCAGCGGCCCCGGCTTCATCACCGAAAACAACCTGCGGCTCTTCAACACGCTGATTTACTCGGCGCAGCACAAGATCTCAATCTGCAGCCCCTACTTCGTCCCCGACGATTCGCTCCTGTACGCGGTGACGACGGCGGCGCAGCGCGGCGTCGACGTCGAACTCTTCGTCTCGGAGAAGGGCGACCAGTTCCTGGTCCACCACGCCCAGCAGTCGTACTACGAGGCGCTGCTGGAGGCCGGGGTGCGGATCTACCTCTACAAGGCCCCGTTCGTGCTGCACGCCAAGCACTTCACGATCGACAACGAGGTTGCCGTGCTGGGTTCCAGCAACATGGACATGCGCTCCTTCTCGCTGAACCTTGAGGTCTCGGTGATGCTCCTGGGCGAGGACATCGTGCGGCGGATCAGCGCGGTGGAGGACACCTACCGGGGCATCTCGCGCGAACTGACGCTCGAGGACTGGATGAAACGCCCGGTGGGGGTCAAGTATGTGGACAACGTCGCCCGGCTCACCTCCACCCTGCAGTAGGCATCCTGCCGTAGCCGGCCGGTGCCGGCGGCCAATCCGGTGCCCGCGGCTAGTCCGGCGGGAAGCCGGCGCCGAGCGCCGAGAGCACCCCGAAGGCCTTGGTCCGGATCTCCTCGTATTCTTCCTGGGGCGAGGAATCCGCCGTGATGGCACCGCCGACGCCGAGGCTCACCGCGCTGCTCCGGCCCGGGCCCGGGGCCAACACCAGGGTCCGGATGGCCACCGCGAGGTCGGTGGCGCCGCTGAGCGAAAAGTAGCCGATCGCCCCGGAATAGACGCCCCGCGGGGCCGCCTCGAGCCGGTCCAGGATGGCCATGGTGCTGACCTTGGGGGCACCGGTCATGGAGCCGGCCGGGAAGCACGCCGCCACGGCCTCGGCCCGCGGCATGCCGGGACGGAGCTGTGCGTCAATGGTGCTGACCATCTGGTGCACCGTGGCGTAGCTTTCGATCGCACAGAGACGGCTGACGGATACGGAGCCGGGCACCGCGAAGTGGCTGAGGTCGTTGCGCAGCAGGTCCACGATCATGATGTTTTCGGCGCGGTCTTTGGGCGAGGATTCCAGCTCCCGGCGCAGCAGTTCGTCCCGGGCGGCGTCCGTCTCCCGGCGCCGGGTGCCCTTGATCGGCTCCGCCCGCATGGCGCCGTCGGCGTCGATCCGCAGGAAGCGCTCCGGCGAGGTGCTGGCCACGGTGAGCTCCCCGAGGCGCAGGAAGCTCGCAAAGGGCG
Organism: uncultured Arthrobacter sp.; assembly: GCF_964021775.1. GTDB lineage: Bacteria > Actinomycetota > Actinomycetes > Actinomycetales > Micrococcaceae > Arthrobacter. The sequence goes on from NZ_CAXHZI010000007.1 coordinate 77,484, forward strand.
CCGGGTTGCGCCGGCGCAGCGCCAGGTAGGCCTGCCACGGATCGAGCTCACCGGCGGGCACGGTGGCCGTCAAGGCCGTGGTGAGGCAGACCTCATAGCTGTTGCCCTCGGTGATTTCATGCTGCGCCGCGGCGATCTTGGCCTTGTACTCCGCTTCGGTATCCCGGGCGCGGAAAGCAAAGTCGGGTGCGGTGCCGAGGGCGCGCACGACGCCGTCGCTGCCGCCGTCTGCAACTCTGCCGTCTCCAACTCTGCCCCCGTCGCTGCCGCCTGGCCTGCCGCCCTCCGCGGCCGTGACGGCGGCGCGGGCCGCGGCGAGCCAGTCCCCGGAGTCCGCGGACTCGAGCGCGAGCAGCCACACCGTGCGCTCCCGGTGGTCCAGGACCACGGCGCGTCCGGCGAAGATCAGGCCGGCATCCGGGGTGGTGGCGGTGACGTTACTACCGCCGGTTTCACGCTTGAGCTCGTAGCCCAGGTAACCCAGCCAGCCGAGCGTGAACTCGCACGGGTACTCCTCCGGCGCGCGCAGCGCACGGCGGCCCCAGACCCCGTCGAGCCAGCGGAAAAATCCTCCCTCGGTCTGCACGGTGGCATTGCCCACGCGCACCCAGGTCCGGCCGGATTGGTGCCGGACCGACTGGCCGTAACTGCCGCCGTCGTCCGCAAGGATGCTGAAGCGGCTGCGTTCGGCCGCCTCACCGCCCTGACCCCGGCCGTCTGCACCCTGGCCGCGCCGGTTTTCCCCGGTTCCCTCCGCGAGGGAGGAGTCCAGCCACACCGCATTCGGCGAGCTGCCGTAGAGCGTTTCGAAGAGCCGGGCGGCGTCCGGGGCGGCGTCCATCCGCTCGGTCCTCAGCTGCAGCCCGCGGCGGGCTGCAAGCTCGGGGAGCAGCACCGGGGTCAGCGCCGGGAGGTATTGGAGGGCCTGCAGTACCTCGGCCGGGGCAGCGCCGTCGGCGAGGTTGAGCACCCGCACGTCGGCGCGGGCAGGCACGTCGTCGGCGGCCAGCCACTCGTCTTCCTGGCCGGCCCACCGCTCCCAGTAGGGTTCGTAGCTTGCGCCGTCGCGGGCGAGGGCCCGGGTGCGGCGGTCCTGCTCGGGCGAATCGGCCCAGACCACGGCGTCGAGGAACGGCACTGCGGCTGCGGCGGCGGCGCCCACGCCTTCGACCAGGACAATTTCGGCCGGCTCAGTGACGCGGGCGGCGCCGTCGTAATGCCGATCCCAGTCCCAGCTGACCCAGCGGGCTGGCTCGCCGCGGCGCAGCGGGGCGAGGACAGTGGCGGCGTAGCGGTCGATGCCAGCGGCGAGGCCGTTCCAGCCGGGGTAGATGTCCTCGAGATGGAAGAGCGAGACCTTGTGGTGCTCCCGGAGCCGGGCCGCGAGCTCGATGGCCAGGGTGGTCTTCCCTGCGCCGGAGCGTCCGTCGATGGCGATGATGACGGGTGCGCGGCTCATGAACTAGAGCGTACCCGCTGCCCCGTGCCGTCCCGGTGCGTCAGGTCCTGCAGCCGGTCCTGGGGTCCCGGGCCGGCCGGCCGCCGGGCGGCGCGGACGTGCTCCAGGATGCCGGGGATGGCGGCGTGGATCAGCTCCCAGGTGGTGTCAAAGTCGGTATGCCCTCCGTACCAGGGGTCCTCGATGCCCTGCTCCAGCGGATCCCTGCCGGCCACGGCGGGATCAAAGCTGCGCAGCATCCGGATCTTCGCCAGCGAGGCCTGGTCCGGTGCGGCCTGGCGGAGCCAGCCGTAGTGGTCCACGTCCAGGGCCAGGATCAGCTCGCGGGACAGGAACCATTCGCTGCGCCACTCGCGCGCGACGTGGAGTCCGGAGGAAATGTTGTGGGCCGAGAGCTTGCGCGCGGCGCGGGGATCAATCGGGCGGCCCACCTCGTACGCGGTGATCCCTGCCGAATCGACGTCGACGCCGGTCAGCTGCGCTGCGGCCAGGGCCTCGGCCAGCATCAATTCGGCCATCGGTGACCGGCAAATGTTTCCGGTGCAGACCGTGATGATCCGGTACTGGCTCGACGTTGAGGTCATGACTAAGCATGGCCGATCCGGAGGCCTCTTGGCTAGCCGCGCCGGACGCTATGTGACAATTCCTGTCACATAGCTATCGCTGGATGTCACGCGGGCACCCTGCGTGGTCGGCGCAGTGCTGGAACTCAGGCGGCCCGGCTCCAGAGCGCCTTCCGCAGCAGGGCCTTCAGTTCGCCCACCTCCGTATCGCTGAGGTCGGTGAGGGCCTCGGCCTCCGCCGCCCGGGCCGCGGCCTCGGCGCGGCGGAACACGGCCGCTCCCGCCGCGGTGGCGGACACAATCTTGGCCCGGCGGTCCTGCTTGCCGGGCGCCCGGACCACCAGGCCGCGCTTTTCGAGTTCGTCGATGAGGGCCACGATCTGGCTGGGATCCAGGCTGAGGAACTCCGCCATTTCACGCTGCGTGGGTTCCAGCTCGCTGTTGGCCAGGGCCAGTACCGAATAGGAGCGCTCCTTGAGCCCGAACTCGGCCAGGGCGCGGTTGTTGAGGACGGAACCGGCGGCATGCAGCTTCGCCAGCAGGAATCCCGCATCCAGGCTGATCGACGCCGCCATGAGCTTGTCTGCCGGCCGGGTGCCCGGTGCCTCGTCTACTTCGGTCGCCATGTCCGCTCCAATAGTCCACAAAATAAATCATTGACATTCTCAATTATCCATACTTTCATGGATGCAGACCAGCATCCCACGCCCCAGGGCAGGATGCACACGGCAGCTAGCAAAGGAGCAGCAATGAGCCTCACAGGAAAAGTAGCAATCGTCACGGGAAGCGGCCGCGGCCTGGGCCTGGCCTACGCCCGGGAGCTGGCCCGGCAGGGCGCCGCCGTCGTGATCAACGACGTGGACGCGGCCGTCGCCGACGAGGCGGTCCGGATTATCGAAGCCGACGGCGGGCGGGCCGCCGCCGTCGTCGCCCCGGTGGGCAGCTCCGAGGTCGCCAAGCAGCTGGTGCAGGCCGCCGTGACGGAGTTCGGCCAGCTGGACATCCTGGTCACGAACGCCGGGATCCTGCGCGACAAGTCGCTGCTGAAAATGACCGACGACGATTTTGACGCGGTCATCAACGTGCACCTGCGCGGCACCTTCACCTGCGCCCGGGAGGCGTTCGGCTACTTCAAGGAGAACGGGATCCCCGGCCGCATCATCACCATCGGTTCGCCCACCGGCCAGCGCGGCAACTTTGGCCAGACCAACTACGCCGCGGCCAAGGCCGGAATCGTCGGCATGGTCCGCACCTGGGCGCTGGAGATGAAGAAGGCCGGCGTCACCGCCAACGCCGTCATCCCGGTGGCTGCCACGGCCATGACCAAGACCGTCCCCTACTTCCAGAAGGCCGTCGAGGCGGACGAGCGCGGCGAGGCCATGCCGTCCTTCTTCCGCCACGAGCTCGGTTTCGGCACCGCCGACGACGTCGCCGGACTGGTCGCGTTCCTGGCCTCCGACGCCGCCGCCGGCGTTACCGGCCAGGCCATCGGCGCCGGCGGCGACCGCCTGCAGCTCTGGACCCACCCCGAGGCGGCGGCCACCGAGTACCGCGAGGGCGGTTGGGGCTACCAGGACCTGGTCGATAACTTCGGCGCGCTCTTCGGCGACAAGCTGCAGAGCGTGGGGGAGGAGTTCCTGCCGCTGCCCGAGGAACTGCAGCCAGAACCTGCAGAGGCCCGCTGACATGACCGCCGCACGCTACGAACTCGGCATCGATGCCGCAAAGCTCGATGCGATCGACATGCACGTCCACCTCGAGGTGGACGGCCACGGCCACGGTTCCCTGCCGGAGACGCTCACCGAGGCTTCCGCCAAGTACTTCAAAGCCGAGGAGCGGACGCCGTCACTGGACCGGATCGCGGAGATCTACCGCGAACTGAACATGGCCGCCGTCGTTTTCACGGTGGACGCCCGCACCCAGCTCAAGCACGAACCCAACAGCATCCCCGAACTCATCGCCGGGGCGGCCCGGAACAACGATGTGCTGATTCCGTTCGGCAGCGTCGACCCGCGCACCGGCACCGAGGCCATCCAGGGCGCCAAGCACCAGGCCGTGGACCTGGGCGCGCGCGGCTTCAAGTTCCACCCCAGCCTGCAGGGCTTCGACCCCTCGAACGAGCAGTTCTATCCGCTCTGGGAGGCCCTCCAGGAACTGGGCCTGCCGGCGATCTTCCACACCGGACAGAACGGCATGGGCGCGGGGCTGCCCGGCGGGTACGGCATCAAGCTCGGCTACTCCAACCCGCTCCTGCTCGACGCCGTCGCCGCGGACTTCCCGGAGCTGCAGATCATCATGGCGCACCCCTCGGTGCCGTGGCAGGACGAGGCCAACTCGATCGCCACCCACAAGGCCAACGTGTTCATTGACCTGTCCGGCTGGTCGCCGAAGTACTTCCCCGAGTCGCTGGTCCGGATGGCCAACTCGGTGCTGCAGGACAAGGTGCTGTTCGGCACCGACTTCCCGTTGATCACCCCGCAGAAATGGCTGGGCGCCTTCGCGGACCTGCCGCTCAAGGACGCGGTCCGCCCCAAGATCCTCAAGGGCAACGCCGTCCGCCTGCTCGGGCTGGAGGGCTGAGATGAGCGTTGGCACGGACGTCGCCGCCGCACAGGAGCGGCTGTACGGGGTCTGCGACTTTTACGACGCCGAATCCCTGCTCACCGACGCCGAGCGCCGGGTCCTGGGCCGGCTGCGCACCTTCCTCGACGAACAGGCCCGGCCGCTGCTCGCCGAGTACTGGGAGCGCGGCGACTTCCCGGACCAGCTGGCCCGGCCGCTGATCGACCTGGACCTGATGGAGCCGGCGGAACTGACCGGCTCCCCGGGTGCAGAGCGAACCCCCGCCCGCGGCATCTACCACGGCTTCCGGATCTTCGAACTTGCCCGCACGGACGCGTCGCTGGCCACCTTCTACACGGCCCAGGCCGGGCTGTTCCGGACCGCCATCCGGGTCGGTGCCTCCGCCGAGCAACAGGCCGAATGGATGCCCAAGGTTCTCGATTTCTCGCTGAAGGGCGTCTTTTCGCTGACCGAACCGGACTCCGGCTCTGACATCGCCGGCGGGCTTTCCACCAGCGCCCGCCGCGAAGGCGACAGCTGGGTCATCAACGGCGCCAAGCGCTGGATCGGGGGAGCGGCCACGGCCGACGTGCTGGCCGTGTTCGCCCGCGACGAGGCCGACGGGCAGGTCAAAGCGTTCCTCGTGGACCGTAAGGCCGACGGTGTCACCCTGGAGAAGATCCACGGCAAGACGTCCCTGCGGATGATGCAGAACGCACACATCACCCTCGAGGACGTCCTCGTCCCGGAATCGATGCGGCTGCACAACGTCAACTCCTTCCGCGACGTGGCCGCGATGCTGCGGGCCATGCGCTCCGACGTCGCCTGGATCGCCACCGGCATGGCCGCCGGCGCGTTCGAGGCCGCCTGCCGCTACGTCACGCAGCGGGAGCAGTTCGGCCGGCCGCTGGGGTCCTTCCAGCTGGTCCAGGAGAAGCTGGCCCGGATGCTCGGCAACGTCACCTCGGCCCTGTCCCTCGTGGTCAGGCTGACCGAGCAGCAGGCAAAAGGCATTTACCGGGACCAGGATTCCGCCCTGGCCAAGATGCAGACCTCCCTGCTGATGCGCGAAACCGTGGCGCTCGCCCGGGAAGTGGTGGGCGGCAACGGCATCACGCTCGAGACCGACGTCGCCCGGTTCCATGCCGACGCCGAAGCCGTCTATTCCTACGAGGGCACGCACGAAATCAACGCCCTGATCATCGGCCGCGCCCTCACCGGCCAGAGCGCCTTCACCCGCTAAGCCTTCACCTAGCGATCCTTCAGGCGGGCCGCCCAGCCGGATCCCGCCGTCGTTCCACCACCTACACCAGGAGCCAAAGATGCCCAACCTCGTCGTCGACTTCGACAAACTGCTCACCCTCGCCGGCACCGACCTCGGCGCCACCGACTACCGCGAAATCACGCAGGAACAAATCAACAAATTCGCCGACGCTACCGGCGATGACCAGTGGATCCACGTGGACCCGGAACGCGCCAAGGACGGCCCCTTCGGCGCCCCGATCGCACACGGCTTCCTCACCCTCTCGCTCATCATCCCGTTCTGGGGCGAGTTGTTCGACGTCGAGGGCGTCACCACCAAGGTCAACTACGGCCTGGACAAGGTCCGCTTCACCTCCCCCGTCAAGGTGGGTTCGCGGATCCGGATGCGCGCCACGATCGCTGAGGTGACCGAGGTCAAGGGCGGTGCCCAGATCAAGGTCTCCAACACCATCGAGATTGAAGGCCAGGAACGCCCCGCCGTCGTCGCCGAGTTCCTCGCACGCTTCTACAAGTAAGCCCCCACCACCCCCACTGCCCCTAGGAACAACGATGTCCCAAATTACGCAGCTGCAGTCCATGGACGCGGGCACTCGCCGCCGGGAGGCCCGGACTGTCATCGCCTCGAGCTACCTCGGCAGCACCATCGAGTACTACGACTTCCTGCTCTACGCCACGGCGGCCGCGGTGGTCTTTCCCAAGGTCTTCTTCTCCGGCATGGACGACTGGGTGGGCGTCGTCGCCGCCTATGGGACCTTTGCCGCGGGCTACGTCGCGCGGCCCCTGGGCGGCGTGATCTTCGGCCACTTCGGTGACAAACTCGGCCGCAAGGGCATGCTGATTGTCTCGATGCTGGTGATGGGCATCGCCTCCACCCTGATCGGGCTGGTACCCGACGCCTCGGTGGCCGGTCCCTGGGGCGCCGTCATGCTGGTGATCCTCCGCGTTTTCCAGGGCATCGCCGTCGGCGGCGAATGGGGCGGGGCCGCCCTGATGGCGCTGGAGCATTCGGAGTCCGGCAAGCGCGGCTTCGCGGCGTCGTTCGTCAACGCCGGCGCCCCCACCGGCGCGGTGCTCGGAACCCTCGTGATGGGCGCCTTCTCCGCCCTGCCGAACGCACAGTTCCTGGCCTGGGGCTGGCGCGTGCCGTTCCTGCTCTCCTTCGTCCTGCTGGGCGTGGGCATGTTTGTCCGGCTCAAGGTCTCGGAAAGCCCGATCTTTAAGGCCGCGCTGGAGCAGGAGGCAGCCGAGCAGGCCACACTGGGTACCGCGGAGCGCCGCGAGATCCCGCTGCTGCAGGTCCTGCGCCGGCCCAAGACCCTCATCTTCACGATGCTGGCCGGCGCGGCCGGATTCGCGCTGCAGGTAGTGCTGGCAACGTTCTCCGTGACCTATGCGGTGTCCAAGGGCGCCGACCGGCAGGGTGTGCTGTACGCCTTCGCGGCGGCGTCGTTCGTCTCCATCATCTTTGTGGTCATGGGCGGCCGGCTTTCCGACAAGCTGGGCCGGCGGCCCGTGATGATCGGCGGCCTGGTCCTGTTCATCGTGTACCTCGTGCCGATGTTCCAGCTGCTGTCCTCGAACAACATCGGGCTCATCTTCGTGGCATTCGCGGTGGGCCTGATGATCCACTCCACGCTGTTCGGCCCGCTCGCGGCCTTCGTCTCCGAGCAGTTCGGCACCACCTCGCGGTACACCGGCGCCTCGCTGGGCTACCAGCTCGCCACCCTGCTCGGGGCAGGCTTTACCCCGGGGATCGTGGCGCAGATCTTCAAGGATTCCGGGCAGGACACCTCGTCCGTGGTGTGGTACCTCGCCGTCATGTCTGTCGTGTCGATCGTCTTCATCCTGCTGACCCGGGAACCGAAGAACAACGATCTGGAAGCCGTCCGGTCCTAACCGGCCCTGCAGGCATTACCGTCTAACTAGAAAGGATTTGCCGTGGAGAATCTTGGCATCGGTTCGTGGCTGCAACGGCGCAGCCCGAAGTCGGGTCCGAAGACCGCCGTCATCGCCGGAACGCGGGAGCTCAGCTACGAACAGCTCGCGGAGCGTTCCGTCCGCCTCGCGAACGCCTTCCGGGACCGCGGGGTGGGCAGGGGCGACAGGGTGGCGTACCTCGGCGAGAACGATCCGTCCTTCCTGGAAACCCTCTTTGCCGCCGGGCTGATCGGCGCGGTCTTCGTGCCGCTGAACACCCGGCTGGCTCCGCCCGAGATCCAGTTCCAGCTCCGGGACAGCGGCGCCGTGCTGCTGGTCCACGCGGCCACGCTCGCCGGGCTGGCGGAGCGCGGCTCCCCTGAGACCGCGGTGCGGGCGCGGATCGTCGTCGACGATTCTCCGGTGCCCGCCGCGGCAGTGCACGACGGCGGTCCCGCCGGCCCCGCCGGCACCGGGGGGTTCGAGGCCTTCGAAGACGTGGTGGCGTCCGGCTCCCCGACGGCGCCGGACGAGCCCGTGGGCCTCGACGACGGCGCCATGATCCTCTACACCTCGGGAACCACCGGCAACCCCAAGGGGGCGCTGCTGACGCACGGCAACATCACCTGGAACTGCATCAACGTGCTGGTGGACTTCGATTTCTCCTCTTCCGACGTGGCGCTGATGATCTCCCCGATGTTCCACGTGGCCTCGCTGGACATGGGCGTCCTGCCCACGCTGCTGAAGGGCGGCACCGTAGTGCTGGAGGCCAAGTTCGATCCGCGCCGGACGCTGGAACTGATCCAGCAGCACCGCGCGACCACCATCAGCGGGGTCCCCACCACCTACCAGATGCTCTGCGAGCACCCGGACTGGGACACGACGGACCTCAGTTCGCTGAACAAACTGACCTGCGGCGGCTCCGCGGTGCCGATGCGGGTCCTGGAGGCCTACGAACTCCGGGGCCTGCGGTTCTCCAACGGTTACGGCATGACCGAAACGGCCCCCGGGGCCACCACCCTGCCCGCCGCGCGGTCCCGGGAAAAGGCCGGATCCTCAGGGCTGCCGCATTTCTTCACGGACGTCCGGGTGGCCGATCCCATGGACCCGGAGGCCGGCCCGGCGGCGCCCGGAACGGTGGGGGAGATCCAGATCAAGGGCCCCAACGTGATCCGCGAATACTGGAACCGGCCCGAGGCCTCGGCCGATTCCTACACCCCGGACGGCTGGTTCAAGTCCGGTGACATGGGCTACAAGGACCCGGACGGCTTCGTCTTCATCTCGGACCGGCTCAAGGACATGATCATTTCCGGCGGGGAAAACATCTACCCGGCCGAGGTGGAACAGGCGATCGCCGAGCTCGACGCCGTCGGCAGCGTCGCGGTGATCGGCGTGCCGGACGCGAAGTGGGGCGAGGTGCCGCGGGCTGTGGTGCTGCTGCGCGACGGCGCCCGGCTCACCGAGGAGCAGCTGCGCGGCCACCTGGAGGGCCGGCTGGCCCGGTACAAGATACCCAAGTCGGTGGTGTTCGTGGAGGAGATGCCGCGGACCGCCAGCGGCAAGATCCGGAAGGCCGATCTGCGGAAGCTCACGCCCGCGAACGGACAGTAGCGGCCCGGGTTGGGGCGCGAACGGACACTTGCGGCCCGGGTTGCGGCGCGAACGGACACTTGCGGCCCGGGTGTCCGCCCGGACTAGTGGATCAGCGCCAGCAACACGCCGACGGCCATGAACAGCACACCGAAGGTCCGGTTGAGGATCCGCTGCCCGCGGGCGTCATGGGTGAAGCGCTGAAAGCTTGTGGCGGCCGCCGCGAAGAAGAACCACATGACCAGGATGTCGATCACGATCACGGTGGCGGACAGAACGAGGTACTGCGGCAGGAGCGGCTGGTCCGGTCGGATGAACTGCGGCATAAAGGCGAGGAAGAAGACGATCGCCTTGGGGTTGAGCAGGTTGACCCACAAACCGCGCCGGAACATGGAGAGCGCCGGCTCGTTGCGCAGCGCGTCGGCCTTCTCCTGGTCCAGATCGGGTTTGTGCCGGAACTGCTGGATGCCAAGATAAACGAGGTAGGCGGCTCCGGCGTACCGGATGATGTTGAAGGCCAGCGGCGAGCTCGCCACCAGCACCCCGACGCCGAGGGCCACGATCAGGATGTGCACTACCAAGGCGGCCTGCTGGCCGAGGATGCCCCAGATGGAACGCCGGAATCCGGAGTTCAGGGAGTTGCTCATGGTGTTGATGGCGCCCGCGCCTGGCGTGAAGCTGATTAGGACGCCGGCGCCGGCGAGGGCCAGCCAAAGGGAAAGTTGCACCTACCAAGTTTACGTTTCCTCACCGGGCCGGCCGGTTCGATGACGCGGCCGGCGCCCCGGTCACCCGGCGCCCCGGTCACCCGGCGGCCGGACCCGGTCAGCCCTGGCGGAGGCCGTAGCTGAGGATCATGTTGCCTTTGCTGGTCTGCTGGGATGACTGCAGCTCGAGCCGCGTCAGCGGGTCGCCGTCGTTGAAGAGCCGCCGGCCGCTGCCTGCGATCACCGGATGGACGATCAGCATCAGGCTGTCCAGCAACCCGGCGTACAGCAGCTGCCGGACCAGCGAAATGCTGCTGAAGATGCCGATGTCGCCGCCCTCACCCTGCTTCAGGTCCGCGACGAAATCCTCCAGGGATCCTTCGATCAGCCGCGAGTTCTGCCAGCCGAGGTCACCGGTCAGGGTCCGGGACGCCACAAATTTGGGCAGCGGGTTGATGAACCCGGCGAAGTCGGCGTCCGCTTCGGCGTTCGGCCAGTACTCCGACCATTGCTGGTACCCGACGCGGCCCAGGAGACCCGTGTCGATCCGGCCCATCATCGCGCCCATCCCGGCGCCCAGATCCTCGTCGAAGCTGTCGAACTGCCACCGGAACGGGTCTTCAACCACGCCGTCCACGGAGCTGAACAGGCCGGCCGTCACCTTGCGCATGGTCTCTCCTCGCAGTAGGTCTTTGAGTGCACCCTAGCGGGAGTTTGGAACGCAGGGAATGGCCGGCGGGGGCCCGGGCAGGTCCGTAGCTGTTAGTGGCGGCAGCGGTGCTGGCCGGACCTGGCCGGCCTCTGACGCTACTGTGGCGGTGCTGTGAGTGAGCCGCAGTTGCCAAACTTCGAATGAACCCAATGCACCATGGTCCTGGGGAGGTCCTCGTGGCTGGGGTATTCGTCAAAGTACGAGCGCGGGCGGGCCGACATGGAGCCCGTCTCATCGATAGCGAAGTGGCCGATCAACCGCATCCCCCGTTCGGCTGCTTTCGTTTCCAAAGCGGCTGCCTCGTCCAGCAGTGGGTCCGGCTCGCTGAAGGCCTCACTGAAGCTGCCAGGGTGGGCTATCGCGAAGTACTTGGTGTAGTCCGGATTCAGTGCCGCCAGGATGGCGCCCTCGAACGGAACCAGGCAGCCGGCGAAAGTGCCAGGAACGATGCGCACGCTGTTCAACTGCATGCTTTCGTCCAGGCAAATCAGCACGAGACTGGGCATGAGCATGCCGTGCTGGATGATGCGGGGGCGGGCGAGTATCTCGAAGTCAAAGCCTGCTTGGATGATCATGTCCCGATGCTAGAAAACCGCACGGGCCACCCGACAGCGGGTAGCGCTGCTATGTGGACAACCGGCTGCCGCTCAGGCCCGGGCGATCACTTCGCCATTGGGGATCAGGAACCAGCCGTCGTCCGTGGAGCCCCAGCGGTGCCAGCCCGCGGAGATCCGGGCCAGATCCGCGGCGGTGGCGAAACCGTACTCAAGCGCTTGGTCCGCAAAGGCCGAATGCAGCACCCGCTCGCCCCAGACCCGGGCCTGCCAGCGCCGCTGCTGCCCGGTGGCGTAGAGCCAGTTGCTGCTGGACGGGGCGACGTCGGTGAACCCGGCAGCCTGCGCCCAGGACACGAGCCGCCGCCCGGCGTCGGGCTCCGCGCCGTTCCGGCGCGCGATCCGCTGGTAGAGCTCCATCCACTCGTCCAGCTCGGGGATTTGCGGGTACCAGCTCATGCCGTGGAAGTCGGCGTCGCGGACGGCCACGATCCCACCGGCCTTGGCTACCCGGCGCATTTCCCGCAGGGCGCCGACAGGATCGGTGAGGTGCTGCAGCACCTGGTGCGCGTGGACGACGTCGAACGTTTCGTCCGGGAAGTCCAAGTCGTAGAGGTTCCCAGCGAGGAAGCGGACGTTGGCCACCCCGCGCTCCGCGGCCAGGGCGCTCGCGTGGGCGATGACCTCGGGGGAGCGGTCCACGCCGGTGACCTCGCCGGGGGTGACGAGCGCGGCGAAATCGCACGTGATGCTGCCGGGCCCGCAGCCGACGTCGAGCGCCGAAACGCCGGGGGTCAAATGCGGGAGGACGAACGCCGCGGAGTTTTCCGCCGTCCGTGAGGCGTGCGCGCGGACCACCGACTCGTGGTGGCCGTGGGTGTAGACATCGTCGGGTTGCTCAGCACTCATAAAGAAACGCTACGCCTCCCGCGGCCGGGACGGGCCTAACTGACCGGCCCTTGTTGGCGGCAACTAGTGCGGGTCAGCCGGGGCAGCGGCGGCTTCCTCTCCCGCGCGGACCGTGGCATCGATCATGGCGTGCAGGAACCGGGTGGCGATTTCCAGCTCGGCCGGGCTGAAGTTCTCCATGGCGGCCCCCACGTGCCGGGCGAGCGGCAGGAACATGGCGCCACCGTCGCGGTACGCCTTGGGGGTCATCCGCAGCTGGACCTGCCGGCGGTCCGTGCCCTGCCGTTCCCGGACCACATGCCCGGACTTGTCCAGCCGGTCGATCAGGGCGGTGGTGGCGGGCGAGCTGAGATGGAGTTCCTTGCGCAGCACGCCCGGTGTCACCACCTGGTTCCTCGCGGTGTGCTGCATAATCACGGACAACGCATTGAGGTCGGTACGGTGCATGTCGTTCCGGGCGCCCGCCGAGTCCGCGTAGCGGTTGGCTTCGAGGCTGAACTCCTGAAGCAGACTCACTAGCGGCGGGGGACCGGCGGCGTCAGGGATTGCCGGCATCTCTTTTGACATGTCACCCTTCCTGCTCGGCGCCCCGGGAGGCCTGCGCGGTTGGCGCCTTCCGGAGTTTACTCCAGCCCTTCAGCCTGCGAAGTCAAAATCTTTCTAGCCTGTCACTTATATCTATGATGGAGATAATCTATGATTTACTAAAGTCTACTCCGCCACGCCACCCCGAGAAGGACGCCATGAAACGCAACCGGCAAAACTCCACCCGTGTCCCGTTCTGGCTGCGCTGGCTGGTTCCCGTGGTCCTGGTGGTCGCGTGGCTCGCCATTGCGGGCATCGGCGGCCCCACCTTCGGGCGGCTGAGCGAGGTTTCCTCGAACGACCAGGCATCCTTCCTTCCCGCGGGCGCCGAAGCCACCGAAGCGCAGGACTGGCAGGCCAAATTCCGCGACTCCAAGGAGATCCCGGCCGTCATCGTGATCGAAAGCGACGCCGCGTTCACCCGGGCCCAGCTCGGCGAGGCCGCTGCGCTGAAGGGCAAGCTCGAAGCCCTGCAGGTCGGCAGCACCGTAATCGGACCGATCCCCTCCGAGGATGCAAAGGCGGTCCAGTTTGTGGTTCCGATCGCCTCCTCCGACGAGGTGAAGGACGTCATCAAGGAGCTCCGGGACGAGGTGAAGTCCTCCGCTCCGGAGGGCATGCAGACCTTTGTCACCGGCCCGGCCGGGCTGACGGCTGACCTGGTCAGCGCGTTCGCCGGCATTGACGGCATCCTGCTGCTGGTGGCGCTGGCGGCGGTCTTCCTGATCCTGCTGGTCGTCTACCGTTCGCTGCTGCTGCCGATTGCCGTGCTGTTCACCTCGGTCTTCGCGCTCTGCGCCGCCATCCTGCTGGTCTTTGGCATGGCGAAGCTGGGCTGGATCCAGCTCAACGGCCAGAGCCAGGGCATCCTTTCCATCCTGGTGATCGGCGCCGCCACGGACTACGCGCTGCTTTACGTGGCCCGCTTCCGCGAGGCGCTGACCCACACCACCAACCGCACGGCCGCGGCGCTCACGGCGTGGAAGGCCGCCTGGGAGCCGATCCTGGCCTCCGGCGCCACTGTCATCATCGCGCTCCTTTGCCTGCTCTTTTCGGACCTCAACTCAAACAAGGCTCTCGGCCCGGTGGCGGCCGCAGGCATCCTGTGCTCGCTCTTCGCGGCGCTGACCCTGCTGCCGGCGATGATGGCGCTGCTGGGCCGGGTCGCCTTCTGGCCGTTTCGCCCCAAGCTGCTCCCGGAGACCGAGCGCGAGCCGGAGCTCGTCACCGGTCTGGAGGGCCAGAAGGGAATCTGGCGCGCCACCGGGTCCCTCGTGTCCCGCCGCCCGCGCACCGTCTGGATCGCCTCCGTGCTGCTGCTCCTGGTGGCATCCGCCGGAGTCCTCCAGCTCAAGGCCAACGGCGTACCGCAGACCGACGTCATCCTTGCCGCCTCCAACGCGGTGGACGGCCAGGACGCCCTGGCCCGGCACTTCGACGCCGGCTCCGGCAGCCCCGCCGTGATCGTCGCCGACGAGGCCAAGGCGCAGGAGGTGCTCGACAAGACCAAGGCGAGCGACGGCGTCGGGGATGCCTACCTGTTGGCCGAGGGCAACGTGCCGATTGTCCCCGGCGCCCAGGGAGCGCCCGGTGCGCCGGCAGCTCCCACCGCCCCGGCGGTCCGGGACGGCAAGGTGCTGATCAACGCCACGCTGAACTACGCCGCGGACTCCAACGAGGCCGAAAACGTCGTGGTCAACCTGCGGCAGGAGCTGAAGAAGATCGACGTCGGCGCCCTCGTCGGCGGGGTGACCGCCACAGCCCTGGACACCAACACCACGGCCCAGCGCGACCTGGTCACCATCATCCCGGTGGTCCTCGCAGTCATCCTGGTGATCCTGATGCTGCTGCTGCGTTCAGTGCTGGCACCGGTCCTGCTGGTCGCCTCGGTGGTGCTCTCGTATGGCGCCGCGATGGGCGTCTCCGCCGTCGTGTTCAACCACATCCTTGGATTCCCGGGAGCCGACGCCACCGTCCCGCTCTTCGGCTTCGTTTTCCTCGTCGCGCTGGGCGTGGATTACAACATCTTCCTGATGAGCAGGGTCCGCGAGGAGTCCCTCAAGCACGGCACCCGGCCCGGTATCCTGCGCGGCCTCGGCGTCACCGGCGGCGTGATCACCTCGGCCGGTGTGGTCCTGGCCGCCACCTTTGCGGCGCTGGGCGTCATCCCGATCATGTTCCTGGTGCAGCTGGCCTTCATCGTCGCGTTCGGCGTACTGCTGGACACGGTCCTGGTCCGGTCCCTGCTGGTCCCGGCCCTGGCCTACGACATTGGCCCGCGGATCTGGTGGCCGAGCAAGCTCAGCCGTCCCGCGGCTGACGCCGGCGTGCGGGACCTGCCGGCCGCACCGGAACCGGAATCCGCCGACGCCGGCATCCGCTAGCCGGAGCCCCGCCGGAAGCCCCGCCAACCGGAGCCCCCAGTCGCAGCCGCCGTCACCGTCCCTGGTCCCCCCACCAGGCCACGGTGGCGGCGGCTGCTTGCGTGAGCGGCGTCGACTGCGGGCCCAGCGCCGCCTCGCGGCCGGAGGACCCCTGTTGCCTCCCCGCCGTGCTCGATAGACTGCGACTGCGCCCGCGCGGGCGCCCACGCCTGCAGGAGGGATCCACCCATGTCTGAAAACAGTGAGTTTGATCGAACGGCAGCAGCGAAGCAGCACGGTACCGCCCCGGTTCCGGCCGGCGCCGAGGAACCGGCCGTCGAGGGCGACGCCGGCCAGTACGTCGAAGGCGACTACGGCCAGGCGGGCGTGGCGGGGGAAAACCCGGCGGCGGCCCCGGAGGGTGAATATGCCGAGGGGGATTACGGCAAGGCGGGTGTAACCGGCGGGTCGACCGTTGGCGCCGAAGAAGGCGATTACCCCGAAGGCGACTACGGCGCAGCCGGCGCCACCGGCCCGGATGCCGCCGAAGAGGGCGAATATCCCGAGGGTGACTACGGCGCAGCCGGGTCCGCAGGCGCCCAGCGCACCGGCCGCCGCGCCGAAAACGCCGCGGACGACGAAGCGGCGGGGCGGGACGGCACCGTCCGGGACGACTCGGGCCGCAAAGGGCTCTAAACCGCCGCCCGGACGTCACCACGGGCCCGTTCACGCACAGCGAAATCGCGGCGGTGGGCGTCTTATACTGCCCAAAAACCGCACAATTGGGCGGATTCGCGGCGGCCGCGGGGCCCTGCGGGTGTCCCCTGAGACAAAGTTGAGTCGGGTTGGCTCAACTTCGGATTGACATCTCATCCGGGCTGCGTAAAGTTGAGTGCAGAGCGCTCAATAAGTGGGCGCGCCTCGTTCTCGACGGGCTCGAACTCCGGGTATGGCCCGGTCGCCGGGCACCCGCCCGATTGCCGGGGCCAGCAAGTTTCCAAGGAAAGAAGGAAGCAACACATGTCACGTGCAGTAGGTATTGACCTCGGAACCACTAACTCCGTCGTCTCCGTTCTCGAAGGTGGCGAGCCCACCGTTATTGCCAACGCCGAGGGTGGCCGCACCACGCCGTCGGTCGTTGCATTCTCCAAGTCCGGCGAAGTCCTGGTCGGCGAAATCGCCAAGCGCCAGGCCGTCAACAACATCGACCGCACCATCGCCTCGGTCAAGCGCCACATGGGCACCGACTGGAGCGTCGCGATCGATGACAAGAAGTACACCGCGCAGGAAATCTCCGCGCGTATCCTCATGAAGCTCAAGAACGACGCCGAGTCCTACCTCGGTGAAAAGGTCACGGACGCCGTGATCACCGTTCCCGCGTACTTCAACGACGCCGAGCGCCAGGCCACCAAGGAAGCCGGCGAAATCGCGGGCCTCAAGGTTCTGCGCATCGTCAACGAGCCCACCGCGGCCGCCCTGGCCTACGGCTTGGACAAGGGCAAGGAAGACGAACTCATCCTCGTCTTCGACCTCGGCGGCGGAACCTTCGACGTCTCCCTCCTCGAGGTCGGCAAGGACGAAGACGACTTCTCCACCATCCAGGTGCGCGCCACCGCCGGTGACAACCGCCTCGGCGGCGACGACTGGGACCAGCGCGTCGTGGACTACCTGCTGAACCAGCTCAAGGTCAAGGGCATCGACCTCTCCAAGGACAAGATCGCCCTGCAGCGCCTGCGTGAGGCCGCCGAGCAGGCCAAGAAGGAACTCTCCTCCTCCTCGAGCACCAACGTCTCCCTCCAGTACCTTTCCGTCACCCCCGACGGCCCGGTCCACCTGGACGAGCAGCTGACCCGCGCCAAGTTCCAGGACCTCACCAAGGACCTGCTGGAGCGCACCAAGAAGCCGTTCCACGATGTCATCAAGGAAGCTGGCATCAAGCTCTCCGACATCGACCACATCGTGCTGGTCGGCGGCTCCACCCGTATGCCTGCCGTCTCCGACCTGGTCAAGGAACTCGCCGGCGGCAAGGAGCCGAACAAGGGCGTCAACCCGGATGAGGTCGTCGCCGTCGGCGCCGCACTGCAGGCCGGTGTGCTGAAGGGCGAGCGCAAGGACGTGCTGCTGATCGACGTCACCCCGCTGTCTCTGGGCATCGAGACCAAGGGCGGTGTCATGACGCACCTGATCGAGCGCAACACGGCCATCCCCACCAAGCGCAGCGAGACCTTCACCACGGCTGACGACAACCAGCCCTCCGTGGCGATCCAGGTCTTCCAGGGCGAGCGCGAGTTCACCCGGGACAACAAGCCGCTGGGCACCTTCGAACTGACCGGCATCGCCCCGGCCCCCCGCGGCGTTCCGCAGGTCGAGGTCACCTTCGACATCGACGCGAACGGCATCGTGCACGTCTCCGCGAAGGACAAGGGCACCGGCAAGGAACAGTCGATGACCATCACCGGCGGCTCCAGCCTCTCCAAGGAAGACATCGACCGCATGGTCCGCGACGCCGAGGAGCACGCAGCAGAGGACAAGGCCCGCCGCGAGGCGACCGACACCCGCAACACTGCCGAGCAGCTCGCCTACTCCGTGGACAAGCTGATCGCCGACAACGCCGACAAGCTCCCCGAAGAGGTCAAGACCGAGGTCCAGGCCGACGTCGACGCCCTCAAGTCGGCGCTCGAAGGCACCGATGACGCCGCCGTCAAGACCGCGTTTGAGAAGCTTCAGGCTTCCCAGACCAAGCTCGGCGAGGCCATCTACGCCCAGCCCGGTTCCCCCGACGGCGATGCCGGCGCCCAGGGTGCCCCGGCCGGTGAGCAGGCAGCTTCCGACGAGGACATCGTTGACGCCGAGATCGTTGACGAAGACGAGAAGAAGTAATCATGCCGCACCACGGTAACGAAGAAGAGCACGGAGCCTCCGGGGACCGCCGCGACGAGAGCCGCGACGAGAACCAGAAGCCGGTGATCCACGACAACCGCAAGGTTGATCCGAAGACCGGCCAGGCACGTCATCCCGACCAGGAGCGCACCGCCGCCGGGGATTCGGATTCCGGGGACGCACTGTCCCAGGCCGAGGACATCCTCAACAGCGTGGACGTTCCGGCCGCGGAGTCCGTGGCGCAGGGCGCGGGTGCCGGGGAGGCGGAGGAACTGAAGAACGACCTCCGCCGCCTGCAGGCCGAGTACGTCAACTACCGCAAGCGCGTCGAACGTGACCGCGCCGTGGCAGGGGAGATGGCCGTCATCGGCGTCCTGAACGCCCTGCTCCCGGTGCTGGACGACGTCGACGCCGCCCGGCAGCACGGCGACCTCGCGGACGGACCGTTCGCCGCGATCGCCGCGAAGCTGGAGAACGCGCTGAAGACGTACGGCCTGGTGCGCATCGATGAGACCGGCGTGGAGTTCGATCCCACGATCCACGAGGCCCTCATCCAGCAGCCCGGCCCCGACGTCGAAACCGACACGGTCAGCCAGGTCCTGCGCTCGGGCTACAAGTCCGGCGAGCGGGTCCTGCGGGCGGCCCAGGTCATCGTCGCCGTCCCTGCGTAGCAGCACGCCATCGAGGTGACAGTTCGCGCCGGTGTTTCCAGCAAACATTGGCGTGAACTGTCACCTCGGCACACACTTTAGAGAGGAAACGCCATTGGCTAGCCAGGACTGGGTGGACAAGGACTTCTACAAGATCCTTGGTGTCGCCAAGGACGCTTCCGACGCCGACATCAAGAAGGCCTACCGGAAGCTCGCGCGGCAGCACCACCCGGACACCAACGCCGGGGACACGGCGTCGGAAAAGAAGTTCAAGGACATCTCCGAGGCCTACTCGGTGCTCTCCGATGCCGACGAGCGGCAGCAGTACGACGCCATCCGGGCGATGGGCGGCGGCGCCCGCTTCGCCCCGGGCGGGGCTGGCGGTGCCGCCGGCGGTGCCGGGTTCGAGGACCTGTTCGGCGGCCTGTTCACCGGCGGCGGCGGGCGCCACTCCGGCGGGTACAGCACGGCCGGCGGTATTCCGCCCGAGTTCGCCGACCTGTTCGGCGGCGGCGGTTTCGGCGGCGGCCAGTCCTTCCAGCGCGGCCCCCAGAAGGGCGCCGACCGCACCGCGTCGACCAGCATTTCCTTCGCCGGCTCCATCCGCGGCACCACCATCGGGCTGCGCGAACCGGACGGCGAGGTCATCGACGTTCGTATTCCGGCCGGCATCAAGGACGGCCAGAAAGTCCGCGTCCGCGGCAAGGGCCAGTACGGTCCGGCCGGCAACGGCGACCTCATGGTCACGGTCACGGTCAAGCCGCACGACTTCTACACCCGCGACGGCGACAACCTGCGCATCCACGTCCCGGTCACCTTCGCCGAGGCCGCCCTGGGCGCCGACATCGAGGTCCCGACCATCGACGGCGACAAGGTCAGGGTCCGGGTTCCGGCCGGCACGCCGTCCGGCCGGACGCTGCGGGTCAAGGGCCGCGGTGTCAAGCACACCAAGGCCACCGGAGACCTGCTGGTCACCATCGACGTCGCCGTGCCGAAGAAGCTGAACAAGGACGCCGAGGAAGCCGTCAAGGCTTTCGCCGCGGCCACCTCCGGCGAAGACGTCCGCGCCGGCCTGGCAGCCAAGGCCCGGCTCTAAGGACGGGGTCCGGGCATGGACATCGAGTTCGACCAGCCGATCTTCGTCATCTCCGTCGCCGCGGAGCTGGCGGACATGCACCCGCAGACGCTGCGCCAGTACGACCGGCTCGGCATCGTCTCGCCCAGCCGCGCCCCCGGGAAGTCCCGGCGGTACTCGCAGCGAGACGTGAACATGCTCCGTGAGGTGCAGCGCCTCTCGCAGGAGGGCGTCTCGCTGGAGGGGATCAAACGGATCCTGCAACTGGAGAACCAGGTTGCCGCGCTGCAACACCGGGTCGCCGAGCTGACCGACGAACTGGGACGGCGCCGGCAGCCATTGGACTCCCGCATCTTCGCCGCGGGGGCCGCTGGCGACGTCGTCACCCTCGCCCGCGGCCAGCGGCCCCGCGCCCGCTCGCAGGCCCTGGTGGTGTGGCGGCCGCGGGAGACCCCCTAACGCGTCCCCGCTGCCGGCTCCAAGTAGCGGGACGCCCCGACTGAGTACTCGCACGCAAAGTCACGTGGTCGACGGCGCATAGTCGGGTACCGGCGGGCCGTGACTTCCCGCCCGCGCAGCCGGTTGAATTGTCTTGGCGGCCAGGCGGCCGCCCGGTTCGTAAGTTCCGGTGCAATTGTCGGGGGGCAGCACATGTTCAGTTCACCACTTCCGGGCGCGGCAGCGCCGGCGTCCACAGCGTTCGCGGGCCGGCCATGAACACCGGGTTGCACGCAGTGGCCCTCTTTGGAAACTCCTTGCCGGGCCTGCTCCTGATGGCCCTCGGGCAGTCCATGGTGGTGGTCTGCGTCTGTTTCGACATGGTCCGGGCGGTCTCCGTGCCGCGCTCCAGGCGGCGTTACCTGGCCAACACCGTGTTCCGGACGCTGGCGCTCCCCTCGATCCTGAGCATGGCCCTCATCGTGCTGGTCCACGCCGCTTCCGGCGCCTGGGAACAGGTGGCTGCCGGTGTCTTTGTCCTCGTGGCGGTCATCTTCCGGTGGCACCACGACACAGACGAGGACAGTTGGTGGACCGGGAAGGGCAAGGCGCTGGGGCGCTGGCTGCGGGGGACCCTCGGCGCCGGCCCGGTCGTGGCCCCGGCCGCAGTGTAGGTCCGGCCCCCGGCCGCTAAACCCCACCGCCCGCCGGCCGCGGGTCAGAAGATCGCGTTCATGATGTTCCAGCCGATCCCGGCGCGGACCCGCGGCAGCCATTTGCCGGCGCCGCTGGTGGGGTAGAGCCAGAGTGCCCCGGTGCTGTCGCGGGCCAGGACGTCCGGCGTGCGGTCGCCGTTGAGGTCCCCGGGGCTCATCACGGCGGTCATGGCGTTCCAGCCGCTGCCGACCAGGACCCGGGGGAGCCAGCCGCCAGCGCCGGTGCCGCGGTACAGCCACAGCCGGCCGCTGGCGGCCTCCCTGGCCAGGACATCCGCCGCGCCGTCGCCGTCGAAATCCCCCGGGGCGACGAGCGCATTGAAGATGTTCCAGCCACTTCCGATCCGGACGCGGGGCAGCCAGCCGCCGTTGCCGTTGCCCGGGTAGAGCCAGAGATAACCGGTCGCGGATTCGCGGGCCAGCACGTCGACGCGTTGGTCGCCGTTGAAATCGCCCGGGCCGAGGATGGAGTTCATAGCCTGCCATCCCGTGCCGATCAGTACCCTGGGGAGCCAGCCGCCGGTGCCGGTCCCGCGGTACAGCCAGAGCCGGCCGGTGGTGCTCTCCCGGGCGAGCACGTCCAGCGGTCCGTCCCCGCTGAAGTCGCCCGGAGTTTCGAGGGCATTGAAGGCGGCCCAGCCGGTCCCGATCTTGATGCCCGGGGACAGGCCGCCGCGGCCCGTCCCGGGGTAGAGCCTCATCTCGCCGGTGGCCGCGACCCGGGCCAGGACATCGTTGTTCCAGTCACCGTTGAAGTCCGCCGTCGCGCCGGAAAGGGTGGAAGCCGGTACCGGGAGCGGCGTGAAGGCGTAGGGGTCGCAGGTCAGGTCGTAGTCGCGGACGTCGTCGTACCACTGGGACAGGTAGACCCGGCCGCCGGAGAAGCTGGCCTGCCGGCACCGGTCCAGGGCCTCCGCCGGGTAGTCCAAGCGTCCGGCCGTGGCCCAGACCGGAACGCCCGGCAGCCGCCACGAGCCGGTGATGGCCTGCCAGCCGGAGGCATAGGAGTAAAGCCCGTAGGAATATCCCGCGTCCCGGAGCCCGCGCATCAGTCCTTCGACCACGTACCGGTTTTCGCGCTGCTGGCCGGCGGTGGCGGTGGGCCACGGCTGGGCCGGGCGCGGCTCCACGTCGATCCAGACCATGGGCGGCCGGAAACCGGTCCGTTGCAGGCTGGCGACGGCGTAGCGGGCCTCGGCGTAACCGACGTTGGAGAGCTGCCCGGCCCGGGTACTGGCGGACCACGGGCCCTGCGCCCGGTACGCCGTCAGCTGCGCGGCCGTAGGAAACGCGGCCATGGTGTAGGCGTGGGCGCGTTTGTTGTTCGCCTTGACCCAGGCGACGTGGCTGGCCAGGCAGGGGTTTTCGGTGAAAGGGAGCCCCCGGGTCAGTCCAAGCACCACGAACGAAGTGGTGGCCGGCGGGAGCGGCAGGCCCAGGCCGCCGACCGCCGTCGGGCATTGGGGCCAGGAGAAGTCGTGCCCGTAGAGGGTGGTAGCCTCGGCCGGAGCAGCGGCGGCAGGCATCAGGCCCAGCACCAGCGCCAGGGATGCCAGCACCGATGCCAGCCGCCGCCGCGGGCGCGCCGCCGCGCCCCTGAACCGTGTCCGTGCGGCCATGGCTACCCGCTCCTTCGCCCGGCTTCTTCCCTGGGCCACCATTGGACACCCGGCCGGCGCCGGCCGGTAGGGCTGAAAGTCACCGGCCCAAGGTACCGGGGCGGCCGGGGAGTCAGTCGGTGAAGAGCCCTGCCAGGTCCTCGGCCGTCAGCGCGCCGCCGGAAAGCGCGTCGCCTTCCATCACGTCCGCGAACAGCTGGGACTTCCTGGCCTTGAGCGCCATGACCTTTTCCTCGATCGTGTCCTTGGCCACCAGCCGGTAGACCATTACGTTGCGCGCCTGGCCGATCCGGTGCGTGCGGTCCACGGCCTGCGCTTCGGAGGCGGGGTTCCACCACGGGTCCAGCAGGAACACATAGTCCGCCTCGGTGAGGTTCAGGCCGAAGCCGCCCGCCTTGAGGCTGATCAGGAACACCGGGGCGGCGCCGTTCTTGAACTCGTTGACGACGTCGGTGCGGTTGCGGGTGCTCCCGTCGAGGTAGCAGAACTCGATGTTCTCCTCGATGAGCCGTTCCCGGACCTTGCCGAGGAAACCGGTGAACTGGCTGAAGATCAGCGCCCGGTGGCCCTCCGCCACAAGGTCCTCCAACTGCTCGAACAGGACGTCGAGCTTGCTGGCGCGCACCCCCGAGAGCGAGGGGTCGATCAGCGAGGGGTCCAGGCTGAGCTGGCGCAGCAGGGTGAGGGACTGGAAGATCGTAAAGCGGTTCTTGTTCACGTCCTCGATCAGACCCAGGATCTTCTGCCGCTCGCGCTGCAGGTGCGTCTGGTAGACCTTCTGGTGCCGCGGGTTCAGCACAACTTCGAGGACCTGCTCCTGCTTGGGCGGCAGGTCGTGGATGACCTGTTCCTTGGTGCGGCGCATCATCAGCGGCCGGACCCGACGCCGGAGCTTGTCCAGCTGCGCCTTGTCGCCGTTTTTCTCCACCGGCTTCTGGTAGTACTCGGCGAAGCGCTTGGGGCTGGAGAAGAGCCCCGGGGCCACAATCGAGGTCAGTGCCCAGAACTCCATCAGGTTGTTTTCCAGCGGGGTGCCGGTGATCGCCAGCTTGAAGGAGGCGGGGAGCTTCCGGGCGCACTGGTAGGCCTTGGACTGGTGGTTCTTCACGAACTGCGCCTCGTCCAGCACCAGGCCGGCCCACTGCCGGGAGGCGTACGCCTCGTAGTCGATCCGGAACAGCGCGTAGGAGGTGATGACGACGTCGGCGCCCGCCATGGCCTCGGCCGGCACCGAGCCGCTCTTCGCGAACGTCTCGCTGATGGCCCGCACCGTCAGTCCGGGGGCGAAGCGCGCGGTTTCGGCCTGCCAGTTTCCGACCACGCTGGTGGGCGCGACCACCAGGAACGGCGCACCGCCGGGCGCGCTCCCGGGCGCGCTCCCGGGCGCACCGCCCGGGGCGCTGCCGCCGTCGGCCGCCGGGACAGTGTCCGCGCCGGACTCAGCGGCCGCCACCTTGGCGGCGCAGATCAGCGCCAGGGCCTGCACGGTCTTGCCCAGGCCCATGTCATCGGCCAGCACCCCGCCCAGGCCGTGGCGGTAGAGGAAGCTGAGCCAGTTGAAGCCCTCGAGCTGGTACGGGCGCAGCTCGGCGTTCAGCGTGTCCGGCAGCGGCAGCCCCTTGACGCCGCCCTCCAGCAGCCCGCCGACGGCCTCGCGCCACGCGGCGGCCTGCTCGTCGACGATGCCCAGCTGGGCCAGCTCGTCCCAGAGCCCGGCCTGGAAGCGGCTGATCTGCAACGGGGCATCCTTGTTGTCCTGCAGTTCCCGGGCCTCTTCGATCAGGGCGCGCAGCTGGTGCAGCTCGGGCAGGTCCAGGGAGAAGTAGGCGCCGCTGGGCAGCAGCATCTTGGTCTGGCCGGCCGCCAGGGCGGAGAACACGGCGGCGAAGGACACCGGCTGGCCCTCGAGGGAAATCTGGATGCCCAGGTCGAACCAGTCGCGCTGCTCGGTGGCCTTGGTGGAGATCGACACCACCGGCGCCTCCTCGGCCTCGCGGTAGTCGGCAATCTCACCGGCCGTGTCCACAGAGACGTCCGGAAGCTCGCGGAGCGCAGGCAGGATTTCCTCGGTGAAGGCCAGCGTGTCCAGGCCGCTGAGCTCCGCGGACGCCGCCAGCCGCGGGGTGCCCCAGCCGCCGGTGGCGGATTCGCCGAGCTTCGGCACCACGTCCCACGGCTGGCCCACGGTCTCCAGGATGCGGGCCTCGGCGGTGTCGTCACGGTAGCCGTGGTCGCCGGGGTGCCGCCACAGCGGCTGCGCCGTGACCAGGGTGCCGGACTTGTAGTGCCACTCCCAGTGCAGCCGGACCCGGTGGTCCGCGCCGTAGTTGGCCAGCAGGGACAGCGTGGGCACCGCCAGGGCGGGCAGCTCGACGGATTCATCGGAGGCGGTGACCCGCGCGGTCTGCTTGAGCTTGGGGTAGAACCCGGTCAGGAAGCGTCCCTCGTCCCGGGCCGGAATATGCAGGGTGGTGCCGCCGGTGACGAAGGTCAGCAGCTCCTCGCTGAGTCCGGCTTCCAGGGGTGCCAGGGTGATCGCGGAGTCGCCCGGGGCAACGCCGGGCAGCGCGTCCGCGCCGGAGGTCAGGAAGATCCCGTGCGCGGGCCGCCCGATGGTCCCTACCGACGCCGGATCGACCACCGAGCCCTCCACGGTGATGGTCGGAGCGAGCGCCAGCCCGCCGTCGGCCTCCCCGGCGCCGAGCCGGGTCAGGTTGAGCCCCACGGCGGCCGGCTCGTCGGCCAGCCGCACGGGTTCGTCGCCCCGGCCGTGGACCAGGGCGAGGCCGATCTTCCGGGCCTCGGCCAGCAGGCTCCAGAGGTTCTTGCCGGCGTAGGTGTTCAACCCCAGCCAGGGCGCGGTGCCGGCGTGCTGGCGGTTCGCCAGGGCCGTGTGCGAGGCGAGGAATTCCAGCATCCACTCCACGTGGGCTTCGTTGCATTCGCGCCGGTAGTTCAGGTAGCTCAGGGTGTTCCAGGAGACGTCTCCGCGGATCCACTTGCCCTTGGCGCCCATAATGACGGGCCGGGCCTTGAGCTGCCGGACGCTGCGGAGCGGATCGCGGCGGCCGGTGTAGGAGAAGTGCGGCGCCGGTTCCTCAATCTCGAACTGCAGCGCGAGCGGGACGCCGTTGGTGGACTGGGTGATTCCCGGCCGGGCGATCAGCGGGCTGAGGGCCTGCTCCCAGTCCGGCAGGTCCAGCGCCGGGGCCTGGCGGGACAGCCGGGAGGACTCCGCAGGTGCCAGCAGCTGGAGGCGGGTCGCCGGGTTGTCCTCGGCGGCGAACAGCAGGGCGGCCACGTGCTTGCAGTCCTTGCGGACCGGGCAGCTGCAGACACCGACGCTGCAGCTCCAGCCGCCGCCCTTGCGGACCAGCTTCGCCGTCGTCGAATAGGGAACATCCGCGCCGCCGCGGACCTTCCCCAGCATCAGCCCGGTGGCGGCGTCGAAGGAAATCCCGGAAACCCGGCTCCCCATGGCGTAGGCGAGCCCGGCCGCGAGGGAGCGGTCGTTGATTGCGGGGGTCTGTATTGCCAGTGCCGCACTCTCGTCCGGATGGGATGGCATGTGCGCACTACTTTCAGCAGTTGGTCATCTGATCCATCTTAGCCAGCCTGGCGTGGCCCGGAAACTTCGCCTGGCGTTCACTCCCGCTTGGGCTGTGCGGCACGGAGCGGGCCTACCGTGGAAGGGACCGGAGCAGCACCCGCCACCACCGTGAGGATCCCCATGAGCAGCAGCCTGACCCAGAGCCCCACCGCTACCGGCCACGCCCCGGTCCTGACCCGGGAGTGCCTGCACGGCGGCAACGTGGATGTTGTGGACGCGAATGTGGACGTCGTCAACGCCATGTACGCGGAACTGCTCGACGCGGAGGAAATCGCTCCCACTGCGCTGCGCAGCTACTACGTGGACTTTTACCTGACGCAGGCGCTGGGCGGCGGCTTCGCCCAGTACGTCTTCACCCTGCCGGAGCGCGCGGAGGTGGACGGCTACGTCCGCGAGGGGCTGGCCGCGATGGGCGCCACGGCCCACCTGGACCTGTTCAACCGCAGCGTGGCCGCCTTCGACGCACTCTCCGAGGAGGACGCGGACGCTTATCTGGACGGCGACGCCGAGCTCGACGCCGGACTCGACGCCGGGCTGGACGCCGGGCTGGACGCCGACGGCGGCGCCCGCGGCGTTGGGGCGGCGGTACCCGACGCGGTGCGGCAGTTGGAGCAGCTCGACGCCGGACTCGACGCCGGGCTGGACGCCGGGCTGGACGCCGACGGCGGCGCCCGCGGCGTTGGGGCGGCGGTACCCGACGCGGTGCGGCAGTTGGAGCAGCTCGACGACGAATTCGAGCCGCTGCTGGAAACCGAGGACATCGTCGCGCTCAACGCCGCGTGGCTGCGCAGCCAGCCGGACCTGCTGGTCCTGGACCCGGACGAACTCGACCGCCACATCCACGAACGGGTGTCCCGGATCCCCAACCTCGCGGAACGCCAGGCCGAGGCGGCCGAGGAGGAGCTCAGGAGCGCCCCGGAGTTTGAGCTGATTATCCGGGAGCTGTGTGAGGTGGCCGGGCACACCCTGCTGAAGATCACCATGGGCGACCCGAACTACGACCACCACGGCGACCGGGTCCTGGCCTGGCACTTCACCACGGACCAGGGCGAGTTCCTGATGCTGGAGGACGACGACGAGGCCTACATGATCCACCCGGAGACCCGCGAGATCATCGCCGCCGTCGAGTTCGAGGACGACGTCGACGACGAACCGTCAGACGGGTAGCGGCAAGACCTACATCCGGGCGAGCCGGGCCCGGACGGCCAGGAAGATGCCATAGCAGATCAAGCCGGCGCCCACGGCGGCGAGCATGTACATCCCGAGCGGCTGCTCCCGCAGGGCCTTCAGGCCGCCGTCGAGCCCGGTCGATTCCGCCGGGTTTGCTTTCACGGTGGCAATGACGATCAGCAACCCGGTCAGCAGCAGCGCCACACCCTTGGCGGCATAGCCGACGACGCCGGCGGCGGTCACCGCGGTGCGCGTGTGCTCGTTGGCGGGCAGGCGCAGGTACTTCAGGAACGATTTACGGAGACCCCTGATGGCATAGACGACGCCGGTAATGGCGATGGCGGCGCCGATGACGATCAGCAGCAGCATGCCGCCCGGCGCCTTCATGAGCTGCACGGTGAGGTCGCTGGTGGAGCGGCGGTGGTCCGCGTGGGCGCCGAGGGCCACGGACGCCAGCGTGAGCCCGAACCCGGCGTAGACCACAGCCTGCAGGGCGGCCTTGAGCTTCTTGCCGACCTTCTTTTTGGTGGGCAGGTGGTTGAAGTCGAACACCGCGTCACTGGTCTGCCAGATGGCCAGCGCGACACAGGCCGCGAAGGCGCTCCACAGCAGCGCCGGACCGGCCGGCTGCTTGGCGAGCTCCTCAACCGCGCCGCTGACATCGGCCTGGCCCTGCCCGCCCATCGCGAGCCGGATCGCGACGAGGCCGATCAGGAAGTGCAGGATGCCGGACACGGCGAACCCTGCCCGTGCCGCGTATTCGAGCGGCTTGGAGTTGGTGACGTCCTCGGCGACTTCCGCGGCGTCCTTGAGTTCTTTTTTGATGGTCGGTCCTTCGGGTCTTCTGGCTCTGCCGGCGCCGTCGTGCCGCCGCCAGCCCTGCATCTTCGGTAATCGTGCCACGGGAACCCGCTTCGCAACAGCATCTTGGCCGCGGGCGGGTGGGGGCGGGGTCAGCGGCGCCGGTAGCAGAGATCGAAGATCAGCCGGCCGGCCTCGTGGGCCTTGTTCTCGAAGCTCGTCAGGATCCGGCCCTCGAACCTCGGTGCCCAGCCGCCGGTCTCGTCGACGCCCTCGTTGGGGCCGGTGTGTTCGGTGCTGACCGGCGCCCGGCCCTCCTTGACCGGGGCCCCGCCCACGACGGACTCCACCCCGGACTCCCAGACCTGGGTGAGCGGGCTGTCGTCGCCGCTGCGCTCGCCCTCGTGCAGGTTTTCGAAGTCGGGGGAGCCGGCCAGGACCTCGCGCACGTGCACGGCGTAGTTGGACCAGTCGGTGGCGATCCGCCAGATGCCGCCGGGTTTAAGGGCCCGCGCTGCGAGGTCGGCGAAGGCCGGCTGGATGAGGCGCCGCTTGTGGTGCCGCGATTTGTGCCACGGGTCGGGAAAGAAGACCCAGAGTTCGGTGACCGAGCCTGCCGGGAGCATGCTGGCAAGCACCTCGGGGGCGTTGGCCTCCACCACCCGCACGTTGCTCAGCCGGCGGCTGTTGATCTTGATCAGGGTGTTGGCCAGGCCCGGGGTGTAGACCTCCACGGCAAGGAAGTCCTTGTCCGGATTCTGCTCGGCCGCGTGGCAGACGGCGTCGCCGAGCCCCGAGCCGATCTCGACGATCAGCGGAGCCGTCCGGCCAAACTCGGCCTCGGCGTCGAACACGTAATCGGGGTGCACGGAGGTGTTCGCGATGTGCCGCGGGACGTCGACCGCCCACCGGTCCGCGTGCTCCTCCCACGCCGCCTGGCGGCGACCCTGCAGGCGGGTGCCGCGGCGTACAAAGCTGACCGGCCGGCCGCCGTAGGTGCCGAACGATGCCTGGCTGCCGGGCGTGACCGGGCGGGCAGGCTGCGGCGTCTGGGGGGATTCTGGGGATTCGCTCATCACTTCCAGAATAGTGGAGTCTCGGCGGGCCGGCCGGACCGGGGAGCCCCCTCCCGGCTGCGCCCGGGAGGGTTCCCGCGTCGACGGCGGTGCGCCCGGTTCAGTTCGGAGCGGCGGGCACTGCCTGCCAGAATTGGTCCGTGAGCACAGCAAAGAACGCGCCCGGACCCGCCAGCAGGGCCGCCCGTCACGCCCCGGACCATGCGGCGGCCCACGGGGTGGATACCCTGGTGGACGCGGAGATCGACGACGTTCCCGCCGCGGAGCCCACCGCCCTCGGCAGCCGCCGTGCACTGGCCTATTTGGGCGTGTGCCTGGTGCTGATCGGGCTGAACCTGCGCACCGTGTTCTCCAGTTTCGCCGCGGTGCTCCCGGAGGTGACCGCCGACGCCGGCCTGCCGGGCTGGGCGGTCGTGGCGCTGACCACCGCGCCGGTGACCCTGCTGGGCGTGTTCGCCCCGCTCGCGCCGCCTCTAGCCCGCCGTTTCGGGGCCGAACGGGTGCTGCTGGGGGCCATGGCCGTGCTCACCGCCGGTCTGCTGCTGCGCCCCCTGGATGCGCCCGGAATCGGCCACCTGCCCTCGCTCCTGGCCGGCACCGCCGCGTGCGGCGCCGCCATCTCGCTCTGCAACGTCCTGCTTCCTGGCCTGGTCAAGCGCGACTTCCCGCACCGCCTGGGCCTGATGGGCGGGCTCTACACCACGGCGATCTGCGCGTCCGCGGCCCTTGGCGCCGGCTTCACCTACCCGTTGTTCAGCGCGACCGGGCAGTGGACGGCGGCGCTATGGTTCTGGGCGCTGCCCGCCGGCGTCGTGCTGGTATTGTTCCTGCCGCTCGCGGCGGCCCAGCACCACGGGCGGCACCAGGCGGCGGCCGGCGGCGTCAACGTCTGGCGCTCGGCGATCGCCTGGCAGGTGACCGGGTTCATGGCGCTGCAGGCGATGATGTCCTTCAGCGTGTTCGCCTGGCTGGCGCCGATCCTGCGGGAACGCGGGGTGGACGGCGGCACGGCCGGGCTGATTGTGTCCGCCTCGATCGTGCTGCAGATGCTCGGATCCCTCTTCGCGCCCGCCCTGGCCGCCCGGCTCCGGGACCAGCGCGCCGTCAACACGGTGGTGGCGCTGATGACCGGCGCCGGGTTCGCCCTGAGCATCTTCGGCCCGCTGGACCTGGTCTGGGTGTGGACCGGGCTGCTGGGCCTGGGACAAGGCAGCCTGACCGCGGTGGCCTTGACCATGATCATGCTGCGCACCCGCGACGGCCACACCGCCGCGCACCTCTCCGGCATGATGCAGGGGGTGGGTTACGGCGTCGGCTCGGCCGGGACCCTGCTGGTGGGGCAGCTACACCAGGGCACCGGATCCTTTGCCGCGGCGGGGGTGCTCTTCCTGGTGGTCGGCTCCCTGGCGGCCGTGTTCGGCTACCGCGCCGGGAAAGACCGTTTCGTCGGCGGCTGAGGGCAGGGCTCAGGCGGTGAGGTCCTTGCCCTTCGTTTCCGGGATGGTGAAGACGAACGCGGCGGAGATGGCCAGCAGCAGCACCGCGTAGACGTTGAACAGCTGCGGCAGCTGCAGGCTCGTCCCGAGCCACTGCTGGAGGTAAGGCGCGGTGCCGCCGAACAGCGCCACGCAGATCGAATACGGCACGCCGACGCCGACGGTGCGGATGCTGGTGGGGAACAGCTCGGCGTAGACGGCCGGGACGATCGCCGCGCTCGCGGCGATGAAGATCAGCATCACGGACATGCTGACCGCCAGCTGCCAGGCCGAATCCTTGAGCAGGGCCGTCATCGGGAAGTGCATGATGCCCGCGCCGATCGCCCCGGACCACAGCACCTTCTTGCGGCCGATCCGGTCCGACAGTTTGCCCCAGAACGGCAGCGCGGCGATGAACACAATGTTGCCGATCACGCCGGCCCAGAGGGCTTCGCCACGGTCGATCTTCAGCGCGGTGGTGGCGTAGCTGGGGGCAACAACGCCCCAGATGTAGTAGATCACCGTCAGGCCGACGGTCAGGCCGATCACCTGCAGCGCCTGCTTGCGGTGGCGGACGATCTGCGGCCAGATCGGAGCACGCTTCTCCGCCAAGGCTTCGCCGGCAAAGACGTCGGTTTCGTGCAGCCGGGACCGCATGATCAGCGCGTACAGCCCCATGGCCGCGCCGACGAGGAACGGGATGCGCCAGCCCCAGGCGTTCATCACTTCGGTGCTCAGGGCCATGTTGAGTACGGCGCCCAGCAGGGTGCCGAACAGGATCCCCACGGTGCCCGAGGTGTAAATCAGGGTCGCCCAGAAACCGCGGTGTTCCCGCGGCGCCATTTCGGACAGGTACGTCTGCGACGACGGCAGCTCGCCGCCGTGCGCCAGGCCCTGGACCAGACGGGCGACCAGGAGCATCAACGATGCCCACGCGCCGACTGCCGCGAAGGTCGGCGCGATCCCGATCATCAGGCTGCCCACCGAGGCGAGCCCGACGGCGAGTGTCATGGACGCCTTCCGGCCGATCCGGTCGCCGATCCAGCCGAACAGGAAGCCGCCGAACGGGCGGGCCACGAAGCCGACGGCGAAGATCGCAAGCGTGGACAGCACCGCGGAGGCGGGATCGGCCTTGCTGAAGAGCTGGCTGGCGATGAACGGCGTGAACGTGGCGTAGATGGCCCAGTCGTACCATTCGACGGCGTTGCCGATGCCGGTGCCGATGATTGTCTTGCGGGTGGAGGTCCGGGGTGCCTTCGGCAGGGACGCGGTTGCAGTCATGGTGTTCTCCCTCAAGGGATGGGGCTAGGAAAGGGTGGAGGCGGAGACTGTGTCGCCCGCGCCGGGGACGTCCGCTGCAGCGAGGGCGGCGAGCCGGGAAATGGCGAGTTCCGCGTAGAGCGCGGCGCCGTCGGCCAGCACGCCGTCGTCGAACGTGGCGTACGGGGAGTGGTTGAACGCCGAAGCGGCGTGGTCGGCGCCGCGGGGGACGGCGCTCAGCCCGATGAAGGTGCCGGGGACCTCGGCGAGGACCCGCGAGAAGTCCTCGGAACCGCTCAGCGGGGTGGCCCAGCGGGCGAGCCGGGAATCGCCGAACAGTTCCTCGATGACGTTCTCCGCGGTGTGCGTTTCATCCACGTCGGTGATGGTGAGGGGGTATTCCTGCTGGTAGTCGACGTCGACGTCGAGGCCGTGCGCCGCCGCGATGCCCTTCAGCAGGCGCGGTACGGCGTCCATCATCTTTAGCCGGGATTGCTCGGAGAAGGTCCGGATGGTGGCCTCGATGCGTGCGGTTTCCGGGATGATGTTGCGCTTAGTGCCGGCCTGGAGCACCCCCACGGACAGGACTACGGGGTCGAACATGTTGAACTGGCGGGTCACCATGACCTGGAGGGCGGTGACCATCTCTGCCGCGGCCGTGACGGGGTCCTTGGCCGAATGCGGGGCCGAGCCGTGGCCGCCGGCGCCCAGCACGGTGACCGTCAGGCCGTCGGAGGAGCTGAGCATGACGCCGGGTTTGGTGCAGAAGGTGCCGTGCGGTTCCAGGGCGGAGAACACGTGCATACCGTACGCAGCGTCCACGCGCCGGCCGGCGGCGTCCAGGACGCCTTCGCGGATCATGTGGCTGGCGCCATCGAAGCCTTCCTCGCCGGGCTGGAACATCAGCACGACGTCACCGGCCAGTCGGTGCCGCCGCTCGGCCAGCAGCGTTGCGGCGCCGGTCAGCATGGCGGTGTGCAGGTCGTGGCCGCAGGCATGCATGGCGCCGTCGATCCGGGACGTGTAGTCCACGCCGGTTTTCTCCTGCACCGGCAGGCCGTCCATGTCCGCGCGCAGGAGGACCGCGGGGCGGGTGTCCGTGCCGGTTCCGGAGGCCTGCCCGCGCAGCACCGCGGTGACCGACGTCGTGTCCTGGCCCAGGGTGATCTCATAGCCGAGCCCGTCGAGCGCCTTGAGCACCTTCTCCTGGGTGCGCGGCAGCGTCAGGCCGATCTCGGGCTCCCGGTGCAGCTCGTGGCGGAGCCGGGTAAGGTCCGGCTGGATGTCCCGGGCGTCGGCGGTGATCGGCACGTGTTCTCCTCAGTGGTTGGTTCGGCTTTCCCGTCTATTCTGAAGTGACGTGGTTCACAAGCCGCCAAAGGGCTGGAAAAATGCATCAACTGATCTGAAACGCAGTTTGTATGCATGCGGAACGGAGGAAATGGTGGAACTCAGTGAAGAGGACCTTGCGCTGATCAACGTCCTGCAGATCGCCCCGCGCCTGAGCTGGGCCGATGCCGCGGAGGTGCTGGGCGTTCACGCCACCACCCTGGCGGCCCGCTGGGAGCGGCTGCGGGCCTCCGGCGTTTCCTGGATTACGGCCCACCTGATCGGCGACCCCCACCAGATGTGCCTGGCGTTTGTCGCCGTGGACTGCGAGATGCACCGGCGTGAAGAGGTCACCGCGCAGCTTGCCGGGATGGCGGAAATCATCACGGTGGAGGAGGCGGCCAGCAACAGGGACCTCATGCTGACCGTCATCACGTCCTCCCTGGACGACTTCAGCACGAAAGTGATCCAGCGGCTGAAGGAGATCGACGGCCTGGTCAAATACCAGACCGCGCTGTGCACCAGGCTGCATGCAAGCGGCGGATCCTGGCGGCTCAACGTGCTCAGCCGGGCCCAGCAGGCCGCCGTGAAGGCCAAGGCCGGCCCCGAGGCCACCGGCGTTGCCCCGCCCATCGCCAGGGAGGACCTGCCCGCCAGCCACCTGGCGCTGCTGCCGTTCCTGGCCAAGGACGGGCGGGCGACGGCGGCGGAGATTGCCCGCGGGCTGGGCAGGCATCCGGCAACGGTCCAGCGGCAGCTCAACCGGGTGCTCGCAAGTGGAATCCTGTCCTTCCGCTGCGAGGTCGCCCAGCGGTTTTCGGCTTTCCCGGTGACCTGCCAGTGGTTCGTCAACGTCCCGGCCGGCCGGCATGAGGAAGCTGCAGCCGAACTGAAGACAATGCGCAACGTGCGGCTCAGCGCCTCCACCACCGGGCCCACCAACTTTGTCATCGTCATGTGGCTGCAGTCCCTGGCGGACGTCATGAACATCGAACTGGTACTGCAGCAAAAGGTGCCGGGGATCGTGCTCGTGGAAAGCGTCGTCATGCTCAGCACCGTGAAACGGGTGGGCTGGATGCTGAACGCAGACTCCAGGGCGAGCGGCGCCGTGGTGGTTCCGGCCGAAGGCATTGGCCCGGCCGAGTGAGCCTTCCGGTGAGGGAAGGCGACGGTCCGGTCCGGGCCGCCATCGCCCGTCGGGTGCCCGTCTTATAGGCTGTGGCACGTGCCACGAAACGACCCGTCCGAACCGGGTGCTGACCCCGCCGCGGATACTGGCGGCATCTTCCACCGCCACTACCTGCTGGTGACCCTGGGCGCCCTGGCCCTCGTCTTCCTGGCCGCCTTCGAGTCGCTGGCCGTCACGACCATCATGCCGCTGGTCAGCCGCGAACTGGACGGCGCCAGCCTCTATGCCCTGGCGTTCGCCGGTCCGCTAGCCACCGGCGTGATCGGGATGGTGGCAGCCGGGAACTGGTCGGACCGGCGCGGTCCGGTGGGTCCGCTCTATGCATCCGTGGCCCTGTTCGTGCTGGGCCTGCTGATCGCCGGGTCGGCCGGGACCATGGCCGTGCTCCTCGCCGGCAGGCTGGTCCAAGGGCTTGGCGGCGGCGCGGTGACGGTGGCCCTCTACGTGGTGGTGGCCCGCGTTTATCCGCCCGTGCTGCATCCCAAAATCTTCGCGGCCTTCGCGGCGGCCTGGGTGGTTCCGTCGCTGGTGGGCCCCTTCGCCGCCGGGCTGGTAGCCCAACTGGCCAGCTGGCACTGGGTTTTCCTCGGCGTGGTCGGCCTGGTGGTGCCGGCGCTGCTGATGATCGTGCCGGCCCTGCGCGGACTCTCCGGTGCCGAGGCCGGCGAAACCGGCGCCGACAGCGGCGGTGCCCGCCCCGCCGTCGACCGGTCCGCGGAAGAGAACGCCGTGGCCGGCAAACCGTGGGACTACGGGCGACTGGCCTGGGCCGCGCTCGCGGCGCTCGCTGTCCTCGGACTGAACCTGTCCGTGGAGCTGCCTGCGGCCGGCTGGCTACTGGCGGCGGCCGCCGTCGTCGTGGCGCTGGTCGCGGTGCGGCCCCTGGTGCCCCGCGGGACCCTGACGGCCCGCCGGGGCCTGCCCGCCGTCATCCTCTCCCGGGGACTGGCGTCGGCGGCGTTTTTTGGCGCCGAGGTGTACCTGCCCTACCTGCTGGTGGAACGCTACGTCTTTTCGCCCACCTTCGCCGGCCTGACCCTCACCGGCGGGGCTCTGGCCTGGGCCGCGGCCTCCGCGATCCAGGGCCGGCTCGGGGCCAGGCTGGACCACCGCCGCGCGATCCGGATCGGCTCGGCACTGGTCCTGGGCGCCGTGCTGCTGGCGCTCGCGACCACGCTCCTGGCCTGGCCGGCCGCCGTCGCGATCACCGGCTGGATCTTCGCCGGCGGCGGGATGGGGCTGATGTACCCGCGGCTGAGCGTGATGACCCTGGCGCTGTCCACCAAGGACACCGAGGGCTTCAACAGCTCCGCCATGTCCATCTCCGACTCGCTCGGCGGTGCCCTGGCGCTCGCCTGCACTGGGATCGTCTTCGCGGCGTTCACGACGGCGGCGGGCGCCGGCGCCGCCCCGTTTGCCGGGGTCTTCGCGCTCACCGCCGCGATCGGCGTCGCAGGCGTGGCGGTTGCTCCCCGGGTGTCCGGATCCGGGCGGGCCTAGGAGCCGCCCGGGCGGCGCCGGAAACGGGAGGGCACGCGCAGATGCTAGACTGGAGGAACTTGATGTGCAGTGATGCCCACTTTGGGTCCGGCTGATCAGCCGGATCCCCTGCAGGATTCCTTCCGGATTCCGGACGCAGGCGGTGGGCTTTATTCATGTGAGAGGCACATCCTGCGTCGATGAACGCGTTCTATTTGGTCCCGACGGCCTGCGAAAGCTCGCAAGCAGCCCGGTTGACCACCTGACTTTTCTTCGGCGAACCCCTGGTCCAACCGGCGCCGGGGGCCGATATCCGCACGGATACCGCCTGAAAGACCTTTGAAACACATGACTACTTTTGCTGCCCTCGGCACGCCCAAGGCCCTCGCCGACACCCTCACCGCCCAGGGAATCGTTGAACCGTTCCCCATCCAGGTCAAGACCCTCCCGGACACCCTGGCCGGACGCGACGTCCTGGGCCGCGGCCGTACCGGCTCCGGCAAGACCATCGCCTTCGCCATCCCGCTGGTGGCACGGCTCGCTGAGCGGGAAGCCGCGCACTTCCGCAAGCCCGGCCGCCCCATGGGCCTGGTCCTGGCGCCCACCCGCGAGCTGGCCACCCAGATCAACGCGACCATTGAGCCGATGGCCAAGGCCATGGGCCTGACCACCACCGTTATTTTCGGCGGCATCTCCCAGGCCCGCCAGGAAAAGGCGCTGCGCTCCGGCGTCGACATCGTCATCGCCTGCCCGGGCCGCCTGGAGGACCTGATCCGCCAGCGCATCGTGACCCTCGAAGCCGTCGAGATCACCGTCCTGGACGAGGCAGACCACATGGCCGACCTCGGCTTCCTCCCGGTGGTCAAGAAGCTTATGGACATGACCCCCAGCCAGGGCCAGCGCCTGCTCTTCTCCGCCACCCTGGACAACGGTGTGGACAAGATCGTGCAGCGCTACCTGTCCAACCCGCTGACCCACGCCGTGGACGAGTCACAGGCCGCGGTGACCACCATGGAGCACCACGTCCTCGTCGTCAACGACCAGACGGTCAAGAAGCAGCTGATTGTCGAGCTCGCATCGGGCGCCGGCCGCCGGGTGCTCTTTATGCGCACCAAGCACCATGCCCGCAAGCTCGCCAAGACCCTGACCGACGCCGGCATCCCCGCCGTCGACCTGCACGGCAACCTCTCGCAGAACGCCCGTGACCGCAACCTCGCCGAGTTCTCCTCCGGCGACGTGCGCGTCCTGGTGGCCACCGACGTCGCCGCCCGCGGCGTCCACGTCGACGACGTCGAGCTGGTCATCCACGTGGATCCGCCCACCGAGCACAAGGCGTACCTGCACCGCTCGGGCCGTACCGCCCGCGCCGGTTCCGACGGCACCGTGGTCACGCTGACCCTGCCGGAGCAGCAGTCCGACGTCAAGAAGCTGATGAAGGCTGCCGGCGTCGAGGTCAACTTCGAGCGCGTCACCGCCAACTCCCCGCTGGTTGCCGAGCTGGTTGGCGAGATGGCTGAGAAGATCGATCCGCGCACCCGCGCCGCACTGCTGGCCACCAAGGCCAAGCAGCAGGGTGGCGGCACCTCCACGGGTGCCAACGCCGAGCGCAAGCGCGCCCGCCGCACCACCCAGGCTGCACCCACCGCGGGTGGCCGGGGCGGCCGTGGCGGACGCGGACGCGTTTCCGCAGAGGCACCCCGCACAGATCTGCCGCGCGCCGAGCGCCGCGCCGTGGCTTATGAAGGCCAGGCCGCTGCCCGCAACGCCGCCGAGCGCGTCGCCGAAAAGAACCAGGACCGGGCCGACGCCGAGCGCGCCGAGCGCCGCAACGCCCGGGGCCGTGGCCGCACCACCGCCTACGCGCACCACAACGATGTCCCCGCCGCCGGCGGCCGCGCCTCGGCCGGCCGTGGCTCCGACGGCCGCGCAGCGGATGGCCGCGGCGACTCCCGCGGCGGTTCCGCACCCCGCACCGGCGCACCCCGCACCGGTAGCGCACCCCGGACCGGCGCCTCTGCCGGCGGCCAGCGCGCCGGACGCCCGGCCACCGGCCAGCGCGCAGCGGCAGGCGCCAAGTCAGGCGGTTCCGCGGCGGTCTGGTCCTCCAACACCGGCGGCACTTCCGGCGGATCCTACGCAGGCGGCGGCAACGGCCGCTCCGGCGAAGGCCGTCCGGCCCGCAGCGGAGGCCCGCGCCGCGCGTCGGCCCCGGCGTCGAACGAACGCCGCAGCCGCTAGGTTTCCGGATTTCCGCCGGCCAAAGTAGCCGGCGCTACGCAAACGGACGGCCGCTAGGGGGATACCCGAAGCGGCTGTCCGAAAGCGAAGCAGCCGCCCGAAAGCGTAGCGAAAAGCCCTGGCCCTACCAGCCGCGGGCGCGCCACTCTTCCAGGTGCGGGCGTTCCGCGCCCAGGGTGGTCGGCTTCCCGTGGCCCGGGTGCACCACGGTGTCATCCGGATAAACGTCGAACAGCCGCTCGGTCACGTCGCTGAGCAGCTGCGCAAACCGCGCCGGATCCTGCTGCGTGTTGCCCACACCTCCCGGGAACAACGAGTCGCCGGAGAAAATGTGCGCCGGGCCCTCCGGGTCCTGGTACACCAAGGCCACGGACCCCGGGGTATGCCCGCGCAGGTGCACCGCCGTCACGTCGAACCCGTCGAAGTTGCCGACGTCGCCGTGATCGAGCAGTACATCCACCTTCACCGGGAGTTCCGGGGCGTCATCCGTCCCGGCCGCCGTCTTCACGCCGGTGGCTTCCACCAGGCCCGGCAGCGCCCGGACGTGGTCCCAGTGCTGGTGGGTGGTGGCAATCAGCGCCAGCTTCGGCGTCGCGGCCGTATCCGCGGCGGCGTCGGCCAGCAGCCCCTGGATGGCGGCCAGATCATCGGCCGCATCGATCAGGAGCTGCGCGCCGGACACCTTGGCGGTGAGCAGATACACGTTGTTGTCCATCTCGCTGACCGAAATCCGGCGGATGGTGATGTCACGAAGTGAATGAATGAGCGAGTCCATGGGCTTCAGTCTAGGACGCGCTATTCGCGGCCCTGCGAGACCCAGTTGGGGTCCGCCGAGCGGGAGCCGACGACGGCGTCCGCGGCGGCGTCGAGCCTCTCCAGTTGCGCCGGGGTCAGGTCGAGCGAGAGGGCGCCGAGGTTTTCATCAATCCGGGCCGCCTTGCGCGTGCCGGGGATGGGGACCACCGGCAGGCCCAGCTTGCCGCCCTGGGCGAGCAGCCACGCCAGCGCCACCTGGGCCGGCGTCACGGCGTGGCCGGGGCTGCTGAGCTCCGCGGCGACCGCCTGGACCGCGGCGACGACGGCCTGGTTGGCGTCCAGCGCGGTCCCGGCGAAGCGCGGGATGTTGCGGCGGAAGTCGTTGCTGCCCAGCTTCGAGGCGTCGACTGTGCCGGTGAGGAATCCCCGGCCCAGCGGCGAGTAGGGCACAAAACCCACGCCGAGTTCGGCGGCGGCAGGAACCACGTTGCGTTCCACGTCGCGGCTCCAGATGGACCATTCGCTCTGGACCGCGGCGATCGGGTGGACGCTGCTGGCCTCCCGCAGTTCCTCGGCCGTCACTTCGGACAGGCCAAGGTGCCGCACCTTCCCGGCCTGCACCAGCTCCGCCATGGCCTCCACGGTTTCCACAATCGGAACGCGGAGGTCGCGGCGGTGCATGTAGTACAGGTCGATGGTGTCGGTGCCCAGGCGCTGCAGGCTGCGGTCGACCGCCTGCTTCACGTAGGCGGCGTCGCCGCGGATATCCGAGTAGCCGGTCGACGGGGTGCCCACCAGGCCAAACTTGGTGGCCAGCTGCACCTCGCCGCGACGGTCCTTGAGTAGCTGGGCGATCAGCTCTTCGTTGCTGCCGTCGCCATAGATGTCCGCCGTGTCGATGAAGCTCACGCCCGCGTCCACGGCATGGTGCAGGGTGGCCAGGGCCTCGGCCGGATCCACGTCGCCGTAGACCGGGGTCAGGGCCATGCCGCCGAACCCCAGCGGGCTGACGCTGAGGCCGTCGCCGAGCTGGACTGGTGCTGAAGTCATCTTTGATCTCCTATCGCTGTTTTCTAGCCGCAACCCGTGTCCGCTCCGGTGTATTCCAACGCTCCCGCCCAGTTGTTCCCGGCGGACAGGCCTGAGCCACGGCGTGTCCCCCCGGATTACCCCTCGGGGCACGCATTAACTGGGCGGGAGCGTCCGGGATGCCCCGGGTGACCCGGCAGGCAGCAGCTTCAGTCCGGCAGCGCAGGCCACGATCCCGGCAATAAACAGCAGTTTCAGCGGACTCGCGGGCTCGACGCCGGTCGCCATCGCCCAGCCGACCGTCAGCGCCGCGCCGATTCCCACCCAGACGGCGTAGGCGGTGCCCAGCGGGATACGCTTCACGGCCGCCCCCAGTCCTGCCAGGCTCAGGGCCGCGGCCACGGCAAACACGGCGGTGGGTCCAGGGCGGGTGAAGCCGTCGGACAGCCCCAGGGCCGTAGCCCAGACCGCCTCCAGGACCGCCGAGGCCAGCAGGATGAGCCAGGCAAGCGTCGTTCGGGGCGTCCTGGCCGTTGCTCCCTGCCCGCGGTTCGCAGCCATGCTCACGCCACCAGCTTCAGGCCGGCCACACACGCGGCGATCCCGGCCAGCAGCAGGATCCGTCCAGCCGTGGCGGGCTCAGCCTTGGTGATCATGGCATACACCGCGGTCAGGACGACGCCGACGCCCACCCAGACGGCGTAGGCGGTGCCGGTGGGAATGCTTTGCATCGCGACGGCCAGGCCGCCGGTGCTGGCCAGCACGGAGACGAGGAAGACCGCGGCCGGCAGCAGGCGACGGCGTCCGCGGGCCTGGGACGCGCGGTGCAGCGCCGCGGCCCAGACGGCCTCCAGCGCTCCGGAAAGTATAAGGATGAACCACGACATGACAGCTCCTGTGGCCAGTCTTGTCGCGTGCCGGGTACTGAACCGTCGTCCGGAGGCCGCGAAGCAGGCGGACTTGATTCCAGCCTAGCAACGCGCCGACGTGGGCGGCCAGCCCGGGCGAACCCCGCCGCGCCCTCCCGCCCGCCAATCGATGGGTCTAGGAGGGTTGGAGGCGGTGGACCGGCGAGAACTAGCCTGCGGCGCCCGCTCCGCCGGGATCCGCGGAGTCGACCGGGTCGATGGAGACGACGGCGAGGAAGCCGCGGCCCAGGATTTCCGGTGTGCCGGTGTCCGAGCCGACGACGGCGTCGTACCGGCCGAGCGGCTGAGGCGCCGCGGTGCCGGCGTCGTCACTGCCCTCACCCTCGTCACCAGCGGCGTCCGCCTCCGCGGCGCTGCCCTCGCTGACAGTGGCCTGGCCCTGCAGCAGAATGCCGAACTGGCCGGCAAAGACCGGGTGGGCGCGCTTCTTGGAGAGTTCGATGATGGAGGTGTAGCCCTTGAAGGCGCCCGCGCGGGTAATGACGTTCAGGTCCCGGATGTCGCCGGTGGGCAGGGCGCCCGCAGCGTCGGCGTCGCCGGTAAACCGGAACGGGCGGTACTTCACCAGCGGATGCTCGGCGCCGTCCACGGTGAGGAGCAGCAACTCGCCGTCGACCACGGTAAGCACCCGCTCCATCCCGGCAAAGCGGGAGAACGCACCCGCCCGCGCGACCTCGGCGATGCTGACGCGCCAGTCCCAGGTTCCGTCGTCGGCCGCCGCCGTCTGCCCGGCGGCCGCTGCCGGGAACCTGGCCAGTTCGCGGGTCGCCCCGCCGCCGTTGCGCCAGGGGAGAGGCTTGAGCTCGGCATAGCGGATGATCTCCATCGACCCAGCCTAGCCGCCGCCGCAGGGCCCGGGGCAGCCCCGGCTCCGGCCACCAGGACGTAACCTCGGCGCGGCCGGGACGGGCTTGCTAACGTCAGAGCAGCGAAAAACTGCGGAAGGAGCCGGAATGTTCGTCAAGGTGTGCGGCCTCAGCACCGCTGAATCGGTGCTGGCCGCGGTCGACGCCGGCGCCGACGCCCTCGGTTTCGTGCTGACCCGCAGCCCGCGAGAGGTGAGCCCGGTCCGGGTCCGGGAGCTGCTTCCCGCAGTGCCGGCCGGGCTGCCCGCCGTCGGCGTCTTCCGGCACGAGGCCGCCGCCGACGCCGTCGCCGCGGCCCGCGACGCCGGGCTGGAATGGGTCCAGCTGCACGGCGACCGCACCGCGGATGATGTGCGCACGGTGCACGACGCCGGCCTGAAGGTCATCCGGGCCGTCACCATGTCCGCGGCGCGGGAGGCGTTTGCGGACTGGGGCGAGGAGCTGCTGCTCATCGACGCCGCGGTGCCCGGCTCCGGGGAAGCCTGGGACTACGCCTCGGTCCGTGCGCTGGGGCTGGAGGGCCGAAACTGGCTGCTGGCCGGCGGGCTGGACCCGGAAAACGTGGCCGAAGCCGCCGCCGCGGCCGGTGCCTGGGGAGTGGACGTCTCCTCCGGCGTCGAGCAATCCCGCGGCGTCAAGGACCTGGCGAAAATCCGGGCCTTCGTGACGGCGGCCAAGGGGCCCTGACCGGCACCCGGCGGCGGCGCGGCCAGTGTCAGCCCCGATCAGGCGGACGCACCTACCGCTGCGATGGCTTCCTCGTTAGCATGCATCATGGGGTCCCGAATCCCGCCGGGAACGCCCGCCACCTATCCGAAGGAGAAACGGCCATGACCCTGCCCGAAGGATTGACCCCCGGCGTCTGGACGCTGGACATGTCCCACAGTGAGATCGGCTTCAGCGTTCGACATGCCGGGATCAGCAAAGTCCGGGGCCGCTTCAACGAGGCCTCGGCGGAGGCGCGTGTCCGGGAATCCCTGGCAGATGCCAGCCTGCACGCGACGGTCAAGACCGCCAGCTTCGACTCCGGCGACGCCAACCGCGACGGCCACGTGCGCGGGCCGGACTTTTTCGACGTCGAGAACTTTCCCGAGATGACCTTCCGCGCCACGTCCCTCCGGGGCGACGGCGAGGACTACGTGCTGACCGGCGACCTCACCATCCGCGGCGTCACCAAGCCGGTGGATCTGGAAGTCGAGTACACCGGCGTCGCGGTGGACCCTTTTGGCGCGACCCGGGCCGGGTTCAGCGCCGAGGCCGACATCAGCCGCAAGGAATTCGGCCTGACCTGGAACGCCGCCCTCGAAGCCGGGGGACTGCTGGTCAGCGACAAGGTCAAGATCAACGTCGAAGCGGCCATGGTCAAGCAGGCCGCTACCGAGCCTGCCTGACCTGCTCCGGGCCGGGCCCTGCGTGGCCCGGCCCCGAGACGTGCGCGGCCCTGCCCCGAATCAGGGGTCGATCAGGGCGAACCCCTGATCCGGATTGGCGGCGCGCGGGAGACAATGGAGCTATGAAGACACTGCTGAACATCATTTGGTTGCTTTTCGGCGGCCTCTGGCTGGCGATCGGGTACTTCCTCGCCGGCATCGTCTGCTGCCTGCTGGTCATCACCATTCCTTGGGGGCTCGCCTCGTTCCGGATCGCGTCCTACACCCTGTGGCCGTTCGGCCGGATGGTGGTGGACAAACCCGGCGGAAACGGCGTCTTCACCCTGCTGGGCAACGTCATCTGGCTCCTGGTGGCCGGCATCTGGATCGCGGTCGGCCACGTCGTGACCGCGTTTGCGATGGCCATCACCATCATCGGCATCCCGCTTGCCATCGCCAACCTCAAGCTCATCCCGGTGTCCCTGATGCCGCTGGGCAAGCAGATCGTGCCCACCGACCGGCCTTTTGCCGTCAGCTACCGCTAGGTCCAGCCCGGGCGCAGCACCCCACGAAGTCGAGGGAGAAACAATGCCAGAGTCAGCAGTCCCGGAGACGGTGCCCAGCGACGATGAACTGATGTTGGTCATCACCCGCGAGTTCCAGGTCCCGATCACTGCGGTCTGGTCTGCCCTGACAGACCCGGAGCAGGCGCCCGCGTGGTGGGGGCCGCGCGGCTTCCACACCCCGCGGGAAAGCATCGACGCCGACCTGGAAATCGGCGGACTGTACCGCGCCTGCATGATCCAGGACGCCACCGGGCAGCAGTACTGGTGGAGCGGGGTCCACACGGACATCGAGCCGCCCCATCTGTTCGTGTTCACCCACGCGTGGGACAAGACCGACGGGACGCGCGGCTTCGAGACCGAGGTGGCTTTCCGGCTGGAGGAGATCGACGGCGGCACCCGGATGACGTTCACCCAGGGACCCTTCGACACGGCGGAGAACCGGGACAGCAACGGCGCCGGCTGGCGGGAGTCCTTCGACCGTCTCACCGAACACCTCCGCCGCGGAGCCTAGGGCGCCTCCGCGCCGACCGACCGCATCAGGCGAGTTCGCCGTGCAGGTTCCGCCGCGCCGCGTCCTCCCACAGTTCCCGGCCGCGCGCGGTATGGAAAAGCGGGTCCAGCTCCAGCAGTTGGCGCACGACGGCGGCGCGCCCGGCGGCAAAATCGGCGTCGCCAATGTGCGCGAAGTCTTGCCGGACGGCCGCGAGGTAACGGGCGTACGCCGCCGGCTCGCCGCCCAGAACGGAAAGGTCGGCGTCGCTGAGCAGGGCCGCGGGCTCGTCGCCCGGATCCGGCCGGTGATCCGCCGTCATCCGGACCAGCCGCGCGACCTCGTCGGCCTCGCCCGCGGGCAGCCCAGCCTGTTCCAGCCGCTCCTCGGCCAGCCGGGCCGACTCCTCCTCGTCCTCACCGGCGATGCCGCGGTAGACGGCGTCGTGGAACCAGGCCGCGAGCAGCACAGCCCGCGGCG
Source organism: uncultured Arthrobacter sp. (assembly GCF_964021775.1). Classification (GTDB taxonomy): domain Bacteria; phylum Actinomycetota; class Actinomycetes; order Actinomycetales; family Micrococcaceae; genus Arthrobacter. The sequence goes on from NZ_CAXHZI010000007.1 coordinate 122,159, forward strand.
GAGGCGCCGGCGCAGTCAGCCGGTCCAGGGCCTCCAGCACGGCGAGCAGGTGGGTGCGGCCGTGGTACTTCCGGTGCTCCTCGCCCCAGCGGTCCAGCAGGTCGAGGAAGAGCGCATCGTGGCCGGGGAGGACCTCGTTCCAGCGCGTCAGCAACGGCAGTTTCAACGACCCGTTGCGCCGCCGGGCAGGAATCCGCAGGCCGCTGTCGATCAGCTTGCGGACCAGCACCCGGCCCTCGACGGGGATGGCGCCGGCGGCCACGAGGGCGTCGAAGCGAGCTTCGGCTACGTCGTAATGGTCGCCGTCGAACGCCCGCTCCGGGATTCCCGCGGCCCGCGCGAAGGTGTGCAGTTCCTCCAACGAGCTGTCCGAGATGAGGTGCGAAAAGTGGGTTCCATGGGCGGGCCAGAGCGGCGGATCAAGGTAGATGGCCATGCAGGAAGTCTACGAGGCGTCCGGATGCGGCGGTGATCCTGATATGAAAAGCAAACGGGCCGTATTCTCCGCAAATGCGGGTTAGAGTGTCCATATGCCTAGTTTTCGCGTCTCAGAAGCCGCCCGCTTCCTCGGCGTCAGCGATGACACCGTCCGCCGCTGGACCGAGAACGGAAGCCTCACGCCGCTCAAGGATGAGTCGGGTCGGCTCGCCGTGGACGGGCTCGAGCTGGCCAGGATGGCCCGGGAGCAGGCGAAACTGCCCGAGGACCCTGCCCGCGCCGGGAGCTCGGCCCGGAACCGCTTCGTCGGACTGGTCACTGCCATCACCGCCGACACCGTCATGGCCCAGGTGGAGCTGCAGTGCGGCCCGTTCCGGGTGGTGTCGCTGATGAGCAGCGAGGCCGTCCGCGAACTCGGCCTGGAACCGGGCTCCGTGGCCACCGCCGTCGTCAAAGCCACCACGGTGATCATCGAAAGCCCGCACGGGAAGGCCCTGGTATGAGCCGGTTCCGGACAGCCGCCGCACTGGTGCTGGCAGGATCCCTGGCGGCCGGCGCGGCGGGCTGCGCCGCCCCGGCGGGGACCGCCGGGGCGGACCAGAAACTGACGGTGTTCGCGGCGGCCTCGCTCAAGGCGCCCTTCACGGCGCTCGCCCGGGACTTTGAGGCCAGCCACCCCGGGACGAAGGTCGCGCTGAGCTTTGCCGGGTCCGCCGACCTCGCCACCCAGCTCAGCCAGGGGGCGCCCGCGGACGTGTTCGCCTCCGCGGACCTGAAGAACATGGCCAAGATTGCCGACGCCGGACTGGTGGAGGGCGATCCCCGGAACTTCGCCAGCAACGTCCTGGCCATCGCCGTGCCGCCGGCCAACCCCGCAGACATCGGTTCCTTCGCCGACCTGGCCAGGCCCGGGGTCAAAACGGTGGTGTGCGCGGCGCAGGTCCCGTGCGGCGCGGCCGCCAAGTCCATCGAGGCCAGGACCGGCGTCACCCTGAAACCGGTCAGCGAGGAATCCTCCGTAACGGACGTGCTGGGCAAGGTCACCTCGGGCGAGGCCGACGCCGGGCTCGTCTACGTCACGGACGTCCGGGCCGCCGGGGAAAAGGTCAAGGGAATTGCCTTCCCCGAGTCGGCCGCTGCCGTGAACCACTATCCGATCGCCGCGGTCAGGACCAGCAAAAACGCGGAGCTCGCGGCCGCCTTCATCTCGCTGGTTGCCGGAACCGGGGGCCGCAAGGTCCTCGCCGACGCCGGCTTCGGCAGCCCGTGACGCGGCACGACTACAGCGGCATTCCGCGCTGGGTGCTGGCCGTCGCCGCGGCCGGGGCGCTGTTCGTCCTGCTGCCGCTCGCCGCCATGGTCGCCAGGGTCGACGGGCCGAACTTCGTCCCGCTCATCACCTCCGAGGCCTCGCTCACCGCGCTGGCACTCAGCCTGCGCACGGCGTCGGCGAGCACCGTGCTCTGCGTGCTGTTCGGCGTCCCGCTGGCCCTGGTGCTGGCCCGGGGCGACTTCCGCGGCCAGCGGCTGCTGCGCTCCTTCGTGCTGCTGCCGCTGGTGCTGCCGCCGGTGGTGGGCGGCATTGCGCTGCTCTACACCTTCGGCCGGCAGGGCCTGCTGGGCCGGACCCTCGAGGTGGCCGGCATCCAGATCGCGTTCTCGACGACGGCGGTGGTGCTCGCCCAGACCTTCGTTGCGCTGCCCTTCCTCGTGGTGAGCCTCGAAGGGTCACTGCGCTCCGCCGGCAGTCGGTACGAGGCCGTGGCGTCGAGCCTCGGCGCGCGGCCCACCACGGTGCTGCGCCGCGTCACCGTGCCGCTGGTACTGCCCGGCCTCGCCTCCGGGGCCGTGCTCTCCTTCGCCCGCAGCCTCGGTGAATTCGGCGCCACCCTCACCTTCGCCGGCAGCCTGCAGGGCGTCACCCGCACTCTGCCGCTGGAGATCTACCTGCAGCGGGAGACCGACGCCGACGCCGCCGTCGCGCTGTCGCTGCTGCTCGTCGGGGTGGCGGTCATCGTCGTCGGACTCAGCTACCGGGGGCCGTCACCGGCTGCCCGCCGCGCGGCAAGCCCTGTGCGCGCCGGGCAGGGACCGCCATGACGTTCACGCTCGACGCCGCCGTCGCCGCCCGCGGTTTTGACGTCTCGCTCAGCCTGGGCCAGGGGGAGACGGTCGCGGTGCTTGGACCGAACGGGGCCGGGAAGTCCACGCTGCTTTCCGTCGTCGCCGGCCTGCTCCGCCCTGACGCGGGCCGGGCCGCGGTGGACGGGCGCATCCTCTTTGAGCTCGGGCCCGGCCGGAACGCCTGGACCGCGCCGCACCGCCGCGGCACTGCCCTGCTGGCTCAGGAGCCGCTGCTGTTCCCGCACCTGACCGTCCTCGACAACGTGGCATTCGGCCCCCGCAGCGCCGGGGCCGGCAGGGTCCAGGCGCGGGAAACGGCCCGGCACTGGCTCGCGGAGGTCGACGCGGAGGACCTGGCCGGCCGGCGCCCCGGCGAACTCTCCGGCGGGCAGGCCCAGCGGGTGGCGGTGGCCCGGGCCCTCGCCGCCGACCCGCAGCTGCTGCTGCTCGACGAACCGATGGCCGCCCTCGACGTCCACGCGGCCCCGCTGCTGCGCCGACTGCTGAAACGGGTCCTGGCCGGCCGAAGCGCCATCATCGTCACGCACGATGTCCTGGACGCCTACATGCTCGCCGACCGCGTGATCGTGCTGGAGGAGGGCCGGATCACCGAGGACGGCCCCACCCGGGAGGTGCTCCAACGGCCCCGCAGCCGCTTCGCCGCCGGCCTGGCCGGGCTGAACCTCGTCGCTGGCACCATCACCCCGGCCGGGCTCCGGACGGCCGCGGGCCAGGAATTCGCCGGCCGGCACGAGGATCCGCCGGTGCCCGGCCAGGGCGGCGTGGCGGCGTTCCCGCCGTCGGCCGTCTCCGTCTTCCTTTCCGAAGCGCACGGCAGCCCGCGCAACTCGTTCCCGGTAACGGTCACCGACCTGGAACCGCACGGCGACCAGATCCGGGTCCGGGCCGGGGAGCTGGCCGCGGACGTCACGCCCGCCGCGTCGGCGGACCTTGGCCTGGCACCGGGGGTGGGCGTGTACTTCGTGGTCAAGGCGGCGGCGGTGTCGGTCTACCCGGCGTAGGGCTTAGCGGCTTCGTGGCGGCTCCCGCCGTCGGGCGCCCAGGCTTCTGCAGTCCGGCCGGCGTGCTGCTGCGGTAACGGCCGGGCGCGCGGCGGGCCTAGTGTGGAGAGAGGCCCCGCCCGCAACCAGGAGGAAAACTCGTGCACGAAAACTCAGCCCCAGCCCCCGGACAGACCGCACTGGTGGTCGGAGCCAGCGGCATCGCCGGCTCCGCCCTCGTCACCTCCCTCGCAGCGACCGGCTGGGACGTGCTGGCCCTGTCCCGCGGGGGCGCTCCCCGCCCCGGGGCGCGCCCGATCAGCGCGGACCTCGGGTCACCGGAGAGCCTCGCCGCAGCGCTGGCCGGCGAACGCCCGACGCACGTGTTCTTTACCGCGTGGTCTCGGCAGGACACGGAACGGGAAAACATCGAGGTCAACGCCGCGCTGCTGCGGAACCTGCTCAACGCGCTGCAGGACAGCCCGGTGCAACACGCCGCCTTGATGACCGGGCTGAAACATTATCTGGGCCCGTTCGAGGCCTACGCCGCGGGCGAAATGCCGGACACGCCTTTCCACGAGGAGGAGCCCCGGCTGCCGGTTCCGAATTTTTACTACGCCCAGGAGGATGAACTGTGGGCCGCGGCGGAGCGCCAGGGGTTCAGCTGGTCGGTCCACCGCGCCCACACGGTCATCGGCCACGCCGTGGGCAACGCCATGAACATGGGGCTCACCCTCGCGGTGCAGGCCTCGATCTGCAAAGAGCTGGGGTTGCCGTTCATCTTCCCCGGCTCCGAGACGCAGTGGAACAGCCTCACCGACATGACCGACAGCGGGTTGCTGGCCGAGCACATGGTCTGGGCAGCCACGGCGGAAACGGCGGGCGACCAGGCCTACAACATTGTCAACGGCGACGTCTTCCGCTGGCGCTGGATGTGGCCGCGCCTGGCCGCCTATTTCGGCGTCGAGGCCGTCGGGTTCGAGAAGGAACCCCGGCCGCTGGAGGAGCAGATGCGGGGCATGGAGACGGTGTGGGCGGACCTGGCCGCCCGGCACGGGCTCGCCGAGCCGGACCTTGGCCGCGTCTCCTCGTGGTGGCACACCGACGGCGACCTGGGCCGCAACATCGAGGTGCTGGCCGACATGAGCAAGAGCCGCCTCGCAGGCTTCACCGGCTACCGCCGGACCCTCGACTCTTTCACGGACCTGTTCGACAGCCTCCGGGCGGACCGGCTGATCCCGTAGCTGTCGGCGGGGAAGGTTTCTGCTGGTTGGCTGCTGCGGCTTCGTGGCGGGCCGTTTACTCGGGCTTGGGTTCCTTGTCCTTGCTGCCCTGGTCCTTGTTCCGCACCGGGTGCTGGCTGACGATGGAGACGCGGTTGAAGGCATTCATCGTGATGGCCAGCCAGCTGACGGCGGAGAACTCGACGTCGGTGAGATGCCTGCGCGCCCGGCCGCCTTCGCGCTCGCGGGCCTCGGCGTCGGAGATGTTGGTGATCGCCTCGGCCAGGGTCAGCGCCGCACGTTCTTTTTCGCTGAAAAGGGTCGTGTCGCGCCAGGCCGGGAGTACCGCCAGGCGCTGGGCCGACTCACCGTTTTTGACCGCGTCGCGGACGTGCAGGTCAAGGCAGAAAGCGCAGCCGTTGATCTGCGAGATGCGGACGTTCAGTAGTTCGACCAGCGTCTGGTCCAGCCCGGCCTCCTCCGCGGCCTCCTTGGCCTTGAGGCCCAGTCCGTTGAGCGCGCGCCACGCGGCGGGGTGCGCCTTGTCCAGGAAAACGCTGCGGGTGCCGTGCTCCGGGCTTGAAGTCTCATCCATGGCTCCCAGCGTACAGAGGTCCTGAGGAGTCCGAGTGTCCGGTATGTGACAAATTTGTCAAAGGTATGACAGAATTTACATGTAGCTAGTATTCGATCCGGTGGTCGGTTCCTTGGGGGAGCCGACCGCCGGATCGCTTCTTTGTGCGGACCGATGTCACGGACATGCCCATCGCCGGCCGCCCAGGATGCGCATGTCCATTCTTTGTCCCCTGCCCGCTCCTGGGGGACATGTCCAGTTCCTGCGGCTAAAAGTGGGCATAAGGGCGCTATGCCCATCGGCCAAGGTCTTCGGGGCGCATGTCCATTCTTCGCCCTCGGCCCGTCCCTCGGGACATGTCCAGTTCCGGCGGCCAAGAGTGGGCATATGGGGGTTATGCCCGTCGGCCGGGGTCAGCGCGGCGCATGTCCATTCTTCGTTGCCTGCCGTCATGCATTGCTGAAGTGCGGCCGGCCGATGCGGCCATCGGCGGTGCGTGCTGCTTGGGCCCGTCGCCAGGAGGCCACGGCTTCTCCAGTGCAGGCCACGGGCGACGGAGCATGCTCATTCTTCGTCCGCCAGGGCAAGGAGCATGCTCAGTCCACGCTCCGGCCAGTGGACATAGCGGGATTATGTCCAGTGCTCCGCACCAAGGGCGGGCAAGTCCCGAGGGGCGGGCTCCAAGAGGGGGAGCATGTCCACTGGCCCAAGAATAGGACGGGCATGTCCCTCGGTGCAGGGTCGGTGCGGGGTCGTGCGGGGCATGTCCCGCGGGGTAGGCCCGCCGGCAACCGCGCGCGGGGGACTCCGGCCCTAGACAGCAGTTTCGCCGTGGGCAAACATGGAGCCAAAGGGGCCAAATCCAAAGTTGAGCGGGATACACTCAACTTTGACGACAGTCTTATCCCGGAAGGAGCTCTCTTTGGACGCCAAATTCACCACCAAGAGCCAGGAGGCTCTTTCGGCAGCAGCCATGAACGCCTCGACGGCCGGAAATCCGCAGCTGGAACCCGCGCACCTGCTCAAGGCGCTGATGGACCAGCGCGAGGGGGTCGCCGTCGCGCTTCTCCGTGCCACCGGAACCGATCCGGATGCTGTCAGCGTCCAGGCCAGCTCCGCCATTAAGTCCCTGCCATCCACCTCGGGCAGCTCCGTACAGCAGGCCCAGCTCTCCCGCACCGCGATGCAGGCCATCAAGAACGCCCAGAACGAGGCGGAGCGGCTCGGTGACACCTTCGTCTCCACCGAGCACCTGCTGCTGGGCCTGGCCTCCGGCAACGACGACGTAGGCCGGCTGCTGCGCGAGGCCGGCGCCTCGCACGAGGCGCTGCTCGCGGCCCTGCCCGGGGTCCGCGGCGACCGCAAGGTAGACAACGCCGACCCCGAGAACACCTTCCAGGCGCTGGAGAAGTTCGGCACCGACCTGACCGCGATCGCGCGCTCCGGCAAGCTGGATCCGGTGATCGGGCGCGACGCCGAGATCCGCCGCATCATCCAGGTCCTCAGCCGCCGGACCAAGAACAACCCGGTGATCATCGGCGAGCCGGGCGTCGGCAAGACCGCCGTCGTTGAAGGCCTGGCCCAGCGGATCGTGGCCGGCGACGTGCCGGAGAGCCTGCGCGGCAAGACCCTGATCGCCCTGGACCTGGCCTCGATGGTGGCGGGCGCCAAGTACCGCGGCGAATTCGAGGAGCGGCTCAAGGCAGTGCTGGAGGAGATCAAGAACTCCGAGGGCCAGATCGTCACCTTCATCGACGAGCTGCACACCGTGGTGGGCGCCGGCGCGTCCGGGGACAGCTCGATGGACGCAGGCAACATGCTCAAGCCCATGCTCGCCCGCGGTGAACTCCGACTGATCGGCGCCACCACGCTGGACGAGTACCGCGAGAACATCGAAAAGGACCCCGCCCTGGAGCGCCGCTTCCAGCAGGTCTTTGTCGGCGAACCGAGCGTGGATGACACCATCGGCATCCTGCGCGGGCTCAAGGAACGCTACGAGGCACACCACAAGGTCTCCATCTCCGACTCCGCCCTGGTGGCCGCCGCGACCCTGTCCAACCGGTACATCTCCGGCCGGCAGCTGCCGGACAAGGCGATCGACCTCGTGGACGAGGCCGCTTCCCGGCTGCGGATGGAGATCGATTCCGCACCCGAGGAGATTGACCAGTTGCGCCGCCAGGTGGACCGGCTGACCATGGAGGAGCTGGCCCTGGCCGGAGAGACCGATCCGGCCTCGGAGGAACGCCTCGCTGCCCTGCGCGCGGACATGGCGGACAAGAAGGAGGCGCTCGCGGCCCTCAACGCCCGCTGGGAGGCCGAGAAGGCGGGCCTTAACCGGGCCGGCGACCTGCGCGCCAAGCTGGACGAGCTGCGGTCAATGGAGGAAAAGGCCGAGCGCGAGGGCGACCTTGAGACGGCGTCCCGGATCCTCTACGGCGAGATCCCGGCGCTGGAGCGTGAGCTGAAGGCCGCGGCGGAGGCCGAAGCGGCCGTGCAGGACAAGTCCGGGCAGATGGTGGCCGACGAGGTGACCGCGGATGACATCGCCGAGGTGATCTCCGCCTGGACCGGCATCCCGGCCGGGCGCATGCTGCAGGGCGAGAGCCAGAAGCTGCTGGAGATGGAGCACGTCCTGGGCGAGCGGCTGATCGGCCAGAGCAAGGCCGTCACCGCCGTCTCCGACGCCGTGCGCCGGGCCCGCGCCGGGATCAGCGATCCCAACCGGCCCACCGGATCCTTCCTCTTCCTGGGCCCCACCGGCGTCGGCAAGACCGAGCTGGCCAAGTCGCTCGCGGACTTCCTCTTCGACGACGAGCGGGCCATGGTGCGGATCGACATGTCCGAGTACTCGGAGAAGCACTCCGTGGCGCGGCTGGTCGGGGCGCCTCCGGGCTACGTGGGCTACGAGGAAGGCGGCCAGCTGACCGAGGCCGTCCGCCGTCGTCCGTACTCGGTGCTGCTGCTCGACGAGGTGGAGAAGGCCCACCCGGAGGTCTTTGACATCCTCCTGCAGGTGCTCGACGACGGCCGCCTCACCGACGGCCAGGGCCGCACCGTGGACTTCCGCAACGTGATCCTGGTCCTGACCTCCAACCTGGGCAGCCAGTTCCTCGTGGACCCCAACCTCGACGCCGCCGCCAAGCGGGACGCGGTCATGGCCACGGTGCACGCCTCCTTCAAGCCCGAATTCCTGAACCGGCTCGACGAGGTGGTGCTGTTCGACCCGCTGACCGTGGAGGAACTCGCCGAGATCGTGGAGCTGCAGGTCAAGGAGCTGGCCGAACGGCTCAAGGGCCGCCGGTTGACCCTCGAGGTGTCCGAAGGCGCCCGGGCCTGGCTGGCTGTCACCGGCTTCGATCCCGCCTATGGCGCCCGGCCGCTGCGCCGCCTGGTGCAGCGGGAGATCGGCGACCGCCTGGCCAAGGCCATCCTCGCCGGGGACATCGCCGACGGCGACACCGTGCTCGTGGACACCGCCCCGGACCTGATGGAACTCACCATGGGCGGGACCGAGGCTTCGGCGCGGCCCGACGGCGGGGCCTCCTCCGGCAGCGGGCTCTCGGTCCGCCGCAAGGGGTAGCCGACACACGCCACCCTTTGCTGCCGGGTTCTGCCGGGGGCTGCCAGCCGCACCAATTTTGCTTGCAGCCCCATTTGGCTGGGCTGCCAGGAGGGGGCTGTTAGTCAGTCCAGGCAGAGGCAGAACGGGTGGCCGGCCGGGTCCAGGAAGACCCGGAATGTGGTCCCCGGCTGATGCTCGGGCTTCCTCGCGCCCAGCTCCAGGGCCGCGGCCTCGGCGGTGTCGAGGTCATCGACCACGAAGTCGAGGTGCATCTGCTGCGGGACGTCCTGGCCGGGCCACTGCGGCGGGGTGTAGGACTCCACCCTCTGGAAGCTCAGCGAATCGCCGTAGTCGGCGCGGATGGAGCACCAGTCGTCGTCGTCCTGCTCCACCTTCCAATCCAGCAAGGCGCCGTAGAACCCGGCCAGGGACTTGGGGTCAGGGCAGTCGAGGACAACCACCGGGAAGCGTGCGATAGCCATGGCCACACTCTAGGACCATTTCCGGCGGATCGCACCGGATGCGGCGGACGGGGCGGGAACTGCCGCCGGGGGTCTTGCCCCCAGATGCCGGTGCGGGTAACAATGTTCCGGCCGAATCCGGCCGACCCGAAAGGAATTCCTCCATGACTGCGCGGGATACCACATCCGTCGGTGCGCCGTGCTGGGTGGACAGCTGGCAGCCCGATCCCAGGGCCGCCAAGGACTTCTACGGCCAGCTCTTCGGGTGGACGTTCGATGACCCGCTCCCAATGTCGCCCGGTCTCGACGGCGACTACTACAGTGCGCGCCTTCGCGGGCAGCTGGTCGCGGGCATCGGGCAGGCGCCGCCGCTGTCACCGCCGGGCTGGCTCACCCACATCCGCGTCGACGACGCCGGGGGATCCCTGGCCCGCGCCGAGCGGGCAGGAGGCAAGCGCCTCGGGCCAGGTAATGTCGGCCCCGGGGGCGGCTTTGCGGTGCTCGCCGACCCTGCCGGCGTCCCGTTCTGCCTGCGGCAGGCGGGTGAGAACGACGGCGTCGAGCTGGCCGATGAGCCGAACTGCTGGGCCATGAGCTCGCTCCACACTACCGACGTCGGAAGGGCCCAGGCCTTCTACGGGGCCATGTTTGGCTGGGAGCTCAAAGCGGTGCCTCACGCTGCGTTTTCACTCTGGCTCCGTTCGGGCCGGGTCGTCGCCGTCGTGACGGCCACCGACGGCGCCGAGGTTCCGCCGCACTGGAGCGTCAACTTCGCCGTCCGCGACGCCGACGCCACCGCGGAGCGTGCGGTCGCCCTGGGCGGTAGCGTTTTGATGGCGCCGACGGATACCCCGGGATTTCGGAGCGCCGTGATCAGGGACCCGCAAGGCGCCGTGGTCGCGGTCAGTGCAGCTACCGGCTGACGCGCGCCGCCCGGTTGCCGGGTCCCTACCGGCTTTGCTTCCGGCCCACCATCTCGGTGATCCAGACGGGCGCGAACGGAGACGTGCAGTTCGGCGGAGTCGGGTAGTCCTTCAGCACCTCAAGGCGTTCACCGATGCCGATGGCCCGGGCGCGGTGCTCCGCGTGCTCGATCCCGATCTGGGCGAGGCAGTGGTTCATCGCCCACTGCAGGCGGTCCGGCGCGTCTTTCATCTGCGCCTCGATGACATCGAGCAGTCCCGGGAGGTCCAGGCCCTCAGGCTTTTTTGCCACGCGGTCGGTGGTGAGGGCCCAACCCGCACTCGCCACGACGGGGTCCGGGTCGGCGGACCAGAGCAGGCGCAGCTCCTCGGCATGCGGATTCGCCTTCACCACGTAGTTCAGCAGCCAATCGTGCACCTTGGGGACGCGCGCCTGGCGCATCATGAGGTCCAGGTCGTCGCGCCCGAACGCTTTTGGCCGGCAGACCAGGGTCGCCAGCAGTCTCGCCGCGGTGTCACCCGTCGCCCAGAGCTGCCGCGCGAGGTCCTGCTGCGTCTTCAACCGCTTCGCGAGGGCGCGCAGTTTGCCCAGGTTCACGCCGTGGTCGTCGCCGTGTTTCTCGTTGATGCGCCGGGCGTTCGGGTCTTCAAGCCCGGCCAGCTCCGCCATCACCTGGGCGAGTACCGTGTCGGTCAAAGCCGCTCCTCCTCTCCGTCAGAGCCGGGGGATCAGGGATTCCTTGATGACGTTTCCGCCGTCGGCCACGAAGTAGCAGTCCACCCGCCGGTCGCCGGTGCCCCAGCTGGAGGAGCTGGGATAGGCCAGCTTGTAGCTGAACTGGTAGTCGCCGGATTTGTCGGTGAGCTGGGCCGCCTTGCAGGTGTCCAGCGCCTTCTGCTTCAGCGGGTCGCGGCCCGCGTAGGAGTCCGACGCGGCGTAGTTGTCCACTGCCACCAGCTGGGCTGAGTGCCCGGTGTCGCAGGCGACGACGGTGGAAGCCTGGGCGTTCGCGTCGAAGTCCTTGAAGCAGTCGCCGAGCTGGAAGTCCATCGGGTTGACGCCTTCCAGCGGCAGCGGGCCGCGGGTTGCCGGCGCCGCGGACGAGGCTGCGGCCGCCGGGGCCGGGGAGGTGCCGGCCTGCGGTTGTTGCTTTGCGGTTCCCAGCGCGGTCAGCCACCAGATCACCAACCCCAATACGACGACGGCGGCCAGCGCGGCGCCGACCTTCGCCAGGCCCAGCCGGTAAGCACCGGCCCACACGGCACGGCCGAACCGCCGTGCAGCGGTCCACAGCCTGCCACCCAGCCGCCGGGCGCGGGGACCGAGTTGAGCGGTCTTGAGCTGCGCCGCTTGGGCGGACAGCAGCTTGCCCAGTTGGGAAGCGCCGGAGGTGGTCTTGCGGTTGCGGGTCTTGGCGGCGGTGCTTCCGCCGGCACCGGCCGACGGCGACTCCGGGGTTTCGGGCCCCGTCGCGGCGGCCTGCCTTGCAGGACGTTCCGCGGCGTCGGCGCGCGGGACCAGCGGCACGGCAGAGGTCGGCGGTGCGGTTGGCCGCGGCGGAATGCGTACGGAAGAGGGGACGCGCGCCGGTGGGGCCGGGACCGGCCGCTCGCCGGCGTCGTTCGCGGGGAAAACCTCAGGCATTCCGGCATCGCCGCGCCTGGCGTTCTCGTCGCTCACAGGCTTTTCGGTCACTCGGGAATTCACCTCTTCCGTGCGTATTTGCCGGGGCTGGACGTCCGGCTCGGGTCCCGCTTCCGGGAGCCCATCAAGAGACTCTATCGAAGTTGCGCGCCGGGCCGCATGCGGTGGCGCGCGGGCCGGGTGCGCGGGCCGGGCGCGGCGTGAGGTACGACTCCGCCCGCAGGCGCCCGGCTGGCAAGCAGTCATAGCCGAAAGCATGTAATCTAGGTGTACGACAAATTGACCAAACATTCCGGGGCCTCACTAACGCCAATGGTGACCACCTCCGGTCCGAGTACAAAAGGGGGTCACGCCATGGGGCGCGGCCGTCAAAAGGCAAAAGCTACCAAGCAGGCTCGGGATATTAAGTACTATTCCCCGAACACTGACTACACTGCGCTTCAGCGTGAGCTCAAGAGTTCCGAGGGTCGTGCACCGAGTCGTTTTTCGAGTGAGCCGGTTGAGCCGGACTATTCGGCCTACGTGGATAAGTACGCGGACGATGTGGAAGAGGACGACGACGAGGTAGATTCCCGTCGGATCGGTTAGTCGACACTTCATCCGGTAAGTCCCTCCTGAGCGGACTGACCATCACATGATTTCGGCCCGTCGGCCATGCCCCGCCTGGGGTGTGCCCGGCGGGTTTTTCGCGTCTTCCGGCTGACCCGCCCACGGCGGGCGTGGACCGGTTGCTGGGTCCCGCGCCGGGGGATAACTTGGGTTTGCCGGGGTGTCCGGCGTTTCTCCCGGAGAGGACTTCCATGGCCATTCGTTCAGGGTATGCCGAGGGCGAGGTCTGGGTTATAGGACAAAACGTGTGTAAAAACCGGGCGTGTCAGGGGCGTCCTGCCC
>NZ_CAXHZI010000008.1:0-114251 GCF_964021775.1 uncultured Arthrobacter sp.
AAAGCCGCCCTGATGTGAGGGAGGGTTGGGGGAAAGCCGCCCTGATGTGAGGGAGCGTTGGGGGAAAGCGGGCCTGATGTGCGGGAGCGTTGGGAAAAAGCCCGCCAGACGTGAGGGAGCGTGTGGTGGAGGAGGCGAACGATGGGGAGGGCCTAGTCGGGGTTGCGGAGGACCGTAAAGCCGCGCCCGAGGTCGGAACGCCCGGGGTCGGGGAGGACGACGGCGATCGGCGCGCCGGGTTCGGCCACGCGCCGCAGCTCGCGGACGACGTCATCCCACTCCGCCGGCGGCCGTCCCGCCAGTGCGTCCACCGCCCAGACGGCGGGGAACGCGCCGTCTGCAAAGGGCAGCGCCTGCCCGGCCGCGACCGACGCCGAGAGGCCCCGGGCCCGGGCCGCGTGGATGTTCTCCTCCGAGGGATCCACGCCGGTGAAGTGGATGCCGGCGCGGACAAAGAGGAGCCCGTCCGCGCCCGGTCCGCAGTCCAGTCCTAGCACGCCGCGGCGGCCCTCGGCCTTGAGTAGGGCGAGGAACCCGGAGAGCTCGTCCTGCCGCGTGGTTGCCATGGCTCCAGTTAAGGGCGGCGCCGCGTCGAAGACAAGCCCCGGCCGAGACAAGCCCCCGGCCGGGAACCTAGCTGAAGACCACGGTCCGGTTGCCGTCCAGCAGCACACGGTGCTCGGCGTGCCACTGCACCGCCTGCGCGAGCGTGCGGCCCTCGACGTCGCGGCCCATCTGGACGAACTGCTCGGCGGTGCGCCGGTGGTCCACCCGGATGACTTCCTGCTCGATGATCGGGCCTTCGTCCAGGGCCGCGGTGACGTAGTGCGCGGTGGCGCCGATAAGCTTCACGCCCCGGGCGTGGGCCTGGTGGTACGGCTTGGCGCCCTTGAAGGAGGGCAGGAACGAATGGTGGATGTTGATGGCCTTGCCGGTGAGCTCTGTGCAGAGCTCGTCGGAGAGGATCTGCATGTACCGGGCCAGGACGGTGAGCTCGATGTCGTGCTCGGCCATAAGCTTGCGCAGCGCGTCCTCGGCCTCCACCTTGGTGTCCCGGGTGACGGGGATGTGGTGGAACGGGATGCCGTAGAACTCGGCCAGGCCGGCGAGGTCCCGGTGGTTGGAGACGATGGCCGGGATCTCGATCGGCAGGGTGCCGGAACGCTGCAGGAACAGCAGGTCGTTGAGGCAGTGCGCGGAGGTGCTCGCCATCAGCAGGGTGCGGAGCTTCCGGCCGGCCGGGTTGAGGCTCCACTGCATGCCGAACGCCTGGGCCACGGGTTCCAGAGCGGCGTGCAGTTCAGCCGCCGGGGCCGCCGTCGTCGCCTCCACCCGCATGAAGAAGGTGCCGGTGCCCTGGCTGCCGTACTGCTGGGAGTCCGTAATATTGCAGCCGGCCACCAGGAGGGCGCCGGCCACGGCGTGCACGATCCCGGGCCGGTCCGGGCAGGAAAGGGTGAGGATATAGGAGGCAGTCAGCTGGTCTTCAGTCACGAAGACAGCCTACCCGCGGCTGGGATAGTCTTGATCTGTCGCAACTGGCGTTGGGTGGCTAACCACCAGGGAGCGGCACGCACGCAGACCACGGATCGTACGCCTGGGCCGAGGGTCATGTTTTCCGGCCGGCAGCCACGCTGCCGCCCCGCCGACGGCACCCCCACGGGTGCCCGCCCCGCCTTACGGGTCCCGTTCCGGGCCCCGTAATTTAGGGGCGCCGCGGCGGGCCAGCCGGTAACCTGACCTTTAAGCAGTGACCGTTGCCAAGCCAGGAGTTCTTCGTGACTACTTCCGTACGCCTTACCTCAGCAGCCGTGAGCAACCAGCCGCTCGCTGAACTCGACCCCGAAATCGCCGCTGTCCTGACCCAGGAGCTCGGCCGCCAGCGCGGCACCTTGGAAATGATCGCCTCCGAGAACTTCGCGCCGCGCGCCGTGATGGAGGCCCAGGGATCCGTCCTGACCAACAAGTACGCCGAGGGCTACCCGGGCCGCCGCTACTACGGCGGCTGCGAGTACGTCGACATCGCCGAGCAGCTCGCGATCGACCGGGTCAAGGACCTGTTCGGCGCCGAATTCGCCAATGTCCAGCCGCACTCCGGCGCGCAGGCCAACGCCGCCGCGCTGTCCGCCATGATCACCCCCGGGGACAAGATCCTGGGCCTCTCGCTGGCCCACGGCGGGCACCTGACCCACGGCATGAAGCTGAACTTCTCCGGCAAGCTCTACGAGGTGGCCGCCTACCAGGTCGAGGAAGACAACTTCCGGATCGACATGGACAAGCTGCGCGAACAGGCGCTCGCCGAGAAGCCCCAGGTGATCATCGCCGGCTGGTCCGCCTACCCGCGGCACCTGGATTTCGCCGCCTTCCGCTCGATCGCCGACGAGGTCGGGGCGCTGCTCTGGACCGACATGGCGCACTTCGCCGGCCTCGTCGCCGCCGGGCTGCACCCCAGCCCGGTCCCGCACTCCGACGTCGTCACCTCCACCGTGCACAAGACCCTCGCCGGACCCCGCTCCGGCGTGATCTTGGCCAAGCAGGAGTGGGCCAAGAAGATCAACTCCAACGTCTTCCCCGGCCAGCAGGGCGGACCGCTGATGCACGTCATCGCCGCCAAGGCCGTGGCCTTCAAGATCGCCGGCACCGAGGAATTCAAGGAACGCCAGGAGCGGGTGCTCGAAGGCGCCCGGATCATCGCGGACCGCCTGAACCAGTCCGACGTCTCCGACGCCGGCGTCTCGGTCCTCACCGGCGGCACCGACGTGCACCTGGTGCTGGTGGACCTGCGCAACTCCCAGCTGGACGGCCAGCAGGCCGAGGACCTCCTGCACTCGGTCGGCATCACGGTCAACCGCAACGCCGTACCCTTCGACCCGCGCCCGCCGATGGTCACCTCGGGGCTGCGCATCGGCACCCCCGCCCTGGCCACCCGGGGCTTCGGTGCCGCGGAGTTCACCGAGGTCGCCGAGATCATCGCGACCGCGCTGAAGGCGGGTTCCGGCGCCGACGTCGAGGCCCTCCAGGCCCGCGTGGACAAGCTGGCCGAGGACTTCCCGCTGTACCCGCAGCACGAGCAGTGGTGATCCGATGACCGCCACCAACTCCGCACCCGCCAACTCCGCCCAAGTCCAGGAGCACACCGCCAGGATCCTGGACGGCAAGGCCACCGCCGCGGCGATCAAGGCCGAACTGACCGAACGCGTCGCCGCTCTCAAGGAACGGGGGATCGTCCCGGGCCTCGGCACCATCCTGGTCGGGTCCGACCCGGGCAGCACCTGGTACGTGGGCGGCAAGCACAAGGACTGCGCCGAGGTGGGCATCACCTCGATCCGCCGCGACCTGCCGGAAGAGACCACCCAGGACGAGCTGCTGGCCGTGGTCCGGGAACTCAACGAGAACCCGGAATGCACCGGCTACATCGTCCAGCTGCCGCTGCCGGCGCACATCGACCAGGACACCATCCTGGAGGCCATGGACCCGGACAAGGACGCCGACGGCCTGCACCCGATGAACCTGGGCCGGCTCGTGGCGAACGTCAGCGGACCCATGAAGTCCCCGCTGCCCTGCACGCCCAAGGGCTGCGTGGAGCTCCTGACCCGGCACGGCATCGACCTGAACGGCAAGCGTGTGCTCGTGGTGGGCCGCGGCGTTACGATCGGCCGCCCGGTGGGCCTGCTGCTCACCCGCAAGGACGTCAACGCCACCGTCATCCTGGCCCACACCGGCACCGTGGACCTGCCCGCCGAACTCCGGCAGGCCGACGTCGTGATCGCCGCGGCCGGCCAGCCACACATGATCAAGGCGGCGGACCTCAAGCCGGGCGCCATTGTGCTCGACGTCGGCGTCAGCCGCGTCGACGACGGCTCCGGCAAGGCCGTGGTCACCGGAGACGTGGACCCCGCGGCTGCCGACGTCGCCGCCTGGCTCTCCCCGAATCCCGGGGGAGTGGGCCCGATGACCCGCGCCATGCTGCTGGCCAACGTGGTGGAAACCGCCGAACGGCACCTCGACGCGGAGCACGCTCCCGCCTAGGTCACCCACGCCGGTCACCCACGCCAAAAGGGCGCCCCTTCCTGACCGGAGCGGGCGCCCTTTTGCTGCCCTGCCATTGGCAGGAGGGCGGCGGCACGGAAAATGTCCGGACTTTTTACGAAAAGACTCTTTCATAGTTTGCCGGGATCGACTACCGTGTTCCGGGTGTCTGAACTTGTGTCGAAAGAGTCTCCCGTGAGCAACCCCGAGGAGACCGGTTCTCCCCAGTACGTCATCACCGCAGAAAACCTCACCAAAAGCTACGGCGACGTCACCGCCGTGGACGGTATTTCCTTCCGTGTGCCCGCCGGCGAAGCCTTCGGACTGCTCGGCCCCAACGGCGCCGGCAAGTCCACCACCATGAAGATGATCGGCGGCGTCTCGCAGCGGACCTCCGGCAGCCTGAGCATCATGGGGCTGGACCCGGAGCAGCACGGGCCCGAGGTCCGCGCCCACCTGGGCGTCGTCCCGCAGCAGGACAACCTGGACGAGGAACTGAAGGTCCGCGACAACCTGCTGGTCTACGGCCGCTACTTCGGCCTGCCGATGAGCTACCTCAAGCCCAAGGCGGACGAGCTGCTGGAGTTCGCGCAGCTGACGGACAAGGCCAAGTCCAAGGTGGACGCCCTCTCCGGCGGGATGAAGCGGCGCCTCACGATCGCCCGCTCCCTGATCAACGAACCGCGGATCCTGCTGCTGGACGAACCCACCACCGGGCTCGACCCGCAGGCCCGGCACATCCTCTGGGACCGGCTGTTCCGGCTCAAGGAACAAGGCGTCACCCTGATTCTCACCACCCACTACATGGACGAGGCCGAGCAGCTCTGCGACCGCCTGATCGTCGTGGACAAGGGCAAGATCATGGCGGAAGGTTCCCCCGCGAGCCTGATCCGCGAATACTCCACCCGTGAAGTCCTCGAACTGCGCTTCGGCTCCGAACGCAACGCCACGGTCGCCGCGGAGCTCGAGGGCATCGGCGAACGGATCGAAACCCTGCCGGACCGCGTCCTGATCTACGCCCACGACGGCGAGGCCGCCCTGGAACAGGTCTCCGCCCGGGGCCTGCACCCGGTCACCTCGCTGGTCCGCCGCTCCTCGCTGGAAGACGTCTTCCTGCGCCTGACCGGACGGAGCCTTGTTGACTAAGGAAGCAGAGTTGACTGACCCAAGCAACACGGCCGGTACGACGGCGGCGCCCACCCTGCGCGCGCACCCGCCGGCCGTCTCGGCGGCCCGCGCCCGCCGCTGGGGCGCCTTCTACTACGCCGAGCAGGTCCTGCGGGTGATGAAAGGCTACGGCTGGACCATCGTGATGTACGGCGTCGGCCAGCCGGTCGCCTACCTCTTCGCCATGGGCGTGGGCCTCGCCACGCTGGTGGACACCAACTCCACCGCGGCCTTCGGCGGCGTCAGCTACCTGGCCTTCATCGCCCCCGCGCTGCTGATCTCCGCCGCCGTGATGACGGCGGCCAACGAGTTCACCTTCCCGGTGATGGACGGCTTCAAATGGCGCCGGGTCTACTACGGCCCGCACGCCTCGCCGCTGACCCCGGAACAGATCGCGGCCGGGCAGATCATTGCCGTCACGGTGCGGTTCCTGCTGCAGTCCGCCATCTACTTCGGCGTGGTGGCACTGTTCGGTGCGTCCCCGGGCGGCTGGGGCTGGGTCTCGATCCTGGTGGCCACGCTGGCCGGTTTGTCCTTCGGCCTGCCGCTGATGGCCTATGCGGCCACCATCAAAAACGACAAGGGCCAGTTCGCCATGGTGATGCGCTTCATCGTGATGCCGCTGTTCCTGTTCTCCGGCACGTTCTTCCCGCTGGACACCCTGCCCCTGGCGGTCCGGTGGATCGGCTGGATCTCCCCGATCTGGCACGGCACCGAACTGGGCCGCGTGTTCAGCTACGGCTACGAGGAGGCGCCGCTGCTCACCTTGGTCCACGTCGTCTTCCTGCTCGGCCTCGCCGTCCTCGGCTGGGTCCTGACCCGGCGCCAGTTCGCCAGAAGGATGGCATCATGAGCGTGCTCGCCGGACACTACGATTCGGGAAACCAGGACGCCGGCCGGAGCGTCGCCGACGCCGCCCGCAACCGCCGCTTCGGGCCGCTCTACTCCCGCAACGTGCGCGCCGTCGTCGCCCGCGGGTTGATGGCCACCAAGAGCAGCAACTGGATGGTCATGCTCTCCGGATTCTTCGAGCCGGTGCTCTACTTGATCTCGATGGGGGTGGGCCTGGGCGCGATCGTCGGCGAGGTGCAGGGCCCCGGCGGGCAGCAGATCTCGTACGCCGCGTACATCGCCCCGGCCCTGCTGGCGGTCTCGGCCATGAACGGCGCCGTCTACGACTCCACCTGGAACGTCTTCTTCAAGATGAACTTCGCGAAGCTCTACCAGGGCATGCTCTACACCTCGCTCGGGCCGATCGACGTCGCGATGGGCGAAATCTTCCTCGCCCTGCTGCGCGGGCTGATGTACGCCACCGGCTTCACCGCCGTGATGGGCGTGATGGGCCTGATCACCACGCCGTGGGCCATCCTGATGATCCCGGCGTCGGTGTTGATCGCGTTCGGCTTCGCGAGCTTCGGCATGGGCATCACCAGCTTCATGAAGACCTTCCAGCAAATGGACTGGATCAACTTCGTGATGCTGCCGATGTTCCTCTTCAGCGCCACCTTCTACCCGTTGAGCGTGTACCCGCAGTGGATCCAGTGGCTGATCCAGGCGATGCCGCTGTGGCACGGAGTGGAGCTGCTGCGCCAGATCAGCGTCGGCGTCTTCACCCCCGCCACCGCGGTGCACATCGGCTACTACCTCGCCATGATCGTGCTTGGTGTGGCGCTGACCACCGGGCGGCTCCGCAAGCTGTTCCTGAAGTAGGCGCGGCGTTCGCCCGGGGTGGAAGCGCCGCCCCGGGCCCGGCCGGTTTGCGATAATAGGCGCATGCGATCTCTGGACAACCCTTCTGCCAAGCCCTCCGCGTTCAACGCCGCCGCCGCCAAATTCTCGATGTTCCGCCTCGGCGGCCTCGGAATGACGGTCTTCATCATCGCGTTCCTGGTGGCCGTCATCTTCGCGGCAAACCAGAACGACGTCGTGGGCTGGGTTGTCGCGGTCATCGCCGCCTTCTGGCTCGCGCTGGCGGCCTTTGTGGTGTTCAGCATCCAGCGCGCCGCCAAGAAGGCCGGCGCCAAGCTGAACGAGGCGCAGAACGCGTTCAACTCCGCGGTGGGCCGGGCGCCGTCGTCGGGAAGCGCCGACCACGGCGGCACGCGCCTTGTCGGTGACCGCCGCGAAGCCGACGATATCCGGGACATGAAGCTGGACCACTCCTTCAAGATCGTCCAGGTGCAGGTCCGGGTGGTGGAGCAGGAACGCGCCAAGGGCGGCGCCGCGGACCAGGACACCATCCGCCGCGCACTCGAAACCATCGAGATCACGGCCACCAACGCACGGGACATGATCAAGTCCGCGGACGGCACCGACGAGCCGGTCCGCGGAACCATCATCGACTAGAGTGGAACGGGTGAGCTCGGCATTGAAGAAGGACCACCTTCGCATCGCATCGGTCAACGTCAACGGCCTCCGCGCCGCCTACAAAAAGGGCATGGCGGAATGGCTGGCGTCGCGGGACGTGGATATCCTTTGCCTGCAGGAGGTGCGTGCGCCTGACGCGATCGTCCGCGAACTGCTCGGCGACGGCTGGTACATCCTGCACGCCGAGGCCGAAGCCAAGGGCCGCGCCGGCGTCGCCATCGCCTCGCGCACCGAACCCGTCGCCACCCGCAACGGCATTGGCGACGACTACTTCGCCACGGCGGGCCGCTGGGTCGAAGCCGACTACATCGTCCGCGACGCCGCAGGCGAGGCCTCGCAGCTGACCGTGGCGAGTGCGTATGTGCACTCCGGCGAGGCCGGCACCCCGAAGCAGGACGACAAGTTCCGCTTCCTGGACGTAATGTCCACCCGGCTGCCGGAACTGGCCAAGCACAGCGACCATGCCCTGGTGGTGGGCGACCTGAACGTCGGCCACACCGAGCTGGACATCAGGAACTGGAAGGGCAACGTCAAACGTGCCGGCTTCCTGCCCGAGGAGCGTGCCTACTTCGACCGCTTCTTCGGCGAGGAAATCGGCTGGAAGGATGTTCACAGGGGCCTGGCGGGTACCGTCGACGGCCCCTACACTTGGTGGTCGCAGAGGGGACAGGCCTTCGACAACGACACCGGCTGGCGCATTGATTACCACATGGCCACGCCCGCTCTCGCCGCTGCGGCGGTGTCAGCAGTTGTTGACCGGGCGCCGTCCTGGGACACACGCTTCTCCGACCATGCCCCGCTGGTAGTGGACTACCGGCTCTAGTCTTAAGGTTTTTCCCATGACCTCTCCTTCAAACGCGTCGACCATGACCGGCGCCGACGCCGGCGTCGCTCTTGACGCTGCCGTCTCACCCAACGGCCAGGCTGCGGCGGTTCCCGGCGCCAGGCACCGCATCCTCTCCGGCATGCAGCCCTCCGCCGACTCGCTGCACCTCGGCAACTACCTGGGCGCCCTGGTGAACTGGGTCAGGATGCAGGACGAATACGACGCTGTCTTCTTCATCCCGGACCTGCACGCCATCACGGTGCCGCAGGATCCTGCCGAACTGGCCCACCGCACGCGCGTCACCGCCGCGCAGTACATTGCCGGCGGCGTCGACGTGGACAAGTGCACGCTGTTCGTCCAGTCGCAGGTCCCGGAACATGCCCAGCTGGCCTGGGTGCTGAACTGCATCACCGGCTTCGGTGAGGCGTCCCGGATGACGCAGTTCAAGGACAAAGCCCTGAAGCAGGGCTCGGACCAGGCGAGCGTCGGACTTTTCACCTACCCGATCCTGCAGGCCGCGGACATTCTGCTGTACCAGCCGCACGGCGTTCCGGTCGGGGAGGACCAGCGCCAGCACGTGGAGCTGAGCCGGGACCTCGCGCAGCGTTTCAACTCCCGTTTCGGTGAGACCTTCACAGTGCCCCAGCCCTTCATCCAGAAGGAGTCGGCGAAGATTTACGACCTGCAGAACCCGACGGCGAAGATGTCGAAGTCCGCGGAGTCGCCGGCCGGCCTGATCAACCTGCTGGACGACCCCAAGGTGATCGCCAAGCGGATCAAATCCGCCGTGACGGACGCGGAAACCGAAATCCGTTTCGACCGGGAGAACAAGCCCGGCGTCTCGAACTTGCTGACGATTTACTCGGCCATCAGCGGCCGGACTGTGGAGCAGCTGGTGGCCGCGTATGAGGGCAAAATGTACGGCCACCTCAAGGTGGACCTCGCGGAGGTGGTCACGGAGCACCTGCGTCCGATCCGCGACCGGGCGAACGAGCTGCTGGACGATCCCGCGGAGCTGGACCGGCTGCTCGCCCTGGGCGCGGACAAGGCCCGGGAGATCGCCTCGGTGACCCTCCGGGACGTGTACACCAGGGTTGGCTTCCTGCCCTACGCCGGAGCACGGGGAGTCCACTAGCGCAATGTCCTCCGCCAGCAAAGTCACCGCCAGCGACACCGGGCGCGGCAGCCACCACGGCGCCCGCCGGGGTTCAGGTGCCGCACCCCACCGGAGTGCGGCACCTGCCAGCGGTGAAACCCCGGACGAAGGCATCAGCATCGGCGTCATCCTGGGCTTCCCGCCGGACATCGCCGAGGAACTGCAGCGCTGGCGCGCCTCTTTCGGTGACCCGATGGCCGCGACCATCCCGGCGCACATCACGCTCGTCACCACGACCGTGACGCAGGACTGGGAGGCCACGTGCCACCACGTCCGTGAGGTGGCTCGCAAACAGGAACCGTTCACCGTGACGATCGCCGGCACCGGTTCATTCCGGCCGGTCTCGCCGGTGGTCTTCCTGAACGTCGAGGACGGCTTCGGCGAGTGCGTCAACCTGCACCGGCAGCTCCAGGCCGGGCCGCTTGACCGCGAACTCCCGTTCGCCTACCACCCGCACGTCACCGTGGCGCACGACGTGGCTCCGGAAAGCCTCGACGAGGCCGAAACGGCGCTGAAAGATTACAGGGCCAGCTTCCCGGTGGTTAGCATGGGACTTTACGAGCACGATGACAACGGCATCTGGCAGCTACGGGAAGAGCTTGACTTTGGCACCGAACCTGACGACCACCGAGGCGAGGCCGGCGCAGCAGGCACCCGCTGACCCTCCGCTTCCCACCGACCTTGCCGGGCTGAAACTGGAAGTCATCCGGAAACGGGTCGACTGGGGCAAGGCCCGGCGCTCCTCCGGCGGCGGCCCGGCCGCGCCGCTCGCGATGGTCCAGTGGCTGATCGCCCGACTCAACGTCCTCCGTCCGATGCGCGCCTTCCAGCACTACAACCTGCAGCATGGCCCGCTGCTGAGTGCAGGCATCGGATTCCGGATGTTCTTCTCCATCACCGGCCTGCTGGCCACCGGCTTCTCCGTGGCGGGGCTCTTCCTCAGCGCCCAGCCCGTGCTGCTGGACCAGATCATCAAGAGCGTCGTCAGGGCAGCCCCGGGCCTGCTGAAGGTCGACGGCCGTGACGGGCTGGTGGACCCGCAGGACCTGCTGAACCCCAACGGCCTCGGCTGGACCGCCGTAATCGCCGCCGTCGTCACCGTGGTGACCTCGCTGGGCTGGATCGGAGGCCTGCGCGACGGCCTGCGCGGCGTACTGCGGCTGGGTCCGCTGAAGATCAACCCAGTCCTGCTGAAACTGCACGACGTCGGCACCCTCCTGCTGCTCGGCGTCGCCCTGGTCATCAGTGCCGGCGCCTCGCTGGTCTTCGGCACCGCCGCCGGGTGGGTTGCCGAGCAACTCCGCCTCGACCCGCTGGTGGCCGGTCCGCTGACCACGTCCATCAAGATCGCGGTGCCGCTGGTGCTGGGCTGGGTGACCGCGCTGATCATGTTCCGGCTCGCCGGCGGCCTGAAACTGCGGCGCCGCGCCCTCCTGGAAGGCACCGGCCTGGCCGCGGTGGGTACCAGCGTGCTGCAGATCTTCAGCGCCGAACTCCTGGCCAGCGCCGGCCGGAACCCCATCCTGGCGCCCTTTGCGATCATCATCGGCCTGCTCATCTGGTTCAACCTGGTCAGCCAGGTCTACCTCGTCTCCGCCGCGTGGTCCGCGGTGCGGGAGGAGGACCTCAGCACCGCCACGGCCGCCAGGACGACCGGTTGGGGAGCCCGCCAGGTGCAGCCGGGGAAGACCCCGGTGGAGCCCCGGGAACGCCGCCTCCCGGCGGCTAGTTTCCGGCGTCGAGGTACTGGTCGGCCCACGCCGAAATAATCTTCGCCGCGCGGGCTGCCTGGCCCTTGCCGGTGAGCAGGTGGTCGGAGCCCTCGAGCGAGACGAAGCTGCGCGGGTGCCGCGCGGTCTGGAAAATGCTGCTGGCATTGTCGATGCCAACCGTGTTGTCGGTGGGGGAGTGCAGCACCATCAGGGGCTTGTGCAGCCGCCGGATGCAGTCGGTCAGGTCCGCGCTTTCCAGGTCCTCGACGAAATGCCGGCGGATCTCCACGCGCTTGCCGCCCAGGTCCACCTCGGCGCTGCCCTCGCTCAGGATGCGGTCCAGCGCGGCGTCAAAGACGTGCGCGACGTGCTTGGGCGAGAACGGGGCGCCGACCGTCGCGACGGCGTCGAGCTCCGGGATGCTCCCGGCGGCCGCCAGCACCGCGGCGCCGCCGAAGGAGTGCCCCACCAGCAGCGAGACGGGCCGGCCGGAGTCGCGCATGAACTCGGCGGCCTTGACGGTATCCGCCACCTTGTGGCTGAAGGACCCCTCGGACCAGAGCCCCGCGGACTCGCCCAGCCCGAGGTTGTCGAAGCGGAGCATGCCCACCCCGTTGTCCGCCAGGGCCTTGCACATCCGGGACGCGGACGGGCTGTCCTTGCCCAGCGTGAAGCCGTGCGAGAACACACCCCAGCCCTTTACCGGCCCCTCGGGGAGGTCAAGGACGCCGGAGAGCAGCTCCCCGGTGGAACCTTCGAAGCTGACTTTTTCGGAGCGGGACACAGGGGCCTTTCGTTTAGGGGGCTTACGACGGCGGCGCCCCCACCGGAAGGTGGGAGGCGCCGTCGTCGTTAAAGCTGGTGCGGTGGTGCAGGTGCTAGATCTTGCGGGACAGGATGGCCTGCTTGACCTCGGCGATGGCCTGCGTGACCTGGATGCCGCGGGGGCAGGCCTCGGTGCAGTTGAAGGTGGTGCGGCAGCGCCACACGCCTTCCTTGTCGTTGAGGATCTCCAGGCGCATGTCGCCGGCGTCATCACGGGAGTCGAAGATGAAGCGGTGCGCGTTGACGATCGCGGCCGGGCCGAAGTACTGGCCATCGGTCCAGAACACCGGGCAGGACGAGGTGCACGCGGCGCACAGAATGCACTTGGTGGTGTCGTCGAACCGCTCGCGGTCCTCGGCGGACTGCAGGCGTTCCTTGGTGGGCTCGTGGCCGCGGTTGATCAGGAAGGGCATGACTTCGCGGAAGGACTGGAAGAACGGTTCCATGTCCACGATCAGGTCCTTTTCCACCGGCAGGCCCTTGATCGGTTCGACCGTGATGGGCTTGGAAGTGTCCAGGTCCTTCAACAGGGTCTTGCAGGCGAGGCGGTTGCGGCCGTTGATGCGCATGGCATCGGAGCCGCAGACGCCGTGGGCGCAGGAGCGGCGGAAGGAGACGCTGCCGTCGATTTCCCACTTGACCTTGTGCAGGGCATCCAGGACACGGTCGGTGCCGTACATGGTGACGTGGAAGTCGTCCCAGGTGGACTCGTCGGAGACCTCCGGGTTGTAGCGGCGCACGCGCAGGTGGACGTCGAAGGACGGGATGTCCCCGCCGCCGCCAACGCCGGCGGGCAGTTCGATCTTGGAGGCTGGCTCAGCGAGTTCAGCGGTCATCTTAGTACTTCCTCACCATCGGCTCGTAGCGCGTAAAGACCACCGGTTTGGTGGCAAGCCGGATGCCGGCAATCGCCTCGGCGGATCCGTCCGCCGGGGCGTGGTCATCCTTGTACGCCATGGAGTGCTTCATGAAATTTTCGTCGTCACGCTCGGGGAAGTCCTCGCGGAAGTGTCCGCCGCGGGATTCCTCGCGGTGCAGGGCCGCCACGGTCATGACCTTGGCGAGCTCCAGCAGGAAGCCCAGCTCCACGGCCTCGAGCAGGTCCAGGTTGAAGCGCTTGCCCTTGTCCTGGACGCTGATCCGCTGGTACCGCTCCTCGAAGGACGCGATGTCCTTCAGGACCTGGTTCAGCGTCTCGGCGGTGCGGAACACCTGCATGTTGGCGTCCATGGTGTCCTGCAGTTCCTTGCGGATCTGGGCCACCTTCTCGGTGCCGTCAGCGGTGCGGACGTGCTCCAGGAGGTTCAGCGTGTACGCCTCGGGATCTGCGGGCAGTTCCACGAAGTCAGCGGTCTTGGCGTATTCGGCGGCGGCAATGCCGGCACGCTTGCCGAAGACGTTGATATCCAGCAGCGAGTTGGTGCCCAGGCGGTTGGAACCGTGCACCGAAACGCAGGCCACCTCACCGGCGGCGTAGAGGCCCGGGACGACGGTGTCGTTGTCCTGCAGGACCTCGGCGCTGATGTTGGTGGGGATGCCGCCCATGGCGTAGTGCGCCGTCGGGAAGACCGGAACCGGCTCCGTGTACGGCTCCACACCCAGGTAGGTGCGGGCGAACTCGGTGATGTCCGGCAGTTTGGCGTCGATGTGCGCCGGCTCCAGGTGGGTCAGGTCCAGCAGCACGTAGTCCTTGTTCGGGCCGCAGCCGCGGCCTTCCCGGACTTCGTTGGCCATGGACCGGGCCACGATGTCGCGCGGGGCGAGGTCCTTGATGGTGGGGGCGTAGCGCTCCATGAAGCGCTCACCCTCGGAGTTGCGCAGGATCGCGCCCTCGCCGCGGGCGGCCTCGGAGAGCAGGATGCCCAGGCCGGCCAGGCCGGTCGGGTGGAACTGGAAGAACTCCATGTCCTCCAGCGGGATGCCCCGGCGGAACGCGATGCCCATGCCGTCACCGGTCAGGGTGTGGGCGTTGGAGGTGGTCTTGAAGACCTTGCCGGCGCCGCCCGAGGCGAACACCACGGACTTGGCCTGGAAGACGTGCAGTTCGCCGGAGGCGAGGTCATAGGAGACGACGCCGGCGACGCGCTTCTGCTTGTACGGCGTGCCGTCCTCGCGGACCGCGTCTTCCTCGACGGTCAGCAGGTCCAGGACGTAGTACTCGTTGTAGAACTCGACGTTGTGCTTGACGCAGTTTTGGTACAGGGTCTGCAGGATCATGTGGCCGGTGCGGTCAGCGGCGTAGCAGGCACGGCGGACCGGGGCCTTGCCGTGGTCGCGGGTGTGGCCGCCGAAGCGGCGCTGGTCGATCCGGCCCTCGGGCGTCCGGTTGAACGGCAGGCCCATCTTCTCAAGGTCCAGGACGGCGTCGATTGCTTCCTTCGCCATGACCTCGGCGGCGTCCTGGTCCACCAGGTAGTCGCCGCCCTTGATGGTGTCGAAGGTGTGCCACTCCCAGTTGTCTTCCTCGACGTTGGCCAGGGCTGCACACATGCCGCCCTGCGCCGCGCCGGTGTGGGAGCGCGTGGGGTAAAGCTTGGTCAGTACTGCTGTTCGCGCGCGCTGACCGGATTCGATCGCGGCGCGCATGCCAGCGCCACCGGCACCGACAATGACGACGTCGTACTTATGGACCTGCATACCAGATGCTCTTTCTCTCAAAATTCGCTGTAAACACCGCCGGCGGAGCCTGCGCAGTGAAGTCTTGCGATCCTAGGCCCGCGCGGGCAGGCAGGGATCAACGCCCGGGGGACCGGGCCGCTACGGGGCGGGGCAGAACCCGCCGGGCAGCTGCACGCCGTCGACCACGGGGCACGGGTTGAAGGTGAAGATCACCAGGGTGCCGAGGATGATGATGGCCGCGGCGGCCGCGTAGAGCACGATCTTGAGCCAGAGACGCGTCGCGTCCTTTTCGGCGTAGTCGTTGATGATGGTGCGCACGCCGTTGGTGCCGTGCAGCATGGCGAGCCACAGCATGGCCAGGTCCCAGACCTGCCAGAACGGGTCGGCCCACTTGCCGGCGACGAAGCCGAAGTCGATCGCGTGGATGCCTTCGCCCACCAGCAGGTTGACGGTCAGGTGGCCGAAGATGAGGACCACAAGGACGACGCCGGAAAGCCGCATGAAGAGCCATGCCAGCATTTCGAAGTTGCCCTTGGAGGAGCCGCTGCGGCGGTACTGCGGAGCGATCTTGCCGCTGCGGGGGCTCTGGATCTGCGTTGCACTCATGGCTTAGTGACCTCCGAGGGCGAGGGACAGGTGGCGGATGGAGAAGCCGACCATGATGACGACCCAGAGGGCCAGAACCGTCCACAGCATCTGGCGCTGGTACTTCGCGCCCTTCTTCCAGAAGTCGACGGCGATGATCCGCAGGCCGTTGAAGGCGTGGAACACGATCGCTGCGACGAGGCCCGTTTCACCCAGGGCCATAAGGGGGTTCTTGTAGGCACCGATCACGGCGGTGTAGGCCTCGGGGGACACACGCACCAATGAGGTGTCCAGCACGTGGACCAACAAGAAGAAAAAGATCACTACACCGGTAACGCGGTGTCCAACCCAGGACCACATGCCTTCACGGCCGCGGTACAAGGTGCCAGCTGGTTTTGTCGGCACTGAATAAACCTCCCTGCAACACAGCGGCGCTGGCATGGGATCCACGCGGGGGGAACGCCTGCTGCGAGAGCACTCGTAAGCTCAAGCCTAAATCTAGGCTTCGCTGTCAGCTTATTCAATTCAGCGGATCGATGGTGACGGCGCCCGGCGCGGTTTTTGACGGGTTTTGAGACGAACGCCACATTTGCCGAGCCCGCGGAGGGTTCCGTAAGCAGGGGCGGTGGGCGCAGCGTGCGCTGCGGTTCTTCCCGCGCCGCGTGCGTGCCCCGGGGCCAACGGGCGGGGTTCGGCTAAAGTAGCCCGTGATGACTACAGACAATATGGACAGCCACGTTTCACCCGAGGGCGCTGCGGCGGACTCCCCGCTGAGGCGCTTCATCGCGGTGATTCCGGCAGGCGGTGTGGGGACCCGGCTCTGGCCGCTCTCCCGGGCCGCCGCCCCGAAGTTCCTGCACGACCTCACCGGGTCCGGCAGCACCCTGCTGCGCGCCACGTACGACCGGCTGGAACCCCTCGCCGGCAGCAACGTGCTGGTCGTCACCGGAACTGCGCACCGCGAGGCCGTGTGCCGCCAGCTGCCCGAGGTGGACGAAGCGGACCTCGTGCTGGAGAGCGAGCCGAAGGATTCGGGCGCGGCCATCGGCCTCGCCGCCGCCATCCTGCACGAGCGCGATCCGGAAACCATCATGGGTTCCTTCGCCGCGGACCAGGTCATCAGCCCCGACTCGCTGTTCCAGGACGCCGTCCGCGAAGCCATCTACACCGCGGCCGCCGGGAAGATCGTCACCATCGGCATCAAGCCCACGCACCCGTCCACCGGCTTCGGCTACATCCGGGCCGGCGACAAGCTGAGCGTGCAAGGGGCCCCCAGCGCCCACACCGTCGTCGAATTCGTTGAAAAGCCCAGCGAGGAAGTCGCCCAGCAGTATGTGGATAGCGGCGAGTACGTCTGGAACGCCGGCATGTTCGTCGCCCCGGTCTCGCTGATGCTCAAGCACCTCGAAGCCAACCAGCCGGAGCTCTTCGCCGGCCTGCAGGAGATCGCCAAGGCCTGGGACACCCCGCTGCGCGACGAGGTCACCGCCCGCGTGTGGCCGACCCTGCCCAAGATCGCCATCGACTACGCGGTGGCCGAGCCCGCCGCGGCAGCCGGGGACGTCGCCGTCGTGCCCGGCACTTTCCGCTGGGACGACGTCGGAGACTTCGCCTCCGTGGGCCGGCTCAACAGCGCCAAGGAAGTCGACGACGTCACCGTGATCGGCGAGGGCGCCCGCGTCTTCACCGAAAACGCCAGCGGCGTGGTGGTCACCGACACCAAACGGGTGATCGCCCTGATCGGCATCAAAGACGTGGTCATCGTGGACACCCCGGATGCGCTGCTGGTAACTACGAAGGCCCACTCCCAGCGGGTCAAGGCCGCGGTGGACGCGCTCAAGGCCAGCGGCGACACGGACGTGCTCTAGGCCGCTGCCTTGGGCGCTGCCCTCGGCGCTGCCGTGGCCTGGCCGGCGTAATCCTCCGACTGCGATGCGGCTATTTTTCCGACGCTCGCTAGAGTAATTGTGTGCGCAATTACACTACTGAAGCCGAGCCAACCACCCTTGTAGGGCCGTGGCTGGAGCCACTCCTGCCGGAGCTGATCGCCTTCCGCCGCGACCTGCACGCGCACCCGGAACTGTCCTTTAAGGAGTTCCGCACCACGGACAAGCTGGCCCAGCGCCTCGAAGCCGCCGGCCTGGCGCCGCGCCGGCTCGAGGGAACCGGGCTCACTGTCGACGTCGGCGAGGGGCCGATTGCCACAGCGCTGCGCGGCGACATCGATGCCTTGCCCATCATTGAGGAAACCGGGCTGCCGTTCGCCTCCAAAAACCACGGTGTCACGCACGCCTGCGGCCACGATGTCCACACCACCACCATGCTGGGCATCGCCCTGATCCTGCAGCGGATGCACGAGTCCTCGCCGCTGGGCGGCACGGTGCGGATCATCTTCCAGCCGGCCGAGGAGACCATGCCCGGCGGCGCCCATGCCTGCATTGAACAGGGCGTGCTGGAGGGGGTGCCGCGGATCCTGGCGCTGCACTGCGACCCCCGGATCGAGGTCGGCAAGATCGGCACCCGGATCGGCGCCATCACCTCGGCGTCGGACACCATCAAGATTGAACTGACCGGCCGCGGCGGCCACACCTCGCGCCCGCACCTGACCGAGGAGCTCGTCTTCGCCCTCGCGCAGATCGCCATCAACGTCCCGGCCGTGCTGTCCCGCCGCGTGGACGTGCGCAGCGGTGTGTCCGTGGTGTGGGGGCACATCTCGGCCGGCTCGGCGCCGAACGCCATTCCCGCGAGTGGCTACATGGCCGGCACCATGCGCTGCCTGGACCGCGACGCCTGGCACAGCGCGGGGGAGATCCTCGACGAGGTGGTCCAGCAGATCGCCGCGCCCTACGGCGTCGACGTGCACCTGGAGCACACCCGCGGTGTGCCGCCGGTGGTGAACTCCGAACACGAGACCGCACTGATCGAGGCCGCGGCCCGGGCCGAAATCGGCGAGAGCTCCGTGGTGCTGACACCGCAGTCCATGGGCGGCGAGGACTTTGCCTGGTTCCTGGCGGACCTGCCCGGCGCCATGATGCGGCTCGGCACCAAGACCCCCGGCGGCGAGGAGTACGACCTGCACCGCGGCGACTACATCCTGGATGAACGGGCCCTGGGCCTCGGCATCCAGGTGCTCACGGCCGCGGCCCTCCGCACCGTCCGCGACCTCTAACCCCACCCCCCACGCGCCCCACGCGCGAACGTACACTTGGGGCCCGCTGACCCCGCGCGAACGTACACTTGAGGCCCTGAAATCAGCGATTTCGGGGCCTCAAGTGTACGTTCGGCCTCCAGCCAGAACGGATTGAGTTGTGCACAATTGAATTGTGCGTTACGGTTTGAGGGTGGCTAAAAACATTCCCCTCGATGCACCCGCGCTTGATGCGCCCCGCCTTGACCGGCAGGTGTGCTTCGCCATGTACTCGGCCTCCCGGGCCGCCACCGCCGCCTACCGGCCCATGCTGGACGAACTTGGTCTGACGTACCCGCAATACCTCGTGATGATGGTGCTCTGGGAAAACCAGCCCCGCAGCGTCCGCGAACTGGGCGAGGAGCTCGGCCTGGACTCCGGGACGCTCTCGCCGCTGCTGAAGCGGCTTGAGACCCTGGGACTCGTGGAACGACGGCGGTCTGCCGCGGATGAGCGGCGCGTGGAGGTATTTCTCACCGAGGACGGCGCCGCCCTGAGCGCCCGCGCCACCGGCATCCCGCAGCGGCTCGCCGAAGCCGCCGGCCTCTCCACCGCGGAACTCGACCAGCTCCGCGAAACGCTGGGCCGGCTCACCGCCGCACTCCAGGCCGGCCGCTGAGCGCCGCCCGCTCCCTAAAAACCTCCCTGACTTCCCAACAGATCGGAACCGAAATGAAGACTCTCTATACGGCCGAGGCGCTGGCCTCCGGCGAAGGGCGCGACGGCAACGCGCAGACGTCCGACGGCAAACTCAGCGTCACCCTGGCCAGCCCGGTGGAATTGGGCGGCAGCGGCGAAGGAACCAACCCGGAGCAGCTGTTCGCCGCCGGCTACGCGGCGTGCTTCCACTCGGCGCTGCGGCTGGTGGGACGCCAGCAAAAGGCCGACCTGACGGATTCCGCCGTCGCCGCCAAGATCCACTTTGGTGCGCTGGCGGAAGGATCCGGCTACGGCCTCGCCGCCGAACTCGAAATTGCCTTGCCCGCCGTGGACCGGCAGACCGCCGAGTCGCTCGTGGCCAAGGCCCACCAGATTTGCCCGTACTCCAATGCCACCCGTGGCAACATCACCGTAGACATCAAGATCCTGGAGGTCGCCGCATGAGCACCGAAACCACCACCCTCCCCACCGTCACCCGCGAGATCCAGCTGGCGTCCCGCCCGCACGGCAGGCCCGTGCCGGACAACTTCCGCCTCGCCGAATCGGCCCTGCCGGAGCTGCAGGACGGCCAGGTCCTCGTCCGCAACCTGTTCATCTCGGTGGACCCGTACATGCGCGGCCGGATGAACGACGTGAAGTCCTACTCGGCCCCGTTCGCGCTGGACGCGGCCATGGAGGGTGGCGCCGTCGGTGAGGTGATCGCCTCCCGCTCGGCCGACCGCGCCGTGGGGGAAACCGTCGTGCACAGCATGGGCTGGCGCGAATACGCGGTGCTGGACGCCGGCGCGACGTCGCCGGCCCGCACCGATCTGGCCCCGGCGTCGGCGTTCCTCGGCGCACTGGGCATGACCGGACTGACCGCCTACGCGGGTCTGCTCAAGGTCGCCGAATTCAAGCCCGGCGAGGCCGTCTTCGTTTCCGGAGCAGCCGGCGCCGTCGGCTCCCTGGTGGGACAGATCGCCAAGGCCATGGGCGCTTCCCGCGTGATCGGCAGTGCCGGCACTCCGGAGAAGGTGGCCCGGCTGCTGGAACTGGGCTTCGACGCCGCGTTCAACTACCACGACGGTCCGGTCCGCGACCTCCTGAAGGAGGTCGCCGGAGAGAAGGGCATCGACGTCTACTTCGACAACGTCGGCGGCGAGCACCTCGAGGCTGCGCTGTCGGTGCTCAACGTCGGCGGCCGGGTGGCAATGTGCGGTGCCATCGCGCAATACAACTCCACCGAGCCGACGCCGGCGCCGCGGAACCTCATGTTGGCGATCGGCAAGCAGTTGACGCTCAAGGGATTCCTGGTCGGCGGTTACTGGCAGTACATGGGGGAGTTCGTCGAGAAGCTGTCCGGGTGGCTGGCTGACGGCACCGTCCGCTACGACGAAACCATCGTGGACGGCCTGGAAAATGCGCCGCAGGCCTTTATGGACCTGCTGGACGGCGCGAACACCGGAAAGATGCTGGTCCGCATCTGACCCTCCCGGCCTGATTAGCAGGGCGCGAACGTACACTTGGGGCCCCGATTTCTTCGGATTTCGGGGCCTCAAGTGTACGTTCGCGCAGGGGAGGGGGTACCGGTTGGTAACAAGTTCTCAACAATCCGGGAAACGGCTGTGAAGTGTGTTACTAGACGTGTTCCATGACACTAAAGTAGCTTCCATCAGTGCGCCTCGGCGCAGTGCTGCGAATCCGTCAGTGACAACAGTGTTTCGGGGGAAAACCGGAAGCAGACACTCATTGAACTTCCGTCGTAGCGCCTATCTCTTTTTCTTCCTGGAGGAACTTTGAAGAACTCACTGCGCGCAAACTTCAAGCGCGGTTCAATGGCCGGCGTCGCCACCGCAGGTGCGGCCGCCCTGCTGCTCACCGGTTGCGGGGCTGCCCCGACCGCCAGCAGCAGCGCCAGCGCCAGCGCCACCAACTACACGGGCTGCATCGTGTCCGACTCCGGTGGATTCGACGACCAGTCGTTCAACCAGTCCTCCTACGAGGGCCTGAAGAAGGCCGAAAAGGACCTGGGCATCAAGGTCAACCAGGTCGAATCAAAGACCAACAACGACTTCGAACCGAACCTGCGCGCCATGGTCACCGCCGGCTGCGACCTGACCGTCACGGTCGGCTTCCTGCTCGGCGACGCCACGAAGGCGCAGGCAACCGCGAACCCGGACAAGCACTTCGCGATCATCGACTTCGGCTACGACAAGCCGATCGCCAACGTCAAGCCGATCATTTACGACACGGCCCAGGCCGCCTTCCTGGCCGGTTACCTCGCAGCCGGCACCACCAAGACCGGCACGGTCGCGACCTTCGGCGGCATCAAGATCCCCACCGTCACCATCTTCATGGACGGCTACGCCGACGGCGTGAAGTACTACAACGAGAAGAAGGGCAAGAACGTCAAGGTTCTTGGCTGGGACAAGGCCAAGCAGGACGGCTCCTTCACCGGTGACTTCGAGAAGCAGGACAAGGGCAAGCAGTTCACCCAGAACTTCCTGGACCAGGGCGCGGACATCGTTATGCCCGTCGCCGGTCCGGTCGGCAAGGGTGCAGGCGCCGCGCTGAAGGAAGCGAAGGCCGCCGGCAAGGACGTCAAGCTCATCTGGGTTGACTCCGACGGCTTCCTGACCGCCCCGGATTACAAGGACATCATGCTCTCCTCCGTCATGAAGCAGATGGGCGAGGCCGTTGAGACCGTTGTGAAGGAAGACAAGGACGGCAAGTTCACCAACGCGCCGTACGTCGGCACCCTCGCGAACGACGGCGTCCAGCTGGCTCCGTTCCACGACCTGGATTCCCAGGTTCCGGCCGAACTGAAGTCCGAGCTGGACCAGATCAAGAAGGACATCGCCGACGGCAAGCTGAAGGTTGAGTCCGCAGCCAGCCCGAAGGCCTAACTTCCGCCGCTAAGCGCCACGGCCCGGACGGTCCCAGACCGAACGGGCTGTGGCGCTTTTCGTTGCGGCGGCCCCGCCCGGGCCAGAGCCGCAGGCACTAGGCTGGTTCTGCAGCCCCATCACCGGCATCCGGGCCGTGACCCGGACATACTTCGAGATT
The DNA here is from genome assembly GCF_964021775.1 of uncultured Arthrobacter sp. Taxonomy (GTDB): domain Bacteria; phylum Actinomycetota; class Actinomycetes; order Actinomycetales; family Micrococcaceae; genus Arthrobacter. Next base: position 22,179 of record NZ_CAXHZI010000008.1, read on the forward strand.
GGTCAGAGTTTTGAAACTTGAACTCAAGGGGATCACCAAACGCTTCGGCTCCCTGGTAGCCAACGACCACATTGACGTGGTGGTTGAACCCGGGCAGATCCACTGTCTGCTCGGCGAGAACGGCGCCGGCAAGTCGACGCTGATGAACGTCCTCTACGGGCTCTACGAACCCACCGAAGGCGAAATCCTCATCGACGACAAACCCGTCAGCTTCCGCGGACCCGGGGACGCGATGGCCGCAGGCATTGGCATGGTGCACCAGCACTTCATGCTGGTCCCGGTGTTCACGGTCGCCGAGAACGTGGCACTGGGGGCGGAAACCACCAAAGCGGGCGGCTTCCTCAATCTCGACGACACCCGCCGGAAGATCCAGGAGATCTCCGACCGGTACGGCTTCGACGTCGACCCCGACGCCCTTATCGAGGACCTGCCGGTCGGCGTCCAGCAGCGCGTGGAAATCATCAAGGCCCTGGTCCGCGACGCCAAGGTGCTCATCCTGGACGAGCCCACCGCCGTGCTCACCCCGCAGGACACCGACGAGCTGCTGGACATCATGCGCCAGCTCAAGAGCCACGGCACCTCGATCGTGTTCATCTCGCACAAGCTCCGCGAGGTCAAGGCCGTCTCGGACACCATCACCGTGATCCGGCGCGGCAAGGTCGTCGGCACGGCCAGCCCCGCGGCCTCGACGACGGAACTCGCCTCGATGATGGTGGGCCGCGCCGTCAACCTGACCCTGGACAAGGCCCCGGCCACGCCGCAGGAAACGACGTTCCAGGTCAAGGACCTCACCGTGATCGCGCCCAGCGGCCAGCACGTTGTGGACGGCATCAGCTTCGACATCGCCCGCGGCGAGATCCTCGCCGTCGCCGGTGTCCAGGGCAACGGCCAGACCGAGCTGACCGAGGCCATCCTCGGCCTGCAGGACCGGGTCCACGGCTCCATCCTTCTCGACGGCGAGGAGCTCCTGGGCCGCAGCGTCAAGGACGTGCTCAAGGCCGGCGTCGGCTTCGTGCCCGAAGACCGCTCGGTGGACGGGCTGATCGGGACGTTCTCGATCGCCGAGAACCTGATCCTGGACCGCTACGACCAGGAACCGTTCGCCAAGGGCATCAGCATGAGCCCGGCCAAGGTGCTGGAAAACGCGAAGACCAGGATCGACGAATTTGACGTGCGCACCCCGTCCGGCTCGCTCGCCGCGGGCACCCTGTCCGGCGGCAACCAGCAGAAGGTGGTCATGGCGCGCGAGCTGTCGCGCCCGCTGCGCCTCTTCATCGCCTCCCAGCCGACCCGCGGCGTCGACGTCGGCTCCATCGAGTTCCTGCACAAACGGATCGTGGCCGAACGCGACCACGGCACACCCGTCATGATCATCTCCACCGAGCTCGACGAAGTCATCGAACTGGCGGACCGGATCGCCGTGCTTTACAAGGGCCGGCTGGTGGGCATTGTGCCCGCCGGCACCGGACGCGACGTCCTTGGCCTCATGATGGCCGGCCTGTCGCCCGACGAGGCCCACGCCGACACCACCAAGACCCCGGCGGCCGCAGCCGCCGCCCCGGCGCCCGCCGCCCAGCCCGCGCAGGAGTCCCGCTCCGGCGCCGTAGGAGAGCACCATGACTGATACCAACCACCCCCGCCACGCGGCTGAGCCGGAACCGGCGGAAACCCCCGACGCCGGAGCAGCTTCCCCGGCGCCCGAAACGACGGAAACCTCCGCCCCGGAAACCCCGGAAACCCCGGAAACCCCAGACGCCACGGATGCCGCCACCGCGACCTCGCTGGACACCGCCGGCGGCGCGATCCGTCCCTCCGCCGTCCCGGTCTCGGGCCAGAGCGGCATCGTCCCCGGCGGCCCTGATTCCCTCCTGCGGAAGATCTTCACCGGCAGCGGCATGGTCTCCGTGCTCGCCGTGCTGCTCGCGCTGATCCTCGGCGGCCTGCTGATCGCCAGCACGGACAAGAACGTCAGCGCCACCGCCAGCTACCTGTTCGCCCGGCCCAGCGACTTCTTCTCCGCCGTCTGGTCCGCCGCCACGCGCTCCTATGTGGCGCTCTTCCAGGGCTCCGTGTTCAACCCGCGCGGCAGCGGGGCAGCGGGGCAGTTCGCCCCGCTGATGGAAACGCTTACGATCGCCACCCCGCTGATCACCGCGGGCCTCGGCGTCGCGCTGGCGTTCCGCGCCGGCCTCTTCAACATCGGCGCGCAGGGCCAGATCATCATGGCCGGCATCCTCGCGTCCTGGGTCGGCTTCGCGCTGCACCTGCCGATGGGCCTGCACCTGCTGCTGGTCCTCGTGGCCGGCATCCTCGGCGGCGCCCTCTGGGCCGGCCTGGTCGGCTTCCTCAAGGCCCGCACCGGCGCGCACGAGGTGATCCTGACGATCATGTTCAACTACATCGCGCTGTACTTCCTGCGGTACCTGCTCAACACCCCCGCGTTCCAGCGGCCGGGCGAAACCAACCCGATTTCCCCGATCCTGGATCCCAGCGCCGTTTACCCGCAGATCCTGGGCACCCAGTACCGGCTGCACCTGGGCTTCCTCCTGGCCATCGCCGCGACCGTCTTCGTCTGGTGGGTGCTGAACCGCTCCACGATCGGTTTCGAATTCCGCGCCGTCGGCGCCAACCCGAAAGCCGCGCTGACCGCCGGCATCAACGTGCCGCGCGCCACCATCCTGGTGATGGCGATCGCGGGCGCCCTGGCCGGCATGTCCGGCGTCGCCCAGGTGGCCGGCACCGAAAAGGTCCTCACCGACGGCGTAGCGGCCACCTACGGCTTTGACGCCATCACCGTTGCGCTGCTGGGACGTTCGACGCCGTGGGGCACCTTCGCCGCCGGCCTGCTGTTCGGCGCCTTCCGCGCCGGCGCCGTCCAGATGCAGATCCAGACCGGCACCCCAATCGACATCGTGCTGGTGGTCCAGTCCCTGATCGTGCTCTTCATCGCCGCCCCGCCGCTGGTCCGCGCGGTGTTCGGCCTGAACCCGCGCAAGAAGAAGGCCGCCAAGGCCGCCAAATCCGAAACGGCAGCAACCACCGGAGTAGCAGCATGAGCACAACAGCAACGTCGCCCCAGCCGGGAAAGCCGCAGCCTGCACCCCTCGAAGGGGGATCCCCGTCGCCGAAGCACCACAAGACGGCCGTGACCGCCAAACCGGTGACCTGGAAACTCCCGGTCACGCTGCTGGTGCTCGCCGTGGTCGCGTTCGTCTTCTTCGGCCTCATGGGACCGCACCAGACCGCCAAATTCGGCATTTCCACCGGCAGTGACTTCTTCCAGCTGCCGGCCCTGGAGATTCCGGCGTTCCTGGGCGGCATCGTCCTGTCCGTGATCATGCTCGCGCTGGCCGGCTACGCCGTGTTCCTCAAGACCCGCAACAGCAAGGTCCCGGGCTGGGTCACGGTCGCCTTCATTGTGCTGTTCGTCGCCGCGTTCCTGATCTGGGTGGTCGGCGGGGCCCGGACCACCAGCATCTCCCTTGCCGGGCTGATCGCGGGCTCCGTGACGCTGGCCGTGCCGCTGGTGTTCGGCTCCCTCTCCGGCGTGCTCTGCGAACGCGTCGGCGTCGTGAACATCGCGATCGAAGGCCAGCTCCTGGGCGGCGCCTTCACCGCCGCGATCATCGCCACGCTGACGCACAACCCCTTCCTGGGCCTGATCGCCGCCGCCGTCGCCGGAGCGCTCGTGTCCATGATCCTGGCCCTGTTCAGCATCAAGTACGTGGTCAACCAGATCATCGTCGGTGTGGTGCTCAACGTCCTGGTATCCGGCGTCACCGGCTTCCTGTTCAGCACCGTCATGCAGGCGGACAAGGACAAGTTCAACTCACCGGCGCACCTGGACCCGATCACCATCCCGGTGCTGGGCGACATCCCGCTGATCGGGCCGATCCTGTTCAAGCAGTCCCTGATCGGCTACCTGATGTACATCGCCGTGATCGTGGTCTGGGTCGGGCTGTTCAAGACCAAGTGGGGCCTGCGCGTCCGCGCCGTCGGCGAGCACCCGCAGGCCGCCGACACCATGGGCATCAAGGTCAACGCGACCCGCTTCTGGAACGTCACCCTCGGCGGCGCCGTCGCCGGCATCGGCGGGTCCTTCTTCACCCTGGTCGCGATTGACAGCTTCACCAAGGAGATCTCCGGCGGGCGCGGCTTCATCGCCCTGGCCGCACTGATCTTTGGCCGCTGGAACCCGATCGGGGCCTTCTTCGCGGCGCTGCTGTTCGGCTTCGCGGACAACCTGCAGAGCATCGTCACCATCATCGGCACCCCGGTGCCGAGCCAGTTCATGGCGATGCTGCCTTACCTGGTGACGGTGCTCGCCGTCGCCGGCCTCGTCGGACGCTCCAGGCCGCCGGCAGCCAGCGGCATCCCGTACGTGAAGGGCTGACCGTGGCGGACAACATCACTGATAACAGTGCGCCGGCACCAGCCCCGGCGCCCGGCGTCGACTGGGCAGCGCTGGAAGCCGCCGCCGCCACTGCGATGAAGAACGCCTACGCGCCGTATTCGAAGTTCGCGGTGGGGGCTGCGGCCCTCACCGCGGACGGCCGGATCGTCAGCGGCTGCAACGTCGAAAACGCGAGCTACGGGCTGACCCTGTGTGCCGAGTGCGCGCTGGTCGGCAACCTGCACATGACCGGCGGCGGCCTGCTGCGCGCCTTCTACTGCGTCGACGCGGACGGCAACGTGCTGATGCCGTGCGGACGCTGCCGGCAGTTGCTTTACGAATTCCGGGCCCCGGACATGGAACTCATGACCACACAGGGCATCAAAACGATGGACCAGGTGCTGCCCGACGCCTTTGGCCCCCAACACCTGGAGGAAACCCGGTGACACAGACCACCCACAACACCGAAGCGTTCGACGCCGTCGACATCATCCGCATCAAGCGGGACAAAGGTGTGCTCAGCGCCGCCCAGATCGACTGGACGATCGACGCCTACACCCGCGGCGCCATCGCCGATGAGCAGATGGCCGCGCTCAACATGGCCATCCTGCTCAACGGGATGGACCGGGCCGAGATTTCGCGCTGGACCGCGGCGATGATCGCCTCCGGCGAGCGGATGGACTTCTCCAGCCTGCGCCGGCCCGACGGCGGCGTGAAGGCCACCTCGGACAAGCACTCCACCGGCGGTGTGGGGGACAAGATCACGCTGCCGCTGGCCCCGCTGGTGGCCGTGTTCGGCGTAGCCGTCCCGCAGCTTTCCGGCCGGGGCCTCGGCCACACCGGTGGCACCCTGGACAAGCTTGAGTCCATCCCGGGCTGGCGCGCGGCGCTGAGCAATGAGGAAATGCTGGCGCAGCTGCAGGACGTGGGTGCCGTCATCTGCGCTGCCGGTGCGGGCCTGGCCCCGGCGGACAAGAAGCTCTACGCCCTGCGCGACGTGACCGGAACGGTGGAAGCCATCCCGCTGATCGCCTCCTCGATCATGAGCAAGAAAATCGCCGAAGGCACCGGATCGCTGGTCCTGGACGTCAAGGTGGGCAGCGGCGCCTTCATGAAGGACGAGGCCCGCGCCCGGGAGCTGGCCGAGACCATGGTGGCCCTGGGCAAGGACGCCGGGGTCAACACGGTGGCGCTGCTGACCAACATGAACACGCCGCTGGGCCTCACCGCCGGCAACGCGATCGAGGTGGAGGAATCCGTCGAGGTCCTCGCCGGCGGCGGCCCGGAAGACGTCGTCGAACTCACCGTCCGGCTGGCCGAGGAGATGCTTGCCTGCGCCGGCGTGCACGACGCCGACCCGCGCGCCGCGCTCAACGACGGCCGTGCCATGGACGTCTGGAACCGGATGATCCAGGCCCAGGGCGGCGACCCGCGCGCCAAACTCCCGGTGGCCAAGGAATCCGAGACCATCTACGCGCCGGCCGACGGCGTGCTGGTCGAGCTCGACGCCATGGCTGTAGGCGTCGCGGCCTGGCGCCTCGGCGCCGGACGTGCCCGCAAGGAGGACCAGGTCCAGGCCGGGGCCGGGGTGCGGATGCACGCCAAGCCGGGCGCCACGGTCCGTGCCGGCGAGCCACTGATGACCCTGCTGACGGACACCCCGGAGAAGTTCGAGCGGGCCAAGGAAGCATTGGAACACGCCGCCGTGATCGCCCCCGAGGGATCGCGCCCGGCGCAGCAGCTCATCATCGACCGCATCGCCTAGCTCCCTCCGGTTGCTCTCTCACTTGTGGTCCTTAAACCCCAGGTTTAGGGACCACAAGTGAGAGAGGAACCGGCTCCGGGGCTGGGCAGTACACTGGCACCACAGTATTTCCGGGAGAAACCGGGCACCGCCGTGCGTTAGGAAACCGTGCAGGCAATCAACGACTTCATCCTGGCAGCCGCAGGCCAACCCTGGGTCCTGGTCCTCGTGTTTGCCTGCTGCCTGATCGACGGCTTCTTCCCGCCCGTTCCCAGCGAATCCGTGGTGGTGGGCCTGGCCGCCGTCGCCGCCTCGGCCGATGTGCCCAACCCGCTCCTGCTGATCGCCGTGGCAGCAGCCGGCGCTTTCTCCGGGGACAACATCGCCTACCTGATCGGCCGTGCCACCGGAACCGGGCGCTGGGCGTGGATGCGCGGGTACCGGGCGCAGCGGGCGTTCCTCTGGGCCGGCAACGAACTCCGCAAACGGCCCGCGTCACTGATCATGGTCGCCCGGTTCGTCCCGATCGGCCGGGTGGCCGTCAACCTGACCGCCGGCGCCACCAGCTACCCGCACTCCCGGTTTGTTGGCCTGACGGTGCTGTCCGCGGTGCTGTGGGCCGGCTACTCGGTAGGCATCGGCCTGTTCTTCGGGCAATGGTTCGAAGAGAACCACCTGCTGGGTGCCACCATTGCGATCATCTGCGCGGTCATCCTCGGCATCGCCGTCGACGTCGTCCTGAGCCGGTTGCGCGGCAGGGGCCCGGGGGAGCCGCTTGCGGAGAACCAGGACCGGGCCGTGCCGCCGGCGGACGGCTAAGACCCGCGCCGGCCCGCGCCGGCCGGACGCGCCGGAACCGCCCGCGCCGACACCGGATTCATGGTGCCGTGCGCGTAGCGCAAGATGCCCCGCCCGTGGGACACTTAGGTGCGATTCACGTCACGTCTGTGCCGTGTGCGCTTTGCCGCAAGCCCTGTCCGTCCCGGGTACGTCCCCCGTCAGTTTTCTAGGAGCACAGCCCGCGTGGAGTTCATTAATGATGCCGTGCTCCATGCAGCGGGCCAGTGGTGGATCTATCCGCTGCTGCTGGTGTTCTTCTTCGTCGACGGTTTCGCCATGGTGGTCCCCAGCGAGACGTTGATTGTGGCCCTCGCCGCGTACTCCCGGCAAAGCGGTCAGCCCAACCTCTGGATCCTCGGCCTCACCGCGCTGATCGGCGCCATCGCCGGCGACAACATGGCCTACCTGCTGGGCAGCAAGATCGGCATCGAACGGTTCCGCTGGATGCGCAAGCCCAAGGTTCAGCGGGTCTTCGCCTGGGCCCGCTACGAACTCGAAAAGCGCGGCGCCGTCCTGATCTTCACGGCCCGCTACATCCCCTGGGGCCGGGTGGCCGTCAACTACGTCGCGGGCACCACGGGCTTCCCGCACCGCAGGTTCTTCCTGCTGGACGCGTTCGCCTGCGTGACCTGGGTCCTCTACTCGATCGGGATCGGCCTCCTCGCCAGTTCCTTCCCCTGGCTGCACCACAACCCGCTCCTGAGCGCCGGGATCGCCGTCGTCTTCGCGATCGTCCTCGGCATCGCCGTCGACCACTTGCTGCGCTGGTGGCACAAGCGCCTCGGCCGGCACGACGAGCCGGGGGACTCCGAGCCGGCGGAGGACACCGCGGCGGAGCCCGCCGCGGTTCCCGGGCCCGAGTCCGTGCTGACCGCCCGGTCCGCGGAGGCCGGCCCCGCCGGCAAGTAGCGCGGGGCGCCGTCCGACCCTATGGTTGGAACGTGACTGAGACTATTCTTGACGCTGCCCCTGACCTCGAATTCGACCTGAAGGGCCTTCCCAAGGTTTCCCTTCACGACCACCTGGACGGCGGACTGCGTCCGGCCACCATCATTGAACTTGCCGAAGCTGTCGGCCACACGCTGCCCTCCACAGACCCGGTGGCGCTGGGGGAGTGGTTCCGCGAATCCGCAGACTCCGGTTCGCTGGTCCGCTACCTCGAAACGTTCGACCACACCATCGCCGTGATGCAGACCAAGGAAGGCCTGTTCCGCGTAGCCAAGGAATTTGTCGAGGACCTCGCGGACGACGGCGTCGTCTACGGCGAGGTGCGCTGGGCCCCGGAACAGCACCTGCAGCAGGGCCTGTCGCTGGACGACGTCGTTGAGGCCGTCCAGGCGGGCCTGGACGCAGGCGTGGACGCCGTTGCCGAGACCGGCCGCGAGATCCAGGTCGGCCAGCTGATCACCGCCATGCGCCACGCCGACCGCGGCCAGGAAATCGCCGAGCTGGCCGTCCGCCACCGCTACAAGGGCGCCGTCGGCTTCGACATCGCCGGCGCCGAGGACGGTTTCCTGCCGTCCCGCTTCAAGGACGCCTTCACCTACCTGGCCCAGCACAACTTCCCGGCCACCATCCACGCCGGCGAGGCCGCCGGGCTGGAGAGCATCCAGTCCGCCCTGGTCGACGGACGGGCGCTGCGCCTGGGCCACGGCGTGCGGATCGCCGAAGACGTCACCGTCGAATTCGAGGATGCGGACCCCGCCGGTGCCGCCGACACCGCCGCCGTCGATTCGGACAGCGACGAAGTCGACGACAACATCGGCCTCGTGACCCTGGGCGAGCTCGCCAGCTGGGTCCGGGACCGCGGCATCGCGCTGGAAATCTGCCCCTCCTCCAACCTGCAGACCGGCGCCATCGCCGGCTTTGGCGAGGGCATCGACAGCCACCCGGTGGACATGCTCTACCAGCTGGGCTTCAACGTCACGATCAACACGGACAACCGGCTGATGAGCGGCGTGACCCTCACCGACGAGTTCGAACTGCTCGTGGAGACCTTCGATTACGACCTGGACGACCTGCTCGAGCTGACGCTGAACGCCGCCGAAGCCGCGTTCCTGCCGCTGGAGGAGAAGGAAGCCCTGGTCGAATACATCAATGAGGCCTACGCCGACCTTGGCTAAGGACGCCAACGCAGTGGGCGGGCAGCTCGGGGATTTGTTGCAGACCATCGCCGAGCTGCGCGCCCACTGCCCCTGGATGGGTGCACTCACCCACGAATCCCTCGTGGAATACCTCCTCGAGGAGGCCCACGAGGTGGCCGAGACCATTGAGGCCGACGGCGGCGACGCCGAGCTGCAGGCTGAACTCGGCGACGTCCTGCTGCAGGTGGTGCTGCACGCCCGGCTCGCCGAGGAGCGCGGAGCCTTCACCTTTGACGACGTCGCGCGCGGTCTGCGGGACAAGATGATCCGGCGCAACCCGCACGTTTTCCGCCCCGACGGCACCCTGCAGGACTCCTTCCCGGCCACGGTGCAGGAGATCGTGCTGAAATGGGACGCCGTCAAGCAGGCCGAGAAGCCCGAACGGGGCCACACCTTCGACGGGGTCCCGGCCGCGCTGCCGGCCCTGGCCCGGGCGCAGAAGCTGCTGGACCGGGCTGAACGCGCCGGACTCCCGGCAGGACCGGAGGCGGCCCCGCCCGCCGCCGGCGTCGGAACCCCGGCCCCGCCCGCCGTCGGCGGTGCCCCGGCAACCCCGGCCCCGGCGACCGAGGAGGAGCTCGGTGAGCTGCTGTTCGGCATTGTCGCCGCGGCCCGGCGCAACGGACTCGACGCCGAACGCGCGCTGCGCGGCGCCAACCGCCGCTTCCAGGACACCCGGCCCGGCGGCGCCGGCGCCGCAGCGCCGCGTCCGGGGACTGGATAGCTTTCCGTAACTTAGCCCACTCTCGACTAGGCTAGGGGCGACGAGGACGTCGGTTTCCAGCTTGATCCACCGCTAGATTTCCAGCAGTCAGATTCCCAGCAGATCGCTTCACCCAAAGGAGCATATTCATGGCGCTTATCGATGCCATCCACGCCCGCGAGATCCTCGATTCCCGTGGCAACCCGACCGTAGAAGTTGAAGTCCTGCTCTCCGACGGCCAGATCGGCCGTGCAGCAGTTCCCTCCGGCGCCTCCACCGGCGAACACGAGGCCGTTGAACTCCGCGACGGCGACAAGGGCCGCTACCTCGGCAAGGGCGTCCAGAAAGCCGTTGACGCGGTCATCGACCAGATCGCCCCCGCCCTGATCGGCTTCGACGCCACCGACCAGCGCAGCATCGACCAGGCCATGATCGACCTGGACGGCACCGCCAACAAGAGCAAGCTGGGCGCCAACGCGATCCTCGGCGTCTCCCTGGCCGTCGCCAACGCCGCGGCCGCCTCGGCCGACCTGCCGCTCTACAAGTACCTGGGCGGCCCCAACGCGCACGTCCTGCCGGTGCCGCTGATGAACATCCTCAACGGCGGCTCGCACGCCGACTCCGACGTGGACATCCAGGAATTCATGGTTGTCCCGCTCGGCGCCGAAACCTTCTCCGAGGGCCTGCGCTGGGGCGTCGAGGTCTACCACGCGCTCAAGGCGGTGCTGCAGTCCAAGGGCCTGGCCACCGGCCTCGGCGACGAGGGCGGCTTCGCCCCGAACCTGCCGTCCAACCGCGCCGCCCTGGACCTGATCCAGGAAGCCATCAAGAACGCCGGCTACACCCCGGGCAAGGACATCGCCCTGGCCCTGGACGTCGCCTCCTCCGAGTTCTTCAAGGACGGCGCCTACCAGTTCGAAGGCAAGACCCTCAGCTCCGCCGAGATGAGCGCCTACTACGCCGAGCTGGTCGCCGACTACCCGCTGGTCTCTATCGAAGACCCGCTGGACGAGAACGACTGGGACGGCTGGAAGACCCTCACCGACTCGATCGGGGACAAGGTCCAGATCGTCGGCGACGACCTGTTCGTCACGAACCCGGAGCGCCTGCAGACCGGCATCGACTCCAAGACCGCCAACTCGCTGCTGGTCAAGGTCAACCAGATCGGTTCACTGACGGAAACGCTCGACGCCGTGTCCCTCGCCCAGCGCGCGGGTTACACGACCATCACCTCGCACCGCTCCGGCGAAACCGAGGACACCACGATTGCTGACATCGCGGTGGCCACCAACGCCGGCCAGATCAAGACCGGCGCGCCGGCACGCTCGGAGCGCGTCGCGAAGTACAACCAGCTGCTGCGCATCGAAGAGGAACTCGACGACGCCGCACGCTACGCCGGACGCAGCGCGTTCCCGCGTTTCAAGGGCTAGTACCCGCAAAAACCAGGAACCGGTGGCTATGGTGGAAAGACCATGGCCACCGGTTCTGTTTTGGCCGGTTCGTTTTGGCCGGTTCTTTTTGGCCAGTTGTAAGGAGTGACATGGCAACCCGCCGTCCCAAGGTTCCCCGGGCCGCCGCTGCGGCCCCAAAGTCGGCGGCCACCGGCCGGGGGGAAGCCGGCGGCGACGTCATCCGGGCGGACTTCGGGGGTCCGCGGCACGGCACCGGCCCGGCCGCCAACCACGACGCCGGACGGCCGGTCAGCCACGACGCCGGGCGGCCTGCTGCCGAAGCGGCGGACGCCGGGACGCGCGGCCCGGCCCAGGGGGCGGCCCCGGCGGCCAGGACAAGCGCCGGCAGCGGCACCCCCGCCAAGCCCGCGGCGAAGCCTTCCGCCGGCAGCGCCGGACCGGCCAAGGGGCCCTCTAAGGGGGCGGCCGCTAAACCCGGCCAGTCCGCGGAGTCCGACGGTCTGGACCCCGTTCCGGCCAAGGCCTTCTCCGGCCGGCTGCTGGCCCTCGGCGTTGTGATGATCGCCATCACCATCATGCTCGCCCCCACGGTCCGGATCTTCCTCGAAAAACGCGCCGAAATAGCGGCGCTGGAAGCGGACATCTCGGCCAAGCAGGCGAAGCAGACGGACCTCAAACGCCAGGTCTCGCGCTGGCAGGACCCGAACTACGTGAAGCAACAGGCCCGCGACCGCATTAACATGGTTATGCCCGGCGAAACCGGCTACTGGGTTTACGGCAGCGATCTGCCTGCCGCGACCTCCGGTGCCGGCGCCGCAGCAGGAGCAGCCACAGACCCGGCCAATCTGCCGTGGGTGGATTCCCTCTGGGAGTCCATCCGGCGTTCGGCAACAGACTAGGAGCGGCGCCCGCCGCCGGATTACCGCCACCCGGTGATTCCAACAGGGCAGGAAGGTGCCGCGCCAGTGGACCAGAACCAAGTGGACCATTCCCCGGCAGCAGGGAACCCCAACGACGCGACCGCCGTGGACCCGGCCCCGATGCCGGCCGAGTCCCGCCAGCCGTCGGCCCGCGACCTCGACGTGCTCAGCCGCCAGCTCGGGCGTCCGGTGCGCGACGTCGTCGAAATCCCCGCCCGCTGCGTCTGCGGCAACCCGCTGGTTGCGGCGACCTCGCCGCGGCTCAGCAACGGCACCCCGTTCCCTACCACCTTCTACCTGACCCACCCGGTGATCACCTCGGCCGTGTCCAGGCTCGAGGCGGCCGGGCTGATGAACGAGATGAACGAACGGCTCGGAGCCGACGGTGCCCTGGCTGCGGATTACCGTGCCGCGCACGACGCGTACCTGCGCTCCCGTGACGAAATCGGCGCCCGGTCCGGCATCGGTGCCGTCCCCGAGATCGACGGTATCTCCGCCGGCGGCATGCCCACCCGCGTTAAATGCCTGCATGTCCTGGTAGGGCATGCGCTGGCGGCCGGCCCAGGAGTCAACCCGCTCGGTGACGAGGCGATCGCGGCCATCAGCGAGTGGTGGACCCGCGGCCGCTGCTACTGCGACGGCGCGTGGGACACCGGCGGCGAGGCCCCCTCGCGGGACCTGAGCCGCCACGGCCCGCAGGGCTTGCCGGAAATCGTCGGGCGGCCGGCCCCGGTCCGGAAGTCCCGCGCGGCTGACGCCGCCCACGATGGCACCGGAGCGGCCCAGTGACGCGCGTGGCCGCGATCGACTGCGGCACCAACTCCATCCGCCTGCTCATCGCCGATGTCGGCGCCGCCGGCGGCACCTCGCCGAAGCTGACCGACGTCGTCCGTGAGATGCGCGTGGTCAGGCTCGGGCAGGGCGTCGACGCCACCGGCGAATTCGCCCAGGAGGCGCTGGACCGCACCCTCGAGGCCACCGCCGACTACGCGGAGCTGATCCGCCGCCACGGCGCCGGGAAGGTCCGCTTTGTGGCCACCTCCGCCACCCGGGACGCCCGCAACCGGCAGGTCTTCATCGACGGCGTCCGGGAACTGCTCGGCGTCGAACCCGAGGTGATCAGCGGCGACGAGGAGGCCGCGCTCTCCTTCGCCGGTGCCAGCAGCGTGCTGCCCTCGCGCGGCAAGGACCCGGTGCTGGTGGTGGACCTGGGCGGCGGCAGCACCGAGTTCGTGCTGGGCGACGCCGACGGCGTCATCGCCGCCAAGTCCGTCGACGTCGGGTGCGTCCGGATGACCGAACGGCACCTGCAGGCAGACCCGCCCACGGCGGAACAGATCGCCGCCGCTGAGTCCGACGTCGACGCGGCGATCAGCCATGCCGCGCTGACCGTACCGCTCGACCGCGCCACCGCCGTGATCGGCGTCGCGGGATCCGTCACCACCATCACCGCGCATGCCCTGAAGCTGGCCGAGTACTCGGCCGCGGCCATCCACGGCACGGAACTGGACCTGGATACCGCCCGGGATGCCTGCACCTCGCTGCTGGACATGACCCGGGAGGACCGGGCCGCCCTGCCCTACATGCATCCCGGCCGGGTGGACGTGATCGGCGCCGGCGGCCTCGTCTGGCGCCGCGTACTCGAACGCATGGCGGACGTCACAGACGGCCGCATCACCACGGCCATCACCAGCGAACACGATATTCTTGACGGGATTGCCCTGAGCATCAGCTAGCCCCGCGCCCGTACCGGCACCGCCCAGCAGGGGTGGCCCCGGCGCCGGGCAGCCCCCGCCGACTGCCGCGCCCGACTCCGCGGCGCCCGCAGACATACCGCCGATTGGACCCGAATGACCAGAGCAACAGCCCGGCACCGCCGGACCGCCTCGGCGTTGATGGCCCTGGCACTTGCCGGCGGCAGCGTCGCCGGCACCCTGACGGCGGCCCCGCCGGCCCACGCGGACTCCACGCGGGACAAGGAATACTGGCTGGCAGGGTCCGGAATCAAGAAAGCCTGGGAAGTGTCCAAGGGCGCCAACGTCAAGGTCGCCGTGATTGACAGCGGCGTGGACGGCAAACACCCGGACCTCAAGGGCGTGTTGTCCGGGGGAACGGACGTGTCCGGCGCCGGGGGCGCCGACGGCCTCAAGAGCATCGGCGCCAAGCCCGAACACGGCACCCTCGTCGCGACCATGCTTGCCGGCCGCGGCCACCAGCCCAAAAAGTCCACGGCCAGCCCCAGCCCGTCGGCCTCCACCGGCGTCGGCCCGGACGGGATCGTGGGCGTGGCCCCCGAGGCCCAGATCCTCTCTGTCTCCACCTGGCTGGGATCGGCCAACCCCGGGGGAAAGAGCGACCAGGACCAGATCCCCGAGGCGGTCCGCTGGGCGGTCGACAACGGCGCCCAGGTCATCAACATCTCCCTCGGCAGCACCTCGCCGGAGTGGCCGCAAAGCTGGGATGCCGCCTTCCTGTACGCCGAACAGAAAGACGTCGTGATTGTCTGCGCCGCCGGCAACCGGGTGGGCGGCAACATCCAGGTCGGCGCCCCGGCCACCATTCCCGGCGTGCTGACCGTGGCCGGCCTGAACCGCAAGGGTGTTGCCAGCATCGATTCCTCCTCGCAGGGCATCAGCATCGGCGTCGCCGCACCGGCCGAGAACCTGGTGGGCGGCATGCCCGGCGGCGGCTACGCCGAGTGGGCCGGCACCTCGGGCGCGACCCCCATCGTCGCCGGCGTCGCTGCGCTGATCCGCTCAAAGTGGCCGGAGATGTCCGCCAGCCAGGTCATCAACCGGATTGTCAGCACCGCAAAGGACGCCGGGCTGCCGGGCAAGGACCCGCTGTACGGCTTTGGCGTGCTCAACGCCGAGGCCGCACTCAAGGCCGACGTCCCGGAAACCAAGGCCAACCCGCTGGGTACGATCTCCGACTGGATCCGGGTCCACCGGCGCGGCAACCCGGTGAGCTCCGCGGCCCCTGCCGCCCCCGCCCCGTCAAGTGCGGCGCCGACCCTGCCCGAACCCACCGTGCCGGTTGCGGCGGCCCCGTCGCCGGCGGACAGCGCCGTCCCGGCCATGGTGGTGCTCGGCTTCGGCGGGCTCTTCGTCTGCATCATCGCGGCGGCCGCCATCCAGCTTCGGCGCGCGCTCCACGGGCCCGGCTCCGGCTCCGAAGCAGACCCCGGCGCGGTGCCTGAGGTTGCGCCCGGTGCGGCACCTGAGGTTGCGTCCGGCGCAGCACCTGAATCGGGCCCGGACGCAGCGCCCGGCCGGCCTTCCCCAAGCACGCCGGATTCCGCGGAAACCCGGGCCGCGGGGAGTTAGTGAAGTTTTTCACAAACTACGGTATTCTTGACCCATGGCATCCACCCCTCAGCTCCAGGACCGTCCCAGGGTACTCGTCGTCGGCGGCGGGTACGTCGGCCTGTACGTAGCCCTCAAACTGCAGAAAAAGATCGCGAACGCCGGTGGCATCGTCACCCTCGTTGATCCGCTGCCCTACATGACCTACCAGCCCTTCCTGCCGGAAGTGGCCGGCGGAAACATCGAGGCCCGGCACGCCGTCGTCTCGCACCGCAAGCACCTTAAGCAGACCGAACTGATCCAGGGCCGCGTCACCTCGATCGACCACGCCAACCGCACGGCCGTGGTGGCACCGGCCGACGGCGGCGAAAACTTCGAGGTCCCGTACTTCGACGTCGTGCTGGCCGCCGGCGCCATCACCCGCACGTTCCCGATCAAGGGCCTCGCGGACAAGGGCATCGGCCTCAAGACCATCGAGGAGGCCGTCGCCCTGCGCAACGGTGTCCTCGAGCGCATCGAAACCGGCTCGCTGATGACCGATCCGGTCGAGCGCGCCCGCGCCCTGACGTTCGTCGTCGTCGGCGGCGGCTTCGCCGGCATCGAGTGCATCACCGAAATGGAAGACCTGGCCCGCGCCGCGGTCAAGAACAACCCGCGCGTCAAGCAGGAGGAAGTCCGCTTCGTCCTGGTCGAGGCCATGGGGCGGATCATGCCCGAGGTTACGGCGAAGCAGGCCGAATGGGTCGTCGAGCACCTGCGCAGCCGCGGCATCGAGGTGCTGCTGAACACCTCGCTGGACAACGCCGAGGGCTCCCTCAAGCTGATCAACCTGCCGGACAAGACCCCCGCGCAGGAATTCGAATCCGACACCCTGGTCTGGACTGCCGGTGTGCAGGCCAACCCGATGGTCCGCTCCACCGACTTCCCGCTCGAGCCCCGCGGCCGCGTCCGGGTCCTTCCGGACCTGCGCGTCTCCGGCGACGAGGGCATCATCGAGAACGCCTGGGCCGCCGGCGACATCGCGGCCGTGCCGGACCTCACCGGCAGCGGCCTGCCGGACGGCACCTGCGTCCCCAACGCGCAGCACGCGCTGCGCCAGGCCAAGCGCCTTGCCAAGAACCTGTGGGCCTCCCGCTGGGACAAGGAGCTCAAGGACTACAAGCACAAGAACCTGGGCGCCGTCGCCGGCTTCGGCGAGTGGAAGGGCGTTGCCAACATCAACCTCATCGGCCGCATCGGCCTCAAGGGCCCGCTGGCCTGGCTCGCCCACCGCGGCTACCACGGCCTGGCCATGCCGACGTTCGAGCGCAAGATCCGCGTGATCTCCGGCTGGTTCTGGGCCCTCTTCCTGGGCCGCGACACCACCCAGCTGATGGACCTGGACAACCCGCGCGGGGCCTTCGTGGCCGCAGCGACACCGGCTCCCAAGCCGGCCGCAGCACCCGCGGCACCGGCGGCGGAGAAGCCCGCCGAGGCCCCTGCCAAGGAACCTGTCTCGGCCGACGCCAAGTAGCCCGCAGCAGCCCGACGACGGCGGCCGTTCCCTTCGAAGGGGAGCGGCCGCCGTCGTCGTTGGTGCGGCCGGCCGCTGCTGGCCGGCGCCGCCTGGATTGGCGGGCGGATTGGCCGGGGGGCGGGCCCACCTGCCTAGACTGGGCCCATGACTCCCGCTGAAAAGGACCTGCATACCCTGCTCGCGACCATGCGGCCGGTGATCCGCGAGGGCGAGTACGTCTACGCCCTGTGGCCGCACGGCAAACCGCTGGCCGGCCACATTGCCGCCGCCGTCCGGGAAGCTGAGGGGCTGACCGTGGTGCTGCCGCGGGCCGACGCCGACGCCCTTGGCCTGAAGTACGACTTCGTGGCGGCGTGGATCACCCTGCAAGTGCATTCATCCCTGGAGGCCCTGGGGCTTACCGCGGCCGTCAGCGCCGCCCTGACCGAGGCGAAGATCAGCTGCAATGTGCTGGCCGGTTTCCACCACGACCATCTGCTCGTTCCGGTGGCCGAAGCCGAGCGGGCCCTCGAAGTTCTCCACGAATTGTCCCTGAACAGCCGCTCGGCGAACGGCGGAGGGCAGCAGCCGGCGCCACAACTGGTCCTGCGCTCTGAGCTGCCTGAGGACCGGCCGGCGCTCCTGGCACTCACCGCGGCGGCCTTCTCCATCTCGCCGGTCACGGGCCTGCCGGTTGAAGGGGAACCGGAGGAAGTGGACCTGCTGCGTCGGCTCTTCGAGTGCGGGGAGTACCTGCCGGAATTCAGCATCGTCGCTGAGCTGGACGGCGAGATCGTCGGCCACGTCATCAGCACCCGCGGCTGGGCGGATGAGCTGGAGCTGCTGGGGCTGGGCCCGATCGGGGTGCTGCCGCGTCTGCAGCGGCACGGCATCGGCTCGGCGCTGATGAAGGAAACCATCGACCGGGCCAACGCCGCGGGGGAGCGGGGCATCGCGCTGCTCGGCAGCCCCGACTACTACGCCCGCTTTGGCTTTGTGCCCTCCACCTCGCTGGGCGTGCAGGCACCGGACCCTGCCTGGGGTGAGCATTTCCAGCTGCTGCCGCTCGCGCTCTGGCCCGGCGGCGTCAGTGGGGCGTTCCGCTACGCGGCGCCCTTCGACGGACCTGAGGCGGAGTCCTAGCAGCCCGCCGTCGGTATACCCGTCCGGCGGGATACCATTGACCGGGCGCCCCAGTAGCCCAATTGGCAGAGGCAGCGGACTTAAAATCCGCGTGTTGTGGGTTCGAGTCCCACCTGGGGCACTTCACAATTGCCGCATCGTGCGCCACAATTGCTGTCCTGCTGCCTTTAGCG
Source organism: uncultured Arthrobacter sp. (assembly GCF_964021775.1). Classification (GTDB taxonomy): domain Bacteria; phylum Actinomycetota; class Actinomycetes; order Actinomycetales; family Micrococcaceae; genus Arthrobacter. The sequence goes on from NZ_CAXHZI010000008.1 coordinate 40,451, forward strand.
CCCCCGGCCGGCCGTGCGTCCGACAGAGAACGCGACGGCGGACCCCCGGTTTTCGGCGGCTTGCGGGCCGGTATGGCGCTTTTCCCGCCGCCTGATTTCCTCTATGCAACGAGTGTTATAAGGATGTGACCGTAGTCACTTCTGTCCGGACGGAAATTGCATTAGCTTGAAGCTAAATCAGGAACACCTGATCTTTCGCATCAAAGGCCGTTCGCACCTTTAGATCGAGGAGATTTCTCTATGACTTCACTCCCCCAGGTGGCGCCGCGCATCGCTAAGCTCACAGCGCTTAGCCTCGGCGTCGCCCTTCTGGCTACGGCTTGTGGCGGTTCGTCCACGCCGTCGGCAACCACCGGCTCGGCATCTGCCCAGGCCGCCGGCATCGCTTGCCCGGCCCCGAGCGCAACCGGTGGTGCCACCAGCTCGGCCAGCGCGGAAGGTTCCGTGCCCGCGTCCTCGACCACCACGGACACCCCGCTCAAGATCGGCTCCCTGCTGCCGACCACCGGCTCCCTGGCCTTCCTCGGCCCGCCCGAAATCGCGGGCGTCAACCTTGGCATCAAGGAAGTCAACGACGCCGGCGGCGTCCTCGGCAAGCCCGTCCAGGTCATCCACCGCGACTCCGGTGACACCAAGACGGACATCGCCACGCAGTCCACCACTGCACTGCTGGGCCAGGGCGTCAGCGCCATCATCGGTGCCGCCTCCTCGGGCGTCTCCAAGACCGTGATCAACCAGATCACCGGCGCCGGCGTCATCCAGTTCTCACCGGCCAACACTTCGCCGGACTTCACCACGTGGGACGACAAGGGCCTCTACTGGCGCACCGCCCCCTCTGACGTGCTGCAGGGCAAGGTCCTCGGCAACTACATGGCCACCTGTGGCGCCCAGACCGTTGGCATGATCGTACTGAACGACGCTTACGGCACGGGTCTTGCAAAGAACGTCAAATCCGCGGTGGAGGCCGCCGGCGGCAAGGTTGTGGCGGAGGAGCTCTTCAACGAAGGCGACTCCCAGTTCAGCAGCCAGGTGGACAAGGTCCTCGCGGCCAAGCCGGATGCCATCGCCCTGATCACCTTCGACCAGGCCAAGAGCATCGTTCCGCTCATGACGGGCAAGGGCATCAAGCCCACCCAGATCTTCATGGTGGACGGCAACATGTCCGACTACAGCAAGGACTTCAAGGCAGGCACCCTGAAGGGCGCCCAGGGCACCATCCCGGGCACCTTCGCCAAGGATGACTTCAAGAAGAAGCTCCTCGCGATCGACCCGGCGCTCAAGGATTACAGCTACGCAGGCGAGTCCTACGACGCCGTGAATCTGATCGCGCTGGCCTCCGAAGCGGCCAAGAGCACCAAGGGCGTCGATATCGCCAAGCAGCTCAAGGCAGTCTCCGAAGGCGGCGAGAAGTGCAACAACTACGCCTCCTGCGTCACCCTGCTCCGCAATGGCAAGGACATCGACTACGACGGCCAGTCCGGCCCCGTAACGTTCTCCGACGCCGGCGACCCGACGGAAGCCTACATCGGCATCTACGAGTTCCAGGATGACAACAGCTACAAGCCCGTCAAGGAAGAATTCGGCAAGCTGTAAAGCCGCTTCCCCAGACAACCAAGAAACCCCCGTCCCTTTCGGACGGGGGTTTCTTGCGTGCGGGGGAGGTGCCACCGGAGGCCCACCGTGACGCTCAGCAGCCGTCGGACCGCCGGGGCCTGGGAAGGGCGCTGGAGGCTGCGCAACCGGGTTTTCGCTACGAAATCGGACGACGGCACCGCGGATCAGGGGTGCACCAGTCCGGAACCGCCGCGGAAGCGTGGCCCGACGTGAGGGCGACGGAGGCAGGCGCTTGCGAAAGCGCCGTTGTTGCGCTGGGCCCCCGGCGGCAGGGGTCCCTGCCCGAGCTTGCGAGGGGAGGGGGCCGCCGGGGAGGAACGAGCGCAGGCGCCGAGCAAGTGGCTGTCTCCGGAGCCCGGGGAGTCTGAGCTCCGGAGAAGGAAGCGCCCGGACGGTACACGGGAGCGCCGAACACCCGCCGGGCACGCAGAAGGGCCGCCACCGGCTGGTGACGGCCCTTCGGAACGGCTGCGGGGCTGGCGCTACGGCTACTCGACGGTGTCCGCCAGGGTCCCGAGGTACAGCTGGATGACCTTGGGATCCTTCATGAGCTCCCGGCCGGTGCCCGTGTACGCGTCCTTGCCCTGGTCCAGGACGTAGCCGCGGTCACAGATCTGCAGGCAGCGCCGTGCGTTCTGCTCCACCATGATCACGGAGACACCCGCCCGGTTGATCTCGTGCACCCGCAGGAACGTCTCGTCCTGCTTGACGGGGGAGAGGCCTGCCGAGGGCTCGTCGAGCAGCAGCACGGCCGGGTCCATCATCAGGGCCCGTCCCATGGCAACCATCTGGCGTTCGCCGCCGGAGAGCGACCCGGCGCGCTGGGCCCGGCGCTTGGCCAGCTCCGGGAACAACTCCGCAACGAAGTCGAACCGTTCGGCGAAGTCCTTCGGCCGCTGGAACATCCCCATCTGGAGGTTCTCTTCGATGGTCAGGGCCGCGAACACGTTGTTGGTCTGCGGAACGAAGCCGACGCCCCGGCTCACCAGTTTGTTGGCTTTCAGCCCGGTGATGTCCTGGCCGCGGACCACCACGGAGCCGGAGTGGACCTTGACGAGGCCGAACATGGCCTTCAACAGGGTCGACTTGCCGGCGCCGTTGGGCCCAATGATGCCGATCAGCTCGCCCTTGCGGGCTTCAATGCTGCAGCCGTTCAGGATGTTGACGCCCGGGATGTAGCCGGCCACCAAGTTGGTGACCTTGACGACCGAGTCGCCGTCGTATCCGTTCTTAGCGGCGGGGGCCGCGCTGGTGGCGCTCATTGCGTGTCCTTCTCTGTCCGGTTCGGCTCGCCGCTGTGGGGCTCCTCGGCGCTCCGCCGGCCGTGTGGTGCGCCGCTGGCGGTATCGGGCCGGGGTGTCTCCGTCATGAGAACGTCGGAGGAGATGACCCCCGCGTTCTCGGTGCCGACGATTGATTCCTCGTCGGCCTCGAGCTCGGCCGCGAGTTCCTTGATGCCTTCCGAGTCGCCCAGGTCCACATCGTGGTGGGCGCCCAGGTAGGCGTCGATCACGGCCGGGTTCTTCATGACCTCGGCTGGCGGCCCCTCGGCCACGATCTTGCCCTCCGCCATCACCACGACCCAGTCGGCGATGTGGCGGACCATGTGCATGTCGTGCTCGACGAACAACACGGTCATGCCCTCGGCCTTGAGGTTCTTGATGTGGTCCAGCAGGGACTGGGTCAGCGCCGGGTTGACGCCTGCCATCGGCTCGTCAAGCATCACGAGCTTGGGCTTCACCATGAGCGAGCGTGCCATTTCGAGGAGCTTGCGCTGCCCGCCGGAGAGGGACGCCGCGTAGTCGTCCTTCTTGGCATCGAGCTTGAACTTCGCCAGCAGCACGTTGGCTTCTTCGGTGATCTTCTTTTCCTGGCCGCCCCAGATTCCCTTGAACAGGGCCTTGGACAGCTTCTCGCCGGACTGCTGGGAGGCGCCCAGGCGCATGTTCTCCATAACGGTGAGCTTGCCCATGACCTTGGTCAGCTGGAACGTGCGGACCATGCCCATCCGGGCCACCTTGTAGGAGGAGACGCCGGCCAGGCCGTTCCCCTCGAACTGCCACTTGCCCGTGTTTGGGGTATCGAAGCCCGTGAGCAGGTTGAACAGCGTGGTCTTGCCGGCACCGTTGGGACCGATCAGGGCCGTGATCTTGTGCCGCGGGATCTCCAGGTATTCGACGTCGACGGCGTTGATGCCGCCGAAGCTGCGGGTGACGTTTTCCGCCACCAGGATCGGGTCGCGCTTCTTGCAGCCGGGGGCGGTCTCGCCCGCGGCAATCGGACGCGAGTCCGTCATGTAGTCGATGGTCTCGGCGGCGCCGGAGGTCCCGGCGCCCGCCTGTGGTTTTTCGCTGTGCATGCTCATGCGAACGCCAGCTCCTTCTTGTTGCCAAAGACGCCCTGGGGCCTGAAGATCATCAGCAGCATCAGTGCGATGCCGACCAGGATGTAGCGCAGCTGGCCGGCCTGGACCGTGTTCAGCCACGTGACGGCGCCCGATTCGATCAGGCCGTACAGCACGCCCTGGGTGAGGGACAGGACGACCCAGAAGATCATCGCCCCGACGACCGGGCCCAGCACGGTGCCGAGCCCGCCGAGCAGCAGGCAGGTGTAGAGGAAGAACGTCAGCTCGGTGCCGTAGTTCGCCGGCTGCACCGCGCCGCGGGGGAGGGTGAACACCATGCCTGCGAGGGCTCCGAGCACGCCGCCGATCACGAGGGCCTGCATCTTGTAGGAGTAGACGTTCTTGCCGAGCGAACGGACAGCGTTCTCGTCCTCGCGGATGCCCTTGAGGACACGGCCCCACGGGCTGCGCATCAGCAGCCAGACCAGCAGGCAGCAGACGATCACGAGCCCCCAGCCGACCACGCGGATGAAGAAGTCGCGGTTGTTCATGCCGAAGTAGGATCCGTCGGGGAACGGGTTCATCGCGTAGAAATCGCCCTCGAAGGCGGCCAGGCCGTTGGCCGAACCGGTCACCGAGGTCAGCTGGTTGGTGGTGACGATGTAGCGGACGATTTCCGCGGCCGCAATCGTGACGATGGCCAGGTAGTCGGCCCGCAGCCGGAGCGTGGGGATGCCGAGCAGCAGGGCGAAGATTGCCGAGCAGACGACGGCGATCAGCAAGCCGACGAAGAACGGCACGTGGAAGGTCAGGGTGGAGATGGCGAAGCCATAGGCCCCCACCGCCATGAAGCCGGCCTGGCCGAAGTTCAGCAGGCCCGAGTAGCCGAAGTGGACCGCCAGGCCGAGCGCGGCGAGCGCGTACGCCGCCGTCGTCGGGCTGAACAATTCACCGGCAGCGCTGGAAAGAATAAATCCGAAGTCCATGTCTGTCTCCTAACCCACGCGCTCGCGGCGGCCCAGGATGCCCTGAGGCCGGAACAAGAGGACAACGATCATGATGAACAGTGCTCCCACGTACTTGAGGTCGGCAGCGAGGCCGAAGACGGTGGTCAGCTCCACGAAGATGCCGACGATGATGGAACCGAACAGGGCGCCCCAGACCGTGCCGAGGCCGCCGAGGGTCACGCCGGCGAAGATGAGCAGCAGGATCTGCGAACCCATATCGAAGGTGACGCCGGGACGGTAGTACGCCCAGAGAATGCCGCCGAGCGAGGCGAGCATGCCGCCGGTGACCCAGACGATCCGGATGACCGAGTCGACGTCGATGCCGGAGGCTGCGGCCAGTGCCGGGTTGTCGGCCACCGCGCGGGTGGCCTTGCCGAGCCGGGTCTTGAGCAGGACGACGCCGAGCACGGCGATGACGACGACGCTGATGAGCAGGGACCAGAGGTTGTTGGGCGAGATGGATACCGGCCCGATCTGGATTTCCGCGCTCTGGGCGAAAGGCAGCTGCTGGGTGGCGCCGCCGAAGTAGAACTGGATCACGTAGCGGACGGCGAGGGCGAGGCCGATGCTGACGATCATCATCGGGACCAGGCCGGTGCCGCGGCGCCGCAGCGGCTTCCAGAGCCCGGCGTCCTGGACGTAGCCGAACAGGCCGCCGCCGAGGAGCGCAAGGATGATGGAGAGCCAAAACGGCAGGTTCATGGCGTTGAAGCCGAAGACCAGGACGGCGCCGAGCGTGACCATCTCGCCGTGTGCGAAGTTGGTCAGGCCAGTGGTGCCGAAGATCAGGGACAAGCCCACCGACGCGAGGGCCAGGAGCAGGCCGAAGCTCAGGCCCGCGACCAGCCGGTTAAGCAGGTTCTGGCCGAAGTCCTGTTCCTGGACCACGATGCCTTTGCCGAAGGCGAAGATCACCGAGAGGTTGGACGTCTGGCTGAAGGTGACCTTGCGGGGATTTTCCTGGCCGTCGGCGAGCTTGATGCCCTCGGGGAGGGTCTTTTCGTCCAGCTCGACCTCGTACGTCCCCTGGGTGGGGACGCCGATGGTCCAGGAACCGTTGGCACCCGATTTGGTGGTTCCGGTGAAATCGCCGCTCTTGGCGGTGATGGTGACATCTGCGAGCGGGGCGCGGTCATCGCCGCGCAGGAAACCGCTGATGCTGTTCTGGAACGTGGTGCTCGACGGGGATGGTGTCGGCGACGGCGTCGCGGCCTGGGATGCCGGGGCGACGATGAGCAGAAGGGCGGCCACGGCGGCGAACATGGCCCCCACAGCTTTCAGCAGTCTGCCGCGCCGTCTCTGCGACAGGCCTTTCGGTGTGCTTCTCAAATTGAAAACCTCCACATGGGGGTGGTCTGGGTTGCGCCATTGCAACCGCTGCGAACGGTCAGGGGGACGGGATGGAGCGGTTACTGCGATGCGATGGAGCGGCCTGCCTTGCGGCGGCCGTCCTTGTGACGTTCGTCACCCTGTTGGCCCAATGTTACAGCCCGGGCCGGCCAACTATTGCCGCCGCGAGCAGGGATAACGTCGCGATCGCGTAACAACCGTGAAGCCGGACCTAGGGCTCGATTTAGCCTGGCTAAAGAAAACTTTTGTTGTGCCCGAGGATTCCTAAACAGTGGGCCCGACGGCGCCCCGGTTGCGCCCCGCCACATCACGGTTGGGTTGCGGCCGGAACCGGCCGGGAACTATCCCTGCCCGCCGGGCGTGGGAATTGGTAGCGTGAGTCATACCGATCTTCACCACCGATCATCACTTACCCCCTTAATTTGGAGGACACCAGCAATGGCACTTGGCGGAAACCCGATCTTCAACGGAAAGAACTTCCGTGGAGCCACCCAGGCACCGCCTGCCCCGCCGGCCCCCTACGGGCAGGGCTACGGCCAGGCGCCGTACGGCCAAAACGGCTATGGCCAGCCCCAGTTCGGCCAGGCCCAGGCCGGCTGGAACCCGGCACAGCAGGCGATGAGCAACGACCAGTTGCAGGACATGTACAACCGCCCTGCCGCCGGGCCGGCCGACAGCGGCCGCATGACCTTTGATGACGTCATCATGAAGACCACGGCCTGCCTCGCGGCCGTCATCGCGGGCGCGGCCGTCACCCTGGTGGTGGCGCAGGGCCTGGCCTCGATGCTGATGATCGTCGGTGCGCTGGGCGGCTTCGTCCTGGCCCTCGTCAACACCTTCAAGAAGCAGCCCTCACCGGCGCTGATCCTGGCCTACGCCGCACTTGAAGGCCTGTTCCTCGGCGGCCTGACCCGGATCCTCGACGGGATGTTCCCCGGCGTCGGACTCCAGGCCGTGATCGGCACGCTCTCCGTCTTCGCCGTCACGCTGGTCCTGTTCAAGAGCGGCAAGGTCCGCGCCACGCCCAAGGCGATGCGCTTCTTTATGATCGCCATGATCGGCTACGCCGTTTTCGCGCTCATCAACATGGTCATGATGTGGACCGGTGCGGTGGACTCCCCGTTCGGCCTGCGCACCAGCTTCGAGATCTTCGGGATCCCGCTGGGTGTCTTCATCGGCCTGCTCGCGATCGGCCTGGCCGCCTTCTCGCTGATCATGGACTTCACCAGCATCGAAGCCGGCGTCCGCAGCGGCGCCCCGCAGCGCTTCTCCTGGACCGCGGCGTTCGGCCTCACGGTCACCCTCGTCTGGCTCTACGTCGAGATCATCCGACTGCTGGCCATCCTCCGCGGCGACGACTAGCCGCAGCAGAACCACCGCGTAGCGAACGAAGCGGGCCCCGCCGGATGGCGGGGCCCGCTTTTCGTCGTCGGCCTTCAGCCGAGCCGCTCGAAGATGACGGCCATGCCCTGGCCGCCGCCCACGCACAAGGTGGCCAGGCCAAGGGTGCCGTCCCGTTCGCGCAGCCCGTTGAGCAGCGTGGTGGCCATCCGGGCGCCGGTCATTCCGAACGGGTGACCCAGCGCGATGGCTCCGCCGTGGACGTTGAGCCGGTCCGGATCGATCCCCAGTTCCCGGGCGCTGGCGATCACCTGGACCGCGAAGGCTTCGTTGAGTTCGACCAGGTCAAGGTCGCCGATCGAGAGGCCGGCAAGCTTCAGCGCCCGCCGGGTCGCCTCGACGGGACCCATGCCCATCAGTTCGGGGGACAGGGCGCTGACCCCGGTGGAGACGATCCGGGCCAGCGGCTCCAGCCCGAGCTCCCGGGCACGTGAATCGCTCATCACGACGACGGCGGCGGCGCCGTCGTTGAGCGGGCAGGCGTTGCCGGCCGTGACGGTTCCCGCGCTGCGGAAGACCGGCTGCAGGGCGCTCACCGCGTCAAGCGTGACCCCCGCCCGGGGCGAGTCGTCCCGGGCGATCACGGCCCCGTCCCTGCGCGTGTACGGCGTGATTTCACGGCCGAAGAACCCGGAGGTGATGGCCGCCTCGGCCCGGTTCTGGCTCTGCACCGCCCAGGCGTCCTGCTCGGCGCGGCTGATGCCGTAGCTGGTGGCGACGTTCTCCGCGGTCTGGCCCATGGACGTGTAGATGTCCGGCATCCGGCCGCCGAGCCGGGGATCGGTCCACGGGGTGTTGGACGCTGCCCGGGCGGCGGTGCGCTTCCGGGCGGCGTCAAAGCGCGGGTTGTGGGTGGCGGCGTCGGTCTCCCCGGCGCCGGCCCAGTCGCGGTACCGGGAGACCGCTTCGACCCCTGCCGCGACGAAGGCGTCACCCTCGCCGGCTTTGACGGCGTGGAACGCCATCCTGATGGTCTGCAGGCTGGAAGCGCAGAAGCGGTTGATGGTGGCGGCCGGGACGTTGTCGAGGCCGGCCAGGATGGTCACCACCCTGGCCATGTTGGACCCCGCCTCGCCGCTGGGTTCGGCGCAGCCCAGGTAGAGGTCGTCGAGGCCGCGGCGGGTGTCCCGCGGGTCGAAGGCGGGCACTTTGGCGAGGGCGGCGGAGACCATGGCGGCGGCAAGATCATCGGGCCGCTCGTCCTTCAACGATCCTTTGAAGGCGCGGCCGATGGGGCTCCGGGCAGTGGCGACGATGACGGCTTCCGGCATGCGCCCAGCCTACGCCCGGACGCCCCGGCGCGGCAGGAACCGGTCAGGCCAGCCGCAGCGCTCCCGCCGCGGGGCTCACCCGGAAGACGTCTGGGGCGGCGTAGCCGGCGCGCGCGAAGGCCTGTCCGACGTCGGCCCGCACCCGCTGCTCCGTGTCCGCGGGGATGAGGGCGATCGCGGAGCCGCCAAACCCGCCGCCGGTCATCCGGGCGCCGATGGCGCCCGCGGCGCGGGACGTGTCCACCGCGAGGTCCAGTTCGGGGCAGGAGATTTCGAAGTCGTCCCGCATCGAGGCGTGGGAGGCGTCCAGCAGCGCGCCGATCGCCTGCGGGCCGGTGCGCTCGAGGAGTTCCACGGTCCGCAGCACGCGCTCGTTCTCAGTGACGACGTGCCGGACCCGGCGGAACGTTTCCGTGTCCAGCAGCCCGGCGGCCTCCTCGAGATCCGCGAGCCCGACGTCGCGCAGCGCCCGGACGCCGAGCACATCGGCGCCCAGTTCGCAGGACGCGCGCCGGGCCGCGTAGGCGCCGCCGGCATGCGAGTGCGAGACCTTGGTGTCGATCACCAGGAGCACCAGGCCGGCGGCCTCGGCGTCGAACGGCACCAGCCGGACGCTCTGGTCGCGGCAGTCGAGGAACACGGCCCGGCCTGCGGCGCCCCGGAGCGAGGCTGACTGGTCCATGATCCCGGTGGGCGCGCCGACGAAGTCGTTTTCCGCGCGCTGGGTGGCCAGCACCATGTCCTCGGCGCTGAGGCCGGCGCCGGTAAGTTCGTTCACGGCCAGGATGACGGCGCATTCAATGGCATGCGAGGAGGACAGCCCGGCTCCCCGCGGCACATCCGAATCCAGCAGCAGGTCCAGGCCGGGGACGGCGAGGCCGCGCTGCTGCAGGGCCCACAGCACACCGAGCGGATACTTGGTCCACCCCCGGGCCGCGGCGGGGTCCAGGGCCGCGGCGTCCGCCGTCGTCAGCCCCTGGTTCCCGAACGTGGACAGCATCCGCAGCGTGGAGTCGGGCCGGAGCCGGACGGCCACCCGGGCGGTGCGGTCAATGGCGAACGGCAGCACAAAGCCCTCGTTGTAGTCCGTGTGTTCGCCGATCAGGTTGACCCGGCCGGGGGCCTGCCAGACGCCGTCGGGGTCCGCCCCGAAGACGTCCGCAAACCGGGACTGGAGTTCACTGGTGCCCAGCGGGACGCTCATAGTGCGCTGCCTTCCGTGCCGGCGGTGGAGCTTGTAGCGCCAGCGCCGCGGAGCCGGGCCGCGACCTCCTCCGGCGTGGTGTCGTTGATGAAGGCCCCCATCGCGGCCTCGGACCCGGCCAGGTACTTCAGCTTGTCCGCCGCGCGCCGCGGAGAGGTCAGCTGCAGGTGCAGGTAGCCGGCGGGACGCAGCACTTTATCCAGCGGTGCCTGCTGCCACGCGGCGATGTAGGGCGTGGGCGTGGGGTAGAGGGCGTCCAAGCGCCGCAGCAGGTCCAGGTACAGTTGCGCCAGCTCGTCCCGCTCGTCGCCGTGCAGGGCGGCGAGGTCGGGCACCTGCCGGTGCGGGACGAGGTGGACTTCCAGCGGCCAGCGGGCGGCGAAGGGCACGTAGGCGCTGAAATGCCGGCCCTCGAGCACCATCCGGCTGCCGTCCGTGCGTTCGGCCCGCAGCAGCGAGCCGGTGAGCGTGTCCCGGCGCCCGGCGTCGTCGTAGTACTTCCGCGCGGCGGCGGCCAGCACCGCGGCCCGCGGCGGAAGGTACGGGTAGGCGTAAATCTGGCCGTGCGGGTGGTGCAAGGTGACGCCGATTTCAGCGCCGCGGTTCTCGAACGGGAAGACCTGGCGGATCCCGGGCAGTGCGCTGAGCGCCGCGGTCCGGACGGCCCAGGCCTCCACCACGGTGCGGGCCCGGGCCTCGCCGAGGCCGGCGAAGGAACCCGCATGGTCCGGGGTGAACGAGACCACCTCGCAGCGCCCGAACGCCGGCACACGGCTTCCCCACGCTGGCTGCTCCGGGAGATGCCCGAGGTCGGGGCCCAGGGAGGGGAAGCGGTTTTCGAACACAACGACGTCGTAGTCCGGCGCCGGGATTTCCGAGCGGCGCTCCGGGGTGCTGGGGCACAGCGGGCATTCCTCGGCCGGCGGGAGGTGTGTCCGGGACTGGCGGTGCGCGGCGATGGCGACCCACTCACCGGTCAGCGCGTCGAAGCGCAGCTCGCCGGCGGGACCGCGTCCGTCGAGGGTCCGGCGATCGGCGGGAGCCCGCAGGGCACCGCCACCGGCGCCGCCGCCTGCGCCGCTACGGCCACGGCCGTGCCCCCCGGCGTCAGCGAAGTAGAAGAACTCCCGGCCGTCGGCGAGGGTTCCCCTGGTGATGCTGTTGGCGCACATTCCATCATTCGATCAGACTTCACGAGTTTCCGGCAAAGCCCCGCCGTGTACGGGCGGGCGCGCGGTTCGGTACCGTGGTGCCCATGGACCCCACCGCTTCCCCGGCTTCCGCTCCCTCCGACCCGTCCGCCGACACCTCCGCCCGGCGCTACGCGAGCGGCCGGCAATACGAGCTGCGCCGCGGCGACGCCCTGGCCGTGGTGACCGAACTCGCCGCCGGCCTGCGGCTCTACAGCCGTGCCGGCGTCCAGCTGACGGAGAGCTACGGGGACGCCGAGATCCCGCCGGGCGCCACCGGTATCACCCTGGCCCCGTGGGCAAACCGGGTAGAGGACGGCGTCTGGCACCTCAACGGGAAAAAGCAGCAACTCGACATCACCGAGGTGGCCAGGAACAACGCCAGCCACGGGCTGCTACGCAACGCGTCCTACGACCTGGTGGACGAATCGGAATTCTCCGTGACCCTGGAGGCGGCCGTATTTCCGCAGCACGGCTATCCCTTCCTGCTGCGGCACCGGGTGCGCTACGAGCTGGACGAGGCCCTGGGGCTCACCGTCCGGCAGACGCTGGTCAACGACTCCCCGGACCCGGCCCCTTTCGTCCTCGGTGCGCACCCCTACCTGCGGCTCGGCGAGGTGCCCAGCGAGGAACTGACCGTCACCGTCAGCGGCCGTACTCGGCTGGTGACCGATGACCGGCTGATTCCGCGCAGCACCGAATCGGCCGCCGGGGACTTCGACCTCCGGGCCGGCCGGCTGGCCGGGGCCCTGGACCTGGACAGCGCGTACACGGACCTGGAGTTCGACGGCGGCGTGGCGCGGAGCACGCTGCGCGCCGCGGACGGCCGCAGCGTGAGCCTCTGGCAGGACGAGCATTGCCGCTACGTCCACGTCTTCGTCACGGACCAGTACCCCGGGCGGTCCAAGGCGGTGGCGCTTGAGCCCATGACGGGGCCGGCCAACGCGTTCAACAGCGGCGACGGGCTGCGCTGGCTGCCGGCGGGGGAGTCCTTCACGATGAGCTGGGGAATCACCGCGTCACTGGGGAGGTAGCCCCGCCCGGGCCCGGGACGCGGTGCTGCGGCGTCCTGGTTCGGCGCCGTCTTGCTACGGCGTCGCCCGGCCCGACGTCGTCCTGCGCCAGTTGGCCTGCCCCGGCGGCGTACTGCCCCGAACGGCCTCCAGCCGCTTGGCGGGCCTTGTTACCCTGCCGCGTTTCCCTTCCGCCGTTTCCCTTGTGGGCCGCACTGGGGAATTATTGGGCTATGACGCCAGCTGAGGACGCCACCGCCCGCCCCGACTCCGAGCTGCCCGGGTATGCCGCCCCGGAGCTCTCCGCCCCGCCTGCCGGCACGCCCGCAGGCGTGCCCGCCGCCCCGGAAGCAGGCCTGCCCACCCGTGTGCCCGACCCCGTGCCGCACGCCGTTCCCCGGGTCCGCAGCGACCGGGAAGTGGACGAGGACATTCCCTACGGCGTTCGGATCGCGGCCTCGTGGGCGTGGCGGATCGGCCTGATCCTGGTGGTGACCGGGGTGCTCGTCTGGCTGCTGAGCAAGATCAGCTTCCTCATCATCCCGGTAATGGTCGCCGCCCTGCTGGCCGGACTGCTCAGCCCCGTCACCCGCTGGCTGCGCAGGCGCCGGGTGCCCAACGGCGCCGCCGTCGCCATCACGCTGCTCGGCTTCATCGGACTCATCGCCGGCGCGCTCGCCCTCGTCGGCCGCCAGCTCACCGCCGGCTTCGGCGAACTCTGGGGCCAGGCACTGGAGGGCCTGCAGCAGATCCAGACCTGGCTGGCCGAGGGCCCGCTGCACCTGACCGCCGCCCAGATTGACACCTACGTCAAGGAGGGGGCCGACGCGCTGCAGAAAAACAGCAGCAGCATCCTCAGCGGCGCGCTGACCTTCGGCAGCACCGCCGGGCACTTCGCCGCCGGGCTCCTGATCGCCTTGTTCGTCACGATCTTCTTCCTGCTCGAAGGCGACCGGATCTGGGGGTTCCTAGTCCGGCTGATGCCGCGGAAAGCCCGCCCTGCCGTGAACGGCGCCGGCCGGCGCGGCTGGAGCTCGATGGTCAGCTACACCCGGATCCAGATGTTCGTCGCGTTCGTGGACGCCGTCGGAATCGGCGTCGGCGCCGCGATCATCGGTGTGCCGCTGGCGCTGCCGCTCGGCGTGCTGGTGTTCATCGGCTCCTTCATCCCCCTGGTCGGCGCACTCGTCACCGGCGCCGTCGCCGTGCTGCTTGCACTGGTGGCCAACGGCCTGGTCAACGCGCTCATCATGGTGGGCATCGTGCTGCTGGTCCAGCAGCTGGAGGGCCACATCCTGCAGCCGCTCGTGATGGGCAAGGCCGTCTCGCTCCACCCGGTTGCCGTCATCCTGTCCGTCGCCGCCGGCTCCTACCTGGCCGGCATCCCGGGCGCCCTGTTCTCCGTGCCGATCCTCGCCGTAGCAAACTCGGCCATTCGGTACATTGCGGCCAGAACGTGGGAACATGATGGAGAGCTGGCAGCCGCGAGCCGGCAGGGAGCCCCTGCACTTGCCGGCGCCGGCCAGGACCCGGGCAACAGGGAGGTCCACCGCCCTGGCGCCGACGCCGGAACCCCCAAAGGAGACTAGTTCGTGAATACCCTCGAGAGCATGCCCGTCACGCTGGACGATGTCCTGGAGGCGCAGAAGCTGCTCGACGGGATTATTACGCGGACCCCGGTGGAGTCATCCCGGGCGCTGGGCAGCATCGCCGGCGGCGAGGTCTATTTCAAATGCGAGAACCTGCAACGCGCAGGCTCCTTCAAGGTGCGCGGCGCCTACGTGCGGATGGCCAAGCTCTCCGCCGAGGAGAAGAAACGAGGCGTCGTCGCGGCCTCGGCCGGCAACCACGCCCAGGGCGTGGCCGTCGCCGCCAAGGCCCTCGGCATCAAGGCCCGCATCTACATGCCGCTGGGCGTCGCCCTGCCCAAGCTCGCCGCGACGCGCAGCCACGGCGCCGAGGTGGTGCTGCACGGCCACAACGTGGACGAGGCGCTGGCCGAGGCCAAACGCTACGCAGATGAAACGGGCGCGGTCTTTGTCCACCCGTTCGACGACGTCGACGTCGTGGCCGGCCAGGGCACCGTCGGACTGGAGATCCTCGAGCAAATCCCCAACGTGGACACCATCCTGATGGGCGTCGGCGGCGGCGGGCTGCTGGCCGGCGTCGCCGTGGCCGTGAAGGCCCGGGCCAAGGAACTCGGCCGGGAGATCCGCATCATCGGCGTGCAGGCCGAAAACGCCGCCGCCTACCCGCCCTCGCTCGCGGCCGACGCGCTCGTGCCGCTCAAGCGCGTCTCCACGATGGCCGACGGCATCGCCGTGGGCCGGCCGGGGCAGCTGCCGTTCAGCATCATCCGCGAGCTGGTCGACGACGTCGTCACGGTCAGCGAGGATGCGCTGGCTCGGGCGCTGATCTTCCTGCTGGAACGGGCCAAGATGGTGGTCGAACCGGCCGGCGCCGTGGGCGTCGCCGCGCTGATGGAAGGCAAGATCGAGAACCCGGGAACCGTCGCCGTCGTGCTCTCCGGCGGCAACATCGACCCGATGCTGATGCTCAAAGTCATCCAGCGGGGCCTCTCCGCCGCCGGACGGTACATGACCGTGCGGATGATGCTGGACGACCGTCCCGGCTCGCTCGCGACCATCGCCCGGATCATTGCCGAAAACGACGCCAACGTCACCGGCCTGGACCACACCCGGGTGGGCGGCTCGATCAGCATGGGCGACGTGTCCATCACCGTCAACCTGGAAACCAAGGGCCACGAGCACTGCGAGCAGGTCCTGGGCGCGCTCCGGGCCGAGGGTTTCCAGCCGATCGTGGTGCACTAGGGGCGCCGCGGTGCTCGAAGCGTCCCCAGGGGAACGGCGCCGGGACACCCCTGCGGCCCGGGCACGGCGGGGCCTGCTGGTGGTGGGCTCCTTCGTGCTGCTGCTCTACGCGATCGAGATCCTCAACACCCTGCTGCTGCACTCGCTCAACGGCACCTTCGGGCTGCGGCCGCGCTCCGCCGACGGGCTGCTGGACATCGTGACGTTTCCGCTGCTGCACGCCAACCTCGCCCACCTGCTCTCCAACACCCTGCCGCTGATCATCTTCGGCTTCCTGGTCTTCCTGTCCGGCGTGCGGGTCTTCGCCACGGCGCTGGCCTCAAGCTGGGTAGGCTCGGGCGCGACGGTGTGGCTGATCGGCGGCCACAACATCACAGTGGGCGCGTCCGGGCTGGTCTTCGGGCTCTTCGCGTTCCTACTGGTGCGCGGCTTCTTCAACCGCCACTGGGGCCAGATCCTGCTCTCCGTGGTGCTCTTCCTGGCCTACGGCGGCATCCTCTTCGGTGTGCTGCCCACGGTGGCGGGCTACGTCTCCTGGCAGGCCCACCTGGGCGGCGCCGCCGGCGGCGTGATCGCGGCCCTGCTGCTGCGCCGCAGACGCTAGTTAAACGCCGACGCCGGCCCTCCCGCTGCAGGGGAGGGCCGGCGTCGGCCGCTGCGCACTTAGCCGACGTACGGCTTCGCGGAGATGATCTCCACGGTGATGTCCTTGCCGTTCGGGGCGGTGTAGCTGAGCTTGTCGCCTTCCTTGTGGCCGACGATGGCGGAACCCAGCGGGGACTTCTCGCTGAAGACATCCAGGTCCGAATCGCCGGCGATTTCGCGGGAGCCCAGCAGGAACGTCTCTTCGTCCCCGGCGATCTTCGCCACGACAATCATGCCCGGCTCGACGATTCCGTCGTCGGCAGCGGCTTCACCCACGTGCGCATCGCGGAGCAACACGGTCAGCTGGCGGATGCGGGCCTCGATCTTGCCCTGCTCTTCCTTGGCCGCGTGGTAGCCGCCGTTCTCCTTGAGGTCGCCTTCCTGGCGGGCAGCTTCGATCTTCTGAACGATGTCTGCACGGCCGGCGCCGGAGAGGTGGTCCAGCTCTGCCTTCAGGCGGTCAAAAGCTTCCTGGGTAAGCCAAGCTGCAGTTGCGCTGTTGGTGGTCGACACGGACTTCTCCTTTTGGTGGTCAAACAAGCAAAGACCCCGCCACGGTGGCCACTTTTGGATCTCAGTAACCAGCTCAGCGGGGTAGAGGTATTGATCCATTGTAGTCAATGCTGTGGATAAACCCAAGAACCCCTGCGGCGCAGATCACACTGTGTTACGCCGGCAGTTGCTCCCGGACGCCGGCGGGCGGGCGGGTGCGGCCGTGGCTCCTGCCGGCGGACCGCTACTTGGCGGCGTCCGGAATCCAGCAGTTGTCCACGACGGCGGACACGGACTGCGATTCGGTGCGGACGCTCACCCGGTGCACGGTGGTGCGGCCGCCGTCGGCGCCGGCGTCCGCGGCGTTGGGGCCGACGTCGACGACTTTCCAGCCGACGACGGCGAACTTGGCGTCGAGGGCCTTGACCGCGCACTTGGCCGCCGTTTCCGGATTCTTGGTGACCTGGAAATCGACCTCGGCCACGGTGGCGTCGGGGGTGCTGTAGCCGATGTCCTTGAAGCTGACGGATTCGGTGGCCGCCGACGTCGAAATCCAGGCCATCAGGCCGATCCCGGCCGCGAGGGCAGCGATCAGGATGTTCCGCTTCGTACGGCCGCCCAGCGCGCGCTTTTGGCCGCCGTAGCGATTGGCTAGGCTGGTAGATGCCGGCGCGGGCGCGGCGGGCTGCTCCTCGGAAGTCACCAGTCCAGTTTAGTGTGGATCGGGCGGGGGAGTCGCCGCACCGCTGTTCCGCCCGTCCAGCACCGAACCCGCAGAAGAAAGAGGAGCCGTCCCACGATGACAGCGTCCCCCAGCCCGTCAGCCCCGCTTCGGCTGCTCGCCGTCCACGCGCACCCCGACGACGAGTCCAGCAAGGGCGCCGCGACCATGGCCATGTACGCCGCCGCCGGCATCGACGTGATGGTGGCCACCTGCACCGACGGGTCCCGCGGCGACATCCAGAACCCGGCCATGGAGAGCGCGCCGCACCCCAAGCGGGACATGGCGGGCGCCCGCCGGCTGGAGATGGACAATGCGGCCAAGGTCCTGGGGATCCGCCAGCGCTGGCTGGGTTTCGTCGACTCCGGCCTGCCCGAAGGCGACCCGCTGCCGCCGCTGCCCGTCGGTTCCTTCGCCACCCTGCCGCTGGAGCGGGCTGCCGCGCCGCTGGTCCGGCTGGTCCGCGCGTTCAAGCCCCAGGTCATCCTCAGTTACGACGAGAACGGCGGCTATCCGCACCCGGACCACATCATGGCGCACCGGGTCGCCGTCGAAGCGTTCGAGGCCGCCGGGGATCCGGCCCGGTATCCCGGAACCGGCGAGGCCTGGGAGCCCAGCAAGCTCTACTACGACCGGGCCTTCAGCCCCGAACGGTTCCGCGCCCTGCATTACGCGCTGGAGGAAGCCGGGCTGCAGTCGCCGTATGCCGAACGGCTCGCGGCGTGGCTGGAGGCCGACGCCGAGGGGCACACCCCGCCGGCGCCCACGCACCCCACCACTACCCAGATCGAGTGCGGGGACTTCTTTGAATCCCGCGACGACGCCCTGCGCGCGCACCGCACCCAGATCGATCCGGAGGGGTTCTTCTTCGCCGTGTCGCCGGCGATGCAGCGGCAGACCTGGCCGTGGGAAGACTACTCGCTGATCCAGTCCAGGGTCCCCGCGGATCTGCCCGAAACGGACTTCTTTGCCGGGCTAAGATAGATCCAGCAGGGACTTCTATGCCGCGTAGAAGAGTGGCACTGGAAGACCCGCAGAAGACGCTCCCCACAGAAGGTTTCCACCGTGCATTCCTTGCTCACCGCCCTGGCGACATCCCCGGCGCCCACACCGACGCCGTCGCTGCGCCCGGGGCTCAACCAGGACCAGGTCACCCCGGGCCTGCTGGGCTTCCTGCTGACCGCGTTCATCGTGGTGCTCACGGCGCTGCTGATTGTGGACATGGTGCGCCGGATCCGCCGGGTCCGGTACCGCGCCCAGGTGGAGGAAGAGCGCGCGGCTGCCGAGGAGGCCGGCCGGGGCGGGGAAACCGGCGCCTGGCAGGACGACACGGGCCGGCACGACAACGCCGGGCTGCCGGAAAGCGGCGGCCCTGCCGGCCGCCCGCCGGCCCGCGAGGCGGACACCCGGCCGGAGCCCAACGGTGACACAGGATCCGGGAACCGCTGACCGCGGCCCCTCCGAGGCCCGGCCCGGGGCGTCCAACGTCCTGGGCCGGGAACCCTCTGCCTACCTCCGCCAGCACGCCGGCAACCCGGTGCACTGGCAACCCTTCGGCGATGCAGCCTTCGCCTTCGCCGCCGCCCGCGACGTCCCGGTGTTCCTGTCGATCGGCTACGCGGCGTGCCACTGGTGCCACGTCATGGCCCGCGAGTCCTTTGAAGACCAGGACACCGCCGACTTCCTGAACGCGAATTTC
Source organism: uncultured Arthrobacter sp. (assembly GCF_964021775.1). Lineage (GTDB taxonomy): Bacteria > Actinomycetota > Actinomycetes > Actinomycetales > Micrococcaceae > Arthrobacter. The sequence continues at coordinate 59,233 of NZ_CAXHZI010000008.1, forward strand.
GTCGCCGTGAAGGTGGACCGCGAGGAACGCCCCGACGTCGACGCCGTCTACATGACCGCCACCCAGGCCATCAGCGGCGAGGGCGGCTGGCCGATGTCCGTTTTCCTCCTGCCCGACGGCCGCGCGTTCCACGCCGGCACGTACTACCCGCCCCGGCCGATGCCCGGCCGTCCCTCCTTCCGCCAGGTGCTGGAGGCGGTCCGGGAAGCCTGGCTGGAACGCCGCAGCGCCCTCGAAGAGAACGCCGAGTCCCTGGCCCGCGGCATCGCCACGGCCCAGACGGGTTCCGCCGTCCGGCTCGACGCGCCCCCGCCTGCCCTTGACCCGGCGCTGCTCGCCGAGGCGGTGCGTGCGCTGGCACGAAGCGAAGATGCCGCCGGGGGCTTCGGCGCCGCCCCCAAATTCCCGCCGTCGGCCGTCCTGGAGTTCCTGATCCGGCACGCCGCCGCGGGCTCCGGGACCGCGGAGGCGGCCGCGGACCTGGCCGGCCGCACACTCGCGGCGATGGCGCGTTCGGCCCTGTTCGACCAGCTCGACGGCGGCTTCGCCCGCTACTCCGTGACCCGCGACTGGTCCGTCCCGCACTTCGAGAAGATGCTCTACGACAACGCCCAGCTGCTGCGCTGCTACACCCACTGGGTGCGGCTGGGCGGCACGGACGGCTACCCGGCCGGGGAGGCCGCCGCCGTCGCCGGCAGCACCGCGGACTGGATGCTGTCTTCGCTGGGGCTCGCGGAGTCCCCGGTGGCCACGGGCAGTGCCGGCGGCGCCGCGGCGCTGGCGTCCTCCCTCGATGCGGACACCGTGGTGGACGGGGAACACTCCGAGGGCGCCAGCTATCTGTGGACCCCCGCGGAACTGACGGCGCTGCTGGGACCGGACGACGGCCCGGCCGTGGCCCGGCTGATGCACGTCCGCGACAGCGGCACCGTCTCCGACGCCGGTTCGCCGCTGCATCCCGGCCGCGCGCTGGACGGACCGGAAACCGGGTTGTGGCAGCGGGTGCGGGCCGTGCTGCGCCAGGCCCGCGCGGCGCGGCCGCAGCCTGCCCGGGACGACAAGGTGGTGGCCGGCTGGAACGGACTGGCCGTCGCGGCCCTGGCCGAGGCCGGCGCTGTGCTGGACCGGCCCGAGCTGGTGGCCGCCGCCGAACGGATCGCCGGTTACCTCGAGCGGGTGCACTGGAGGCCGGGGACCGGAACGGAGCCCGGCAGGCTGGTCCGGGTCTCCCACGACGGCGCCGCCCGCGGAATCGGCGGCCTGCTGGAGGACTATGCCTTCTGCGCGGAGGGCTTGTTCGCGCTCTATGCCGTCACCGGGCGGACCCGCTGGTATGCCCTGGCCGACGCCGTCGTGGCGGCGGCCTGCTCGCGGTTCGCCGCCGGCGGGGAGTTGCGCGACGCTGCCGGCGAGTCCGAGCAGGTCTTCAACGCCCAAGGCCGCCGCGCCGGAATGGACCCGTTCGACAACGCAACCCCCAGCGGGGCGGCCGCCTTTGCCGGGGTGCTGCTGTCCTCCGCAGCCCTCTCCGGATCCGCGGAACGCCGGGCCATGGCCGGCAACATCCTGTCCCTGCTGCCGCCGCTGGCGGGCACCGCGCCCCGGGTGGCCGGGTGGCTGCTGGCCACGGCGCAGGCCGCGCTCGCCGGCCCGGTGGAGGCCGCCGTCGCCGGAGCCGACACGCCGCAGCGGGCGGCACTGCACCGCGCGCTGCTGCACTCGCCCAGCCCGGGGCTGGTGATCGCGCTGCAGGACCCGGCCGCCGGGGCCGACGCTGCGCCGGTGCCCCTGCTGCGGGGGCGGGCGGCGGCCCCGGACGGGGCGCCGCTGGCCTACCTGTGCCGCGGCATGGTGTGCGGGCTTCCGGCGGGTTCTGTCGAGGCGCTCCGGGACCGGCTGGCTAGCATGGCTGGATGACTTCTGTGCCGGTGGCCCCGGATCCTTTTGAACAGGTCGTGTTCGACTGCGACGGTGTCCTGGTGGACTCCGAGGTGATCTCCGTTCGGGTGGACCAGCGGGTGCTGGCCGATCTCGGCTGGGAGCTGGAGATCGAGGAGATCGTGCGGCGCTTCGTCGGCCGCAGCGAGGCCAACTTCATCGCCACCGTGGAACGGCAGTTGGGTATCGAACTGGTTGAAGGCTGGGACCGGAGCTACCAGCAGTGGTACCACGAGGCCTTCGAGCGGGACCTCACGGCCGTCGACGGCGTGGAGGAGGCCCTGGACCGGATCCGGCTTCCGCACTGCGTCGCCTCCAGCGGCAGCCACGCCAAGATGCAGCGCACCCTGGGCCGGACCGGGCTGCTGCACCGCTTCGCCGGCCGCATCTTCAGCGCCACCGACGTCGCCAACGGCAAACCCGCCCCGGACCTCTTCCTGCACGCGGCCGGGACGCTCGGGACAGCGCCGCACCGCTGCGCCGTCGTCGAGGACAGCGCCTACGGCGTGCAGGCGGCGCGGGCCGCGGGGATGCACGTGTTCGCCTACGCGGGCGGCGTGACCCCGGCGGAACGGCTGGCCGGCCCCGGCACCACCGTCTTCCACGACATGCGCCGGCTCCCGGAGCTCATCGCCGCGGGCCGGCCGGGCTGAGCGGTCAGCCGGCGCTGGGCGCCGGCCGAGGGCGGCGGGCCGAGGGTGGGTCAGCTGAGGACGGCGATCGCGATCGCGATGTAGTGCGCGGCAAAGGCAAAGACCGTAAAGGCGTGGAAAAGCTCGTGGAAGCCGAAATGCCGGTAGCTGAAGTTGGGTTTTTTCAACGCATAGAAAACGGCGCCGGCGATGTAGAGGGCGCCGCCGACGCAGATCAGCACCGCGGCGGGAACGCTGGCGGCGAAAAAATCCGGCAGGTAGAACAGGGCGCCGCAGCCCAGGGCGATGTAGATCGGCACGTAAAGCCAGCGCGGAGCGTGGGTCCAGAGCAGGCGGAAGAGCACGCCCAGCACCGCGCCGGACCAGATCACCCACAGCAGGACGACGGCGGTGGGCCGGGCCAGGAGCGCCCACGCCAGCGGTGTGTAGCTGCCGGCAATGACCAGCATGATATTGGTGTGGTCCAGCCGCTTCAGCACGATCTTCACGCCGGGGGACCAGTTTCCGCGGTGGTAGACGGCGCTGACCCCGAAGAGCAGCACACCGGTGAAGGCATAGACCGCCGAGGCGATTTTCAGCTCGGTGGTGGGGGCCAGGAGCACCAGCGCCAGGCCCGCGACGAAGGCCAGCGGTGCCGTGACGGTGTGGATCCAGCCCCGCCATTTCGGCTTGATCATCAGGAGCTCCGCGATCCCTGCGGCTGCGTCGTCCACCGGGCTGTTTTCGCGGCGCGCCGGGCCGGTGCCGCTGTCCGCGGACCGTCCGGGTCCGGGCTCGGGACTGGTGCTCTCCATCCGGCCATAATAACCTACGGCGCGGTAAGTTACCGGTGAGTAACAACGCGGTCGGGCATGAATCGCGCCCGGGGTGCGCGCGGGAGGAGCCGTCCGGCGGGTAGCCTAGGAATGCACTGCCGTCAGACCCCAAGGAAGCCAGGTGAATCTCCGGATGGAACTGCCCGGGTTCCTGTATGGCTTCTACGAGCGCAGCCTCCAGCGGTCCCTGGACCCGGAGCGCGTCCCCAAACACATCGGCGTGATGGTCGACGGCAACCGGCGCTGGGCGCGGCAGTTCAACGCCCCCACCAGCCAGGGCCACCAGGCGGGTGCGGACAAGATCCACGAGTTCCTCGGCTGGTGCCAGGAGCTCGGGATCAAGGTCGTCACGCTGTACATGCTCTCCACGGACAACATGAACCGCTCCGGTGAAGAGCTGGACCTGCTGATGGGCATCATCGCCAACACCCTGGACCGCCTCGACGAGGACGCCGACATCTCGGTCCACGCCATGGGCGCCCCGGAGCTGCTGCCGGACTACCTCGCCGAGCGGCTCAACAAACTCACCGCCCGCACGCCCGTGCACGAAAAGATCCACGTCAACGTCGCCGTCGGCTACGGCGGCCGCCGGGAGATCGTCGACGCCGTCCGCGAACTGCTGCACGACGCCGTCGCCCGCGGCGCCGACATCGGCAAGCTGGCCGACGAACTCAGTGTCGACGACATCTCCCGCTTCCTCTACACCCGCGGCCAGCCCGACCCCGACCTCGTGATCCGCACCTCCGGGGAGCAGCGGCTCTCCGGTTTCCTGATGTGGCAAAGCGCCTACAGCGAGTTCTACTTCTGCGAAGCGCTCTGGCCTGCCTTCCGCAAGGTTGACTTCCTCCGTGCCCTGCGGGACTACGCCGGCCGGCAGCGCCGCTTCGGCTCCTGACGCGGTTAAGCCGGGCTTCACCTGATGGCCACAGGAATCGCCGAAAAATAGACCGGCAATGCGCTGGCCGCGGACGTACGTTAATCCCATCAGCGGGTAAACCGCCGGCTGATCGGGGAGGCCAGTACTATGGAGCGGAAGTTCGCACCGGGTGTATGGGAGGCCGCGTCCGGCCTCAAGGCCGAGCCGCCTCACCAATAACCAATCCGGGCCGGCGGCCCGGGGCTGGAGTCGATGTGGCTATTTCTGAAAAACTGCCCGGCGTCATGTCTGACCAGGGCGGGAAAGCTACCTCTCGCGCCAAGCGAGCCACCTCACAGACCGGCACAGCGCATTCCGACGCTGCGGCCGGTCCCGCTGTTTCCGGGGAAGGAACAGCGGGGGAGACTGCCCGAAGCTACGTCATCGACACCTCCGTTTTGCTCTCGGATCCGCGGGCGCTGCTGCGCTTCGCCGAGCATGAAGTCATTGTGCCGATCGTCGTCATCACCGAGCTTGAAAGCAAGCGGCACGACCCGGAACTGGGCTACTTCGCCCGGAAAGCGCTGCGCCTGCTCGATGACCTCCGCGTGGAGCACGGCGGCCTGGACCGCGCCATCCCGCTGGGCCGCGACGGCGGCACCCTGATGGTTGAGATGAACCACATCTCCGCCGAGGTGCTGCCGGCCGGATTCCGCGGCGGCGACAACGACAGCCGGATCCTCGCCGTCGCCAAGAACCTCGCCAACGAGGGCCGCCACGTGACCGTGGTGTCCAAGGACCTGCCGATGCGGGTCAAGGCCTCCGCCATGGGCTTGCTCGCCGACGAATACCGCAACGAGCTGGTCAAAGATTCCGGCTGGACCGGCATCGCCGAGATCGACGCCGCCGAGGACGAAGTCGCCACCCTCTACGGCCACGAACCCGTCTTCATCCCCGCCGCGGCCGAACTTCCGGTGAACACCGGCCTGGTGCTGCTCTCCAACCGGGGCTCCGCCCTGGGCCGCGTCGGAGCCGACAAACAGGTCCGCCTGGTCAAGGGCGACCGGGACGTCTTCGGCCTGCATGGACGCTCGGCCGAGCAGCGGCTCGCGATCGATCTCCTGATGGACCCGTCCGTGGGCATCGTGTCCCTCGGCGGCCGGGCCGGCACCGGCAAGTCCGCCCTGGCTCTGTGCGCCGGCCTCGAAGCCGTCCTGGAACGCCGGGAGCACCGCAAGGTGATCGTTTTCCGGCCGCTCTACGCCGTCGGCGGTCAGGAACTCGGCTACCTGCCCGGCTCCGAGTCCGAAAAAATGAACCCATGGGCCCAGGCCGTCTTCGACACGCTGGGCGCGCTGGTGAGCCAGGAAGTGGTCGAGGAAGTGATGGACCGCGGCATGCTGGAGGTCATGCCGCTCACGCACATCCGCGGCCGTTCACTCCACGATGCCTTCGTGATCGTGGACGAGGCGCAGTCGCTCGAAAAGAACGTGCTGCTCACGGTGATGAGCCGGATCGGCCAGAACTCCAAGATCGTCCTGACCCACGACGTCGCCCAGCGCGACAACCTGCGGGTGGGACGGCACGACGGCGTGGCCGCCGTCGTCGAAACCCTCAAGGGCCACCCGCTCTTCGGCCACATCACCCTCACCCGCTCCGAGCGCTCGCCGATTGCCGCGCTGGTGACGGACATGCTCGAGGGGGCGGAGATCTAAGGTCCTCACGCTCATGCGCGAGGGGCCGTGGTTGGGTTCGCCGGGCCGCGGCCCCTTTGCCGTCGGGCCGTGGTCGGGTTCGCCGGGCCACGGCCCCTTCGCCGTCGCTTAGACACGACCCATCGACCGCCGACGGTCGCTGGGCGACCTCTGGAGGTCGATGTGCCGCGATGCGCTCCTACGCGAAGGAGCCGCGGCTCGGCGTGTGAGCATCCCTCGCCCCCGCGAAGGAGCGCATCGGCGACGGGAGGTGTCTAAGCGACGGCGGGACGCCGTGGCCCCGTTTGCGGGGTCCTACGGTTCGATCCCCAGGTATTTTGCGGTGGGGTCGTGGCCTTGGACTTTGAGGGTCCAGTCGGGGCGTTTGAAGGTGGCGGGGGTGAGGCGGACCCGCGGGGAGTCTTGAAGTTTGCCGCCCCAGTTCGCGCGGGTGACGCCGTTGAGCTCGTAGCCGAGGGAGCGGGAGACGCCCAGGGACTGCTGGTTCCAGACGGCCGCCTCGGATTCGGCGACTTCGGCGCCCAGCCAGTCGAAGGCGTAGAGGGCGACGGCGGCGCGCATCTCCTTGCCCAGTCCGCGGCCCTGCACGCGGCGGGTGAGCCAGGAGCCGGTGCTGACCGTCCGCAGGGTGGCGAAGTCCTTGGCTTCGACGTCCTGGCAGCCGATGAACTCGCCGTCGTGCCAGATGCCGAGCAGCAGGGTCCATTCCTGCGGCGACATATTTCCACGGCAGCGCCAGTACCACTGCGCCATGTTTGGGCCCAGTTCCTCGGCCGGCATTTCCGCCCAGGGCCGGCTGAACGGGCTGCGGCCGGGTTCGTGGACGCCGGCCAGGGCCGCTTCCACCGCCGCCGGGATGTCCTCGTCCCGGATGGGACGGAGGGTCAGGCGCGGCGTGGCCAGTGAGAGGGCGAACGGGGGCCAGTAGGAGCCGGGGGCGGTCATCCCGGAAGCCTAGCGACGGGTTCCCGCGGCCGCCAGTCACACACGCCCCGCGGGGAGCGGCGCGCGGGCGGCAGTATCCAGTAGCATCCGAGGGTGATCCATCGACTCGGCGAACTCGGGGGAGCCGCCCCGCTGGCCTTCTGGCTGGTGCTGCTGGCGTGCGCCTACTTCGCGGTGATGGCCGCGCGACTGACGGTCATCGACGTCAGGCACCACTTGCTGCCCAACCGGATTATTTTTCCCTCCTACGCAGTTGCCGGCATCCTGTTGGTCGGCGCGGCGGTAACCGGTGCGGGCGCCGGGCTGTTCGGCGTGCCGGGGCTCCGGGTCGTGGCCGGCGGAGGCATGCTGTGGCTGTTCTATTTCCTCCTGCGGGCCGTTTATCCGCCGGGCATGGGCTTTGGCGACGTCAAACTCGCCGGGGTGCTGGGCATGTACCTCGGGTTCCTCGGCTGGGGGCACGTCTTTGCCGGAACGTTCGCGGCCTTCCTGCTCGGCGGACTCTGGAGCGTGGCCCTGCTGGTTTCGCGGCGCGGAACGCTGAAATCTGACATCCCGTTCGGCCCGTTTATGCTGGCCGGGACTGCCGCTGCCATGCTGCTGCTGCCGGCGGGCTAGGCTGGCGGGATGGCCACCCCGGAATTCATCCTGAAACTGCGCGAAAAGATCGGCCACGAGAGCCTGTGGATCCCCGGCGCCCGCGCCGTGGTGTTTGACGACGCCGGCCGGGTCCTGCTCGGCCAGCGGGCCGACAACGGCCAATGGGGGCTCATCACCGGGATCCTCGAACCGGGCGAGGAGCCGGCGCCCGGCCTGCTGCGGGAGGTGCTGGAGGAAACGGGTGTGGTTGCCGTCGCCGAGAGGCTGGTTTCGGTCGACGCCGTGGGCCCCACCATCTACCCCAACGGGGATGTCTGCCACTTCCTGACCTTGGTGTTCCGGTGCCGCTACGTCTCCGGCGAGGCGCGCGTCAACGACGACGAATCCCTCGCCGTGGGCTGGTTTCGGCCCGAGGAGTTCCCGGAGCTGATGCCGGGCCATCTGGAGTCGATTGATCAGGCCAGGGACCCGGACGGCGCTGCGCACTTCCGGAGCTGAGCGGTCGGGGCAATATTGTCGCAGCCCCGCCGTAGCCTGCTGCTATCCAGCTCTTCGGCTGGCGACAGTGGGCCCGGGCCATGCACCCGGGCCGGAAATGGGGAAGCATGACAGATTCAGCACTGACGCACGTGTACGTGCTCCTGGACCGTTCCGGTTCCATGAGCTCCATCGCCGATGACACGGTGGGCGGCTTCGCCGCGTTCGTCCGCGAGCAGCAGGCGGTGGCGGGCCGGTGCAAGCTCTCGCTGGCGCAGTTCGACGACGTCTACGAGCGCGTCTATACCGCGGTGGATATCCAGGAGGTGCCGCCCCTGGTGCTCCAGCCCCGCGGGAGCACGGCCCTGCACGACGCCATGGTACGGCTGATCGGGGAGGCCGGGGCGGAGCTGGCTGCGCTGCCCGAGCACGAACGCCCGGGCACCGTGCTCGTGGCTGTGCTGACCGACGGCCACGAAAATTCCTCCCGCGAGGCCAGCGGGGCCATGGTCAAAGCGCTGGTCGAACGCCAGCAGCAGCAGTGGGGCTGGCAGTTCACCTACCTCGGAGCGAACCAGGACGCGGTCCTGACGGCGCACGGGCTGGGCATCCGGGCCGAAGACGCCCTGACGTACGCGGCCGGCAACGTGGACGCTGCCTTCTCCGGGCAGTCCGCGAAAACCCGACGGCTGCGCGAGGCCCGCATGGCGGGCGCCAGCCTGGACGAGGCCGCGGCCTACTCCGCCTACACCGCGGAGGAACGCCGTGCCGCCGGCGGCGAGGTTGCCCTGGAGTAGGAGCCCCTGCCGGCACCGGGGCAAGGGCAGCCGGACGGTTAAACGCACGACGGCGGCCGGCACCTTCCGCTGGGAAAGTGCCGGCCGCCGTCGGACTGGGCGTGCGGGCCGCGGGCCCGTGGCCTGACTAGGCCTTGTGCGGCGGACGCGTCATGGACATGACGTCCAGGGCGGTGTCGAGCTGCTCTTCGGTCAGCTCGCCGCGCTCCAGGAAGCCCATGGCGACGACGGTCTCTCGGATGGTGAGGCCCTCGGCGACGGCCTTCTTGGCGATCTTGGCGGCGTTCTCGTAGCCAATGAACTTGTTCAGCGGCGTGACGATGGAGGGCGAGGCCTCCGCGAGGAAGCGGGCACGCTCCACGTTGGCGGTGATGCCGTCGATCATCTTGTCGGCCATCACGCGGCTGGTGTTGGCCAGCAGGCGGACGGATTCGAGCAGGTTGGCGGCCATCACGGGGATGCCGACGTTCAGCTCGAAGGCGCCGTTGGTGCCGGACCAGGCGATCGCCGTGTCGTTGCCGATGACCTGGGCGCAGACCATGATGGAGGCCTCGCAGATGACCGGGTTGACCTTGCCGGGCATGATCGAGGAGCCGGGCTGCAGGTCCGGGATCGCGATTTCGCCGAGGCCGGTGTTGGGGCCGGAGCCCATCCAGCGCAGGTCGTTGTTGATCTTCATGAAGGAGATCGCGATGTTCCGCAGCTGGCTGGACGCTTCGATCAGGCCGTCGCGGTTGGCCTGCGCCTCGAAGTGGTCGCGGGCCTCGGTCAGCGGCAGTCCGGTGTCGGCGGCGAGGAGTTCGATGACGCGCTCCGGGAAGCCGGCCGGGGTGTTGATGCCGGTGCCCACGGCGGTGCCGCCGAGCGGAACCTCGGCGACGCGGGGGAGGGAGGCGTTGATGCGCTCGATGCCGTAGCGGACCTGCGCGGCGTAGCCGCCGAACTCCTGGCCGAGCGTGACCGGGGTGGCATCCATCAGGTGGGTGCGGCCGGACTTGACGACGTCCTTGAACTCGACGGCCTTGCGGTCCAGCGAGTCGGCGAGGTAACCGAGCGCCGGGATCAGGTCGTTGATCAGGGCGGACGTGGCCGCCACGTGGACAGACGTCGGGAAGACATCGTTGGAGGACTGCGAGGCGTTGACGTGGTCGTTCGGGTGGACGACCTTCTCGCTGCCGGCCGTCTTGAGCGCGCGGGAGGCGAGCTCGGCGATGACCTCGTTGGTGTTCATGTTCGAGGAGGTCCCGGAGCCGGTCTGGAAAACGTCGATCGGGAAGTCGCCGTCGTACTTCCCGGCGGCAACCTCGTCGGCGGCATCCGCAATGGCCTGGGCCAGCTCGCCGTCGAGCACTCCCAGTTCTGCGTTGGCCTGGGCAGCAGCCTTCTTGACCCGGGCGAGGGCCTCGATGTGGGCGCGCTCCAGTGTCTTGCCGGAGATCGGGAAGTTCTCGACTGCACGCTGCGTCTGGGCGCGGTACAGCGCGTTCACGGGAACGCGGACTTCGCCCATCGTGTCGTGTTCAATGCGGAACTCTTCAGTGTTCAAATCTGCTGTGGAAGTCATGGGGCTAGCTTATTCGGCCCAAGCGTCCCACCGAAAACCGTGAACCGGCGCTGAAACGAAGGCCCCTAGAGCTCGCCGATGCCCGAGACCAGATCGGCGCGGCCCTCGGCAAGGCTGTAGGCAAGCCCGATCACCGCGGCCCGGCCGCTGCCGACGGCGTCGGAAATCACCCGCGAGCTGTCCACCAGGCGCTGGGACGTCTGCTTGACGTTCTCCACCACCATGTCGTTGACCTCGTGCTGGTCGTTCCGCAGCGAGGTCAGCACCGACGGCGTGATGCGCTCGACCAGGCTGCGCATGAAACCGACCGGCATCTGGCCGGTCTCCACGGCGGCCTTGGTCGCGATGACCGCGCCGCAGCTGTCGTGGCCGAGGACCACGATCAAAGGCACACCAAGCACGCTGATGCTGTACTCAAGCGAGCCGAGCACGGCGTCGTCGATCACCTGGCCGGCGGTCCGGACAACAAACGCGTCGCCGAGTCCCAGGTCGAAGATGATTTCGGCGGCCAGGCGCGAGTCGGCGCAGCCGAAGATGACGGCGAACGGGTGCTGGTTCTCCACGAGGGAGGACCGCCGCGAGGCGTCCTGGTTCGGGTGCGAGGACTCGCCGGCGACGAAACGTTCATTGCCCTCACGCAGGCGGCGCCAGGCGAGGGCGGGAGTCAGATAAGTAGCCACGGACCTACTTTACGGCGCGGTAGTGGCCGAAGGTGAAACCGTTGCCGGCGGGTTACTTTCCAACGACTTCACCACCGCGGCGGCGAGCACGGAGAACTCCTCCAGCTGCGCGGGCCCGGTCAGGATGACGGTGGTCCCGCGGTAGTCCAGCACCATGGACTTCTCGCCCTTGCCGGTGTCGCGCAGCTCCCAGTCGCGGCCGCCGGCGTTCCGGGTTCCGGTCACCGGGGCGTTTTTGGTCTGCTGCAGCAGCCAGGTCGGATTGGCCTGCCGGGTCTGGACCAGGCCAATGAAAGATTCCTTGGGCGTCAGGTAGCCGACCTCCCAGGTGGCCACGCCGCTGCCGGAGCCGGACTCCCAGCGGGCGTAATTTGACCGGAATGTGTCGCCGGTTTCCGGGGCGACCGGTGTGAATCCCGCCACACCCGCGGCGTTCTGCGCGATGGCGCTGACGTTGATGTCCGGGCGGTAGCCGTCGCTCTTGGGCGACGGATTCATCAAGACCACCGGCAGGAAGGCGCCGATGCTCAGGACCAGCGCAATGATCATGCCGATCACCGAGGCGTTGGCCCGCTTTGCCGCCGCGGCGCGGATCACGGGCTTGACGGGCTGCTCGACGGCGGCGCTGTTGGTGTCATGTCGTGCTCCGCCGGCGGGCGGTCCGGGGGCCTCGGGCGGCGTGTCCTGCAATTCATTCACCCCTCTATAGTCGCCCATTTCGGACCGATCTCACATTCGGTGCAGGGGTGCCGGGCGGAGCATGCCGTTTCACGGTTCGGCCATTCCATGACCGATGGAGGCCGCCGCGACTATGATCAGTAACAGACGAATCACCGCGGCCGCCGGAGACCGGCTGCCGCGGGTTCAATGATCGCCACTCGAAGAAGAGGTTCACGTGTCACCAGCGTCCATGACCCAGAAGTACTCCACGCTTTCCCCGTCGCTCGCCGTCGGCATCGACGAGCCTGACCGCAACCTTGCCCTGGAACTGGTCCGCGTCACCGAGGCCGCGGCCATCGCCGGCGGCCACTGGGTCGGGTTCGGCGACAAGAACAAGGCCGACGGCGCCGCCGTCGACGCCATGCGCTCCTTCCTGCAAACCGTCCACTTCAACGGCGTAGTGGTCATCGGCGAAGGCGAAAAAGACGAAGCCCCCATGCTGTTCAACGGCGAGCGTGTCGGCGACGGCACCGGCCCCGAGTGCGACGTCGCCGTCGACCCGATCGACGGCACCCGGCTGACCGCCCTTGGCATCAACAATGCCCTTGCTGTCCTGGCCGTGGCCGAACGCGGTTCCATGTTCGACCCCTCCGCGGTGTTCTACATGGAGAAGCTCGTCACCGGCCCGGAAGCTGCCGACATGGTCGACCTGCGCCTTCCGGTCAAGCAGAACCTGCACCTCATCGCCAAGGCCAAGGGCGTCAAGGTCAACCAGCTCAACGTGATGATCCTGGACCGTGACCGGCACCGCCCGCTGGTCGAGGAAATCCGCGAGGCCGGCGCCCGCACCAAGTTCATCATGGACGGCGACGTCGCCGGCGCCATCGCCGCCGCCCGCGCCGGTACCGGGGTCGACGCCCTGATGGGCATCGGCGGAACGCCGGAAGGCATCGTCGCGGCCTGCGCGATCAAGTCCCTCGGCGGCGTCATCCAGGGCCGGCTGTGGCCCACCAGCGATGAAGAGAAGCAGAAGGCAATCGACGCCGGGCACGACCTGGACCGGGTGCTCTCCACCAACGACCTGGTCTCCAGCGACAACTGCTACTTCGCGGCCACCGGCATCACCGACGGCGACCTGCTCAAGGGCGTCCGTTACTCCAAGGACAAGGTCCTCACCCAGTCCATCGTGATGCGCTCCAAGTCGGGCACCATCCGGTTTGTGGACGGCGAGCACCAGGCCAGCAAGTGGGAGGGCTACGCCCGCAAGAACTAGTCTTCACATCGCGCGAACGTACACTTGGGGCCCCGAATCCACCCGGTTCGGGGCCCCAAGTGTACGCTCGCCCGCGCTGTGACGGCCCAGGGCGGCCCGGACTTTTTCAACGACGAAGGGCCGCTCGCCGTCGAGGTCTTCTTTGAAGACGCGCACCTCTTTCCAGCCGAGACCCTCGGTGGCGGCCAGCCGGCGGATGTCGAGTTGAAGCTGCCCCGGGTCGGCGTGGTGAGCGCCGTCGTACTGCAGGGAGATCCGGTGCTCCGGGTAGGCGGCGTCGGGCCAGACCCGGGCGCGGCCCCAGGTGTCGCGGATGACGTGGTTCAGCAGAGGTTCGCCCAGGCCGGTCCGGCTGAGGATCAGCCGCATCTTCGTTTCCTGCGGCGAATCCGAGCCCACCCGGATGTCCGGCAGTGCCGCCCGGGCGGTGCGCACTCCGCGCATGCCGGGGTGGGCCGCGACCATGCGTTCAAGGTCCGCCAGCGTTGCCAGCGCGATGCGGGGGACCGGAAACTCCGGCCCGTGCGCGACGACGATCGAGTCGCCGGCCGCCACCAGTTCGTCCGGTGTCAGGACAGCGGCGAGGTCAAGCCAGGTGCGGGCGGGTGAAGTGACCCGCACCCCGTTCACCACTACAACCTCGCCCGGCAGGAAGGTCAGCCGGTGGCCGACGACATTCCGCCGTCGCGGTTTACTGCTGTCCCGCTCCCGGGCCACATGGATCCGCCAGTCCTCCTCGAGCCAGCCCGGCAGGCCCATGGCCCAGAACCGTCCGCCGGAGTGATGCGTGATCGTCGACTCGCCGTCGAGGGCGGAGAAGGCGCGGAGGCTGGCCGCCGGCCCGTCCGTGGCCGCTGCGGGAACCCTGACCCCGCGTGAGGGCACGTAGACGTCGGGCCGGCGGGTGCGCTTGCGGGAGACACCCGCAGCCTGCGCGTCCCGGCTGGTGAAGGAGCCGGCAAGCAGTTCCGGCGGCAACGGAAGTCGGGCCATGCTTCAGTGTGCGCCGGCGGGAGCCGGTCAATTGGGTTATCCACAGCTTGGATGAGCGCGACTGCGCGAGCGGACACTTGGGGCCCCGAAAACGCGGCTTAGGGGGCCTCAAGTGTCCGTTCGCGCGGTGGGGTGGGGCCTCAAGTGTCCGTTCGCGCGGTGGGTGGGGGCCTCAAGTGTCCGTTCGCGCTATTTGCGGAGCTTGGCGCGCAGGCCGGTGACGAGCTTCTTTCCGGACTGGGCGGCCCTGCGGGCGAGCTGGTACGCGCCGTAGCGGAGCTTCTTGACCGGCAGGTCCCAGGTCCCCGGGTACGCGACCTCGTATCCGCCGAAGGACTTCTTGAACGCCGTGAAGCCGGCCCATTTATGGTCGGGCTGGTCCGCGGGCGCCACACCCCAGAGGTCCACGTGCGCCAGGCCCTTGTCCTTGGCATCGGCCATCAGCGTCACCAGCAGCGGAATGCCGGCGCTGAGCTTCCGGTGCGTGTCGTCCAGGGCGGCGTGGGCGTAGGTGCGGGTATCCGCGGAGTCGTAGGCCAGGGCGGCGGCGATCGGCTCGCCCTCCAACTCCGCGATGAACAACGTGGCGGCACCGGACGGCATCAGCGACCGCGCCACCTGGCTGAGGTACTCGTCACTTTGGGGCTTGAAGCCGTTGCGCGCCGCGGTCAGGTGCAGGAACTTCAGCAGCACGGAAATCTCCGCCGGATCCTGGCTGGACCGGAACGTCACGCCCTTCTTGTGGATGTTGCGGTACAGGTTGCGGTTCACCGGCTTCATGTCCGCCAGGACGTCCTTGAAGTCGCGGTCCACATCCACGATCCAGCTCAGCTCGGGCTGCAGGTTCGCCGGCGCGGGCTGCAGGCCGCGGCTGCGCAGCACGGTCCCGGCGTCGGAGGCGGCAAACCCGGCGTCGACCGGTTCCAGCCGGACGAACACCGCCCCGCACCTGCGGGCCAGCGCCGTCAGGGACTCGAGGGCGGCGTCGAAGGCGGCGAGCGAATCGGCCAGCGGACCGTACGGCACGTAGAGCAGTTTGCCGGCCGGGTTGCTTTCCTCGACGGCCAGGAAACGCCAGCCGTCGCCGGAGAGTTCGTGCACGGTGCGGCCCAGGGCGCGCTGGACGTCGGCCCAGTGCGGGCCCTGCAGGAAGTAATCCACGGTTCAGGCCTTCATTCCGGTAGTAACGGCAAAGGCCACGGCGGGCCCGGTGGCACCGGTGACGGGGTGCACGTTGACCGGCGCCTCGGCGGCCGGCAGGAAGGCGGAGGCGCCGCGTTCCAGCTGCAGGTCGCCCTTGGGTGAGTCCAGCAGGACCGCGCCGGAGACCACGATGATCACTGCGGCCCCGGACTGCGCCAGCGGGACCGGCTCCGCGCCAGGCAGCAGTTCCACCCGCTGCAGCGCGAACTCCCGGAACGGCGGCCGGTACAGTTCCTGGCCCAGCATGGTGGTCTCGGCGGAGAGCCTGGGCACGCCAACGGCGTCGAAGGCCACGGTCTGCAGCAGCTCGGGCACGTCCACGAACTTCGGCGTCAGGCCGCCGCGGAGCACGTTGTCCGAGGAGGCCATCACCTCGATGCCCAGGCCGTGCAGGTAGGCGTGCACGTTGCCGGCCGGCAGGTACACGGCCTCGCCGGGCGCCAGCGAGATCCGGTTCAGCAGCAGCGAGATCAGCACACCGGGGTCCCCGGGGTACTCCTGGTTGAGGTTCACCACGGTGGTCAGCTCTGCCACGTGGGACCCCATCGGCGCTCCGGAGACCAGCGCCGCGACGACGGCGTCCGTCGCCGCCGCAACGTCCGCGCCGCCGGTGATCAGCCGCTCGAAGGCGGACCGCAGCGCGGCCGGCTCGTCCGGCTGGGCCAGGTCATCCAGCAGCCGGGGGAGCAGGGCGGGCAGCTCCAGTCCGGCAAGGTCAAAGCACGCTGCCAGGTGGGCGAATACGGCCCGCGGCTCCGCGGCCGGGCGGAAGCCGCACAGCGCCTCGAACGGCGTCAGGGCAAAGATCATTTCCGGCTTGTGGTTATCGTCCTTGTAGTTCCGCGTGGCGGCGGAGCGGTCGACGCCGGCCGCCTCCTCGCGGGCGAACCCGGCCCGCGCCTGCTCCAGCGTCGGGTGTACCTGCAGGGACAGCGGGCGCTCCGCGGCCAGGACCTTGAGCAGGAACGGCAGCCGCGGCCCGAACTCGGCAACACTGTCGGCCCCCAGATGGTGCTCCGGGTCACCGGCAATCAGCCCGTCCAGGGCCAGCCGTCCGCCGTCGTCCGCGCCGTCGTCCGCCCCGGACCCGTCCGCTCCGGTGAGAGCCAGCGAGGGGGAATCCGGGTGGGCACCGATCCACAGCTCGGCCTCCGGGCCGCCGGTCGCCGGCCGGCCAAGCAGCCCGGCGATCGCGGTGGTGGAACCCCAGGCGTAGGGCCGGAGGACGTTCTCAAGTTCGTACACGGAATACCTATCTGCTCGGGGAGAGCCGGGGACTGGAGCGTGCGGATAAGAGGGACCGGGCGCCCGTTCCTACAAGGGGGAGCACTGGCCGTTGGTCGCAACCAGGTTCCGGATTGATTGCTCATCACCGTTGCGCTTGAAGTCATTGAGCATCTGCTCCGTGATCGGCTCGCCCTCGGGCGTGGTGGTCACGGGGGTGAAGTCCGACGACGACGGCGACGGAGCGGGCTGCGTGCCGGGCACTGCCCGTGACACCCCGCCGGCGGCGGAAAGCGGACCGGGCACCCCGGCCGGCTGCCGGATGGAGTCGTCGGCAGGCCCCGCCGCGGGAGCGGGACCCAGCAGCTTGTCCACGGCCTGGTGGATCTTGTCGAAGTCCGGCACCGTGGAGAAGGAGGCGTCGAAGTCCGGCGGTCCGATCGTCAGCCGGCTCACGGGCTGGCCCTTGGACTTCATCGCGAGGTCCACGAAGCTGCCGAGCTGGCTGGCGGAGACGTTGGAATCGACCACCTTGGTGCCGGCCTTGACGATGCCCTCGAACTTCGAGAGCAGCGTTGCCGGATCCATCTGCTTGAGCATCGCCTGCTGGACACACTGCTGGCGTGCGATGCGGGCGTAGTCGTCCACGAATTCGCGGGAGCGGCCGTACCAGAGGGCGTGGTAGCCGTCCAGCTTGTTGTCGCCCGCCGGGATCCAGCCCAGCGGCATACCGTGGATGCCGTTGGCCTCGTCAATGGTCTCGCCGCTGATCGGGACCCAGCCGCCGGCCTTGATCCGGATGCCGCCCATCGCATCGATGAGCTTGGCGAAGCCGTCCATGTCCACCAGGACGTAGGCCTGCACCTTGATGCCGAGGGTGCCGGACACCGCCTCCAGCGTGGCCTGCGCGCCCGGATCCTGCACCCCGGGATAGAGGTCCTCGTACTTGTTGGTGACCTCGGTGTTGATGGCGTTGATGAGGCACTCATTGCCGCAGTCATAGCCGTCCGGGTAGATTTTGCGCATCGGCGAGTCCGCGCTGAACTGGGCGTTCTGCAGGTTGCGCGGGATGGAAATGATGGCGGCCTTGCCGGTCTTGGCATCGACGCTGATTACGGACAGGCTGTCCGGCCGGCGGCCGGTGCGGTCCGCACCGGCGTCGCCGCCCATCATCAGGAAGTTGTAGCGGCCCTCGGACGGCTCCATCGCGGGGCCGTTGGCGAAGATGGTGCCGATCGCGTCCCGGCCGACGTTCAGCAGGTAGGCCGCGTAGCCCAGGCTGCCGCTGCTGAGCAGCATGGCCAGTAGCAGGACGACGACGACGGCGGCGCGCGTCCCGGTCTCGAGCAGGACCGGGCGGACCAAACGGAGCGTGTTGAGGAACAGCGCCGCCCAGCCGAGGGCCAGCGCCGCGAGCACGACGACCAGCACCAGCGCGGTGGCAGGGTTGGCGATGAGGTTGATCAGCGTCGGCCGGGAAGCCACCAGCAAAACGAGCGCCGCTGCCACCAGGAACCAGGCCGTGAGGGTGACCCGGAGGGCCAAGCGCCCCAGCCGGCGGTTGCCCGCGACAGTCTGGGCACTGCCCGGGACCAGCAGCGTCATCAGGATCAGCAGGAAGGCACGCTTGGCCAGCACCGGCGACGCGGCGCCGGCGGGGTAGCGGACGGGATCCGTCAGGACACCCCGCGGCGGCTGCGATTTTTCCCGCGCAGCGGCGAAACCTTTGCTCATCTGCGCAATCCCTACCGGCCGCCCCGCGGAACGTTGTTTTCGTCGGAAAAGACGTCGGCCACCTTGCTGCGCAGGTTCGCGCCCTTGCGGGTGGCGGCGTCGTTGAGCTCCTGGGCGAACTGCAGCAGATCGGCCCGCAACTGCTCCGCGAGGGCGTCCGTGCCCGCGGCCAGCATCCGCACCGCGAGCAGGCCTGCGTTGCGGGCTCCGGCGATCGAGACCGTGGCGACCGGGACGCCGGCGGGCATCTGCACGATGGACAGCAGCGAGTCCATCCCGTCCAGGGTCTTCAGCGGCACCGGCACGCCGATCACCGGCAGCGGGGTGACGGAGGCGAGCATGCCGGGAAGGTGCGCAGCGCCGCCGGCGCCGGCAATGATGACGCGCAGGCCGCGCTCGTGGGCGGTCTGCCCGTAGCGGATCATCTCGGTGGGCATGCGGTGGGCGGAGACGACGTCGGCCTCGAAGGGGACGCCGAACTCGGCCAGCGCCTCGGCGGCGGCCTCCATCACGGGCCAGTCGGAGTCGGACCCCATTACGAGCCCCACCAGCGGGGCGGCCCCGTTGCCGGAGGGCCGGGAGGCGGAGTCACGGGATTCAATGCTGGCGTTCACGCGTTCTCCTCGGAGGTCCCCGCGGCGGAACCGGCGTGCGCCCGTCCGTCCCGGATGATGTTGGCGACGTCGCCGGCCCGTTGCCGGACGGAGTCGACGTCGGCGGCCGACGTGCCGACCAGGTTCACGTGGCCAATCTTCCGGCCCGGCCGCACGGCCTTGCCGTAGCAGTGGACCTTCGCGGCCGGTTCGCTGGCGAGGGCTGCGGGGTAGGCGGAGAACAGGTTCTGGTTCGCGCCGCCCAGGAAGTTCTTCATCACCACCACCGGCCCCAGCAGATCGGTGGCCCCGAGCGGCAGGTTCAGGATGGCGCGCAGGTGCTGTTCAAACTGGCTGGTCACCGAGCCGTCCTGGGTCCAGTGGCCGGTGTTGTGCGGGCGCATCGCGAGTTCGTTGATCAGGAAGCCGGCGCCGACGCCGGGGGTCTCGAACATCTCCACGGCCATGACGCCCGTGACGCCCAGCTCGTGGGCGATCCGGACGGCGGCGTCTTCGGCCGCCGCGGCAACCTCCAGCGGGATGTCCAGGGCGGGGGCGATGACCTCGTCGCAGACGCCGTCGACCTGGATGGTGTGCACCACCGGCCAGGCCCGGCATTCGCCGTCGGGGGTGCGGGCGACCATCGCCGAGAGTTCGCGGCTGAATTCGACCTTGGCCTCGGCCAGCAGCGGGGACATGGCCTCGAACCAGTCCGCCGACTCTGCGGCGTCCTGGGCGGAGGCGACGATCCGCACGCCCTTGCCGTCGTAGCCGCCCCGGGGAGTTTTGAGCACCACCGGCCAGCCGGCGTCGTCGCCGAAGGCCACCAGTTCCCCGACGTCGGCCACCGCGGCCCAGCGCGGATTGGGCAGCTCCAGCCGGTCGACCGCGGCGCGCATCACCAGCTTGTCCTGGGCGTTGACCAGGGCGTCGGGGCCCGGGTGGACGTTGACGCCGGCCTCGATCAGGGCGCGCAGGTGCCCGGTGGGAACGTGCTCGTGGTCGAAGGTGAGCACGTCCAGCCCGCGGGAGAACTCGAGCAGGTGGTCAAGATCCGTATAGTCGCCGACGGGGGCCTTGGCCACAGCGGCGACGGCGGAAACGTCCTCAGCCTCGGCGAGGACACGGAGTTCAAAGCCGAGGGCGGTCGCGGCCGGGGCCATCATGCGGGCAAGCTGGCCGCCGCCAACGACACCGATTACTGGAAAAGTCACATCTCCCAGCCTACCGAAAACCTGCGCGGAACCGGCCCTTGGCCGCCGTGCCCGCCGAAACAGCGCCATTTTCCGGCGCGGTCTGCCCGCCCAGGCAACGCGAACCAGCGGCAGCCGGGGGCGCGTTCCCGGAAAACGGCGCTAAAATGGGCCGTTGGCCGTTTGGCCGCCAGCTTCTCCCAGATTCAACCGGCCACGGAGGGTCATGATTAACACACTTGCAGATCGAGCGCGCGGGCTTGCCTCGCTCTTCTGGCGCGAAGTGGCCAAGTTCGGCGCCGTCGGCGGTGTGGCGTTCATCATCGACAACGGCCTGACGTATTACCTGATGCACGGCCCCATGTCCGACAGCGAGGCGAAGGCCCGCTTCGTCGGGGCGACCGTCGCCACGGTTTTCTCCTGGATCGCGAACCGCTTCTGGACCTTCCGCCACCGCCGCCAGGAAAACGTGCTGCGCGAGTTTGCGATGTTCGTCCTGATCAACGGCATCGGCATCGGCATTTCCACCGGGTTCACGGCCCTCGCCAAGTACGGCATGGGCATCACGGACAAGAACACGCTTTTCTTCGCCGGAATTGTCGGCATCCTCGTCGCCACGGTCGTCCGGTTCTTCGCCTACCGCTTCCTGGTGTTCAACAAGGAACTCGACGACGAGCCGGAGTTCTCGCACGACCACGAGATCATCGAACGCCACCCGCACGGCCAGGAGGCCGTCGGGGTTCCCGGCCAGGCCGCCCAGGATCCGGACGGCCCAGGCAGCACACCCGAACGCCGCTGAGCCGCACCCTGCCGATCCTGTCCCGCTGATCCTGCCGACGCAGGTCAGCTCCGGCTCACGCGCTCGTCACTGAGCAGCCGCTCGGTCACTGCGACGTCCGGGTGGACCAGCACGACGGAACCGTCCCGCTGCCACGCGCCCAGGGACTGGGCCAGGACCGATTCGAGTCCCTCCGCGGCCCGGACGAGCACCCGCTCGCCGCCTTCGGCAGACGACGCACCGGCCGCCGGGGCCGCCGAGGGTGCCGCAAAACCTGCCAGCAGACCGCCGTGCGCGTGCACGGTGCCGGCGGCGCTCCGGACTGCCCGGCGGTCCGCCTCGGGCTCCACGTGCGGCATAAAGAAATCCCCGTGGGAGCGCACCTCGGCCGCATAATCCACGACGCCGGAGGGCAGCTCGCCCAGCCACCGCATCGCCAGCGCCGGCAGCGCGACCGCCATGACGGCGTCGAAGGCGCCTTCGGCGGCCGCCGGTCCGGGCTCGGCCGTGGCGAGCAGTTCGGCTTCCGCCGCGTCAAGCACCACCTCCATGCCGAGCTGCCAGGCCGCCAGCGCCAGCACCAGCGACTTCCAGTGCGCCGGCAGGTCCAGGCGAAGCCGCGTGCCGGGCTCCGCGTCCAGCTCGTCCTGCAGCAGGTTGCTGGTCTTGGCCACCCAGTTGTCCAGCACCCGGCCGGACAGTTCCACCCGTTCACCGGCCGGCCCGTACCAGGTCAGCCGGGGAGAGGTGGACTGGCCGGAACGCAGGGCTGACATCAGGTCGATTGCCGGGATACTCATGCCCTCATCTTGCCACGGCGGCCGGGTACGTGATCTCTGTCACGCCCGCGGCGCCCTGGTGCCCGCCCCGGCGGCGGGCCGCTGGCGGTCGGCGGGGGAAAATCACCGTAAACGCAGGAAAATCCCAGGAAGAACGCAGCGCCAACGCAGGAAAGTACTCAGTAGGCTGTCAATTCCGCGCCAGCATGCGGCGGAGGCCGGAAAACTCCCGGGCGTGGCGTGCACGGCCAATGCGGCGGAAATTGATTATTATCTCCGCCGCGGCTTGACTCCCGGATACTTACACACGTGTAATTAGGTATCGAAAGCCAATGCGCATCAGGCGGCACACAACCGAGTGTCCGAGGGTCAGGCAAAGGCTGCAAAATCAGAGAGGGAACGCCAATGGGGCTTGCAGAGCGTATCCATGAAGATGAAGTCGTCGCCGGCCAAGCGACGGCGAAATACCGTTCACGCGGGGTGCCGAGTGATTGGTACGTAGACCCCGCCGATCCGGATGCCGCGGAGCGGTACAACGAACACACCCAGGACTCACTGCAGGACCAGGCCACGGCCTTCCTCGCAGCCCACGAAGCACTTCTGGCCGGAAACCCGGAGCAGGACGACGATCCGCTCGACCCGCCCATGGAACTGCAGACCCTGCACCCCGGAACCACCGCCCAGCCGGTGTGGATCGGACTGCCGTCCCGGCAGGACTTCGATGATGAAGGCGAACTGGGATGGCAGACCGACGCGCTCTGCGCGCAGACCGACCCGGAGGCCTTCTTCCCTGAAAAGGGCGGCTCCACCCGCGACGCCAAGAAGGTGTGCGGTGCCTGCAACGTCCGTTCACAATGCCTGGAGTACGCCTTGTCCAACGACGAGCGCTTCGGCATCTGGGGCGGCCTCTCCGAGCGGGAACGCCGCCGGCTTAGGAAGCGGGCAGTCTAATTCTTCAAGAAGTACAAGTCACCGCCGTTGTGGTAGCCCACAACGGCGGTGACTATCTCCCCAGGACCCTGGCGGCATTGGCGGCGCAGACGCGTCCGGCGGATGCGGCCCTCGGGATCGATGCCGGCTCCCGTGACCACTCGGCGGCCCTGCTTGGCCAGGCCCTCGGCCCGGCCAACGTCACCGTCGTCGAGCCGGGCAGGAGCGGCATGGGCGGCGCCGTCCAAGCCGGGCTCAAGGCACTCGCGCCCTGGCGCGGGGAGGCCGCGCCCGCGGGCCCCGAATGGATCTGGTTGCTGCACGACGACGCCGCACCGGCCCCCGAAGCCCTCGCCGAGCTGCTGCACGCCGTGGAACGGGCCCCCTCCGTCACCGTGGCGGGCTGCAAGCAGCTGGACTGGCACGCCGAACGCCGGCTGATCGACGTGGGACTCTCCACCAGCCGCTGGGCCGAGCGGCTGACCCTGATCGAAGCCGATGAACTCGACCAGGGCCAGTACAACGGCCGCAGCGACATCTTCGCCGTTAACTCGGCCGGCATGCTGGTCCGCCGCGACGTCTGGGAACACCTCCGCGGCTTCGACCCGGCCCTTCCGGGCAGCGGCGACGACGTCGACTTCTGCTGGCGCAACCGGCTCGCCGGCCACCGGGTGGTGGTGGTGCCGAGCGCCCGCATGTTCCATGTGTCGCACCGCCCGCACGCCCAAGGCAATGCAGCGGCGGCCCGCAAGGCGCAGGTCCACCTGCGGCTCAAGCACGCCCCGGCCTGGAAAGTCCCCGTGCACGCCGTCGGGGCCCTGCTGGGCAGCCTCTTCAAGCTGGTCCTCAGCATCGCCGTCAAGGACCCCGGCCACGGGTTCGCCCAGCTGCTGGCAACCCTCGGCGCCCTCGCCCGCCCCGCCGCCGTGTTCCGCGGCCGCCGCAACGCCGCCCGCACCCGGCGCATCCGCCGCTCCGTCATCAAGGGGCTGCAGACGCCCCGGCGGGAGGTCTGGGCGCACCGCCGCTCGCTCATGGAGGCGCTCGGCTCGGACGACGCCGGCGACGCCGCCGGCCACGACCTGCTCGCCGACCAGCCCAGCGGCGATTCCACCGACGACTTCGCGGCGCTGGGCACCACCGAGCGCGGCTGGGTAGGCAACGGTGCCCTGCTGGCCTTGCTGGTCACCGCCGCGGCGTCGCTGATCGGCCTGCTGGGGCTGTTCCGCGCCGACGCCGTCACCGGCGGGGCGCTCATCCCGGTCTCGGGCCGGATAAGCGAGATCTGGAACCATGCCTCAAGCTGGTGGGTTGCGCTCGGGGCCGGGCTGCCGGGTCACGGCGACCCGTTCGGCTACGTGCTCTGGGTGCTAGGTGTGCTTGGTGCGGGCAACGCCAACGGTGCCGTGGCCTGGCTGCTCATCCTGGCCATGCCGCTGTCCGCGCTGGGCGCCTGGTTCGCCGCCGGAGCCCTGACCCGCCGGCGCAGGCTTCGTCTGGCGGCCGCACTCCTCTGGGCCGGTGCGCCCGCCCTCCAGGTTGCCCTGAACCAGGGCCGTCTCGGCGCGCTTGTGGCGCACGTCATGATGCCGCTGCTTGTCCTTGCCCTGCTCCGCGCCACCGGGTCCGTCCCGGGCCGCGGGCGCTTCGCGGTCCCGGTGCCGGGGGACCGGCGTTTCACCGAGAAACCTCCGGTCAAGCCCGGGGTCAACGGCACACCGTCCTGGACCGCGGCAGCCGCTGCGGGGCTCGCGCTGGCCGTCATCACCGCGGCCGCCCCGTCCCTGCTGCTGCCTGCCGCCGTCGTCGTGACGCTGTGCGGTGTCCTGTTGCGGCGCCGGGGACGCACCATCTGGTGGGCGCTGCTTCCCAGCGTCGCCCTGTTTCTTCCCTTTGCCCTGCCGGTCCTGGACCGGCCCCGGGCCCTGCTCGCCGATCCGGGCCTGCCGCTGGGCTTTGACGCAGCACCGCTCTGGCAGCAGGTGCTGGGCCAGCCGCTGCGCTTCGAGGGCGCCGCGGGCCTCGCCGGGCTGTCCGCCTTCGGCCCCGGGGCCGTGCCGTGGGCCCTGCTGCTCGCCCTGCTAATCGGCCTCCCGGTCCTGGTGCTGGCGGTTACCGCCCTCTTCCTCCCGGGCCGGCGTGCCGCGGGGCGGCGGCCCTGGCTGGCCCGCTGCCTTTGGGCCGCGGCCGTGCTGATGCTGGCGGGCGGCTGGCTGGCCGGACACATCGCCACCGGCGCCAGCGCCGAGGTCCTGGTCACGCCGTTCACCGGCCCGGCGGTCTCCGCCGCGGCGTTCGCGCTGCTGGGCGCGGCGCTGATCGGTGCCGAAGCCGTGGTCGACGCCGCCGACGCATCCGCCGCGGGCGGTCTTGGCCGCAAAATCCTGGTCCGCGGCACCGCCGTCACCGCAATGGTGCTCCTGCTCGCCGGTCCGCTGGCCGGACTCGCTGCGTGGGCGGCCCACAATGTGTTGCAACCGGACCCGCCCGCGGCTGCCGCCACAGACCTGGACGGCGCCCCCGCTGCTGCCGGGATCACCGGTACCGCCGACGCGGGCACCGGCGCCGTCCCTGGCGGCGCGCTCGGCGTCCGCCGGCTGGTCCAGGCCGGCATGCCCCGCCTGCTCCCGACGACGGCGATCGACCGGGGGGAGGGACCGGAACAGACCCGGACGCTGGTCCTCTCCGCCAAGGAGGACGGGAGTTTTGCCGCCGCGCTGATGCGCGGCGACGGTACCCGGCTGGACGCCCTCTCCGCCGTCGCCTCCGCCCGCACGGTGACGGGCGCCCCGGGCAAGGAAACAGTCCGCGACGACGACGCGGTTGCCGCGTCCCTGCGCAGCGTGGTCGCCACTATCGCCGCCGGCCAGGGCGTGGACCCCCGCCGGCAGCTGGAGCAGCTCGGCGTCGGCTTTGTCGTACTCGAGGCCAGCGACAGCTCGGCGGAACTGACCGCCAGCCGGATGGATGCCGTCCCCGGCCTCGTCGCCGTCGGCCGCACCGACGTCGGCTGGTTGTGGCGGATCAGCCCGCTGAACGAAAAAGAAGCCAAGAACGCCGACGTCGCGCACCGCGTCCGGATCGTCGACCGCTCCGGAACTACTGTCGGGCTGCTGCCGGCGGAGCCGGTCTCCGCCGACGCAACCGTACCGGCCGGACCGGAAGGCCGGCTGGTGGTCCTCACTGACCGGGCGGACCCGGGCTGGAGCGCCTGGCTGGACGGCCGCCGCCTGACCGCCACCACCGCGGACTGGGCGCAAGCCTTCACCCTGCCGGCCCAGGGCGGCCGGCTCAGCATCCGTTACGAAAACCCGTGGGCACTCTGGACCGGCATCGGCCAGGCCGTAGTGATCGGCCTGACGGTCCTCCTGGCCATCCCCATGCCAGCCCGCCGGCCGAACACCGGGCTCTCCAGGGACGAAGGCTCCCTGCGTAAGGAACACCAGCATGCATGACGACAACGAGGGCGTAACGCCCCCGGAACAGCCTGCTCCCGCCGGGCAGCCCCGCGACCTGGAGGCCCCGGCAACGGAGGCCAAACGGGACCGGGGCGGGCGGGGCGGCTCACCGCGCACCGTCGCGGGCCGGGTTCCGCTCCCGGCCCGGCTGAAGCGCGTTTCCGGGACCGTGGGCGGGGTGCTCTCCGCACTGGTGCTGATCGCGGCAGGCGGCGGCCTGGTGGCGGCGTCCGCCCTCTCGCCACAAAACCCCGGCAGCCGACAACTGGAAGCGCCGCTGGCCGCGGTCCCGGCCGGCAGCAACGTGGGTGTCTGCCCCGGACCGGCGCGGCTGCTCCAGGGTACGCCCGTGGGCACGGACCCGCAGTTCAGCCCGGAATCTGCCACCGCCCGGAGCGCGGTCAGCGCGGTCGTGCTGAGCTCCAGCGCCGGGTTGCTTCCCGGAAGCCGGCTGGCCGCGCTCACCGGCACCCCGCTGGTGCAACTGGCCAAAGCCGCCCCGGCGACCGCCCCGGGGTCCGCGGCGACGCCGTCAGCCCCCGCCGCGACCGCACTGCGCGCCGGAGTTGTACCGGAGCGCAGCGTCGACGCCGTCAGCGTGCTCAGCGCGGACGCGCAGGGAAACCAGCAGCCCTCGGCCGGCGCGGTGATGAGCTACACGGCCACCGACGGGGACCTCCGCGGCGCTGCCGCCGCCGCCTGCCAGCGGCCGGCCAACGATCTGTGGCTGGTCGGGGCGAACACCGCACTGGGCCGGACCGCGGTCCTGAAAGTCAGCAACGCCTCCGGCACCCCCGCCACCGTCAGCCTGGATCTGTTCGGTGCCAAGGGCGCCATCCAGGCTCCCGGGAGCCGCGGACTGCTGGTGGCGCCGGGCAGCACCCGGTCCATCATCCTCGCCGGGCTGGCGCCCGGGCAGGAACGGCTGGGCGTGCGGGTGCGCAGTACGGGCGGCCCGGTCTCAGCCGTCATCCAGCAGAGTGTGCTCCGCGGGCTGACCCCGGGCGGAGTGGAATTCATTTCGCCGGGAACAGTCCCCGCCACCGGGCAGGTCATCTCCGGCATTGACCTGCAGGGCCCCGCGGCGCTGGCGTCCCTGGGTGCGAAACCCGGCTTCGCCGACGCCAAACCCGCCCTGCAGATCGCTGTCCCCGGGGCCGCGGACGCCGTCGTTGAAGTGAAACTGTTCGGACGCGACGGCCAAAAGGCGCTGCCAGGCGGAGTGGTCACTGCCAAGGCGGGTGCGGTCACGGAGGTCTCCCTCGCGGGGGTGCCGGCCGGCCATTACACCCTTGCGGCCAGCTCGGACGTTTCCTTTGCCGCCGCGGCCAGGGTCACCCGCGGGGTCAAGGCCGAGGATGCCGCGGACTTTGCCTGGGCACCGGCCTCGGCGCGGCTGGGAAGCCAGCACGTGGTCGCGGTGCCGCGGACGGGCGAGCGGTTCCTGATGTTCGGCGCCCCGGAAGGCCGTGCCACGATTACCTACACGCCGATCACCGCCGACGGCAAGATCCGCGCCGCAGCCACCGCTGACATTGCGGGCGGGACCACCGCCTCGGTCAGGGTCCCCGCTGACGTGGGCGGGTCACCGCTGGTGGGGTACCTGGTGTCGGCGTCCGGGGACGCGGCCTACGGTGCCGTGCTGCTGGAGCAGGACGGCAGGGCCGACATTGCGAGCATCCCGGTCACCCCCGGTGCGGCCGGCCAGGAGCAAGTCCCGGTCACCCTCGGGTACTAGCCCGGGCAGGTAGCCGCAGGTCACTCTCCGGTACTAGCCCGGGCGGGTAGCGGCGGCGGGCTGGCGGGCTAGTAACGGCGGCGGTAGACCGGGTCCAGTGACTCCGGCGGCACGCCGAGCATCTCGGCCGTGCGCTCCACGACCACGTCGTGCACGAGGTCCTGGAGTTCTTCGCGGCTGCCGCAGGCCTGTTCCACCACCCGCCGGTAGAGCGTGATCACGGGACCGTCTTCCGCCGTCGCCGGAGCGTAGGATCCCATCGGCGCCGGGGTGCCGTCGGCCACAAGCTGCTCCAGCCCGGGCGGGATCTCCTCGACCGCGAAGCGGACGCCGTCCAGCGGCTTGCCCCAGATATCGTGCAGGCGCTGCGCCGAATCCAGGACAAAATCATCGAAACGGTCCGAACGCGTCCGGTACCCGGGCAAGGTCGGGAGCATCAGCTCGCCGCGCAGGCCGCGGCCGTGCCGGTTCCTGCGGCGCTGACGAAAGCTCTTCCCCGGGGCGGTGCCGCCGGCGCCGGGGTCAGCCAACCGGACCGTAAAGCCGGGATCATGGTGCGATGACTGCATACCTTGACTCTAAACCCGGCACCTGATTTCTGCGATATGGCGGCCGCCGCGACCCGCCGTCCGGTACGCGCCCGACGCCCCGGCCGGGCGCGCTGGTGCCGGCCGTTATATAAAGCAAGCCGGCAGACAGCCGGCCGCCGGGGCGTTTCAATGCGCGGACGCGCGGGCCGGGGGGAGTAGTCTGTGATGTCGTGGGTGCAATTCGTCAATGTTCAAGGTCAGCCTGCCGCAATTCGGCGGTAGCCACTTTGACGTACGTGTATGCCGACTCCACGGCCGTGCTCGGCCCGCTGGCCACCTACGCCGAACCCCATTGCTACGACCTCTGCGAACAGCACGCCGGTACGTTGACGGTCCCGCGGGGGTGGGAAGTGCTGCGCCTCGCGATGCCGGCCACCCCGGCCGGTCCCGGACCCGATGACCTGCTCGCCCTCGCCAACGCTGTCCGCGAAGCCGCGGCCCGGCCCGCTGCGGGGGAGCCCGTGCAGGGCCAGCGCGCCGCGCATCCGGCGCTCGAAGCACCGGCCGCCGCCGAAGGAACCCGGCGGGGGCACCTGCGCGTCCTGCGCGAACCCTCCTGAGCCGCGAACTGGCGGTAGGCTGGGAACTGAAATTTCCGTACGCCACCGGCGCCAGCGGCGTCGCCCCCAGGGAGCCTTCACCATGCCACTGATCAGTCCCGAACTGCTGTCTGTCCTGCGCTGCCCCGTGACGGGCTCGGCCCTGGTGCAGGAGGGCGACGAACTCGTCGCCGCGACGCCCGGCGCGGACGGGCAGAAGCCGCGCTACGCGATCGAGGACGGCATCCCGCTGCTGCTGCCGCCGGAGTTGCTGGCCGCGGCCACCGCTGCCCCCTCCGACCAGCACGACGGCGGCCGGCCCGACGGAGGGCCCCGCCACGCCGCGCAATAGCCCCCGAGGGAAGCCCCGGGAAAATCCGCAGGTCGGCCCATCGGCAGCTGCCCCGGCGTCGAACCACTTGCAGTCCCTTCAGTACATCCGGCTACCACAAAGGATCCCCATGACTTTCGATTACAAAATTGCGGACATCTCGCTGGCCGAGGCCGGCCGGCACCAGATCCGCCTCGCCGAGCACGAGATGCCCGGGCTGATGGCCCTGCGCGAGGAATTCGGCGCCAGCCAGCCGCTGAAGGGCGCCCGGATCGCCGGTTCCCTGCATATGACGGTCCAGACGGCCGTGCTGATCGAAACCCTCACCGCGCTCGGCGCCGAGGTCCGCTGGGCCTCCTGCAACATCTTTTCCACCCAGAACGAGGCGGCCGCCGCCGTCGTCGTCGGCCAGGGCACCGTCGAGGACCCGCAGGGCGTTCCGGTGTTCGCTTGGAAGGGCGAGACGCTCGAGGAATACTGGTGGACGGCCGAACAGATCCTGACCTGGCCGGGGGCGGACAGCAACCCGGACCTGGGCCCGAACATGATTCTCGATGACGGCGGCGACGCCACCATGCTGGTGCACAAGGGCGCCGAGTTCGAAGCCCTCGGCGCCGTCCCGGCCGCCGGAGACGACGAATCCGAGGAAGGCCGCGTCTTCCTCGAGGTACTGCGCGCCTCGCTGCAGCAGGACCCGCAGAAGTGGACCCGGATCGGTTCGCGCCTGCTCGGCGTGACCGAGGAGACCACGACGGGTGTCCACCGCCTGTACCAGCTCGCCGAGCAGGGCAAGCTGCTGTTCCCGGCGATCAACGTCAACGACTCCGTCACCAAGAGCAAGTTCGACAACAAATACGGCATCCGCCACTCGCTGCCGGACGGCATCAACCGCGCCACCGATGTGCTGATGGGCGGCAAGGTCGCCGTCGTCTGCGGCTACGGCGACGTCGGTAAGGGCGCCGCGGAGGCGTTCCGCGGCCAGGGTTCACGGGTGATCGTGACCGAAATCGATCCGATCTGCGCGCTGCAGGCCGCGATGGACGGCTACCAGGTAGCCACGCTGGAGAGTGTCCTGGAAGAAGGCCACATCTTCATCACCACCACCGGCAACAAGGACGTCATCATGGCCGAGCACATGGCCGGGATGCGCGACAAGGCGATCGTGGGCAACATCGGCCACTTCGACAACGAGATCGACATGGCCGGACTGGCCCGGATCCCCGGCATCAAGAAGGTCGAGATCAAGCCGCAGGTGCACGAGTGGGTCTTCGAGGCCGACCCGGCCACGGGCAAGGACAGCCGCTCCATCATCGTCCTGTCCGAAGGGCGCCTGCTGAACCTCGGCAACGCCACCGGGCACCCATCCTTCGTGATGAGCAACTCCTTCGCCAACCAGACCATCGCGCAGATCGAACTGTTCACCAAGGCGGGCCAGCCGGAGGGGGAGCGGGAGTACGAGAAGCAGGTTTACGTGCTGCCGAAGATCCTCGACGAGAAGGTCGCCCGGCTGCACCTCGACGCCCTCGGCGCGGAACTGACGGAGCTGACCAAGGAACAGGCCGCCTACCTGGACCTCGACGTCGCCGGCCCCTACAAGCCGGAGCACTACCGCTACTAGGCGCGACCCCAGCTGCCTGAGGGGCCCCGGACCGTGAGTCCGGGGCCTCTTTTTGTGACCGTATCGTGGCGCTGGCCAGGGCGGCCCGCACCGGAAATTCACTTATGCTGTCAAGGTAACGTCTGGAAGGACCCGAGTACTGTGATCGCACCCAAGACCTGGAGCACCGGCCGGAAGGCCGCCGTACTGGCCGCGGCGTGCGCGCTGGCGGCCGGCGGCGGAGTGTTTGCCGCGGCAGGACCCCTGGCCCATCCTTCCTTTGCTTCCGAAGCCGGTTCGCCGGAGCGGTCCACCCAGGGGCTTGCCTTCCCAGTCGTGGCGCCGCTGAAGCTCGCGGCCGCGCCCGCCGACGCCGCCGTCCAGGTCAACCCGGCCGCGACGGTCACCCTGAAGGTGGGCAACGGCCGGATCGAGCGCGCCGCCCTCACCAGCGATTCGGGTGACGCCGTGGACGGAAAGCTCAGCGCCGACGGTTCCAGCTGGGCCGCCACCGGGCCGCTGCAGTTCAACACCCGCTACACCTACAGCTACTCCGTGGTCGACGGCGCGGGACGCAGCACGGACGCCACCCGCAGCTTCACCACGGTGAGCACCGCCAACGAGGCGGACGCGGCCATCTACCCGCTGGACGGCATGAAGGTCGGCGTCGCGCAGCCGCTCCAACTCACCTTCAGCGAACCGGTGCTGAACCGCGCCGCCGTCGAAAAGGCAATTAAGGTCAGCTCCACTTCGGGGCAGGCCGGCGACTTCCACTGGTACAGCAACACCATGGTCCGCTACCGGCCGCAGAATTTCTGGGCGGCCAACAGCACCGTCACGATGGACATCAAGCTCTTCGGCGTCGACCTCGGCAAGGGCCAGATCGGCAATTTCAACAAGAAAGTCACGGTGCACATCGGCGACAAGAAGGTCGCCATCGCCGATGCCAAGGCGCACACGTTCACAGCCTCGGTCAACGGCCGCCAGGTCGGCAGCTGGCCGGCGACGCTGGGCGACACCCGTTTCCCGTCGGCGCGCGGCTATCTCGTCCTGATGGAACAGTACCGGGTTGAGCACATGGACGCCTCCACCATCGGGCTGAAGCCGGGCGACCCGGCCTACTACGGGCAACTCGACGTCAATTACGCCACCCGCCTGACGACCAGCGGCGAATTCATCCACCAGGCGACCGAGTCCGCCATGCCCTACATCGGCAAGGTTAACCTCTCCCATGGCTGCATCGGGCTGGGCCCGGCCGGCGCCAAGTGGGTTTTCGACAACATGACGACCGGCGACGTGGTCCAGGTGGTCAACACCGGCGGCGACTACGCGGCCAACGACGACGGCTACGGGGACTGGAACATCCCCTGGGTGAAGTACGCCAACTAAAGCCGCGGAGAATTGTGGTTGGGGGACAGGATTTTGGGGGACACCGGATGGACGAGACGATGAGCACCCGCGCTGGCGCCGGTAGGAACGCCGGGAAGGCTACCGGGAAGAGTACCGGGAAAATGCTGGCCGTGGCCGGGCTCTGCCTTGCCATCGGCGCCGGCGGGATCGGCGTCGCCACCGGCCCGGTCTGGGCGGACAGCGACCTGCCCTCGGAGTCGGCGTCGCCGATGCGCAACGTCCCGGGCCTGGCCGCACCCGTGGCGAAAGCCGTCGAACTCGGGGTGACGCCGCTGGACGGCGCCACGGACGTCAATCCGGCCGCCCTGCCCTCCGTCAAGGCCGTCAACGGGCTGGTCAAGGACGTGCGGCTGGAGCCCGAGGCCGGCGGCGACGCCGTTGCCGGGACCCTCAGTGCGGACGGTTCCACCTGGACCGCCGGGGACCCCCTCGCGTTCAACACCCGGTACCGCTACAGCTTCACTATTGTTGACGGGGCCGGCCGGGAGACGAAACAGGAGCGAAGCTTCACGACGGTGGGCACAGCCAATGAGGCCGACGCCGCCGTCTATCCGTTCAACGGCAGCACCATCGGGGCCGGGCAGCCCGTCGAGATCGTCTTCAGCGAGCCGGTGCTCAACAAGGCGGCCATGGAAAAGGCCGTCAAGGTCAAGGTTTCCTCGGGCCAGGCCGTCGCCTGGCGCTGGTACTCGGACCGCCGGGTGCGGATCCGGCCGGACAAGTTCTGGGCGGCCAACAGCCGGATCACCGTGGACCTGAAACTGTTCGGCGTCGACTTCGGCAACGGCATGGTCGGCAACTCCAATGTTCCGGTCTCTTTTACGGTGGGGCCGCAGCGCATCGCCGTCGTGGACGACATCACGAAGACCATGAAGGTGTACTTTGACGGGCGGCTGGTCAAAACCGCGCCGGTCACCCTCGGCGGCGAGGACTGGCTCTCACCCTCCGGCTACGCGGTCATCATGGAGCAGGAGCGCCGTTCCAAATTCAACGCCGGCAGCATCGGCCTCAAACCCGGCGACAAGGGCTACTACCCGCCGCTGACCGTGGAATACGCCAACCGGCTGACGACGTCGGGCGTCTACGTGCACCAGGCGCTGGAGTCCGCGTGGGGCGCGGTGGGCAGGTTCAACGTTTCGCACGGCTGCGTCGGGCTGCTCCCGGCGGACGCCCAGTGGTTCTTCAGCAACATGAAAACCGGCGACATTGTGCAGACGCTGAACACCGGCGCGGCGCCGGTGGAGCCGCTGGAAGGCTTCGGCGACTGGAACATCCCCTGGGCCAAGTACGCCCAGCGCTGAGTAGGCCCAGCGCTGAGTAGGGTCCCGGGCCCCGGGTCCGCCGTCAGCGCTCCCGCTGGTGCGGCAGCCGGCCCAGCCGTGCACCGAGCCGGGCGCTGCGTTCCCGCGTGAGCCGCAGCCGGTCCAGTTCGCGGCGGCTTCGCTCGCCGAGCACCGCCGCCAGGTACTCCTCGGCTCCGGTTCCGGCCGGCGGCGGGGGAGCGACGTGCGCCGCCAGCTCGCTGGCCAGCGATTGCGCCATCCCCGCCCTCGAAGCGGGCGCCATGCGGCCGGCCTGGCGGAGAAAGAGCGCGCCGCGGCGGGCCGCGGCGTCCGGGATCCGGCCGATATCCGCCATCGACACCCAGGGCTGCAGCTGGAACGGGACGCTGTGCAGCACCGGCGCCTCGGCCCGCACCCGGCGCCGCAGCGCGTAGGTGCCGGCCACCAGGTCGCCGAGCCGCTTGGATTTTCCGTTGAACAGCGCGACGGCCACCGCCAGGCCGCCCAGCGTCGCGTAAATTTCGAGGAACCCGATCAGGCCCCGGATCAGGGCGTGCCGGAAGCGGATGGCCCCGCCGTCGTCGCGCACAATCCGCAGCCCGGCGGCCAGCTTGCCCAGGGACAGGCCGCGGCTGAGCGTCTCCACCGTGACGGGCAGGACCACAAAACAGAAGACGACGGCGACCGTGACCAGGGCGCCCAGCGCAGCGCCGTCCAGCTCGGGGGCGGCGGCCCCGACCACCGCGAGAAGGCCCCACAGCGCGGCGCCGTGCACCAGGACATCCAGCAGCAGGCCCAGCGCCCGGGCAGCGAACGACGCCGGGCGCAACTCAAGGACGACGGCCTCGCCTGTGATGATGGAACTCAAACCGGACCCCCGCTTCCGTGCCAGTGAGGCACAGTCTAACCATCCTCCCCGCCGGTCCTGAGCGCGAACGGACACTTGGGGCCCTCTTTTCCCCGCGCAACCTGGGCCTCAAGTGTCCGTTCGCGCGCTGGGTGGGGGCCGCAAGTGTCCGTTCGCGCCGGGGTGGGGGCTAGGGTGGTGCCGTGGACATCGAGGCGTTCTCCCTGGTGAACGGGGACAAGTGGGCGCGGCTGCACGCGCTGGCGCATCAGCGCAGGCTCAGCGGCGCCGACGCGGACGAGCTGCTGCG
Source organism: uncultured Arthrobacter sp. (assembly GCF_964021775.1). GTDB lineage: Bacteria > Actinomycetota > Actinomycetes > Actinomycetales > Micrococcaceae > Arthrobacter. The sequence goes on from NZ_CAXHZI010000008.1 coordinate 93,736, forward strand.
GCTCTACCAGGGCGCGTCGGCGGACCTCTCGCTGCTGCGCTCCGTGGCGCCCGAGAGCGGCCTGTCCGCGGCGCTCTCGGCCAGCCTCGCCCAGGCGCGGACCCGGTTCACCGGCGCGCGGTCCAACTTCATGGAGGACCTTGCCCGGTTCTTCGTCATCGCGCTGCCCGCCGCCCTGTACCGGATCCGCTGGCTGACGCTCTGCTGCGGGCTCGCGTTCTGCCTGGTCGCAGCCGCCTACGCCGTCTGGATCGGCAACTCCCCGGAGGCCCTGCGCGCCCTGGGCTCCGACGCCGCGGTCCGCCGCTACGTGGAGCAGGACTTCGTCAACTACTACTCCGAGAACCCCGCCGCGTCCTTCGCCGGCCTGGTATGGACCAACAACGCCTGGATCGCCGCGCAGGCCGTGGCCCTGGGTATCACGGGCTTCTGGGTCCCGATGGTCCTGATCGGCAACGCCCAGGGCGTCGGCGTCGCCGCCGGCGTCTTCGCCGGTGCCGGGAAACTTGACGTGTTCTTCAGCTACATCCTCCCGCACGGCCTGATGGAACTGACGGCCGTTTTTGTGGCCGGCGCGGCGGGGCTGCGGATCTTCTGGGCCGTGGTGGCTCCCGGCCCGCGCCGGCGCTCGCAGGCGCTCGCCGCGGAGGGCCGCTCGCTCATCACGGTGGCCCTGGGACTAGTCCTGGTGCTGCTGGTTTCGGGCGTGGTCGAAGGCTTCGTGACGCCCAGCGGTCTTCCGGTCTGGGCCAAGATCAGCATCGGTGCCGCGGTCCTCGCCGCCTACTGGGGCTATGTCCTGAGGTTCGGCGGCCGGGCATACCGTGCCGGCGCCAGCGGGGACCTGGACAGCCGGGACGCCGGGTACACCGAAATTTCCGCCTGAATCGGGCGCCCCACGGGGTGGCACCTCGCCGGGGTTGAGGCCCTGACGGTAGGCTCGGAGTCAGAGATGTGGCGCTGCCTGGCCCAAGGCACGGCGGCGCGGAAACCTACGGAAGCGAAGCTGCAGTGACGGAAAAAAGTCCCACCCCTCCGAATCGGCAGGATCCGGACCTGGACCCTGCCGACGACGCCGGCGAGCCCGCTTTCGAGTGGATGAAGCCGGCCGCCGCGGGCAAGCGGGCCGACGCCGCCTCCGGGACCCCGGACACCGGGCGGACCAGCCCGACACCGGACGCTGAACTAGGCGATGCGGCCCCGGCAGCCGGGTCCGGGATCCCGGTGCCCGGTGCGGTGGATTCCGACCGGACCCCCTCCGCAGGCGAACGCCAGGGCCGCCGCGCCGAGCGGAGGGCCGCCGACGCCGGCGCAGCCAGCAGTGCGGGCGCATCCGCCGGAGCCACTACAGCCACAACCGACGGGCCGGCAGCGGAACACTTCAGCGAGTCGCTGCCCACCTCAGCGCTGCAGGTCCGGCCGCCGCAGGAGGAGGTAGAACGGCGCAACGCCGAGCGGGAACACGCCGCCAACGCCAAGCCCGTCGCGCCCCGGGTGATGCAGGTCCTGCTCGCGGTCTGCTACCCGGTCATCCTGCTGGTCCTGGCGGTCCGCGCCGTGACCAGCCCGCTGTTCCTCTGGGTCGAGTACAACCGCCCGGGCTTCCCGGGGGACGGCTACGGCTTCAGCACCGACGACCGGATGACCTACGGTTCCTACGCGGTCGACTACCTGAGCAACTGGTCCGGTCCGCGGTACCTCGGGGAGCTGGTCAACCGCGCCGGGGAACCGCTGTTCAAGCAAGGCGAAGTCAGCCACATGGCCGACGTCAAGCTCGTGATTCTGTCCGCCTTCGGCGCCGGCGCCCTGCTGATCCTGCTCAGCCTGGTTGCCATTCTCTACCTGCGCCGCCGCAGCACCGGGGGAGTCCGCCGCGGGCTGTTCGCCGGTTCGATCGTCACCCTGGTGATCATCGTCGGCCTTGGTGTGCTCGCGGTGCTGGGCTGGGAGCAGTTCTTCACCGAGTTCCACCGAATCTTCTTCGCCAACGGCACCTGGACCTTCTCCCTGGAGGACACGCTGATCCGGCTGTTCCCCGGCCAGTTCTGGGTGGACGCCGGGATCGTGATCGGCGCGCTCGTCCTCCTGGCCGCCCTCCTTACCCTGATCCTCACCTGGCCCACCCGCAAACGCCGCGGACTGCCGCCCCGGCGGCGTGCTGCCGAGGCCGCCGCGGACGGGTCGGAAGCGTCGGACGCCGCAGCCTCCACGGATCCGGCCGAGCCCAGGGGCCGCCGCTTCAAGCGCAACCGTAACGGCGCCGGGGACAGCCCCGCCGGCAGCGATGGGCACACCGACACCGGCGCGGCGCAGGACCCGACGCTCGAGCAGAAGCTGGAGCAGAAGCAGCAGAAGCAGCAGGACCGCGGCTAGCAGGACCCGGACCAACCACGGCACAGCAAAGCGGCCGGCACTGCGGTGCCGGCCGCTTTTGCGTGCGCCGCCCCGTAACCGAAGACCCTAGCCGTAGATCCGGTTGATCTGTGCCTCGAAATCGCGCACGACGGCGGAGCGCTTGAGCTTCAGGGACGGTGTCAGGTGCCCGGACTCGACGGTAAAGTCGGCGTCGAGCACCACGAAGCTGCGGATCGACTCTGCCTTGGACACCAGGGTGTTGGCCGCGTCGACGGCTGCTTGGATGGCCGCGCGGACCTGCTCGTTGGCCGCCGCCTCGGCGGTCCCCATGACGGGCACACGCTGCGCGGCGCACCAGTTCTCCAGGCCTTCCGGGTCCAGGTTGACCAGGGCCGACACAAACGGCCGCCCGTCACCGACCACCACGGCCTGCGCCACCAGCTGGTGCTCGCGGATCTTCTCCTCCAGCGGTCCGGGCGCCACGTTCTTCCCGCCGGCGGTGACCAGCAGGTCCTTCTTCCGCCCGGTGATGGTGAGGAAACCGTCCGCATCGAGGGAGCCCAGGTCGCCGGTGCGGAAGAACCCGTCCACAAAGGCCTCGGCGTTGGCCGCCGCGTTGGCGTGGTAGCCCTTGAAGACGCCGATGCCCTTGACCAGGATCTCTCCGTCGTCGGCAATCCTGATGGTGGTGCCCGGCACCGGGATACCCACGGTGCCTACCTTGGTGCGGGCCGGGGTGTTGGCCGTGCACGGTGCCGTGGTCTCGGTCAGGCCGTAGCCTTCCAGCACGGGCACGCCGGCGCCGCGGAAGAAGTGCGCGTCATGCGAACTGAGCGGGCTCGCCCCGGAGACGGTGTAGCCCAGGCTGCCACCGAACGCCTGCCGCAGTTTCGGGTACAGCAGCCGGTCGAAGACGGCGTGCTTGGCGCGCAGCACCCAGCCGGGGCCGGCGCCCTCGCCGCGTGCCGCGGCATCAAGGGCTTTCGAGTAGTCGATCGCGACGGCGGCGGCCGCCTCGAAGAGACGGTCCTTGCCGGCCAGCGCCGCCTTGTGCTCGGCTCCGGCGTAGACCTTCTCAAAGATCCGGGGCACCACTAGCAGGAACGTGGGCTGGAAGGTGCCAAGATCCTCCAGCAGTTCCTTGGCGTTGGAGGTGTGGCCCAGCGTGGTGCCGGCGGTCAGGCAGATCACCTGCACGGCGCGGGCCAGCACGTGGGCCAGCGGGAGGAACATCAGCGTGCGGGTGTGTTCCTGGAGCAGGATTTCCGGCAGGAACAGGACGATGTTCTTCGCGACGAGGGCGAAGTTGCCGTGCGTGATTTCGCAGCCTTTGGGCCGACCGGTGGTGCCGGAGGTGTAGACCAGCGAGGCGACATCGGCCAGGCCAGCCGCGGAGCGCTGCCGCTCCAGTTCGGCATCGCTGACCCCGGCGCCGGCCGCCGCGAGGCTGGCGAGGTTCGGGGCGGCGCCGTCGTAGTCCATCCGGACGACGCCGAGCAGCCGGCCCGCGAGCAGGCCGGAGCCGTCCAGGACGCCCTGGACCAGGGTGGCCTTCACCTGGTCTTCGACGAAGACGCGGCGGGCGCCGGAGTCGTGCAGGATCCATTCGACCTGGCTGGCGGAGGAGGTCTCGTAGATGGGCACGGTGACGCCGCCGGCGAACCAGATGGCGAAGTCCACCACGGTCCATTCGTAGCGGGTGGCGGACATGACGGCGACCGTCTCACCCGGAGTGAGGCCGCCGGCAATCAGGCCCTTGGCCAAGGCCTTGACCGCATCCAGGAACTGCCGGGCCGGAATGTCGGTCCAGCCGGACGGGCCCTTGCGGGAGTAGAGGGCGTGCACCGGATCCTTGCCGTGCTGCTCCAGCAGCAGGTCCGTCACGTTGCTCGCCGGGTCCAGCTCGACGAGCAGTGCGGTGCTAGCTTCTCTCACAACCATGTCTCCCGTTCCGGTCCGCGGCCCGGCGGACGCGGGCTCCGCTAGTTATCCTGCCCTAGATCCAGGACGGCATCCACATCCGCAGCCGCCAGTCCTGGTACGAAATCAGCTCCGCGGTCCAGACCGGGTAGAAGAAGGCCGAGAGCAGTACGGCCGCGACGACGAACAACGCGACGAGGTAGAGGCCGGAGCGGCGCCGCCAGAGCGGGTCGCTGCGCCGGCCCAGGACCAGACCCAGGCAGTACACCAGGGCGAGCACCAGGAACGGTTCGAAAGATACCGCGTAGAAGAAGAACATGGTGCGTTCCGGGTACATGAACCAGGGCAGGTAGCCGGCGGCCACACCGGCCAGGACGGCCCCGGCCCGCCAGTCGCGGCGGCCGGCCCACCAGAAGAGCAGGACGCCCAGGCAGACCGCCGCGCTCCACCAGATCAGCGGGTTGCCGACCGAGAGGATGGCGGACGTGCAGTTGGGCAGCTCGCAGCCGGCGGTGCCCTGCTTGGACGATTCATAGAAGAAGGAGGTGGGGCGCCCCATCACCAGCCAGCTCCAGGCGCTCGCCTCGTAGGGGTGTTCGGCGCTCAGGCCCTGATGGAACTTGTAAGCCTCGAGGTGGTAGTGGGCCAGCGAGCGGAGCGAATCGGGCAGCCAGCCCCAGTCCGCCGACGGGTTGGTCTCGGCCCAGTGCCGGAAGTACGCGTTGCTGGAGCGGAACCAGCCGGCCCAGGTGGCCAGGTAGACCAGGCCCGCGACCGGGACGATGCTCAGGAAGGCGCCGATGCCGTCCTTGAGGATGCCGCCGGTAATCCAGCCGTGGACACCGGCGATCCGGCGCGCGCTCAGGTCCCACAGCACCGTCATCAGCCCGAAGCCGGCCAGGAAGAACAAGGCGGACCATTTGGTCCCGACGGCCAGGCCGAGGCACACGCCGGCGGCTAGCCGCCACCAGCGGATGCCCAGCCACGGCCCGGCGGCGAGCTGCAGCCGGGAGGGCTGGCCGTCCGCGGAGGCCGCGGCCTGCCTGCCGAGCCGGGCCGCGAGCCGTCGCCGGCCGTCGTCGCGGTCCATCAGCAGCGCACCGAAGGCGGCAAGGATCCAGAACATCAGGAAGATGTCCAGCAGCGAGGTGCGGGACATCACGAGGTGGTGCCCGTCCACCGCCAGCAGCACGCCGGCCACGGCGCCCAGGGTGAGGGAGCGGAAGAGCTTCTGGGCGATCAGGGCGAGCAGGAAGATGGAGAGGGTGCCCGTCAGGGCCGCCCCGAAGCGCCAGCCGAAGGAGTTTTCCGGGCCGAAGAGCCACATCCCGGCGGCGATCATCCACTTGCCGACCGGCGGGTGGACCACGTACTCCGGGCTGTCCAGCAGCACCCCGGGGTTGCCCGCGATGAAGGAATCGTTGGCCTTGTCCGGCCAGGCACGCTCGTAGCCGCTGACCAGGAACGAGTACCCGTCCTTGACGTAGTAGGTTTCGTCGAACACCAGGTTGTGCGGGGAATCCAGCCGGACAAAGCGCAGGATGCCGCCCAGCAGCGCGGTGAGGGCGGGGATCAGCCAGAACCAGAGGCGCAGCGACGGCGGATAGTCCCGCCAACTGCGGATATTGCCGACCAGCCGTTCCGTGAGCGCCTCGGCGGTGAACGCCTCGCCGGGGCGGCGGATCCAGCGGTGCCCCTCAAGGTTGCGCCCGGCACCGGCAGGGTCCGGGCTGCGGGCGGGGCGGGGGTTGTCCGGGCTGGCATCGGCGGGCACCGATGCGGCTGAACCGGCCTCGGCAGGCCGCATGGGGGTCTGCGTCACGTTGCCCATGCTACCTTTCGCGGCCGTGATCGTCGGTCCCGCGCGCCCGGCAGTAGGCTGGTGGGGTGGATCCAGAACAACGCACGTCACCGAGTACTTCACCGGCCCCGGCCGCCGCCGACGCGGCTCCGTCCGCAGCCGACGCCGCCGCGGCTCCGGCAGCGGGGACGGCCGCCGGTCCGGGCCGGATCGTGCTGGCCGCCACCCCGATCGGCAACGTCGGGGACGCCTCCGCCCGGTTGATCGGACTGCTGGAGACGGCAGACATCGTCGCCGCCGAGGACACCCGGCGGCTGCACCGGCTGGTCCAAAGCCTCGGCATCACTGTGGCCGGCCGGGTGATCAGCTACCACGAGCACAACGAGGCGGCCAAGACCGGCGAGCTGCTGGACCAGGTGCGGTCCGGGAAAACGCTGGTCATGGTGACCGACGCCGGCATGCCCTCGGTCTCGGACCCGGGCTTCCGGCTGGTGGAGGGCGCCGTCGCCGCCGGCCTCACTGTCACCGCCGTCCCCGGCCCCTCGGCCGTGCTGACCGCGCTCGCCCTGTCCGGCCTGCCGACCGACCGCTTCTGCTTCGAGGGATTCCTGCCGCGCAAAGCCGGCGAACGCGCCTCCCGGCTCGCGGACCTCGACGCCGAACGGCGCACCATGGTGTTCTTCGAGGCGCCGCACCGGCTGGAGCCCATGCTCCGCGCCCTGCACGAACGCTTCGGCGCAGACCGCCGCGCGGCCATCTGCCGGGAACTGACCAAGACCTACGAAGAGGTCATCCGCGGAACCCTGCGTGAACTCCTCGAATGGACCGAGGCGAACGAGGTCCGAGGCGAGATCGCCGTCGTCGTGGGCGGCGCGCCGGAACGGGAGCCCGGCAAACCGGAGGACCAGGTCGCTGCCGTGAATGCGCTGATCGCGCAGGGCATCCGGCTCAAGGAAGCCGTCGCCGCCGTCGCGGAGGACGCCAGGGTCAGCAAGCGCGAACTGTATTCGGCGGTCCTCGCCGCGCGCTGACCCGGGCCCCGCAGCCCCGGCGGGACGCGGATCGACCTTGTGCAGCTGCACAGCAAAACCTGCGGGGGCTAGTGCGCGCAAGCGTAGACACTCCGGAGAATCCGGCAGTACCGTGGCAGTAGTCCAGCCCCGCGGCGCACGACGGCGCGGGCGCCGATCATCGATTTTTTCCAACCCATTGCCGACGAGGGAGTCATTGTGACTGTAACTGCCCAGCCCACCGTTACCGCGGAGCGTGAGGCCGCACTGCTGGCCACCGTGCCGACAGGCCTGCTGATTGACGGGCAGTGGCGCCCGGCCGCGTCCGGCAAGACCTTCGACGTCGAGGATCCCGCCACCGGCAAGGTGCTGCTGAGCCTCGCCGACGCCGGCCCCGAGGACGGCGCCGCGGCCCTGGACGCCGCCGCTGCCGCGCAGGAGTCCTGGGCCAAGGTCCCGCCGCGGGAGCGCGGTGAGATCCTGCGCCGCGCCTTCGAACTCGTCACGGAACGGGCCGAGGACTTCGCGCTGCTGATGACCCTCGAAATGGGCAAGCCGCTGGCCGAGGCCCGCGGCGAAGTCACCTACGGCGCCGAGTTCCTGCGCTGGTTTTCCGAGGAGGCCGTCCGCGCGTTCGGGCGCTACTCGGTGTCCCCGGACGGCAAGTCCCGGCTTCTGGTGACGAAGAAGCCGGTGGGGCCCTGCCTGCTGATCACGCCGTGGAACTTCCCGCTGGCCATGGCCACCCGCAAGGTGGCCCCGGCCGTCGCGGCCGGCTGCACCATGGTGCTCAAGTCCGCGAACCTGACCCCGCTGACCTCGCAGCTCTTCGCCGCCGTGATGCTCGAGGCCGGCCTGCCTGCCGGCGTGCTGAACCTGATCCCCACCTCCACCGCCGGTGCCACCACCGGGCCGCTGATCAAGGACTCCCGGCTGCGCAAGCTCTCCTTCACCGGCTCCACTGAAGTTGGCCGGCGGCTGCTCGCGGACGCTTCCGAGACCGTGCTGCGGACCTCGATGGAGCTGGGCGGCAACGCACCGTTCGTGGTGTTCGGGGACGCCGACGTTGACGCGGCCGTGGCCGGGGCGATGCTGGCGAAGCTGCGGAACATGGGCGAGGCCTGCACCGCGGCGAACCGGTTCATTGTGCACGAGTCCGTGGCCGACGAGTTCGCGGAGAAATTCGCCGCGAAGATGAAGGACATGACCACGGCCCGCGGCACCGAGTCGGACTCCAAGGTGGGCCCGCTGATCGACGCCAAGAGCCGCGACAAGGTCCACGAGCTGGTCACCGACGCGGTCTCCGCGGGCGCCGTCACGGTGCTGGGCGGCTCCGCCGTCGAGGGTCCGGGCTACTTCTACCAGCCCACGATCCTCAAGGGCGTTACCGAGGGCACCCGGATCCTGACCGAGGAGATCTTCGGCCCCGTCGCCCCGATCATCACCTTCGACACCGAGGACGAGGCCGTCCGGCTCGCGAATAACACTGAGTACGGCCTGGTGGCCTACGTCTTCACCAAGGACCTGAACCGGGGCATCCGGATGGGTGAACGCCTGGAAACCGGCATGCTGGGACTGAATGCCGGCGTGGTGTCCAACGCGGCCGCACCGTTCGGCGGAGTCAAGCAGTCCGGCCTGGGACGCGAGGGCGGCCTCGAAGGCATCGAGGAGTACCTCTACACCCAGTACATCGGCATCGCCGACCCCTACGCCGGCTAGTTCCGGCGCAGCTGGCGGACGGCGCCGCGGAGCCTGGACCAGGACCCCGCGGCGCCGTGCCCGGCACCCCTCCCGGGCCCCGGCGCCGCGGCGCGCGGCGTCGACACCCGGCGCCGCAAGCGGGCCGTCAGCGAGGGCGGCAGCCAGGTGGCGCGCAGCCGCGTGCTCCACGACGCGTGCGCCCGCAGCGCGTCCTGCACCGCTGCGATCCTGTCCGCGGAGGCGCCGCCGGGCAGTGGCACACCGGCGGGGGAGCCCGTGTCCGGGCGGCCGTACTGCTGGCGTTCGTAGTCGCCGGTCAGGGAGTCCACAGCAGCGTGCGCTGGTGCGTCCACCCCGCCCGCTTCGCCCAGCGCCGCTGAACCGCGTAGCCGCGCTGCAAAGTGCCGCGGTGTTTCGCTGCTCTGCGGCGCGACCCGGAAGTCCGTGGCGAGATCCCGCAGTTCTTCCCAGGCCGGCACCGCGGACCCGGCCGCGCCGGTCGCTGACGCGTTGAGCCGCCGCCGCCGCACACCGCCGCGGAGCAGCGCCGGCGCCGCCAGCAGCAGCAGGACCAGCAGCACCCCGCCGGCGCCGTACAGCAGCGCCGGCAGCGTGCTGCCGGAGCCGCCCCCGCCCGCGACGGCGGGCGCCGGCAGCGGTACCGGCGCGGGCGCCGACGTGGGCTTCGGGTCATCCTCCGGGATCAAACCGTCGTTGTTTTCGTTGGTGCTGGCCCCGCTGGGCGCCGCAGGCTCCGTGGCGTAGGCCGGCACCACGCCGCGGGAGGGTGTCGGCTCGAAGGCCACCCAGCCCACGCCCTGGAAGTAGAGTTCGGGCCAGGCATGCGCGTCGCGGGCGTCGACCTCGTATTCGGGCAGCGCCCCCTGACCGGCGATCGACACGGTGGACCCGGTGACGCGGCCCGGGGCGTAGCCGACGGCGATCCGGCTGGGAATCCCCTCCAGCCGCGCCATCACGGCCATCGCCGAGGAGAAATGGATGCAGTAGCCGCTCTTCTGGGTCAGGAAGTCCGCCAGCACGGACAACCCGTTGCCGTCGTAGCCGCCCTGCACGGGGGACTGGAGCGAGTAGCTGAACTCCGCGGAGCGCAGGTAATTCTGGATCGCCATGGCCTTGGCGTAATTGCTGCCGCTTCCCGCGGTGACGCTCTCGGCCGTTTGCCGCACGATCTGCGGAACGTTGGCGGGGGTCCGGGTGAAAACGTCCGGCACCCCCTGCACCCGGTCCGGGGACTCCGCCAGCACGGCCCGGGTCAGCTTGGGGGCCACCGACGTCACCACGTACTGCTGGTTGCGCGAGTTGGTGTCCAAGCCCTTGATGCTCAGGGTTGCCGGGTCCCAGCTCCACCGGCCGGTCAGGCCGTTCACCGCCTGGGGCGCGTAGGGGACCGGCAGGTAGGGGCTGGTGAACTGGCCGGCATTTACGGCCGTGACCACCCTGAGCTGTTCCTCGACGTTGGATTCCGGGCCCGGGTCGATCCTTCCGGTGCCCGGCCGCCGGCCGGAGTCACGGTCATCCGGGGACCACGCGTCGCCCTCGAAGCTGTCCACTGTGACGGAGCGGAGATACGGCGCCTGGGCGGCGCTGGTGGCATAGGTGATCCGCCCGTCTCCCGTGGGACTGCGCAGGTTGTTGCCGAGGCTGATCATCGGGTTTAGGCCGCTGGCCGGGCCCCAGGGATTCAGCCGGGATCCCTGCGGGAAGGTGCCCTGGTCGAAGCCCGGGATGACCAGCTGGAACAGCAGGGTCAGGGCCAGTGCCATGGCTCCGGTGAGGGTGGCGCGTTTGAGCTGGCCGGGGTCGCGTGCCGTGTCCACCCGGGTCCGGGAGGTCGGATGGAACCAGTGGCTGCAGGCCAGGATCATCAGGAAGCCTGCCGCGGCACCGGCGAACCCCAGCCAGCCCACGCTCTGTGGTTTCACCATGGCCGGCACCACCAGGACCGCCAGGACGCCGAGGCCGCTGGTTGCCGGCAGGGCGAGCGGGACGGCCAGGGCGTCGACCAGGATGACCACCAGGCCGAGCACCCCGCAGACCAGCAGCACGATCCCGGCGTTCGGAGCCACCGGGGAGCTCTCGGCCAACACCGTCTCGCTGGCCCGCCGGAGGTAGCGCTGCAGCTGGGTCATGGTGTCCGAAGAGGGGATGAAACCGGCGATGCTGTGCTGCCGGAAGAATGTCGAGGTGAGGACCAGGGCCAGTGCCACGAAGCCGCCGGCGCCGACCAGGAACCCGCGCAGCCGCAGGGCCCGGAGCGCCGCCATGGCCAGCGCGACGGTGAACACCGTGGTCAGCACCGATGGGTACCAGGCCCAGCCGCGCAGCACGCCGTTGAGGCCCAACGCGGCGCCTGCGACGGCCAGCGCGACCGCGACCCCCATGGCCCAGGGTTCGACGCCGGCCCCGGTCCGGCCCGCCCCGCCGGAGGCAGCCGGCGTTCCGGTACCGGGCGCTTCCGGGGCCACGCTGCGCTGCGGAGTCAGGGTCATCGCCGGCCTCCCGCAGCGCGCCGGACCTCGGCGGCGGCCTGGAGCCCGGCGGCGCCCTGTTGCCCGGCGCCGCCCTGGTCGAAGGCTGACCAGGCGGCCGGCAGCGGGGTGGCCGCGGTGACGGACGCCGCGCGCCAGCCCCCGCGGCGGAGGATCTCCAGGACCGGTCCGGCGTCGGACGGACGGTCGGTGACCAGCAAGGCGAAGGCATTCGCGCCGAAGCCTGCCGCCGGCGCCAGCGCCCGGGCCTCTGCCGGAGTGAGGCGCCCGAGGATGGCGAGGATGGGTCCGCGAAGCCGGTGCGCGGAGAGCTTGTCCATCAGCCGGTCGTCGAAAGGCTGCGGCCCGGCGTCGGACGGGGCGTGCCGGGGACCGCTGAGCGCGATGGCGGCCAGGCTCTCGGCAATGGACTGCAGGCCGCCGGCCCCGGTGAACTCGTCGGTGTCCGGTTCCGGCGCCGAGGGCGAATTCAGGAAGGCGGGCTCGCCGGCGGGGTCCAGGCAGCGCAGCGCGTAGTTGCGTTCACCGAGGTGGGTGCTGATGGACATGATGGCTGTGACGGCCCATTCGAAGGCGTCGCTGGTGACCAGTTCGTGGCCGTCCGCGGCGCCGCCGGAAACGTACCCGGCGCCCTGGGCGAAGGCGTGGAACCGCTGGTCCAGGATGATCGTGGCCTCCGGTGTGGTGACCGATTCCTCCTGGCGCACCATCAGGGCGCCGTGGCGGGCCGTCGCCGCCCAGTGCACCCGGCGCATCGGATCGCCGTGCCGGTACTCGCGGGTCATGATGTCATCGTCGCTGGGGTTGGCGCGGATCCGGGTCGCGGTGACGCCGTCGCTGCCGCGTGCGCCGGCCAGCCCGGTCACCGGGAGCTCGACGGCGGCCGGCGTCACCGTGAGCAGATCGCCGTCGTCGATTGCGTGGCGGTGGACGGAAAGCCCGAAGGGGTCGCTGAATTCGGCCGTGACTGGCCCGATCAGGAACTGGCCGCGTTTGGCGCTCCGTAGCTGGTATTCGTAGCGGCTGGTCCCCGCGGCGGCGGTCCGCGCCGGAAAGCGGAACACCGGGGAGTGTCCGAACCGGTCCGGCAGCTGCTCCTCCATCAGGGCCTGGCCGGATCCGGGCCCGGTGCGGGCCACCGCCAGCCGGACCGTCGTGGTGGCCGAAGTCTCCACCGGGGACGGGCTGAATTCGCGGTAGACCCGGAACCGGGGCTTGAGCACACGGGTCCCGGCGAGGGACAACAGCGGCAGGACCAGCAACAGGAGCGCCAGCGCCAGCAGGTCGCGGCGCCCCATCACCTGCGCGGCCAGCAGCGAGAACACGCCCGCCCCCAGCAGGCCCCAGCCGCGGGAGCTGAAGATGTGCCTCGGGAACAGGTCCAGCAACGCCACGGCCGCGTCCGCCCCTAGCGTCCGGTGGGCTGGGTCGAGGGCCGCACCGCGTCCTGGCCCACCGGCACCTTCGCCAGGATCGAGCGGATCACGCTCTGCGGGGTCTCCCCGGTGCCGGCGGCCTTGCGGTCCAGGATGATCCGGTGCGCCAGCACCGATTCGGCGACGCTCACCACGTCGTCCGGCAGCACGAAGTCCCGGCCCTCCAGGGCGGCGGTGGCCTTCGCCGCGCGGAGCAGCTGCAGCATGGACCGGGGGCTCGCGCCCAGCCGCAGCAGGGTGCTCTCCCTGGTGGCACGTCCCAGGGCCACGGTGTATTCCTTGATCGAGCGGGAAACGTACACCTGCTGGACGGTGGCGATCATGGAGGCCACCTCGTCCGCGCTGACCACGGCCGTGACCCGGGTCAGCGGGGACGTGGCCTGGTGGGTTTCAAGCATCTCCATCTCGGCGTCCCGGTCCGGGTAGCCCATCGAGATGCGGGCCATGAACCGGTCCCGCTGCGCTTCCGGGAGCGGGTAGGTGCCCTCCATCTCGATCGGATTCTGCGTGGCCACCACCATGAAGGGTTCGTCCAGCTGGTAGGAGTTCCCGTCCACCGTGACCTGGTGTTCCTCCATGCATTCCAGCAGGGCGGACTGGGTTTTGGCCGAGGCGCGGTTGATCTCGTCGCCGATCACGATGTTGGCGAACACCGCCCCGGGCCGGAACTCGAACATCCGGGAGGCCTGATTGTAGATGGACACGCCCGTGACGTCGGAGGGCAGCAGGTCCGGGGTGAACTGGATCCGGCTGACCGAGCAGTCGATGGTGCGCGCCAGGGTCTTGGCCAGCAGCGTCTTGCCGACGCCCGGAACGTCCTCGAGAAGCAGGTGCCCCTGCGCGAGCAGCACGGTCAGGGCCAGTTTGGCAGCCTCGGCCTTGCCGTCAATCACGGTGTTGATGGCGCGCAGGATGCGCTCGCTGGCGGCATGGAACGCCGCGGCCTCCATCGGCGGGGGCAGTGCGGCCCCGTGTTTCCGGGCGCCGGGTCCCACCGCGGCGGCGCGTGTCTCACCGGCTCCGTCAGGAAAGTCCTGCGGCTCGGGCAGTGCTTCGTCCACGGAGGTGCGTCGGTGGTAGTCCATCGGCAGCCTTTCAGCCCTGGTGCGGCCCGGGCGGAGCGGCAGGAAAGCCGGTCCCGCCTCTGGTGCACGCCTGTCTTGGTATCAGCGTACTAACACAACTGACAAAGCAGACAGAGAGTTCCGGGGTAATTCTGAGCCCGGGCCGCGGCTAGGCTGGAAGGATGTGCAACCCGCTGACCCCCGCCCCCTACCGCGCGACCGGCAGCGACGGAACCGGCGGCGCTTCGTCCGAAACCGGCCCGTCCGGCCGGAAACCGTATCCGCCGGCCCCGGAGCCGCTGCCCGTGCCGGTGATGGACAACCACACCCACCTGGACTTTCCGGACGCCATAACGGCGGTCAGCATCAAGGACGCCCTCGACGCCGCGGAGGCCGTCGGGGTCGGGGGAGCCGTGCAGGTGGGGTGCGACCTGGAGTCATCCCGTTTCACCGTGCAGGCGGTGGAGCAGGATGCCCGGCTGCTGGGCGCCGTCGCGCTGCACCCCAACGACGCCCCGGCCTACGCCGCCCGCGGCGAGCTGGAGGAGGCGCTGGCGGAGATTGAAGCGCTCGCCGCGCACCCGCGGATCCGTGCCATCGGCGAGACCGGGCTGGATTTCTTCCGCACCGAGGGCGAAGGGCTGGCCCATCAGCGGTACTCGTTCCGCCGCCATATCGACATCGCCAAACGGCTCGGCCTGACGCTGCAGATCCACGACCGCGACGCCCACGATGACGTGGTGCAGGTGCTCCGCGAGGAGGGGGCCCCGGAGCGGGTAGTGTTCCATTGCTTCTCCGGCGGCGAGGAGCTTGCCCGGATCTGCAACAGTGCGGGCTGGTACATGTCCTTCGCCGGCACCGTGACCTTCAAAAACGCGGCGAACCTGCGCGCGGCACTGGCCATTGCCGACCCGGCGCGGATCCTGGTCGAAACCGACGCCCCGTTCCTCACTCCGCACCCGCACCGGGGGAGGCCGAACGCCAGTTACATGGTCCCGTACACGGTCCGGGCCATGGCCGAATTGACAGGCCGGGAGCTCTCCGCGCTGTGCGCCCAACTGGCCGAAAATACCGTGCAAGCATACGGATCCTGGGACTAAAACCCGTCTCCGCCGTCACTCTGGCAACATACCGGGTATGCACAAATTCTTGGTTGGTTTATAACGCTACGGTTACAGTGGTCAACTATTAGCCGGGGTCGGGGAAGGCCTTCGGATAATTTCACTCCCTCAGGGCGCGCACCGTGGCAAGGAATCCACGTGTGCGCTCTCGTTTGGAAGTGTGGCGGTGCCCGCGTTTTCCGCAAATATCCGGACCTGGTCCGGAACTGCCCTTGGGGGTGTTTGCGCCGGGGAGACGTGCGCGCTTTTCCCCGTGCCCGGATGGTCCGAAAGATATGGGCAATCGTGGTCAAGTTCTTCACATCGGATGGCAAGTTCAGCTTCGTCAAGGTCGGTGCGCAGCTGGTGGTGCTCGTGGCACTCGTGCTGGGCCTGGTCGCCTTCGTTGGCAACAACAAGACGGTCACCCTCAACGTCGACGGAAAAGTGAGCTCCGTCCAGACTTTCGGCGGCACCGTCGGCCAGGTGGTCCGCGGCGCCAAGGTGGAGCTGCAGGCAGCGGACAAGGTGTCGCCCTCGGCTGAGTCGCATGTGCAGGACGGATCTGTCATCAAGGTGAACCTCGCCAAGGCCGTCAAGGTCAACCTGGACGGCGCGGAGCGGACCATCAACACCACATCCCCGACCGTTGAGGGGCTGGTGACTGAACTCGGCGTCGCCCCCGCCTCGGAGATTTCGGTTCCCAAGGACGCCCAGCTGGCCGTCTCCGGTTCGTTCGTGAGCATCACGACGCCGAAGGCCGTCACGCTCGTGGCGGACGGCAAAGCCAAGAAGACCACCACGACGGCGGCAACCGTCGGCGGTCTCCTCGCCGACGCCGGCGTCAAACTCGGTGCCAGCGACCGCACCTCGCAGCCCGGCAACGCCCCGGTCGTGAACAACATGGTGGTCAAGGTCTCCCGCGTCGACGTGACCAAGACGGCGGCCACCACCGAAGCCGTCCCGTTCGAGACGCTGACCGCCGAGGACTCCGCCCTGCCCAAGGGTGAGCAGAAGGTCGTCCAGGCCGGCGTGGCCGGCAGCATCAGCAAGAGCTTCAAGCTGGTCCTCGTAGACGGCCGTATCGCCTCGAAGACGCTCGTGGCCCAGAAAGTCACCCGCGAGCCGGTCACCGAGAAGGTCAGCATTGGCACCAAGGAAAAGCCCAAAGTGGAGGCGGCCGCCACGGCAGCCGCCAGCACTGGCGGCAACACCGGCGCCGCTGCCCCGGCGATGATGAACGTAGCCATGTGGGACAAGATCGCGCAGTGCGAGTCCGGCGGCAACTGGTCCATCAACTCCGGCAACGGCTACTACGGCGGACTTCAGTTCGACATCCAGACCTGGCTCGGTTCCGGCGGCGGCGCCTACGCACCCAACGC
Organism: uncultured Arthrobacter sp.; assembly: GCF_964021775.1. GTDB lineage: Bacteria > Actinomycetota > Actinomycetes > Actinomycetales > Micrococcaceae > Arthrobacter. The sequence continues at coordinate 110,015 of NZ_CAXHZI010000008.1, forward strand.
CAGCCAGGCCAGCAAGGCCCAGCAGATCGCCGTCGCCAACCGGGTCTACGCCCAGCGCGGCCTGCAGCCCTGGGGCTGCGGCTGGGCAGCCTCGAGCTGACACCCCGCTCCGGCCCGCGAGGCCGGCAAGACACCCACGGTTCCCGCACCGGCTGACCACCGCCGCGGAGCGCCCCACGAAGGCCGGTCCCGACTCCGGGGCCGGCCTTCGTGCGTTGCCGCCGCGGGATAGGATACCTAGGTGACTGAACCGACCCCCTCCGCCCCGGCCGGCCCTGCCGCGAACCTGCCCTCCGGCGCCCCCGCGCAGCTCCTGGGCGCCTCCGACATCCGCAGGCTGGCCGAGGAAATCGGGGTCCGCCCCACCAAGACGCTGGGCCAGAACTTCGTCATCGACGGCAACACCATCCGGCGGATCGTCGCCGCCGCGGACATCAGCGCGGATGAGACGGTCCTGGAGGTCGGTCCGGGCCTCGGCTCGCTGACTCTGGGCCTGCTGGACGCCGCCAAGTCGGTCGTCGCCGTCGAGATCGACCCGGTCCTCGCCGGCAAGCTCCCCGCCACCGTCGCCCGGTGGCGGCCCGACGCCGTCGCGGACTTCCACCTGGTCCTCGCCGACGCGATGAAGGTGACCGAGCTTCCGGTACAGCCGACGGCGCTGGTCGCCAACCTTCCCTACAACGTGGCGGTGCCGGTGGTCCTGCACCTGCTGCAGCACTTCCCGAGCCTGCGGCACGGCCTGGTCATGGTCCAGGACGAGGTCGCCGACCGGCTCGCGGCGCCCCCGGGTTCCAAGACCTACGGCGTCCCGTCCGTCAAGGCTGCCTGGTACAGCGGCATGCGCAAGGCCGGGGTGATCGGAATGAACGTCTTCTGGCCGGCGCCCAAGATCCACTCCGGACTCGTCGCCTTCACCCGCCGGGAACCGCCGGCCACCACGGCCACCCGGGAACAGGTCTTCGCCGTGATCGACGCGGCCTTCGCGCAGCGGCGCAAGACCCTCCGGGCCGCGCTGGCCGGCTGGGCCGGCAGCGCTGCCGAAGCCGAACGCTGCCTCCGGGCCGCCGGGGTCGACCCCACCGCGCGGGGCGAAGTCCTTGATATCGCCGCCTTCGCCCGCATCGCCGAAGCGCACGCCCAGCCCGGCTCCTGACCGGGGCTGCCGCGGCGCCTGCTTGGAGCCACAGCCCGCCATGCCATAGCGTGGAGCCATGAACGCAGTGAGAGGGCGCTTTTCCGCGAGGACTGTCCGGGTCAAGGCACCCGGCAAAGTAAACGTCTCACTGGATGTCGGACCGCTGCGCGCGGACGGCTACCACTCGGTGGCGAGCGTGTACCTGGCGGTGTCCCTGTATGAAGAGGTCGCCGCCACCAGCACGGACACCGGCGGGATCACGGTCAGCATCAGCCCGGCCAGCACCCTGGACCTGGACGGCGTGGACATCCCGCTCGACGAGCGCAACCTGGCGTACAAGGCCGCGGCCATCATGGCCGATGTCTCGGAGCACTCCACCGGCGTCCACCTCGAAATCACCAAACGGGTTCCGGTCGCCGGGGGCATGGGCGGCGGCTCGGCCGACGCCGCGGCCACCCTGCTGGCCTGCGACGCGCTGTGGAACAGCGGGCTCTCCCGGGACGAACTGGCCCACCTCGCCGCCGAGCTCGGAGCCGACGTGCCGTTCTCCCTGCTGGGAGGCACCGCCGTCGGACTGGGCCTGGGCGACGAGCTCTCCCCGGCGCTGGTCAAGGCGCAGACGGACTGGGTGCTCGTCACCGCGGACTTCGGCCTGCCCACCCCGGAGGTCTACAAAACCCTCGACCGGCTCCGCGCGGACGAAGGGGTGGAAATCGAGGCGCCCACCGCCGTCGATCCCCGTGTCCTCGCCGCCCTCCGCAGCGGCGACGCCGACGCGCTCAGCCGGGTCCTGGTCAACGACCTGCAGCGCGCCTCGATCGAGCTGGCACCCGGACTGCGCGACGTCCTGGGGCTGGGTGAATCCTGCGGCGCGATCGCGGGAATCGTCTCCGGCTCCGGCCCCACCGTGGCGCTGCTGGCCCACAGCCCGGCCGCGGCCGAGGGACTGGCCGAAGACCTGCGCCACCACGGCCTTGACGCCTTGGCGGTCCACGGCCCGGTGCACGGCGCACGCATCATCTCCGATACGCTCCTTTAAGAGGATTGTGGTCGTGATCCGCCCGGCGTCCGGGCCGGGGTCCGCCCGTCTTCGCTTAACAATATTTTTCTCTAGGAAAGCAGTTCCCCGTGGCACACCTGCTCGGCGGCGAGAACCTCACGGTCTCGTACGCAACCCGTACCGTCCTCAACGGCATCACCCTCGGCCTTGAAGAAGGCGACCGGATCGGCATGGTGGGCCGCAACGGCGACGGAAAGTCCACGTTGATGCGGCTGCTGGCGATGCGCGCCACCCCGGACTCCGGCCGCGTGACCAAGCGCAGCGAGGTCAACATCGGCTACCTGGACCAGAGCGACGTGCTCGACGGCGACCTCACCGTCGGCGCCGCGATCGTCGGGGACCAGGCCGACTACGAATGGGCCCGCAACCCGCGGATCCGCGAAATCATGGGCGGGCTGGTGTCCGACGTCGACTGGCACGCCAACGTGCATGCCCTCTCCGGCGGGCAGAAGCGGCGCGTGGCGCTGGCCAAGCTGCTGATCGAGGACCACGACGTCATCATGCTCGACGAGCCCACCAACCACCTCGACGTCGAGGGCGTCGCGTGGCTGTCCCGGCACTTGAAGACCCGCTGGCGGGCCAACCAGGGCGCCTTCCTCGTCGTCACCCACGACCGCTGGTTCCTCGATGAAGTCTGTACCAAGACCTGGGAAATCCACGACGGCATTATGGACCCGTTCGACGGCGGTTACGCCGCTTATGTGCTGGCCCGCGCCGAACGCGACCGTTCCGCGTCCGTGATGGAAAGCAAGCGCCAGCAGCTGGTGAAGAAGGAACTGGCCTGGCTCCGGCGCGGCGCCCCGGCGCGCACGGCCAAGCCGAAGTTCCGGATCGAGGCGGCCAACGCCCTGATCGCGGACGTCCCCGAGCCGCGCGACTCAACGGCGCTGAGCAAGATGGCCACCGCCCGGCTCGGCAAGGACGTCCTGGACCTCGAGAACGTCTCCCTCGACTTCCTCGGCGGCGACGCCGGGCAGAAACTCTTCGACAACATCACGCTGCGGCTCGCCCCCGGGGAACGGCTGGGCCTGGTGGGTGTCAACGGCGCCGGCAAGACCACGCTGCTGAAGCTGCTCAACGGCGAGATCCAGCCCAGCTCCGGGAAGGTGAAACGGGGCAAGACAGTGGTCACCGCGGTCCTGACCCAGGAGGTCAAGGAACTCGACGACGTCTCCGACCTGCGGGTCATCGAGGTGATCGAGCGGGAAAAGCGCTCGTTCAACGTCGGCGGCAAGGAATTCACCGCCGGGCAGCTCGTGGAGCAGCTGGGCTTCACCAACGAGAAGCAGTGGACTCCGGTCAAGGACCTCTCCGGTGGCGAACGCCGCCGGCTGCAGCTCCTGCGCCTGCTGGTGGGGGAGCCCAACGTGCTAATGCTCGACGAGCCCACCAACGACCTCGACACCGACACCCTGGCCGCCGTCGAGGACGTGCTGGACGGCTGGCCGGGCACCCTCGTCGTCGTCAGCCACGACCGCTACCTGCTCGAACGCGTCACCGACCACCAGATGGCACTGCTGGGCGACGGCAAGATCCGGGCGCTGCCCCGCGGCGTGGACCAGTACCTCGAACTGCGCGAGGCGGCGCTGGCCGGCTCCACCATCACCGGCGGCGGCAACCCGGTCACCGCCGCGGGCGGAGCGTCGGCCCCCGCGGCCGCCGGACCGTCCGAGGCCGAGAAGCGGGATGCCCGCAAGGCCAAGAACCGGATTGACCGCCAGCTCGGCAAGCTGCAGCAGCAGGAGGACAAGATCCACGCCCAGATGACGGCCGGTGCCGGGGACGCCTCCAAGTTCGACGAGCTCGCCGCCCTGAACGCCAGACTCCAGGAACTCGCCGCCGAACGCGAGGCCCTCGAACTCGAATGGCTCGAGGCCCTCGAAGTCCTCGGCGAGTAGGCACCCTGCCGGGGCCTGCGTTGGGTGCCGGATCCGGCGAGTGCACCTGCGCCCGCGTTACTGCGGGACATGCCCCGTCCGCGGCTCCAGCATTGGGCATGTCCCCTCCGCCCTGCAGGACTACGGGACATGCCCAGCGGCCGG
>NZ_CAXHZI010000009.1:0-114242 GCF_964021775.1 uncultured Arthrobacter sp.
CGGACATGTCCCATCGGCAGGCCGTGGAGTGGACAGAATGGCAACGTGCCCAGTCGCTCCCCCGGAAAATGGACATGCCCCTCCTGCCGGCCCGGCGACGGACATGCCCGAACGGCAGGCCGTGGAGTGGACAGAATGGCAACGTGCCCAGTCGCTGCCCCGGAAAATGGGCCGGGGAATGGACATGCTCCTCGTCCGGACCGGGGAGTGGACTCGGACGTGGGCGCACCGGACTCGGACGTGGGCGCACCGGACTCGGACGTGGGCGCACCGGTGAGCCCGCGGGGTTGCCGGAGAGCCCGAAAGCCACCTGATGGGTCACAAGACCCTCGCGGCGGCTACGGCCAGTGGGCCGTTAGAGCGCGGCGCGCTGCAGCGACCGGGCGGCGTCGATGGTGGCCTGCCCCAGCACCCGGCTGCCCTGGTAGAGCACCACGGTCTGGCCGGGGGCGACGCCGCGCAGCGGTTCTTTCAGCGTGACCACGAGGTCGCCGGACCCGCCGGCGTGCTCCATCCGGGCAGTTGCCGGCACCGGGTCGCCGTGGGCGCGGACCTGGGCGTGGCAGTCGAACTCCTCGCCGGTGGCGATCTCCGCGATCGGCAGCCCGGCCCAGGAAACCTTGATGCCGCGGATCTCGTCGATCGCCAGCAGCGCCTCGGGACCCACCACCACCTTGTTTTCCTTCGGCCGGATTTCCAGCACAAAGCGCGGCTTGCCGTCCGCGGCCGGGGTGCCCAGCTTGAGGCCGCGCCGCTGGCCGACGGTGAACGCGTTGGCACCGGGGTGCTCGCCGACCTTGGCGCCGGATTCGTCCACGATGTCGCCGGAGGTCATTTCGATCTTCTCGGCCAGCCAGCCGGCGGTGTCCCCGTCGGGGATGAAGCAGATGTCATGGCTGTCGGGCTTGTTGGCCACGGACAACCCGCGGCGCTCGGCCTCGGCGCGGACCTCGGCCTTGGAAGGGGTGTCCGCGAGCGGGAACATCGAGTGCCGGAGCTGTTCGTGGGTGAGGACGCCGAGCACGTAGCTCTGGTCCTTGGCCCAGTCCGCGGCACGGTGCAGCTCGGGGTTGCCGTCGGCGTCGGTGATCACCTTGGCGTAGTGGCCGGTGCACACGGCGTCGAATCCGAGCGCGATCGCCTTCTCCAGCAGGGCCGCGAACTTAATCCGCTCGTTGCAGCGCATGCAGGGGTTGGGCGTGCGGCCGGCAGCGTATTCGTCGATGAAGTCCTGGACGACGTCTTCCTTAAATCGCTCGGAGAAATCCCACACGTAGTACGGGATGCCGAGCACGTCGCACGCCCGCCAGGCATCACGTGAGTCCTCGATGGTGCAGCAGCCGCGGCTGCCGGTACGCAACGTTCCGGGCATGCGGGAGAGCGCCAGGTGGACCCCGACGACGTCGTGGCCGGCCTCGACGGCGCGGGCTGCGGCGACGGCGGAATCAACGCCGCCACTCATGGCTGCAAGAACTCGCATGCTGGCTTTCTCTAGAAACTGGGGGGCTTGCGGGAAGACGCTGCCCGCCAACCCATTCTATCGCCACGCCGAATTCTCCCCAAAAGCCTTGACGGCCCGGCCCTCCGCTTCTAAAGTCGAAAGTAGTGGTTTTAGAACTCCGTAGGCGTCGTGGACACGGGTGGGACGGGCAAAGATGGCTGTCGAAAACATCGTGATCGTGGGCGGCGGCCTGGCCGGAGCCACCGCCGCCAAGACCCTCCGGGCGGAAGGCTTCGCCGGACCGGTCACACTGCTCGCCGGCGAATCCCATGCCCCCTACCTGCGTCCACCGCTGTCCAAGGAATACCTGCTGGGCAAGGAGGGCGACGAGGCGCTGCCTGTGGTCCCGCCCGGCTGGTACGCGGAGCACGACGTCGACCTGCGGCTGGGCGTCCGGGTCACCGCGGTGGACACGGACGCCCGCACGGTGGCCCTCGCCGACGGCGCGCGGCTGCCCTATTCCACGCTCCTGCTGGCCACCGGCGCGTATCCGCGCACGATTCCGCTGCCCGGCAGCGAGCTCGACGGCGTTATGACGTTCCGCACCCTCGAGGACAGCCGCCGGCTCCGGGAGGCTCTCGCAGGAGGTGGCCGGAACGTCGTGCTGGTCGGCTCCGGCTGGATCGGGATGGAATTGGCGGCCGCGGCGAATTCCTATGGCAACACCGTGACCCTGCTGGGCCTCGAACAGGTGCCGCTGGCCGCGGCAATCGGTCCCGAACTGGGAGCCTTCTTCCGCTCGCTGCACGAGTCCCGCGGCGTGCGGTTCCGCCTCCCGGCGTCGGCCGCCGAGATTAGGGGCGAGGCCGGCCGGGTCACGGCCGTCAGCACCGATGCCGGCGAGGTCCTGGCCGCCGACCTGGTGGTCATCGCTGTCGGCGTTGTCCCCGAGACGTCGCTCGCCGCGGCCGCCGGCATCGAAGTGGAGAACGGGATCCTCACGGATGCCTCGTTGCGGACGTCCGCTCCCGGCGTCTTTGCCGCCGGCGACGTCGCCAACGCGCTGCACCCTTTCACCGGCAGGCACCAGCGCAGCGAACACTGGTCCAATGCGCTCAACGGCGGGAAAATTGCCGCCAGGGCGATGCTCGGCCGGGACGCAGTACTGGACACCATTCCCTACTTTTACACGGACCAGTACGACGTCAGCATGGAGTATTCCGGCTTCCCCGGCCTGATCGAAGGCCAGCCCGTGCTCCGGGGTTCACTGGCGGAGCGGAAATTCCTCGCCTTCTGGCAGCGCGGGGGCCGTGTGGTGGCCGGAATGAGCGTCAACTGGCCGCGCTCGGAAAAGCCGCAGCAGACCATCAAGGCCCTGATCACGGCACGCGCCGCTGTCAGCCCGGCGGCCTTGGCGGATCCGGATATTCCGCTGGTGCAGCTCCTCGCGGAGCAGGGGGCCTAGCCCCGGGCGGCGGCCTGGCGGGCGACGGTGCCCGCGGTCTGGATGCTGGACTCGTGTCCGGCCATGCCGGCCTGCCGGGCGCGTGCATAGGCGGCCGGCAGGGCCGCCAGCAGGGCATCGACGTCGGCCTCCGTGGAGGCGTGGCCGAGAGTGAAGCGCTGGGCGCCCCGGGCGGTGTCCTCATCCAGGCCCATGGCGAGCAGCACGTGGGAGGGTCGCGGCACACCGGCAGTGCAGGCGGAACCGGTGGAGGATTCCACCCCGGCGAGATCCAGCAGGAACAGCAACGAGTCGCCCTCGCAGCCGGGGAAGGTGAAGTGCGCGTTGCCCGGCAGCCGGCCGGCCCCGGGCGCTCCGCGCAGCACGGCCTCCGGAACGGCGGCGCGGACGCCATCGATCAGCCGGTCCCGCAGCTCGGCGATCCGTGCGGACTCGGCGGCAAGCTTGCCGGTGACGGCCTCCGCCGCGGCGGCGAAGGCCGCGATCGAGGCCGTGTCCAGGGTGCCGGAGCGCACGTCGCGCTCCTGTCCCCCGCCGTGCTGGACCGGCGTCAGCGTCACAGCGCGCCCCAGCAGCAGGGCGCCGACGCCCACCGGGCCGCCGATCTTGTGCCCCGAGATGGACATGGCGTCCAGGCCGGTTGCACGGAAATCGACAGGCACGGAGCCGAACGCCTGCACGGCGTCGGAGTGGACGGGTACGCCGGCGGCGTGCGCCAGCGTGACAATCTCCGCGACGGGCTGAGTGCTGCCCACCTCGTTGTTGGCCCACATGACGGTGACCAGCGCGATCGAGGCGGGGTCGTCGGCCAGCTCCGACGCCAGCGCAGCCAGATCCAGGACGCCGTCGGCATCGACGGGCAGCCAGCGCACATCGGCGCCTTCATGCCGCTCGAGCCATTCGACGGTGTCCAACACCGCGTGGTGCTCGACGGCGGAACACAGGATGCGGGTCCGCCGCGGATCCTCGGCGCGGCGGGCCCAGTACAGGCCCTTGACCGCCAGGTTGTCGGCCTCGGTACCGCCGGAGGTGAAGATGACTTCCGAGGGATGTGCTCCGGCCGCGGCGGCCAGGGTCTCGCGGGCATCCTCGACGGCCCGGCGGGCCCGGCGGCCCGATCCGTGCAGCGAGGACGGGTTGCCGGTGCGGGCCAGCTCACGCGTCAGGGCAGCCAGCGCCTCCGCGGCTAGCGGTGTGGTGGCGGCATGGTCTAGGTATACGGGCACAGCCCAATTCTACCGTGGCGGCTTGCCCGGCACCGCAGGACGGCACCGCGGAGGGGTCCGGGGACGGCGCCGCGGGGCGGCGCCGCGGGAGGGTCCGGACAGCGCGGGCGCTGGTGTACATTCAAGCGGTGAAAGCGTCCCTGTACCTCGTCCTGGCCACCCTGTTCTGGTCCGGAAATTTCGTCGTCGGCCAGGCCGCTGTCGCCTCGATGACGCCGCTGGACCTGACCTTCTGGCGCTGGACGCTGGCTGCCCTGCCGCTGCTCGCTCTGGCCCACTTCGTGGAAAAGCCGGACTGGCGGGCGGTGCTGCGCCGCTGGCCCGTGCTGTTGCTGTTGAGCGTGCTGGGGATGAGCGGCTACACCTTGTTGCTCTACGGTGCGCTCGGCTACACGTCAGCGATGAACGCCTCCCTGATTACGGCTGCCAACCCTGCCCTGATTGTGGTGATGGCAATCTTCCTGCTCGGCGAGAAGACCACCCGGCTCGGCTGGACCGGCATCGGCCTCGGGCTGCTGGGCGTCCTGCTGGTCCTGACCCGCGGCGAATTGCAGCGGGTAGCCAGCCTCTCCATCAACACCGGCGAACTCATGATGATCGGCGCCATCCTGGTCTGGGGCAGCTACACGATCATCGCCCGCCGGCTGGACGTGCCCGCCATCGCCGCCACCGCGGTGCAGGTCGCCATGGCCACCGTGACGCTGGCGCCGTTGGCCCTCGCCCTGCACGTGCGGCTCCCGGATACCCCGGCGGAAGGCTGGTCGCTGGCCTATATTGCGGTCTTCCCCTCGCTGGGCGCGTACCTGTTCTGGAACCTGGCGCTGAAGACCACCCCGCCGGGCACCGCGGGCAACTACCTGAACCTGATGGTGGTCTTCACGGCAATCATCACCGTCGCGCTTGGCACGCCGCTGACGTTCGTCCAGGTCGCGGGCGGGATCATGGTCGTCGCCGGGGTCCTGCTGACCGGCATCAAGGGCCAGCCGAGGCTCACAGCGGCCTGATCCGGGCGCAGCACTGGGCCGGTGCGGCGGCTCCCTGGGCCCTGAGGTCCTCGATGTCGAGCGCTTCCACCCGGCCCGGGTCCTCCCCGCAACCTTCGGCGGCCCCGGCCAGGAAGGCGCCGTTCATGGCGCACACCACGTCCGCATGGCCCCGGGCCACACGGTGGAACGGGCAGTTGAGCAACACTAAACCGCCGGCGCCGTCGTCCGTGGGCCGGTAGCCCTCCGCGGTAAGCAGCGCGGCGAGGCCGGCCCCGCCGTCAGTTTCCGCGGCGGCCCGGCCGCGGGACCGGGCGCCCCGCAGCAGCGCGTCCCGGGCGGAGCCGCCGTCGGTCGTTGATTCTTCAATGGCGGTCACCAGCAGTTCGGCGGCGAGGTCGTAGTTGCGCTCCGGGACGGACGCCGAGACTTCCTGGACGGCCGCGCGGTACAGCTTGGCCGGGCGGCCGGAACCGGGCCCCTCCTTGCCGCCGAGCTTGCGGAACTCCACCGCCAGCAACCCGTCGTGGACCAGGCGGTCCAGGTGGAACGACGCCGTGCTCCGGGCCAGTCCCAGCGCCCCTGCGGCATCGTCACGGCCGACCGCCCGATCCGCCGCGGCGACGAAGTCGAAGAGCCTGCGGCGGTTGTCATCGGCCAGGGAGGCGACGGCGGACACCCTGCGGTTCCACGGAAAACGGGTCATCAAACCAGCCTAGCTCTAAAAACAAGATCCATTGCTTAACCCCTCGCCCGGTTCTAAAGTTAATGTATCTATTTTTAGAAAAGAGGAGCGGAAGATGAAATCTTCAACAGCACTTGCGGCCCAGGCCCCGGCGGTTGCGGCCGGTCCGCAACGGCAGGCCTTCCTGCTGCTGCGCACGGTCTTCACGGTGGCGCCGGTCATTTTCGGCCTGGACAAGTTCACCAACCTGCTCACCGACTGGACGATGTATCTGGCACCGGCGGCCACCTCGATCATTCCTTTGCCGGCACAGACGTTTATGTACGTCGTCGGCGTCGTCGAAATCATCGCGGGCCTCGCGGTGGCGGTCCGGCCGCGTTTCGGTTCGCTGCTGGTTGCGGTGTGGCTGCTCGGCATCATCGTCAACCTGCTGGTGCTGGGCAGCTTCTTCGATGTGGCGCTGCGCGACGTCGGGCTCCTGGTCGGGGCGCTGGCCCTGAACAGGCTCTCGCCCGGAAAGAGCCGGTGACCCCTTCGCTGCGGCCGTCGTCCTGACCCCGCAGCACCGCCCGCTGCGGCGGGATCAGGACGACGGCGGCAGCACGGCCAGCCGGGCGGCGACGTCGGCGCGCGCGCCGGCGAGCGCCGCAGCGTCCGGGCAGGAGACGGAGACGTAGACGGACGAGCCGGTCTTGGCGAAGAGCCGGGCGTAGCTGGCCGTCACCCGGCGCCCGGCCTGCTTGCCGCCCTCAAGCACCAGCACCTCGACGCGAGGGCCCGGCTTGTCCGGCTCGCCGCCCCAGCGCAGGCTCGCGGTCTTCAGGTAGGACGGCAGGATGCTGGCGTCCAGGTAGCGGAACAGGGCTTCGGTGGATGCCCTGTCATCACCGGGGACCACCAGCGGCCACTGGTTCACACGGACCTTGGCGGAGACCAGGCAGCCGTTGGCCTTTCGGTACTCGCTGGCACCGGCGAGGTCCTGTTTGCCGGGTTTCCAGCCCGGCGCGTCCCGCAGCCCGTCGGAAACCCGCACCGGAACCCCGGCCGCGAGGCGGCCGCCCGCAGCCAGCGGCAGGTTCCGGGCGGCGACCGCTTCGGCGTCGTACCCGGGCGTCACGGTCGGGGTGGTGAGGGCGGCGGCGCTGCTGGCCGGTTTCGGCGCTGCGGGATCCGGAACGCCGACACTGCAGGCGGCCAGCAGGGGAAGCAGCGCCAGCAGCGCACCGGCCGTCCGGAGCCAGTCCCTCCGCTGCGGTCCGGCCGCCCGGCACGCCCCCGGACGGGCGCCGGCGCCCCGCAGCACCGCGCCGCTCTGCTGTTCTTCCATGTGCTCTGTTACCCCGCCTATGCCAGGACCCGGAGCGCGCCGGGAACCACGTCGATGCTCAGCGGCAGCGGGCCGATCCGCTCCCCGTCCGCGTAGGCAACCACTCCGTGCGCCTCCAGCTCAACCCGCCGGACCCGGCGGATCTCCACGGCCGGGTGGCCCGTGTGCCGGCCGGAAAACACCTTCGGAAACACCGCGAGGAAGCCGGCGCGGGACAGCGGCCGGACGATGAACAGGTCCAGGTAGCCGTCGTCGAGCACGGCGTCGGGCACCACCTTCATGCCGCCGCCGATGGATTGACCGTTGGCCACCGAAATCAGCATGGCGCCCTGCTGCCAGCGCTCGCCGTCGGCCGTAACGGTGTACTCGATGGCGCGGAAGGTGGCCAGTTCGCGCAGCATGGCGAGGTTGTACCGGGCCTGTCCGCGCGGGCGGCGCCAGGCGTTGGCGCGCTCGTTGACCGCGGCGTCGAAGCCTGCGGAGACCACGCCGGCAAACCAGTGCGTCCGGCCGCCCGAGCTGACCCGGCCCGCGTCGATCAGGCGCCCGCCCGACTCCAGTGCCGCCAGCACGCGTGCGGCAGCCGCCGGGATGTCGTGCCGCGGCAGGCCGAGGGCGCGTGCCATGTCGTTTCCGGTCCCGCCCGGAATGATCCCCAGCGGCGTTTCGCCGAATGTGGCCCCCGAACCGGCGAGCGCGTTGACGCCGAGGTGCACCATGCCGTCGCCGCCGGCCACCACCAAGGCGTCCACCCCGTCCGCAACCACTTTGTCCACCGCGCGGGCCAGCGTTTCGTAGCTGTCCTCGCACAGCAGCTGGACCTGCGCCCCGGCCGCGCGGAAACAGTCCGCGGCTTCCCGGCCGGCCTGCTGTCCGCGGCCGAAGGAGGCGCGGGGGTTGACGGCGAGGGCGATCTTCATGCGCTGAATTATGCCAGCCGCCGGGAACCATCCTCGGTTGCGCACTCGTTATTCCCCCAGCCGGTTAAACTGGCCACGCCGGAGCTCCAGGCCGGCCCGGCTCCACCGACGCAAAGGAATTGCGCTTGACGCAGGGCAACAGCTCGCATTATCAGGTCCTCAGGATCCCCGTCACGGCGACGGACAGGGACATCAAGGTGGCCTACCGCAAGGCTGCCCGCACGGCCCACCCGGACCACGGGGGCGACGCCGCCACATTCCGCCGGGTGACCCTGGCGTACGAGACCCTCATCGACGCCAAGCGCCGCGCCGATTACGACCGCTCCTACGGCAGCGGCACCGCCTATTCCAGCCGCACCGCCCCGGCCGAGGAAGGGGCCCACTTCGACGCGCCGGCCGCCGGCAGCCGGGCCTCCGCGCATGTCCGCCGGCCCAACACTCCGCGCAACACCGCCGCGGACGCCCCGGTCTACGTCCCGTCCTTCGAGGAGGTGGCCGCCGGCGGCGGCGTGCCGCTGATCCCGGAGTCCGTCGCCCGCCAGCAGGTCCACGGCATGCCGCGCCGGCGGGGCATCTTCGGCGCCGAGGCACGCATCCAGCGAGAAATGCGCACCGTGCAGCTGATCACCCGGCAGATCCTGCCCGCCATCCCGGCCGCCCGGCTGATCAACGGACTGCAGTCCCCCGCCGACAACAGCCACATCGACCACGTGCTGGTCTCCGGCTACCGGCTGGCCATCGTCGGTTCCATGCTCCTGCCGCCGGGAGCCTACGCCTGGAACGGCAGCACCCTGAACCACGGCGGACGGTCCATTGCCCCGCCGCAACTGGCTCACGTGGTGCGCCGGATGCAGGACATCTTCCCCGAGCTGAACGTCACCGGCTGGACAGTCGTCCACAGCACCGACGGGAACCTGCACGAACCGGTGATTGACCGGCACGGGCGCTCCCGGGACCGCGGCGACAGCCACGAACTCGTGCAGGTGGTCAACGCCGCCGGGCTGGCCCGCGGCCTCAAGCAGTTCCTCAGTTCCGGACCGGCCCCGAACACGGTCAATGTTCCCGTGCTCGCCCGGCTGCTGCGCGGAATGCACTAGCGGAATGCACTGACGGACCACCGGCTCGCTAGGATGGGACCGTGTTCCGCATCCTCTTCCACAGCCCAGAAATCCCCGGCAATACCGGCAACGCCATCCGGCTGGCCGCCATCACCGGGGCCGAACTCCACCTCGTGGAGCCGCTGGGCTTCGATTTCTCCGATGCCAAGCTGCGCCGGGCCGGCCTGGATTACCACGACCTCGCCGTCGTCACCGTGCACAAGGACATCGACGCCGCGTGGGAAGCATTGCAGCCGGAGCGGGTCTTCGCCTTCACCTCCGACGGCGAGACCTCCTATACGGACATCAGCTACCGCCCCGGCGACGTGCTGATGTTCGGCCGGGAGTCCGTGGGCCTTTCCGAGGAAGTCAAACACGACCCGCATGTGACCTCCCGCGTCCGGCTGCCGATGCTGCCGGCACTTCGTTCGCTGAACCTGGCGAACGCAGCCTCGATCGCGGTGTACGAGGCGTGGCGCCAGCAGGGCTTCGCGGGCGCCAAGCTGTAGCACCGGTGCCCGGCCCCGGACGCCGCGCCGGGCCGGGACCCGCACGGTCCCGGAAGTTGCGCCCATCCGATCCCGCCGCTGCGCCGAATGCTTTGTGAGAGAGCATTCACGGCGAGCGGCGGAAGGAGCGAGGAGCGGCAGGTGAGCACACTACAGGCGGATAGACGCCCGGCCCGTCGGGCTGCGGGCAACCACAGTACTGTCCAAACCCGGCCTGACCCACTATCGGCGGCAGGCACCTTATGCTTGAAGGTGATGGAAACTCCGAACGCCCCGAACCGCGAGGCCACCGCTCCCCCCAGCGCCTCAGCCGACGTAAACCGCCGGCTGGTAATGCTGCTCGGACAGATCGCCGTCGGGGACCAGGCCGCCTTCGCCGAGTTCTACCAGCTGACCTCGCGCCGTGTTTACGGCATGGCGCGACGGGTCCTGATCGATGCTGAACTCAGCAAGGACACCACCCAGGAGGTCTTCCTCCAGGTCTGGCAGAACGCGGCGAAGTTCAACGCCGACGCCGGCAGCCCGCTGGCCTGGCTGATGACCATCTCGCACCGCCGCGCGGTGGACAAGGTCCGGTCCTCGCAGTCCTCCACCGACCGGGAAGCCAGGTATGGGGCCAGCAGCCAGGAAATCGACCATGATTCCGTCTCGGACGAGGTCGGCAGCAGGCTCGAGGCCGAAGCCGTGGTCCGCTGCCTGGACACGTTGACCGAAACGCAGCAGGAATCCGTGCGGCTCGCCTACTACGGCGGCCTCACCTACCGGGAGGTCGCGGAAAGACTCAACGCGGCCGTTCCCACCATCAAGTCCCGCATCCGCGACGGACTGATCCGCCTGAAAACCTGCTTGGGGGTGAGTTGAGATGAACGATATGAATCCACAGGGCAGCGGGCGCGCGCCCGGCAGCTTCACCGCCGACATCGCCGGCGACCTCAGCTCCGGCCGCGCCGTTGACCTCGCCGAGGTCTACGCGCTCCACGCCCTCGACGACGCCGAACGCACCGCCGTCGACCGCTACCTCGCCGACGCGCCTCCCGCCGAACGCGCCGAATTCGAGGAGCGGGTCCGGCAGGCACGCGAGACCCTGACCATGAGCTTCCGCGCCGAAGAGGAACCTCCGGCCGGGCTCTTTGACCGTATTTTCGCGGCCCTGCCGGCGCAGTCTGCCGGCCCGGTCGTCACTGGGCAAGCGGCTCCCGCCGCTCCCCCGGTGGTGGCCCGGCCAGTCCGGGAGCAGCCCGGGCCTCCGGTGACGGACGAACTCGGTGCCGCGCGCCAGCGCCGGGATGAGCGCCGGCGTCCGCAGGGCATGCGCAATTGGCTGATCGGCGTTGCCGCGGCAGCCGCCATCGCCGTGGGCGGCGTCGGGGTCGGTGCCTATGTCGCCAACCAGAACGACCCGCTCAACCAGGTGCTCCAGGCCAGCGACGTTCGGAAGGCAACGGTCGACGTCGTCGGCGGCGGCACTGCCTCGCTGTCCCTCTCCTCGTCGAAGGATGCCGTGGTCGTGAAGATGAACGGCGTCCCCGCCCCGCCGACCGGCAAGGTCTACCAGATGTGGCTGATCCCCAAGGACGGCTCCGCCCCGGTCTCCAAGGGCCTGATGGACGCGGAAGCGCTGTCCAAGCCGGCCGTCGTCACGGGCATCGGTTCCGCCGCCTCCCTGGGCATCACGGTGGAGCCCGCCGGCGGCTCGAAGTCGCCCACCCTTCCGACCGTGGCCGCCGCCCCGCTGGGCGCCTGACCTAAAGGGAACGACAAAGCCGCGCGGGTCCCGAACATTCGGGGCCTGCGCGGCTTTTTGCCGCCCTGCGGCGCTAGAGGATCAGCGAGAGCAGCATCACGAAGGCAAACCCCACCACGGAGATCAGGGTTTCCATCACGGACCAGGTCTTGAAGGTCTGGCCGACGCTTAAGCCGAAGAGTTCTTTCACCAGCCAGAAGCCGGCGTCGTTGACGTGCGAGAGGAAGAGCGAGCCGGCGCCGATCGCGAGGGCCAGCAGGGCCGCGTGGGTCGGGCTGAGCGAGCTGGCCAGCGGCGCGACGATGCCGGCCGCGGTCACGGTGGCCACGGTGGCGGAACCGGTGGCGAGCCGGAGCGCCACGGCCACGAGGAAGCCCAGGACCAGCACGGACATGTTGGCGCCTTCGGCCCACTTCTTCACGGCGTCGCCGCCGCCGGCGCCGATCAGGGTCTGCTTGAAGCCGCCGCCGGCGCCCACGATCAGCAGGATCGCGGCGATCGGCCCCAGGCTCGCGCCGATCTTGGTGGTGATCCTGTTGCCGGTGAAGCCGACGGCGTAGCCGAAGGTGCCGATGGCGAGGAGCACGGCGAGGGTCATCGCCACGAGCGGCTGGCCGACGAAGTCGAAGAAGACCCTGATCCACGGCGCCGTGGCGGGGTCCGGCCAGATGATGTCCACCACGGCCTTGAGCAGCATCAGGACCACCGGGAAGACGATGGTCAGCAGCGTTACCGGGAAGCTGGGCTGGCGCTTGACGCCTTCCAGGTCGGCACCGTGCTGGGTGTCGATGCCGCCGGCCACGGCGGGGGCACCCACCGGAACCCATCTGGCGGCGAGCCGGGAAAACAGCGGCCCGCAGATGATGACGGTGGGAATGGCAACGAGGAGCCCCAGCGCCAGGGTCGTGCCCAGTTCGGCCTTGACGGCGCTGATTGCGATCAGGGGTCCCGGGTGCGGGGGCACGAGTCCGTGCAGCACGGAAAGCCCGGCCAGCGCGGGGATGGCAATGCGCATGAGCGGCATTTTGGAGCGCTGCGTGACCAGGACGATCACCGGGAGCAGCAGCACCAGGCCGATCTCGAAGAACATCGGCAGGCCGATGATCACTGCAACGAGCGTGATGGACCAGACCACCCGGTTGCCGCCGGCCTTGGCAAGCAGGGTGTCCACCACCCGGTTGGCGCCGCCGGAATCCGCCAGGAGCTTGCCCAGCATGGCGCCGAGGGCGATCAGCAGGCCCACCTCCTTCAGGACGCCGCCGACTCCGTCCTCGAAGTTGGTGATGATCTTGGCCAGTTCCACGCCCGAGGCCAGCCCGACGAAGGCCGAGCCGAGCACCAGGGCGAGGAAGGGGTGGAGCTTGAACTTGGCGATCAGCACCACGATCAGCGCGATGCCGAGGGCTGCGACCACCAGGAGCTGGGTGTCGTGGCCGGTCCAGGCCTCGACGGCAGCGGGAAGCTGCATTGCGGCAAGAGAATTCAAAACATGTTCCTAGCGGGAATGAGGGGGATGGTGACCGGCACCCGGTCAGGACGCGGCCGGCACCCGGTCAGGACGCGGTCAGCGTGCGGCGGCGTCGGCGCCGTCGAGATGGAGCCGGTCGATGATTTCCTGGGCTTCGTCGGCCGGGGTTGCGCCGACGGAGAGGGTGATGAAGTTTTCGTCCCCGGTGGGGGCTTCAAGGGCGTCGAACTGGGATTCCAGCAGGGCCGGCGGCATGAAATGGCCGTGCCGGGACGCCAGCCGGTCGGAGATCCGCTCCTTGCTGCCCTCCAGGAAGACAAACACCACGCCCTCGCCGCGGAGCACGTCACGGTACCGCTTTTTCAGGGCCGAGCAGGTGACGACGCCGGGCGTGCCGGCGGCGGTGTGCGCCCGGATCCAGGCGGCGATGCTGTCCAGCCAGGGCCAGCGGTCCTCGTCGGTCAGCGGCTGGCCGGCGTGCATTTTGGCCACGTTGGACGCGGGGTGCAGGTCATCTCCCTCCGCGAGGTCCCAGCCCAGCCGCCCGGCCAGCAAGCCCGCCACGGTGGATTTGCCCGAGCCCGAGACGCCCATGATGACCAGAACGGGGTGCTGCGCAGTCTTCGCCATTAAAGTCTGCCTTCCATCAATAAATATGATTTAAACAATGGCAAGCATATGGCAGCGGCCACCCGCGGGCAACTAGAACCCGGCGATGGTCCCCGGTCCGTTGACGGCAACAACGTGGAACGCTTCAGCGCTGCGCCCCGGGGCGAGACCGCCGCGTTCACCGGTGGCGAGCATGAGGCCGCGGACGGTGCGTTCCATCGCGCCGGCGTCGGGATGCTGGCTGGTGTGGATGTGGATGGCCGCCAGCTTGTTCTCGACGTGTCCGCTGACGTCGATGAAGTGGTTTTCGCGTTCCTCCGGGCCGGCGAAGAGCCAGAGCCAGGGCAGCTTGTAGGCTTCGAGCCCGGCCTCGGCCAGCTCCGGGTAGGCGAAGGGGTTCTCCAGCGCCGGGTAGACCGCCCGGGTCACCGCCTCCCCCACCGCCAGGTGGTCCGGGTGGCTCTTCTGGATCCTTTTCCAGTTGCGTTCGGGGTGCATGGCCAGCACGACGTCGGGCCGAAGCCGACGGGTCAGGCGCACCACTTCGCGGATAACCTCGTGCGAGGGTTCAAGGTAGCCGTCCCGCTGGTGCAGGTAGTGGATGTCGGTCACGCCGACGAGCGCGGCGGCGCGCTGCTGCTCCTCGGTCCGCAGCCGGACGATTTCATCCCGCTGCTCCGGGTCGAACCCGCCGGCGTCGCCGTCGGTCATGATGCAGTAACTGACCTGGACCCCGGCGGCGGTCCAGGCGGCAATGGTGCCGGCCGCGCCGAAGTCGATGTCGTCCGGGTGCGCGGTGAAACAAAGCACCCGCTCAATCCGGTTCTGGTCCGGATCGAACGGGCTCTGTGCCGCGGGGGCGTTGGTGCTCACTGGTCAGCCTTTGCGTTTCTTGATTTCTTCGGTCGCCTGCGGCAACACCTGGAACAGGTCGCCGACGATGCCGAAGTCGGCGATCTCGAAGACCGGCGATTCGGCGTCCTTGTTCACCGCGACGATGACCTTGGCGGTCTGCATGCCGGCCTTCTGCTGGATGGCTCCGGAGATACCGGCCGAGATGTAGAGCTGCGGCGAAACCGTTTTACCGGTCTGGCCGATCTGCGCGTCGTGGCCGATCCAGCCGGCGTCCGTGGCGGCACGGGACGCGCCGAGGGCCGCGCCCAAGGCGTCCGCGAGGTCCTCCAGGGGTCCGAAGTTTCCGTCCACGCCGCGGCCGCCGGCCACGACGATCCGGGCCTCGGAAAGCTCGGGCCGCCCGCTGGCGGCCTTCTCGCTCCGGGCGATCACCCGGGCCGCACCGGCCGTGGCGTCGGCCGGCAGTTCGACGGTGACGGGCTGCGGGGCGGCGGCCGTGGCGGCCGGCTCGGGGACGACGCTGTTGGCCTTGACGGTGAGCACGGCCACCGGGGTGGTCGCCTTTGCCGTGGTGGTGTACGAGCCGGCGAGCACGGATTTGTGCGCGGTGCCGTCCGGGTCCACCGCGACGACGTCGGTGATCACGCCGGCGCCGAGCCTGATGCCCAGCCGGGCCGCGATTTCCTTGCCTTCGGCGGAGTTCTCGGCCAGCACGACTGTGGCCCCGGACGCCCCCGCGGCGGCCGCGAGGAACGCCGCCTTGGGTCCGACGAGGTAGTCATTGAGGTCCGCGGCCGCGGGGACGTAGAGTTCCCCCGCGCCGTAGGCTCCGAGGGCCGCGGCGACGTCGTCCCGCAATTCGCCGTTGAAGGCGACCGCGGTCTCGCCCAGGGAGCGGGCGATGGTGAGCAGTTCCAGGCTGGACTTCTTCAGCGCCGGGCCCGGGGTGTCGATGAATACGAGAACTTTTGCCATGTCTGGATCTCCCCTTAGAGCAGCTTCTGCGCGGCCAGGAACTCGACCAGCTTGATGCCGGCGTCGCCTTCGTCGGTGATGATGGTGCCCGCCGTCCGCGGCGGCCGGGCCTCCGCGGTCTCGACGACGGTCCAGGATCCGGCGAGCCCCACCTGACCCGGGTCGACGCCGATGTCCGCGAGCGTCAGGGTGGTGATGGTCTTCTTCTTCGCCGCCATGATGCCCTTGAAATTCGGGTAGCGCGGGTCATTGATCTGGTCCGTGACCGAGACGACTGCCGGCAGGCTGGCCTCGACGGTGTCGGCGTGGGAGTCCCCGTCGCGGCGGGCGGTGAGCTTGCCGCCGTCGAGGTCGAGGGAGGACGCAAACGTCACCTGGGGCAGGCCGAGGCGCTCGGCGAGCTGGGCGGGGACCAGGGAGGTCTCGCCGTCGGTGGAGGCCATGCCGGTCAGGATCAGGTCCGCGGGGGCGTCGGCTCCGAGGTGCCTGATCGCAGCTGCCAGCGCGAGCGAGGTGGCGGCGGCATCCGAGCCGGCGAGCGCGTCGTCGCTGAGGTGCACGCCTTCGGTGGCGCCGATCTGCAGTGATTTCTTGACCGCGTTGACAGCGCCGGCCGGGCCCATGCTCAGGGCGATGACCTTGTTGCCGGCGGCCTCGCCGCCACGGGCCTCAATCAGCTGCAGGGCCGCCTCGAGGGCGTACTCGTCCAGCTCGGACAGGATGCTTTCGGACCGGTCCGTGGTCTTGTCCCCGCCGCTGAGGTGGCGGTCGAACTGCGCGTCGGGTACGTGCTTGACCAGCACGATGATCTTCAAAGTCTCTTCCACTGTGTCTACAGCAGCCTTCCATGCGGGTGGGCAGCCAGCCGGGTGGGGTCGTGGCCAGGGAACGCCCGGAGGTGCCGGGTTGCTCCTAGCTAACCATATAGCGCGGGCCCGGCGCGGCCTGGGTTAACGCCTGTGTCAGGGCCCTCACGGAGGCAGCCGGCGGCGGTATCTGGAGCCTGTCCGGGGGCGGGAAAGGCAGAGCCGGCCGGCACCCCCAGGGTGCCGGCCGGCCCGGTACTGCTCTACCTCGCACTGCTCTTCTACTACTGCTCGGCTGCGGCTCCGAGGGTCACGTCGACTTCCTGCTCCTGGCCGCCCCGCAGGATCGTCACCTTGATGGTGGCGCCGGCGGCCTGCTCGCGGACGGCGGCCGTCAGCTGGTTGGGATCGCTGATGGTCCGGTCCTGGAACTTGGTGATGACATCGCCCACCTTGATGCCGGCCTTGTCGGCGGCCGAACCGGACTCAACCGTGGCCACGTCGGCGCCGACCGAGAATCCGGAGGACGAGGAGCCCGCGGCTTTTGACTTGACGCTCACGCCAAGCTGGCCGTGGGTGGCCTTGCCCGTGCTGATGATCTCCTGGGCCACCCGCTTGGCGTGGTTGATCGGGATGCTGAAGCCGACGCCGATGTTGCCGCTGCTGCTGCCGGTGGCGTCCCCGCCGGCGGAGGCGATGGCGACGTTGACGCCGATGATTTCACCCTTGCTGTTCACCAGCGCGCCGCCGGAGTTGCCGGGGTTGATGGCCGCGTCGGTCTGGATGACGTTGATCGAGATGCTGCCCTGGTCTGCGGTGCTCGGCGCCTGTCCGCCGCCGGGAGGCGCGAACTGGAAGCCCTGGTCCCCGCCCTGGGAATTGTCGGCGCCGCCCTTAGGGGCGGCCGAGGAAGCCACGCTGATGGTCCGGTTCAGCGTGGAGACGATGCCGTCGGTGACGGTTCCGGTCAGGCCCAGCGGGGAGCCGATGGCGACGGCGGTGTCCCCGACGTTGAGTTTGCCCGAGTCGCCGAGGGTGGCAGGGACCAGGCCGGCGGGGTTGTTGATCTTGATCACGGCGAGGTCGGAGAGGGGGTCGGTGCCGACAACTTTGGCGCTGAAGACCTTGCCGTCGCTGGTGCGGACCTCGACGGCGGCGTTGGCTGTCTTGCCGTCCAGCGTGACGACGTGGGTGTTGGTGAGGACGTGGCCTTCGCCGTCGAGGATGATGCCGGAGCCTGTTCCTCCGTCACTTCCACTCGTGGCCTTGATGGTTACGACGCTGGGCGAGGCCTTCAGGGCCGCGGCGGTGATGGCGTTGACGTCGTCTTTGTTGTTGACGATCACGGTGCCGGACTGGCTGGTGCCGCCGGTCGACGCCAGCGGACGGTTCCCGATTAGCGCGTTGCTGCCGGCTACGACGCCGCCGCCCACCAGGCCTGCTGCCAAAATGCTGGCCACGAGCGTCGGTACGCCGAACGCGGCCTTGCGCTTGGGCGCATTGCTGGGGTGGTTGAACGCGCTGTTGGGGGATCCCGGGCCGGCCGGCGGCTGGTTGCCGTAACCGGCGTAGGGGCCCGCGCCCTGGGCGTACGGGCCGGCGTGGGACGCGCCGGGCGCCCCGTGCCCGGGCTGGGGTGACGGGGCGCCAAACTGCTGGGTTTCGGGGGCCGAGTGCTGGCCGTACGCCGGCGGGCGCTGCGGGTAGACGGGCCGCGGCGCGTCATCCGCCGGCCGGTCCAGCCTCATGGTCGGGTTTTCCTGGGCCGAGTCCTCCGCGCCGGGGGCGTGCGGGGCTGCGGGGGTGCGCTCCCCCGGCTCCAGCGGCTCCCGGTTCTTCATTGATGGATCCGGTGACGCGCCCTGCATTGGGTTCTCAGTCATGGGACTTCCTTTCATCCTCGTCTGCAGTCAATTATGGCCGCACAGACTGGAACAAGAGCGGACGTTCGCTGGGAGGTTCCTGAACGCCGACGGGCGGCCGTGAGGGCCGGTCAAGCATCATCCCGCAGGCTTCAGCGCGTTTCGCTGGTGGCATATTCCCCGCGGTGGACGCCCTCCGGGGTGCACCATAGAATCAAATGGAATTGCCTCAGCGACCTGCGGCTTTGCACCTGCGTGGGGGCGCTGTCGCGTTCTGGGACGACCGGCTCGGCCCGATCCGGTCACAGAAGTGCTGAAGGGTTGCACATGCGGTCAATGATGAAACGATTCCTCGCCGTTCTCGGCGTCGCGGGACTGCTGGCGCTCTCTGCCGCTCCCGCCCTCGCGGAGGATCCGGTGACCATTCCTTCCGGACAGAACATCGTCGACAGCGGCAATGTGCTGGGCAGCCGCAAGGGTGAGGTGCAGGACGCCATCCAGAAGCTGCTGAAGGACCACAAGTACAACCTTTACGTGGTCACCGTGAAAACTTTTGAGAACCCTGCCGATCCCAAAGCGTGGTCCCAGGCCGTAGCGACGAACAAGGGCATGGGCCGGGCCGACGTCATCCTCGCGATGTCCGACGACGGCAAGTACTACTTCTCGCCCAACTCGGCCAGCGCCATCGCCTCAAAGACCAGCACCATCAGCCAGAACGCGATCGTCGCTAACCTGGCAGGCGGAAAACGCGACTTTGCCCAGGCGGCTATTGACACCGCCGCTGCGGTCGGCGACGCCGCCGGCGGCGGCAGCGGCTCGGTCCCCTCGGGTGCGGGCGCCGGCAACGGCGTCCTGGTCGGCGTCGGCGTCGTGGCTGCCGGCGGCGTCGGCACCTACCTGTACCTGCGCAACCGGCGGAAGAAGGCCTCCGCCGCGGACGGTGCCGGCTACGGCCCGCAGGGCGCCGAGCTGGACCCGCTGGCCGGGCTGAGCGTCGAAGAACTGCGCCGCAAGAGCGGCTCGCTGCTGATCGAAGCGGACGACGCCATCAAATCCAGCGAGCAGGAACTCGGCTTCGCGCAGGCGCAGTACGGCGACGCGGCGGTCGGCAACTTCACCAAGGCCCTGCAGGACGCCAAGGCCCACATGTCGGAGTCGTTCAAGCTGCAGCAGCAGCTCGATGACCACATCCCCGATACCGAAGAGCAGCAGCGGACCTGGCTCGGCGAAATCATCCGCCGCTCCGAGGCAGCCCTGTCCTCCCTCCAGGAGCAGAAGGCGGACTTCGATTCGCTGCGCGAACTCGAGAAGAACGCCCCGCAGGCGCTGGCCGCCGTCGGCGCCGGTGCCGCGGAAGCCGAGACGAAGATCGCCGCAGCGGAGGAGTCCCTGACCGGGCTCCGCGCCAAGTACGCGGAGAGCGCGCTGGTGCAGGTCGCGGACAACATCAGCCAGGCCAAGGAGCGGCTGGCCTTTGTGCAGAACGCCTCCGCCACGGCACGGGAAAAGCTCGACGCCGGGGAGGGCAGCCTCGCCGCCGTCGCCGTGCGTGCGGCCGAGGAGAGCCTGCACCAGACCAACGTGCTGCTCGGGGCTATCACCAAAGTGGCGGCCAACCTTGACGAGGCCCGCAACGGGCTCGAGTCCGCCGTGGTGGACACCTCGCAGGACCTCGCCCAGGCGCGGGCCATGATCCAGTCGGGCGCGCACCCGGAACTGGCCGGACCGGTGGCCGGGGTGGAGGCGGCGCTGGCCCAGGTAAAGGCGGAGATCCAGGGCGGCAAGATCGACCCCATCGCCACGCTGGAGCGGGTGGAAAACGCCCACCAGTCCCTCGATACGGCCCTCACCGGGATCCGCGACCAGCAGGAGCAGGCCCGCCGGGCGCAGGCCTCGCTGCAGCAAAGCATCATGTCCGCCCAAGCGCAGATCGGCGCCACCTCGGACTACATCACAGCCCGCCGCGGCGGGGTGGGCACCGAGGCGCGCACCCGGCTCGCCGAGGCCCAGCGGAACCTCGACTACGCGCTGTCCATCTCGCGCACCGACCCGGTCACGGCCCTGCAGTATGCCCAGCAGGCGCACTCACTCGCCGCCCAGGCCGCCCAGCTGGCCCAGGCGGATGTGGACCAGTTCGGCGGCTACGCCAACCAGGGGTACGGCCGCGGCGGAATGTTCGGCGGCGGCGGAGGCGGCGGCCTCGGCGGCGCCATCTTGGGCGGGATCCTGATCAACTCCATCCTGCACGGCGGCGGTGGCGGCGGCTGGGGCGGCGGTGGCGGCGGCTGGGGCGGCGGCGATTCCGGCGGGGGCTGGGGCGGCGGCGACTTTGGCGGCGGCGGCGGCGATTTCGGCGGCGGGGACTCCGGGAGTTTCTAGCCGGCCGGTTACAGACTAGGCGCCGGCGGACTCGTTCCGGCCGGCGGGTAGAAGCGGTACATTCACTGTTCACCGAATCCAGTGGCCATCACTGGAGAGGACGAAAGGTAACACCATGGTTAAGCAGTCCATTTTCGGCCGCATGGCGCAGCTGGCGAAGGCGAACATCAATTCCTTGCTGGACCAGGCGGAGGATCCGCAGAAGATGCTGGACCAGATGGTCCGCGACTACACGAACAACATCGCCGAGGCTGAGTCGGCGGTCGCCCAGACCATCGGCAACCTGCGCATGCTCCAGGACGACTACAACGAGGACGTCAAGAACGCCCAGGACTGGGGCAACAAGGCCCTCGCCGCCTCGCGCAAGGCCGACGAGTACCGCGCCAAGGGCGACACGGTCGACGCCGAGAAGTTCGACAACCTCGCCAAGGTGGCGCTGCAGCGCCAGATCTCCTCGGAGAACGAGGCAAAGTCGGCCGAGCCGAGCATTGCCTCCCAGACCGAGGTGGTGGACAAGCTTAAGCACGGCCTGGACCAGATGAAGGGCAAGCTCAACGAGCTCACCAGCAAGCGCAATGAGCTGATCGCGCGGTCCAAGACGGCGGCAGCGCAGACCCAGGTGCACGACGCCCTGCGGAGCATCGACATCATGGACCCGACCTCCGAGGTGGGACGCTTCGAAGAGAAGATCCGCCGCGAAGAGGCCAAGGTCCGGGGCCAGCAGGAACTCGCTGCCTCCAGCCTGGACGCCCAGTTCAACTCCCTGGAGGACCTCGGCGAACAGACCGAAATCGAGGCCCGCCTGGCCGCCCTGAAGTCCGGCAGCGCCACGCCGGCCCTCGGCGCCGGAAACGGTTCCGCCGCCCGTTCCACGGTGGAGGAAGCCGACTTCGACAAGCTCTAACCCGCGAAGCAGGGCCGGGCACCACCGCGTGCCCGGCCCTTGCTGTGTCCCCGGGGCACCGCTGATCCAGTAGCGTGGAGCCATGTCTTCGACCCTTGTCTGGCTCCGCGATGACCTCCGCCTTGATGACAACCCGGCCCTGGCGGAAGCGGCCGCGCTGGGCCGCCCGCTCACCGTGGTCTACGTCCTGGACGAGGTGTCCCCGGGCGTGCGGCCCCTGGGCGGCGCCGTGAAGTGGTGGCTGCACCATTCGCTCGAGGCACTCGCCGCTGACCTCGAGGCAGCCGGATCCCGCCTGCTCTTGCGGCGCGGCCCGGCCGACCGGGTCATCCGGGGGCTGGCCGACGAAACCGGTGCCACCCGGCTGCTCTGGAACCGCCGCTACGGCGGCCCGGAACGCGCCATCGACGCCGGACTCAAGGACTGGGCCGCAGGCCGGGAGCTCAGCGCCTCGAGCTTCCAGGCCAGCCTGATGTTCGAACCGTGGACGGTCCGGACCGGTTCCGGCGGGCCGTACAAGGTCTTCACCCCGTTCTGGAAGGCCTGCCTCGACGCAGCGGAGCCGCGGCAGCCGCTGGAGGCGCCGCAGCGGCTCCCGGAGCCGGCAAAGGCAGGCTCCGGCGGGCTGCCGGCGAGCGACCCGCTACACAGCTGGGGACTGCTCCCCCACAGCCCGGACTGGAGCGCCGGGCTCGCCGCGGAATGGACGCCGGGCGAGGCCGGCGCGCACGGCCGGCTGGAGGACTTCCTGGAGGGCCCTGCCGCCGACTACGGCACGGGCCGGAACATCCCCGGCGTCGAGGGCACCAGCAGGCTCTCACCGCACCTGCGGTTCGGCGAAATAAGCCCGTTCCGGGTCTGGCAGGCCCTCCGGGAGCGCTTCCCGCACAGGGCACCGGCCGACGTCGGGATCTTCCGCGCCGAACTTGGCTGGCGGGAATTTTGCTGGCAGCTGCTCTACGAGAACCCGCAGCTGGCCACCCGGAACTACCGCCCCGAGTTTGACCGCTTTGAGTGGCAGACGCCGTCGGACGCCGAACTGCAGGCCTGGCAGCAGGGCCGCACCGGCTATCCCCTCGTGGACGCGGGCATGCGCCAGCTCTGGCAGACCGGCTGGATGCACAACCGCGTCCGGATGGCGGCGGCCTCGTTCCTGGTCAAGAACCTGCTGGCCGACTGGCGGCTGGGCGAGGCGTGGTTTTGGGACACCCTGGTGGACGCCGACGCCGCGAGCAACCCGGCCAACTGGCAGTGGGTGGCCGGCTCCGGCGCCGATGCCTCCCCCTACTTCCGCATCTTCAACCCGGTGACGCAGAGCAAGAAGTTCGACGCGGCCGGCCGCTACCTGCGCCAGTTCATCCCGGAGCTTGCCGGACTGGACGACAAGGCGGTGCACGAACCCTGGAAGGCCGACGACGGCGGCGAGGGCTACCCGGCGCCCCTGGTGGGCCTGCCCGAGTCCCGGGCACGGGCGCTGGAGACCTACCAGCGGCTCAAGGACGGGTAGGAACAGCTAAGGCCCGGATCTGTTGATCCGGGCCTTAGCTGTTCCTGCCATTGGTTGCGGGGACAGGATTTGAACCTGTGACCTCTGGGTTATGAGCCCAGCGAGCTACCGAACTGCTCCACCCCGCGTCGCTTGATCAACTCTACCGTACTTTGGGGTCGGCCCTGACCGCGGCCCGGTTTCGGCTGAGCATAGACCGCCCCGCCCGGGTGAAGGTAAGCTCCGAAGAACCGACCGTCCGCCGGATCCGCTCCGCATCCAGAGCTTCAGACCGGGCCATCTACTTCAGTGTCCGCGCCAACGGGCCGGACGGAATCCGCCGCAGGGGGCGGCGATCCTCAGAAACTTCAAGAGGACACAGCATGATCGGACCTGTACCAGCCACGCCGGCGCCTGCTGTGCCCGCGGCGCCGGCGAAGGCCCCCGTCCGGGACCGGTATCTGGACCTGCTGCGGGCCGTCGCCTTGTTCCGGGTGGTCGCCTACCACTCCTTCGCCAGCGCGGCCTGGCTGAGTATGGTCTTCCCGTCGATGGGCGTGATGTTTGCCCTTGCGGGGTCCCTGATGGCCCGTTCCCTTGAGCGGCCGGCCCTGGGAGTGCTGCGGAGCCGGTCCCGCCGGCTCCTGATTCCCCTGGCGCTTTACAGCGCCACTGTCCTTCTGCTCTTGCTGTGGGAAGGCTGGACTCCCGATGACGAAGTCGGCGGATCCTGGCTCCACATCGTCCTATGGTTTGTCCCGCTCGGGGACCCTCCCTTCCCGCAGGTCGTGGGAACGGATGCGGGCCTGGTCGAATCATCCTGGGCAGCACAAGCCGAGGAAATCCTGTGGTACATCCGGGCCTACTTCTGGTTCATGCTCCTCTCACCGCTGTTGCTCACGTCGTTCCGCCGATTTCCGTGGCCCACGTTCCTTGCCCCTCTGGGCCTGATGGCCGTCATCAGCGTGGCTGCCGTCCCATTGCCGGACTGGGGAGCAAGCGGCATCACGGACTTCGCCACGTACGGCTCCTGTTGGATCCTCGGCTTCGCCCACCATCAGGGACTCCTCCGCACCATGCCCCGGCGGGCGTTCTTCACCGTAGGCCCGGCCCTCATGGCGCTGGGTCTGCTCTGGGCGTTCACCCACCTAGACGGTCCGGACTGGGACCTGTACAACATTCCGCTCGCACAGGCCCTGTGGTCGCTGGGTTTTTGTGCAATGCTCTTCCGGATTTCACCGTCCTGGCAATCGTTCCCCGGACCGTTGCGTTTCCTGGATAAAACCGTGACGTTGATGAACAACCGGGCCATGACCATCTATCTCTGGCATAACCTGCTGCTGGTCATCACGGTGGTGATCATCGACCGGCTTTATGACATCGAGGCCGTTGCCGCAGCCGTCCCGTGGCTGCTGGATGCCGAGTGGACGCAGTTCATCGCGGTCTGGTTCCTTCTGGCTGTCCTGTTCCTCACGATCGGGTGGGTCGAAGATGTCGCCGCCAGACAGCCTCCGCAACTCTGGCCCACCGGGTCAAGGAAACCGGCCCAGGAAAAGCGCCGGCCCTCGGCCGCCGGCGGCGTGCCGGAGCACCCGGCCCGGGTCCCGGATGCGGTGGGCGGATCAGCCAGTACTGTGGCCGATCCGCTCCTCACCGGAGTCCCCATCACACGGGGGAAGCTGACAGCTATGCCCCTGACCCGGAAGTCCGGTCAGGTCCGTGCCTACCGATGCACGATCGCCGCCGGGTCCGATGATGAGCCGCAGGAGCCGCTGGCACACGAGGGAGCCGAGTCGATCCATGTCTTGAACGGGCGGCTGCGGCTACTGCTCGGAGGAAAGGAACGGATCCTGGTCGCCGGCGAGAGCGCCGATTTCGACCCGAGGGTGCCGCACTGGTTCGGACGCGCCGGGGCTGAAACGGTGGACTTCCTCGGCTTCTTCGGGCGGCACAGCGAACTGATGCACCTGCCCGGGGACCAGCCCGGGCAGGCGGACGGCCTGTCACGACACCCCTGATTCCGGGCTGGCGGGCACGCTTAATGCAGAAAGTCCGGAGCACTTTGCAGTGTTCCGGACTTTCCTTCCAGTTGCGGGGACAGGATTTGAACCTGTGACCTCTGGGTTATGAGCCCAGCGAGCTACCGAACTGCTCCACCCCGCGTCGCAAGAACAACATTACCTGCCGGTGAACGCGGGGCCAAATCGGGGCGGCGTGATGTGCGTCCCACTCCGGTCCGCCGGCGCTGCCCGGCACCGGCCGGCGCTGCAAAAGCCGCACAGCGAAAAGGCCGGGTTCCCTGCTCTCGACGGAGCAGGGAACCCGGCCTTCAACGGCCTGCCGGCCTGGGAGCGCCTACTTGCTCGGCGACGGTGACGGCGTGGCCGACGGCGAGGCGCTGCTGCTCGGCGACGGAACCGGCGTCGTCGTGGTGATCTTGGCTTCCGCGTCGATCGCCCGCTGCAGGGCCGCGGAGAGCTTCTTCTGCTGCTCGCCGTAGGCAGCGAAGTCACCCTTGGCCAGCGCTTCCTGGCCTGCCTTGATGGCGGCGTTGGCCTCATCCAGTGCTGCCTTCAGCTCCGCTTTGCCGTCCGTCGCCGCCCCGGAGGACGGCGGCGTGGATCCCGGCGCGGGAGTTGCCGGCGTCTTGCCGTTGTTCGGGGCGTCACCGGCGGTGGCACCGGACCTTCCGCCGAACAGCTGGTTCAGGGCCTCGTCCAGGGTCGGCGCGAAGCCGATCTTGTCACCGAAGGCCACCAGGACGCGCTGCAGCGTCGGATAGGAGGTCTCACCCGTGGACTTCAGGTAGACCGGCTGGACGTACAGCAGCCCGCCGCCGACCGGCAGCGTCAGGAGGTTGCCGTTGAGCACCGCGGACGCGCCCTGGCGCAGCAGGTTCAGGGCCTGCGACACCGTGGGATCGGAGTTGAACTTGTTCTGCGCCTGGCCGGGGCCGGGCACCTGCGTTTCCGGCGGGATCTGCAGCAGCCGCAGCTGGCCGTAGCTCTCCGCCTTCACGCCCTTCTGGTTGCCGGCGTCCGAGTCCGCGGCCAGGAAACCGTACAGGACGTTCCGGGCGTTGTTGTTGACCACCTGCGGGATGAACGAGGAGGTGAGCTGGAAGGCGGGCTTCTCTTGGTCGGGCATCTGCAGCGACATGTAGAACGGCGGCTGCTTGACGTCGTCCTTCACGGTCGGGTCGTTCGGCACACTCCAGGCGTCGTTGTTGGTGTAGAAGTTCTCCGGGTTCGTCACGTGGTAGCGGCCCAGGAGCTCGCGCTGGACCTTGAACATGTCCTCCGGGTAGCGAACATGGCTCATCAGGGCGCCGGACATCTCCGAATACGGCTTCAGCGACGTCGGGAAAACGTTCTGCCAGGCCTTCAGGACCGGGTCCTGGTCATCCCAGGCGTAGAGCGTGACGGAGCCGTCGTAGGCGTCCACGGTGGCCTTGACCGAGTTGCGGATGTAGTTGACGGAGTTGCTCGGCAGCGCGGCGGTGCGGCCGGACGAGGTCAGCGAGTCGCGCGTGGCATCCGAGAGTTGCGCTTGCTGCGAGTAGGGGAAGTACGGGCTCGTGGTGTAACCGTCCACGATCCACTTGACCCGTCCGTCGACGACGGCCGGGTAGGCGTTCCCGTCCACGGTCAGGTAGGGCGCAACCTTCTGGACGCGGTCCTTGGGGTTGCGGTCATAGAGGATCTGCGACTCGGCGTTGACCCCGTCGGAAAGCATCAGGTCCGAGGACTGGAACTTGATCGCGTAGAGGATCTTGTTGAAGAAGCTGCCCACGTTCGGACCGCCGTTACCGGTGAAGGTGTACTGCGTTCCGGCATCGCCTTCCTTGGCGGCCGGGCGGTCCTGCTCGCGGTGCGGAGCGCCCTCCGGGGCTCCGACGATCGAGTAGTCCGGCGAGTTCTCGCCGAAGTAGATCCGCGGCTGGTAGCTGGCGTCGGTCCCCAGAACACCTGTGGACGGGATGCCGGACTGCAGGAATT
Source organism: uncultured Arthrobacter sp. (assembly GCF_964021775.1). Taxonomy (GTDB): domain Bacteria; phylum Actinomycetota; class Actinomycetes; order Actinomycetales; family Micrococcaceae; genus Arthrobacter. The sequence continues at coordinate 26,740 of NZ_CAXHZI010000009.1, forward strand.
CAGGTTTGCCGTCCGCGGTGAATTTGTTGCCCTTGGCCGCTACCACGCCGTAGCCGTGGGTGTAGACCACGTGCCGGTTGAGCCAGGACTGCTGGTTGGTGGCCAGGCCGTCCGGGTTCAGCTCGCGCACGGCGATGACGGTGTCCTGGATCTTGCCGTTCACCTCATAGCGGTCCACGTTCAGGGTGCTCGGGAACTGGTAGTACGGCCGGTATTGTTCCAGCTGCGAGAACGCGTCCGAGATCAGGTTCGGGTCCAGCAGGCGGATGTTGGCGGTGGTCTGGGCGTCCGGGGCGAGGGCGCCGGTGGTGGCGTTGGTGGTGGCCTCGTAGCGCTTTTCCTGGATCTTGTCCAGGCCGTAGGCGGCGCGGGTCATGGCGATGTTCCGCTTGATGTATTCGTTCTCAAGGGTCTGCTCCGAGGGGCGGACCTGGAACTGCTGGATCACCCAGGGGTAGACGCCGCCGGCCAGGATTGAGGTGATGACCAGCATGGCGGTGCCGATGACCGGCAGCCGCCACTTGCCGATGACGGCGGCCACGATGAACAGCACGGCCACGAGCGCCGCGGCGACGGCGAGAATGGCCTTGGTGGGGATGACCGCGTTCACATCGGTGTAGAGCGCGCCGGCCCAGCGGCCGCTGTTGTTCAGCACGGCGGAGTAGCGGTCCAGCCAGAAGTTGACGCCGAGCAGCAGCAGGAACGCCGCGCCCGTGACCGCGAGGTGGATCTGGGCGGCGCGGCTGGTGAAGATGCCGCGCTCCAGCAGCCGGATGCTGCCGTAAAGGTAGTGGGTGAGGATGCCGGCGATCCCGGCCACGACGGCGACGCTGATCAGGAAGCCGGTGACGAAGCCCAGGAACGGCAGCGTCATGAGGTAGAAGCTGATGTCCAGGTTGAACTGCGGGTCGTTGCGGCCGAAGGGCTCCTGGTTGAGGAAGAGCAGCACCTTCTGCCACTGGCTCGCGGCCGCGCTGCCGGCGAAGAGGCCGAACAGCACCGGCAGGCCGATCATGACCACGCGGCGGATCGGCTCAAGCTGGGCCTGGTAGCGGTTGAGGTTGTCCCGGACGTCCGAGTCCGGCGCGTAGACCGGACGCGAGGTGTACGCGATCCGGATCGCGAAGAACATGGCGGCGAACATGATGGCGAAGCCGGCCAGGAAGATGGCGATCCGTGCGAGGTTCTCGGTCAGGAAGACTTCGAAGAAGCCCAACTGCTGATACCAGAGGACGTCCGTCCAGACATTGGCGAAAAAGATGAAGCCGACCACGATCAAGGCGACCACAATCAACGTCGGCGTCAGTGCTCCTCGCCGTTGCGGTGGCCTTCCGGGTGGGACGGTGCTGGGACGGGACAAACTCGGTACCTCATAGCTGGTCGTCGGTGCTGCTGGTTTTTAGTTGTCTATAGCTGGTGGCTGGCTGCGGCTTACGGGCCGTTATTTAGTGCCACGAGTGGCGCCGGAGCTTAGTTCCGGGCTCAGTCTAGTTGCTGGTGCAGGTGGGAAGTCCCGATGTGTCGCTGCCCTTGGCGGCGAGCTCGACCGCGTGCCGCGCCTCGGCCAGGTTTTCCACCTTGACGACCTGCAGCCCGTTGGGGACGTGGCCCACGACGTCGTCGCAATTGGCCGCCGGGGCAAGGAACATGGTGGCGCCCCCGGACCTGGCGCCGACCATCTTCTGGCCGATCCCGCCGATGGCCCCCACGGCGCCGTCGGGCGTGATGGTTCCGGTACCGGCGACATGCTTGCCTCCGGTCAGGTCACCGGGTGTCACGGTGTCCACGATGCCGAGGGCAAACATCATGCCCGCGCTGGGGCCGCCGACCTTGTCTAGCGAGATCTTGACGTCGAAGGGGAATTTGAACTTGTACTGCAGCACAACGCCGAGCAGGTAACGGCCGGTCTGGGACTTGCTCGGGGTCACCGTCACCGGCTGCCGGCTGCCGTTGCGGTCGACGACAACAGTGGCCGGTTTGCCCGCGCCCGCCGCGAGCTGCGCCTGGACCACGCTCAGGGCGGTGATCGGTTTGCCGTCGATGGAGACCAGCACATCACCTTCCCGGATTTTGCCCTTCGACGCCGAGTCGTCCGGGATCCCGGCAACCTGCAGCTTCTGCTCGAACGGAATGCGGAGTTCCTTGAGGGCGGAGGCCACCGCGTTCTCCTGCGACGTCGTCATGGCGACGGCGCTTTCCTGCTGCGACTGCTCCTTGGTGACGCCGCTGGGGAAGATCAGTTCCTCCGGGTAGACCGCCTTGGTGGGGGTCAGCCAGGCGCTGAGGGCTTCGAACGCGGTGACCGGGCCGTTCGGGCCGCCGTCGACATACACCGTGGTGAGGTCCAGGCTGCCCTTGGCCGGGAAAGTCTCGTGGCCGGAGACGGTGATGACCGGTTTGCCGTTGTCCGTACCAATCGTGTTGAAGGTGGGACCGGGAGACTCCACCACGTACGGAACGGGCAGACTCATGGCGGCGAGGCCGAGTGCCAGCGCCAGCAGGCCGGAGACGAGCATGGCCGAGGAGCGGTTGTCCTTGCCGCCGTCGCGGGGCGCGGGTTCGCCGGGGGCGTGTCCGCCCTGGGTATACGTCAATGAAGGACCTCTCCGTGCCGGCGCCCGGACCGCTTCGGGAACGGGACCCAGGGCGCTGCGGCTGCGGCCGAAACCGGCTCGGCAGCCTGCAATTATTCCAGTCTCTAACACTACGCGCTCGGGCACCGCCGGGGCTCTTTGCCGACAGCGAACGTGGCCGGGTTTCGGGAGACAGCCGCGCGGGCGGCGGGTAGCGTGAAGGTGAGCACCAGTCACACCGACGATCGGCGGGATCATGACCTCTAACCCACTCAATCCGTCCAACGGGGACGACGAACCCAAGGATCCGCTGGCAGAAATGCTGCAGAACCTGATGGGCGGCAAGGGCATGGGGGACATCGATCCGGCGGAGCTCGCCAAGGCCGCCGGGCTGCCGGACGATCCGAACCTGCTGGCGCAGATGTTTTCGCAGGTCCAGGCCATGATGAGCGCTTCCTCTGACGGGCCCGTGAACTGGCAGTTGGCCCACGAAAACGCCCGCCGGGTGGCCGCCAGCGGATCCGACCCCTCCGTCACCGCCGCGCAGTCCCGCGAAGTGGACGAGGCCCTCCGGCTCGCGGAGCTGTGGCTGGACCAGGTCACCGAGCTTCCCGCTACCGGACTGATCGGCCGGGCCTGGTCCCGCGCCGAGTGGGTTGAGGAAACGCTGGGCACGTGGAAGCGGCTGACGGAGCCTGTTGCCAACAGCATCGCCAACGCGCTCTCCTCCGCCATGACCGAGCAGATGCCCGAGGAAATGAAGTCCATGATGGGCGGCGCCTCCTCGATGCTGCAGAACATGGGCGGCGCCATCTTCGGCATGCAGCTGGGCCAGGCAATCGGCGCCCTCTCCGCCGAGGTGGTGAGCTCCACCGACATCGGCGTTCCCCTCGCCGACCTGGAAATGGCGCTGCTGCCGGCCAACGTGGCGAAGTTCGGCGAGGGCCTCGGCCTGCCGGAAAACGACATCCGGCTCTTCCTCGCGGTGCGCGAGGCGGCCCACGCGCGGCTTTTCGTGCAGGTGCCGTGGCTGCGCGGGCACCTGCTCGGCGCGATCGAGGCCTACGCCCGCGGCATCCACATTGACACCTCCAAAATCGAAGAGCTGGCCCGCGAGCTGGACCCCAGCAATCCCGAGGGCATCCAGGAAGCCTTGTCGCAGGGTGTCTTTATGCCGCAGCGGACCCCGGCCCAGGAGCAGGCCCTGGAAAAGCTGGAGACCGCGCTGGCCCTGGTGGAGGGCTGGGTTGATGAGCTTACCGCCGCCGCCACGGAGAAGCTGCTGCCCTCGGCGGCGGCGCTGCGCGAGACCGTCCGGCGCCGCCGCGCCACCGGCGGCCCCGCGGAACACGCGTTCTCCTCCCTCGTGGGGCTTGAGCTCCGGCCCCGCCGGCTGCGCGAGGCCGCCACGTTGTGGGCCCAGCTCAAGGAAGAACGCGGGGTGGAGGGCCGGGACGCCATCTGGCAGCACCCCGACCTGCTTCCCACGCCCGAAGACCTGGATGACCCGAAGGGCTTCAGCGAGCGCCGCAAGCTGGCCGAGGCCAGCGACACCGAGGTTGACGATGCCCTGCAGAAGCTGCTGAGCGGCGGGTTCGACACCGCGGCCCCCGGGGCGGAGCAGGCCGGCGACGAGACCGGCGATGAGCCAGGAGACGCAAAGGATTCCGGCGATGGACCCGGCGGCGGAAGCGGCAGCCCCAAGGCCTAGCCGCTGCGTCAGCGAACCACTCCGGCAGCCCCGGCCCGAACCTCGGTTCGGGCCGGGGCTTTCCCGTGCCAGCCGGCGTCAGCGGGCGGTGAGCCTCAGTCGTCGACGTCGTCGACGTCGTCGTCGGTGCCGTCGGTGCCGTCCGGCGGAAGGCCGCGGGAAGTGGCAAACGAGACGCCTTCCAGGAACGCCTTGGCGCGTTCAGTGTCCGGGTACGCCGCCAGCAGCCGCCAGAATGCGGCGTTGTGGGCCGCCACCAGAAGGTGCGCCAGCTCATGCAGCAGCACATAGTCAATGACCCATTGCGGCATGGGCTGCAGCTTGTGCGAAAGCCGGATGGTCCCCTCCGACGGCGTGGCCGAACCCCAGCGCGAATTCTGGTTGGTCACCCAGCGGACGGATGCCGGGACGGCCCGCCCACTGAGGTAGCTGGCGGACAGTTCGGCCGCCCGGGCTGCCAGTTCGACGTCGCTGCCGGCCCGGCGCTTGCCGGCGGCCTTGCGGCTGCGGCTGCCCTGCAGCCGCAGCTTTTCCAGCATCCGGTTGACCCATTCGAGTTCCTGGGCGCCGCTGAAGTGCGCCGGGATGGCTACGACCGCGGTGCCGTTTTCCCAGAACGCCGCCACCGTGCGGCGCCGGCGGGCCGAGCGGCGCACCTCCACGGGTGCGCCGTCGGCGGTGGTCAGCGGGATGCCGCTGGTGGTCCGGGCGCCGGCCATTAGAGGCTGGAGCTTTCCGTCAGGACCGCCAGCACGGCTTCGCCGTATTTTTCCAGTTTGGACGCGCCGACTCCGGGCAGCTTGGCGAGCTGTTCGAGCGATTCCGGCCGCGCCTCGGCGATCGCGGTCAGGGTCGCGTCGGTGAAGACCACGAAGGCGGGGACGTCGGCTTCCAGCGCGGTTTCCTTCCGCCACTGCCGCAGCGCATCGAAGGTCTGCTCCTCGTAGCTCGGCGGGCACTGGTTGCACCGGCCCACCTTGCGTTCGGCGCCCGACGAGAGCATGCTTCCGCAGACCCGGCACGACGCCGGCACGGCAGCCTTGCGCCGCGGCGCCGCTCCCTTGCCGCGGACCGAGGAGCTCGCCACCGAGTCCGGCCGCAGCCCGTCAAGGAACCGCGAGGGCTTCCGGTTGGCGCGGCCGCCCGGGGTCCTGGCCGTGGACCAGGACAGGTTCAGGTGCTCCTTGGCGCGGGTGATGCCGACGTAGAGCAGGCGGCGCTCCTCGTCCACGGCCTCGGGAGTGTCCGCGAAGGAAATCGGCATCAGCCCTTCGCTCAACCCGACCAGGAACACAGCCTCCCACTCCAGGCCCTTCGCGGCGTGCAGGGACGCCAGGGTCACCCCCTGGACGGTGGGGGCGTGCTGCGCCAGCGAACGTTCCTGCAGTTCGTTCACGAAGTCCGCGAGGCTGAACTGCGCTCCCCTGCTGACCACCAGCTCATCCGCCAGGGCCACGAGTGCAGCCAGCGATTCCCAGCGCTCCCTCAGCGCGCCGCCGCTGTGCGGGGCCGCGTCCGTGTACCCGAGCGAGGAGACGATGTCGCGGACCAGCTGGCCCAGCGGCTCCGGCGCCGCGGTCTCGGCGACGGCGCGGGTGGCGGCCCGCAGCTGCAGGATCGCGTCGCGGACTTCCTTGCGGGCGAAGAACCGCTCGCCGCCGCGGAGCTGGTAGCCGATGCCAGCCGAGGCGAGGGCCTGTTCGTAGGCCTCCGACTGGCCGTTCGTGCGGAACAGCACCGCGATCTGGCTCGCGGGCGTCCCGGCGTCCAGCAACGTCCGGATCTTGACGGCCACCGTGGCAGCCTCGGCCTCGTCGTCGGAGCATTCGGTGAACTGGGGCACGGGGCCTGCCGGCCGCTGGGCCACGAGCTGCAGCGGCGCGGCCCAGGCCGCGTCTGCCACCGGACCGCCGCTGCGCCGGCCGGCCAGCAGATCGTTGGCCAGCTTCACCACCTGCGGGGTGGACCGGTAGTCGCGGATCAGCTTGACCACGGTGGCGTCCGGGTACTGGGCCTTGAAGCCGAGCAGGTGCTTCGGCGAGGCACCGGTAAAGGAGTAAATGGTCTGGCTGGCGTCGCCAACCACGCACAGGTCGTCCCGGCCGCCCAGCCACAGCTCGAGGAGCCGCTGCTGCAGCGGCGACACGTCCTGGTATTCGTCCACCACGAAGTGCCGGTACTGCTCCCGGACGGTGGCGGCCACCTTGGGGTCCTCCTGCAGGATCCCCACCGTGATCAGCAGGACGTCCTCGAAGTCGATCACGTTCCGGTCCGTCTTCACGTCCTCGTAGGACTGGAAGACCCGGGCGACGGCGGTCAGGTCGAAGCCGCCGGGCGTGCCGCGGCCCTGGGCCTTTTCCAGGTAGTTGGCCGGGGTGAGCATGGACACCTTGGCCCACTCGATCTCGGAGGCAAGGTCCCGGATGGAGGCCCGGTCGGTGCTGAGCCGCAGCCGGCGAGCCGCCTCCGCGATCATCTGCGCCTTGTGGTCCAGCAGGTTCGGCAGGGCGCCTCCCACGGCCATCGGCCAGAAGAACTGGAGCTGGCGCAGCGCCGCGGCGTGGAAGGTGCGGGCCTGCACGCTCCCGACCCCGAGGTCGCGGAGCCGGCTGCGCATTTCGGCTGCGGCCCGCGCGGTGAAGGTGACGGCCAGCAGCCGCTGCGGGCTGTACACGCCCGAGTGCACACCGTAGGCGATGCGGTGCGTGATGGCGCGGGTCTTGCCGGTGCCGGCTCCCGCGAGCACGCACATGGGCCCGTTCAAGGTGCTGGCCACCTCGCGTTGTTCGGCGTCGAGTCCGCCGAGGATCCGCTCCTCGAGGGAGCGGTTGTCCGGTGCGGGGGGTTCGGCGGCCGGCATGCCGGGCTCCGATTGTCCGGCCGGGAAGGCACTGGACTGGAAGATATCTGTGTTCACGTCTGCTGCTCAGTCGTTGGAGGGGATGCGGTGGTGGCGGCCAGGCGTCATCAGCGCCGGAGTGCCGCCGGGTGCTGTCACGATGACCTCATGCGTTGTCCGCGCGGTCCTGGATGACGCCCCCGTACCAGTGCTCAATCAGGGCACGCGCAATCGAGAGCCGGCTGGAGATGACGATCTCGCCGCTCAGCACGGCGTCCTGCAGCTCGCGGCGGCTGAACCAGCGCGCCCGGGTGACCTCGACGCCGTCGGGCGTGGCCTCGGTGTCCGCCGTCGTCGCGGTGAAGCCGAGCATCAGCGACGCCGGGAAGGGCCAGGACTGGGAGCCAAGGTACTGGGATGCGGTGACCCGGACGCCGACCTCTTCGCCGATTTCCCGGATGACGGCCTGTTCGAGGGATTCGCCGGGCTCGACGAAGCCGGCCAGGGTCGAGTAGTTCCTGGAGTCGAGCGGGCCGCCGCCGCCCAGCAGCAGCCGGTCGTCCGGCCCCACGACCGTGACGATGATGGCCGGGTCGGTGCGGGGGTAGTGCTCGGACTTGTCCGAGGGGCAGCGCCGGACCCAGCCGCCGGCCACCGGCACGGTGGCCGCGCCGCAACGCGGGCAATGCGTATGGGTGGCGTGCCAGTTGGCGATGGCGCTGGCTTCGATGAACAGGGCTGTGTCGGTGGGATCCAGCTGCGCGGCCACCTCGCGGAACCCGGCCCACTGCGCGCCGGCCGGAATGCCTTCGACGTGCGGTTCGAACGGCTCGGCACGGACCTCGAACTGTTCCGGAAGGATGAACAGCACGTACTGGGTCCCCGCCGCTGCGCTGGCCCCGGGCAGGGCGCTGCCGAGGTAGATCACCTGTTCCGGGGCGTAAGCGGTCCCCCTGAGCCGGTCGGCGAGGCCTGCTGCATCAAGGAAAACCAGGCCCTCGCCGCTGACCAGCGCCTGGCGCCGCGACAGGACCATAGCGCGCACGCCGCCGGCGCGGAGCAGTTCCTCCAGCATTCCGGGCTTTAACCTGGCCGCGGAGCCGCGGTCAATCAACGCGGGGCGCACCGGAAGGACGGTGTCCCGCAGCTGGTTGGCCTGCCGGCTGTCGCCCGCGGCAGGTACCACCGCGGCTCGATCAATGTGTTCCGTACTTGGCCCGGTATTCTGCCCGGTGCCGGACTCCGGTGACTCCGCAAGACTCATGTACCCACCGTACCGACCCCCGCCGACAATTGACATTTCCCCCGGTGGTTCCGGCCCCGGTCCGGGGCTGCGGCGGGAGGGCCACCGTTCGCGTGATTTCGGGCCGATCTTTCAGACTCGCCGTGCTGCATCGCCGTCTTGGGCGCCGCTCAATCTACCGTGGAAGCGTGAGAAGAAAACCAATCGAACTGGCAGCTGTAGCAACCGCGGCAGTCCCCGGCCTGACCCCGACCGCCGTGAGTTCCGCGCCGGACGATCCGGCAGACTTCGATTCCGCCCTTCTCCTTGACTCCGAAGGCAAACGCTGGCGGGTGCGTTCGCCCCGGCACGCCGAGGCAAGCGCGCGCCTCGAAACCGAATTCCTGGTGCTCCGGGCGTTCACCCCCGGCATCCGTGCCGAGCTCCCCTTCCTGATGCCCACCGTTGCCGGCACCGTCCGGCAGGGTGCGCTGAGCACCTTCGTCTACTCGCACCTCTCCGGCGCCACGCAGTCGGTGGAGGAACTCAGCGCCGGCACCCCCGCGCTGGCCCGCGAACTGGGCGCCGCCCTCGCCGCCATCCACGATCTTCCGCATTCCCTGGTCAGCAACGCCGACCTGCCGAGTTACACGCCGAACGAGTTCCGCCAGCGGCGGCTCAACGAACTGGACCAGGCCGCGACCACGGGCAAAATCCCGCCGCTGCTGCTGCGCCGCTGGGAACACGCACTGGAGGACGTATCGCTGTGGCGCTTCAACCCAAGCGTGGTGCACGGCGACCTCCACGAGGACAACATCCTGGTCGACGGCGACCGGGTCACCGCCGTGACCGGCTGGACCGACCTGCGCATCGGGGACCCGGCGGACGACATGGCCTGGCTGGTGGCCTCCAACGACCAGGACTTTGTGGACGCTGTCCTGGCGCACTACTCCACCAGCCGCCGGGACGCCCCCGACGCCCACCTGCTGCGCCGCGCCGCGCTGTCCGCGGAATTCGCCCTGGCGCAGTACCTGGTCAAGGGGCTCGCGGCGGACGACGCGGAGATGATCGGCGAGGCGGAATCGATGCTGGCGGTGCTGGCAGACGATGTTGCGGAGCATGGCGGCCAGCCGATCAGCGTGGAGCCGCTGCCGCAGCCGTCCGTGACAGTGCTGCCGATCGGACCGGCCGCCCCCGGCTCCGCACAGGGGCAGGATCCGCAGCCCGCCGCCGGGATGTCGGCGGCTGTCCATGTCACGCCGATCCCCCGCGACGAGGATCCCCGCGCCGACCAGGACGACGCCGGCAGCGGCCCCGCGCAGGTCGACGCCGCGCGGGACGATGCCGGCAGCGAGCCTGCGGCGAAGGACCCCGCAGACGGCGGCGCCGGCGCCGACGACGATGCGGACCCGAGCGCAACTCCGGGCGGCAGCGCTGACCACGGCGCAGCCCCGGACCACAATGCAGACGACGTCGCAGCCCCGCCGAAGCCGTCCGCGGCGGAGGACACCTCCACGACGACACTGACAGTGGTTCCGGCAGAGCGGTCCTAGGGTCGGCTGACCGGCCTTCCTCCCAGGGCCGCGGCGACAATCTCCTCCAGCCGTTCCGCCGAACCCAGGTCGTGCGGGCGCACCACCTGGTCGTCGGCCACGTAGTAGAACGCTGCCCGGACGTCCTCCAGCGGGACTCCCTTGAGCCGCGACCACGCCAGCCGGTAGACGGCGAGCTGCACGGCCTTGGTCTTGAGCTGGCCGGCGGAGGGACGGCGTCCGGTTTTCCAGTCCACGAGGTCCCAGCCGCCGTCGGCGTCGCGGAAGACCGCATCGATGCGGCCGCGGACCACCACGTCGCCGATCCGTGTCTCCACCGGAACCTCGACGTGCGCCGGCGCCCGGTTTGCCCACTCGGACTGGCGGAACGTCTCCACCATGGTGTCCAGGCCGTAGGCCTCGCCGATGTGGTCGTCCGAGCCGGCTGCCTCGCCGAGGTCCAGCATCCCGGAGGTGCCGAAGTACTCTTCGACCCAGGCATGGAAGGCCGTGCCCTTGCGGGCGGACATCCCCGGTTCGCGCGGAACGGGCCGCCGCAGCCGGGCCACCACTGAGGTCGGGTCCTCGTCCAGGTCCACCAGGGTGGACGCGGAAATGTGGCCCGGCAGGTGGACCTCCTGGAGGGCGGACCGCCGGGAGCGCCGGTCCAGCAGGGTGGCAGCTTCCTCCGCCCAGCCGGCCGCCGGCCCGCGCAGCCGGCGCGGCCCGGCAGACGCCGACGCAGCGGGGACCGAAGCTGCGGGTGCCGCGCCACCACCGCCCGTTGCCGGGAGCGGGCGGCCGTCGGGCCGTTCCAGCTGCTCAAGGACGCGCGCCGCAGCGGCCTCCATGACGGCCCGGCGGCCGGGCACAAGCCGCAAGCGGGCCCCGGTGCGCGGATGCACGGGCCCCTCCAGGGGATCGTAGGGCCACAGCGCCAGCTCCAGCTCGGAGATCAGCGGGCTTTCCTCCGGCAGGGCGTCCTCGGCGACGGAGAGCGGATGGATCTCGGCTGCCCCGGCCCCACTCAGCACTTCGAGTTCGGCCAGGAACGGCGACATTTCGGCCAGGCCCGCCCGGGAGCCCACCCAGGCCGCGCTGGAAACCCAGAGCACGTGCTTGGCGCGGGTGTAGGCCACATAGGCCAGCCGCCGCTCCTCGGCCTCACCGTGGACCTGGACCGCGGACTTGAAGTCCTTCTCCGCGTCCAGCCAGCCTTTCTGGTCCGGCTGGTCCAGGTCCCACTGCGGCAGGTCGGCGCGGTCCCCGCGCAGCGGCCACGGCAGCGCAGCGGACCCGCTGCTCCAGCGCGAATCCCGGCTGGACGGGAAGGCCCCCGCGTTCAGGCCGGGGACGAACACCACGTCCCATTCCAGCCCCTTGGAGGCGTGGACGGTCAGCAGCTGGACCGCTTCGCGGTTGACTTCCGGCGCGGCGGCGTCGAGGCCGTTCTCCTCGGCAGCGGCCGCTTCTAGCCAGGCCAGGAACGCGAGCACGTCGACCCGCTGCGAGGTGTGCAGGAACCCGGCGGCGGCGTCCTGGAACGCATCCAGGTTGCGGCGGGCCTGGTGGATGCTGATGCCCGGCCGGGCCGCAACTTCGATGTCCAGGAGCATGGCACGCTCCACCTCGCCCAGCAGCGTGCTGAGATCGTCCCCCATGAAGCTGCGCAGTTGCCTCAGCTCGGCGGAGAGCCGCTGCAGCCGCTCCAGCCCCTCCGGGCTCAGCCGGCGGCCGTGGGCGGACGTCCAGTCGGGACGAGGCAGCCAATCCAGGGCCTCGACCAGGCTCGCCGCGTCGGTAAGGTCCCCTTCGATGACCGTCTCGGCGGTGTCCGTGCCGGCGTCGCCGTCACCGATGGCGTCAGTATCGCCGGGGCGGCCGCGGCGCCGCGCCAGGAAGCTCGACCAGTCGCGGAAGGCCATCAGGTCCGCGGGGCCAATCCGCCAGCGCGCGCCGGCCAGCAGCCGCATCAGCGAGTCCGAGCGGCCCGGATCCGCCAGCACCCGCAGCGTCGCCACGAGGTCGACGATTTCGGGGGTGTCCAGCAGCCCGCCGAGGCCCACGATTTCGTAGGGAATGCCGCGCAGCTCGAATTCGCGGCGGATGCACTCCATCTGAGCGCGGCGGCGGCACAGGACGGCCATCGCCGGCGGCTCGGGGTCCTCCGCCGCGCCGGCGTCGAAGTCGGTCCGCCGGAACTTCAGCACGTCGGCGGCGATGGCCGCCGCCTCGTCCTCGTCGGTGCTGAAGCGGCCCAGCACCACGCGGCCCTGGACCGCGGCGGGGCTGGGCTGCAGCGGGGGGACCTCCACGGTGTCGGCGGTGTCCCGGGCGCCGGCGGCGCCGGCATGGGCCGCCGCCTTGCTGAGCGGGGCCGAAATCACGTTGGCGGCTTCGAGAATGTTCCGGCCGTTGCGCCAGGCAGTCGTCAGGTACGACGTCGGCGCCACGGCAAACTTTGGTGGGGTGCCGACGGCGCCCCCGGTCTCACCGGAATCGCCGGAATCGCCGGAATCCCCGGCGTCCACCCGGACCGGGAATTCGCGGACGAAGTGGAAGAGCTGGCCCGCGGAGGCGCCGCGGAAGCCGTAGATGGACTGGTTGGGATCCCCCACTGCGGTAACAGCATGCCCGTCTCCGAACAGCCGGGAGAAGAGGACCAGCTGGGCGTGGGAGGTGTCCTGGAATTCATCCAGCAGCACCACCTTGTAACGCTGGCGTTCGGTCTGCGCGGCCACCGGGATCTCGTTGGCCACCCGGGCCGCGAGGGCCACAAGGTCACCGAAGTCCAGGGCGCCCCGGGCGCGTTTGGCCTCCGCGTAGCGGCCCACCATGTCCGCGACGCTGGCGCGGGTCCGGAGCAGGGCGCTGAGGTCTCCCGCGGCCTGGCTCGGGTTCTTCTTGGCTGTGGCGACATACGGGAGGGCTTCGAATTCGGCCACCCGGTCCAGCAGCCAGCCGCGGACCTGTGCGGGGTCCTGCAGGTGCTCCGCGCATTCCCCGGCCAGCTGGATGACAGCCTTGACGAGCGTGGACTTGGCGGAGCGGAAGTGCTGGTAGTCGCCGTCGAAGGCTTCCACCACCTCGCTGGCGAGCTGGAAGGACTGGGCACCGCCGAGGAGCACCACGTCCCGTTCGACGCCGAGCCGGAGTCCGTAGTCGGAAACAATGCCGCTCGCGTAGGAGTGGTAGGTGGAGACCTTGGGCTCCAGCGCGTCGGTGCTCAGCAGCCCGGCCGGGAACACCTTGTGTTCCGGATCGGCCGCGGCGATCCGCGCCAAGGCGGAGAGCTTGGCCCGGATCCGGGTGGCGAGCTCGCCGGCGGCCTTGCGCGTGAACGTCACGCCAAGGACTTCCTCCGGCCTGACCCAGCCGTTCGCGACGAGCCATACCACCCGGTCCGCCATGGTGGCGGTCTTGCCTGAGCCGGCCCCGGCAATGACAAGCCGGGGCGCCAGCGGGGAGGAAATAATCGCTGACTGTTCGGCCGTGGGGCTGTTCTTCTCCCCCAGCATCGCGGACAGCTCTTCCGGGCTGAACCGCGGCGCGGGCAGGTTCCCAATCCGAGCGGGCGGCGCCGAGGCAGCCTCCGCCGGCGTCGTTGCCTCAATGCTCATTCGGTAACCTGCTTTCCACGGGCGCACAGCGGGCAGACCTCGGGAAGCCTGCAGCCGTGGCCGCCGTGCCCGCCCTTGGCGGGGTCGTGGCGGGCTTCGAAGGTACTTCCGGACATGACCCGGGCGGCATCGCCGACCATCTCCAGCGCCCAGTTCGCGTCCGGGTCCAGCGGCGGCTGGCTCTGCACCCCGGGGCTCTTGGTGCCGGTGCCGAGCTGGGCCAGCACCGCCCCGCCGGGCCGCGGGGCCGGGCCGTCGTCCGGTCCCCCAAAGCCGCCGGCGAGCACCGCTGCCTGGTAGGCGCCCAGCTGCGGATGGCGCTCCAGTTCGGCCTTGCCGGGCTGGCGTTTGCCGGTCTTGAGGTCCACGATGACCAGGCGGCCCTCGGCGTCGATCTCCAGCCGGTCCACCTGGCCGCGGAGCACGGCGGGCCGCGCCGGCCAGGACTCTTCGCCGCCGGGGGCGGCCCCGGAAGCCACGTCGGGAAGCTTCACCTCGAAGTCCTGCTCGACGCCGAGCAGGCTCCTCCCCTCGCTCCGCATGACCAGCACGTACTGGGCAAGCTTGCGGACCATCGTTTCGGCCCGCTGGAAGTCGAGCTTTCCTTCCCAGTTGTCCTTCATCCCCAGCGCCGGCCAGCGCTTCACCAGTTCGGCCAGGTACTCCCCGCCCGAGGCGTCCGGGAGATCCTGGGCGATGGCATGGACCAGGGTGCCGAGGCTGCGGGCGAAATCCGTCGCGGCCTCTCCGCCGGCGGCCTGCACGAACCAGTCGAGCGGCGACTTCTGCACAGTCTCGACCTTGGACGGCGAGACGAAGACGGTGCCGCCGGGCGGCACCACGGGGTCCGTGGAGGACAGCGGGGCCAAGCCCCACCAGCTCTCCGGGTGGGCGCCGGGAACGGCAGGCTGCGCGGCCGCGAGGGCACCGAGCACGGCGGCGGCCTCGGCTGCCTCGGCGGGGCCGCCGTCGAGCTGGGCGTACTGGCGCAGTTCGGCCACGAGCGCGCGCAGGGTCAGCGGCCGCTCCACCGGGGTGAAGCCGCGCCGGTCCTGGTCCGGGTGCAGGGGCGAGACGTAATCCAGGAACGACGAGGGCTGCTCGTCCTCTGAGGAAACGGCCGAGCAGATCAGCACTTCGCGGGCACGCGAAACGGCGGTGGAGAAGCTGCGCAGCTCGTCATAGCGGATCTCGCGGAGCCGGCTCAGCGGATCGAGCTGCAGGGCGTACTCGACGCCGTGTTCGACGGCGTCGGCGAAGAGGGTGCTGCCGAGCAGTTCCCCGCGGAGCCGGGTGTTGGGCCACACCCCTTCCTGGAGCCCGGGCACGATCACGACCGGCCATTCGCGTCCCGCGGCGCTGGCCGGGGTCATCAGTTCCACCGCATCCTCGAGCTGCGCCCGGGCTGCCAGCGTGTCCATCGGCAACTCCTGGCTGAGCAGGTATTCGAGGAATTGTTCCGGGCCGGAACCCGGGAGCTGGTCCACGTACCGCTCGGCAGTGTGGAACAAGGCCATCATGGCGT
Source organism: uncultured Arthrobacter sp. (assembly GCF_964021775.1). Taxonomy (GTDB): domain Bacteria; phylum Actinomycetota; class Actinomycetes; order Actinomycetales; family Micrococcaceae; genus Arthrobacter. The sequence goes on from NZ_CAXHZI010000009.1 coordinate 41,762, forward strand.
CCAGGTCCCGGTCCGCACGCGCTCCTGCCGCACCGCCGGCCAGCGCGGCCTCGGTCCAGCGGCCGGCCAGTCCGGTGGCGTGCCACAGCGCCCACAGCACGGTTTCAGCGTTGCCGCCCGGCGCTTCGGCGGCTTCCCGGCCGGCCCGGATCATCCGGGCGACGCGGCGGGCTGAGTGCCCTTCGATGCCGAGCGTCGCCAGGGCACCCGGCTCCAGGAGCGCCTCCACGAGCAGCGCGTCGCTGGTGCGGCCGCCGCCGCCCGCCAGTTCCTCGCGCCGCAGCGACTGGCGGAGCCGGCGGAGCTCGATCGACGTGGCTCCGCCGATCCTTGAGGTGAGCAGCGCGACGGCAGCTTCAGCGGTGAGCGCGGCAGGGTCGAGGGCGACGGCGTAGGCGTCCAGCAGCGGCCGCACGGCCACCTCGTCCCGGACCGCGGATTCGGCCACCGGAATCCGGACCGGAATGCCCTGGCCGGCCAGGTGGCGTTGCAGCTGGCTGAGCTGGCCGCCGTTGCGCACGATCACGGCGATGTCACCCAGTTCCCGGCCGTCCTTCAGCTGGGCCTCCAAGATCCGTTGCGCCACGTAACGCAGCTCGTGCACAGGGGACGGCAGCAGGTGCGCCTCAACGACGCCGTCGCCCGGCCCGGACGGGTGCGGGCCGGGCTGTTCAAGCCTGCGCGCCGACGTCCCGCCGGAGCGCAGCGAGATCCGCTCCGCGACGGCCTGCCAGGCCTGCGCGACGGCCGGCGTGTGCCGGTGCGCCGTCCACAGCGGCCGTTCCAGCACAGTGCCGCCGGCCGGGGCGAGCAGCCGGGGCAGCTCGGCCACCAGGTCCGGCCGCGCCCCGCGGAATCCCTGCACCACAGTGTCCGGCGAGGAGGTGACGAGGGCGTCCTTGCCGGCGGCGATGTCCGCCAGCAGCTCGAAGACGGCCGGGTTGGCCTCCTGGATGTCATCCACCAGGATCAGCTGGAGCCGGTCCCGCTCCGCGGCGAGGAACTCCGGGGCGTCCTGGAAAATCTGGCGCGCCGCGGTGATGATGCCGGCCGGGTCGAAGGATTCGGGCATCCGCAGGTCCAGGACGTCGCGGTACTCGGCGTACAGGGCGGCCGCAGCGGTCCAGTCCGGCCGGCCGCAGCGCCGGGCCAGGGCCGCCAGGTCCTCCGCGGTGCGCCCGGATTCGATGATCCGGTCAAAAAGCTGGCGGACTTCCTGCCGGAAGCCGCGGGTCTGCAGGGCGGCGCCCAGGTCCTCCGGCCAGGGCAGCTCCAGTCCGGGCTGAGCATGGCCTTCCAGCAGTTCCTTGATGATCAGGTCCTGTTCGGGCCCGGAAAGGAGTTTCGGCGCGCGCGGCAGCGGCAAGATGCCTTCCGCCTTGGCGCGCCGGATCAGATCGAAGGCATAGGACGCCCAGGTGCGGGCCGGCGTCGTACTCAGGCTGCGGTCCAGGCGCGCGGTGAAGCGGTCGCGCAGCGCATCGGCGGCCAGCCGGCCGGGAGCCAGAATCAGCATCCGCTCCGGATCCAGGCCGTCGCGCTGCGCCCGGCGGACGGCCGCCTCCACCAGGACCGTGGATTTGCCGGTGCCCGGCGCACCGGGGACCAGCACCGGTCCGGAGCCGTGGGCGACGTCGACGGCGTCCCGCTGGTCCGGGGACAGCACCGGGACGGCGCTGTGCCGGGTCCGGGGCGGTAGCAGGCGCAGGCCGGTCTTGCTCGGCACGGTCTTGCTGGGGGCGGTATGGTTCGGGGCGGTCCGGCTGGGGCTACTCACATAGACATTTCATCATCGGGGACCGACAATTTATGAAGCTCCCGCTCGAGGCGCTCCGCGATGGCGTCGATCCGCTCGAAGTCAGGCTCGGACGGCGCCCAGCGTGCCGCCATCAGGTCCACCCGCCACCTGCCCTCGCCGGTGCCCTGGTACTCGAGGTAGCTGCCCAGCAGAGGCGTCCCTTCGGAGAGATACCGGGCGAGGGCTTCGCCTTCGTGGCCGGGCGGGGCGTCCCCGTTCGCCTTCAGGATCCGCCACCAGGGAACGGAACTGCCGTGATGGCTCATCACCGAACCGACCTGGCGGGGCCCGCCGGCGCCGAGGAGTTCGGCCACGTCACCGTAGGCCACGGCGGCGCCGGCCGGGACCATCGCCGCGAGCTCCAGCACCGCCTCCACATACTCCGTCCGCATGGTCCAAGGTTACCGTTCCCCGGCGGCGGCCGGGCGTCGCGGGGCACGGCACGGCAGTGCGAAAAACTGTCGGCGGCAGCAGGTAGCGTTGCTGTATGAGCACCTGGCACACCCTCCCCCGCGCAGCCTTCGACCTTGAAACCACCGGCCGGAACTCCCGCGCCGCGAGGATCGTGACGGCTTCCGTGACCGTGGTGGACGCCGACGGCTCCGTCATCAAGGAACACGAATGGCTGGCCGATCCCGGAGTCGAGATCCCCACCGAGGCCAGCGACGTCCACGGCGTCACCACCGAGCAGGCCCGCCGTGACGGCCGGCCTGCCGCAGAGGTGACCAGGGAGCTGGCGGCCGTCCTGCAGGACCTATTCGACGCCGGTGTCCCGGTGATTGCCTTCAACGCCAGCTACGACTTCACCGTGCTCGCCGCGGAGTCCGCCCGCTACGGCGTGCCCCAGCTGGTCCGCTTCCCCGTGCTGGACCCCTACATCATGAACAAGCAGGTGGACCGGTACCGCAAGGGCAAACGCACCCTGACCGCGCTGTGCGAGGAGTACGGCGTCAGCCTGGACAATGCGCACACCTCCGCGGCCGATGCGCTGGCCACGTTGCGGATGCTCGACGCCATGGCCGGGAAGTTCCCCAAGCTCCGGATGCCCGCCAGCCATCTGCACCAGTTACAGGTCGAATGGGCCTCCGCCCAGGCCGCGGATTTCCAGAGCTACCTGCGCAAAACCAAGCCCGCTGCCGTGATCGAGGGCGACTGGCCGGTACTGCCGCCGGAAGACGCCAGCCGGGGCGACTTCTAGGCGGACCGCGGAGCGGCGACGGCGCGCCCCCCGGCAAGATGCCGGCGAGCTGCTGGGACAGAGATCACAGCAACGGTCCCCCCGACGGCGGCCGCCGGCACGCTTCCGCGATTTGGCCCCGGGACAGCTGCCAACCGCCTCTCGCGCCCCGTGACCACATGAGCGGAATTATCTGCACCTTTCCGCGCTTTATGACGAACTAAATGCGCAACTGGATGCCCTTTGGCGCCGCTGACATAATTTAGTTCAGAACAGGGCGTGTGTTATGTCGTGCCCGGACCCCAACCGCCAAGGGATAAATGATCACAGTTACCGACCTTCGCAAGGTCTACCGGCAGGGCAAAAAGGAGGTGGTGGCGCTCGACGGCGTCACACTGTCCGTGCCGAAAGGCTCGATCCACGGGATCATCGGTCACTCCGGCGCCGGCAAGTCGACGCTGGTGCGCTGCCTGACCCTGCTGGACCGCCCGACGTCCGGCTCCGTCAGCATCGACGGCACCGAGCTCAGTTCCGTGCGAGACTCGGAGATCCGCGCCGCCCGGCGCCGCATCGGCATGGTGTTCCAGCACGCGAACCTGATGGACTCCCGGACCGCGGCGGGCAACGTCGCGCACCCGCTGGAACTCGTCAAGACCCCCAAGGACAAAATCCGGACCCGGGTGGCCGAGCTCCTGAAGCTCGTGGGCCTGGAAGGCTTCGAGAATGCGTACCCGTCCCAGCTCTCCGGCGGCCAGCGCCAGCGTGTCGGGATCGCCCGGGCCCTCGCCTCGGACCCCGAGGTGCTGCTCTGCGATGAGCCGACGTCGGCCCTGGACCCTGCCACCACCGAGGAAATCCTGGACCTGATCCAGGACCTGACCCGGCGGCTGCAGCTGACCGTGCTGATCATCACCCACGAAATGAACGTGGTGAAGCGCGTCTGCGACTCGGTGTCCCTGCTGTCCCGGGGCCGCATCATCGAACACGGCGCCCTGCAGGACGTGGCCGGCGAACTGGACAGCAAGCTGGCCCGCGCGCTGCTGCCGCTGCCGCCGTCGGAACCCCTGCACGGCGCCCTGCAGCGCGGCCCGGTCCTGGAGATCCTCTTCTCCGGCGAGAGCGCCAAGGAACCCGTGCTCACCGGCGTCGCCCGGCACTTCGACATGGACCTCAACGTCCTCGCGGGCAGCGTCGAGACCCTCGGCGGCCAGCAATTCGGGCACCTGCGGGTCCAGCTCGCTGAAAACGCCGACTTCGACGCCGTCCTGCACTACCTGCACGAGCGGGGCATCAGCGCCAAGCGCGTGGCCGCCGAGGCTGCTCCGGCCGAAGAAGGAGCCAACTAATGAACGACATTTTCAGCAACCCCGTGTTGGCCAGGGCCCTCCCCGAAGCCATCGTCGAGACCCTGCAGATGGTCGGCATCTCGGCTTTCTTCACCGTGCTGATCGGCCTGCCGCTGGGCGTTTTCCTGCACGTCACGGCTCCCGGCGGACTGCGCCCGATGCCGGTCATCAACCGGATCCTCAGCGACGTGATCGTCAACATCACCCGGTCCATCCCGTTCGCCATCCTGATGGTGGCGCTCATTCCGCTGGCCCGCGCCCTGACCGGCACGAGCCTGGGCCCGATCGCCGCTTCCGTCTCGCTGTCCATCGGCACGATCCCCTTCTTCGCGCGGCTGGTGGAGTCCAGCCTGCGCGACGTGCACCACGGCAAGATCGACGCAGCCCAGGTGATGGGCTCGACCAACATGCAGATCATCAGCAAGGTGATGCTGCGCGAATCCCTGCCAGCCCTCGTCGCGGCCGCCACCACCACCGTGGTGACCCTCGTGGGCTACTCCGCGATGGCCGGCCTCGTCGGCGGCGGCGGCCTCGGAAAGCTGGCCTACAACTACGGCTTCCAGCGCTTCGACGTCACGGTCATGATCGTCACCATCGTCCTGATCGTCTTCCTCGTCCAGGTCATCCAGCTTGTGGGCGAGCGGATTTCCCGCAGCCTCGACCACCGCTGAGCGACGGACCACCCACCCCAGCCTTGCAGCGGGTAGCCGCCCCTGCATCTGCGCGGACCACGGCGCCGCCGTCGTTTCCGCCTCTTTCGAAAGGAACGCATCCGATGCGTAAGTCACTCTCCCTCCTGGCCACCGGCATCGTCACTGCCCTGGCGCTGACGGCTTGCGGTGGTTCGACCACCCCCAGCGCCCAGGTCACGACCCTGGATCCGGCCAAGCCCGCCACCCTCAAGGTCGGCGCCAGCCCGGTTCCGCACGCCAAGATCCTTGAATTCGTCAACCAGGAACTCGCCCCCAAGGCCGGCCTCAAGCTGGACATCAAGGAGATCGAGGATTACCAGACGCCGAACACCGCGCTGAGCGACGGTTCGCTGGACGCCAACTATTACCAGCACCTGCCCTGGTTCGAGGACCAGGTCAAGACCAAGGGTTACAAGTTCGGCCACGGCGAAGGCGTGCACATCGAGCCGTACGCCGCGTTCTCCGAGAAGGTCAAGGACATCAAGGACATCCAGGACGGCGCCAAGGTTGCCATCACCAACGACCCGTCCAACCAGGTCCGCGCCCTCAAGGTCCTCCAGGTCGCCGGCCTGGTCAAGGACATCAAGGACGACACCTCGGTGTTGACGCTCAGCGACGAGCAGAACCCCAAAAAGCTGAAGTTCTCCGAGAACCAGCCGGAACTGCTGATCAATGACCTCAAGGACCCGTCCGTGGACCTGGCCCTGATCAACGGTAACTTCATCCTCAAGGCGGGCCTGAGCACCAAGAACGCCCTGGCGGTGGAGTCGGTGGACAACAACCCGTACGCCAACTTCCTGGCCTGGCGTGAAGATTCCAAGGATGACGTGCGGATCAAGAAGCTCGACGAGCTGCTGCACTCCCCCGAGGTCAAGGCCTTCATCGAGAAGGAATGGCCCAATGGCGACGTCACCCCGGCTTTCTAGGCCCGGACAGCACTAAAAGACTTTCGGCACCCGCCACGGCGGGTGCCGAAAGTGTTTAAGGGCGAAGACGGCGACGCCCGCAGCCGCCGCCGGCTCCCTAGGCCTGCGCCGTGCTCCTAGGCTTGCGCCGCGGCGGCGGCTCTGGCGGCGGCCGGCAGGGCGTCGAAGATCCGGTTCATCGCGGCGTCGTCGTGCGCTGCGGAGAGGAACCAGGCCTCGAACACCGACGGCGGCAGGTACACCCCGGAGTCCAGCATCGAGTGGAAGAACGGCGCGTAGCGGAAGACCTCCTGGCCCTGGGCGTCGTCATAGTTGTGGACGCCGCGGGCCGAGGTGCCGAAGGCCACGGAGAACAGGTTCCCGGCGCGCTGGATGGAGTGGTCCACGCCGGCCGCGTCCAGCGCCGAGGACAGCGCGCCGGAAAGTTCCAGCGAACGGGCATCGACAAAGGAGTACACGTCCTTGGTGGCGTGGGTGAGGGTCGCGACGCCGGCTGCCATCGCCACCGGGTTACCGGAGAGGGTGCCGGCCTGGTAGACCGGACCCACCGGGGCGAGGTAGTCCATGACCTCGGCGCGGCCGCCGAGGGCCGCCGTCGGCATGCCCCCGCCGATGACCTTGCCGAAGGTGAGCAGGTCCGGGGCCCAGGGCTCCGTGGCGTCGGCCGCGCCGCCGGTGAGACCCCAGTAGCCCGAGTAGCCGGTGCGGAAACCAGTGAGGACCTCGTCGAGGATCAGCAGGGCACCGTGCTCCCGAGTGATCCGGGCCAGTCCGGCGTTGAAGCCCTCGGCCGGGGTAACGACGCCCATGTTGGCCGGGGCGGCCTCGGTGATCACGGCGGCGATGCTGTCGCCGTGCTTGGCGAAGGCGGCTTCGACGGCAGCGAGGTCGTTGTAGGGCAGCACAAGGGTCTCGGCGGCCGTGGCGGCGGTGACCCCCGCCGAGCCCGGCAGCGCGAGCGTGGCGAGGCCGGAACCGGCGGCGGCGAGGAGTCCGTCAAGGTGGCCGTGGTAGCAGCCGGCGAACTTGATCACCAGGTTGCGGCCGGTGTAGCCGCGGGCCAGGCGGATGGCGGTCATGGTCGCCTCGGTGCCAGTAGAGACCATCCGGACCCGCTCGGCCGCCGGGACGCGCTCCTGCACGATCGCGGCGAGGTTTGCCTCGTCCGGGGTCGAGGCGCCGAAGGACAGTCCGCGGTCGACGGCGGCGTGCACGGCCGCGAGGACCGCCGGGTGGGCGTGGCCCAGCAGCGCCGGCCCCCAGGAGCAGACCAGGTCGACGTACTCGGCGCCGTCGGCGTCGGTCAGGTACGGGCCCTTGGCGGAGACCATAAAGCGCGGGGTACCGCCCACCGAGCCGAAGGCACGGACCGGCGAATTGACGCCGCCCGGCATCAGCCGGCGGGCGCGGTCGAAGAGTTCCTCGTTGCGAGGGTGGCTGGAAGTCATAGTTCCTATTCTTTCAGTGGTTCTCACAGGGGCCGGTCGCCGGCGGGCGCCGCGGAGGCCAGCAGCGCGGACACGCGGGGCGCCACCTCGGTGCCGAACAGTTCGATGGATCGCATCATGGCCGCATGCGGGAGCGTGCCGTTGCTGTACTTGAGGTCAAAGCGGTCCACGGCCAGGTTCTGCTTGAGCAGGGCGATCTTCGCCGCGACCGTCTCCGGTGAACCGACGTAGAGCGCACCCTCGGGGCTGCACAGGTAGTCGAATTCGGCGCGGTTGCCCGGCCCCCAGCCGCGCTCGGCGCCGATCTGGTTGCGCTGGCCCAGCCAGTGCGGGAAGAACTCCTCCCGTGCTTCTTCGTCCGTGGCGGCGAGGTGGCCGGGTGAATGCGTGGCCACCTGCTGCATCGGGTGGCCGTATTTGGCCATGGCCTCGCGGTAGAGCCCGGCCAGCGGGCCGAAGGACCGTGGCTGGCCGCCGATGATGGCGAAGATGATCGGGTAACCGTACTCGGCGCAGCGCAGCACCGACTCCGGGGTGCCGCCGACGCCGATCCAGGCCGGCAGCAGGTGGTGCTCAAGCGGCGGGTAGACGCTAAGCCCGTTGATGGCCCGACGTGTCCGGCCCTCCCATTTCACCGGTTTCTGCGCGCGGACCTTGTCAAAGAGTTCGAGTTTTTCCTCGAACAGGACCTCGTAGTCGGCCAGGTCCAGGCCGAACAGCGGGAACGACTCCACGAACGATCCGCGGCCCAGCATCACCTCGGCCCGGCCGTTGGAGATCGCGTCGACGGTGGCGAACCGCTGGAAGACGCGGATCGGGTCATCGGAGCTGAGGACGGTGACCGCGGAGCCGAGGCGAATCTTCTTGGTCCGGGCCGCGGCGGCGGCGAGGAACACCTCCGGCGCGGAGACGGCGAAGTCGCGGCGGTGGTGCTCCCCCACGCCGAAGGCGTGCAGGCCCACCTGGTCCGCGAGTTCAGCCTGTTCCAGCAGCTGCCGCAGCACCTGGGCATGCGGGACGGGGTGACCGTCGGGGAACACGCCGACGTCGCCGAAGGTGTTCAGGCCAAGCAGGATGGTCTCCGGACCCACGGGCGCGGTGGGGTTCGCTCCCGACGCCGGGTCCGCCACTTCCGCGGGGCTCATCGGGCCTCCTTCAGCCAGCCGGCGAGTTCGCTCGCCCAGTAGGTCAGGACCATGTTGGCGCCGGCCCGTTTGATCCCCAGCACGGATTCGGTGATGGCGGCGCGGCGGTCGATCCAGCCGTTCGCGGCGGCGGCCTCGATCATCGAGTATTCGCCGGAGATCTGGTAGGCGGCCACGGGCACCGGGCTCATCGCGGCGACGTCGGCCAGGATGTCGAGGTAGCTCATGGCGGGCTTCACCATCACCATGTCGGCGCCCTCTTCGAGGTCCAGTTCCACTTCGAGGATCGCTTCGCGGCGGTTGGCGGCGTCCATCTGGTAGGTGCGCCGGTCCCCGGTCAGCTGCGAGTCGACGGCTTCGCGGAAGGGGCCGTAGAAGGCGGAAGCGTATTTGGCGGCGTAGGCCACCACGGCGGTGTTGGCGTGCCCGGCTTCTTCCAGGGCCTGCCGGATCACGGCGATCTGGCCGTCCATCATGCCGGAGGGGCCAAGCACGTGCGCTCCGGCTTCGGCCTGCGCCACCGCCATCTGCCCGTAGATCTCCAGGGTCGCGTCGTTGTCGACGTAGCCGTGGCTGTCCAGGACGCCGCAGTGGCCGTGGTCGGTGAATTCGTCGAGGCAGACGTCGCTCATGATGACCAGCTCGTCGCCGACCTCGGCTTTCACATCGCGGATGGCTTTGTTCAGCACGCCCTCGGGGTCCAGCGAGGCGGTGCCGCAGGCGTCCCGTTCGGCCGGGATGCCGAAGAGCATGATGCCACCGACGCCCAGCTTCACGGCCTCGGCGGCAGCGCGCTTGAGTGAGTCGGTGGTGTGCTGCTGCACGCCGGGCATCGAGGCGATCGGGTTGGGCTCGGACAGCCCCTCGCGGATGAAGGCCGGCAGGATGAGTTCGGCCGCCGAGAGGCGGTGTTCGGCCGTCAGCCGCCGCATCGCGGGGGTGGTGCGGAGCCGGCGGGGGCGGTGGGTCGGGAAGCTCATGTCTGGTCCTTCACAGTCTGCTCGGGGTCGGGGTGGGGTGCGGGGGGCGCCGGATCCAGGGCCCGGATGACGGCGGCGACGAGTCCGGAGGCGGTGGGCTCCTCGGCGACGGCGGCGACCGGCAGCCCCAGGGCCCGGGCCTCGGCCGCCGTCGAACGTCCGATCGCGACGAGCAGGCAGTCGCCCAGCGGCGACAGCCCGGCGTGCAGGCGGCGGGCGGCGCTGGGTGAGGCGGCGACGACGGCGTGCAGGGTTCCGGCGTCGATGGCGGCCTGGGCGTCGGAAAGGCTGAGCACAGCGGCGTCGCCCGTCCGGGGCGCGGGGGTGCCCAGGCTGCGCCGCGGATCGGCGGGGTAATCGACGGTCCGGTAGGCGGTGACGGCCTGGACCGAGGCTCCGCGCGCCTGAAGCCCCCGGCGGAGCCGCGGGTCGGCTATATCGGCCTGCGGCAGCAGCACGCTGCCGTGGCCGCGGGGCCAGATGTCGAGCAGCCCCGCCCCGGACTGCTGGCCTGCGGGGGCGAGGTCCACCGGGATGTCCAGGGCCTCCAGCACGCGCCGGGTGGCGGGGCCGACGGCGGCGACCTGCAGGCTGCCGGGCAGCCAGGCGCTGAGGGCGGCGCCGCGTTCGGCGGCTTTGGCCTCCAGGACCTGGACGGTGGTGACGCTGCTGACCACCAGCCAGGTGTAGGCACCGGCGCCAAGCGCGTCGAAGGCCACGTCCAGCGAGTGCTGGTCGGAGGCGTGCTCGAAGTCGATGAGCGGCAGCAGCAGCGGCTCGGCGCCGGTGTCACGGAGCGCGGACACCAGCGCACCGGCCCGGTCCGGGCTGCGGGCGACCAGGACCCGGGCGCCCTCGAGCACCCTGGGCCCGGCGTCCCCGTCCGGCCGGCGGCTGGCGCTGCGGCGTCCCATCAGGCGAGAATCCGTCCGGCTCAGGAAGCGGCCAGGTCGGCGATGTCGGCCGCGCCGGCTGCCAGCAGCGCCTCGGCCAGTTCGATTCCCAGCAGTGTGGCGCCTACCTCGGTCAGCCCGTCGGTGGCTTTCTTGTCCCGGACGGTCGCGGTGCCGTCCACGGCGCAGACCACGGCTTCGAGGTGCAGCATGCTGCCCTTGCGGTAGGCGTAGGCGCCGACCGGGGCGGCGCATCCTGCCTCCAGCCGGGCCAGGAGTGCCCGCTCGGCGGTGACGGCCAGCCGGGTGTCCGGGTCGTCCAGGGCAGCGAGGGCCTGGGCGAGTACGCCCTGGGATCCCTCGGTGGACCCGGCTTTGCGGGGCGCGTCGGAACTGCGGCATTCGATCGCGAGCGAGCCCTGCCCGGCGGCCGGAAGCATCACCTCGGTGTCGAGGTATTCGCTCACCGCGTCGAGCCGGCCGATGCGGTGCAGTCCGGCGGCGGCCAGCACGACGGCGTCGAGGTCGCCGGATTTTCCTTCAACGACGGCGCCGGTGCTGTTGCCGGGCAGTCCGGGAACGCGGCCCAGGCGGGTGTCCACGTTGCCGCGGATGTCCCGGATGTCCAGGTCCGGCCGGGCGGCGCGCAGCTGCGCGGCCCGCCGCGGGGAGCCGGTGCCGACGCTTGCGCCGGCCGGCAGCTCGGCGAGGGTGAGGCCGTCGCGGGCGCAGAGCACGTCCCGGACGTCCACCCGTTTGGGCGTGGCCGCGAGCGTCAGGCCCAGGGCCGCACCGGTGGGCAGGTCCTTGAGCGAGTGCACCGCGACGTCGCACGCGTCGCGGAGCAGGGCGTCGCGCAACGCGGCGACGAAGACGCCGGTGCCGCCCATCTGGGAGAGCGGGCCGGTGAGGACGTCGCCGTCGGTGCGGATATGCACCAGTTCCACCGGGAACCCGCCGACGGCGGCCAGCTGGTCCGCGGTCTGCTGGGTCTGGGTGAGGGCGAGTTTGCTGGCCCGCGTGCCGATCCGCACGGTCACGGCGTGGCCTGGCCTGCTGCCGGGGCCGAGGCATCCGCGGCTGCGGGAGCCTCCGCCGGGTAGGGGTCGTGTCCCGTTCCGATGCGCGTGTCCGCACCCGCGATGGTGGGCTTTTCGCCGCGGAAGTTGGCGCAGCAGCCGGGCCGGCAGACGTCGTACCAGGGGCCGAGTTTGGTCAGGTGCGGCCGGTCGGCAATGGTGTTCGCCGCGGTCCGCTCGCTGATGAGGTCCACGATGCCGGCGACGAACTTGCGGTGCGTGCCGGGCGTGGGGACGCGGGTGGCCGCCAGGCCCAGCTTGCCGCAGGTTTCCAGCGCTTCGGTGTCAAGATCCCAGACGACTTCCATGTGGTCGCTGACGAAGCCCAGCGGCACGATCACCACACCCTTCACGCCACGGCCGGCGAGTTCCTCGATGGCGTCGTTGATGTCGGGTTCGAGCCACGGCACGTGCGGGGCGCCGGAACGGGACTGGTACACGAGGGACCACGGGGCGGTCAGGCCGGTTTCGGCTTCGACCCGGCGGATGACCTCGGTGCCGGTGGCCAGGTGCTGGGCCACGTAGGCGGAGTCCTGCTCGAACTGGCGTGGTTCGCCCTCGGAGCGGCCGGCCGCTTCGGCGTCGCGGGTCGGGATGGAGTGGGTCGCGAACAGGATGTGCACCGGGGCGTCCGGGGTGCCGGCGGCGGCCAGCTGGGCGCGGACGTCGGCGAGGCCGGCGGCCGTGCCCTCGATGAAGGGCTCCACGAAGCCCGGGTGGTCAAAGTACTGGCGGACCTTGTTCACTTCGAGTTTGCCGTCCAGCCCGGTTTCGGTCAGCGCCATGCCGATGTCCTCGCGGTATTGCCGGCAGCTGGAGTAGCAGGAGTAGGCGCTGGTGGTGATCATCAGGACCTTGCGGTGCCCGGCGTCGTAGATCTCCTGCAGGGTCTGCGGGATGTAGGGGTCCCAGTTGCGGTTGCCCCAGAAGACCGGCAGGCCGATGCCGCGGGCGGCCAGCTCGGCCTCCATGGCGGCCTTGAGCTCGCGGTTCTGCTGGTTGATCGGGCTGATGCCGCCGTTGGCGCGGTAGTGGTGCGAGACCTCTTCGAGCCGTTCGTCCGGGATGCCGCGGCCGCGGGTGACGTTGCGCAGGAACGGGATGACGTCTTCCTGGCCTTCCGGGCCGCCGAAGGAGGCGAGCAGCACCGCGTCGTAGTCCTTGGGGGCCATCCGGCCGGCTTCGGTGACGGGGTTCACGGCCGTGAGTGTCTTCTCCTGGGAATCCTGCGGATCGAGCGGGCTCATGCGAGGACCTCGGCAATCTCGGCGGCGCTGACGCGGCGGCCGGTGTAGAAGGGGATTTCCTCCCGGACGTGGTGGCGGGCCTCGGTGGCGCGCAGGTGGCGCATCAGGTCCACGAGGTCCACGAGTTCCGGGGCTTCCAGGCCCAGGATCCATTCCCAGTCGCCCAGCGCGAACGAGGAGACGGTGTTGGAGATGACCTGCGGGAAGTCGCGGCCCAGCAGGCCGTGGTGGCGGAGCATCGCGCCGCGCTCGGCGTCCGGCAGCAGGTACCACTCGTAGGAGCGCACGAAGGGGTACACGCAGAGCCACTCGGCCGGTTCCACGCCGCGGGAGAACGCCGGGGTGTGGTTCTTGGCGAACTCCGCCTCGCGGTGCACGCCCATGGCGGACCACGCGATCTCGGTGCCGGTGAACAGCTTGCTGCGGCGGATATCGCGCACCGCACGTTGCAGCGCTTCGGCGCGGGGGCCGTGCAGCCAGACCATAATGTCCGCGTCCGCCCGCATCGCGGAAACGTCGTAGCTGCCGCGGTGGACGACGCCGTCCTCGGCCAGCCGCCCGATCAGCGCCTCGAAGTCCTCGGCCGCTTCGCCGCTGCGCAGGACGTCGGCGGAGCGCTTGAACACCGTCCAGAGCGTGAAGAACTGCTCGCCTGATTCTTCGGCTGCTGCATTTCCGGTTTTAGTGACAGATTCGGCAGAAGTGTGGCTCATGGATACCAGTCTGCCCCCTCCCCGGAGCTAAGTCGAAACAGAGCACTTCTACAACGCGTAGAAGTGCTCAATTTCACAACGGGACGGTCCCGGCGGCCCTAGATCCGGCGCATCCGGAGGACGATCGCGCCTGCCCCCAGGGAGACCGCGACCAGGCAGATTCCCCAGCCCACCAAAGCGGAGGGGCCGGCCGGCTCCACGGAGGACGCAGCCTGCATCTTGCCGCCGGACCGGGGGGTGGCTGCCGGGGACGCTTCCGTGGCGGCGGACGTCGTGGTCGCGGACCGCGGCGTGCCGCTCGGAGTCGCCGACGGGGTACCGGGGGTTGCACTGCCGGGGGCCGCAGTGCCGGGAACGGCGTCGGCCGTGGCGGCCGGGCTCTCCGGTGCGGGCGCCGGGGGCTGCTGGCCGCCGGTCGGCTGGCCGGCTGCCGGGCCCGGGGCAGCGGGGGCCGGCGCCGACGCTGAGTTGCCCGGCGCGGCCGGAGGTGCGCTGGCCTTGCGGGAGGCCCGCTGCTCCGGCGTTTCCCAGGGATCCGGCTCGGGGGACGGGTCCGGTTCTGCTGACTTTGGCGGGGCCGCACTTTCGGTGGGCGCAGGGCTGCCGGTGCCGGACGTCGGCGAGGGGGTGGGTTCCGGAGACTCCACCAACCCGCCGACCAGGTCATCGATGCCGACTGAAATCGAGGCGGACGGGGTGTCCGGGCTGGGTGTCGGAGAGGCAGCGTAGGTGGCAGGAACCCCTGCGGTGAGTGCCAGTACCGCTCCGAGCGCCGCCACTGCCGTGCCGCGTCGGAGTCCCCCATGGTGACCGGCCGGCGTTTCTGGAACTTCGGACCTGTGCATAACCATGGTCATCGACCCTAGCGGCAGAACGCCGGCGGGGAAAATTTGCCGCACGGGCGTTTTCGGGTTAGCGGCGGGGCCGAAAACGGGCTCACGGGCGTCCCTGCCGGGCGCCGCGGTGGGCCCGGGTTTCCGGCCCCGCGGCAGCCGTCAGGGCAGCAGGGACGCGAGCTGCCTGGGGGTGTCGGCGACGATCGCAGCGAGACCGTTTCCGGACAACCAGCCCCCGACGACGGCGAGGTTTCGCTCCGCCGCGCACAGCTGCCGGACCTGCTCGACGCGCTGCTTGTGGCCTAGCGCCGCGAATGGCAGTGCGCCGGACCAGCGCACCACGTCCCAGCCGACCACGTCGGTCCGGGACAGCGGGACGCCGAGGAGCGCGGAGGCGTCGTCCAGTGCGGCGTCGAACAACTCCTCGTCGCTGCGGGGTTCACGGTTGGCCGCGATGTCCGGGGCGATGTCGCCGCGGCCGTAGGAGAGCCGGACCACGTGCCGGCCGGGCGCCGCCTGTTCGGCCAGCCACGCCCATTTGGCGGTCGCGTGGGTGAGCGCCTTCGCGCGGATGCCGGGGCTTTGCGGGGCCACCAGCACGCCGGTGCCGCGCGGTGCGGCGTCGAGGGCGGGGCGGTCGAGCACGAGGGTGACCAGCCGTACGTCGGGTCCCGCGTCGGGGCGGAGGGCCGCCAGTGCCGGCAGGGTGTCCGCGAGCAGGGCAACGGCAGCGGGGCCTTCCACGGCGACCACCAGCCGTTCTGCGTCGAAACGGGCCCGGCCCGCAGTGACCCGCCAGCCGCCGGGAAGGCGTTGCACGGCGTCGGCACGGGTCCCGCTGAGCAGGGTGGCGTCCAGCCCGCGCAGCTCCGCGACGAGGGCGCCGACGAGGGTGTGCATCCCGCCGCGGAGGCCGGCGACGGCGGAGCCCGCCTTTTGCAGCCCGGGCTGCTGCGGGCGCGGGCCCGAGGTTCCCGGCGCCGGCGCGGCCGGGCGGGCGGCAGCGCCGCGGCGCTGCGCGGCCACGGCGGCGGCGAGCGAACCATGCGTGCGGACCCCGGCGCGGAGCCCGGGGGCCACCATGTCCACATCCAGCAGGGCAGGGTCGGCCGAGTGCACGCCGCCGACCACCGGCGAGACGAGCCGGTCCAGCACGCGCCTGCCCATCCGGGCACGGACCAGGGCGGCCACACTGGTGGCCTCGGCAGCGGTCCCCACGGAGGCCGGCAGCAGGGCATCGAGGGAGGCCCGGACGGAGCCGAACAGGCCAAGGGAGCGCCGGACTTCGGGGTCCCAGGGGTTGGCCGGGATGCCCAGGACTCCGGTCTTCGGCAGCTCCCGCGGACCCTCCGGCAGCTGGACCCACGCGCCGCCGGGGTTCGGCGGAACGATCTGCGGGCCGAGGCCCAGTTCTTCGGCCAGATCAGCCACCGCGGATGACCGGGTGGCGAAGGATTCGGCGCCGCTGTCCAGCGTCAGGCCGGCAACCACGTGGCTGCCCACGCAGCCGCCCCAGTCCCCCGCGGCTTCCAGCACCGTGGTCCGGACGCCGGCCCGGGCCAGCTCCCGTGCGGCGAGCAGGCCGGAGATGCCGCCGCCCACCACCACGGCGGTCGGCGCCGGTGAACCTGCGTCCGCGTCGGTGGCCATCGAGGGCCTACTCGGGCGCGATCGAGTGGATCAGTTCGACAACGCGGGTCAGGACCGCGGCGTCGGTTTCCGGCGGCACGCCGTGGCCCAGGTTGAGCACGTGCCCCGGTGCCGACGCGCCGGCGGCAATGACGTCCCGCACGTGCGCCTCAAGAATTTCCCACGGTGCGGAGAGCAGCGCAGGGTCAATGTTGCCTTGCAGCGGCACGGTCCCGCCGAGCCGGCGGTTGGCTTCGTCCAGCGGCAGCCGGTAGTCGACGCCCACGACGTCGACGCCGACGTCGCGCATCGCGACGAGCAGCTCCGAGGTGCCGGTGCCGAAGTGGATTAGGGGTGCTCCGAGGTGCCGGACGTGGTCCAGCGCGCGGGCGGATGCCGGGGCCACGAAGCGGGTGTAGTCGGCCAGGCCCAGGGAACCGGCCCAGGAGTCGAAGAGCTGCCCGGCGGAGGCGCCGGCCTCCAGCTGCGCGCGGAGGAACATCCCGGAGGCGTCGGCGGCCCAGTTGGCCAGGGCGGTCCAGGTTTCCGGATCCGCATGCATCATGGTGCGCGGGCCGAGGTGGTCGCGGGACGGCTTGCCCTCCACCATGTACGCGGCGAGGGTGAACGGGGCGCCGGCAAAGCCGATCAGCGGGGTGCTGCCGAGTTCGGCCACGGTGAGCCGCACCGCTTCGCGGATCGGTTCCAGGGCTTCCCCGGTCAGCTGCGGCAGGGCGGCGACGTCGGCGGCGGTCCGGACCGGCTTGTCCAGCACGGGCCCGACGCCGGGTACGATGTCGACTCCGACGCCGGCCAGCTTGAGCGGGATGACGATGTCGGAGAAGAAGATCGCCGCGTCGACGTCGTGCCGGCGCACCGGCTGCAGCGTGATCTCGGAGGCGAGTTCGGGGCGCAGGCAGGAGTCCAGCATGGCCACGCCTTCGCGCACCTTGAGGTATTCCGGCAGCGAGCGGCCCGCCTGGCGCATGAACCAGACCGGCCGCCGCGAGGGCTTGCCGCCGCGGTAGGCGGTGATCAGCGGGGAACCGGCGGTGCGGCCGTCCATCAGGGGATGGCCGGCGTCGAGGCTGTTGTTTGCCGTGCCGTCGTTTGCAGTGCCGTTCAGTGCAGTGCTGTTCATTGCAGTGCCGTTGACGGCCGCAGCGCTAGGAGTCATGCCTTTGATTGTGCCGAAAATCGGCCCTAAAAGATAACGACAGCCTGTCAGGAACGCCCGGGCAGGCGCCGCCGTGGCGGGAATCACAGCCCCGGGTGGGCAGTCCCACGCCCGCCCGTTGTTCTACCGGGACACGAAAAAGCTATGATTGTCGTGCTGTGGTTCTTTTCTCATTGGTGGCTACACACGCCGACATCGACCTCGAGACCGTTGCTCAACTGAGCACCGGCGCTTCCGGGCTTGCCACATCCGCCCTCGCCGGATCGCCGGCCGTGGCGGGTGCCGTTGTCCTCGCCACCTGCAACCGCTTCGAAATCTACGGCGAGGCCCCGCACCCGGACGACGTCGAGGCGGCCCGCGCCGCGCTGGTCTCGCAGATCAGCGGCGCCAGCGGACTCAACGAACAGCTCGTCTCCCGCGCCTTCAACACCCGCACCGGCCCCGACGTCAGCCGGCACCTGTTCGCGGTCAGCTCCGGACTGGATTCCGCCGTCGTCGGGGAACGCGAAATTGCCGGCCAGGTCCGGCGCGCCCTGATCACCGCACAGCACGACGGCACCGCCAGTTCCGGCCTCGTCCGCCTCTTCCAGGCCGCCTCCAAGACCGCCAAGGACGTCGGCGCGCAGACGGCGCTCGGCTCGCGCGGGCTCTCCATCGTCTCCGTCGCCCTGGACCTCGCGACCGACCTGTCCGAGAACCCCGACTGGTCCAGCAAGAAAGCAGTGGTCTTCGGCACCGGCGCCTACGCCGGCGCCACCATGTCCCTGCTGCGCGAACGCGGCTGCACCGACATTTCCGTGTTCTCCTCCTCGGGCCGCGCCGCCGGCTTTGTCGCCACCCGCGGCGGCACCGCCCTGGACAGCGAGTCCCTGCCGGGCGCCGTGGCCGCCGCCGACGTGATGATCGGCTGCAGCGGCTCCGACAACCGCGTCGAGGCCCCGGAGCTCGCCCGGATCCGGTCCGCGTCGCCGCAGCCGCTGATCGCGATCGATCTGGCCCTCACCCACGACTTCGATCCCGCCGTCGCCGAGCTCGACGGCGTCGAACTGCTCACGCTGGAGTCCGTCCGGCTGGCCGCGCCGCAGGAGCAGGCGGAGTCGCTGAACCAGGCCAGCGGCATCGTCGACGGCGCCGCGACCGCCTTCGAGCAGGAACGCCAGGCGCGCTCGGTCGATTCGGCCATCGTCGCCCTGCGCCGGCACACCATGGATGTGCTCGACGCCGAGATGGAGAAGGTGCGGGCCCGTCACGGCTGCACCGCCGCGGCCGAGGAAGTCGAGTTTGCCCTGCGCCGGATGGTCAAGCAGCTCCTGCACGTGCCCACCGTCCGCGCCCGGGAACTGGCCGCGAACGGGCAGCAGGATGAGTACGTGGCCGGACTCGAGGCCGTCTACGGCATCACCGTCGAACAGCCCGCGGCCCGCCGCCCGGTTTCCGGCACCGAGGCCGAGTGCCCGGTGGACCACGGCGCGCTTCCCTCCGTCAACGGCCAGCGGGACACGGCCTAGCCCACCCCGGCGGCGCGATTCCTAGGGCGCGGCGAAGGCGTTGACGCCCGTCAGTTCGGCGGACAGCTGCCACAACCGTGCGGCGTCCGCCCGGTCCACGGCGTGGGCGTCCACTCCCCTGATCCGTGCCTCCGGCGTCCCCGGTTCCGTCGGCTCGGCAATGTCGCAGTCCTCGCAGTAGACGCCGCCCTTGCCCGCGAGCAGCGGGGAGGTGGCCGCCCAAACCGAGGTTGCCGCGCCCTGGGCGGGCGTCTTGAACCTCTCGTTCAGCTTTCCGTCGGCGTCCATCCAGCCCGAGGCGATCATTTCTTCCCTGGGCAGGTGGCGCTGCAGCTCCGTTATGATGCCTCCCGGGTGCACCGCGAAGGCCCGGACGCCGGCGTCCTTCCCAAGCGCATCCAGCTGCACAGCGAACAGCGCGTTCGCGGTTTTGGCCTGCCCGTAGGCCTTCCACTTGTCGTAGCCGGAGTCGAAATTGAGGTCATCGAACCGGATGGGCGAGAGCTTGTGGCCGGTGGAGGACAGGGCCACCACCCGGGCGCCCTCCCCCGCGGACAGGGCCGGCCAGAGTAGGTTGGTGAGCGCGAAGTGGCCCAGGTGGTTGGTGGCGAACTGGGATTCCCAGCCCGGGCCGACGCGTCGCTCCGGGCTGGCCATGATGGCGGCGTTATTGATCAGGATGTCCAGGCTGCCGCTGTCGCCGAGGAAATCGGAGGCCAGAAAACCGGCCGCGAACTCCCTCACGCTGTCCAGCTCGGCCAGATCCAGGCCGGCGACGCTGACTCCGGCCAGGCCGGCGTCGTCCAGGACCCTGCGGGCGTGGTCGGGGCGCCGCGCCGGAACCATCACCCGGGCCCCGGCGGAGGCGAGTGCCCGCACCGTCTCGAGGCCGAGACCGGAGTACCCGCCGGTGACGACGGCGGTCTTACCGGCCAGGTCCAGGCCCGCTACCACCTCCGCCGCCGTCGAGCGCGGGCCGAAACCCGAGCCGATCTTGTGCTGCGGGGTCAGGTTGGTGTGGTGGTTCATGGCAGTGCCTCTCAGTACACCGGTTTGCCGGGCTCCACCTCGCGGACCCAGGCCAGGATCCCGCCCTCGAGGTGGCTGACGCGCTGGTAGCCGGCGGCCCGGGCTGCGGCCAGCACTGCGGCCGAACGCGTGCCGGCCTTGCAGTGGAACACAATGTCCGTGTCCTGCGGCAGTTCGGCCCAGGCGTCGCCGGCGAGGATCCGGCCCTGCGGGATCAGCGTGGCGCCGTCGATGCGGACAATGTCGAATTCCCCGCTTTCGCGCACGTCCACGAGCTGGAAATCCTTCAGCCCGGCCTTGCGCGAGGCCAGCATGGTGGCGAGCTGGGTGGCCGTGACCGTGTGTTCGGTGCCCGCGTCCGCGGCGGGGGCGATCCCGCAGAAGGCCTCGTAGTCGGTGAGTTCGGTGATGCGCGGGGCCGCGGGGTCCCGGGAGACCTTGATTTCGCGCCAGCTGCCGCCGAGGGCATCGAACAGCGCCACCCGGCCCAGCAGTGAACGCCCGACGCCGGTGATCAGTTTGACCGCTTCGGTCACCATCAGGGATCCGACGGCGGCGCACAGCATGCCGAACACGCCGCCCTCTCCGCACGAGGGCACGGAACCTGCGGGCGGCGCCTCCGGGTACAGGTCCCGGTAGGTGGGGCCGTGCTGCTCCCAGAAGACGCTGACCTGTCCGTCGAAGCGGAAAATCGAGCCCCACACGTAGGGCTTGCCGAGGATGGCGGCGGCGTCGTTGACCAGGTAGCGGGTCGCGAAGTTGTCGGCGCCGTCGACGATCAGGTCGTAGCCGGCGAACAGCTCCAGTGCATTGGCGGCATCCAGCCTGACGTTGTGCAGACGGACATCAACCAGGGGGTTCAGCGCGGCGATCGCGTCGCGCGCGGACTCGGTCTTGGGCCGGCCGACGTCCGCCACGCCGTGGATCACCTGGCGCTGCAGGTTGCTCAGGTCCACGTTGTCGTCGTCGATGATGCCCAGGGTTCCCACCCCGGCGGCGGCGAGGTAAAGCAGGGCCGGTGAACCGAGGCCGCCGGCGCCGATCACCAGGACCTTGGCGTTTTTCAGCCGGCGCTGCCCGAGCGATCCGATCTCGGGAATGATCAGGTGGCGTGAGTAGCGTTCCACCTCGTCCGGCGTCAGCGCGTCCGCCGGTTCAACCAGCGGTCCGGGTGCCGGTGCCGGCGTTGCGGGGGTGCCGTTTGCGGTCATCTGGGAAGCCATACTTCAATGTATGCCCGAAGATGCCGCCAGGTCATATTACCCCCGCGTAAAGTGGAGCTAACAGCGAGGGAAAGTAGGCCGACAGTGGTTCATCAGGCACCGGTTGAGCGGGGACATACCGGCAAGTCGTCGACGGGCCAGACGCGCAGCGGAACGCAGCGCTCGGCACGGCTGCCGCGCGATGAACGGCGGGCACAGTTGCTGGCCGCCGCGCAGGAGGTCTTTGTCGCCAACGGCTACCACGGCGCCGCGATGGACGAGATCGCCGAGACGGCCCACGTGAGCAAACCGGTGCTTTACCAGCACTTCCCGTCCAAGCGCGAGCTGTACCTGGCGCTGCTGGACAGCCACCTCTCGACCCTCACCGAACTGCTGCTGGGCGCCCTGAATTCGACGACTGACAATGATGAGCGCGTGCAGGCGGTCATGCGCGCCTATTTCCACTTCATCGCCAACGATGACCAGGCCCACCGGCTCGTTTTCGAGTCGGACCTGGTCAACGACCCCGATGTGAGCGCACGGCTGGAGACGTTCAACAAGACCTTCGCTGACGCGATCGCGAAGGTCATCGCCGAGGACACCAAACTGCCGCTCCTGGAAGCCCAACTCCTGGGCCGGGGACTGTCCGGGATGGCGCAGGTCAGTGCCCGGTACTGGCTGGAAACGGACGGGAACCTGGACATCGATGTGGCCAGCGACCTGATCTACCGTTTAGCTTGGCGCGGAATCTCCCGCTTCCCCAAGGAGTCCTAGACTACAAATAGAGAACAACTCGTAGAGAAAGCTCGCAGAGACAACTCGTAGCGAACTTGAACACTTTGATTGGCTGGGAGGCCTTGCTGTGGAAGTAAAGATCGGCATTCAGAACATCGGCCGCGAAATTGCCCTCGAATCGAACCAGGACGCCGACGCGGTGGCGAAGCTGGTGGGAGAGGCACTCTCCAAGGGCACCGAGCTCCGCCTGACCGATGAGAAGGGCCGCCAGATCATCATCCCGGCGAACGTCCTGGGCTACGTCGAAATCGGTGCCGAAGAGGTCCGCCGGGTGGGCTTCGGCGCCCTCTAGGCCGACCGGCCCCGTTCCCCTCAGCTGCCCAACCCGCAATTCCCCAAGGAGTCTGAATGCTGTCCCTGATTGTGGTGGCCATGGTGGCCGTGGCCGCGGGTTTTGTGGTGTGGGCCAATGACAAGCGGCACGCCAAGTACGGCATCGCCGTGCCGGCTGGGGTGGCCCTCGGCGTGGGGATGCTGAGCTGGATCATTTTCATGGCGGCCGGCTTCGGCTACCAGCCGGGCCTTACCTGGATCCCGTGGGTCGCGCCCCTGCTGCTGGGCGGCGCCGCAGCGGTCGGCGCGGTGCTTTACCTCGGCAGGTCGCGCACCCGGCAGGACACCGCACGGATGACCGCCATCCTGCGCCTCTAATCACCGTTCCCCGGTTCCATCGGCGCCGGTCTCCGCCAGGCGTTTGCTGAGGTAGCGGCGCTCCACCTCGGTTGGTGCGAGTGCCCGGGCCTTCAGGTATTCGCGGCCGGCCTCCTGCAGCCTGCCAAGGCGCCGCAGGAGGTCCGCCTTCGCGGCAGGCAGGAGGTAATACCGCTCCAGTGACCCCGCCTGGTCCAGTCGGTCGATGAGGTGCAGCCCTGCCTCCGGTCCTCGGGACATGGCGACGGCGACTGCGCGGTTGAGGTCGACGACCGGCGACGGTGCCAGCTCGGCGAGACGGTCGTACAACAGAGCCACGCGGGTGAAGTCGGTACTGCCGAAATCGCGGGCGGTCATGTGGCACGCGGCGATGGCTGCCTGGATCCGGTAGCTCCCGGGCCGGGCACCGCGTGAAATCCCAAGCCGGTCGGCGGCTGCCAGGAGCGCGAGGGCTTCCGCCGTCGCTGCCTGGTCCCACTGCCCGCGGTCCTGGTCCTCCAGCGTCACCAGGTCCCCTGCGGCGTCGGTCCGCGTCTTTCGGCGGCCGTGCTGGAACAGCATGAGTGCCAGCAGGCCCATGGCCTCCGGCTCCTCGGAAGAGCCGTCGAGCAAACGGATCAGCAGACGGTTGAGGCGGATCGCCTCAAGGACAAGGGGCTCGCGGATCAGCGTGGCACCCCCGGCGGCCGCATATCCCTCGTTGAACATGAGGTAGAGCACGGACAGGATGCCGGCCGTGCGTTCGGAGATCAGCTCCGGCGGCGGCACCCGGTACGGAATCCCGGCATTCCGTATCTTGGCGCGGGCGCGGACCAGCCGTTTCGACATGGTTGACTCCGGGACGAGGAACGCGCGTGCGATCTCACCTGTGGTCAGGCCGGCCACTGTCCGCAACGTCAGTGCCACCCGTGCCTCAAGCGGGAGGGCAGGATGGCAACAGGTGTAAATCAGCCGCAGCCGGTCGTCCCCGGCAGCCGGATCACCGGGGGCAGCCTCAGCGAGCCCTTCGAGCTCGGTGAGGACCGCGAGTTCCTGGACCGCCCGCTTTTCGCTGGCCGCGCTCCGCATCCGGTCGATCGCCCTGTTCTTGGCGACGGTTGTCAGCCATGCCCCGGTGTTGGCGGGGATGCCACGCTCCGGCCAGTCGGCCAGGGCGCGTGCAAACGCGTCCTGGACACAGTCCTCCGCCAGGCCCCAGTCGCCGGTCACGCGGATGAGGGTGGCGGTGATGCGTGCAGTCTCGGCGGCGGAGGCGCCTTCGACGGCGGTCCGCACGTCCGTCACTTCCGCTGCCACGCGACCCCCTGCGTCGTGATCGAGGGCTTCAGGCGGATGGCCGCTATCCGAACGGCCACACAGGCCTGATTTCGATCTTGCCGAATTTTGCCATCGGATGCTTGGAGGCAACCTCGATCGCCTCATCGAGATCGGCGCAGGCGATGATGTCGTAGCCCGCGATCCACTCCTTCGTCTCGGCAAACGGACCGTCCGTGACGACCACCTCGCCGGCGCGCACCCTGACAGTGGTGGCGTCTTCCACCGGACGCAGCCTGTCACCGTGCCGGGCGATACCCCTGGCTTCCACCTCGGCCGCCCATTCCTCGATGTTGTCCTCGGCGGCCACATATTCCGGCGCTGTGGGATCGGTGCAGATGAAAAGCATGTAGTCCACGGTGACTCCTTCTAGTAGGTCGATACAGCAGTACGACGAAGAAGGTGCCGCCAAAAGGACACCTGCCGCCAAGTTTCTTTTCCGGAATGGTACTCCGGCCGGTTTCCCCGCCGCCGCAACCGCTACAGGAACTCGGCGCGGCCTTCCATGGCGGACGAGGCCAGGGCATGCTCGCGGCGCGGGATCCGGCCTGCCCTGCGCGCCAGCCTGCCGGCGATTACCGCGTGCCGGAACGCCTCCCCCATCAGCGCCGGGTCCTGGGCGCGGGTCACGGCGGTGGCGAGCAGCACGGCATCGCAGCCCAGTTCCATCGCGAGCGCGGCGTCGGAGGCCGTGCCGATGCCGGCGTCAAGCACCACCGGTACGGACGCCCTCGAGACAATCAGTTCGATGTTGTGCGGGTTCAGGATGCCCAGGCCGGTGCCGATCGGGGCGCCCAGCGGCATCACGGCGGTGGCGCCGAGGTTTTCCAGCCGGAGGGCCAGCACCGGGTCGTCGTTCGTGTAGGCGAAGACTTTGAAGCCGCGGGCCACAAGCTGCTCGGTGGCCTCCACAAGTTCCAGGGCGTCCGGCAGCAGGGTGTGCTCGTCCGCGATCACCTCAAGCTTCACCCAGTCCGTCTCCAGCGCTTCGCGGGCCAGTTCGGCCGTGAGAACGGCATCCCGGGCGGTGAAGCAGCCGGCGGTGTTGGGCAGCACCCGGATGTTGTTGTCCGCCAGCAGCTGGAACAGCGAGCCGCTCTCGGCCGGCGAGTAGCGGCGCATGGCCACCGTGGTGAGTTCCGTGCCGGAGGCCACCAGGGCGGCGCCCAGGCCGTCCAGGCTCGGTGCCCCGCCGGTGCCCATGATCAGCCGCGAGCCCAGCTCCACGCCGTCGAAGGTCAGCGGGTCCCGGCGTGCCTCCCGGGTTGCGTCCAGCGCTGTTTCTGCCATGGCGTTCATCCTCCCTGTACCGCGGTGACGAGTTCGACGTCGTCGCCCTCGGCGAGCGCCGTCGCGTGCCACTGGCTGCGCGGCACCACCTCGGCGTTGCGGGCGACGGCGACGCCTAGCTTGCGGCCGTCCGTGGCCTGCCCGTCGGCGGCCAGCGTCCGGCCGGTGACCCCGCTGACCAGCGCGCCGACCGTGGCGCCGTCGGCGAGGGCGTGCTGCGCTCCGTTGAGCCTGATGTTCATACTGTGGTCCTGTCTGTCGTTGGGGCATGTGCGGGTGAGACGTCCCGCGGGTCGTGGCCGGAAGAATCCGGGCGGCGGCCGGAGAACCGGTCCGGTCGGAACCGGGCCCAGCGCGGGTCCGGCTGCCCGTCCAGCAGCGCCCGGCAGATGGCGGCGGCCACGGGGGTGAGCAGCACCCCGTGCCGGAAGAAACCGGTGGCCACGATCAGGCCCGCGATGTCCGGCCCGGCGCCGGGGCCGGCCACGCGGCCCAGCAGCGGGGCGTTGTCCGGTGTCCCCGGCCGTGCCCGGGCCGTGGCCTCGAGCAGTTCCAGTTCGGCGACGGCCGGGAGCAGCTGCTGGGCATCGCGCAGGAGCTGGTAGACGCCGCCGGCGGACACGGCGCCGGCGTCGGAGGGCGCGTCCTCCCGCTGGGTTGCGCCGATCACCACCGTGCCGTCCGCCCGCGGAACGATGTAGACCGGGACTCCGCGGACCAGCCCCCGCACGGTTGAGCGCAGCAGCGGCCGGAGCCGTTGCGGCACCCGGAGCCGGAGGATGTCCCCGTAGACCGGCCGCAGCGGCAGGGACAGTCCGGCCGGAAGGCCCTGCAGGTCGGCTGCCCCGAGGCCGTTGGCCACAACCGTCTCACCGGCACGGATCTCCCCGCCGCCCTCAAGCGTGGCCCCCGCCACGCGGCCGCCGTCCCAGAGCAGCCCGGCCGCGCGGCTGCGCACCGCCGTGTACCGGCTGTCCGCGGCCAGCAGCGAGCCGATCCGGGCCAGCAGTCGGCGCGGGTCCACCTGGTGGTCGGCCGGGATGTCGAAGGCGCAGGAGATGCCCGGGCTGAGCAGGGGTTCGCGGCTGCGCGCCTCGCGCACCGTCAGCGGCCCCACGGCCAGCCCGCAGGCCTGCTGCACGGCCCGCAGGTCGGCGAGCGCCCGGCGGTCGGCGGCGTCGGCACCGACGGCGAGGGTCGGCGTCGTGAGATAGCCGGTGCCGCCCGCGTCAACGCCGCCGACTGTGCTGTTGCCGGCCAGAGCGGCAGCGAACTCCGGCCACAGCCGTGACGCTTCCAGCATCAGGGCCAGGAGGTCTTCCTCCTGGTAATGCAGTTCGCTCACGGGCGCCAGCATTCCGGCAGCGGCCCAACTGGCGCCGGAGCCGGGGTCGTCGTCGAGCAGGGCGACGGTGCGGCCCGAGCGGCGGGCCTCCCAGGCAATGCCGTGGCCGATCACTCCCCCGCCGATCACGGCGACGTCGTAATATTCGGCGCCTGCGCGCGGCGCAGCGCCGGTGGCGGGTGTGGCGGATGGTGGGACTGATACGTCCATAGGCTTCCTTCCCTACGCCGGTACTAACCGGATCAGGTCAAGCGGTCGGCTCTGACGCCCTCTCAGCCCGGCGGCCGGATGACGGCCTGCGCGGGCTCCCGCGGTATGCGCCCAGTGTAGAGGAACTAGGCTTATGGCATGAGCCAGGATGTCCACACCACCGCCCGCCTGTACCTGTGCACCGACGCCCGGAAGGAGCGCGGCGACTTCGAGGACTTCGTTGATGCCGCCTTCGCCGGCGGTGTTGACATCATCCAGCTGCGGGACAAGTCCCTGGAGGCGGCCGAGGAGCTGGAGCTGCTGGAGCTCCTGCACGCCGTGGCGCGGCGGCACGGCCGGCTCTGGGCCGTGAACGACCGCGCTGACCTCGCCTCCCTCGCCGGGGCGCCGGTCTTCCACATCGGGCAAAAGGACATCCCCTTCACCGCGGCCCGGGAATTCCTGGGCAAGGACACCGTGATCGGCATGTCCACCCACACCCCGGAGCAGGTCGACGCCGCGATCGCCGCTGCCCCGGGCCGGAGCGGGCTGGACTACTTCTGCGTGGGGCCGGTCTGGGCCACCCCGACGAAGCCGGGCCGCGCCGCCGTCGGGCTGGACCTGGTGCGCTACGCCGCCGCGGCGATCGGCCGGGCCGAGGCCGCGGACGGCGGAAAGGTCTCCGGCGTGGTGCCGTGGTTCGCGATCGGCGGCATCGACCTGGCCAACGTGGAGCAGGTCGTCGACGCCGGGGCGCGCCGGATCGTGGTGGTCCGGGCGATTACCGAGGCCGCCGATCCCGCCGGGGCGGCGCGGGCCCTGCTGGCCGCGCTTGACGCCGGCAGCCACGCCGACGCCGAAAACCACACCGGCGTCCGCAGCGGTGCCGGGGAAAACTAGGCGGGCAAGCTAACCGGGAAGACGGCCCGGGGACCTAGCCGGCGAGTCCGAGCTGGGACATCCGCCGGGAGTGCCCGGCGGCGAGGTCGGCGGTCAGGGCGCGGGCGAGTTCACCGGCTCTGGCCTCGTCCGCGCCGGTCAGGCCGCCGAGGAAGGCGTGTTCCACGCTGACCCGCTGCGCCTGGGTGAGTGCCTCCCCGAGCAGCCGCCGGGCCCACAGCGCCAGCCGGGACGCCAGCCGCGGGTCGTCGGCAAGCGCCGCCTTGAGCCGGTCCCGCAGCACCGCCGTCGCGTCCCCTGCGGACTGGACCTGTTCGATCAGCGCGGCGGTGCCGGCGTCGACGTAGCTGGAAATGGAGCGGTAGAAGTCGGCGGAGACTGTGTCGATCACATAGGCCTTCATCAGTGACTCATGCCAGTCGGCGGGCCGGGTGCGCTCATGGAAGTGGTCCACCGACGGTTGGAACGGCAGCATGGCTTCCTCCGCGTCGGCGCCCAGTTCGGCCAGCCGCGCGCAGACCAGTTCGAAGTGCTGGAACTCGATGACGGCGAGCCGGCCCAGCACCGCACGGTCGTGCAGGGTGGGCGAATACCGGGCGTCGGAGGAGAGCCGTTCGAAGGCTGAGAGCTCCCCGTAGGCCATCACGCCCAGCAGGTCCCTGAGGAAGCGTTGGTAGCGGGCGGGCTCGGCCGGGGAGGTGCTCATGCTTCAAGACTAGTGGCGGAAATCGGGCTACCCTGATTTCGTGTCTCATCATCGCCTGACTCCGAGCGTCCGCCAGCAGAAGAACCAGCTTGCCCAGGCGCTCAACGCACTGCGCACCACCCTGGAACTGCCCGGTCCGTTCCCGGAAGCGGCGCTCCGGGACGCCGAGGCGGCTGTAGCCGGCCACGAACTGCCCGAGCTGGACCTGACGCATGTCGAGTTCGTGACCATTGACCCGGCGTCCTCAACGGACCTGGACCAGGCCCTGTTCATTGACCGCGACGGCGAGGGCTACAAGGTCTTCTACGCCATCGCGGATGTCCCTTCCTTCGTCCAGCCCGGCAGTGCGCTCGACGCCGAGACCCGGCGCCGCGGCCAAACGTTCTACACTCCGGACGGCCGCATCCCACTGCACCCCGAAGTCATCAGCGAGGCGGCCGGCAGCCTGCTGGCGGGCCAGCTCTGTGCGGCCTTCGTCTGGGAGTTCGAACTCGACGGCGCCGCCGAAGTGGCCTCCGTCCTGGTGCGCCGGGCGCAGGTCCGCAGCCGGGCCAAGCTCAGCTACCACGGCGTGCAGGCCGCACTCGACGGCGGCACCGCGGACCCGGTATTGCAACTGCTCAAGGAAGTCGGCAGCAAACGGGTTGAACTGGAACGGCTCCGCGGCGGGGCGAGCCTGAACATGCCGGAGCAGGAAATCGAACAACTGCCCGACGGCGGCTACCGGATCGTCGCCGCGCCGCCGCTGCCGGTCGAGGACTGGAATGCCCAGATATCCCTGATGACCGGCATGGCCGCCGCGGACCTGATGCTGCAGGGCAAAGTCGGCATCCTGCGCACCATGCCCGCCCCGGATGAGAGCTCGCTGCGGCACTTCCGGCGCCAGACCGGCGCACTCGGCAAACCCTGGGACGGCCGGATCAGCTACGGCGAATACCTGCGCACCCTGGACCCCACCGACCCGCGCCAGCTCGCGATCGTACACTCCGCCGGCATGCTCTTCCGCGGGGCCGGCTACACCCCGTTCGACGGGACAGTTCCCGAGGACGCCATCCAATCCGCCATCGGCGCGGCCTACGCCCACTCCACCGCCCCGCTGCGGCGCCTGATCGACCGTTTTGTCCTGGTCATCTGCGAGGCCCTGTCCAACGACGCCGAGGTACCGGGCTGGGCCCGCGACGCGCTCCCGTCGCTGCCGGCCATCATGGCGGCCTCGGACCAGCTGGCCGCCAAACTGGAGCGGCTGTCACTGGACACCGTGGAAGCGGCTCTGCTGAGCAACCACATCGGGCAGGAGTTCGACGCCGTCGTCATTTCCGGTTCGAAACCGGCCAAGAACGGCAGCGCCAACGGTAACGGCAAGGGCAACAACGGGAACGGCCCGACAGGGATCGTGCAGATCGCCGAGCCCGCGGTGACCGCACGGTGCCCCGGCGAACTGGAGTCCGGCACCCAGGTCCGGGTGCGGGTCCTGTCCTCGGACATCGTGACGCGCGAAGTCCGGCTGGAACTCGTCGGCTGATCGTCGCCCCGCCCCGCTCCGGCGCCGCTGCCGCGCCACACCGCCGGCCCCGGTCGAGGTTCCGAACGGCGAACAGCTAGACTGGAAGGGTAGTAATGGATGCCCGGTCGTTGATTTCCATGTTTTTCGAATTCAACAAGCCCGCCCCTACGCGATCTTGAGACACACCCGCTGGTCCCAGTGCCAGCATTTAGATAGCCCGCGATCGGCTTCCACTGGACTTGCTTGCGCCCCTGAGCGTGCTCCGGAACGGCCCTGCGCCGGCCCCGTTGAGCAAGCAGCGCAGCCCAAATGAATAAGGAAACTCCCCTGTGAGTGAATTGCACACGCACCAGCTTCTGACTGACGAATCCGGCACGGAAACGATCGAGCCGGAAGAAACCATCATCTCGGACGAAACCCCGCACGAAATCGCGGAAAAGTCGTTCGCCGACTACAACGTCCGCGCGGACATCGTTGAATCCCTGGCCGACGCCGGCATTACCCACCCGTTCCCGATCCAGGCCATGACGCTGCCGGTTGCCCTGGGCGGCCACGATATCATCGGCCAGGCCAAGACCGGCACCGGCAAGACCCTCGGCTTCGGCATCCCGGCCCTGCAGCGCGTCATCGGACGCGACGACGCGGGCTTCGCCGACCTCCCGGCCCCCGGCGCCCCGCAGGCCCTCGTGATCGTTCCGACCCGTGAACTCGCCGTCCAGGTTGCCAGCGACTTGCAGAACGCGGCCCGCAAGCGCAACGCCCGCATCACCACGATCTACGGCGGCCGTGCCTACGAGCCGCAGGTCGAGTCCCTGCAGCAGGGCGTCGAGATCGTCGTCGGCACCCCCGGGCGACTGATCGACCTGTACAAGCAGAAGCACCTCGTCCTGAAGAACGTCAAGATGGTCATCCTCGACGAGGCCGACGAGATGCTGGACCTGGGCTTCCTGCCGGACGTGGAGACCCTCATCGCCGGTACCCCGGCCGTCCGCCAGACCCTGCTGTTCTCCGCCACCATGCCCGGCCCGGTCGTCGCGATGGCACGCCGCTACATGACCAAGCCCACCCACATCCGCGCCGCGGATCCCGAGGATGAGGGCCTCACCAAGCGCGACATCCGCCAGCTGATCTACCGCGCCCACAGCATGGACAAGATCGAGGTGGTGGCTCGCATCCTGCAGGCCCGCGGACGCGGCCGGACCATCATCTTCACCAAGACCAAGCGCACCGCCGCGAAGGTCGCCGAGGAGCTCGTGGACCGCGGCTTCGCTGCGGCCGCCATCCACGGCGACCTCGGCCAGGGCGCCCGCGAGCAGGCGCTGCGCGCGTTCCGCAACAACAAGGTGGACGTCCTGGTCGCCACCGACGTCGCCGCGCGCGGCATCGACGTCGACGACGTCACGCACGTCATCAACTACCAGTGCGTCGAAGACGAGAAGATCTACCTGCACCGCGTCGGCCGCACCGGCCGTGCGGGCAACAAGGGCACCGCCGTGACCTTCGTCGACTGGGACGACATGCCGCGCTGGGGCCTGATCAACAAGGCCCTGGGCCTGAGCGTGCCCGAACCGGTGGAGACCTACTCCTCCTCGCCGCACCTGTACGAGGAACTGGACATCCCCGAGGGCACCAAGGGCCGGCTCCCCCGCGACAAGCGGGTACTCGCCGGCGTCGACGCCGAAGTCCTCGAAGACCTGGGCGAGACCGGCAAAAAGAACACCCGCCCCAGCGCAAGGGAAGGTGCCCGGGACGGCGCCCGGGGCAGCGGACGCGACTCCGGCCGCTCCGGCTCCCGCGACGGCGGCCGCGAGGGCGGACGCTCCGGCTCCCGCGACGGCGGCCGTGAAGGCTCCCGTGACGGCGGACGCTCCGGTGAGCGCCGTCGTCGTTCGCCCGAGAAGGAGACCGCCACCGGACCCGCCGAGGCAGCCGCCCCGGCAACGGCAAGCGCGCCGACCGAGGTCGACCGCGCCACCCGCGCGCGCCGCCGGACCCGCACCCGCCGCCGCAACGGCGAAGTGGTGGCCGGCGAGGCACAGGGCGGCGCTCCGGCACGCAGCGCCGAGGCCTAATCCTCTCTATGACTGACACCGTCTGGGCGCCGGACGGCAGCAACCTGGTGGTTCTCGCGGACAACGCGGAATACCTCCCGACGCTGCCGGACGGCGCCTTCACACTCATCTATGTGGACCCGCCCTTCAACACCGGCCGGGTCCAGCGGCGCCAGGAAACCAAAATGGTGCTCAACACCGGCGGCGAGGGCGACCGGGTCGGCTTCAAGGGCCGGTCCTACGACACGATCAAGGGCGCGCTGCACAGCTACGACGACGCCTTCAGCGACTACTGGTCCTTTCTGGAGCCGCGGCTGGTCGAGGCCTGGCGGCTGCTCGCCGACGACGGCACCCTGTACCTGCACCTGGACTACCGCGAGGTGCACTACGCCAAGGTCATGCTGGACGCGATCTTCGGCCGCGAGTGCTTCCTCAACGAGATCATCTGGGCCTACGACTACGGCGCCCGGGCCAAGTTCCGCTGGCCGACCAAACACGACAACATCCTCGTGTACGTGAAGAACCCGACTAAATACCATTTCGACAGCGCCGAGGTGGACCGGGAACCGTACATGGCCCCCGGGCTGGTCACGCCGGCCAAGCGCGAGCTCGGCAAGCTGCCCACCGACGTCTGGTGGCACACCATCGTCTCGCCCACCGGTAAAGAGAAAACCGGCTACCCGACGCAAAAGCCGGAGGGCCTGATCCGGCGGGTGGTCGCGGCCTCGAGCCGGCCCGGCGACTGGTGCCTGGACTTCTTCGCCGGTTCCGGCACGCTCGGCGCCGTGGCCGCGAAGCTCGACCGGAAATTCGTCTGCGTGGACCAGAACCAGGCCGCCGTCGACGTGATGGCCAAACGGCTCGCCGCGCACGCCAGCTTCACGGCGCTGCCGGGAACCCAGCCCCCGGTCCTCCCCCACTGACTCGCGGTAGGTCCGGTTTTGAGGGCCGAGCCGCCAGGTACTGCCAGTCAGCTGGGCGGCGCCATCAGCTCCAGCTCTTGACGAAGGCGTGCACGGCGTCGGCAATCATCTGCACCGCGATCGCGGACAGCAGCAGGCCGGCGATCCGGGTGACCAGTTCGACGCCGTTCTCACCCAGGACGCGCTGCACGACGCCGGCGAAGCGCATCGCCAGGTACAGGGACGCGAGCGTCACGGCAATCCCCAGCCCGACGGCGAGGTACTGCGCCATGCTGCCGGAGCGCTGGACAAACACCATGACCGCGACGATCGCGCCCGGTCCCGCCATCAGCGGAGTGCCCAGCGGCACGAAAGCAACGTTTTTGTATTTGGCCGCGTTCTCCTCGCCGCCGGTGGAGCCGGTGAGCAGCTGCAGCGCGATCAGCACGAGCAGCAGGCCGCCGGCACCCTGGAGTGCGGCGAGCGAGATGTGCATGTAGTTCAGGATGGACTGTCCGAAAATCGCGAAGGTCACGATCACGCCGGTGGCCACAAGCAGCGCCTGGAGCGCGGAGCGGTTGCGGTCCCTGGCGCCCATCTGGGCCGTGAGCGACATAAAGATCGGCACTGTCCCGGGCGGGTCCATGATCACGAACAGCGTGACGATCACGGAGGCCAGCAGCTGAAGGTCGATCCACTCCATCAGCGCACCACGGACGTTCCGGTACCCAGTTCCTCGATCCGGGCAAACACCTCGGGCGCGGTCAGGTTCTCGCCCAGCAGGTTCGGCTTGCCGGTCCCGTGGTAGTCGGAGGAACCGGTCACCAGCAGGCCGTGCCGTTCGGCGAGCCGGCGCAGGAAGGCGCGGCCCTCCTCCGGGTTGTCCCGGTGGTCGATCTCCAGCCCGGCCAGGCCGGCGTCGATCATTTCCCGGTAGGTGCGGTCCCCCACAATCCGTCCGCGGGAGGACGCCACCGGGTGCGCGAACACCGGCACGCCGCCGGCGTCGCGGACCAGTTCGACGGCGTAGGCCGGGTCCGGCGCGTAGTGCTGCACCCAGTACCGGGAGCGGGAGGTCAGGATCGATTCGAAGGCTTCGGTGCGGTCCTCGACCACACCCGCGGCCACGAGCGCGTCGGCGATGTGCGGCCGGCCCAGGGTGGCGCCCGGCGCGACGTGATGGATGACGTCGTCCCAGGTCAGCGGGTAATCCTCGGCGAGCAGGCTGACCATCCGCTCGGCCCGGGTGAAGCGGGCGTCCTTCGCCTTGGTGATCTCCTCCAGCAGGCCGGGGTGGGCCGGGTCGTGGAGGTAGCTGAGCAGGTGGACGCTGATGCCTTCGCTGGTGCGGCAGGAGATTTCCATGCCGGGGACCAGGCTGATGCCGCGTTTCCGCGCGGCGGCGGCGGCCCCGGCCCAGCCGTCGGTGGAGTCATGGTCGGTCAGGGCGACGACGTCGAGCCCGGCTTCCGCAGCGGACGCCATCACCTCCGCGGGCGCTTGGGTGCCGTCGGAAACATTCGAGTGGGCATGCAGGTCAATCCTCACCTCCCCAGCCTAGTAGATCCGCCGCCGCGGCTTGTTGGCCTAAGCCGCGGCGCTGGTGAGACTATGGGACGGTGAACGATGCAGATAACACCCAAGTCTCCGCTTCCCAGCCCCTCGACGAGCGCGTCAACAACCGCTCGCAGCGGCCCAGCTCCGATGCCTTCAAGGCGTTCATGGCCAGCAACTGGGCCCCGTCCCGGCAGCAGCTGCCCGAACGCGACGCCGTCGCCGGCCACGCCGCCGCCCGCCGCCGGGCCATCTCAGAGTTGTTCAAAGGTGAACGATTGGTCATCCCGGCCGGCCCGCTGAAGGTCCGCTCCAACGACTGCGACTACCGCTTCCGTCCGCACTCGGGCTTCGCCCACCTCACCGGCCTGGGCCTGGACCACGAGCCTGACG
This sequence comes from uncultured Arthrobacter sp., assembly GCF_964021775.1. Classification (GTDB taxonomy): domain Bacteria; phylum Actinomycetota; class Actinomycetes; order Actinomycetales; family Micrococcaceae; genus Arthrobacter. The sequence continues at coordinate 76,181 of NZ_CAXHZI010000009.1, forward strand.
CCGTGCTGATCCTGGAGCCCGCGGACGAGGGCAAAGGCGACGACGGCGGCCACCACCGCGCGACCCTGTACTTCCGCCCGCTGGCCGGCCGGGACACCGAGCAGTTCTACGCCGATTCCCGCGCCGGCGAGTTCTGGATCGGTGCCCGCCCCACCCTCGCCGAATTCCAGGCCAAGCTCGGCCTGGACACCGCCGACCTGAGCGAACTCGAGCTCGCCATCACCAAGAACGTGGGCGCCCCGGAAATCGGCGGCATCTCCATCCGCCTGGTGCGCAAGGTGGACGAGAACATTGATGCGCTCGTGGACACCGCCCGCTACAACACCGCCAAGGACCCGGAGAACCTGGACCTCGGCGTGCTGGACGCCCTCGACGAGAAGCTCAGCGAGGCCCTCTCCGAGCTGCGCCTGATCAAGGACGAATGGGAAGTCGAGCAGATGAAGACGGCCGTGGCCGCCACGGTGGAGGGCTTCACCGAGGTGGTCAAGGCCCTGCCGCGGGCGCTCACGCACCGCCGCGGCGAACGCGTGGTGGAGGGCGCCTTCTTCGCCCGCGCCCGCGAGGAGGGCAACGAGCTCGGCTACGACACCATCGCCGCCTCCGGCAACAACGCCACTGTGCTGCACTGGACCCGCAACACCGGCAAGATCAACGCCGGCGAGCTGCTGCTGCTGGACGCCGGCGTCGAGGCAGACTCCCTGTACACCGCGGACATCACCCGCACCCTGCCGGCCAACGGCACCTTCTCCGAGATCCAGCGCAAGGTCTATGAGGCTGTGCTCGACGCCGCCGACGCCGGCTTTGCCGCGGCGCAGCCCGGCACCAAGTTCCGCGACATCCACACCGCGGCCACTACCGTGCTGGCCGAACGCCTCGCCGACTGGGGGCTGCTGCCGGTGTCCGTCGAGGAAGCCATCAGCACCGAGGGCCAGCAGCACCGGCGCTGGATGCCGCACGGCACCAGCCATCACCTGGGACTGGACGTGCACGACTGCGCCCAGGCCAAGCGCGAGCTGTACCTGGACGGAATCCTGGCACCGGGCATGGTCTTCACGATCGAACCCGGGCTGTACTTCAAGGAGGAAGACCTCGGCATCCCGGCGGAATACCGCGGGATCGGCGTCCGGATCGAGGACGACATCCTGATGACGGCGGACGGGCCGGTCAACCTGAGTGCCGCGCTGCCCCGCAAGGCCGACGACGTCGAGTCCTGGATGGCGGGCATCTACCAGGAAATCGAAGCCCAGCTGCCCTAGCAACCAGGCAAGGAGAAAGGGAGGGCCGCCGGTGATTGATCCGGCGGCCCTCCCCTTTTACTTACTGTTTTCGTGCTGCGGCTCGCGGCGAAACTCTCCTGCCGGTGCTCCTAGCGCCGTTCTTCGCCGCGCTGTTCGTCCCGTTGCGTTGCGTCCTGCTGAGCTGCGTCCTGCTGCGAAGGTCCCTGCCGGGTGGGCGGGGCGGTGTCGGTGACCCGGACGCCGTACTGCGGGCGGCCGTCGGGCAGGTCCGGGTAGCTGACACCGGAGGGGCGGACCGGTTCCTCTTCCTGTGCGGCGGCCCCGCCGGCGGCCGGCTGCTGGCCGGCGTCGGTGGTCCGCTGCCCGTACGGGTCGCTCCAACCCGCCGGACGCTGCGGCATCTGCCCCTGTCCCGGCTGGCCGGGCTGCTGCTGGCCCTGCTGTTGCGGGCCGGGCTGCTGGGGTCCCTGCGGGAACGGCTGGTGCTGGTGGTCGTGCTGCTGGTAGCCCGGGGCGGAGGCATCGTGCTGGGTCATCGGCAGCTGGTGCAGCAGGCGCCGGGCCTCATGGGCAGCCTCAAAGGCCACCACCACGTCATAGTTCGTCGCCACCACCTGGCTGGTGGAGGTGAAGTCACGCTTCCCCCGCTGCATCGCGTAGGTGACGATGCCGAACAGCATAAAGAACGCCGCCCCCATCAGCACCGAGGTCACAATCGAGAAGTAACCGCCGGACTCGGAGAAGAAGGAGAGCATAACGCCCACGAACAGGCCGAACCACATGCCGCTCAGCGCGCCGGAGAGCGCCACGCGGGGATAGGTGAGCCGGCCGGTGACACGCTCGACCATCTTCAGTTCGTTGCCGACGATCGAGACCAGCTGCACGGGAAACTGTTGGTCCGCCAGGTAGTCCACCGCCTTCTGGGCGTCCAGGTAGGAGTTGTAGGAACCGACGGTGTCCCCCTTGGGAACAGCGCGGGACTCGTCCGCCCCGCCGGGAGCGCCGGCCTTTGGACCACCAAAAATGTTTGACATACGCCCATTCTCACCCATCCAGCTGGGCGGCGCCTGCAAATTCAGCTAAAAGAGAGCGGACTCGGTAGCCTGTAGGTGTGAGCACAACTCTTTCGCGGGTATTTGTCGCGCGCCTCCTTGGACTGGACGTCTTCGACCCTCTGGGCGACCGTCTGGGCCGGCTGCGCGACGTCGTCGTGCTCTCCCGCGGCAACCGCGGCGCCCCGCACGTGGTCGGCATCGTCGTCGAGGTCCCCGGCAAGAAGCGGGTGTTTGTGCCGATGACCCGCATCACCTCGATCGACCAGACCCAGATCATCTGCACCGGGCTGGTCAACCTGCGCCGCTTTGAACAGCGCGGCGCGGAAATGCTCGTGGTCGCCGAGATGTTCGACCGCCGCGTGACCCTCGCCGACGGCAGCGGGGACGCCACCATCGAGGACATCGCGATGGACCGGCACCGCTCCGGCGACTGGTTCGTCAGCAAGCTCTTCGTCCGCCGCGGCCACTCGCTCTCGCCCCTGAGCCGGCTGCGGCGCAACGAGACCATGATCATCGACTGGGCCGATGCCCAGCAGGGTGCCCGCACGGAGCCCCAGGCCGCCACCGCGTTCGTGGCCACCCACGAGGACCTCAAGCCCGCCGACTTTGCCGAGGCGCTGCAGGAGATGAGCGACAAGCGCCGCTTCGAGGTGGCCAGCGAACTCCAGGACGAACGCCTCGCCGACGTGCTGCAGGAAATGCCGGAGGGCGACCAGGTGGAAATCCTCTCCGCCCTCGACGTCGAGCGCGCTGCCGACGTGCTGGAGGAGATGGACCCCGACGACGCCGCCGACCTCCTCGCCGAACTGCCCAGCGCGCAGGCCGAGGAACTGCTGCAGCTGATGGAACCCGAAGGCGCCGAGGACGTGCGCCGCCTGCTCGAATACGACGAGGACACCGCCGGCGGCCTGATGACCCCTGTCCCGGTCATCCTGCCCCCGGAAGCGACCGTCGCCGAGGCCCTCGCCCACGTCCGGCGCGAGGAGCTCTCCCCCGCGCTGGCCTCCTCGATCTTCATCGCCCGGCCCCCGCTCGAGACGCCGACAGGGCGGTTCCTCGGCGTCGTGCACATCCAGCAGCTGCTGCGCTATCCGCCGCCGGAACCGCTGGGCAACCTCGTGGACAAGAACCTCGAACCCGTCTCGGACCAGGCCCACATCAGCGAGGTCGCGCGCGCCCTCGCCACGTACAACCTCAACTCACTCCCCGTGGTCAACGACGACGGCCGGCTCGTCGGGGCGGTGACTGTTGATGACGTGCTTGATCATCTGTTGCCCGATGACTGGCGCGCCCACGAGGACGACGCCCCGATAAGGAAGCTTGGAGGCCGCATTGGCTGATATCAGCACGCAACGGAACTCCAACGTCCGTCCGGGAGCACGGACCACCGGCAGCCTCGACACCCCGCTGAGCGGCCGGCAGCGGATCCTGCCGAAATTCTCCCCCAACCCGGACGCGTTCGGCCACGCCACGGAAGGCTTTGCCCGCTTTATGGGCACACCGCAGTTCCTCGTATACATGACGGTGTTCGTGGTCGTCTGGCTGGGATGGAACACCTTCGCGCCGCTGGAGTGGCAGTTCGACTCGCGGGCCCTCGGCTTCACACTGTTGACCCTGATGCTGTCGCTGCAGGCTTCCTACGCCGCCCCGCTGCTGCTGCTCGCGCAAAACCGGCAGGACGACCGGGACCGCGTCTCGCTGCAGCAGGACCGCCAGCGCGCCGAACGGAACCTCTCCGACACGGAGTACCTGACCCGGGAGCTGGCCTCGCTGCGCATCGCCCTGCGCGAAGTCGCCACCCGCGACTACGTCCGCGCCGAGCTGCGCAGCCTGCTTGAGGACATGCTGGAGGCACAGGAGGAACTGCGCAGCCACGACCCGTCCGCCGACGTCCACGAGTCCCCACGCGAGAAGGTCAGGGAAAAACTCAAGGACCGCCGCGATAAACAGCGCAGTCCCCGCACCCAGCAGATCCCCCGCGTCCGCAGCGACGCCAGGACCGAGGGCAGGCCGGACAACCCGGAACCGCCCGCCCCACGCACCCTCCCCGAAAGCTGAGCCACCCCCCGCAATGAGCACCCCGCACGGATCAGCCCCGGACTCCGCCCTGGAACAGGCCGTGCACGCGGCACTGGCCACCGTGATCGACCCGGAACTGCGCCGCCCCATCACCGAACTGGGCATGGTTGAGTCGGTGGACGTCTCCGACGGCGGCCGGGTACGAATCGCCGTACTCCTGACCATCGCCGGCTGCCCGCTGCGCGGCACCATCACCGCGGACTGCGAGTCCGCGCTGGCCGCCGTGCCGGGTGTCACCGCCGTCGACGTCGAGCTCAAGGTCATGAGCCAGGAACAGCGCGATGCGCTCAAGGAGCGGCTGCGCGGCCCCGGCGGTGCGCGCGGGATCCCGTTCAATGCGCCGGGCTCCCTGACCAAGGTGTATGCCGTGGCGAGCGGCAAGGGCGGGGTGGGAAAATCCTCGGTGACCGTGAACCTGGCCTGCGCTCTTGCGGCGCAGGGGCTCCGGGTGGGCATCGTCGACGCCGATGTGTACGGTTTCTCGGTTCCGGCGCTGATGGGCATCAGGCAGGCTCCCACCCGGGTGGATGACATGATCCTGCCGCCGGTGGCCTACGGCGTTAAAGTCATTTCCATCGGCATGTTCGTCACGGGCAACCAGCCGGTGGCCTGGCGCGGGCCGATGCTGCACCGCGCCCTGGAGCAGTTCCTCACGGACGTCTACTTCGGCGACCTGGACGCCCTCTTCCTCGATCTGCCGCCCGGCACCGGCGACATCGCCATCTCCGTGGCCCAGCTGCTGCCCAAGGCGCAGATCCTGGTGGTCACCACTCCGCAGGCCGCGGCCGCCGACGTGGCCGAGCGGGCCGGGGCGATCGCGGTCCAGACCGGCCAGTCGGTGGCCGGCGTGGTGGAAAACATGTCCTATCTGGAAATGCCCGACGGCGGCCGGATGGATCTCTTCGGCAGCGGCGGGGGCGCCGTACTCGCCGAACGGCTCACCGCCACGGTCGGCGCCGAGGTGCCGTTGCTGGGCCAGATCCCGCTCGACATCCTGCTGCGCGAAGGCGGTGACAGCGGGGTCCCGCTGGTGCTGGGCCGCCCCGAAACGCCGGCAGCGCAAGCCCTGGCGGGCATTGCCGGCAAGCTGGCTTCCAGCCCGCGCGGCCTCAAGGGCATGTCGCTGGGCCTGCAGCCGCGCTGACGCGCGCCGGCCGGCCCGCTGCGGCCCGTCCGCTGCGGCCCGACTTCCCGCCTAGGTGGCCTCGGAGTCGAACGGCGCGGCCTCACCCTCGGGCAGCCGTTCCACGACCCTGGCGGGGCGGTGCTCCTCGGCGGTGGCGACCGCCGCGGGCGCCCCGGCACTCACGGGCTTGGAGTCGTCCTCCAGGAGCGCTTCCTTGATGATCCGCCGCGGGTCGTACTGCCGGGGATCGTATTTCTTCCAGTCCACATCGTCGATGTCGATGCCGACTTCTTCCTTGATCTGCTCCCGGGCGCCGGACGCCATCCGCCGGACTTCCTTGACGATGTTGGCCAGCTTCTGGGTGTATTCGGGCAGTCTGCTGGGGCCGATCACCAAAAGGCCGATGATCAGCAGAAGTATGAACTCCGGTCCGTTGATTCCAAGCACTCTAGGAAGATTACCCTCTCACTCCGGTGCGACACGATTCGGCCAGGACCCCGCTGCGGCCAGACCGGCGGACCCCACCACGGGGCGGGAGGGCGCGTCGCATCATCGGGCGAGCAGCTCCAGAATGCGCTCCAGGCCGCGCTCCAGCCGGACGGGCACCGCCTCGGTGTCCGGCAGTGCCGCGGCCTTGGCGGGGCGCGCGTGCACCAGGGCGCCCACGCCGTCGTCAGCTTGTTCTGCCGGGAGTTCAGAGATGTACGTGAAGGTGGCTGCCGGGGTCCGGTAGATGGCCCGGAAGGGACCCTGCCGGTTGACCCAGAGGTCCCCGGCCGGCAGGGCCGAGCCGCCCGCTGCGGCCGTGTCCAGCGGCGCGGCGACGAAGCCGTCCTCGGTGGCAGGGTGTCCGGTCAGCACGTTGACCGGCGGCGCAGCGGCCGGCTGACCCGCACCGTGCCGGGCGGCCGCCGTGCCGGGACGGTCCGCGGCGCCGCCGGCATGCTGTTCCAGGACCGTGGCGAAGTGCCGGCCGTCGGTGAGCCGAAGCTCCAGGACCTCGGAGCCGTCGGCGACGCCGCCACGGGCCCACACGAGGTGGTAGCCCAGCTCCCGCAGTTCCGGGCACGCCCAGCCGCGGGCACGCAGTTGGGCGAGCTGCCCGGCGGTCAGGGACCCGGCGGGCGCGACGTCGGGTCCGCTGCTGAGTTTCCACGCGGCCCCGGCGACGCTCTCGGCGGACAGTGCCGGGCCGGCGTCGTTCCGGGCGGCGAACGCCGAGGTGAACGCTTCATCGGCGGGCAGGGCCGTCTCACCGCCCAGCAGGTAGGCGGCGCCGCCTACCAGGACCCCGCTCGCAGCGACTGCGCCGGCGATCCGGATGGAGACCCGCGTTGGCCCCGTCCGGCGCGGCAGGCCCAGCTGCCGGGCCGCCGATGGCTGCTGCGGCGCAGGAGTTCCCTCGTCGGCCGCAGCGTTCTCCTGTCCGGCGGCCAGCGCACCGGTGCGGGCCAGCAGGCGGGCGGTCAGGTCCTCGCTGGCGGCGGGCACAGCGGCACCGCGGAGCCGTTCGAGGTATTGGCGTTCGCGCTGCTGCCGCTCACGGCACGCACTGCACCGCTCAAGGTGTTTGCGGTGCCGCTGCTGGCCCCTGCTGCCCGGCTGCGCCGTGCGCCGGGTGCGCCGCGGCCTGCGGCCGAAGTATTCGCACGCAAGGCCACCCAGGAAGTGCTTCAGTTGACCCATTGCCCGGTTCAGAGGAGGCCGGCGATGCGCGGCATCTTGAGCCGCGGCTTCAGGGACTGCTTCGACGCCGGCTGCGGCCGAGGGTCGCGGTGCGCAAGCTTCTCGCGCAGCATCGTCCGCCCGCGGTGGATCCGGGACCTGACGGTGCCGAGCTTGACGTCCAGCGCCACGGCGACCTCATCGTAGGACAAGCCTTCCAGGTCGCACAGGACCACCGCGGCGCGGAAATCCGGCGGCAACTCCTCCAGGGCGGCCTGCACGTCCAGGTCCAGATTGTTGAATTCAAAGCTTTGTTCCGGGCCGGGCTCGCGGCCGGGAATGCGCGATTCCGCGTCTTCGGCCAGCGCGTCGAAGCGGATCCGGCTCTTGCGCCGGGCCTGGTCCAGGAAGAGGTTGGTCGTGATGCGGTGCAGCCAGCCGTCGAGGGTGCCGGGCTTGAAGTTCTCCAGCGAGCGGAAGACGCGGACGAAGACTTCCTGGGTGAGGTCCTCGGCGTCGTACTTGTTGCCGGTGAGGCGGTACGCCAGGCGGTAAACCTTGGCGGAGTGGTTGGTCACCACCTCTTCCCACGTCGGCCTGACCCACTCGGCCTCGGCCGTGGGCTGGGACTCATCAGTTACAGGGACAGCTGCCAGAACCGACATTGTCCACTCCCCTCGCGGATGGTGCTTACGCCTGGATGGCACTTGCTGTTGCAAGCTCCTACACCCCTAGATTCGGCGCCGATCACCACGCGGATGAGCGGATAACCATCATTTCAAAATAAGCTGGGAATTTCCTGACGCCCCCTGTTCTTCCGCCCACGGCGGAACGCCGAAGAGCCTGCCGAACACAGTACGCTGTATGAAACACTCCCCTCCTGCCCGGAAAGCGATACCCATGAGCGCCGATAAGTCCACGAGCTGGTCCTACGCAGAAGATCTGCCTGCCGAGGACGAGGTTCTGTTGCACGCGCGCGAACGGTCTTTCGAACTGGGCGTCACCCCGATCGGGCCCGGCGTCGGCGCCGTGCTGACGGTCCTCGCCGCCGCCTCGAAGGCGCAGACCGCGGTGGAAATCGGCACCGGCGCCGGCGTCTCCGGCGTCTGCATCCTGCGGGGCCTCGGCCCGCAGGCCGTCCTCACCACGATCGACGTCGACGTTGAACACCTGCGCGCCGCCCGGGAGTCCTTCCAGGAGGCCGGCAGCCCGGCCAACCGCACCCGCACCATTTCGGGCCGCGCCGGCGACGTGCTGCCGCGCCTGACGGACGGCGCCTACGACCTTGTGTTCATCGATGCGGATAAGCCCAACTACCCAAGCTACGTCGAGCAGGCCATCCGGCTGCTCAAGTCCGGCGGCCTGCTGATCGTCAACGACGCCTTGGACAAGGACCGGGTTTCCAACCCCGCGGCCCGCGACGCAACCACCGTGGTGCTGCGCCAGATCGGCAAGTCGATCCGCGACGACGACCGTCTCGCCTCGGCCATGCTGCCCACCGGCGACGGGCTGCTGGTGGCCGTCAAGAAGTAGCCCCGGACGCACCGAAGGGGCCCGCCGCCGTCAGGCTGCGGGCCCCTTCGAGCGCGACGAAGAAGCTATTCGGTAACGCCGACCAGGCATTCCTTGAGGTTTGTCGCTTCTGCAGCGTTGAGTTCGACCACAAGCCGTCCCCCGCCTTCGAGCGGAACCCGCATGATCAGGCTGCGGCCCTCTTTGGTCACTTCCATAGGGCCGTCGCCGGTGCGTGGTTTCATAGCCGCCATGAGGAATATCCCCTCCAGTAGTCCCGTGACTTACCAGCCCGGCCGGGCTGCGTCCGCTTGGTCAAACAAGCCGCCCGGCGGCGATGGAGCAGCCGCCGTGGCTCAACACTCAGTTTTCCTTGCTTGAGCCCTATTATCCCGTAATTACGCGCTTGTAGCTAATCGATGGACTTTCCCCGGCCCCAAGGAATGCCGCATTTCCGGTCCGGAAAGGTGTTCGGCGTCACGGCGGATAGTCGCCTCCGCCGGGCAGCTGGGCCCAGGCCCACAGCCACACAACCCACACAATCTGCAGCAGAAAAAACATGATAATAACCGTGCCGCGGTAGGCGCGGGAACGTGAAACCAGGGCCGCGCTGAGGGCCAGCGGGAACAGCGGCAGGAGCATCCGGAAGGTGCTGGTCTGGGGGTGCAGGAACACCAGCAGATAGCCCACGTAACAAACGCACCACAGCCGCAGTTCCGTGCCCAGCGCAGCGACCGGCCGCGACATCATCAGCAGGACGAAGACGGCGACGAAGACGAACGGCGCCAGCAGTCCGAGGACGGGTCCGAACAGCTGGACGCCGGTATCGAACCACGGTTTGAACGGAACCAGGTCGTGCCCGCGCCACACGGTTTCGGTCTTGGTGTAGGCCTGCAGGTCGCCGGTGAGCACCCAGGCGATGGCGGGCCACAACAGCGCGCCGACGCCGCTGGCCGCGGCCAGCCCGGCCAGGGACCACAGTTCGCGGGGGCTGTGCCGCTCACCGGCCGGCGTGCCGTAGTGGCCGGGCTGGCCGTGTTGGACATCGCCAGCGGGCCGGGCGCGGAACCGCGCGACAAGGTGCGGGTACACGTGGTACAGAAACAACACTCCGGCCATCGCGGCGAAGGGCACGCCAGTGGGCCTGGACAGGCACATCAAAAGCACCACCGGAATGGCCCCGAGGTAGCGCCGGCGCACCACCAGCAGCAGGGCTCCGGCCAGCAGCAGCAGGTTCAGCGACTCCGCGTACGGCACCTGCAGCACCGCCGCGACCGGAAAGGTGCTGAAGAACAACGCGCCCCAGTGCGCAGTGCGATGGGTGGCCTTGAGCCGGAAGAGACAGTAGACCACCAGGGAGGCCGCCAGGCCCGAGAGCATGGCGATGACAGTCAGCGAGGCTGCGGGGGCGATCCCGGTCAGCCCGGTCAGTGAGCGGCCCAGCAGCGGAAACAGCGGGTAGAAGGCCCAGGCGTTTTCCTGGACGTTGCCGGCGTCGTCGGTTGGCAGTTCGGTGGGGTAGCCGTTCCGCAGCGCCTCGCCGTACCAGCGGGCGTCCCAGATGTTGATGAAGTTCCAGTAGTCCGGTTTTGCCGGAAACCAGGGATTCACGCCCTGCTGCAGGGCTGCCGCCATGAAAATGCAGGCGCTGACCAGGCGGGCGGCGAGGTAGAGGCCGCCGACCTGCAGCCACCACGGCCAGCGGGCAGCGTGGGTGCCGGCGGCCGTGATGCGGCTCCACACGGCGGAGTTCAGGCCGTCCTGTGCCGTGGCGTTCACGGGGCCAGGTCCGGCGCCGGGGCAGGGTTAGCTTCCGGCTGGGCGGGTTCCGGCTGGGCGCGCTCCCTCTGGGCGGGTTTCGGCTGGGCGCCTTCCAGTTCCGTGCGGAGGCCGGCGATTTCGCGGTCCTTCCGGGCGATCTGGTCCCGGAGCTCGTCGAGCACCTGGTCCACCTGGTCCATCCGGTAGCCGCGCACGCCGACGGCGAACCGGATCTTCTCGACGTCCGCGGGTGCCGCATCAGCGGGCAACAGCACGGCCGGCAGCGAGGCCACCGGCTCGTCGAAGCCGTCGTTGAAGGGCTGCTCTCCGGCGCGGCGGCGGAAGATCCGCGGCGCCAGGTCGGTGCCGACGAGGATGACGACGGCGGCCAGCACGATCGCCACGAAGACCAGGAAGAAACTCACAGCTCCATGGTGCCAGACGGGGACGCGCCGGCTGCTCAGCCCCGCGGGCCGTTGCCGCCGGTGCCGGCGCCGTTGTTGCCGCCGCTGCCGTTCCCGGTGCTGGGGTTGTTCCCGTTCGGGTTGCGGTGGCGGGCGGCACCTTCGACGATGAGCTCGACGGCGAGCGCCGGATCGTCGACCACCTGCACCAGGTCGAGGTCTTCCTCCGACATCATGCCCTCGGCGACCAGGGTGGTCTGAATCCATTCCAGCATTGGGCTCCAGAAGGCGGTCCCGATCAGCACGATCGGGAACGAAGTCACCTTGCGGGTCTGGACCAGGACCATGGCTTCGAAGAGCTCATCCAGGGTGCCGAGGCCGCCGGGCAGCACGATGAAGCCCTGCGCGTACTTCACGAACATGGTCTTCCGCGCGAAGAAGTACCGGAAGTTGATGCCCAGGTCCACCCACTGGTTCATGCCCTGCTCGAAGGGCAGCTCGATCCCGAGGCCCACCGATACGCCGTTGCCCTGGACCGCGCCCTTGTTGGCCGCTTCCATGGAGCCGGGACCGCCGCCGGTGATCACGGCCAGCCCCGCCTCGGCCAGCCTGCGGCCCACCTCGACGCCCAGCTCGTAGTTGAGGCTGCCGGGCACGGTCCGGGCCGAGCCGAACACGCTGACCGCCGGGCCGAGGTCGGCGAGGGCGCCGAAGCCTTCCACAAATTCGCTCTGGATCCGCAGTACCCGCCACGGGTCGGTGTGCACAAACTGCCCGGGGCCCTTGGTGTCCAACAGTGTCTGGTCTGACATCGTGACCCTGGCCGCCTTGCGGCGCAATTCCAGCGGCCCCTTGTGCCGGATACCGTTGGCCGGCGGCGCGTCCCGCCGCCCGGAACCTGCCTTCGGCGCGGGGCTCTGGTCTTCGGTGGGCTGCGGCTCGGTACTCATGCCCATAGGCTAGCGCGGATCGGCAGCCCCGGCGCCCCGGCACGTCGGGCCCGGCGGACCGTGCGGCAGGACCCTGACCTGCGGATATCTCTTGGGTCACGATGTGGACCAACTCCGAGTGATTGCGGTCATATTCCGCTAATGTTCGCTAGATTCTTCTTATGACTACTCAAGTGCCCGGCGATGCCCTCGTCTCCCTGAATGCCGTGAACAAGCATTACGGCCAGTTGCACGTCCTCAAGGACATCAATCTGAACGTCCGCAAGGGAGAGGTCGTTGTTGTCATCGGCCCCTCGGGCTCCGGCAAGTCAACGCTCTGCCGCGCCATCAACCGGTTGGAAACCATCGATGACGGCGTCATCAGGATTGACGGCAAGGAACTGCCCGAGGAAGGCAAGGAGCTGGCCAAGCTGCGCGCCGACGTCGGGATGGTCTTCCAGTCCTTCAACTTGTTCGCGCACAAGACGATCCTGGAAAACGTCACGCTCGGCCCGATCAAGGTCAAGGGTGTGTCCAAGTCCGAGGCCGACAAGGACGCCATGGCTCTGCTGGAGCGCGTCGGCGTCGGACACCAGGCGCCGAAGCTGCCGGCCCAGCTCTCCGGCGGGCAGCAGCAGCGCGTCGCGATCGCCCGGGCCCTGGCCATGAAGCCGAAGGTGATGCTCTTCGACGAGCCCACCTCCGCGCTGGACCCGGAAATGATCAACGAGGTCCTCGACGTCATGATCCAGCTGGCCAAGGAAGGCATGACGATGATCGTGGTCACCCACGAGATGGGCTTCGCCCGCAAGGCAGCCGACCGCGTGGTGTTTATGGCGGACGGCCAGATCGTTGAGGACGCGACGCCCGAGGAGTTCTTCACCAACCCGAAGAGCGACCGGGCCAAGGACTTCCTGTCCAAGCTCCTGACCCACTGAGCCCTCCCGACCCGAAGCCTCTTCCCGATTTTTCCGCAGAGTTCGCACCCAGGCTGCCGTGAGGCAGCCGACCAATGAAAGGAATGTCATGATGGCATTTTTGACCCGAAGGAAATCCCTTCTGGTTGCCGCATCGGCAGCTCTGGCCCTGAGCCTGAGCGCGTGCGGCGGCAGCTCCTCCACTACCAACCCGCCCGTAGCCGAGAAGCCGAGCTTCGCCGCCGACAGCACCATGGCAAAGCTTTCCTCCGCCGGCAAGATCACCATCGGCACCAAGTTCGACCAGCCGCTCTTCGGCCAGAAGGGCCTCGACGGCAAGCCCGTCGGCTTCGACGTTGAGATCGGCAAGCTGCTCGCCGCGAAGCTGGGCATCTCCGCCGACAAGATCGAGTGGGTCGAGACGGTTTCCGCCAACCGCGAGCAGTTCATTGAGCAGGGCAAGGTCGACCTCATCGTCGCCACCTACACGATCAACGACAAGCGCAAGACCAGAGTGGACTTCGCCGGCCCGTACTACGAGGCTGGCCAGGCGCTGATGGTGAACAAGGACAACACCTCGATCACCAAGCCCGAGGACGTCAAGGGCAAGAAGGTCTGCTCCGTGACCGGTTCCACCCCTGCCTCCACGATCGTGGAGAAGTACGGCGCCGTCCTGGTTCCGGCCGCCACCTACTCCGCCTGCCTTGAGCCGCTGCGCAACAAGCAGGTTGAGGCCGTCACCACCGACAACGTCATCCTGGCCGGCTTCGTCAACAAGGAGCCGGACGCCTTCAAGCTGGCCTCCGACGAGACCTTCACCAAGGAGCCGTACGGCATCGGCCTGAAGAAGGACGACAAGGTCTTCCGCACCTGGATCAACGACCAGCTGGAAGCCTTCGACAAGGACGGTTCCTACAAGAAGGCTTGGGAAGCAACCGCCGGCGCTGTCATCAAGACGGCTCCGAAGCTCCCCACGATCGACCGCTACTAATCCGGGTGTGGCGGCCGCATGCCCGCAGCTCCTGCGGCCCGGCGGCCGCCACTGTCCTGGTAACGCTTGAACCCCCTCAACGCAGCTGAAGGAACTTATGGACGTCATCATTGAAAGCCTGCCCCAGTACTGGGACGGCTTTCTCAGAACCCTCTTCCTGGCAGTGGTCTCGGGAATTATCGCGCTCGTTTTCGGCACCCTGCTCGCGGCTGCCCGGGTCTCCCCCATCGCCGCCCTGCGCGGCTTCAGCATGGCCTACGTGGAGATTGTCCGGAACACCCCGCTGACCATCGCGTTCTTCTTCGCCGCTGTGGTGCTGCCCCGCCTGGGTGTCACGTTCCAGCAGTTCGAAATCGCGGCCATCATCGCCCTGAGCGCCTACACCGCCGCCTTCATCGCCGAGGCCGTCCGCTCCGGCGTCAACAGCGTCCCGGTGGGCCAGGCCGAGGCCGCCCGCAGCATCGGCATGCAGTTCGGCCAGGTACTCTCCCTGATCATCCTGCCGCAGGCCCTGCGCACGGTGATCCCGCCGTTGATCAATATCCTCATCGCCCTGGTGAAGAACTCCTCCGTGGCCGGCGCGTTCTATGTGCTGGAACTCTTCGGCTACGGCAAGCAGCTGGCCAACGACCACGGCGATGCCGTGATGTGGGTCCTCGTTGGCGTCGCGTTCTTCTACCTGCTGATTACCGTCCCGCTTGGCTACCTGGCCAACGTGGTTGAACGAAAGGTGGCGATCGCACGATGAGCTCAGTTCTCTACGACGTCCCGGGCCCCAAGGCCCGCCGCGTTTCCCTGATCGGCTCGGTCATCGGCGTGCTGGTGATCGGTGCCCTGCTGGTCCTGGCCGTTATGACCCTCGCCCAGCAAGGCATCTTCGAGGGCCAGCGCTGGGCCATCTTCGGCCAGGCCGACGTCTGGACACTGATCGCCAACGGCATCGGGGCCACGCTCAGTGCCGCCGCGGTGGCTGCCGTGATCGCCTTCCCGCTGGGCCTGCTGCTGTGCCTGATGCGGATTTCCGACGTGGCCTGGATCCGCGTTCCCACCCGCATCGTGCTGGAATTCCTGCGCGGCATGCCGGTGGTCCTGATGATGCTGTTCGTGCTGCTGGTCTTTGCCACGAGCTCCTTCATCGCCGTCGTGGCGGGCCTGGTGCTGTACAACTCGGCCATCTTCGCCGAAATCATCCGCGCCGGCATCCAGTCGCTGCCCAAGGGGCAGCGTGAGGCCGGCCTGGCGATCGGCCTGACCAGCTTCCAGTCGCGGCTGACCATCGAACTGCCGCAGGCCATCCGCCGGATGCTCCCCTCGCTCGTGGCACAGCTGGTGGTGCTCCTCAAGGACACCTCGCTCGGTTACATCGTGGCCTACGGCGAGCTCCTCCGGGCGGTCCAGGTCATGGCCGACTTCCTGGGTCCGCAGTACCTCTTCCCGGTGTTCTTCGTGGCCGCGGCCATCTACATCGCGATCAACCTGGCGGTCTCCCGCCTCGCGATCTGGATCGAGCGGCGCGGATCCAAGAAGGCCGCCGGCGGCATGGCCCACGTCCCGGTCGCCGGAACCGCCCCGGCCAAGTAGGCCGCAGCGGACACCACGCGCCAACGCAAGAGGTCCGGAACCCCGTCGGGGTTCCGGACCTCTTGCGTTAGTAGTTTGCTGGGCCGGCGGGGTTCCGGCGAACTACACGCCCAGCCAGCTGCGTAGCGCCCGCAGGCACTCCCGGACCGCGTCGGCGTCGACGTGCTCATCGTCCTTGTGCGCCAGCAGTGCATCCCCCGGCCCGAAGTTCACGGCCGGGACGCCGAGCTCGCTGAAACGCGCGACGTCGGTCCAGCCGTACTTCGGCTTCGGCTCCGCGCCGACGGCGGTGACGAAGGAGGCGGCGGCGGGGTGGTTCAGGCCGGGCCGGGCCCCGTTCGCCCCGTCGGTGCGGACCAGCTCGAAGCCGGCGAGCAGTTCGCGGACGTGCTCCTCGGCCTGTTCCATGGACTTGTCCGGTGCGAAGCGGTAGTTGATCTCCACGACGCAGCGGTCCGGGATGACGTTGCCGGCGGTGCCGCCGTTGACCCGCACGGCGTTGAGGCTCTCCCGGTAGTCCAGGCCGTCGACGGTGACCGTCCGGGGCTCGTAGGCGGCCAGCCTGGCGAGGATCGGCGCCGCGGCATGGATCGCGTTGCTGCCCATCCAGGCCCGCGCCGAGTGGGCCGCCTCGCCGACCGTGGTGGCCTCAAAGCGGATGGTGCCGTTGCAGCCGCCCTCGACGGTCCCGTCCGTGGGTTCGAGCAGGATCGCGAAGTCACCCTCGAGCAGGCCGCCATGGTTCCGAACCAGCCGGCCGAGGCCGCTCTTGACCCCCTCGACTTCCTCATGGTCATAAAAGACGAACGTGACGTCCTTGTCCGGCTCCGCGCCGCCGTCGAACATTCCTGCCGCGAGCGCGAGCTGCACCGCGACGCCGCCCTTCATGTCGGTGGCACCGCGGCCGTACAGGATGCCCTCCCCCGGCGCCCCGGAGGGCCAGTAGGAAGGGACGGTGCCCAGCGCGCCCTCGGTGGTGGGCAGCGGAACGGTGTCCAGGTGCCCGGCGAGGATGACCCGCTCCGCCCGGCCCAGGTTGGTACGGGCGATCATCGCGTCGCCGTCGCGGGTCAGCTCGAGCTGCGGGATGGCACGCAGGGCATGTTCGACGGCGTCGGCCAGCCGGCGTTCGTCTCCGGAGACGCTGAAAATGTCGATGATGTCCGCGGTCAGCAGGGCAACGTCCTGGCGCAGGTCCAGGCGGGCAGGGGCAGTATGCTCAGTCACCGTTCCACTGTATATGCCGGCCCCCCGTCACCGGTTTCAGGTAGCGCGGGGGCCGTCTATAGACTTGACGCATGACTGAAACCGCTTCTGCTGCCGTGCCCGCCGACGCCCGCTCCGCCTACGGATACGGGGTCGCGACCATCGCCACCCGCAACGGTGGGGCCACCGTGCTGGACGTCTGGTTCCCGGCGCCGGCGCTCGGAACCGCGGCGGAAAACCTGCGCGACGTCGCCAACGCGGACCAGTCGCTGCTGGACATCGCCGCCCACGGCGCCGACGCCGACCGCGGCACCGAACAGAAGGTCGTTTTCGCCCAGATCCACCTCGACGAGGCCCCGGCCGACACCGCGGACGCGTACCTGCGCCTGCACCTGCTCTCGCACCGCCTGGTCAAGCCGAACAGCATCAACCTGGACGGCATCTTCGGGAAGCTGCCCAACGTCGTCTGGACCAACTTCGGCCCCGCCGCCGTCGAGGACTTCGAGCTGACCCGTGCCCGGCTGCGCAGGCGCGGCGCCGTCACCGTTTACGGCGTGGACAAGTTCCCGCGGATGGTCGACTATGTCATCCCCTCCGGTGTCCGGATCGCCGACGCAGACCGGGTGCGCCTGGGCGCGCACCTGGCCGAAGGCACCACGGTCATGCACGAGGGGTTCGTGAACTTCAACGCCGGCACGCTCGGCACGTCCATGGTTGAGGGCCGCATCTCCGCCGGCGTCGTGGCCGGGGACGGCTCCGACGTTGGCGGCGGCGCCTCCATTATGGGAACCCTCTCCGGCGGCGGCAAGGAGAAGATCTCCCTGGGCGAGCGGGTCCTGCTCGGCGCCAACTCCGGCGTGGGCATCAGCATCGGCGACGACTCCGTCGTCGAGGCCGGCCTGTACGTCACGGCCGGCACCCGGGTGCGGGTGGCGGGGCCGAAAGACGCCGACGGCGAGGACACCAGCCGGATCGTCAAGGCCGTGGAGCTCTCCGGCGTCCCCAACCTGCTCTTCCGCCGCAACTCCTCCACCGGCGAAGTGGAAGTACTCCCGCGCCGGGGACAGACCGTTGAGCTCAACGAGGCTCTGCACGCCAACTAGGCACCGGCGGACAACCGACCGGCTAAAGCATGGACCGGCCCTGGCGGGCCCGAGGGAGTAGTTACGTGGCACGCAGAGGTGGCTGGCGCCGTCGGATCGTGCTGTTGCTGGCCCTGGCCATGGTGGCGGGCGCCATCTACACGGCGGTGGGGTTCCTGCAGCGCTCCGAAACGCTGATCACCGAGCGCTGCACCGCGGTGGGCGCCGGCGGCGAGGACCTGGCCACCGACCAGGCCGCGAACGCTGCACTCATCAGCGCCATCGCGGTCCGGCGCGGGTTGCCCGCGCGCGCGGCGAGCATCGCCCTGGCCACGTCCATGCAGGAATCGAAGCTGCGCAATATCGGCCACGGCGACCAGGCGGGCCCGGATTCGCGTGGCCTGTTCCAGCAGCGGCCCTCGCAGGGCTGGGGCACCGAGGCGCAGGTGATGGATCCGTACCACGCCACCAACGCGTTTTACGATGCGCTCGAAAAGGTCCCGGGTTACCAGGTCATTCCCATCACCGAGGCCGCGCAACGGGTCCAGCGTTCGGCGTATCCGGGCGCCTACGCCCAGCACGAGCCCATGGCCCGTGCCTTCGCGTCGGCTCTGACGGGCCAGACCGCCCAGGGCGTGGACTGCTCCTTACGCAAGCCGGAGGCTGCCGGGGACGCCGGCCAGGTCCGGCAGCGGCTGGCGGCCGCGTTCGGCGCCCTCCCGGCGACGGCGGCCGGACGGACGGTGACGGTCCAGGCCCAGGACACCCGGGCGTGGGCGGTGGCGCAGTGGGCGGTGGCCAATGCGAAGGCCCTGTCCATTACCGAGGTCCGGGTGGACGGGCAGCACTGGTCGCGGCTCTCGCACGACGGCTGGCAGGCGACGGACGTGCCGGCGGGGCAGGTCAGCATCACGGTCGCCGACACGCCGGCGCCCTAGCCGTTGCCGCGGGATCAGGGGCCCGGGGTCAGGGGCCCGGGGTCAGACCAGCAGGTCGACGACCGGCTGGACGTAGCTGCGGAACAGCTCCGGCTCGGACAGCAGGGCCGAGCTCATGATGATCTTGTCCGGCTCCAGGTACCAGGCCCGCGGTTCGGCGAGGGGAAGCTCGATGATGGTCAGCTCGAAATCGCGTGCGGCCCGCCCGACTTCCAGCAACCGGTCGTCCACCATGTCGGCGAGCAGCTGCGTGGCGCCGCTGGCGTCCCGCTCCGCCTCGAGCGCCAGGTACTCGCCGCGGCGTTCCCGGGCCCAGCTGAGGGCGGCGCCGAAGTGGGCCTGGAGCACGCGCCGGAGGGCCGGGGAGTTGCCGAAGGCGTGGAACCCGGGAGGGCCCAGCTCGGGCTCCATCTCCGGGTGGGCCTTGAGCAGTTGCGCCCACCACGCCTCCCACTCGGTCTTCAGGGCCGGCATGCCGCCGACCTCGTCGATGAGGTGGGTGTGGTCGGAGGACCGGATCTTCGGGGCCACGTGGCAAAGGGCCGGGTGGCCCGCGGTGTCCAAACCGGCGGCGTCGCGGACGTAGAGCGCTATGAGCATTGGACCTGAGGTGTCCATGGTGATTCGCCAGCCGGGACCGCCTGTGTGGTGCATCCGATTTGCCTCCCTTGGCATGACGTACTTGTCCAGTCTATTCCTGAAGGTAGCGCACGTTAATGGCTGCCAGCGCGGCTGCCCAGGCTCGCCAGATGGGCTTCCAGTACATCGTGGCACATTTGCGCCGTCATCCATTCCGGCTGCAGCAGCGCGTGCATGGTCAATCCGTCCAGCGTGGCCAGCAGCCGCTCGGCCTCGGTGACCAGTTGCTGCTGCCCGGCGCCGTCCGCGGCCCCGCCGTCGTCCGCCAGGGCCATCATCAGCCGGCCCACGACGGCGGCCACGGTGCGGTGGCTGCGGTCGGCCTCCGCGGCAAGGAACGGCCTGGTCCGGGCTGCGTTTTTGAAGGCCATCCAGACGCAGGCATCAACGGCCCGTTCCTCGTCCAGCGGCAGGAATTCCCCCAGCAGGGTTAACACGCCGCGGCGGTGCTCGGCCGACCCCGGGGCCGTCCCCGCCAGCCGCGCCTCGGCGGCCTCCAGGCGGCCGGCCACCCGGTCCACCACAACGCCGAACGAATGGGCCAGGAGTTCGTCGCTGCTGGCAAAGTAGTGCCGCACGGAACCCACCGCCAGCGCGGCTTCGTCGGCCACTTCGCGCAGCGAGGCCCGTTCAAGCCCGTCTGCCGCAACGATCCTGAAGACGGCGTCAACAACTTCCTGGCGCCGCAAAGCGGCGTCGACAAATTTGGGCATTGCTCCTTTTTAGCACGGATGTGCCCCTCTGCCGGCGCTCCACGCCGGTCCCACGCGCAACTCCAGCACCACCAACGCCGGCACCGGGGACGCCCGCGCCGGAGACTTTGGCATGAACGACGCCGGCCGCGCACCTCGAGCGTGAGGTGCGCGGCCGGCGTCGTACGTCATGCCTTAAAGCGCGGGGTAATTCCGTTCCGGTTCCCCGGTGTAGAGCTGGCGCGGGCGGCCGATCTTGGTGTTCGGGTCGCTGATCATTTCGCGCCACTGCGCGATCCAGCCCGGCAGTCGGCCGATCGCGAAGAGCACGGTGAACATCTTCTCCGGGAAGCCCATCGCCTTGTAGATCAGGCCGGTGTAGAAGTCCACGTTCGGGTAGAGCCTGCGCTGGATGAAGTAGTCATCCTGCAGGGCCTTTTCCTCGAGGCGGAGCGCGATGTCCAGCAGCTCGTCGTTGCCGCCGAGCTTGCTGAGGATCTCATGCGCGGTGGCCTTGACGATCTTGGCGCGCGGGTCGTAGTTCTTGTACACCCGGTGTCCGAAGCCCATCAGGCGGACGCCGTCTTCCTTGTTCTTGACCTTCTCCATGTAATCCTCGGGCTTGATGCCGTCGGCCTGGATCTGGCGGAGCATCTTGAGCACGGCCTCGTTGGCGCCGCCGTGGGCGGGGCCAAAGAGCGCGTTGATGCCGGCCGAGACGGAGGCAAAGAGGTTGGCGTTGGAGGAACCGACCAGCCGCACCGTGGAGGTGGAGCAGTTCTGCTCGTGGTCCGCGTGCAGGATCAGCAGCAGGTCCAGGGCCTTCGCGACCACCGGGTCCACCTCGTACTGCTCGGCCGGAAGGCCGAAGCTCAGGCGCAGGAAGTTCTCCACCAGGTTGTGGGAGTTGTCCGGGTACAGCATCGGCTGGCCGACGGACTTCTTCAGCGCGTACGCGGCGATGACCGGCATCTTGGCCAGCAGGCGGTAGGTGGACACCTCAACTTGCTCGGCGTTGAACGGGTCCAGCGAGTCCTGGTAGAACGTCGACAGGGCGGACACGGCCGAGGACAGCACCGGCATCGGGTGCGCATCGCGGGGGAAGCCGCTGAAGAAGCCCTTGAGCTCTTCGTGCAGCAGGGTGTGGTGCCGGATCCGCTGGTCGAAAGCCTCCAGTTCGGCCGGGGTCGGCAGGTTGCCGTAGATCAGCAGGTAGGAAACTTCCAGGAAGCTGGAGTGCTCGGCGAGCTGCTCGATCGGGTAGCCCCGGTAGCGCAGGATGCCGGCGTCGCCATCGATGTAGGTGATGGCCGAGGTGGTGGCCGCGGTGTTCATGAACCCGGGGTCAAAGGCAACGGCGCCGGTCTGCTTCAGCAGCTTGGAAACGTCGTAGCCTTCGTTTCCCTCAACAACCTTGATGCGCGGGAGCTCGAGCTCGCCGCCCGCATGACGCAGGGTTGCGCTGGTGGTCTCAGTCATGGATTCTCCTCATGAGGCATCGGGGCCCCTGTTGAAAGCTTGATCCAACATCTGGTGAGGCCGCCCACGGAACCTGTATCTGGACACGGATTCCAACGGCTGCGCTGCCTTCTTGTGGAAAGCCACCATTGATAGTCAGTTAAAAACTACCGCCAGTTCGCGGGTGGCACTAATCCGGAAGGTCTCCAAACCGACCAAATCCCGCATCTTGTGGCCCGCATCACAGCTTTGTTACGGTCCCGTAGCCAACCGCTCGACGGCGGCATCGATCCGTTCGTCGCTGGCCGTCAGCGCCACCCGGATGAAACCGTTGCCGGCGTCGCCGTAAAAGACGCCGGGGCCCACGACGATCCCGCGGTCGGCGAGCCTGCCGACCGTTTCCCAGGTGGCCTCGCCCGCGGTGGCCCACAGGTACAGCCCGGCGCGGGATTCGTGGATGTCCAGGCCGAACCGCTCCAGGGCCGGAACTATCCGTTCCCGCCGTCCGCGGTACAGGTCCTTCTGCGCCGCCACATGGTTGTCATCGCCGAGGGCAACCCGCATGGCCTCCTGGACCGGGTAGGGCACGATCATGCCGGCGTGTTTGCGGCTGTTCACCAGGTTCGCCATGAGGGCCGGGTCACCGGCGACAAAGGCGGCCCGGTAGCCCGCGAGATTGGACTGCTTGCTCAGCGAGTAGACCGCCAGCAGGCCCTCGTGGGAGCCTTCCGCGACCTGCGGGTCGAGGATGCTGGGGACCGGCGCGCCGCCGCGCTGGATGTCCCATTCGCCCCAGCCGAGTTCGGCATAGCACTCGTCCGAGGCGACGACCGCTCCGAGTTCCCGGGTCTGGCGGACAATCCGCTGCAGCGACGCGGCGTCACGGACGCTGCCGGTGGGATTGGCCGGCGAGTTAACCCACACGAGCCGCACGCGCGACCGGGTTCCGGCGTCGAGCTCATCCAGGTCGTCCGCGGCGACGTGCTCGGCCCCGGCGAAGGTGGCCCCGATGTCGTAGGTGGGGTATGCGACGGTCGGGCGGACGACGACGTCGCCGGCTTTGAGGCCCAGCAGGAAGGGCAGCCACGCCACCAGTTCCTTGGACCCGACCGTGGGCATCACGTTCTGCGGGTCCAGGCCGGGGACGCCGCGTCGGCGTCCGAACCAGGCCGCGATGGCTTCCCGGAGCGCCGGGGTGCCGTGCACCGTCGGGTAGCCGGGGGCGTTCGCGGCAGCCTTCAGCGCTTCCTGCACCAGCGCCGGGGTGTCGTCAACCGGGGTGCCGATGGAGAGGTTGGCCACTCCCCCGGGGTGCTCCGCGGCCCGCGCAAGGTACGGGGCCATGGCTTCCCACGGGTAGTCGGGCAGGCTGAGGCCGAAGCTGCGCAGCGCGGATGTCACTGGGGCGCCGTCCTAGGCGTCTTGGTTCTGCGGCGGCAGCGCAGCGATCATGGGGTGGTCCGTGTGGGTGTTGCCGATCTTGGCGGCGCCGCCCGGGGAGCCGAGCACATCGAAGAACTCGACGTTGGCCTTGTAGTAGTCGGCCCATTCCTCGGGGGTGTCATCCTCGTAGTAGATGGCCTCCACCGGGCAGACCGGCTCACAGGCGCCGCAGTCGACACACTCGTCCGGGTGGATGTACAGGGAGCGCTCACCTTCGTAGATGCAATCGACGGGGCACTCTTCAATACATGCCTTGTCTTTGACATCTACACACGGCTGCGCGATTACGTACGTCACGTCCCTGGCCTCTCCACGTTGGTTCCGGCATCCCGCCGGTTCTTGCTCCCGGCCTGAGCGCCGGGCTGCTGACTTCCGAGCCTATTATCTCCCAGTCTGATCCCGCGAACCTAGCCGGGCGTCACAGAGCCCGCGCGTCCTACTATGAATTGGTGAGTTCATTGATCCCGCAGCCGCACCAGTTCCTCTCCGACGCCCCGCTGGGAACCCGTGTGGTGGTGCGCTACCGGATCGAGGGCGGCCTCCTCACGGATGCGCTCGGCGAACTCGTGGACAGGGCCCACGGCGGCTGCACCGTCCGCACCCGCCGCGCCGACGTCGTCATCCCGCTGCGGCTGGTGGTGGCGGCCAAGGCGGTGCCGCCCGCCCCGCCGCGCCGTCCCGCGGGACATGCCCTCCCCTAGCCCGCCCCGCGGGACATGCCCTCCCTGAGCCTTGAGCAATGGACATAGTGCCCCTATGTCCAACCTTGGCCGCACGGGCGGGGCATGCTCCCTCCCCGCTGGGCCCGGCCGCGGAGCATGTCCATCGTTGGCGGCGTACTCGGCACATGCCCCTAGGAGGGTGCAGGGACGGCGCATAACCAGCGATACAGACGCCGGCTGGACACCGGCCCTCGCGGCCTCGAACGGCGGCTCCAACGCCTGGATACCCGTCCTCAGGCGGCCGCAGAAATCCGGTTCAACGCCTCTCGGACCATGGCGATGAATTCGTGCGGGCGGTATTTGAGCAGCGCGTAAGTTACGACCAGCGTGGGCACGCCAAGCCGCGTGGTGACGTTCCACCGCCGTCGGTCTTCTTCAAAACTCGCCCGGTCCATATGGAAACCGGCCCCGTCGGCCTCGATTCCAAGGCGGCCGTCCACCATGAGGTCCAGATGGCCCATTCCGGGTATGTTCACCTGCGACTCGACATGGAAGCCCGCCCGCCGGAGCAGAAACCGCGCCATGCATTCAATGGCCGACTGCGACTGCGGAACGATGGCTGCGGCGATTCGCCGTTCGCGTGCGTCGCTTCTGCCGGCCAGGCGCTGTCGGAGGGCTGACAGTGGAAGGCCCTTGAGGACGACGGCGGATTCGGCAATCACGAGGCCGTCCAGCTCCGGCAGGCAGCGCAGGCTCTGGACCACGGTGTCCAACAGGGTTGGCGGGGCCGCCATGCGATGACAGACATAACCGAGGTAGCTGCGGCTATGGGTCACCGCAACGTGCCGCTGTTCGGCCGTGCCAAGCACCCAGAGCCCGGCAAACTGGGCCGCACTGACGCAGGCGGGCTCGGCGGGCAAGGAACGGATGGCAACAAGCTGCGGATCCGCGTTCGGTGTTGAGTAGACGCCGCGGGCCACCCGGGCGACAACGCCGCTGGCAAGGGCCTCCCTAAGCTGGAAGTCTGACACCCCCGCAGCCGCGAGATGCTTGGCGCGGGCCACGCCGTCGTAGTTGGCAATTACTTCACTGACTTTGACCATGCCCCTATGGTCCGGATCCGTGCCAGGCCCGGACACCCTGAGCCTGCGCTATGTGCACAAGTGCAGGCCCAGGGTGTGCGGGATGGACATACCCATCGCTCAGGACCGGACATGCCCGGTGTCGGGCTTGAGCGGTGGACATGGTGCCAATATGTTCACGCTATGTCGCGAAGACTGAGCATGTCCCTCGGGGGCTCCAAAAAAATGAGCATGTCCCTCGGGGGGTGCGAAAAATGAGCATGTCCCTCGGCGGGGGCGGGTTACGGCAGGGCCTTTCGCCCGGTGTAGCGGCGGCACCAGGCGAGCATGGCCACGGAGACCGCGGCGATGCCGAACATCCAGACGTACCCGGCGGGGTCCCCGAGGATCAGCCGCTTGCCCGGGTCCAGGGTGGACCACCAGCCGGTAAGTGCGTAGCAGCCGGCGCCGCACACCGCCGTCGGGAGCAGCGAACGGAACGCCACCCCCAGCAGCAGCTCCACCGACGCCAGCAGCACCAGCGCGGCCACAATGCCCCAAGGGAGCTCGACGCCGCCCACCGGAAGACGCTGCCGGTGCAGCACGGTGCCGGCGAGGGCAACAAAAAGAGCTGCCGGCAGGGCGGCGGCAATACCGCCTGCCCTGACGGCAGCTCTCTTAGTCACGTCTCAGCCGAAGCCCTGTATTAGACCTTGGCGCGGGCGCGGTTGGCCTTGGCACGCTCGTTGGTGTCCAGGATGACCTTGCGGATGCGGATCGCATCCGGGGTCACCTCGACGCACTCGTCTTCGCGGGCGAATTCGAGGGACTCTTCGAGGGTCAGGTCGCGCGGCGGCGTCAGGTTCTCGAAGGTGTCCGAGGAAGCGGCACGCATGTTGGTGAGCTTCTTTTCCTTGGTGATGTTGACGTCCATGTCGTCGGCGCGGGAGTTCTCGCCGACGATCATGCCCTCGTAGACCTCGGAGGTGGGCTTGACGAAGAAGGAGCCGCGTTCCTGCAGGTTGATCATGGCGAACGGGGTCACCACACCGGCGCGGTCGGCGATCATCGAACCGTTGGTGCGGTATTCGATCGGGCCGGCCCACGGCTCGTAGCCTTCGGAGATGGACGCTGCGATGCCGGCGCCGCGGGTGTCCGTGAGGAACTTGGTGCGGAAGCCGATCAGGCCACGGGCCGGAACGATGAACTCCATGCGGCACCAGCCGGTGCCGTGGTTGGCCATGTTGGTCATGCGGCCCTTGCGGGCGGCCATGAGCTGCGTGACGGCGCCGAGGTACTCTTCCGGCACGTCGATGGTCATGTGCTCCATCGGCTCGTGGACCTTGCCGTCGATGGTCTTGGTGACAACCTGCGGCTTGCCGACGGTCAGCTCGAAGCCTTCGCGGCGCATCTGCTCGACCAGGATGGCCAGCGCCAGTTCGCCACGGCCCTGGACTTCCCAGGCGTCCGGACGCTCGGTGGGGAGCACCTTGATGGAGACGTTACCGATCAGTTCCTTGTCCAGACGGTCCTTGACCTGGCGGGCCGTAACCTTCGCGCCCTTGACCTTGCCGGCCAGCGGCGAGGTGTTGATACCGATGGTCATGGAGATCGCGGGATCATCCACCGTGATCAGCGGCAGCGGCTGCGGGTTCTCCGCGTCGGTCAGGGTCTCACCAATGGTGATTTCCTCGATGCCGGCGACGGCGACGATCTCGCCCGGGCCCGCGGACTCGGCCGGGACGCGGTCCAGCGCCTTGGTGGCAAGCAGCTCGGTGATCTTGACGTTCTTGAGCTCACCGTTGGCGCGCGCCCAGGCAACGGTCTGGCCCTTGCGCAGGGTGCCGTTGTAGATACGCAGCAGGGCCAGGCGGCCGAGGAACGGCGAGGCGTCGAGGTTGGTGACGTGGGCCTGCAGCACACCGTTCGGGTTGTACGTCGGGGCCGGGATGTGATCGATGATGGTCTGGAACAGCGGCTCCAGGTCCTCGTTCTCCGGGGCGGTGCCGTCGGCGGGCTGTTCGAGGGAAGCGCGGCCGACCTTGGCGGCGGCATAGACAACCGGAACGTTCAGGATCTTGTCCAGGTCCAGGTCCGGAACTTCGTCGGCGAGGTCGGAGGCCAGGCCCAGGAGCAGGTCCATGGACTCGTGCACGACTTCTTCGATCCGGGCGTCGGGGCGGTCGGTCTTGTTGACCAGCAGGATCACCGGGAGGTGCGCGGCGAGAGCCTTGCGCAGCACGAAGCGGGTCTGCGGCAGCGGGCCCTCGGAGGCATCGACAAGCAGGACGACGCCGTCGACCATGGACAGGCCGCGCTCGACCTCACCGCCGAAGTCGGCGTGGCCGGGGGTGTCGATCACGTTGATGGTGATGGTCTCGCCGTGCGAGGACGGGCCGTTGTAGGCCACCGTGGTGTTCTTGGCCAGGATGGTGATGCCCTTTTCGCGTTCCAGGTCACCGGAGTCCATGACGCGGTCTTCGAGGTGGTTGTGCTCGGCAAAGGAGTTGGTCTGCTTGAGCATGGCGTCGACCAGAGTGGTCTTGCCGTGGTCAACGTGGGCCACGATCGCGACGTTGCGCAGGTCACTGCGCGATGCAGTGGCTACCGCAGTGTTGGTGGTGGTTTCAGACATGCGTTATTGCTCGATTCAGTGGTGAAGTCAGCTGTTGTATCGCGACATTTCCAACCGGAACGCACGACGGACAAGGCCCTTTGACACAGGGCGCCTTCATCCATTCTAGACGCTAGGGCATTTATTGGCCTAAAATCCGGAAGCGCCCCTCCCCCGCCCTGTTACCGAATCGTGAACCCGCCGGGCCAAGATGTGACCAAAGTCACTGGCATTCCGTGCGGGGATGCCCCACTATTGCTGGAGTAACTACGAGCGCGCGGGGAGTCCCAGATGCTAAATGCCCCGATGATGGCCCGTATCATCCCGCCCGTGCTCGCCGCGGCACTCGCCCTTGGCGGGTGTGCACCGGCCCTGCAATCGGCGGCGCCGCCCAACACTTCGGACCGGGTGAAGGCTGTCCCGGCGGCCGCAGCGGCAGGTCCCGGCCAGCCTGCCGCGGCGGGGTCCGTCCGCAGGAAAACCGCCGTCGACCCGCACAGCCTGCCCGCCGGCTCGCTGTACCGGAACCCGGCCAGCGGCAGGGACGAAATCATCGTGGAGGACATCGAGCACACTGCGGTGCTGATCGGCGATTCCCAGTCCGAGCCCGAGGGGAGCTGGCCCAGGCTGGCCCTTGGGCGGCTGGGCTACGACGTCGTCTTCTGCGGCGGGGGCGGCACCGGCTTTGTGGCCAGCAACGGCGTCCGCGGCAACTACATCGACGCGCTGGAACACGGTGACTGGCACCTCCCTTACGGCTCGCCACCGGTGGTCGTGATCGAGGGCGGCGGAAACGATGCGACCAAGGGTGCCTCGGATACCGAGATCGCGGAGAACGCCGAACGCCTGATCGATGCCGTCGAACACCGGTACCCCACGGCCGACGTCGTGATGGTCGGGACGCTCGCGCGGGGCGCGCAGGCAGGAGGCGGACGCCGGACTGAGGTGGACTCGCTGCTCGGCGCGGTCGCCAAAGAGTACGGGCTCTCCTTCGTCAGCGTGGGCGACTGGCTGACCCGTTACGGCCTCGCCGAGCATCTGGCTGATGACCGGCACCTGGACCCGGACGGCCACGAGGTGGCGGCGGTCGAGCTGGAGAAGCGATTCGAGGCCCTCGGCCTCATCTAAGGACCGGACGGCTCCCGGAGCGCACAACAAGCACCGCAAAACCAGAGCAGCGCAAGGCCCCGGACAGCAAAGCGAGCCGGCGCCCACCAACAGGTGGACGCCGGCTCGCTTGCTAAGCGGCGGTGTCGTGCGCAGTGCCGGCGCGGCAGACGGGTGCTAGGCCGTGGCCGCCGCGGGCGGAAGCATCAGCTTGGCACCGGGAATCGCGTTCAGCAGGGCCTTGGTGTAGTCCTGCCGCGGCGAGTCGAAGACCTCGTCGGTGGAGCCGGTTTCGACCAGTTTGCCCTTCTCCATCACGCACACGTGGTCGGCGATCTGCCGGACCACCGCGAGGTCATGGGTGATGAACAGGTAGGTCAGGCCCAGCCTGGACTGCAGATCCGCGAGCAGGTTCAGCACCTGCGCCTGGACCAGCACGTCGAGTGCCGAGACGGCCTCGTCGCAGATGATCACCTCCGGGTCCAGCGCCAGGGCCCGCGCGATGGCGACGCGCTGGCGCTGGCCGCCGGAGAGCTCATTCGGGTAGCGCTGCATGGTGGACTGCGGCAGCGCCACCTGGTCCAGCAGTTCCCGGACCTTCTTCTCGCGGCTGGCCTTGTCCCCGATCTTGTGGGTCCGCAGCGGCTCCTCGATGGTCCGGAAGATGTTGTACATCGGGTCGAGGGAGCCGTAGGGGTCCTGGAAGATCGGCTGCACGCGGCGGCGGAAGGCGAAGATCTCCTTGCTGTTCAGCGTGGAGGTATCGACGCCGTCGAACACGATTTTGCCCGAGGTGGGCTGCAGCAGGTTCAGGACCATCTGCGCCACCGTGGACTTGCCGGAACCCGACTCCCCCACGATCGCCGTCGTGGTTCCGCGCTTGACGCTGAAGGAGACGTTGTCCACCGCGGTGAAGTCGGTGGAACGGCCGAAGCCGGAGCGCAGCTTGAAGACCTTGCTCAGGTTCTCGATCTGCAGCACCTCGTCGGGCATGCTGGATGCGACGACGACGTCCTCGGCGGGTGCCAGCAGGTCGTCCGACTCGACGCCCAGTTCCTTGGCCGCCTGGATCCGCCGCGACGCCAGCGAGGGAGCCGAGGCGACCAGCCGCTGGGTGTACGGGTGCTGCGGGTTCTGCAGCAGCTCCAAAGACGGTCCGGCTTCGACCACCTGTCCCCGGTACATCACCACGACCTTGTCGGCGCGTTCGGCGGCCAGGCCCAGGTCGTGGGTGATCAGCAGGACGGCCGTGCCGAGTTCGGTGGTCATCTTGTCCAGGTGGTCCAGGATCTGGCGCTGCACGGTCACGTCCAGGGCCGACGTCGGCTCATCGGCGATGAGCAGGCGCGGCTGGCAGGACAGGCCGATGGCGATCAGGGCGCGCTGGCGCATGCCGCCGGAGAATTCGTGCGGGTACTGGCCGGCGCGTCGGGCAGCGTCCGGCAGCCCGGCTTCGGAGAGCACCTTCGCGACGTCGTCCGGCCCGCTGGGCAGTCCGTTCGCCTTGAGGGTTTCCCGCACCTGGTAGCCGATCTTCCAGACCGGATTGAGGTTGGACATCGGGTCCTGCGGCACCATGCCGATGCTGTTGCCGCGCAGCTCGATCATGCGCTTCTCCGAGGCGTGGGCAATGTCCTCGCCGTCAAAGATCACCTGGCCGGCGGCCACCCGGCCGTTGCCGGGCAGCAGGCCGATGGCGGCCAGCGCCGTCGTCGATTTGCCCGATCCGGACTCGCCGACGATGGCGACGGTCTCGCCCGGCATCACCGTGAGGTGCGCATTGCGGACCGCGTTGACCTCGCCATTGCTGGTGGTGAAGCTGATCGCCAGATCCTTGATTTCAAGGAGCGGCCGACCGGCGGGAGCACCGGCTTCGTGGATTTCGACAGAGGCGTTCATGGCGTCCCCTTTCATCGCTTGCGCGCTTTGGGATCGAGCGCATCACGCAGGGCGTCGCCCAGCATGATGAAGCTCAGGACGGTGATGGACAGCGCGATGGCCGGCCAGAGCAGCGGCATCGGGTTGGACCGCAGGGACGCCTGCGCGGCCTGGATGTCGTTGCCCCAGGACATGACGCTCGGCGGCAGGCCGATGCCAAGGAAGGACAGGGTGGATTCCGCGACGATGAAGGTGCCCAGCGAAATGGTGGCCACCACGATGATCGGCGCGAGCGAGTTCGGCATGACGTGGCGCATGAGCGCGCCGAACTTGGAAACACCCAGGGACCGGGCCGCCGTCACGAAGTCCGCGTTGCGGACCTCGATCACGGCGCCGCGGGTGATGCGGGCGATCTGCGGCCAGCCGAAGGTGACCAGGATCAGCACCAGCGTCCAGGCCGTGCGGTTGGCACGGAACACCGGCAGCTGCATCATCACGATGGCGCCCAGGATCAGCGGCAGCGCGAAGAAGATGTCGTTGATGCGGGCCAGGATGGCGTCCACCCAGCCGCCGTAGTAGCCGGCGAGGGCGCCCATGACGCCGCCGATCAGCAGCACGCCAAGGGTGGTGAAGAGTCCCACGGTCACCGAGGAGCGCGTGCCGAAGATGACGCGGGCGTACACGTCACAGCCCTGCTGGGTGAAGCCGAGCGGGTGCCCGGCCGCCGGTCCGGCGTCGGAGTTGGCCAGCTGGCACGCCTCCGACGCCGGATCGATTCCGGAGAAAAGCGACGGGAAAAGGGAGACGGCGACGACGACGAGGATCAGGAAGGCGGAGATCAGGAAGAGCGGCTGCCTGCGCAGGTTCTTCCAGGCCTCGCCCCAAAGGCTCAGCGGGGCTTGGTCTTCCTTGACCTTGTCGGTGGCCTGCAGCGGTGTCTCGGCGAAATCGGCGACGAAGTGTTCGACGTGCCGCTTGGCCGGCGACGCGATGCGCGTCTCGGGGGTCATGTTCTCAGGCGTCATAGCGGATCCTCGGGTCAAGCCAGGCGTACAGCAGGTCTACAAGCAGGTTGGATACGACATAGATCAGCACGAGCACCGTGACGATCGAGACGACCGTGGGGCCTTCACCCTGCGTGACGGCGCGGTAGAGCCGGTTGCCGACGCCGGGCACGTTGAAGATGCCTTCGGTGACGATGGCGCCGCCCATCAGGGCGCCGAGGTCGGCGCCGAGGAAGGTGATCACCGGGATCAGCGAGTTGCGGAGGATGTGCACGCGGACGACGCGGAACCGGGACAGCCCCTTGGCAGTCGCGGTGCGGACGTAGTCGGCGTTCATGTTTTCGATCACGCTGGTCCGGGTCAGGCGCAGGACGTAGGCGAAGGAGCCCAGGCCGAGGACGATCGCCGGCAGGATCAGATCCTGGACGGTGGCGGCCGAGCTGACCGTCGGTTTGGCCCAGCCGAGCTGGACGCCGATGGTGAACTGCAGCAGGAAGCCGAGCACGAAGATCGGGATGCCGATCACGATCAGGGAGGCGATCAGGACGGTCGCGTCGAAGAACTTGCCCTTCCGCAGGCCCGCGATGAGGCCGAAGATGATGCCGAAGACGGCTTCGAAGATCAGGGCCATGACGGCCAGCCGGGCGGTGACCGGGAAGACCTCGCCCAGCACGGCGGCGATCGGGCGTCCGGAGAAGTCCTGGCCCAGGTCAAAGGTGAAGATCCCCTTGAGGTAGAGCAGGTATTGGATCCAGAAGGGCTGGTCCAGGTGGTACTGCTCCCGGAGCCGCGCCGCGACGGCCTCGTTGACCGGCTTGTCGCCGAAGAGGGCCACGATGGGGTCCCCGGGCAGGCTGAACACCAGGAAGTAGACGAGCAGCGTGGCGCCCAGGAATACCGGGATCAGCTGCAGGAAACGCTTGAGGATGTAAGTCGCCATCAGCGAACGACACCCCCGTCAGCAGGCATCCTGTCCAAGGATGCGGCGGAGTTGTTCATCGAAGAACCTTTTCACTAAGGGTGCAGCCGTTGCCGGGGCGGATCACGCAGGCCCGGCTGCGAAGTACACCGGCCGGAGCCGGTGCTTAGAAATTGGGGTGGAAGCAAAACAACGGCGGGGGCCCCATCCTGGCTGCCCCCGCCGTCGTTCAGTTATTACTTACCGGTGATGTTGTAGTACAGCGGAACGCCGTTCCAGCCGTAGTCAACGTTGGTGACCTTGTCGCTCCAGCCACCCTGGGCGACCTGGTACCACAGCGGGATGGCCGGAAGGTCGGTCAGGAGGATTTCCTGGGCCTTGTTCATGGCCTTGTTGCCTTCGCTGACCGAGGAAGCGGCAAGACCTTCAGAGATGGCCTTGTCGAACGCCGGGTTGGCGTAGCGGGCGTCGTTGGAACCGGCGCCGGTCTTGTAGATCGGGCCGAGGAAGTTGTACAGCGACGGGTAGTCGGCCTGCCAGCCGGCGCGGATCGAACCGGTCAGCGTGCCTGCGGTGGCGTCGTTGCGGGCTTCCTTGAAGGTGGCGTACGGCTTGCCTTCAACCTTGATGCCGAGGGTGTTCTTGAGCTGGTTCACAACAGCCTCGACCCATGCCTTGTGGCCGCCCTTGTCGGCGTTGTAGGCGATGGTGAAGGTCTTGTTCGCGTCCCACTTCTGGATGGCGTCAGCCTTGGCCCAGGTGGCCTTGGCCTTCTCGGCGTCGAACTTCAGGTTCTCGGAACCCGGGATCGAGTCGCTGTAGCCGTCCAGGACGGGGGCGGTGAAGTCCTTGGCGGGCTGGCGGGCGCCGCTGAAGATGACCTTGGTGATCTCGTCGCGGTTGATGGCCATGGAGAGGGCCTGGCGGCGGAGCTTGCCGGCTTCACCGCTCCACTCCGGGAGGTATTCCGGAATCGCGATGGTCTGGTTGCCGGCGTACGGCTTGTTGATGGTGCGCTCACCCAGGTCGGACTTGAAGTTCTTCAGGGCGCTCGTCGGGATGGTCTGCAGGATGTCCAGGTTGTTGGACAGCAGGTCCTGGTACGCGGCGTCGTCGTTCTGGAAGATCTTGAACGTCACGCCGGCGTTCTTGGCCTTGCGCGGGCCGTTGTATTCCGGGTTCGGAACCAGCTGGATCTGCACGTTGTGCTGCCAGCCGCCGTCGGCCAGCTTGTACGGGCCGTTGCCGACCGGCTTCTCGCCGAAGCCCTTCGGGTCCTTCAGCGCACCGGAGGGAACCGGCACGAAGGCGCTGTAGCCGAGGCGCAGCGGCCAGTCGGATTCCGGCTGCTTGAGCTGGACGGTGAAGGTCTGGTCGTCGACGACCTTCAGGCCGGACATGGTCTCAACCTTGGAGCCCTCGGCGCTGGCCTCGTCGTAACCCTTGATGCTTTCGAAGAAGCTGCCGCTGAGCTGGGCGTTCTTCGCGGCTGCACCGAAGTTCCAGGAATCGACGAAGGTCTTGGCCGTGATGGCCTCGCCGTTCGTGAACTTCTGGTCCTTCTTGATCTTGATGGTGAAGTTCTGGCCGTCCTTGCCCTCAATGGACTCGGCGAGTTCGTTCACGGGCTTGCCGCTGGGGTCGTAGCTGACCAGGCCGGCGAAGATCATGTCGATGACCTTGCCGCCGCCAACCTCGTTGGTGTCGGCCGGCATCAGCGGGCGCTGCGGCTCCGAGCCGTCGGCGATGATGACCTTGCTGGTGTCGCCACCGGTGCTGCCGCCAGCGGTGTTGGAACCGCCGCCGCCGCAACCGGTCAGGGCCAGAGCGGCGATCGCCACCATGCCCAGTGCTTTGGAAGTGCGCGAAAAACGCATTCCGCCTCCTAAGAGTTGTGGGAGTTCGTGCGGGAGAGACTTGTGCTTCCCGGCAGGCCCGGGCACAGGGATATCCCTGTGACGTGGCCTACATATGCAAGTAGCCTAACCGCAAGAAGTCCGAATGGTGGAACTCCGTTGCCAAACCGTGACTCGACAACTTCATGACGGCTAGCGTCAATCGAAACGTATTTCAAGTCACAGACTACTCGCTGGTAGCATACGCCTTCCGCACGGCACCGGGTTACGGTCCGTTAACCGAAACCCTCCCCCGCGGCCCCCTAGCTCGCGCCCGAAAGCAGCTGGGCGCGCAGTTCCCTCCGCTCGCGCTGCTTCTCCGGATCCGGCAGCGGAACGGCGGCCAGGAGCCGCTGCGTGTAGGGCTCCTGCGGGTTCCGGAGGATCTGGTCGCGGGTGCCCTGCTCAACGATCCGGCCCCGCTGCATCACGCAGATGCGGTCGGCCAGGACATCCACCACGGCCAGGTCGTGGGTGACGAACAGGCAGGCGAAGCCAAGCTCCTTCTGCAGGTTTTGGAAGAGTTCCAGCACCTTGGCCTGGACCGACACGTCCAGGGCCGAGGTGGGTTCGTCCGCCACCATCAGCTTCGGCTTCAGCGACAGCGCCCGGGCGATGCCGACGCGCTGCTTCTGGCCGCCGGAGAGCTCGTGCGGGTAGCGGTTGCGGTAGTCCCGCGGCAGCTCGACCTGGTCCAGCAGCGCCTCGATCCGGCCCTGGAGTTCGGCGCCCTTGGCCACCTTGGCGAGGAACATCGGTTCGCCGATGCTTTCGCCGATCGGCAGCCGCGGGTTCAGCGAGGACGACGGGTCCTGGAAGACCATACCGACGTGCCGGCGCATCTCGTGCAGCTGCCGGCCGTTCTTCTTGGCGGCGGAGATGTCCTGTCCCACGACCTTCATGGTGCCCGCGGCGACGGGCAGCAGGCCGACGGCGGCCCGGCCGATCGTCGTCTTACCGGACCCGGACTCGCCCACCAGGCCGACTACCTGGCCCGGGTAGATGGCGAGGTTGGCGCCCTCGACGGCGCGGAAGGCCGGCACCCGACCCTGCTTGGGGTACTCGATCGCGACGTCGGTGAGTTCCAGCACCGGTTCGCCCAGCGGCGTCGCCGGTCCGGCCGCGGCGGCGGCCAGCGCGGCGGCGTTTTCGCGTTCGCGCCGGAGCAGCTCCGTCCGTGGGACCGCGTCGAGCTCGGCGTGCGTTGCCGCGGCGAGGGCGGCCGTGACGTCGACGTCGTCGTCGGTGGCCGTGCCGCCCTGCCCCAGGTGCGGGACGGCCGCGAGCAGGGCCTTGGTGTACTCGTGCTGCGGGTTGTGGAAAATCTCCTCGGCGGTGCCCGTCTCCACGATCAGCCCCCGGCGCATCACGGCGATCCGGTCCGCGAGGTCCGCAACGACGCCCATGTCATGGGTGATCAGCACAATCGCGCTGTCCAGCTTGTTGCGCAGGTTGCGCATGAGGTCCAGGATTTCGGCCTGGACGGTGACGTCCAGGGCGGTGGTGGGCTCGTCCGCGATCAGCAGCTTGGGGTCGCAGGAGAGCGACTGGGCGATCATGGCGCGCTGCCGCTGCCCGCCGGAGAGCTGGTGCGGGTAGGACTTGAAGGCCTTTTCCGGGTCCGGCAGTTCCACCAGTTCGAGCATCCGCACGGCACGCTCTTTGGCCTGGTCCGGTGAGACCTCGTTGTGCAGCCGGATGGTTTCCACGATCTGCGCACCCACGGTGTAAACCGGGTTCAGGGCGGTCATGGGCTCCTGGAAGATGACCGCGACGTCCTTGCCGCGGACGTGGCGGATGTTCGCCTCGTTGCCGCCGAGCAGTTCCTTCCCGGCGAGCTTCACGCTGCCGCTGACCCGGCTGTTGCTCGGCAGCAGGCCCAGAAGCGCCATCGAACTGGCGCTCTTGCCGGAGCCGGACTCCCCCACGATCGCCAGGACCTCGCCGGCGCGCACCTCGTAGTTCAGGCCGATTGCGGCGGGAACCCACTTTTTGTCCACGCCGAAGTCGACGCTGAGGTCCCGGACCTCCAGGACCATGCCACCTTTGCCGGGCGCGGGAGCCGGGGCCGGATCCAGGGTGATGAAGTCAGTCATTATGGGTTTTTCCTTCCACCCGAGCCGCCGCCGCACCGGTGATTAGTGCTGGAACTCGGAATACTGAATTATGGGGGGCATGAGCACTGTGCCCTCTGCCGGAAACGTTGAAGTCTTCAAGGCCCGGACGAATAAATGGTTCGCCTGGCTGGCCTGGACCGTGGCGGTCGTCGGCCTGGTGGTGACGGTCTCCTCGTCCGGCCCCGCGGCGCTGCCCACCACGGCGCCGTTGCTGCTGGTCGCGTTGCTGGGCTGGCAGTTCTTCTGGATGCCCGCCGTCGTGGTGCACGACGGCGGCGTCACCCTGGAGAACCCGTTCCGCACCGTGCTGGTGCCGTGGGCGGCCCTGGTGCACGTGGACACCCGCTACGCCCTCACCCTCGTGACGGCGGACAAGAGCTATGCGGCCTGGGCCGCACCGGCCCCCGGCATCTGGGGCGGACGCAATGCCCGCCCCGAGGACCTGCGCGGGCTGCCGGACACCAGCTACGGCCCCGGACAGTCGGTCCGGCCCGGCGACCTCAAGACCACCGACTCCGGCCAGGCAGCACGCCTGGTGCGGACCCGCTGGCGGGAACTGGTGGAAAGCGGCGCCCTCGCCGCAGGCGACGCCGACGCGGCGGCTGTGACCGTCACGCCGCGCTGGGCGCCGATCGCCGGCGTCGTGCTGCTGCTCGCGGCAAGCTACTGGGCGGTGGCCGCCCAGTAGCTTGCCGCGGCCGGCGAAAGAGCTGCCGCGCATCTAGTGGTCCTTGGGTCCGTCAAGGGCGGTCACCGGCGTGGCCTCAGGGGCCCGGCCGGCCGTGTCCTGAGCTTTCTTGGCATTGAACTTCTTTTGCCGCGGATCGAACGCATCCCGCAGGCCGTCGCCGATGAAGTTGATGCTGAGGCAGATCAGCACGATGAACAGGCCCGGGAACCAGAACAGCCAGGGCCGGGTGGAGAAGGCCTGCTGGTTCTGCGAGATGAGCAGGCCCAGCGAGGTATCCGGGGCCTTGACGCCGACGCCGAGGAAGCTCAGCGCCGTCTCGGTGAGGATCGCCGCAGACATGGTCAGCGTGACGTTGACGATCAGCACGCCGACGGCGTTCGGCAGGATGTGCTTGAAGATGATCCGGGCGTTGCTCGCCCCGGAGATCCGGGCCGCGTCGACGAACTCGCGCTCTCGCAGGGACAGGAACTCGCCGCGCATCAGGCGGGCCAGGCTCACCCAGCTGATCAGCCCGAGGAAGATTCCCAGGGCCAGGACGCCGTTGGTGCTGGCGAAGGCGGAGAACCAGCTGCCCGAGTCACGCCGGCCGGCCATCTGTGCCATCACGGCGGCCAGCAGCAGCGCCGGAACGATGATGATGACGTCGGTCAGCCGCATCAGGATTGCTTCGGCCCAGCCGCGGAAGTAGCCCGAGACGGCCCCGACCACCACGCCGATCAGGCCGGCGATCAGGCCGATGACGAACATGACCGTGATGGACTGCTGCGCCCCGCGCATGGTCATGGCAAACAGGTCGCGGCCGATCCGGTCCTGCCCGAAGGGGTGCTCGCCCCAGGCCAGCGGCCAGAGCGAGGAGGTCGGCGCGCCGTCGTTGACCAGCGGTGAGACCTGCTCGTGGTTGTATTTCCACCAGCCCGGGATGCCCCAGTAACCGACGGAGGTGAACGCGAGGATGAAGATGAAGGCGAAGACCACCAGGCCGATGATGGCGCCGGAGTGGCCGAGGAAACGCTTGCGGACAATCTGGCCCTGGCTTAGTCCCTTCGCTTCGAGGACGGGCTCGATGCCGGCCGCGGGCGTGGGCTGCAGTGCGGCCTCTTCGGCCATGATTTCGTCCTGCTGGCTTGGCTGGCTCATGCTTTTACCCTTACGCGCGGATCAAGTGCGGAGTAGGCGAGGTCCGCGATGAGGTTGAACACCATGGCTGTGATGGCGACGCACAGGAAGACACCCATGACAGGGTTCGGGTCCACGTGCGAGATGCCGTCCAGGAAGAGGAAGCCCATGCCACGGACGGAGAACACCGATTCGGTGATGACGGCGCCGCCGATCAACCCGCCGATGTCGAAGGCCACGATGGTGGCGATCGGGATCAGCGCGTTGCGGAAGGCGTGGCGC
>NZ_CAXHZI010000010.1:0-113881 GCF_964021775.1 uncultured Arthrobacter sp.
CTTCGGTACCGCAGCCCCGGACACCGGCGCCACTGGTGCAGCAGGCGGCCCGGGCGGCGAGCCGGGTTCGGGCACCGGCGACCCAGGCAGCCCGGCCGACGAACGCGCCTTCACGACCTGGATCCGCCGGCTCTACACCGCCCCCGCCACCGGAGAACTCATCGCCATGGACTCCCGCGCCAGGCTCTTCCCCGCCGGGCTCCGCCGGTTCATCCAGGCCCGGGACGACACCTGCCGCACCCCGTACTGCGACGCGCCCATCCGCCACATGGACCACATCATTCCCTGGCGCAACGGCGGAACCACCAGCCTCAGCAACGGCGCCGGACTCTGCGAAGCCTGCAACCACACCAAAGAAACCCCCGGCTGGACCGCCAAGCCCCGCCCCGGCCCCAGACATACGCTGAAACTCACGACACCGACCGGCCACACTTACCACTCCACCGCACCGCCGTTGCCGGGAACCAGCGTCATCCGCCGGCCACAACCGCGCTCCGAAGAGGACAGATCTGCCACGGACACTCCAAAACCGCCGCTCCAGAGCCGAAAGCTCAGGCACCGCGCCAAACAGCGCCGGGCGAAGGTAAGCGCGGGCACCCGCCCGCCGGTACAGCCGGCCGCTTAGTTGAGCCAGCCGCCCTGCGCCGGGTCGGCTGCCGGGTCGGCCTGGGAGGCCGGGTCGGCTGCCGGCTCGGCCTGGGATGCGTCGCCCTCCGGAGCGGCACCGGTCACCACCTCGTTGGCGGCGTTGTTGGACCATTCCGAGAATGATCCCGGGTATAGGGCCGCGGGAAAGCCTGCGATCTCCAGTGCCGCGATCTCGTGGGCAGCGGTCACGCCGGAACCGCAGTACACCGCCGTCGGCAAGTCCACCTGCACGCCCAGGCGGGTGAAGCGTTCGCGGAGCTCGGCTGCCGGGAGGAAGCGGCTGTCGGCAGCCAGGTTTGCGCTGGTGGGCGCGCTCACCGCGCCGGGAATGTGCCCCGCGCGGGGGTCCACGGGTTCGATCTCGCCCCGGTACCTCTCGCCGGCGCGGGCATCCAGGAGCAGGCCCCGGCCGGACCACGCGGCTGCCTCACCCATGCCGATCACCGGCATGGCCCCGTCGTCCAACACGACATCTCCGGCCTCGACGGCCGGTTCACCGCTTTCGACGTCGAAGCCCTCGGCGCGCCAGGCTGCCAAGCCGCCGTCGAGCAGGCAGACCGCAGGGAAGCCGGCGTTGCGCAGCATCCACCACACCCGGGCAGCGGCAAGGTTGCCGGTGTCGTCGTACGCCACCACGACGTCGCCGTCCCGGACAC
Organism: uncultured Arthrobacter sp.; assembly: GCF_964021775.1. Taxonomy (GTDB): domain Bacteria; phylum Actinomycetota; class Actinomycetes; order Actinomycetales; family Micrococcaceae; genus Arthrobacter. The sequence goes on from NZ_CAXHZI010000010.1 coordinate 1,305, forward strand.
CCCAGCTGCGCACTGACTCCTGGAACTGCTCCAGCGGCGGCAAGGGATGACGTCCGCGGCTGGGATCGGCCGGTCCGGCGAGTTCGGTGGCGAGGTCTACGAACACCGCACCGGGGAGGTGCGCCGCGAGGTAGTGTTCCCGGCCGTGCGGGTCGCCCAGCGCCCAGCGGACGTCCAGCAGCACGGTCCGCGCGCCGGAGTCCAAGCGGTCTTTGAGTTCGGCGGCAGTCATGAGGGTGTCCATCCGCCCACTCTAACCGGGGGCGCACGCCGCCGCGGGTAGGCTGGGTCGGTGACAAATGTGCGCCAGCAGGACCGGGATTGGGCCGACGAAGCCATCCGCCGGATCAATGCCGAGAACAACAGATCAGCCGACACCCACCTCTACTCGGTGCCCCTGCCCGAGGACTGGGGCGTCCAGTTGTACCTCAAGGACGAATCCACCCACCGCACCGGAAGCCTCAAGCACCGGCTGGCCCGTTCGCTGTTCCTCTTCGGGCTGGTCAACGGCTGGATCCGCGAAGGCACCACCATTGTGGAAGCCTCGAGTGGCAGCACTGCCGTCTCTGAGGCCTACTTCGCGCAACTGCTGGGCCTGCCGTTCATCGCGGTGATGACCCGGACCACCAGCCGCGAGAAGATCGCGCTGATTGAACAGTTCGGCGGCTCGTGCCATCTGGTGGACCATGCCTCGGAGGTGTACGCGGCGGCCGAGGATCTGGCCCGCAGCACCGGCGGCCATTACATGGACCAGTTCACCTATGCCGAGCGGGCCACCGACTGGCGGGGCAACAACAACATTGCCGAGTCGATCTTCGGCCAGCTTGCGCTCGAAGAGCACCCGGTCCCCCGCTGGATCGTCGTGGGCTCCGGCACCGGCGGGACGAGCGCCACGATCGGCCGCTATCTGCGCTACCAGCGGCACGCCACCCGGCTCGCCGTCGTCGATCCGGAGAATTCCGCGTTCTTCCCCGGCTGGCTGGCCAGCCGGGACGGCGGCGCTGCGGCGGGTGCGACCGGCCTGCCCTCCCGGATCGAGGGAATCGGCCGGCCCAGGCTGGAGCCGAGCTTTGTGCCGGCCGTGATCGACCACATGATCCAGGTGCCGGACGCCGCCTCGGTGGCGGCGATGCGCCATCTGCGCGAGCACGCCGGGCTGCATGCCGGCCCGTCCACCGGTACGAACCTCTGGGGCGTGTGGCAGCTCATCGCCGAGATGATCGCTGAAGGACGCCGCGGCAGCGTGGTCTCATTGATGTGCGACGGCGGGGACCGCTACTCCGGCAATTACTACGACTCTGCCTGGCTGCAGTCCCAGGGCCTGGATCCGGAACCCCACGAGGCCACCATCCGCGACTTCTTCGCCAGCGGAACCTGGCCCGCCTGACCGGCAGCGGAACCTAGACCTCCACCGATTCGCCGCTGGAGAGGTGCCGGTATTCGGTGCCGTACCGGGCGCCGATGCGGGTCACGTGCCCTTCCACCAGGCCGCGTCCCGTGTCGTTCAGCAGGGCGTCGTGGATCGGGAAAGCCAGCGGCGCGCGGACGCCGATGACGAAGTCCACCACTTCGCCCACCTTGTTCCACGGTGCGTGGATGGGCACCAGCAGGGTCTGAACCTCGATGCCGTCCGGGATCGCGAAGGAATCCCCCGGGTGGTAGACGTTGGAATCAATCAGGAAGCCGACGTTGGCCACCACGGGAATCTGCGGATGGATGAGGGCATGCTGTCCGCCGTAGCTCCGGATGGCGAAGCCGGCCGCCTCGAAGGTACTGCCCGCGGCCACCGTGTGGATCCGATCCTCCGCCGCGGGCGCCTTGCCGCGCAGCTGGGTCGCGACGCCGTCGGGGGCGAAGAGCTGCAGTTCTGCGTTCGCCAGCAACGCCTCGGTGACGACGTCGACGTCGATATGGTCCGGGTGCTCGTGCGTGATCAGCACGGCGGACGCACCGGCGAGGGCCTGGTCCGTCTCGGAGAACGTTCCAGGGTCCAGCACCAGCACCCGGCCTTCCTTTTCGAGACGGACACAGGCGTGGGTGAATTTTGTCAGCTTCATCCGGCCAGCCTATGGTGCCCCGCGAAGCGGTGTCCACGATGCCCGGCTGGTAATCTGGGACCCTGCCCCTTTCCCGCAGTATGACCCCCAGCGAAGCGAGTTTCCCCATGTCCCAGGGCGCCACCACCGGCGGCAGCCAGGCTCCGGCCCAGGCAGCGGCGCCGGCCGGCAAGGAGCCGGGCAAGGAGCAACGCGTCACGAAGCAGCGGCTGGCCGTCAGCGCCGCCCTGGACGATTTGGCCGACTTCGTCAGCACCCAGGAGCTGCACCGCATCCTGCAGGAGCGGGGCACTTCGGTTTCGCTTGCCACCTCGTACCGGATCCTGCAGTCTCTCGCCGACGACGGCCTGGTGGATGTGCTGCGGAACGCCGAGGGCGAAGTCGTCTACCGTCGGTGCGCGGTCACCGGGCACCACCACCATCTGCTGTGCCGCAACTGCGGCAAAGCCGTCGAAGTCGAAGCGCCGGCCGTCGAGGCCTGGGCGGCACGGATCGCAAGTGAGCACGGCTTCACCGCCGTGGAGCACACGGTGGAGATCTTCGGGCTGTGCCCCGAGTGCACGGCCCTGCAGGCAGGCCGCTAGAGAAACCCGGTTTGGCGCTGTCCGTCCAGACAGACCGGTCCCGAGCTCATTCACGGCCCTGCCCTTAGGATCAGGTCCATGACGGAGCTAAACGGCGAGCGGGCCCGGATCCTGGCGGAGTTGGCTGAACGGGCGTGGGCTGACCACCGGCTCAAGACGGAGACCGAGGACCGGCTGGCCGCCGAACGCTCGGCAGCGGTTTCCGAGGAACGGCTATCCGCTCTCGGAGTGACAGCGGAACGCCGCCGCGAAGCCGCCCTGTGGATAGCGCGGTGGAAGGACCAGGAGCGCGGCCATGAGCGCGCACAAATCGCAGAAGGGCTCAACTTTTTCGGTACGTTTGCGACTCAAACGCTGATGGATCTCGATCACGATCTGCAGTCCAACGGACCTTTTGCCGTGGCGATGCGCATCAGCCTTCATGACGGCAAGCCGAATCCCAGTCCTCGGTATCCACACGGGGCTACCGAAAGTTTTGTACGCCGCTTCCGGAGCGAGTTCTCGGGTGAGCGCTTCATCCGGGACTTCCTGGCGTTCGAGCCCGAAAACTACGAAATTATCCTCGACGCCTACCGTGCACTCGGGCTGGCCGAGCCCGTCGGCCTGACGGATTTGGCCTCGGAGGAGTATTCACTTCGGGCGGTCGAGGATGTCCTGCTCATCGGAGAGGCTCTCCGACGGGTCCAGCGCCGACGGCAGCAGGGTCTGGTAATAGGCACCGGGTACAGCGCGGGGGACGAGATGCATTGGCGCTGCAAGCACCTTCAACACCTGACGCCCCATTTCGCCCGCTGGATCCTCACTGAGTCGCCGTCGGATGAAACACTCGTCCAGAAGCTCTTCGTTGGACGCGGTGGCGTCTTTGGACTCACCCTTGAAGGACTCTCATCCGATGAATTCCTCAGGGAGCTCCGCCACTACCGAGCACGCCGAAAATGCTAGTCAGCCCAGCGGCGCGGACATCCTGAGTTCCAGCAGCGGCGGGGCGAAGCGTGAAATTGCGTCCCGCACCTCAGTTCTGCGTGAACCGGATCTGGCCGTGCTCGTTGGTCAGCACGAGCTCTGCGGAGGCCAGCTGGTAGACCAGCGGTGCCTTAAAAAAGGCGCTCGTCCAGGCCCGGTTTTCCGCGTCCGGGCCGGCGCAGCCGTCGGCCGACTCCGCCATGCGGGCCGGGTCGGGAACCAGCCCGAAATCGTCCACTGAAACAGGGACGTTCAGTACGCCGCACGGCATCCGGACCACCATGGTCACACCGCTCATCCGGTCAAAGCTCAGGTGCAGCGGCGACGATGTCAGCCAGTGCATGTTTTGGCCGCGAGCGTAGCCCGACGTCGAGGTGAACGTCCGGCAGGTCAGCGCGTCGGCGCCGGTTCCAGCTGTGCGGACGGGGCACGCCGCGGGCAGCCCGGCCGGCTGCGTCGGCTGCGGCGGCTGGCTTGAAGCGCCCGTCGAGGGGGTAGTCTCCCCCGGCAGAATCTTGGGATGGGCGCCCGGGCCGATGGGCTTCGCGCCGGCGCTTGCGCCGCCGCTCGGGCCGCCCGTTGACTCCCCCATCACCAGGACCCAGCGGTCGTCGCTCCACGAGATCGCGAAGCGGACGGCGGAGGCGTGTCCGTTCTGCGAGGCGGTGACGTTGGCTATCTCCGGGAAATCGTTGCTGATCCCGAGCTGCCAAGAGCCCGGAGTCCAGCCCCGGGTGGAGTCGACCAGCTGTTGGGCTTCGGGCCGGGGGTTGCTGAAGACGGGGTCGACCAGAGCTTCGACGCGCTCCACGGAGCCGGACACGGCTGCGGACATGACGCTGCGGGCGAAGTCCTCCCGGCTGGACAGGTCCGGCTGCCGCGGCTCCGCAAGGCAGCCGGAAACCGCCGTCGAGAGCAGCAGCATTAGCAGCACTACGCGCAGAAACGGCCGCAGCATTTTCCTCTGTGTATCCCCCATGCCTGCACCATACTTCCGGCGGCTGCCCGAAGCGACCATCCGGGCGAACGGCACGGCGGGGAAGGAACGGGTCCCTGGACCTAGCCCTGCGCCGGCGCCGGCGCGACGATCCGGCCGTTATAGCCCCGCCGGTCCCGGATGCCGCCGATCATCCGGCACACCACGTAGATCAGGAAGGACAACGTGGTCACATAGGGGCTGATCGGCAGCCGGCCGCCGAGCGCCAGCAGGATTCCGCCCACCGTTGCCGTCACCGCGAAGACCACGCTGAGGAGCACCACGAGCCGCGGTGAGGAGGTCACGCGCAGGGCGGCGGCGGCCGGAGTGATCAGCAGCGCCAGCACCAGCAGGGCGCCGACGATCTGGATGGAGAGCGCCACGCTCACGCCCAGCAGCAGCATAAAGCCGAGCGCCAGTCCGCGCACCGGAACGCCGCGCGCCGCGGCCACCCTGGGATCGACGCTCGCGAAGGTCAGCGGCCGCCAGATGGCGATCAGTGCCAGCATCACGACGACGGCGGCGCCGGCCAGCACCTGCAGCTGCACGGTGCCGACGGACACGATCTGGCCGGTGAGCAGCCCGAACTTGTTAGCGGCCCGGCCCTCGTAGAGCGAGAGGAACAGAATGCCCAGGCCCAGGCCGAAGGGCATAAGCACGCCGATGGTCGAGTTCTTGTCCCGCGCCCGGACCCCCATCAGACCCAGCAGCAGCGCCGCCACCACGGACCCGGCGAGCGAGCCGAGCACCACATCGGCCCCGACCAGCAGGGCAAAGGCGGCGCCGGCGAAGGAAAGTTCGGAGATGCCGTGAACCGCGAACGCGAGGTCGCGCTTCATGACGAAGGTGCCCACCAGGCCGCCCAGCAGGCCCAGCACCGCGCCGGCCCAGATGGAGTTCTGCACGAGCACCAGCAGTTCGCCGTAGTTCTCGAAGTTGAAGATTGAACGGAGCAGGCTGTCCAGATCCACCTAGCCCACCTCTCCGGCGATCGAGTGGGCGTCTTCATGGTGGTGCGTCGTCGCGTCGGGCAGCCCCACCACGATCAGCCGGCCGTTGGCGCGGATCACTTCGACGTGGCTGCCGTACAGATCCGACAGGACCTCCGTGGTCATGACTTCCTCGGGCGTTCCCACCCGGAAACGGCCGCCGGCCAGGTAGAGGACGCGGTCCACGTAATCCATGATCGGGTTGATCTCGTGGGTCACGAAGATCACCGCGCTGTCCTGCTCGTGGCACTGCTTGTTGATCAGCGCGCTGACCGCCTGCTGGTGGTGCAGGTCCAGTGACAGGAGCGGTTCGTCGCACAGCAGCACCTTGGGCTCGGTGGCGAGGGCCTGTGCCACCCGCAGCCGCTGCTGTTCCCCGCCGGAGAGCTTTCCGACCGGGACCTTGGCGTAGTCCTGCGCGCCCACTTCGGCGAGCAGCGCGTCGATCCTGCGGTTCACCTTCGCCCCGCCGAGGCGGATCCCCCAGCGGTGCCCGTCGACGCCGAGGCCCACCAGGTCCCGGGCGCGCAGCGGCGTGTCGGGATCGAAGGATTCCTGCTGCGGAACGTAACCGATCCTCCGGCTGCCGCGGGAGATGGGTTGGCCGTCCAGGACGGCGGTCCCGGAGCTCAGGTCCTGCAAACCCAACAGGACCTTGAGGAGGGTGGTCTTGCCGCTGCCGTTGGGTCCCAGCACGGCGAAGAATTCACCGGGGTGGATGTCCAGGTCCAGGTTCTCCCACAACGTCCGGTTCCCGAACGTCAGGGAGGCTCCGCGCAGGCTCACTACGGGTGTCAACTGGGTTTTCCTCGATTTCTGCTTAGGCCCGGTGGCCACGCCGTTGCGATCATCTTAGGCGCTAGCGCCGGGCGAGGGCCTTAGCCAGGTTGTCCACGTTGCCGGACATCCACTGCAGGTAGCCCTCGCCTTCCGGCGGGGTCTCGCCGAAGTCCACCACGGGTACCCCCGCGGCGACGGCGGCGTCCTTGAGCGCGCGGGTCTGGGGGCCCTCGGTTTGCGGGTTGTAGGCCAGCAGCCGGATGTCGCCGGACTTCACGACGTCGATCGCGGACCGCAGCACGGCGGGCGGAACATCCGAACCCGCTTCGATTGCGGCACTATATTCGGCCGGCGTTCGGTTCTCCAGGCCTGCTGCTTCCAGCAGGTACAGCGGCACCGGTTCGGTGACGGCGACGCCGCCGTGGGCGGCCGACGCCTTGAGCGCGGTCAGCTTCGTTTCCAGGCCGCCCAGCTCCTTCTTCATGGTCGCGGCGTTGTTCCGGAAGTCCCCGGCCGAGGAAGGCTCCAGCGCGCCCAGCTTCTCCGCCAGCGCATCAGCCAGTCGGCTCATCGCGGCCGGGCTGTACCAGACGTGTTCGTTGAATCCCCCGGCCGCGTGGCTGTGGCCGTCGTCGTCCGTCGAGGGTGAGACCGAGGCAGCGGTCGAGGGCGCGGCTGAGGCTGAACCGGCCGCGTCAGAGTCCAGGCCCGAGACCTCCACCGCGTTGAGCAGGTTCTTCTCGGCCAGCCCGGTGTCCTGCGCCAGTTTGTGCAGGAAGTCGTCGTAGCCGCCGCCGTTCTCGACCACCAGCTCGGCCTTGGAGACCGCGAGCTTGTCCTGCGTGGTGGCCTCGTAAGAGTGCGGATCCTGGCTGGTCCGGTTGATGATCGAGGTGACCTTGACCTTGTCACCGCCGACGGTGCGGGCGATGTCGCCGTAGACGCTGGTGGAAGCGACGACGTCGACCACACCGTCGCCGGCACCGGGCCGGTCGCCGCCGGAGGTGGGACCGCAGGCCGTCAGCAGGAGGCTGCTGAGGCCGGCAAGGAGAACAGCGGCAGCGGAACGGCGCACGGGAAGACCTCGGATCTGTTATTGAGAAGCATTAGCAATACACCGAGTCTAACCCTAAATAGGAATCATTCCTATTTAGGGTTAGCCCCCGTGTTGCCTGCCCTCCCCTAGTCCTGCCCGAGCCTGCGGTAGCCGGTGGCCTGCGTGGCGTCCCGGATCTCCCCGACCAGCTGCTCAATCACGTCCTCGAGGAACAGCACGCCCTGGGTATGTCCGTCCGGGCCGATCACCCGGGCCAGGTGTGAGCCGGTGCGCTGCATAACGGACATCGCCTTCTCGATCTCGTCCTCCATGGCCAGGTTGGCCAGCGAGCGGATACGGCTTTCCGCAATCGGGTGCTGGTAGCCGGCCTCCGGGATGGACAGCACGTCCTTGATATGGAGATAGCCCGAGAGCATGCCGTCGTCGTCGAGCATCGGGAAGCGGGAGAACCCGGTCCGGCTCACGGCCTTCTCGAACTCCTCCGGAGTCGTGGCGGCCTTGAGCATCACCAGCTTGTCCAGCGGAACCATGACCTGGGAGGCCGTATGTTCGGAGAACTCCAGCGCGCCGGTGATCAGCCCCGCGTCGTCGTCCACCAGGCCGTGCCGGGTGGACTCCTGCACGATCGACTGGACCTCCTCAAGCGTGAAGGAGGAGGTGACCTCGTCCTTCGGCTCGATCCGCATCAGTTTGAGGATGTGGTTCGCGGACCAGTTGAGCGCCACGATGGCCGGCTTGACCGCACGGGCGATGAACATCAGCGGCGGGGCCAGCAGCAGCGCGGCCTTGTCCGCGACCGAGACCGAGATGTTCTTCGGCACCATCTCGCCGAAGGTGACGTGCAGGAAGGTGACGGCCAGCAGCGCGATGGAGAACGCCACGACGTCGGCCAGCTCCAGCGGGACGCCCAGCGCCTCCAGCGGGACCGCCAACAGGTGATGGATGGCCGGCTCGGCCACCTGCAGGATCAGCAGCGAGCAGACCGTGATGCCCAGCTGGGCGCACGCCAGCATCAGCGAGACGTTCTCCATGGCGCGCAGCGTGGTCTGTGCCCGCTTGGACCCGGCCTCGGCGAGGGGCTCGATCTGGCTGCGGCGCGCGGACATCACGGCAAATTCGGCCGCAACGAAGAACGCGTTGCCCACCAGCAGTACAGCGAGCCAAAGTATTCCCAGCCAGTCGCTCATGCGGCACCGGCCTTTCCGGCAACGTCAATGCGCCCGTTGGATCCGGTGTGCGGTTCGTGTTCCGGCGGCGACGGCTTGAAGCAGATGCGGTCGATCCGGCGTCCGTCCATCCGCGTCACGCTGAGCTTTCCGCCGCCGACGTCGACGGTGTCGCCGACGGCGGCGATGCGGCCCAACTGGCTCATGACGTAGCCGCCGACGGTCTCGTACGCCGCTTCGTCCGGCACTGTCAGGCCGGGGATCTGCTCGGAGAGTTCGTCGGGGCGCAGCAGGCCCGGGAAGTACCAGTCCCCGGACGCGCTTTGCAGCAGCCCGGGCCGGACCTTGTCGTGTTCGTCGGCCACTTCCCCGACGATTTCCTCGACCAGGTCCTCCAGGGTGGCGATCCCGGCGGTTCCGCCGTATTCGTCCAGGACGACGGCGAGCTGCAGGTTGCCTTCGCGCAGTTCGGCCAGCAGGCCGTCGAGGTGGATGGTCTCGGGCACGCGGAGCACCTCGGTCATGATCGCGCCGGCTTCCAGGTTGGCGCGGCGGTCCGCCGGGACGGCGATGGCTTTTTTGACGTGCACTACGCCGCGGATATCGTCCGAGGACTCGCCGATCACCGGGAAGCGTGAATAGCCGGTGCGTTTGGCGGCCTCCACGATGTCTGAGACCGGCTGGTGGCCGTCGATGGTCTCCACCCGGATCCGGGGTGTCATCACGTCCGCGGCCGTCCGCCCGCTGAATTTCAGGGTGCGGGAGATGAAGTTGGCGGTCCGTTCGTCCAGGGTTCCCATCGCGGCCGAGCGGCGCACCAGCGAGGCAAGCTCGGCCGGGGTGCGTGCGCCCGAAATCTCTTCCTTGGCTTCGAGGCCGAAGACGTTCAGGACCTTGTTGGAGAAGCCGTTGAGCACAATGATCGCGGGCTTGAAGATGGCGGTGAAGACCAGCTGCGGCCGGGCCAGGGCCTTGCCCACCGGGAACGACAGCGCGATCGCCATGTTTTTCGGGACCAGTTCGCCGATCAGCATGGACAGCAGGGTCGCCAGCGCCATCGCGAGCACCAGCGAGACCGACGTCGCGGCGGCCTCGGGCAGGCCGAGGGCGGCCAGCGGGCCTTCGAGCAGCCTGCCCACGGACGGTTCCATCACGTAGCCGGTAAGCAGCGTGGTCAGGGTGATGCCGAGCTGGCAGCTGGAGAGCTGGGTGGACAGGGATTTCAGGCACTTAAGCAGTGGGGCCGCGGCGGTGTCGCCGTTGTCCACCGCCCGCTGGACGGTGGCCTGGTCAAGCGCAACCAGGGAGAACTCGACGGCGACGAAGAAGCCGGTGCCGAGAATGAGGAGCAGTCCTGCTCCGAGCAATATCCACTCCATTTAGCGGCCCGCTTCGGAGGGCCGGAGTGATGGCCGGGGGAAACGTCCCGGCGGAGGGTGGTCAGCCGCGGCCGACCCTGTTTCCTGGAAGGCACTGCGTCCGCGGAAAGACTGCGCAGCGGAGGAGTGATGGGCGCGTGAACGGGGTTTGCCGGCTCTGCGGGTGGACTGGGCGGGAACGGGTTCCGTTCCGCGCGGGCAGCCCCCAGGCCGGCACCTAGATTTACTGTCCATAAGAATTTCAGTCTACAGGAGCAGCCGCCGCCGACCGCCGCCGTGGTGCCCGGCGGCGGCCGCTCCGGCGGCGGGGCCGGTCACCAGCTTTGCGGGACCGGGCGGCCTTCCTCATAGCCCGCCGCCGACTGGATGCCGGCCACGGCCCGTTCCCGGAACGCGGCCAGGTCGGCCGCGCCAGCGTAGCTCATGGAGCTGCGCAGCCCGGCGGTGATCATGTCCAGCAGGTCCTCCACGCCCGGACGGGCGGCGTCCAGGTACATCCGGGAGGTGGAGATGCCCTCCTCGAACAGGGCTTTGCGGTCCTTTTCGAAGGCGCCCTCGCGCTGGTTGCGGTTCTGCACCGCCCGGGCCGAGGCCATACCGAAGCTCTCCTTGAACTGGCGGCCGTTGGCGTCGAGCTGCAGGTCGCCCGGGCTCTCGTGCGTGCCGGCGAACCAAGAGCCGATCATGACCTGGCTGGCCCCGGCCGCGAGGGCCAGCGCCACGTCGCGGGGGTAACGGACCCCGCCGTCGGCCCAGACCCTGCCGCCGGCGTCGCGCGCCGCGGCCGAGCACTCCAGCACGGCAGAGAACTGGGGACGGCCGACCGCCGTCATCATCCGGGTGGTGCACATCGCGCCGGGCCCGACGCCGACCTTGACGATGTCCGCCCCGGCCCGGATCAGCTCGCGGGTGGCGTCGGCGGTGACGACGTTGCCGGCAACGACCGGTACGCCGGGGTCCAGGCTGCGGACCGCGGCCAGGGCGTCGAACATCTTCTGCTGGTGGCCATGCGCGGTGTCCAGCACCAGCACGTTGACCCCGGCGGCGAGCAGCTCGGCCGCCCGGCCGGCGACGTCGCCGTTAATGCCGACGGCGGCAGCCACCTTCAGCGCGCCGCCGTCGTCGAGCGAGGGACGGTACAGGGTGGAGCGCAGGGCGCCCTTGCGGGTCAGCACGCCGGCGAGGACGCCGTCCTGCTGGACCGGCGCGAAGTCGGTCCCGGCGGCGTCCATGGCGTCGAAGGCCCGGCGCAGGGACAACGCCGGAGCGCCCGGCCCGGCTTCGGCGCCGCCGTCGAACTCCGCGGCGTCCAGCACCAGCGGCTGGTGGCGCATCACGGAGCCAAGCGACGCGAAACGGTCCTGGCCTTCAAAATCGGCAGCCCGCACCACGCCGGCGACGGCTCCGGCGTCGTCGACGACCACGACGGCGCCGTGCGGGCGCTTGCCCATCAGGTGCAGGGCATCGATCACGGTGTTCGAGGCGCGCAGGCTCACCGGCGTCTCAAACACGGCGTGGCGGGCCTTAACCCACGACGTGACGCTCCGCAGCACGTCGAGCGGCACGTCCTGGGGCAGGACCGCGAGGCCGCCGCGGCGCGCCATCGTCTCCGCCATCCGCTTCCCGGTCACCGCGGTCATGTTCGCGACGACCAGCGGGATGGTGGAACCGGTCCCGTCGTCCGCCGACAGGTCCACGTCAAGCCGGGAGGTCACGTCGGAGCGGGACGGCACCAGGAAGATGTCCGAATAGGTCAGGTCGGTGGTCGGCTCACTCAAAAAACGCACGGCTGCTCCTCGATTACCTCATTAAGCGGTGTCAGTTGTGATTCTAGAGGCACCCGTCAGGCATCGCGCTTCCGGCCCGGCGGCGGGCGCGACGGGCCCCGCGGGGCACCTTTGCGACTCCTGGATGATTTGAGTCACCCTTATTGGCGGTTTGGCCGGAATGCTCACTAGACTGGCAAAGGTCTGGGTTCACTGGACGCGGAGAACTGGTTCGATTGACGTGCTGCGGCACCGTGGAAACCAGCGGGAATCAAACTCATGGAAGAGGCGTATTTCAAGTGCCAGAGCAGCCTAGCCACCGTCTACCCGAGGAATTTGGCGGAAACGAGTGGCTCGTTGACGAACTGTACGAGCGGTACCAGCAGGACAAGAACACGGTGGACGCCAAGTGGTGGCCGCTTTTCGAGTCCTTCGACGCTGGCGACGGTTCCTCAACCAACGGCGCCTCGGCAACGGCCGCCGCGCACCCCTCCACCCGCGAACTCCCGGTCGTGACGCCGGCCGCCGCAGCCCCCGCGGCTGCCGCGCCCGCTGCCCCGAAGGCTCCCGCCGCCCAACCCGCTCCGGCAGCAACCGCAGCCGCGGCTCCTGCGCCCGCGCCGGCCCCCGCCGCAGCCCAGAAGGCCCCGGCCACCGTCGCCCGCGACGGCTCCAAGACCGCCGAGCCCGGCGCCGGCACCCAGCCCATTCCGGCCCAGCTGCCCAAGAACGTCAAGGCCCCCACCGCGCCGGAAGAAGACGTCGTCTCCGTACTGCGCGGACCGGCGAAGGCCATCGCCGCGAACATGGTGACCAGCCTGGAGGTGCCCACCGCCACCAGCGTCCGCGCCATCCCCGCCAAGCTGCTGATCGACAACCGCGTGGTCATCAACTCCAACCTGGCCCGCGCCCGCGGCGGCAAGGTTTCCTTCACTCACCTGATCGGCTACGCCGTCATCCGGGCACTGGCCCAGTTCCCCTCGATGAACGTTTACTACGACGTCGTCGACGGCAAGCCCGTTGCCGTCCAGCCCGCGCACGTGAACTTCGGCATCGCCATTGACATGCCCAAGCCGGACGGCACCCGCCTGCTGATGGTCCCGAACATCAAGAAGGCTGAGACGCTCAACTTCTCCGAGTTCTGGCACACCTACGAGGACCTGATCAAGCGCGCCCGCAACGGCAAGCTGACCGCTGACGACCACTCGGGCACCACCGTCTCGCTGACCAACCCGGGCGGCATCGGCACCGTGCACTCGGTCCCCCGCCTTTCCAAGGGCCAGGCGGCCATCATCGGCGTCGGCGCGCTCGATTACCCGGCCGAGTTCCAGGGCGCGAGCGAGAAGATTATCGCGCACAACGCCATCAGCAAGGTCCTCACGCTGACCTCCACCTACGACCACCGCGTCATCCAGGGTGCCGGCAGCGGCGAGTTCCTCAAGCTGGTCCACCAGCTGCTGCTCGGCGCGCAGAACTTCTACGACGAGATCTTCGAGTCCCTGCGCATCCCGTACGAGCCCGTGCGCTGGAGCCCGGACCTGCAGGTGGACCCGGCGGACGAGATTAACAAGGTCGCCCGGATCCAGCAGCTCATCCACTCCTACCGCGTCCGCGGCCACCTGATGGCGGACACCGATCCGCTTGAGTACGTCCAGCGCAAGCACCCGGACCTCGACGTCCTGACCTACGGCCTGACCCTGTGGGACCTGGACCGCGAATGGCCCACCGGCGGTTTCGGCGGCAAGCCGATGCTGAAATTCCGAGACATCCTCGGCGTCCTCCGCGACGCGTACTGCCGCACCACCGGCATCGAGTACATGCACATCCAGGACCCGGCCGAGCGCAAGTGGTTCCAGGACCAGCTGGAGCACCCCTACTCCAAGCCGAGCCGGGACGAACAGCTCCGGATCGTCTCCAAGCTCAACGCGGCCGAGGCTTTCGAGACGTTCCTGCAGACGAAGTTCGTCGGCCAGAAGCGCTTCTCGCTCGAGGGCGGCGAGTCGCTGATCCCGCTGCTGGACGCCATCATCTCCGACGCCGCCGACGACGAACTCGACGAGGTGGCCATCGGCATGGCCCACCGCGGCCGACTCAATGTGCTCACCAACATTGCCGGCAAGACGTACGCGCAGGTCTTCCGTGAATTCGAGGGCACCCAGGACCCGCGCTCCGTGCAGGGCTCCGGCGACGTGAAGTACCACCTCGGCACCGAGGGCACCTTCACCTCCGACAACGGCAAGGAGACCAAGGTCTACCTCGCCGCCAACCCCTCGCACCTCGAAGCCGTGGACTCCGTCCTCGAAGGCATCGTCCGCGCCAAGCAGGACCGGCTGGACCAGGGTGAGTCCTTCCCCGTGCTGCCGATCATGGTGCACGGTGACGCCGCCTTCGCCGGCCAGGGCGTGGTCGCGGAAACGCTCAACCTCTCCCAGCTGCGCGGCTACCGCACCGGCGGCACCATCCACGTTGTGGTGAACAACCAGGTCGGCTTCACCACCGCCCCGTCGTCCTCGCGCTCGTCCACGTACTCCACGGACGTCGCCAAGATGATCCAGGCGCCGGTGTTCCACGTGAACGGCGACGACCCGGAGGCCGTGGTCCGCATCGGCCAGCTCGCCTACGAGTTCCGCCAGCGTTTCCACAAGGACGTTGTCATCGACATGGTCTGCTACCGCCGCCGCGGCCACAACGAGGGCGACGACCCCTCGATGACGCAGCCGCTGATGTACAACCTCATCGAGGCGAAGCGGTCGGTCCGGAAGCTCTACACCGAATCGCTGATCGGCCGCGGGGACATCACCGAGGAGGAAGCCGAGCAGCTGCTCCGCGACTACCAGGAACGCCTCGAGCGTGTCTTCGCGGAAACCCACGCCGCGCAGACCTCCCCGATCCCGATCATCACCGCGGATTCCGCAGCGGTGTCCGACCTGGAACGGCCCTCCGCCCAGCAGGGCGACACGGCCATCAGCGCCCCGGAGTCCACTGCGATCTCCGCCGAGACGCTGGCCCGCATCGGCAAGGCCCACGTCGACTTCCCGGAGGGCTTCACGGTCCACGCCAAGCTCAAGCAGCTGCTCGAGAAGCGTGAGCAGATGTCCCGCGAAGGCGGCATCGACTGGGGCTTCGGCGAACTCGCGGCCTTCGGTTCGCTCAGCATGGAAGGCATCCCGGTCCGCCTGGCCGGCCAGGACTCGCGCCGCGGCACTTTCGTGCAGCGCCACGCCGTCTTCCATGACCGCGCCAACGGCGACGAGTGGATGCCCCTGGCCCACCTGTCCGAGGACCAGGCCAAGCTGTGGATCTACGATTCGCTGTTGTCCGAATACGCGGCCATGGGCTTCGAATACGGCTACTCGGTGGAGCGCCCGGATGCCCTGGTGCTCTGGGAAGCGCAGTTCGGCGACTTCGTCAACGGCGCGCAGACCATCATCGACGAGTTCATCTCCTCGGCCGAGCAGAAGTGGGGCCAGCGCTCGTCACTGGTGCTGATGCTGCCGCACGGCTACGAGGGCCAGGGCCCGGACCACTCCTCCGCACGGATCGAGCGTTTCCTGCAGCTCTGCGCCGAAGAGAACATGATCGTGGCCAACCCCACGACGCCGGCATCCCACTTCCACCTGCTGCGCCGCCAGGCGTACAGCCGGCCGCGCAAGCCGCTGATCATCTTCACCCCCAAGCAGCTCCTGCGCCTCAAGGCCGCGGCGTCCTCGGTGGAAGACTTCACCACGGGCACCTTCCGGCCGGTTATCCCCGAGCACGAGCAGCTGCAGGCTGACGCCGTCGACCGCGTCCTGCTGGTCTCGGGCCGCCTGTACTACGACCTGCTGTCCACCCGGCAGAAGACCGGCGACACCACGACGGCGATCGTCCGGGTCGAGCAGCTCTACCCGCTGCCCGCCGCGGAAATCGCCGCCGAGCTGGCCAAGTACCCGAACGCCGAGGTTGTCTGGGCCCAGGACGAGCCCGCCAACCAGGGACCGTGGCCGTTCATCGGCCTGAACCTGCCGGACGCACTGGACCGCCGCGTGCGCCTCGTGTCCCGGCCCGCCTCGGCATCCACCGCGGCAGGGTCGATGAAGCGCCACGCAGCCGAGCAGGACGCCCTGCTCAAGCAGGCATTCGCACGTAAGTAGCGCCAGGCTGCCCGGCCGGAAGTGGAACACCACGACTCCGGCCGGGCAGCTTTGTTTAAGGCTTTGAACCGGCATTCGGAATGAAGAGGTAGTCGTGGAAGATCGGAAGCTGCGGATCGCGGCCGTTGGAGATGAGCTGCTGGCCGGCCTGGGCGACCCCCGGGCGCTGGGCTGGCTTGGACGTGTGCTCGCCCGCACCCCGCAGGAGGGCCTGGGCCTGGAAAGCTACCCGCTGCCGTGCCCGCAGGAAGGCACCGAGGGCCTCGCCGAACGCTGGCTCGAGGAGGCCGGCCGCCGCTTCGGACCCCACCACGAGAACCGCCTGGTGATCGGCCTGTCCGGCCGCGACATCGAGTTCGGGCTGTCCACAGCCCGCAGCCGGCTCAACCTCGCCAACATCCTGGACTCCGCCTCGCAGAACAAGATCGAGGTCTTTGTCGTGGGGCCGCCGCCGACGCTGGATCCGGCGCAGAACCGCCGGCTCGGCGAGCTCAACACCGCTTTCGCCGACGTCACCACGCGCCGCAAGCACCTGTACGTGGACACTTTCTCCCCGCTGCTGAACCATGAGCAGTGGCGGCAGGATCTGGCAGCCAACGGCGGCACCCCCGGCCAGGCCGGCTACGGCCTGATGGCCTGGCTGGTGCTGCACCGCGGCTGGTTCCAGTGGCTGGGGATCGACGCGCCGGAGTAGGCAGCCCAAAAGGGGTCCACCGCCGTCGGTCTGAAAAAGCCGAACGCGATATATCTTGACCGTCGGGTGGGAGCGATATACCGTGTTTCCATAGTCGCGATATATCGCAAGCAACGGCGCTGGCGTGATCGCTCCGTCCACCCGGAGGAACCATGGAACAGAACTCGTGGACCATTACCGGTCCCCAGACTATCGACGTCGACGGCGTCCGCTCGCTGAAGCTCGGCATTGTCCGCGGCCGCTTCGACATCGTCACCCACGACGAGGCCGTGGCCCGCCTTGAAATCTCCGAGATCGACGGCGACCCGCTCGCGGTCAGCCTGACCGACGGCCGGCTCGAGGTGCGGCACCAGCTGCACGGCCCGCAGGGATGGTTCAAGAACCTCATGGGCACGGTTAACAACAACTCCAGCAATTCCGTGGTCATCAGTATCGCGCTGCCGGCCGGCGTCGACGTCGAAGCCGGCACCGTCAGCGGCGACGGTATGGTGTCCGGCCTCTCGGGCCACACCCGGCTGAACACCGTCTCCGGCTCGGTCCTGGCCGACGGCACCGCGGGTGAGCTGGCCGTGAGCACCGTCAGCGGCGAGGTGATCGCCCGCAACCACCACGGTGTGCTGACGGCCAAGAGCGTCTCCGGCGAGGTTACGGCCTCCGGCGAATTCAGCAACATCCGCGCCAACACCGTCAGCGGGGACCTGAGCTTCGACCTGCACGGCTTTACCCAGGACTTCGGCGCCAACTCGGTCTCCGGGGACGTCACCATCCGGTTGCCGCACGACGTCGGGGTGGACATCATCGCGAAGTCGGCCAGCGGCGCGGTGGTGATCGATGACCAGAAGTACGCCCTGCCGGGCGGGACGCTGCAGACGATCGCCGGACCCGACGCCAAGCTGATGCTGGTCCGGACCAACTCGATGTCGGGGAAAACCTCCATTTTCCACGGCCAGCCGGGCCCGGACGTCGCAGCGGGCCTCTGATGCCCCCGGTCTTCGCCCACGGCGCCCTGCGCCTGTACCTGCTCGCCTTGCTGGAGTCCGGCCCCAAGCACGGCTACGAGCTGATCAAGGCGCTTAGCGACCGCTTCGGCGGCACGTACTCCCCCAGCGCCGGAACCATCTATCCGCGGCTGGCCAAGCTCGAGGAGGAAGGGCTGGTGGCTACCCGCACCGAGGGCCGGCGCACCAACTACAGCATCACGCCGGCCGGGCTGGTGGAGCTCAACCGGCGCCGGGACGAGCTGGCGGATGTGGAAAACGACATTTCCGCTTCGGTCCGCCGGCTCGCCGACAAGCTGCGGCAGGACATCCGGGTGAACATGCAGGGGTTGCGCGCAGACCTGGCCGCCACGGCCGAAGCGGCGCGTTCCACCGCCCGCAGCGCCGCCTCCCCGGCCGGGGCCCGCTACTCCAAGGACAGCGACCGCAGGCTGCGGGAGGCGGAGATGCTGGTGCAGTCCTTCCGGGACGACGTCCGGATCGAGCTGCGCCGGCACGCCGGGACCAGTCCCATCACCCCGGTCACGCTCGAAACCGTCAAGACAGTCCTGGACCAGGCGCGGATCTCCATCCGGAACTCACTGGAGGGATGAGGCGCCCCGACGGCCGGGTCCCGGTTCGCGGCGGGTCCGCCGATGTGGGAGACTTGAGGGCAGCTCTTTTGAGTACCAAGATTAAGGAGGCCAGCTATGAGCAAACGTGCACGTAAACGTCGTGACCGTAAGCGTGGCGGCGCGAACCACGGTAAGCGCCCCAACACCTAAGCCACGGCTTGGATTGACAGCTTTAAGTGAAAGACCCCGGGAACCTCACGGTTCCCGGGGTCTTTCGCTGTGCTGCGTCTTGCTGTTCTGCGTCTTGCTGTGCTGGGTCTTGCTGTGCTGCGGCTTGCTGTGTGGGGCGCTCAGGCGTCGGCGTCGGCCGGGCGGATCGAGTGGATCCGGTCCAGGATGGAGTTCTTGAGGTTCTCCGGCGCGGCCTCGGTGCAGGAGCGCTTCACCATAACGCGGATGACGCATTCAAGGTCATACTGCTCGTGGCACTCCGGGCACTCGTCCAAGTGGTTCTTGATCTCGGCAATGTCGTCGTGCGTCAGGGCGCCGTCGAGGTACTCGTAGATGCGCTGCATCCGGGTGTCGTCGCAGTCGCCCAGTCCCTGGCAGTCGCTCATTTCCTGTTCTCCTGATTGTTGCTTTCGGCCGCTGCGGCGGGATCGCCCGCGGCCCTGAATCCCCGCTCGGCGGCATAGTCGGCCAGCATGTCCCGCAACATTCTCCGGCCGCGGTGCAGCCGGGACATAACGGTCCCGATCGGGGTGTTCATGATGTCTGAAATTTCCTTGTAGGCGAAGCCCTCCACGTCGGCGAAGTAGACAGCCAGCCGGAACTCCTCCGGGATCGACTGCAGGGCACGCTTCACGTCCGAATCCGGCAGGTGGTCCAGCGCTTCAGCCTCCGCCGAACGCAGCCCCGTCGAGGTGTGCGACTCGGCACGGGCCAGCTGCCAGTCCTCGATGGTGTCCGAGTTGGACTGCAACGGTTCGCGCTGGCGCTTGCGGTACAGGTTGATGTACGTGTTGGTGAGGATCCGGTACAGCCAGGCCTTGAGGTTAGTTCCGGGCTTGTACTGGTGGAAGGCGGAAAACGCTTTCGTGTACGCCTCCTGGACCAGGTCCTCGGCGTCCGCGGGATTCCGCGCCATCCGCATCGCCGCCGAGTACAGCTGGTCCACATACTGCATCGCATCACGCTCGAAGCGGACGCGGCGCTCGTCCGTGCTTTCGGCGTCCGTGTCCAAGGGCTGGCCGGTGCCGTCCGCCGCTACGGTTTCCACGGCTGTACGTTCTGCGATGGCGTCGTCCACGGCTGGCGTTTCCGCAGTACTACCGGCGGCGGTTGCCTTGGTGGGTTTGGCGTCGTCGTTTCCGGCAACCTCGTGCATGGCCGTAACGGCCGGATCCATGGTGCTCATTGCGTTCAAGTCTACTGTCACCTTCCGGCGGGTGCTTAAAGCTCCCGTCCGGGCCGCGGACCACGGGTCCGCGGTGGCTTCATCCAGCAGTCGGGATTCTTTAACCAGAACCAAACCTCCGCCTTCCTGCACTGGCCGAATGACCGGCTGTGCCGCTAGTTATTGCATTGGTTTTCCCGCCCCCATTTCGGCTGGAACCTGTCAGGCACAACCCCGCACAACGGGCAAATATTCCGCAAAAGTGCAAGACTAGAACCGGTTCTCCCGCACAGCGTCCGCGGTTCGTCCATCCAGGAGGAAATTCATGTCCTTTGTCCGCTTTCTCGCCCGCCCTATGCTCGCCTCCAGTTTCGTGCTCGCAGGCATGGACAAGCTGAAGAATGCGGATGACACTGCGACCCAGCTGTCTCCCCTGCTGCGCCGCGCCGCTGAGTCCCTCCCCTTCCAGACCAACGAGAAAGTCCTGGCCCGCGTCATCGGCGGCACCCAGGTGGGTGCCGGCGTCTGCCTGGCTCTCGGCAAGGCCTCCCGCCTGGCCGCCACCGTGCTGGCAGCTATCTCGGCCCTTAACGCTTACGTGGAATGGCGCAGCGCGGACATCTCCTCCAAGCAGGGCCGCGACGCCCGACGCAAGCAGTTGCTGAAGAACGTTTCCCTAACCGGCGGCGTCCTGCTGGCATCCGTGGACACCGCGGGCAAGCCGAGCCTGGCCTGGCGTGCCGAGCACCTCGCCGCGGACGCGCGCAAGACTACGGCCCACCTCGCCGCCGACGCACGCAAGACCACGGGCAAAAAGCTGAAGAAGGCTGACAAGGCGGTCCGCAAGGCCGTGGACCACGCCGCCGGAGCCTAAGACGGCAATGACTGGCACCACCCCCACCGCAGCAGCCACTTCCCTTCCGGCCGGCGGCGGTCCGCACTGGCGTGCGCCGTTCGCGGAGCGACCGGTCGACGCCACCGTTACGGTGCCCGGGTCGAAGTCCCTGACCAACCGGTACCTCGTCCTGGCCGCCCTCGCCGACGGCCCTTCGCGGCTGCGCACCCCGTTGCACTCCCGCGACTCGGCCCTGATGATCGAGGCGCTGCGGCAGCTGGGGGCCACCATCACCGAGGTGCCCGGCGACGGCGCCTACGGACCGGACCTGGACATCACGCCCATCCCCCTGGCTGCCGACGGTGATGCCGCAACGGGCGCCGCAATTGACTGCGGCCTGGCCGGCACGGTCATGCGCTTTGTCCCTCCGGTCGCCGCGCTGCGCCGCGGCGAGTCCCGCTTCGACGGCGATCCGCACGCACGCAAACGCCCGATGGGCACCATCATCGAGGCACTGACCGGACTCGGGGTGGCGGTCAGCGCACCCGAGGGCGGACCGACGTCGTCGTTGCCCTTCACCGTCCACGGCACCGGGGAAGTCCGCGGCGGCCACCTCGTCATCGACGCCAGCGCCTCGTCCCAGTTCGTCTCCGCCCTGCTGCTGGCCGGCGCGCGCTTCACCGAGGGACTCCACCTGGAACATGTGGGAAAACCGGTGCCCAGCCTGGACCACATCAGTATGACGGTCGCGGTGCTGCGCGGCGTCGGCGTGGCGGTCGATGACTCCGTGCCGAACCACTGGGTTGTCTCCCCCGGACCGATCCGCGCCTTCGACCAGCGGATCGAACAGGACCTCTCCAACGCCGGGCCCTTCCTCGCCGCGGCCCTCGCCACCCGCGGAACCGTCCGGATGCCCAACTGGCCGGCCGACACCACCCAGGTGGGAGACCTCTGGCGCACCATCCTCGCCACCATGGGGGCAAGCGTCAGTCTCGACGACGGCACACTGACCGTCACCGGCGGCCCGGAAATCAAGGGCGGCGACTTCGACGAGACCAGCGAGCTCGCGCCGACCGTCGCAGCGCTCTGCGCGCTGGCCAACGGACCCTCACGGCTCACCGGCATCGCGCACCTGCGCGGACACGAGACGGACCGGCTCGCCGCCCTGGTGGCCGAGATCAAAAGGCTCGGCGGTGACGCCGAAGAAACCGCCGACGGACTCATCATCCGCCCGGCCGCACTGCACGGCGGCGTCGTGCACAGCTACGCCGACCACCGCATGGCCACCGCCGGCGCCATCCTCGGCCTCGCCGTGCCCGGCGTGGAGGTCGAGGACATCGCCACAACGTCCAAAACCATGCCCGATTTCCCCCGGCTCTGGGACGCCATGCTGGCCCCGGGAGCCTCCGCCGGGAAGGACGCCGCCGGTGGCCCGCAGCACTGACTCCTGGGACGAATCCGACGTCCGGATCCGGCCGAATAAAAAGGGCACCCGGCCCCGCACCAAGGACCGGCCCAGCCACGACGACGCCGTCACCGGACGCATCATCACGGTTGACCGCGGACGTTACACCGCCGTCGTCGGTGAAGGCACCGGCACGGAACGCAAGATCATCGCGGCCCGTGCCCGCGAACTGCGCCGCAACCCCGTCGTAGCCGGGGACTTCGTCTCCCTCGTCGGGGACGTCAGCGGCGAGCCGGACACGCTGGCGCGGCTGGTCAAGATCCAAGACCGCCGCACCCTGCTGCGGCGCAGCGCGGACGACACGGACCCGATCGAACGCGCCGTCGTCGCCAACGCCGACCAGCTGGTCGTCGTCGTGGCCGCGGCGAACCCGGAACCGCGCACCGGGTTCATCGACCGGGCCCTGGTGGCCGCCTACGACGCCGGAATCGAGCCGCTGCTGCTGGTCACCAAGGCGGACGTCAAGGATCCCGCCGAACTGCTCGCCAACTACCAGCACCTCGACTTCCCGGTGATCATCTCCAAGACCGCGGATTCGGCAGCCTCCGGCATCGACGCCCGCTCCGATGACGGCCTCTCCGCCCGGCTGGACAAGACCGCCGTCTCGCAGCTGCGCGCCTACCTCGACGGAAAAGTCACCGTCATGCTGGGCCACTCCGGCGTCGGCAAATCCACCATGGTGAACGCGCTCACCGGCGCCGAACGCGCCACCGGCGGCGTGAACGCCGTCACCGGCCGCGGCCGCCACACCTCATCCTCCGCGCTGGCGCTGAAGGTCAACGATGCGCCCGCCGGCAGCTGGATCATCGACACCCCCGGCATCCGCTCCTTCGGCCTGGCCCACGTGGACCCGGACCGGATCCTGCGCTCCTTCCCGGACCTGGCGCCCGGCACCGAGGACTGCGAACGGGGCTGCAAGCACGACGCCTCCGCCGTCAACTGCGGGGTGGACGCCTGGGTGCAGGGCGGCCACGCCGGCCCGTCCGGCCCGGCCCGGCTCGCCTCGCTGCGCCGGCTGCTCGGCACCGACCCGCGGCTGGAAGCGCAGGACACCAAGGAACTCGGCAGCGTCTCCTAGCAGCGCCTCCCGAGCGGGTCTCCCGGCAGCGGGCGACGTGGCCTCCCGGCCTGCGGCGCGTTTTGGCGGTAGTTTGGAGGCATGAGTCAACCCGCTTCGAGCTACAACGATGACCTGCGCCTTGCCCATGTACTGGCAGATTCCGTAGATTCCCAGACCATGAACCGCTTCAAGGCGCTCGACCTTCGGATCGAGACGAAGCCGGACCTCACGCCCGTCACCGACGCGGACAAGGCCGCCGAGGAAGCCATCCGGGGGCAACTGTCCCGCTCCCGCCCCCGCGACGCCGTGCTCGGCGAGGAGTTCGGCAGCTCCGGCCACGGCTCCCGCCGCTGGATCATCGACCCAATCGACGGCACCAAGAACTTTGTCCGCGGCGTCCCAGTCTGGGCCACCCTGATCGCCCTGGTCGATGAAGGCGAGCCCGTGGTCGGCGTCGTCAGTGCCCCGGCCCTGGGCAAACGCTGGTGGGCGGCCAAGGGCGCCGGCGCCTACACGGGCCGCTCGCTGGCCGCCGCCAGCCGGCTGAAAGTCTCGAACGTCTCCCGGCTGGCCGACGCCTCGCTGTCCTACTCGAGCCTGGGCGGCTGGAAGCAGCGAGGCAACCTCGATGAGTTCCTTGGCCTCACCGAGGAGGTCTGGCGCACCCGCGCCTACGGCGACTTCTGGTCCTACTGCCTGGTGGCCGAAGGCGCCGTCGACATCGCCTGCGAGCCTGAACTCAACCTCTACGACATGGCGGCGCTGGTCCCGATCGTGACGGAAGCCGGCGGCCGCTTCACCTCGCTCGAGGGTGAGGACGGTCCCTTCGGCGGCAACGCCCTGGCCACCAACTCGATCCTGCACTCGGAGGTCCTCAAGCGCCTCAACCCCGGCCTGGATGACCTGCTCTAGCCGGCCCGCCCGCGGCAGTTCGTAACACAGCGCTTCATATTTCTGCCTCACTTTTCCGTCCGCCGGGCCATGTCCTAGGCTCGAAACAGGTCACGAGTGCCAGCGCTAAACCCCGGTTTGCTGGCCGGCAACCCTCCATTCGCGGCGGGGTGCCCCGGGTGACGACCTGGCCGGTCCGGAGCGGACCCGGCAAGCGCGGATCCCCTGTGAGCGGGGTCCTTTTTGAGCGAGGTCCCATGACGACTGCCACCATCCCCACCCACACCACCAGCACCGGCGCGGCCCTTTCCGAGGCACGCTTCGACGCCGCGCGCCGGCCGCTGTCCGCCGTCTCCGGCGCCGAGATCCAGGCCCCGCTGATCCAGGGCGGCCAGGTCCGCTACGCCAACCTTGACTACGGCGCCTCGGCCCCGGCGCTGTCCGTGGTGTCCGCCTACTTGAACGAGATCCTGCCCTACTACGCCAGCGTGCACCGCGGCGCCGGCTACGCCTCCCAGCTCAGCACCTCGGTGTACGAAAACGCCCGGAACATCGTCCGCGGGTTCGTCGGCGGACGCCCGGACGACTCGGTGATCTTCACCCGGAACACCACCGATTCGCTGAACCTGCTGGCCGGCTGCCTGCCCGTTGCCGGCGGCCAGCACACCGGCGAGGTGCTTTACCTCGACATTGAGCACCACGCCAACCTGCTGCCCTGGCAGAACGTCCCGCACCGCAGCGTCGTCGCGGCGCCCACCCTGGCCGGCACCCTGGCACGGCTCCGGGCGGAACTCACCCACGGCGACGTGAGCCTGCTGGCCGTGACCGGCGCATCCAACGTCACCGGCGAAATCCTGCCGATCCGTGAGCTGGCCGCCCTGGCGCACGAATTCGGCGCCCGGATCGCCGTGGACGCCGCCCAACTGGCCCCGCACCGCCGCATCAACATCGCCGCCGACGACGTCGATTACCTCGCCTTCTCCGGCCACAAGCTCTACGCCCCGTTCGGCGCCGGGGTGCTGGTGGGCCGGCCGGACTGGCTCGACGCCGGCACCCCGCACCTTGCCGGGGGCGGCGCCGTGCGGGATGCGCGGCTCGACACCGTCAGCTGGACCACCGGCCCGGCCCGCCACGAGGGCGGCTCCCCGAACGTCCTCGGCGCCGCCGCGCTGGCCCGCGCCGGCCAGGTGATCGAGTCGCTTGACGAACAGCAGTGGCACGCCCACGAGGACGCCATCCGCTCCTTCCTTGTGGAGGGCCTGCAGCGGATCGAGGGTGTGAGCGTGCACCACATCTTCGAAGACACCGCCCGCGGGGAGGGGCCCGGGACGATCGGCGTCGTGAACTTCTCGGTCGCCGGGTACGACGCCGGACTGGTCGCCGCCTACCTCTCCGCCGAACACGGCATCGGCCTGCGCGACGGCCGGTTCTGCGCCCATCCGCTGCTGAAGCGGCTGGGCCTGCCGGCCGGGTCGCTGCGCGCCAGCTTCGGCCTCGGCTCCCGGCTCGAGGACGCCCAGCGGCTGCTCGCCGGTCTCCAGGAGCTGCGGCGGGGCGGCCTTGGCTGGGACTACGTGGTGGACGCCGGCCGCTGGGTGCCGGCCAACGACGCGCGCAGCTACCCGCACTGGGCGCCGAACACGCCGGGCACCGCGGGCGCCGCCCCTTGCACCCTCGACTAGGGGCCCCGCCTCCGGCCGCGTGCGGTAAATTCGGAGGGTACTTACCTATTGCTGCCGAAGGAGATCGCACGTGGCATGCGGCGGCCCCAAACTCCACCACCACCGGCGGCAGGAGCTCGGCCAGAGCTTCCAGGACGGCGGCGAGCACTACGACCGGGTCCGGCCGGGCTACCCCGCGGACTCGGCCGACTGGCTGATCCCCGCCGGGGCCCGGGACGCCGCCGACCTGGGCGCCGGCACGGGCAAGTTCACGGCGCTCCTGGTCGAACGGGGACTGAAGACCGTGGCCGTGGACCCGTCCCCGGACATGCTGGAACAGCTGCGCCGCACGTTGCCGGACGTCACCGCCGTCGAGGGCACCGCCGAACACACGGGACTGGCGTCCGGGGCGTTCGACCTGGTCACGGTGGCCCAGGCCTGGCACTGGTGTGATCCCCTGCTGGCCAGCACCGAGGCTGCCCGGATCCTGCGCCCGCAGGGCATCCTCGGCCTGATCTGGAACCAACTCGACACCTCGGTCCCGTGGGTGCACCGGCTCTCGCGGATCATGCACGCCGGGGACGTCCACAAGCCCGACTTCAGACCGCCGCTGGGACCGGAATTCACCGGGTTGCAGAGCCACCTCACCCGTTGGGAGGATCCCGTCACCAGCCAGGACCTCATGGAACTGGCCAAGTCCCGCAGCTACTTCCTGCGGGCAGGCGAGGCCACCCGGGCCAAGGTCCTCGGCAACCTCGACTGGTACCTGCACGAGCACCTCGGGCACACTCCCGGCGAGCTCCTGCCGCTCCCCTACCTGACGCAAAGCTGGCGCGCCGCCCGGGCCTGAGGTTCCCGCATTGCGCTGGGGGCATGCCGCGCCTACTATTTCGGTGTGCCTAACTTTTGTGTGTAGGCACCCTGGAACTTCATGGGAGCCGCAGTGCTGGACGTCACCGGACACGAACCCCGCCCCGCGGGGCCGCCGCCCGCCCGCAGGGTCCGGGGCCGCCGCCGTGCCCTGCTGGGCCTGCTCGGCCCGGCGTTCGTGGCCGCCATCGCCTACGTGGATCCCGGCAACGTCGCCGCTAACCTCACGGCCGGGGCGCAGTACGGCTACCTGCTCGTCTGGGTCCTCGTCGCGGCCAACGTGATGGCGGTGCTGGTCCAGTACCAGTCCGCCAAACTCGGCATCGTCACCGGCAAAAGCCTTCCCGAGATCCTCGGCGAACGGCTCCGGCCGGTGTGGCGCCGTGCTTTCTGGGTCCAGGCCGAAATCGTGGCGGCGGCCACCGACCTCGCCGAGGTGGTGGGCGGCGCCGTCGCCCTGTACCTGTTGTTCGGCCTCCCCCTGCCCCTCGGCGCCGTGATCGTCGGCGGCATTTCCATGGCCCTGCTCGCCGTGCAGAGCCGGAACCAGCAGCGGCCGTTTGAGTTCGTCATTATCTTCCTGCTCGGCATCATCACCGTCGGCTTCCTGGCCGGACTGTTCATCAGCCCGCCCGATCCCGGCGGCGTGGTGGCCGGACTTGTGCCCGGCTTCCAGGGCCCGGACACGGTGCTGCTGGCCGCGAGCATGCTCGGCGCGACCGTGATGCCGCACGCCATCTACGTCCACTCCGCACTCTCCCGGGACCGGCACCGCCCGAACCCCCACCTCCTCGTCCCGCCGCACGCGATGGCGCGGCTGGTCAAGGCCACGCGCTGGGACGTCGTCGCGGCCCTGGCTGTGGCCGGTATCGTCAACATCGGCATGCTGCTGCTGGCCGCGTCCACGCTCGGCGGTGAGGAGGGAACGGACACCATCGAGGGCGCCCACGCTGCCATCACGGCCAACCTCGGCCCGGTGGTGGGTGTGGTGTTCGCCGTCGGCCTGCTCGCTTCCGGCCTGGCCTCCACCTCGGTGGGCTGCTATGCCGGCGGCACCATCATGCAGGGCCTGCTGAAGATCCGGATTCCGCTGATGACGCGCCGGGTGCTCACCCTGATCCCCGCGGTGGTCCTGCTGGCAGTGGGCTTCGACCCCACCTGGGGGCTCGTGCTCAGCCAGGTGGTGCTCAGCTTCGGGATCCCGTTCGTCCTGGTTCCGCTTGTGGTGCTGACCAGCAGCAAGTCTTTGATGGGCCGCTTCGCCGACGGGATGATCCTGCGCGTCGCCGCGATCGTCAGCGTGGTCCTGGTGGTGGCACTGAACCTGGTCCTGCTGTGGCTCACGTTCACCGGCGCCGCCGGACGGTAGGCTTGGGGCTGTGAAGACCAGCCCGCCCTCCTCCTCGATAGAGGATTACGTCAAGGTCATCTACTCCTTCACGGAGTGGCAGGACAAGCCGATCACCTCCACCCAGCTGGCCCAGCGCCTCGGCGTCGCCAATTCCTCCGTCTCTGAGATGGTCCGCAAGCTCAAGGATCAGGGCCTGGTGGACCACAAGCCGTACAGCGCCGTCACCCTGACCGAGGACGGCGTGCGGCTGGCCCTCTCGATGGTCCGCCGGCACCGCCTGATTGAGACCTTCCTGGTGCAGGAGCTCGGCTACCGCTGGGACGAGGTCCACGACGAGGCGGAGCTGCTGGAACACGCCGTCTCCGACACCTTCATCGAGCGGATGGCCGCCAAACTGGGCAACCCGGTCCGGGACCCGCACGGCGACCCGATTCCCGCCGCCGACGGCTCGGTCCTGATGCCGCCGGCCTACCGGCTGAGCGAGCTCGACGAGGGCCATACCGGCCGGATCACCCGGATCAGCGACGAGAACCCCGAGTTGCTGCGCTACCTCGCCGCCGAGCAGATCGACCTCGACGCCGACGTCGAGGTCCTGGGCAGGAAACCGTTCGGAGGCCCGCTCGTGGTCCGGATCGGCGCAGGGTCAGCGCTGCGCGACATCGACCTCGCCGACGAGGTGGCCTCCGCGCTCTGGGTGCACAGCGACGCCGCCCACTCCGGCTGCAGCGTCGCCGGCCAGGAGGAGCGAAAGAATGCTTGAGCAAAGAGCCTTTGGAAACACTGGAATCGAGGTCTCCATCGTGGGCCTCGGGGCCGGCCAGATCGGCGAAAGCGACGTCACCGAGGCCGAAGCCGCCGAGGTGCTCAACGGAGCGTTGGATCTGGGCGTCACGTTGATCGACACCGCCGCCAGTTACGGGTTGAGCGAAGAGCGGATCGGCCGGCACCTGGGCCACCGCAGGGATGAGTTCGTGCTCTCAACCAAGGGCGGGGCCGGGATCAACTGTCAACCAGACTGGTCGCCGGGCAGCGTGCTTGGGAGCATCGAACAGTCGCTGCGCTTGACCCGCTCGGAGCGGATCGACGTCTTTTACCTTCACTCCTGCCCGCTGGACATCCTGCAACGCGGTGACCTGCAGGACACCCTGGACCAGGCCGTGGCCGCCGGCAAGATCGGCGTCGCGGGCTACAGCGGAGACAACGAGCCGCTCGCCTACGCCGTCGATTCCGGCCGGTTCGGGGCGATCGAAACCAGCGTCAACATCGCCGACCAGTGGAATCTCCGGAACGTCCTCGGCCGGCGGTCCGACCTCGGGGTGATCGCCAAACGGCCGATTGCGAACGCGCCGTGGCGGTTCACCGAGCGGCCCACCGGGAACTATGCAGAACTCTATTGGGAACGGCTTCAGGCTCTGGGACTGGACCCGGACGGCCTGGATTGGGCCGAGTTCGCTTTGCGCTTCACGGTGTACGCGCCCGGGGTGCAGACCGCCATTGCCGGCACGGCCAAACTGGCCCACCTGCGCCGGAACATCGCGGCCGCCGCCCGCGGACCGCTTCCGGCCGCTGCCCTGGAAGGCATCGACCGCGCCTGGCGCGCCGCGGGCTCCGGATGGCCGGCGTCGACCTGACGGCCGGCGCCGCGTAGCCGCCAGCAGTTGTGCGGCGGCTACGCCGGCGCCTCCGCTCCCCCGGTGTCCCCCTCGTTTCCGTTGTCCCCGTCGTCCCGGTTGTCCCCACTGTCCCCACCGTCCCGTGGCGGGTTCCGGATCCCGACGGCGGACGCTGCGGCTCCGGCGATGAAGAGTGCCGCGGTGACGGCCGCCGTGCCGTGCAGACCCGCCGTCGTGATTACCGGACCGGTGATTAGCCCGGCGAAGGCGATGGCCACCAGCCCCGCGATGCGGGCGACGGCGTTGTTCACGGCCGAGCCGATGCCGGCTTCCGCGGGGTCCACGGCGCCCAAAATCGCTGCCGTCAGCGGCGCCACGGTCACGGCCAGGCCGATCCCGAAGACCACCAGCCCGGGGAAGACCTCGGCGAAATAGTCCAGCGGCAGGCCGACGCCCAGCAGCATCAGGAAACCCGCCGCGCATAGCAACGGCCCCGCCGTCATGAACCAGCGCGGGCCGTAGCGGCCGGAAAGTGTCCCCATGCGTGCCGACAGGAGCAGCAAAATCACGGTGGACGGTAGCAGGGCGAAGCCGGCGGCGGTGGCACCCAGGCCGGCCACCTGCTGCAGGAAAAGCCCCAGGACGAAAAATCCGAGGTTCAGCGCGCCGTAGATCACCGTGGTGGCGATGTTGCCCCAGCCGAAGTTGCGGATGGCGAACAGCCGTAACGGCATCATCGGGGCCGGGGTGCGCCGCTCGTGCAGCAGGAACCCGGTGAGACCGGCCACGCCCAGCACCAGCGGCAGCCAGACCTGGGGGGCGCCCCAGCCCAGGCTTCCGCGTTCGATGAAGGCGTAGACGACCCCGCCGAGGCCGACAATAGCCAGGACGGTCCCGGTGACGTCGATCGTGCTGCCGGGGGCCCGTTCCAGGTCCAGTTCACGCAGCCGGCGCAGCGCAGGCCAGACAGCTAACGCGGGGACGATGTTGAGGAAAAAGATCAGCCGCCAGGTGAACACGTCCACCGAAATCCCGCCCAGCACCGGGGCGGCGACGATGGCGCCGGAGGTCCATGCCGACCATTTGCCGATCGCGGCGGACTGGGCCGGGCCGCTGAAGACCGTCACAATCAGGGCCAGCGAACTGGGCACCAGGAGGGCACCCGCGACGCCCTGCAGGCCGCGCGCCAGGATCAGCGATTCACCGCTCCAGGCGAGGCCGCAGAGCACGGAGGTGGCGGTGAAACCGGCCAGGCCCCACTGCAGGACCCGCACCCTGCCGAACTGGTCCGAGAGGGAGCCGGCCACCAGGATCAGCGCTCCCAGGGTCAGCAGGTAGGCGTCCACCACCCATTGCTGGACCACCAGGCCGCCGCCGAGTTCCCGGTCGATCGCCGGGAGGGCAAGGTTGACCACCGAACCGTCCAGAAAGGCCATAAAGGACGCGATGATCGCCACGTACAGCACGCGCTTTTCAAGGCTGGACAAGGCTGCGGCGGGGGTGCCGGACATGGCTGTTGCCTTCCTCACTGCCTGCCTGACGGCGGGGCACCGGGTTTGGGATGAGCCTAGCACCGGGCGCCTGCGGATCGGCCGGGGTGCCCGGATCCCGTAAAGTTGAGGGATGGTTACACGACGCGAAGCTGCCCAGATCCTTGATATTCCGCTGGAAATGGCACACCGTCACGGCCTTCCGTCCCGCCTGACCGACGCCGAGCTGGGCGAACTGCTGGACGCTCCGCCGGCCTGGCTCGTTCAGTCGAAAGCGAACCGGACCGGCAAACGCCCGGTCTGGGTCCAGCTGACCTGCGCTGTCTGCGGATTCTCCGAGGCGGCCCGGCCAAAGAAGTGGTGGCCGGAGTTCAGCCACGTCTGCTGCGCCCACCACGCCCCGTACGAGCTGCCCGCCCTCGGCGCCGGGGAAGTCCGCAGCGAGTACGAGGGAGTCGGGAGCCGCTTCATCGGCATCGTGGACGTCGCGGTACCCGAGGCGTAGCCTTAAAAGCACGGGCTCATCCCGGGCCCCCACCTTTAGGGAGCGCGCAATGCCTGACAAGTCGCCGCACCGGCACCTGAGTAAGAAGCCGGTCAAAACCATCAAGGAAAAACGGGCCGAAAAGAAGGCCAAGCACATCGTGGACGAGCACACCGATCCGGTGGCGCACATTAAGAAGCGCTGACTGCCGCCCGCACCAGAGAGCCCCGCACCACAGAACATGGGCGGGCACAACAAAAAGGCCGGAAGCTGATGCTTCCGGCCTTTTGCTACGGGGTGGAGCTTTCCGTTGCCGGGGCTCCCGTGAGTGGAGATGGGGGGAATTGAACCCCCGTCCGATGTCGTGTTGTCAGGGCTTCTCCGGGCGCAGTTTGCGTCGGATTTTCTCGGCCCCAGCCATCCTGCAAACAGGTGGCTGATCCGGGCCCAGTCATCAAAGAGTCCCGTTCACCCCGATGACGGAGGTAAACAGCAGTGGCTATCTAAATGACGCCAGGATCCGGGGCAATAGCAACCTCGGGCTGACGGACTGTCTTACTGCTTAGGCAGCGAGAGCGAAGTCAGTGCGTTTTGATTCGGCACTTATTGGTTTGCAGACAGCGTTTACGAGATAATTCTGCATCCTCGGCCCGCTTCACCTGTCGCGACTAACATCGTCGAAACCGATCATCCCCGTATTTTTTTATCAAACCGATCAGGTTCCCCGCCGATCCGCCTTCGCGGGTTCAGCCGGTTCCTTCCCGGACTACCAATCATAACGCAAGGCCCACCGGATTCATTCCCGCGGGTTCCGGCGCGGCCTCACCTAGCGCCGGTTCCGCTCGCGCATGACACGCAGGGCCTCGCGCTTATCCTGCTGCTCGCGCAGCGTCTGGCGCTTGTCGTATTCCTTCTTGCCGCGCGCGACGCCGATCTCCACCTTCGCGCGGCCGTCGACGAAGTACAGCTGCAGCGGCACGATCGTGAAACCGGATTCGCGGATCTTGTGCGAGATCTTGGTCAGCTCCTCGCGGTGCAGGAGCAGTTTGCGACGGCGGCGGGCGGCGTGGTTGGTCCAGCTCCCCTGGTGGTACTCGGGGATGTGGATGCCCTCCATCCACAACTCGTCGTTATAGAAGGTGCAGAAGCCGTCAACCATCGAGGCATGGCCCTCGCGGAGGGACTTCACTTCGGTGCCCATAAGCGCGATGCCCGCCTCATAGGTATCCATGATGTGGTAGTCGTGCCGGGCCTTGCGGTTGGTGGCCACTACCTTCCGGCCACTTTCTTTGGGCACGGTAAAACTCCTTAGTCGATGGATCGGGTCTATTCCAGTTTAGAGCAGGCCCATCGGGTCGACTGCCTGGCCGTTGACCCAGGTCTCGAAGTGCGAGTGGCAGCCGGTGGAGTTGCCGGTGGTTCCGGAGTAGGCGATCAGCTGCCCCTGGCTGACCTGCTGGCCTGACGAGACCACCACGGAGGAGTTGTGGTAGAAGATCGTAGTCAGCGAGTTGCCCTGCACCACGCCGTGCGAGATCTTCACGTGGTTGCCGCCGCCGTCGTTCCCCCACCCCGCCGAGAAGACGGTGCCGGCGGCCGGGGCGTAGACCGGGGTGCCGCAGGCGGCGCCGAAGTCGATGCCGGTGTGCATGTAGCCGCCCTGGCCGTAGAAGTCGATGGTGCCCGGCGGCGTCGCACGCCAGCCGAAGCCCGAGGTGATCGGGACGCCGTTGAACGGGCTGCGCAGGCCGAAGGCCGATACCGGCCCGGGCGGCGCCGGGACGTAAGGCGCCGGTCGGGGCGCAATCTGGCCCTGGGCCCGGGCTGCCGCGGCGGCCGCGGCGGCGCGGGCCGCCGCGATCCGGCGTTGCTCGGCTTCCCATGCCTCGCGCAGTTTCCGGTCGCGTTCGACGATTTCGGCTGCGACGGCGTCCTGCCGGGACTTGACCTGAGCGAGCTGGGTCTGGATGGCTGGCTTGGCTGCCTGCAGCTGGCTGTTAAGCCGGGTGGTGTCGGCGATCAGCTTGTCCACCGTGGCCTTTTTGGCCGCCGCCTCGTCGCGTGCTGCCTGTTCGCGGACCAGCGCGGCGTCGGCCTTGGCCTTGAGGTCCGCGATTTCGGCCTCCACGGCCTGCAGGCGCGCCTGGGAGTTGACGTTCGTTGCGTTCTGCTGGCTCAACTTGTCCATCGCGGAGTTCTGGCTGCGCAGCGCCTGGTCCGCCAGGTCGATGGTGTCGGTCAGGCTGCCGTTGTTCGAGCCGAAGAAGAGCGAGAGGTTGGAGGGTACGCCGCCGGACTTGTAGGCCTGGGTGGCGATCTGCCCGATCAGCTTGCGGGTGTCGGTCATCTTCTTCTGGTCATTCGCCAGCTGCTGGGTGATTTTGGCCTTGTTCTGCTGGGCCAGGTCCACCCGGGCGGCGAGGGCTTCGACCTCCTTGACCGCACCGGCCACACGGCCCTGGGCGTCAAGCAGCGCCTGCTGGGCGCCGGGCAGCTGGCCCTGGTAGATCACCAGGTCGCCGGCGGCCTTGGCGATGCGTGCGTCCACGAACTCCAGCGAATGCTGGACCCGCTCGGCCTCGGCCCGCAGGGCAGCCTGCTGGTCCTCAAGGGTGTCGGCAAACGCCACCGGGGTCGAGGCGCCCAGGTTGGCGGCCAGGACCAGCACCACGGCGGCGCTGACCAGGCGGCCGCGGCGGAGGGCACGGCGGGCCGGATCGGCGCGTCGGAGCATCGGTTTCATGAGCGTTCCTCTTCGTTGCGCAAAGCTAGACCCGCAGGTAGCGGCGGAGGGTCAGGAGAGATGAGGTGCCGGCCAGCAGCACACCAAGGCCTACCAGGGCCGGTGCCAGGAGCAGCGTCTGGGCCGGGGAAATGAAGGCCGTGTCCGGATACTGCTTGGACAGGACCCCGCCCAGGAAGAAGTGGGCGACGGCCCACAGCGTGCCGGAAGCCAGGGCCGCGCCAATCACGGCCGCGATGACGCCCTCCAGGATGAAGGGCAGCTGGATCACCATCTTGGACGCGCCCACCAGGCGCATGATCCCGGTTTCGCGGCGGCGGCTGAAGGCGGAGAGCCGGATGGTGGTGGCAATGAGCAGGATGGCGCAGACAATCATCACACCGGCCACACTGACCGCCACCAGGGAGGCGGCGTTCATTGCGGAGAAGAGCCGTTCCAGCAGCTGCCGCTGGTCGATGACGGATTCCACGCCGGCCTGGGAGGAGAAGTTCTCGCTGATGACCTCGTATTTTTCCGGGTCCTTCAGGTTGATCCGGAAGGAGGCCGGAAGCTGGTCCGGGGTGACAGAGTCGACGATCGGCGAGTTGGAGAACTGTTCCTTGAAGTGCTTGTACGCCTCGTCCTTGGATTCGAACTGGAAATCGTTGACGTACTGGGCCACGGACGGGGACTGCAGCAGTTTGCGCAGGTTGGCCTGCTGCTCCGGCGTCGCCGGGCCGGTGGCGCAGCCGGGCGCCGTCGAACCGTCGCTGCAGAGGAAGACGGCGACCTGGACCTTGTCGTACCAGTAGCCCTTCATCTGGTTGATCTGCAGCTGCAGCATGCCGGCGGCGCCCACAAAGGTCAGGGACACGAAGGTCACCAGGATGACGGACACCACCATGGACAGGTTGCGGCGCAGGCCGCTGCCGATCTCGGCCAGGATAAAAGCGAGCCTCACAGTGCGCCCTCCCCGGCGGGCTGGGCTTGGCCGCGGCCGGCTGCCTCAGCAGCCGACGGCCCGCGGCCGCTGGCATCCCGCAACCGGCGGGACTGCCCCACCACCGGGATCATCGAGGTGTACAGGGCCTTGGCCTCGTCACGGATGATGACGCCGTTGCGCAGTTCCACCACGCGTTTACGCATTTCATTGACGATGTCGTCGTCGTGGGTGGCCATCACCACGGTGGTGCCGTTCTGGTTGATTTTGTCCAGGACGCCCATGATGCCCATGGACGTGGTCGGGTCCAGGTTGCCGGTGGGCTCGTCGGCCAGCAGGATGCCGGGACGGTTGACAACGGCGCGGGCGATCGCCACGCGCTGCTGCTCGCCGCCGGAGAGCTCGTGCGGCAGCCGGTTTTCCTTGCCCTCCAGGCCCACGGTCTTGAGGACTTCGGGCACAGTTTCGCGGATGACGCTGCGGCTCCGGCCGATGACCTGCATGGCGAAGGCGACGTTGGCAAACACGGTTTTCTGCGGCAGCAGGCGGAAGTCCTGGAAGACGACGCCGATCCCGCGACGCAGCCGCGGTACCCGCCAGCTGGAAATTTTGGCGACGTTCTGGCCGGCGACGTAGACGGCGCCCGAGGAGGCACGGTCTTCCTTCAGCACCAGGCGCAGGAAGGTCGATTTGCCGGAGCCGGAGGCCCCCACAAGGAAGGCGAACTCGCCGCGGTCGATCTCAAGGTTGATCGAGTCCAGCGCCGGCCGCGCTTTCTGGTCGTAGACCTTGGTGACATTTTCGAAACGGATCATGACCCTAAGTACCCTGCAGGAGCCGGGCATCTTTCAGACCAGTTCTGCCGCCGGGGCGCGGGCTTTCTTTTGGGGGAAGTAGGGCACCGGCCCCTCGACTATACGCACGGGTAACCGCGCAGCAGCCGGAGCGCGGGGGTGTGTCGCGGGATTCGGCCCTTGCTACAGGCTTACTTCTCGGCGTTGCGGTTGTCAGTCCGCCAGCGGATGCCGGCGTCGATGAAGTCGTCGATCTCGCCGTCGAACACCGCGGAGGTGTTGCCTACCTCATGTTCGGTGCGGAGGTCCTTGACCATCTGGTACGGGTTCAGCACGTAGGAACGCATCTGGTCGCCCCAGGAGGCCTTCACGTCGCCGGCGAATGCCTTCTTCTCCGCGTCTTCCTGCTCCTTCTTGAGCAGCAGCAGGCGGGACTGCAGCACGCGCAGGGCGGCCGCACGGTTTTGCAGCTGCGACTTCTCGTTCTGCATGGACACCACGGTGCCGGTGGGGATGTGGGTCAGGCGCACGGCGGAGTCCGTGGTGTTGACCGACTGGCCGCCCGGGCCGGAGGAGCGGAAGACGTCGACGCGGATTTCGTTGTCCGGGATGTCGATCGAGTCGGTCTGCTCGATCAGCGGAATGACCTCGACGGCGGCGAAGGAGGTCTGGCGGCGGCCCTGGTTGTCGAAGGGGCTGATCCGGACCAGCCGGTGGGTGCCGGCCTCGACGCTAAGCGTGCCGAAGGCGTAGGGCGCCTTAACTTCGAAGGTGGCGGACTTCAGCCCGGCCTCTTCGGCGTAGGAGGTGTCCATGATGGTGGTCGGGTAGCCGTGGCGTTCGGCCCAGCGCAGGTACATCCGCAGCAGCATCTCGGCGAAGTCCGCGGCGTCCACACCGCCGGCGCCGGCCCGGATGGTGACGACGGCTTCACGCTCGTCGAACTCACCGGAGAGCAGCGTAACGACTTCGAGGTCCTTCAGCGCCTTGCGGATCGACTCGAGTTCCGCGGCGGCCTCCCCCATCGACGCGGCGTCGTCCTCATCCTGGCCGAGCTCCACGAGGACTTCGAGGTCGTCGATCCGGGCCGCGAGCTTGTTCAGCCGCTCCAGCTCCGACTGCTTGTGCGAGAGCTTGGAGGTGATGACCTGGGCGGCCGCGGGGTCGTCCCAGAGGTTCGGCTCGCCGGCGCGCTCGCTCAGTTCGGCGATGTCTTCCTTCAGCGCCTCGACATTCGAAACGTTCTCGATCGAGGCGTAGGTGGCGCGCAGCGCGCGGATTTCTGCGGGAAAATCAATGTTTGCCATGGTTTTTCAAGCCTACGCTATCCGCCATGGACGCTCCCGCCCGGTGACTGTCCCCTGTCCTGGCCGGGGTCTGTCCGGGTTGCCCGGGCGGGGGGCCGGTCAGCGCGTCAGGCGGGACCGCGCCGTCGACGTCGCCTCGATCCGGATGCCATCCGGAACCAGGAAGTTGACCACCGGCGGGTGGACGGCGGCGCTGAGCGCCACGACGGCGGTAGCGCCGTCCGGGCTGCCCGTTGCCGGGCCGACGGCAAGTCCGCTGAACCGCGCGAACGCTCCGTTGCGGTTCAGATAGTCCACGGCGGTGCTGCGCACCCGGCCGGCGCTGAGGATGGCGGTGGGGCTTCCGGAGGCGCTTTGCAGCTGCCCCAGGGTGAAGCTGTCCGCTGCTGCGACGGAGGCGCCGTCCGCGAGGGACAGCAGTTTCTTGTGTTCCAGGTAGACGCTGGACGCGGCCGCGACGACGGTGGCCACCAGCAGGGCGAGCAACACGTAGCCGATAATCAGGACCATCAGCTGGCCGTCCTGACCGTCTTGGCGTCCCGCCGGCCGGACGGGCGGGCGGAGGGTCACCGGAACCGCCCGACAATCTGGGTGGCCGAAGCACTGAGGTGGCCGGCGTCGAGGCGCAGGGCGTCACTGAAGGGCACGAACGGCAGCGGCACCGTCAGCCGGACGGTGGCGGTGACGGCGGAGCCGGCAGCCGTGCAGTCGGCCGGGACGCAGCTGGTTTCGAGGCTGGCGTTGTCCGCCGCCTGGCCGTAGTCGGCGAGCGCCAGCTGCACGGCCTGCTCGGCGGCGGCGCGGCCGCCCGCCGCGTCCGGCTGCGCCACAAAGACCTTCGCTGCCTGCTCCGCCGCGCCGACCACCGCGAAGGAGCCGCCCTGCAGCTGCCCGATCGTGATGATGAAGTACACCACCGGCACCATCAGCAGCAGGGACAGGAAGGTGAATTCGACGACGGCGCTCCCCCGCTCGGCGTCGTCGTGGCTACCCGGCCCGGCGCCGTCGCCGCTACGGCTGAATCGCGGCATGCCCCTTCACCTCCAGCAGATCGCGGGGTCCGATCAGGCCGATGACCGGCAGCGGGGCGCGGACGGTGACCTCCAGCGTGCGGATGCCCGCGTAGGTGGTCTCCCCGGCGCTGACGTCCCGGGCGAAGTCCGGAGTGAGGGCCACCCCGATCAGCTGCGTGGTGCGGTCGGTGGCGTCCGCGGCGTTGCGGTCGGCCAGGGTGCCGTAGCGGGCACCGGAGGCTGCCGCGTCGACCAGCGTGTTCCGGACGTGCAACACCAGGGCGAGCTGGATGATGGCTAGAAAGAACACCGTGAGCAGGCTGCCGACGAGGACGAAGTCCACCACGGCGGAACCGCGTTCCCGGCCGGTTTGAGGCGCTCCGTCCTCCCCGTCCCGGCCGGCGCGCCCGCGCCTGCCGGCCGTCTCCACCGCCTACTGCCCGACTTTTTGCATGGCCTGGTTGAAGAGCCCCTCCAGCGCCGGGCCTGCGAGCGCCAGCAGGGCGGCGACCAGGACGGCCGACATCAGGGTGATCATCACCCAGCCCGGAACGTCACCGCGTTCGCTGCCGCCCCGGCTCCCGCGCGGCCGCCGGGCCAGCGTGCCCGGCTGCGTGCCCCCTGCTGTGCGACCCCATAACAGCATCCCCGCCAGCCGGACCAGTAACAACGTGCGGATACCGATAGTCTTCACTGTTTCCCCTTCGTCCAATGTTGCACTTCCTGCTCGTGAATAATGCGGATACTTCCTCTGCCTTGTTCTGCCCACTCAGAGCCCCAGGCTGATGGCCGCCAGCCCCGGGAACACGGCGAACACCACTGTCAGCGGCAAGACCCCGAAGACGAGGGGCACCATCATGCCTATTTCTTTCTTGCCGGCTGACTCCATCAGTTCCCGCTTCGCGGTGTCCCGCACGTCCTGGGCCTGGGCACGCAGGACCTCCGCGAGCGGCGTGCCGCGTTCCACCGCCACGATCAGCCCATCGACGAACCGGACCAGCGGGCCCAGCTCCGTCCGGGATGAAAACTCCTGCAGGGCCTCAGCCAACGGCTTGCCGGCCCGGGTATCGGCCAGCACCCGGGCAAACTCCTTCGACAGCTCCCCCTGCGTCCTGCGGCCGACGCGGTCCAGGGCACCGGTGGCGCTCTCCCCCGCGCTGACTGCCAGGGCCATCAGCTCGGCCACGCTCGGGAACTCCGCCATCATCCGGGCCTCCCGTTTCCTGACCTGTGCCCCCAGCGCGTAATCCCGGCACAGGAAGCCGGCCAGTCCCGCGCCCAGCACGATCAGCACGGCGAACAGCGGATTAAAGCGCCCGGCGGCTCCTCCGAGCAACACGATCCCCGCGGCTGCCGCAAAGCCGCCGGCCGCCCACAGCAGCTGCTCCGCACGGAAATCCACCGCGGATTTGCTGCTGCCGGCACGGGCAAGGCGGCGGGTGAGCGCCGTCGAGCCCGGGTTGAGTCTGCCCAGCTTCCTGACCCCGTCGCGGACCACCGGCCGCAGGATCCGTTCAAGCGGCCCGAAGGGCGTGACGTTCCCGGGCGCCGTGTGCAGGAGCCGCGATTCCAGGCTGTGGGACTTGAGCTGCGGCGCGATGCGGTCCGCGAAGCTGACCGGCCGCAGGAACGGCAGCCGCACCAGCATCAGCCACAGGCCGCCGCCCAGGACTGCGCCACAGACCACGGCGCTTGCCATCAGCCCGTTCACCGGAGCACCCGCTCGTCCTGCGGCAGGGCACCGATGCGCAGCATCATGGCATACGAGAACATCGAGACCAGCAGCCCACCGATCAGTACCGCTGCGCCCACGGGCGAGTTGTAGGCCGCCACTGCTTCCGGCCGGCTGGCCATCAGCACCAACACAATCCAGGGCGCGGCCACGGCGAGCCGGGCTGCATTGACGGTCCAGGATTGCCTGGCCTCCAGCTCGCTACTGGTCCGGGCATTCTCCCGCAGGAACT
The DNA here is from genome assembly GCF_964021775.1 of uncultured Arthrobacter sp. Taxonomy (GTDB): domain Bacteria; phylum Actinomycetota; class Actinomycetes; order Actinomycetales; family Micrococcaceae; genus Arthrobacter. The sequence continues at coordinate 41,257 of NZ_CAXHZI010000010.1, forward strand.
CGGCCAGCGTGCCCAGCAGCCGGCCGAGGTCCGATCCGCCCACCTCCCGGGTCAACCGGAGCGCCTCGATGATCCGGTCAGCAACCGGATCGGCGAGCCGTTCCTTCAACCGTCCCAGGGCGGGATCAAACTGACCGCCCGCCCGGTAGTCCGCACCGAAGTCGCGGAACAGCGGCCGAAGCTCCGACGGACCCTTCTCGCCGAGCTGGATCAGCGCCTCCGGCAACGACAAGCCCGCGCGGATGGCGGAGCGGAGGTGATCGACGACGTCGGGCCACAGCTCCCGGAGCATGGCTGTGCGCTTCCGGGCGCGCCATTTGACCACACCCAGCGGCAGCCAGCCGCCGAACAGGCCGAAGCAGCCGGAGATTGGCCAGGACCTGGTGCCCGCGTAGAACACGAGGGTAACGGAGGCGCCGACGCCGGCGCACGTCGCGACCAGGCCCAGCCGGCTGACTTTTTCAATGCCGGCGGCGCGCAGGAGGTCTTCCAGCCGGCTGGCCCGCGGCCGGCGTTTGGCCGTCTGCGGCTGTTCCCAGGCCGACCACCAGATCAGCAACAGTCCGGTGCCGCCGAGCACCCCCAGCAGCGGCGCCATCAGCGCTGCTCCAGAAGCGCCGCGACGTCGTACCCGGAGCGGGCGAACTTCTCCGCCGCCGGCATGGAATTGGCCTGCGCGTGGAGCTGCCCGTCGTGCAGGTCGAACACCATGGACGACTCGATGATGCCGTTTTCCACCCTGCGTCCCAGCGAGAGGATTTCCGTGACCTGCCGCCGGCCGCCGGGCTGCCGGCTGCAGTGGACCACCAGGTCGATGCAGGACGCGACGGTGGGGACGACGAAAGCGCTGGAAATGTTGTCCCCGGCCAGCAACGGCAGCGTGCAGATCTTGGTGACCGCGTCGTGGGCCGAGTTGGCATGGATCGTGCACATTCCCGGAAGGCCTGAATTTAAGGCAATCAGCATGTCCAGGCTTTCGGCTTCGCGGACCTCGCCGACCACGAGCCGGTCCGGCCTCATCCGCAGGGCTTCCTTGACGAGCCGCCGCATGGGGATCTCGCCCTCCCCCTCCAGGTTCGGCTGCCGGCACTGGAGTCCCACCACGTCGCGCAGCGGGAACTGGAGTTCGAAGATTTCCTCCACCGTGACCACCCGCTCCCGGGTGCCGATGCTGGCGGCCAGGCAGTTGAGCATGGTGGTTTTGCCGGCCTGGGTGGCCCCGGAGACCAGGATGTTGAGCCCGCTTGCGACGGCGGCCCCCAGGAAGCGGGCCGCCTGCGGCGTCAGGGTGCCCAGTTCCACCAGGTGTTCGAGCCGGCTGGCCTTGACCACGAACTTGCGGATATTGACCGCCCAGTGCCGCCGCGTCACATCCGGGATCACCACGTGCAGTCGCGAACCGTCCGGGAGGGCAGCATCCACAAACGGCGAGGAAATATCCAGCCGCCGTCCGGAGCTCTTGAGCATGCGTTCGACCAGGTTGCGGACCTGCTGGTCGGTCAGGGCGATCGAGGTCAGCTCGGATTCGCCGTTGCGGGCCACGAAGATTTCGTCCGGGGCGTTGAGCCAGATCTCTTCGATGGCCGGGTCGTCGAGCAAGGGCTGCAGCGCGCCGAAACCAGCCACTGCGTCGAAGACGAATCTGCGGGCCTGCTCCAGCGGACCGATCGGCGGGAGCGGCGCCAGCAGCGCACGCTCGTCGTAGTCGCTGATCGCTTCCTCCACCAGGCGGCGGACTTCACCGCTCTGCCGCAGCGGGTCCAGCCCGCGGCGACGGATCAACTCACGGACTTCGCCTTCGACGATGCGCACGGCTTCCACGGTGCCCCCAACATGGCCGCTACCCATCCCCCTGGGGCAGTCCAACTGGGGTTAAAACTAGAGGAGGTGCGGCAATCAGACAAGAGCCCGGCCGGCAGCTGTGGATAAGTGCCCGGCGGCCCCGCCCTGGAACGGGCGGCCGCCGGGGACGCTAATCCGCGGCCACTCCGGCGGTCTCAGCGACCGCGGCGTAACCCTGCGGATTCCTGCTCTGCCAGCGCCAGTGGTCCTCGCACATCTGCGCCAGGTTCCGGTGCGCGGACCAGCCCAGGTCGGCGAGCGCGGCGGAGGGATCGGCGTAGCTGACGGCGGCGTCGCCCGGGCGGCGGGGGGCGAATTCGTAGGGCACCGGGTGTCCGGCCGCCTTGCCGAACGCCTCGATGACTTCCAGCACGGAGGAGCCGCGGCCGGTGCCAAGGTTCCAGCGGTACACGCCCACCCTGTTGCCCAGGTAGCCCAGCGCGGCCAGGTGCCCGGCGGCGAGGTCCATCACGTGGATGTAGTCGCGCACCCCGGTGCCGTCCGGCGTCGGGTAGTCGTTGCCGAAGACCATGACCTTTTCGCGCCGCCCCACGGCCACCTGGGCCACGAACGGCAGCAGGTTGTTGGGGATGCCGCTGGGGTCCTCGCCGATCAGGCCGGATTCGTGCGCGCCCACCGGGTTGAAGTAGCGCAGCAGCGCGATGCTCCAGCGCGGGTCCGCGGCACCCAGGTCGGAGAGGATGTCCTCGATCTGTTCCTTGGTGCGGCCGTACGGGTTGGTGGCATCCAGCGGCGCCTTTTCGATCAGCGGGACCTCCTCCGAGGCGCCGTACACGGTGGCGGAGGAGCTGAAGACCAGGCGGCGTACCCCGGCGGCGTCCATGCTGTGCAGCAGGTTGAGGGTGCCCACCACATTGTTCTGGTAGTACATCAGGGGCTTCTCGACGGATTCCCCTACGGCTTTGAGCCCGGCGAAGTGGATGACGGCCTCAAAGCCGCCCTCGGCGAAGACGGCGTCGACGGCGGGGGCGTCCAGCAGGTCGACCTCCCGGAAGTCCACGCTTTTGCCCGTGAGCTGCTCCACACGGCGCAGGGACTCCGCGTTGGAGTTCATCAGGTTGTCGAGGACAACCACCTCGTGCCCCTCCTCGAGGAGCGAGAGCGTCGTGTGGGATCCGATGTAGCCGGCGCCGCCGGTAACCAATACCTTCATGGGTTCCAGTCTAAGTTGCCCCGCGGCGGCCGAGACGCGACGGGCCGCACAACGGAATGGTCACAAGTAACAGGACTAACACTGGCAACTCTGGTTTCACCGGGAACCCGGTGCTAACGTGGCCGCGTCAAGACCCAACCGAATTGACTTAACGGTGCCCGAATATGCGGACGACCGGTCATCGCGAACCAGATGGCGTGCTGTGCACAGCACGCCATCGCTCCGGAGAGACGCCCATGAAACCGAACCCGGCAAGACGACGCACTCCGTTTGTCAAACCCCTCGCTGCCGGCCTTGCCGCCGCTGCACTCTCGCTGGCCGCACTCCCGGTGCCGGCGAACGCCACGACGCCGGCCCCCGCGCCGTCCCCAGCCGCGAGCGTCACGGGGACGGTGGCCGAGCCGGCGCCGGCCACGGCAACGGCGACCCCGACGGCGGTGCCGGCGACAGCGAGCCCGACGCCGACGGCCTCCCCAACGGCGACGGCGGCTCCGGTGCCCACTGCGCCATCGACCGCCACCACTTTCCGCGAGGCCATGGCGGCGGCGGCGGGACCGGGCGGCGCCGAGATGGGCCAGAGCAGCAAGGGATCGCACGCGGCGCAGGCCGAATCGTCTCCGGCCACCGAGGGTACCTGGTCGCCGTCGTTCGGCGTCAAGGGTCTGGACGTCAGTTACTACCAGTCGGGGGTCAGCTGGCAGACGCAGTGGAATCTGGGCGCACGCTTCGCCTATGTAAAGGCCACCGAAGGCAACTACTACACCAGCCCTTCCTTCGCCGCGCAGTACCAGGGCGCCCGGCAGGTGGGAATGATCCGGGGCGCCTACCACTTCGCCAACCCGCTGGCCTCCTCCGGTGCGGACCAGGCCAGGATCTTTGTCCAGAACGGCGGAGGCTGGAGCGCCGACGGCTACACCCTTCCTCCCGTGCTGGACTTTGAGGCCAACCCCTACGCCGGGCAAACGATCGACGGTTTCTACCAGGGCAACAGCTGCTACGACCGGTCACCCAGCCAGCTGGCCAGCTGGGTGCGGGATTTTGGGAACACCATGAAGTCGCTGACCGGGCGGCTTCCGATGATCTACACCAACACCTCATGGTGGAAGCAGTGCACCGCCGACGCGGCAGGCTTCGGCGACTACCCGCTGTGGACCGCCTACTGGCCCAGCTCGGCCAGCAACTACGCCGGCCCGCTGCCCGCCAGCTGGAGCGCCTTCTCCTTCTGGCAGTACAGCGAGTCCGGCCCCTTCGCAGGCGACTCCAACGTCTGGAACGGCGACTACGAGGGGCTGCGGCGCTTCGCTTTCAACTCGGGGCCCAGCCTGAACACCGGCGTGGACGACTTCAACGGCGACGGACTGAATGACCTGCTGAGCATCCGCGCCGACGGTGCCCTGTGGTTTTACCCCGGCAACGGGCGCGGCGCCTTCGCGAGCCCGGTCCGGATCGGCACCGGCTGGAAGGTCTACATCCGCATCATCGGGGTCGGAGATTTCAACGGCGACCGCAGGAACGACTTCGTCGCGATCAGGCCCGACGGCTCAATGTGGTTCTACGCGGGAACCGGCAGCGTGGGTTCCGGCAACCAGGGTTATGCTCCCGCCGTCAAGATCGGCAGTCCCGACTGGGGCACCTTCAGCCAGATCACCGGCGCCAGGGACTTCAACGGGGACGGGAAAAGCGACCTGATCGCATCCCGCAAGGACGGGACCCTCTGGTTCTTTGCCGGCACCGGAACCGTATCCTCGACCCAAAGCGGTTACGCGGCCGCCCGGAAAATCGGCTCATCCGGCTGGAATGTGTTCACAAACATCGTCGGGGTGCGGAACTTCGGCGGCAAACCGAGCAACGACCTGGTCGCCACCAAAGCCGACGGCAGCTTGTGGTTCTACGACGGAACAGGCACCGTTTCGACAACGAACGAAGGCTATGCCCCGGGCACCCGCATCGGCACCTCGGGCTGGAACGATGTCCTTGACCTGCTCGGTACCGGGGACCTCGACGGCGACAGCAAGGCGGACCTGCTGACCCGGCGGCGTGACAATTCGTTGCTGCTCTATGCCGGGACGGGCATGAACGAAGCCGGCTACAAACCCGCCGTCAACATCGGCAAATCGAGCTGGAACAATTTCACCATCGTGGAGTCCGTCCAGGACTTCAACGGCGACGGCCGTCCCGACCTCCTGGCCGTGGCCAAGAACGGCGCCCTCTGGTTCTACGCCTCCACCGGCGACAACGGCTACGCGACGGGCCGCCAGATTGGCTCCGGCTGGCAGATCTATACCAAGCTGGTCGGCACCGGCGACATCAACGGCGACGGCAAGAGCGACCTCCTGGCCGTACGGCCCGACGGGACCCTCTGGTTCTACGCGGGAACAGGCGACCTGTCGGCCGGCCGTGAAGGGTACTCCCCCGCCCGGAAAGTGGGCTCGGGCTGGAACGTGTACAGCAGGCTCGTCGCCACACATGACCTGGACGGAGACGGCAGGAACGACCTGGCCGGCATCCGCCCGGACGGTTCCCTCTGGTTCTACCACGGCACCGGCCGCGTCTCCTCGACCGACGAGGGATACGCACCGGCGGTTAAGATCGGCCGGTCCGGGTGGTCCGGCTTCCACTCCGTTGCCGGCGTCCAGGACTTCGACGGAGACGGGCTCAACGACCTCGCCGGTATCCGCCCGGATGGAACCCTGTGGTTTTACGCGGGCACGGGCACGGTTTCGGCGGCCAGCCCGGGCTACCATGCCGGAGTGAAAATCGGCACGTCAGGCTGGAACGCCTACAGCATCCTGCTGGGCGCGGGAAACCTCAACGGCGACCGCCTGCCGGACCTGGCCGCTGTCAACCAGAACGGCACCCTGTGGTTCTATGCCGGGGCGCCCAAGCGCAACAGCGGGTACAAGGCCGCGACGTCGGCGGGCTGGCTGCCCTAGGAAGCCTTGGGGCAGCCAGCCCGCCCCGGCCCGGGGCCGCGGCTCAGGAAGCTGCGGACTCGGCGGCCGGCAGCAAGGCGCGGATCGCAGCTTCCCAGATCTTGAGCTGCGACTCGGCTGCCAGCGGCTCGGCGGCGCGGTCGGCCGCCCGCTTCCATTCCATGATCTGGCCGCGGTCCAGCGACTGGATCGTCGCGGCCAGGGCGTCCGGGGAGAAGTCCGGAGTGACGGTGCCAAAACCGTACTGCTTGACTATTTCCACCATCGAAGGCGAGGGCCCCACAATCACTCCCAGACGGGCCTGGACCGCTTCGAAGAACTTGTTGGGCAGAGAGTTCTCCAAATTGAAGGTCGTCGGGGGAAGAAAGACCAACGAGACGTCATAGTGCCTCGAGGTTTCCACAAGCTCGGTGTACGGCACGGGATCGCGGAACTTTACCGAAGGTACGTCAGCGGCAGTCTGTTTCAATTCTGCAATATAGTCCGGCTCATTCGGCATGACGAAAATATCCAGTTCAACCCCTGGCGGCGCGCTGCGCATCGCTTCAATGAGATTCTCCAGCTTGCGATAGCGCTGGCCAGCACCGTTGTGTATGAGCTTGATGGTCTCGCCGACGGGCTGCGGCGTCCCCTCCGTGAAAGGCGCTGCGTTGGTAACCACCTGCGCAGCCACTCCATAGTCCTTGGTGTACTGCGCCGCAATCCGGGGAGCCACCGTGGTAATTGAGCGCGCCCGGGGCAGGTATGTTCGGCAGAGCCACCGCATGTAGGGTGCAACAAACAGGCGCCACTTCAGGTCCGCCTCTTTTTCCTTCGGCGCAAACTCATGCAGATCAGAGTGGACGCCGTATTTCGGCTCCAGTTCCAAGGCCAGCGGCAGGGTGTTCAGATCGTTGGCGAGTACGACGTCCAGTGGGACACCGGTGAGCAACTTTCGAGCCTGCTGGACAGCCGGTATTTGGCCGTAGGCGCGCTTATAGCGGCGACCCAACAGTCCGATCTTGTCAGAGGGCCAGCCGACCGCATCCGGAGTCAAGGCGAAGTGTTCATCCACGCCATCGGGCGCGGCCCCGTAGCCGCAGGTGATGAGGTGATACTTGCCGCTGAACAGGCCCACCTGCTTGAGCACACGCGGATCTGACCGGATCGGTGAAAAGGAAACGATAAGCATTCGGGGCAAGGCAGTCATGTTTCCATCATTCCAGACGGCGGGCAGCCCCCACACGCCTGCCCGGACCCGGAGGCGGGGCGGAGGTGAAGTCCGGCCGCTAGAAAATGCTCCGCAGGGAAACGAATGCGGGAGGCGGGGACGGCGAGGGGAAAACTGGCCACCAGGGTGGCGGCGTAGCCCGCGAGGCCCACTGCGAACGTCTTGCCGTCATAAACCGCCGGAACGTTCAACCGAATGACCTCGAAGACCAGCAGATGAACTAGGAACACACCGAAAGATGCCCCGGAGGGGCGACCAGCATCCGCCCGGCCGAGGCAGCAGGCCTGATCCGGCCGAACAGCGACCTGCCCGACAGGAAGACCGCCACGGGCAGCGTCATCACGGTCAGTGAGAGGTAGCTAACCGGCGACACCACGTTCAGCACCCTGACCTGTCCCCGGTGTCCGTACTGCCAAAGCAGGAGCGCGGCCAAACCGGCTGCGACGCCAATGGCGGCGGCAAGAGACCGTCCGCTCAGCCTAACGTCCCTGAGGGCTCGGCCGGCCACGAAGTCACCAACGTACGGCAGCCAATGCGGCAAGATGTTGCGCCTGATCCGCCAGGGAAGCCCAGCGACGCGGTGATTTCCAAGGCCATAAACGCCAGCGCGGTAGCGGCCAGCAGGACGCCCGACAGGTCCGGCGCGCGCCGCTGACCGCCGTCCTGCAGGAACTGCCCCACGACCAGCGCCGGTAGCAACCAGACCGCCCGCTTGCGGTTAAACGCCCGTGCCGCCGGCACCCGGGTTGGCCTTGCCAGCAGTAATCTCCGCAAATCATCACGAAAACCTGGACCACCCAGACAAAGGGGATGTCGGGGGAGGTCGCATCCACTAGTTACGGGACTGCGGGACAGAACGGCCGACAACGTATCCGAAGAGGTGGATTGCAACGACACCCCAGATGCTGAGGATTCTCAGGATGTCCAGCGAGTAGTCCCGGGCCGGGGCTTCCGCCCCGCGGACCGCGGGGGCGCGTCCCCAGACGCGTCACTCGGTCTCCCGCATCCGTTCCGAGAACACGGCCGAGGAGGCCTGCGGCGCTTCGTTGAGCCACGGCCGGGGGGTCTCGTCAATGGCAATCCGGCGGGAAAGCTGGGTGAGCGTAGTTTCCATGTGCCGGAAGCGCTGGTAGGTGGTGGCCATAAAGACCATGAAGCTGACGACCAGTCCGTAAAGGACAAGGTCCGTCCCGCGGCCAATGCCCAGGAAGCGGGCGAGCATGGTCAGCAGCTCCGGGAAGAAGATCGAGAGCGCGGCCACCACCGCGAAAATGACCAGCATGATCCGGCGGATAGCCAGGTGCCGGGCATTTGAACCGCCCCGCATGAGCGCCAGCGAGACGACGATGACGGCTAGGACGAGGACTATTTGGACTATGATCTGCAATTTCTCACCTAAACAGAAGGTCAGCGAGGATGTTGACGGAGTTCAGCAAAGACTGGCCTTTTGCCTTTGAGTAATCGGTGTAGATGATCTCAACCGGGTGCTCCACCCAGCGGGGCTTGATCTCGGACACCTGGTGGATCAGCTCCGAGGCATGCGCCATCCGGTTCTGGGTGAGATGAATCTTGCGGGCGACATCCGGCCCGATGGCGCGCAGTCCGTTGTGCGCGTCGGTCAGCGCCATCCCGGTTGCCAGCCGGGACTGGACCGCAGCGGTCCGCAGCACGAGCCGCTTGGCCGGGGACAGTTTGGTCCGGCCGTCCAGGAAGCGTGAGCCCAGAACCAGATCGGCTTCGCCCGAGCGTACGCGTTCGGCCATGGCTTTGGCGTCCTCAACCCGGTGCTGGCCGTCGGCGTCGAACGTTACGATGCAGTCAAGGTCCGGGTCCTGGAGTGCATACTCGAATCCCGTTTGAAGGGCAGCGCCCTGGCCCAGGTTGACCGGGTGCTGGACGACGACCGCGCCGGCGCGCCTGGCCACGTCCTGCGACCCGTCGCTGCTTCCGTCGTCGACGCATACGACGTTCGGAAACTCTTGGCGGATTCCGTCGATCACCCCGCCAACGACGGAGGCCTCGTTGTACATCGGTATGACTATCCAAGTGCGACTCACCCGTCAAGTATTCCATAGTCGGCACGGCCGGGCTGGGCGGTTCAGCGTTCCGCCTTCCCGCGCAGTGCATGCATCATGGCGATCGGACCGTGCACGAGCGGGGCGGCGGTGCGGCGCCTCAGCTGCCAGACGGTTCGGTTGGCGGAGACGTCGGCAGCAACGACCACATCGGCGGTGAGCAGCGCCGCCTGCAGCTCTGGCCGGGCGGCCACGGACCTCGCGAGCTGACGGGATTCGCGGTTGTCCCGGACCAGCCGTCCCGCAATGCCGAGCGGACCGCCTTTGCCGGCGACGGCGGCGATGACTCCGTCGAGGCGTCCGGGCGCGGCCGGCGGGAGGGCGACGACGTCCAGCCCGGCGGCCGGCGACACCGGCGTAGAGCCGGGACCGGCCACCACCAGGGCTTCGCCGCTCAGCCGGGTGCCCGTCGCAGCCACGGCGTCCTCGGCCCGGCGCCACAGGTCATTCAGCGTCGCCTGGGGGTTGGGGCTGCGGCCGACGACGATGCCGAGGCGGAGCGTTCCGGTTGATTTCATGGCTTGGGGCTCCTCTGGACTTCGGCGACGGGTTGCTGGAGCGGGTGGCCCACCAGCCGGCGCAAATCGGAAATGACCGGCGCCAGGATGGCGCTCCGCGCGAACTGCTGGCCGTATTCCCAAGCCGCCTGCCAGGCGGCGCTGTCCGGATGCGCCAGGGCATCGGCGCAGGCCTGCAGGGCAGCGGCGATGCTCTCGGGGGTAAGGTCTTTGGCCGGAAACCACAACGGATAGTCTTTGAGTTGATATGTGGCTGCAATGCCGAGATCGTGGACTGACACTATGGGCAACCCGGTCGCCAGGTACTCCGCAGTCTTTCCCCCGGTGACGTACTTTCCGCTGGGCAATAGGAGGACCAGTGCGTCAAGCCTGTTGTAGAACTTAGCCACGTCTCGTTTTGAAATAGGGCCCAAATGGCGCAGTCCAAATGCTTCCACATCTGCGAATGCTCGCAGCACCTCGGCAGAGGCCGCGCCGGATGAACTCATCTTTCCTCGAAACACTGCGTGCAGCTTGCCCGATGAGCCTTCCCCGGTGGATGCCTGGCGCCATCCGTCGAGAAATTCTTGCGTTGGCATCCGTTCGTAGAGCAGGGTTCCCAGGTATCCAAACGTTGGGGTGGTGGTCTGTCGTGGGGGCGGCTGTCCATGGCCAGGTTGTGGATCAAACCCGTTTTCGACGACTCGCATTTTGTCAGCAGCATCCGGATACCGGCGAGCGTATTCGTCTCGGATCGGTCCATTAACGAACCAGACCTGCGCCGCGTTGCACAGGTATTCGGCCTCAAAACGTCCCTGCTTCGAATCCGGCGTGTATTTCGAGGCTTCCGAGAATGTGTTAAACGCCCAGGCATCACGATAGTCCATGATGTAAGGTACGCCCTCTAGGCACCGGGCAACGCCGAACGAAACATAAGGACCCGCCGACGCCATAACTAGGTCGACCGGCTTTTCAGCGTGGATGCTCCGGGCCGCCGCGCTGGCAGGCGCCAGCCACGCGCCATGGAAGTCTTCCGGGAAGTCTTTCCGTCCCCGACGGCGGGCAACTTCCTTCCACAGGTAGGGCGCCTCGATCCGCAGCCGGGAGAACCGGCGGAGGTCCCCGCGGGCAGGTTCCTCGGAGCCGCCGTCGTCCACCTGGACGACGCGGATCCGCGGGTCCACTGAGTCCGCGAGCTTCTGGTCCACCCCGGAGATTTCGGACCAGATGTTCCGGTCCAGCGTCAGCACCGTAACGTCCCAACCGTCCTCGGCGAAGGCGTTGGCCACCGCCGTGCAGCGGTAGACGGACGAGGCAGTGCTAGGCGGAAAGGCGAACGCTATATACAGCAGGTGCGGCTTACTCATGCGGACCTGCCCAGCACCTTGGCGTAGCCGGCTTCCAGAGCCGGAAGCAAGCCGGCAGCCCCGTGCGACAGGCGTACATATTCCGGTCCCTGCAGCTTTTCAGAAACCGTCACCGGATCGGCCAAGGCCTCGCGCACCGCCTGGCCGACGTCGGCGCGGTTAACACTGATCGTGGCCAGATCCGCGCTGTAGCCCTCCACCTGGTCGGCGAAAACTGTCGGTACCCCGATGCCGATGGCCTGCAGCTCGCTCACGGCCAGGATCCCGGCGACCTGGCCCACAGCGACATGGGCCTGGGCGATTTCCGCCAGGAACTGCTTCTTCGGCATCTTGGGCAGGAGCCGGATCCCTAGTTCGGCCGCTTCCGCCGCCCGGTCACCCCAGTCCAGGCCCACGATGTCCGCGCCGCCCGGGCCGCCGGCAGCGGCGACCACGTCGGCCGCGGTTTGCAGCAGCGCGTCCCCTCCCTTGGAGGCGTCCCAACGGGAAGGGAAGATGACCCTCGGCCGGGTCGCGGGGGCCCATGCCGGCAGCTCATCCAGGTCCACGGGAACCGGCAGGTACTCCGCGTCCGGACGGGCGCGTTCGGCCTTCTCGCGCAGGTCCGGGGTGGTGTACCAAACGTGGCCGGCGCGGTCGATGTCCTCCTTCATAGCCGCGTGGTGCTGGTCCTGCCAGTAGTTTTCGCGGATGTCGGTGCCGTGCAGGGTCAGGGCATAAGGTCGGGCCAGCGCGCCACGCGCCCAGACCGCACGCCCGCCCATGTTCACATGCCACATGCTGGTTCCCGGGTACGCCAGAAGCTGTTCCGCCCGGAAGCGGTAATAGGCCGCTTTCCCCCCGCCGCGGGTCCAGGGACCTTGGATGAGTCGCCACGGCAGGCCCTGATGGCGGCCCTCGGCCACCAGCGTTTTCCCGACGTCGGCGCAGTCGAACAGTTGAGTGACTCGGATCTTCTGACTCATGGTGCCCATCTTCTCATTTCGGCAGGGAGCGAATGCCCGCGGCCCAGACGGCGGACCGGATAGCTAAGCAGGGCCCGGCCCGGCACCCCGCGTAGTATGGAAAGGATTCTTCCCCCCGCCGTCCTGGAGTAGTCCTTGAAACACCTTCGCCGCACGATGCGCGAGTTGCTGCCTCTTTTACCCGCCAACGCCAGACGGTTCCTGCTGCTTTTCGGCGTGCTCTCGGCGGTGCTCTCACTCCTTGATGCGACGGCGCTGGGCGTCTTTGCGCTGGTCCTGAACCAGATCCTCAAGGGCGGCGCGATGACCCTGCCGGTCCTCGGCGCAGTCACCCAGGAGTTCAGCCTGCTAATCCTGGTTTCCTCGGCACTAGTTATGATCCTGAAGTCCGTGCTCAATATCTGGCTTCAGTGGGTATCCACCCGCAAGTTCGCCGACTATGAACTGGAGATAGGCTCCATTCTGTTCCAGAGCTACATCCGGGCACCGTGGACGGAGCGGATGAAGCGGTCCACCACCGAGCTGGTCCGGATGATCGACGTCGGCATCGCCAACACCGTATCGGGAGTGCTCTTCCCGGCTGTGACGCTCCCGGCCCAGGCACTGACGTTCGCGTCGGTGTTGGTGGTGCTGGTCGCCGCGTCCTGGCAAACGGCTCTGGTGACGGTCATCTACCTCGGCATCATCGCCGCGTTCCTCTACCTGTGGCTATCTAAGAAGTCGTATGAGGCCGGACGGGTGAACCGCGACGCCGCGATGCGCATGTCCACCTTGGTCGCCGAAATGCTCGCTGCCCTGAAGGAAATCACGCTCCGCGACAAGGCTGAGGAAGTGGGCAACATCGTCCTGCACAGCCGGGAACGCGCTGCCCGGTCACGGTCGAATATCCGGTTCATAAGCGCGGTCCCCAAGTTTGTCATTGACATGGCGCTAATCGGCGGTTTCCTGCTTATCGGGGCGGTGGGGTACGCGATCGGCGGCATGGAGACGGCAATGTCCTCGGTGGCGATCTTCGGCCTGGCGGGCTTCAAGCTCGTCCCGGCACTCACCACGGTCCAGGCCCAGCTGACACTGGTCCAGTCAACACTGCCCTACACCGAGACGGTGATGCGCGACATCAAGGACGCCGCGATCTTCCGGGAGAACGCCGAAAAGCTCGGCAAGACCCCGATCACCAGCGAGCCGAAGATGCTTGAGCTGAAGGATGTCGAGTTCACCTACCCGGGGGCCGAGGGCCCGGCCGTCACCAATATCAACCTCCGGCTGCCCATCGGCTCTTCCGTCGGCATCGTCGGGCAGTCCGGGGCCGGCAAATCGACCCTGATCGACATCTTCCTCGGCCTGCTGACTCCCTCGAAGGGCACCATGACCCTCGACGGTGTGCCGCTTGAGCTGGTGCTCTCGGACTGGCGCAAGCGGGTGGGTTATGTGCCCCAGGACGTGGCGATCTTCGACGGCTCAGTCGCGCAGAATGTGGCCCTGAGCTGGGGCGGGGACATCGACGAGGAAAAAGTGCGGACCGCGCTGGAACGCGCCCAACTGCTGGACACCATCGATGCCCGCGCCGGCGGCGTGCACGGCAGGGTGGGCGAACGGGGCCTGGCTCTGTCGGGCGGGCAGCGCCAGCGCCTGGGAATCGCCCGCGCCTTGTACATGGACCCCCTGGTGCTGGTGCTCGACGAAGCCACCAGTGCGCTGGACACGTCCACGGAAGCCGCGGTGGCGAACGCCATCAGTGAACTGCACGGTGAGATCACGGTCATTTCCGTCGCGCACCGTCTCTCCACGATCCGGAACAACGACCAGATCTGCTTCATGAAGGAGGGCAGCGTCGTCTCGCAGGGGACGTTCGACGAGGTCATCCGCCTCAATCCGGACTTCGCCCAGCAGGCCGCCCTCGCGGGCCTGTACACCCCGGACGCCGCAGGCGCCGACGGTTCAGGCCCTGGCGGCTTCGACGCCGCGCGGCTGGCCGGCAGGAACGCGGCCTCCTGACGCCGGTCAGCCGCCGCTTGAGCCAGCGACCTCGCGGTACAGCGAATCCAGCCGCGCCACGTAGGACGCCGCGTCATAGCGCGGCAGCGCCCACGTCGCTCCCCTAAGCCGGCTGGCGGTGGCCCGGGGGTCCAGGAGCGCCCCGGCGACCTGCTCGACCACCTCGTCCTCGGAGCCTTCCAGCACAGGCGGCACCGTTCCGTCGTCAGGCCGGGGAAGCCGCCGGCCAAGGGCGGCCATGGGCGCTCCCATGCAGAGGGCCTCAAACTCGCTGGTGGCGAAGTTCTTCGTCGCCTGCCCGATGGTCAGGTGCGCGCGGGAGACCAGCCGGTGGAACTCGGTCTGCGGCATCCGTTCCAGCAGTTCCACCCCCGCGTCCGCCGCGGAGCCAGCCCCCGGGCCCCAGTTCAACCCCAGCATGCGGGTCTGCGGACCGACGGCCGCGCGCAGGGCGCGCGCCAGCCGCAACTGCTCGTCAACTCCCTTGTCCTCATCCCAGCGCGAGACGAAGAGGATGGTCGGTTCAGCTGCAGGGTCCCACGCCGGCAGTGCCGAAGCGTCAACGAGCGCCGGCAGGAATTCAGCGTCGGGACGCGCCGCGTGGGCGTTGTCGGCCGTGTCGTTGTTGGCGAAAAATACGTGGGCGGCGCCGTCGATCGCCCGCTGAATTTCGTCGTGGAAGTCCGGGTCCCGCCACTGTTTCCGGATGTCCGTGCCATGAAGCGTCAGCACGTAGGGCCGCCGCGGCATGCCCCGTTCCCGCAGCAGGCGTGCGCTGGTGGCGTAGTGGACGTGAACGACGTCGGCGCGCAGGAGCTTCGCGGCCCGGCGCGCAACATAGGGAGCAAAACGCGCCTTGGCAAGGACGGGGTTGGCCGGTGCCGCCGTCAGGGGGCGGACCTGTTCGGGCGGCAGGTAGTCCCAAGTGATACCGGCCCGCCCCGCGGCGCGGACCATGGACCGGGCGACGAAAGCGCAGTCGTTGAATTGCAGGACACGGGGACGGGGCGTCATCGCTGACTTCGTTCTTCGAAGGAAGGATGAGGTTCCCCGGACGACGTGGACGGAATCCCGAATTTCGCTTTGCACCCAGTAAGGTTATCGCGGGGCTCCCCAAATACTCTCGCTCAGGAGTGCTAAGTCCATGACCCAAAGCATCGAGGTCGTCATCCCTGTCCATGATCCGGCGCGGCCGGTAGCGCGCGGAATCGCTTCCGTCCTCGAGCAGCGTTCCGAACTGGCCGCCTGCGGCGTCGAGCTGCGCGTAACCGTGGTGCTGCACAACCTGGCGACGGACAGCCTGTCCCGCGGTCCCGGGTTCACGGCTGGACCGCCAGGGGCCGCCGGCGTCAGCTATCTCAGCCATTCCGACGGCGTCCCGTCACCGGCCGGCCCGCGCAACTTTGCCCTGAACCGCAGCACCGCTGATTACCTGAGCTTCCTCGACTCGGACGACTACCTGGAACCAGGGTCGCTGCTGTCCTGGTGGGAGGTGGCCGAGAAGCACCATGCCGCCGCCGTCATCGCACCGTTGCGGACACCCGAGGGAAACATCCTCGCGGCGCCACGGATCCGGCCGTCAAAGCCGCGCGTCCTGCACCCGCTCCGAGACGGGCTGGCGTACCGCAGCGTGCCGTACGGCCTGCTGCGCCGCGAGAGCCTGCAGGCCGTGGGGTTTGGCTACACCGAAGGCATCCTTACCGGTGAAGACCTCGAACCGACGCTGCGCCTGTGGTTCCGCTCCGGGCCCATCTGCTACCCCTACGGCGCCCCGGCGTACCGGCAAACCGACGACTCAGGACCGGCCCGCGTCACAAGCTCGATCCGGCCGCTGCGGCAGGAGTTCGCCTGGCTGGAGAACCTGCTGGAGGCTGACTGGCTGCGGCAGGCGACGACGCCGGAACGGCGCGCCATCGCGCATAAGATCCTGAGGGTGCACGGCATCGGCGCCCTGCTCCGGCGCGCGGACGCCCCCGGCTTCCTCGGCGACCCCCCGTTGTGGGACTCCGAGGAAAGTCTCTACTGGCGCGAACTGGCCACAAGGGTGATGTCTTTGGCGGGCGGTTCCATTCCAAGCATCAGCCGGCGTGACGCCAACTTTCTCCAAGCGGCTGGGGCGGCGAGCGATCTTCGTCAACTGCAGGTCCTGACGGCGGGATACCGGGCTTCCGGCAGGAGCGGGGAGCTGCTCACCCCACGGAAACTGGACTCGCTGTCGAACGATTCGATCATTCGTCACTACGTCAAAGAGAGACTGAGGGGCTGGACCGGCGTTTTCCGGGCACCGCCCGCCGCAACTTGACGACGGCACCCGTGCCCCGGCCCGGCCGGTTGCCGGCGGCTTCCGGGCACGGCGGGACCCACCGCGCTTGCTAGACTCGAGTCGATCATTCGGACGGGCAGGAGCATTGATGAACTGGTGGCAGGCGTTTCCCGCTATCGCCGTGGCCGCACTCCTGCTGTTCCTCCCGGGGTTGGTGCTCGCGCGCGCACTGGGCGCCAAAGGATACGCCACCGCAGCCATGGCCCCCTTGGCCTCCGCGGGACTCATCGGCCTGGCCGGCGTGGTGGGGGGACTGGTCCGGCTGGGCTGGGGGCTCCCCAGCTACCTGCTCGTGACCGCAGTCTGCACCGGCCTGGCGGTCCTGCTGCGACGGTTCCTTAGGGACCGGATCACCCCCGTCGCGCCGGCCTCGGCGGCACCCGCCGTCCAATGGGCTGCAATCCTGGGCGGCCTGGTGGCAGGGGCCACCCTCATCACCACCCGCCTGCTTCCGGCCATCGGCAAGCCCGGGAACTTCGCCCAGGTCTATGACAACGTCTTTCACCTCAACGCGATCCGCTACATCCTCGAGACCGGCAACGCATCGTCACTGACGCTGGGCCGAATGCTCACCCCTGACGCCGGGATAGCCATCTACCCTTCCGTATGGCATTCCCTGGCCGCCCTCGTGGCCCAGCTGACCAACAATGACGTCTTCGTCAGCGAAAACGCCGTCACCGTCGCGGTGAGCGCCCTGTTGTGGCCCTTCGCCTGCATCATGCTGGTCCGGGGCATCGTCGGTCCCCGTGTCCTGCCGCTCGTCGTGGCCGGCACCCTGAGCGGTGGCTTCTGGATTTTCCCTTTCCAATTGCTCCAGTGGGGCCCGCTGTACCCCAACACCCTTGCCTACAGCCTGCTGCCGCTGGCGCTGCTGGTCCTCGTGGGGTTGTTCAAGGCAGGCCGGGAAAGGTTCCTGGACAACATCAGTCTCTGGACTTTTTTGCTGGTTGCGCTGGCGGCATTGTTCCTCTCGCAACCCAATGGTGCCACGGCACTGATGGCGTTCTCCGTCCCGCTGATCGCCGGCTTGTGGTTTTCCCAGTTGCGCGCCCGGATCCGGGCCAGGGCCGGCGTCAAGCCCATCGCGGTCGTCGTCCTGTGGGGGGTGGCCTCAGCAGCTGCATTCCTGGTCATCTGGCAGGCCCTGCTCCTGAGCTATGACAACTGGAAGCCCAGCCGGACCCTGGCCGAGGCGGTAGGAGACGTCACGACCGGCACCCTCCTTGGCGGCAGCGAGACCATGGTCGCCTCGTGGGCGGCGCTGCTGGGCGTCGTCACCATCCTGCTGCGGCGGAAGGGGGCGTGGATGATTGCCTGCGCGCTCATTGCCGGCGCCCTCTACATCGTCGCCGTCTACCTGTACCAGGGCCGCTTCCGGCACTTCACGACCGGCAGTTGGTACCAGGATCCCTACCGGCTCGCCGGCCTGGTGCCGTTGTTCATGATTGTGCTGGCCGGCGTGGGCGCCGACGGCCTGGTGTCCGCGGTCAGGGGACTGCTTCAGCGCGTCGCCGCGAAACGATCCGCCGGCCGGCGGCTGGGACTCCCCGAGTTCAGGGGATCCGGCAGCCTGTACGCCGTCGCAGCAGCTGCGATCATGGCCGTCCTGCTCTCCAACCTGGTGAACAGCGTCCAAGGCCCCGGCCTGACCGTCGTCGCCGCGAAGATCACCAAGTCCTATTCCTTTTCCCCGGGCTGGGCGGTATCCAATGATGAGTTCGCCCTGATGTCCCGGCTGGGGTCGACAGTGCCGAAGGACGCCGTGATCGGCGTCAACCCGTTCAACGGCGGCCCGCTGGCCTACGCCGTTTCCGGCCGCCACGTGACGCAGTACCACATTTCGCCCGGGCCCGACGCCGAGCTGCGCAAGATCGCGAAGGACATCACCACGGCGCAGCCGGGATCGGACACCTGCCGGTTCGCGGCGAAAGACCATGTGGACTACATCCTCGACTTCGGCAGTTTTTACATGCTCAACTTCCCTGAAGCCCGGGCCTACCCCGCGTTCGTTGACGTCATGACGACCCCGGGCGCCAAGGTCGAACTCGTGGACCAGCAGGGCGCGGCCAAACTGTACAAGGTCGACGCCTGCTGAGCCTGCCGCTTCGGGGGCCCGTGCCCGGGGTCACAGCCGCCGTGGCCGGGTCCCGCAATCGCCTAAACTGGGACAATGCGTATTCTTAGTGTTGTCGGCGCAAGACCACAGTTTGTAAAGCTCGCACCGATCGCTGCGGCCCTGTCCGGCCGGGCGGAGCACCTCATTGCCCACACGGGCCAGCACTATGACGAACTCATGAGCGATGTCTTCTTCCGCGACCTGGGCATCCCGGCACCGGATTTCAACCTCGGCGTCGGGTCCGGCAAGCACGGGGCACAGACCGGGGCCATGCTCTCCGGCCTGGAGGAGATTCTGGAAGAGGCCAGGCCCGACTGCGTGCTGGTGTACGGGGACACGAATTCAACCCTGGCCGCGGCCATCGCCGCGGTCAAGCTGCACATCCCGCTGGCGCACCTTGAGGCAGGGCTACGCTCCTTCAACCGGCGGATGCCGGAAGAACACAACCGGGTCCTGACCGACCACGCCGCGGACCTGCTGCTGGCGCCGACGCAGGTTGCCGTCGACCACCTGGCCAATGAGGGCCTGGCGGCCATGACGGTCCTCGTCGGAGACGTGATGACCGATGTCCTGTACCAGGTCCGTGACCTGCTGCAGAGCCGGGACGAGCCGCTCCCCCTCGATGTGTCCCCGCAGGGCTTCTACGTCAGCACCATCCACCGCCCGGACAACACAGACTCGCCGTCCCGGCTCAAGTCCATCCTTGGGTCTCTGGCCTCACTGGACCGCCCCGTGCTCCTGCTGGCCCATCCGCGTCTGGTGAGCTTTGCCGAACGGCACGGGCTCGACCTCGAGCAGGGAAGCATCCGGGTGTGCCCGCCGCTGGCCTACCCGCAGCTGGTCAACGCCGTCGTCAACAGCGCGGGCGTCGTCACCGACTCGGGCGGACTGCAGAAGGAAGCCTTCCTGCTGCGGGTCCCGTGCACCACGATCCGTCCCGAGACAGAGTGGGTTGAAACCCTCGAGTCGCGGTGGAATGTCCTGGTGAGCGAAGACCTCTCCATCCTCGCCGACACCGTGCAGCGGCCCGCTCCGGAACCCACCGACGCTGCCCCGTACGGCGACGGGCACGCCGCCGAGAAGATCGTGGACGCGCTGCTGAAATTCAGCGCGGAGTCCGGCAGGAGCTAGGACGCGCAAGCGTCCGTCAGGGGCGGGAACGGGCCACAAGAGCCCTTTCCCGCCCCTGCTCCTCTCCGGCACCCGGAGCGCTGCCCGGTGGCCGGGTCTGTGCAGTCCTAGAGCAGCGCGGAGGCCGCCATGAACCGCAGCGGCGCTTCAGGTTGCAGCTGCACCGCCAGGTTCGATGCGATCAAGGTCTCCGGCCGTCCAAACCTGCGGCGTGCTGTTGCTGCCGCCAGGATCTCGGCCGTCGGGCTGAGCGCAAGGATCCCGCGGAGCAGCCGGGCGTCAGCCAGGGATAAGGGCCGCTCCGCCCCCGGTGCCGCGGCGAGAAGTTCCCGGGCCACGCGCGAAAGTTCTTCGCGGTCCGCGTCAGTCCAGCCGCCTTGTTCGGTGCGAGGGAGAATGACGCCAAACACATGAACCCGCAGCAGCTTGGTGACCAGGGCACGTCGATGCGCCAGGGAAAGCGCCAAGAACCAAGGGTCGGCGACCAGCTCCGTGGCAAAGGCGAACAACTCGCCAATGTCCCGTCGCTGTCCGGTGACCCGGTCTTCGGCGTCTGCGCCAACGACGTATTTACCGGCCCCGCGGGCGTAGTCGATCCGTCCGCCGCCGAACCAGAGTTTGGCGGAGAAGATCTGGTCCTCCCCCGTCCGCAAATCCGCGCTGAATTCAAGGCCAAGCCGCTGGATTTCGCTGCGTCGAAGCAGCCCCAGTGGCGCTGTTCGGTAGCTCAGGCGGTCCTTCACCGGATCGAGTTTAAATCGTCGGCCGACCCGCACCGGCGGGGTCCGTACCAGCGCCCCGGCGGCGTGCCGCTGCGGAGCAATAACCATCGCCGAGGAGTGCGTGCGGGCGAGGTGGAGCCAGTCGCGTAGGGCTCCGTGTTCAAGATAATCGTCGCTGCCAAGGATGCACACAAATTCAGCGGTGGCCTGGGCCAGCGCGTAGTTGAACGGCCCGGCCGGGCTGGGGATGCCGTCACGGAGTTCCAGGAATCTGGTGGCCGACGCCAATTCAGGCGGGACGTTGCCCGCAATCTCCTCCATGGAGATGTTGTGGCACACCACCGTAATCCGGACTCCGTCTGGGGCATTCAGCTCCAGGCCGGCCGAGGCAATCGAGGCGACGGCCCGTGCCACCGGCCGGGTGCTGCTGTGCACGGCAATGACGACGTCCACTGCCGGGGCTACGCCCGTTGTGCCGTTATCCATGTCGTCTCCGCCTTGTTGTCCCTTTGGTGGCCGGCACCCGGTCGTAGATGTCCTCGAAGAGCCGTCCGACAGTGCTTCGGCTGAACCTGGCCCGGATCGGCGCGGCAATGGCTGAGGGGTCGATTTCCGCGAAGGTCCGGCGGGCCGCGACGATGGCGGCGGCCAGGGACTCCGGCGAAGCGTCATCCACGAGGACGCCGTTCGCCGGGGTCACGTAGTCGGTGAACCCGCCCACCCGCGGTACGACGACGGCGCGCCCGGCAGAGAGGGCCTCGGCGGCGGAGGTGAAGAAGTTCTCGTGCGCCGTCGGGAGGAAAAATAGATGGGCCCGTTCGAAGAACGCAAAGACTTCTGCGGGGGGAACCGTGCCGACCAGGGTGACGTTTCCGTCGAGCTTCAGCTCCGTTATCAGTTCTTCGGCCTCCGGGCGCAGGGGTCCGTCACCCACCCAGCTGAGATGCACGTCGTGACCTGATTCCTTCAGCGCCGCAACGGTCCGAATGGCCAGCAGCGGCCTCTTGCCCGGAACTAGGCCGCCAACGGCGACCAGGCGCAGCCGATCCCCGGCGGGCAGCGGCTGCAGCGGACGCTCATTGGCGACAACACAGGGAACCAGCACCGCAGCCCCCGGACGTGCGAAGACCTGCAGTTTCTCCACGAGTTCCGCCGTTACTCCGGTGACAGCATGCGGAAGGCGCAGGACCCATCGCAACCATGCGAAACGTGGCCACAGCCCCGCCACGTTCCGCGGGTTAGTGACACCGCTCCAGTGTTCGGAATGCACCCAGGGCATCCGCCGCAGGAGAGCTGGCAAGGCGGCCACGAGTGCCGAGGAAAAGGCCATTGTGTGCAGCACATCCGCCGTCGAGCATTCCCTCAGCAGGCGCAGCACAGACAGTGCGGTCCACGGCCGGCGGGGGTCGAGGGAAATCCGTCGCACGGGCAGGCCGTCATAGGTTTCGGTAGCCGCGGGCAGCCCGCTGCCCAGCCGCATATGCACCACACGGACGTCGTGAAGGCGTTGGATCGCTTTCGCGTGCTCCAGATTGAAGGGTGCCTGCGCCGGCGACCCCGCACTGGGGAACCACGTGGTGACCACGAGAATTTTCAACGGTGGTTCCTCCCTAACGCCGCGATGACGGCAGCGGCCTCCTGGCCAGCTGCGGCGAGGGAGGCGTTGTCCGCCACCCACTGCGAGCGGAGTCCCCGGCCGGAGTCGGCGTTTTCCAGGGCGGCGACCATGGCGGCCGCCACCGCCTGTGGGTCGTGGGCGACGGCGTCGCCGAGTCCGTAGCCGGCCACCACGGCGGCCCCCTCGCCGGCGCCGGCGAAGATCACCCGGGTGCCGCACCCGGCGGCGGCGTAAATCTTGGTTGGCTTGGCGAAGTCATAGCCCTGGCCCGGCTTAATACTGACAAGTGCAGCCGCGGCTCCCCGCAGCCAGGACGCAGCCTGCCGGGGCGGAACGACGCCGCCGAAAACAACACCGCCCGGAGCGATCTCGGCGGCCAGCGCGCGGAGCGCCGGCTCGTCCGTTCCCTGCCCGAAAAAGCGGATCTCCGCGTCCGGGAACTTCTGCTGCACGATCGGCAGGGCGCGGACAAAGACGTCGGCTCCCTGCCATTCGGAGATGGTCCCGGTGTAGGCGAAATAGGGCCGCCGGCCGGCGACGGCCTCGACGTCGGGGTTGAAGACCGAAGTGTCGACCCCGTTGGCCACCACCCGGAGCCGTTCGGCCGGCACGCCGAACTTCGCGACCTGCTCGGCAACCGCGTCGGAGATCGCGATAACGCTGGAGGCGCGGCGCAACACAAAGCCTTCAACACGCCGCATCAGGCCGATGACGACGCCCGGCACATCCATGGCGGACAGCGCTTCGCTCCACACGTCTGCCGCGTAATAGACGAACGGACGGCGGCGCAGCCAGCTGCTGAGGGCCACCACCAGGCCGGTGGTGGGGGGCGGTTCGGAGACGACAACATCCGCGTCCAGTGCCAGCAGGCGGAAAAACGCCGGAATGTCGAAGCTCAGGTACTGCAGGTACCCCCGGACGTTGCCGCCCGGGTCCCGCAGCACCGGCCACCGGCTGATCCGGAACGGGACGCTGCCCGCCGAGGCACCCCCGGGGGCACGGGTCGTCACGACGTGCACCTCAGCTCCTGCCGCCACCAGCCCGTCCACCAACGCCTGGAGGCGGAATGCGGCGGCCCCCACTTCGGGTGTGAAAAGCCGGGTGGCGACCGCGACCCGCAATCGGGGACCGGCCGTCACGAGGCGGCGACTTTGACCATCTGCCCGCTGCGCGCGGACTCCAGCACGGCCTCGGCGACGGACAGGGTGTCGAGCCCTTCGCGCATGGTCACGACGTCGTTGCGCAGCCCCAGGACGGCGTCGCGGAAGGCTTCGTGCTCGGTACGCAGCGGCTCCGGCTTGGCGATCGCCAGCCGCGTCATGTTGCCCTCGGAGACACCCCGGAAGGCCGCCATGGACTCCCACTCCGTGGCCACGGTGCCGTTCTCGAAGAACGTCAGGTCCGCGGTCACCGTGTCGGCAACGAAGGCGCCCTTTTCGCCGGTGACGATGGTCAGGCGCTCCTTCATCGGGGAAAGCCAGTTCACCAGGTGGTTGGTGATGACACCGTTTTCCAGCTGGCCGGTTGCGGCGACCATGTCTTCATGCGGACGGCCGCTGCGGGTGGTGACATGGGCGAAGATCGACTCGAAGCGGCTCTGGGCGAGCCAGGCGGTCAGGTCGATATCGTGCGTGCCCAGGTCCTTGACGACGCCGACGTCGGCGATGCGCGAGGGGAAAGGACCCTGCCGGCGGGTGGCAATCTGGTACACCTCGCCGAGTTCGCCCGCTTCGATCCGCTTCCGCAGGGACTGCAGCGCCGGATTGAAGCGCTCGATGTGCCCGACGGCGCCGACCAGGTTCTTGGCCTCGAAGGCGTCGACGAGGCGCTGGCCTGCCGGGGCGCTGGCGGCGATCGGCTTCTCCACGAGGGTGTGGACGCCGGCTTCGGCCAGGGCCAGGCCGACTTCCTCGTGCATCCCGGTCGGGACAGCGGCGACGGCCATGTCGAGGCCCTGGGCGATCAGTTCCTCCACCGAGGACAGCACCTTGAGGCCGCCGGCGACGCCGTGCGGGTCGCCGTAGGCGTCCGCGACCGCCACCAGGTCGACGCCGGGCAGTTCGCGCAGGACGCGGGCGTGGTGCCGTCCCATCATTCCCAGCCCGATCAGGCCGACACGCAGGTTCGCCATCTCAGGCACCGGCCTTGGCGACGGCGTTAACCGCCGTGACGATCCGCTCGAGGTCATCCTGGCTCAGGGACGGGTGGACCGGCAGCGAGAGCACTTCCTTGGCTGCCGTTTCCGTGTTGGGCAGGTCTTCGGTGCGGTTGAAGGACGGGAGCCGGTGGTTCGGGACCGGGTAGTACACGCCGGTTCCGATGTTGTATTCCTCCCGCAGTGCCTTGGCCAGGCCGTCACGGTCCTCGGTGACCCGGATGGTGTACTGGTGGTAGACGTGGCCCGCGCCCGCCTTGACGGCCGGGGTCCCGACGTTCTCCAGGTGGGCGTCGAGGAAGGCAGCGTTCTGCTGCCGTTGCGCGGTCCAGGCCAGCACCTTGGTGAGCTGGACGCGGCCAATGGCCGCGTGCAGGTCGGTCATGCGGGCGTTGAAGCCGACGATTTCGTTCTCGTACTGCTTCTCCATGCCCTGGTTGCGCAGCAGCCGCAGCTTGTGCTCGACGGCGGGGTCCGACGTCGTGACCATGCCGCCCTCGCCGGAGGTCATGTTCTTGGTCGGGTACAGGCTGAACATGGCGAAGGTGCCGAAGCTGCCCACCTTCTTGCCGTTAAAGCTGGCGCCGTGCGCCTGGGCGGCGTCCTCGTACAGGTCGATGCCCCGCTCCGCGGCGAGCCGGCCGAGGCCCTCGACGTCGAACGGGTGGCCGTAGAGGTGGACCGGCATGATGCCCTTGGTCTTCTCCGTGATCAGCGAAGCGACATGGTCCGTGTCCAGGGTGTAGTGGTCCAGTTCGATGTCGGCGAACACCGGAGTGGCGCCGGTCAGCGCCACCGCGTTGCCGGTGGCGGCAAAGGTGAACGAGGGCACGATGACCTCGTCGCCCGGGCCGACGCCGGCGGCGAGGAGGCCAAGGTGCAGCCCGGAGGTGCCGGAGTTCACGGCGACGGCCGCGCGGCCGTCAACCAGCACCGAGGAGAACTCGGTTTCGAACTCCGCTACCTGCTTGCCTTGGGCCAGCATTCCGGAGGCGAGGACGGCATCGACGGCCGCCCGCTCTTCATCGCCGATGATCGGCTTGGCTGCGGGGATAAAGTCCAGGCTCATGCGTTGTCCTCTGCCTCTTTCAGGAAGTTTTCTTCTTCAACATATTTGGCGCCCGTCTCGGGGCACACCCAGAAGCCGTCCGCCTCACGCAGCGGGAAGCCGGCCTTGCCGACCCACCCGAGCCGCTTGGCCGGTACGCCGGCCATCAGGGCGAACGCCGGGACATCCTTGGTAACGACGGCGCCCGCGGCGATGGTCGCCCAGCGTCCGATCGTGACCGGTGCGACGCACACGGCCCGGGCGCCGATGGACGCTCCATCCTCGATGGTGACACCCACCGGGGTCCAGTCGTGCGCGCTCTTCAACGATCCGTCCGGGCTGACCGAGCGCGGGTAGGTGTCGTTCGTCAGGACCACCGCGGGTCCGATGAAGACGCCCTTCCCCAGCTTGGCGGGCTCGTAGACCAGAGCGTAGTTCTGGATCTTGGTGTTGTCGCCGATCTGGACGCCGGTGCCGACATAGGCGCCGCGGCCGACGATGCAATTTTCTCCCAGGACGGCGTCTTCACGCACCTGGGCCAGGTGCCAGATCTTGGTGCCGGCGCCCAGCACCGCGCGGTCCGAAACATCAGCGCTCGGGGCAATGTTATTCATCGTGGATCTCCTGTCAAAGGGAAGAAGTGATCGGCGCGCGGGTCGGGGTCAGGCCTTGCCGATGACGCGGTACTGGACGCCGTCCCAGGCCTCGGCGCTGCTCACGCGGCGGCCGTCGATGAACACCCGGACGCCCGGGAGGTCCTGCGGCCCGAGGGTCCGGTACTCGGCGTGATCGGCCTGGACCACGGCCGCATCGGCCGGCTCCCCCAGGTGGTAGGGCTGGAAGCCCAGCTTCTGGAGTTCCTCGTCGGTGTACAGCGGGTCGTGGACGAGTGCCGTGGCGCCGCGGGATTCGAGTGCCTTGACGGCGTCGAAGACACCGGAGAACGCCGTTTCCTTAACGCCGCCGCGGTACGCGGCGCCCAGGACCACCACCCGGGCTCCCGCCAGGTCGCCGTAGGCGCCCTCCAGCAGGCCGATGGTGTAGGCCGGCATGCCGGCGTTGGCCGCGCGGGCGGCGCGCACCACGGTGGCCTCCGGATCGTTCCAGAGGTACAGCCGCGGGTAGACGGGGATGCAGTGTCCGCCGACGGCGATTCCGGGCGTGTGGATGTGGCTGTAGGGCTGGGAGTTGGCGGCCTCGATGACCTGGTAGATGTCGATCCCGGCCGTGGCGGCGAAGCGGGCGAACTGGTTGGCCAGTCCGATGTTGACGTCGCGGTAGGTGGTTTCGGCAAGCTTGGCCAGCTCCGAGGCCTCGGCGGACCCCAGGTCCCACACGCCGTTCGGGCGGACCAGGTCGGCCCGCTCGTCGAAGTCCAGCACGGCCTCGTAAAACTCGACGGCCTTGGCTGCGCCGGCCGGCGAGAGGCCGCCCACCAGTTTGGGGTACTTGCGCAGGTCCTCGAACACCCGGCCGGTGAGGACCCGCTCCGGCGAGAACACGAGGTGGAAGTCCTGGCCCTCGACCAGGCCGGAGGCGGCTTCCAGGGCCGGCTTCCAGCGGCTGCGGGTGGTGCCGACCGGGAGGGTGGTCTCGTAGGAGACCAGGGTGCCGGGCGTCAGGTGCTTGCCCAGTTCCGCGGTGGCCGCGTCCATCCAGCCGAAGTCAGGGTTCGCGTCGGCGTCGACAAACAGCGGGACGACCAGCACGACGACGTCGGCGTCGGGGACCGCGTCCGCGTAGTCGGTGGTGGCCCGGAGCTTGCCGGCGGGCACCAGCTCGGAAAGCTTTTCCTGCAGGTGGGCTTCGCCGGGGAACGGCTCCGTTCCGGCGTTGATGAGGTCGACAACCTGCCGGTTCACGTCGACTCCGACGACCTCATGACCCTTGGACGCAAACTGGACGGCCAAGGGCAGGCCGATCTTTCCCAACGCAATTACAGCAATCTTCACGATTCTCGTGCCTTTTCTCTCATACCTGATGGCGGGGCCAAAGGACCTGTCTCCACCCTAGCGGCTGCCGCACGGCGGCGGCGTTGTAGCGGGGCCGGACGGCTAGTTGCGGAGCCGGCTGACCGCCTCGTGGATCGGCCCATCAAACAATACATTTCCGTGCTCAAGCAGGACACCGCGGGCGCAGATCCGGGAGACCAGGTCCAGGTCGTGGCTGACGACGACGAGCGTCTTGCCGCGCTCGGCCAGCTCCTGGATCTTGTCGATGCACTTGCGCTGGAACGGTTCATCGCCCACGGCCAGGATCTCGTCGATCAGGAAGACCTCGGGATCGGTGTGGACTGCTACGGAGAACGCCAGGCGCAGGTACATGCCGGAGGAGTAGAACTTCACCTCGGTGTCGATGAATTCGCCGATTTCCGCGAATTCCACGATCGACTCGAAGCGGTCGTTCACCTCCTGCTCGGTCATCCCCAGGATGGCTCCGTTGAGGTAGACGTTGTCGCGGCCGGAAAGGTCGGGATGGAAACCGGCGCCGACCTCGATCAGGCCGGCGACCCGGCCCCGGGTGCGCACCGATCCGCTGTCCGGGAGCATCACACCGGAGATGTGCTTGAGCAGCGTGGATTTGCCGGAGCCGTTCAGCCCGAGCAGTGCAACGGTTTCGCCGGTCTGGACATGCAGCGAGACGTTCCGCAGGGCGTGGAACTTCTTGGTCAGGTCGCCTTTCCTGCCCTTGGCCAGCCACACCACCGTCTCCTTGATGGAGCGGGTGTGGCGGAGCACGAACTGCTTGCTGATATCGGTGACTTCAATTGCGTTTACCACTACAGCTCCTGGGCGAAACGGCCCTCGAGCCGCCTAAAGGTGAATTGGCCGAGCGCCAGGACGAGGACGGACACGACGAGGCCGACCGGGAACCAGAGCCCCAGCAGGTCCGGCGGCATGGGCGAAGACCCGTCGGTGGTGGGGTACCAGAACGCGTAATGGAACAGCTCCACGCCGACCGTGATCGGATTGGCCTGGTAGACCGCGAAGGCGGCCGCACCGAGTTTCGCCTCAACCATGGACCACGCGTACATCACCGGCGACGCCCAGGTCGCCACCATCAGCAGCATGTCGACCAGGTTCTCGGAGTCCCTGAAATAAACGTTCGCGGCACCGAAGAGCAACCCGAGTCCGGCGGCCAGCAGTGCAACGATGGCGAACCCGCCGACGGCCGAGAGCAGCTGGAAAAGGTCCGGCTTCCAGCCGGTGAACAGGCACGCCGTCACCAGCACCACCAGCTGCGGGAAGAAGTGCACCGCCGAGACCCACACCGACGCGACCGGGAAGAGCTCCCGGGGCAGGTAGATCTTCTTGATCAGGTTGCCGTTGTACACGATGGACCGGGCAGCGTTCCCCAGGGCCTCCGTGAAGAAGTTGATCAGGACGATGCCGGAGAACAGGTAGACCGCGTAGTTCGTCAGCCCTTCCGGATTCCGGGGGCTCCGCTCCAGCCCGAGGAAGACCCCGAGCGCGATGTAGAAGACGATGAACTGGACGCCCGGCTTGACGTAGGACCAGAGCAGGCCCAGGACCGATCCCCGGTAGCGGATCTTGAGTTCCTTGCGGACCAGCAGCTTGAGCAGGAACCGCGAACGGGCCACGTCGGCCAGGCCGCGGCCCAGGCCGGGCTCAACGAGTTCCTGGGTGCTGGCGGTCATCGGGTGCTGTCACCTTTGCTGTTGGCGTCGAAGGTCTGCTTCCACGCGTCCATCGAGGTGATCTCGGCGAGGGCGCCGCGGTATTCCTGCTTGAGGGCCGGCCACCGGCGCAGCACCTCGCCGTAAACCTTGACGCTTTCGGCGAGCAGGGCGCGCACCCGGCGGGGATCGCGCTTGTACCAGGACACCGCGCTGCCCTCGGCGTTGGAGACCAGTGCGCTGTCGAACTGGGAGACCCGCCACCACTTGTTGTCCTGGTGGGGCACGATGGTCTCAGGGTGGGCCTTGGACGTGTCCGACACCGGGAAACCGACGTGCCGGACCACAGTCTTTGCCACCCACGGCAGCAGCCCCAGGTAGGACGGCACCGAGACGCCCTTGCCGCGGCGCGGAACCTTGGTGGACAACACCGACGGGTAGTCGTCAAAGCTCGGCTTGAACTGGGCTTCCGAGAACTCCTGGGCCATGGCACGGATCTCGGGGAGCTTGGTGGGAAGCATCTTGTGCAGGCTCCCGGGTCCCTGCAGCAGATCCTTCATGGCCTCGATGCGGCCCTGCAGCGTGTAGTACTGCATCGAAATGTTGTGCTTGAGGTCCAGCTTGATCGAGTTCTCCACCAGGCCGCCGCCGAAATCGTAGGGGCTGTGCAGCAGTGCGTAGATGAACCGGTTCCGGGTGTGGAAGTAGGCCTGCCAGCCGACCAGGTCGTCCTTGTCGATCCAGGAAACATGCCAGACAGCGGACCCCGGCAGCGACACCGTGTTGTACCCGGCGGCCTTGGCGCGGACTCCGTATTCGGAATCGTCCCACTTGATGAAGACGGGCAGCGACAGGCCGATCTCACGGATCACCGCGGTAGGGATCAGGCACATCCACCAGCCGTTGTAGTCGACGTCGACGCGGCGGTGCATCCACGGGGTGTCCCGCAGGTTCCGCTGCGCGAAGTTGTGGCGCATTTCCTGGTTGGGGTTGGGTTCGGCCGGGCCGATCAGGTACGGGTTGACGACCTCGCCCAGGGTGTGCAGGACGTTGCGGTCGTGCAGGTCGAACATGTGGCCGCCGACGAGGGTGGGCTTCTTGCAGTAGTCAGCGAAGGTGCCCAGCCGGATGAGGCTCTCGGCCTCGATGACGACGTCGTCGTCGAGCAGCAGGACGTAGTCGCTGCCGTTCTCCACCGCCTCGTACATGCCGCGGGCGAAGCCGCCGGAACCGCCCAGGTTGTTCTGGTCAATGATGCGCAGCTTGCCGCCGAGTGCACTCTCAACTTCGGCGAAGCCCTCGGCATCGGCCACCTTGTCGGTGCCCTGGTCGACGACGATGACTTCCTTCACGTGCTCCAGGGCCTCCGGGTGCTGCCCCAGGATACGGAGGTTGTTGATGCAGTAGGCGGTCTTGTTCAGCGTCGTGATTTCGAGCGTGATCAATCCGGTCTGCCGCCGCGCGGCCCGGGTCTGCCATTCGGCGCCGACGAACTCCATGTCGTCGGTTCCGGCGGTGATGTCGAACCAGTACCAGCCGCCGTCGCCGAAGGGGGCCAGGGACAGGACGAACTCCGTCTGCGCTTCGCCGTCGACCCTGGTGGTCTCGACGTGTTGCAGCGAGCCGCGGGCGTTGGAGCGGTAGATGCTGACGGTGCCCCGCCCGGACGTCCGGACCTGGAGACGGACCTCTTCCACCGTGGTCCAGCGGCGCCAGTAACTCGCCGCGAAGGCATTGAAATAGGTGGCGAAGGAGATCCGCTCGCCGGCCCGCACCGAGGCGCTGGTCCGCGAGGTGATGTCATCCGCGTGCGCCATCCGGGCCGGGTCGAGGAGCTTGACCGGCGTCTTGGAACGGCCGAACCCGGACAGTTCCGCCGAGATGTCGGTGGCACTGCTCACCACGCCGGAGTCCATGTAGAGCGGGAGGGTCTCGTGTCCCCGCTCCCCCGGCAGGATCACACGCTGGATGGTTTGCCAGGCGGCGTCGTTGCCCGGCCCGGCGGTCACGGTCTGGTTGTCCTGCTGGCCTACGCTCACGCGTCCACCCCTCCGCTTTCAATCTTGGCGCCACCCTCGAAATGCGGGCGGATCTTGTTCTCGAACATGGTCAGGGCGGAGCCGATGGCCATGTGCATGTCCAGGTACTTGTAGGTGCCGAGGCGCCCGCCGAACAGCACGTCCTTCTCCGCGGCCGCGAGGTCACGGTACTTGAGCAGGCGTTCGCGGTCCGCGGGGGTGTTGATGGGGTAATAGGGCTCGTCGCCCTTTTCCGCCGCACGGGAGAACTCGCGCATGATGACGGTCTTCTCCGTCTGGTAGTCGCGCTCGGGGTGGAAGTGGCGCGGTTCGATGATGCGGGTGTAGGCGACATCGGCGTCGTTGTAGTTGACCACCGACGTTCCCTGGAAGTCCCCGACGTCGAGCACCTCCTCCTCGAAGTCGATGGTGCGCCAGGAGAGGTCGCCCTCGGCGTAGTCGAAGTAGCGGTCCACCGGTCCGGTGTAGACGACGGGGATGTTGCCGACGAGTTTGTCCTTGCTGTACTCGTGGGACTCGTCGAAGAAGTCGGTGTTGAGTCGGACTTCGATGTTCGGGTGCTCGGCCATCTTCTCGATCCACGCGGTGTAGCCGTTGGTCGGCAGGCCCTCGTACTTGTCGTTGAAGTAGCGGTTATCGTAGTTGTAGCGCACCGGGAGGCGGGAGATGATGCCGGCGGGCAGGTCCTTGGGATCCGTCTGCCACTGCTTGCCGGTGTAGTGCTTGATGAACGCCTCGTAGAGCGGCCGGCCGATGAGCTGGATGCCTTTGTCGTTGAGGTTCTGCGGGTCGGTGCCCGCCAGCTCTCCGGCCTGTTCCTTGATCAGGTCCTGGGCCTGGCCCGGGGTCAGGTTCGCGCGGAAAAACTGGTTGATGGTGGCCAGGTTGATGGGCAGGGAGTAAACCTCGCCCTTGTGGACGCCGTAGACCTTGTGCACGTAGTTCGTGAACGTCGTGAAGCGGTTGACGTACTCCCACACGCGGTCGTTTGAGGTGTGGAAAAGGTGGGCACCGTACCGGTGGACTTCGATCCCGGTCTGCTCCTCCTTTTCGCTGTAAGCATTGCCGCCGATGTGGTGGCGGCGGTCGATGACGACGACCTTCAAGCCCAGCTCGGTGGCGGCCTGTTCTGCGATTGTCAGGCCGAAAAAGCCCGACCCTACGATGACGAGGTCAGCGGTCACAAAATCTCCTGGTTCGAATGCGGGCAGCGCAACGTTGTGCATCGTCTGCTGCTCTAGACTACCGAGCGTTATGCCGGAGCCACGAATCGCGGCGTCCCGGGCGCTGTGCCGCCGGCGGCCCCCGGCCCCGTGCTATGCCCGGCCGCCCGTTGCGCCGGAGGCACTTTTCCACCTCCGGGCGTTATCCACATGGCTGGATTGTGTTGCCACCGGCGCCGGGCCGGTCCCTAGCCTGTTTTAAGTACACGTCTGAGCAGGAGGGAGTTTCCCGGTGTTGCTGCACTGCACCCTGGTCCGCGGGCCGGGCGCCGCACCAGGAATAACGGCTGACCCGGTTGAGCTGTCCGTGGAGCTGCCGCGCGGCTGCCCGGGAACCGAACTCGAGGCAGCGGTGGCCCGGCAATACGACACCACCGGCCTGACGGTGGCCGGCGTGCCGCTGGGCACCCTGGCCGCCGGGGATGCCCCGCTGGTCAGCGGCGCGGTCCTGGTCGACGGCGCCCCTGCCGGCCCGGCGCCCGACGGCGGAGCCGCCCTTCTGCTGGCCGTGCTCAGCGGACCGGGGGCGGGGACGCTGCTGCCGCTGCGCCGCGGAAGCTACCGCGTGGGCCGGGGCGGAACGGACCTGATCCTCCCCGACCCGGAGCTGTCCCGCGCACACGCGCTGCTGGAGGTGGCCGATACGGGGGTCACCCTGGTCGATCTGGGCAGCGCGAACGGCACCACAGTCGACGGCAAACCGGTCACCAGCGTGCGGGTCTCCAGCGACTCCATCATCGGCTGCGGCCAGTCCACCCTGGGCCTGGTGTTCCGCGGCGGCCGCGCGGCCCGGCGAAGCCCGGCGGCGGGGCCCGGCGGCTCCGATGCCGGCCGTGACACGTCGGAGCCGCTGCGGATCCCGAACCCGGGTCCCGCCGGCAACCGCGCGGCCCTGGTGCTGACCGCCGTGGTCCCGCTGGCCGTGGGCGTTGCGCTGGCCGTGGGCACGGGGCTGTGGATGTTCCTGGCGTTCTCGGCCCTGTCCGCGGTGTCGGTCCTGGTACCGGCACTGTCCGGCCGGAGGCGGCGGCGCGAGCTGAAGGCCGCCATCGCCGCCGCCGTCGACGAGGACCGCGGCCGGCGCCGGCGGGCCGCCCCCTCCGCCGCGGACCTCGCCCTCAACGCCGGGGCCCCGGACTCCGGCGAGGCCCGGGACGGACCCGACGGCGGCCCCGTCTGGTTGCGGCTTGGCCTCGCCCGGGAAACCGCGAGAATCAGCCTGGTTCCGGACGACCCCGCATTCCTGGCCCCTGCCGTGGGACTGGTTCCGGTGTGCCTGGACCCCGCCGCGCCGGCCGGTTTCCGCGGCCCGGAAGATGCCCTCGCCGGGCTGGTCCGTTTCCTGGTCATGCAGCTGGCGAGCTTCCCCCGGGCGCGCCGGACGCGGATTCTGCTGCACGGTCCCGTCCGGTCACTGCCGCCCGCGGCCCGCTTTCTGTCGCAGGTGTCCCTGTCTGCCAGCGGGTCACTGACCGCAGCGGACCTTGCCGCCGGCCCCGGCCCGGGCTGGGACCGGGGCGTGCTGATCGTGCTGCCCGGGACGGACCATGCCGCGGCGCTCTGCGCTGCGGGGGCCGGCTGCGGCTGGCAGGTGCTGGATTGTGCCGCCGCCTCTCACCCCGGTCCTGGCCAGACGGTCGTGCTGGGCGGGCGCGGGGCCGTGCTCACCATCGGCACCGCCAGGACCGTCTTCACCCCCGATCTTGTGCCGGCGGAGGTGTTTGACCGGTTCTGCCGAAGCGCGGGCGGAGCGGAGCCCGCGCCGGAGGCAGGCTCCTCGCGCGTCCCGGACGCGTGCCGGCTGGGTGAGCTTCTGCCGCTCTCGGCCGGAGAGATCGAGCGGCGCTGGTCCGCGGCCGGCGGCCAGCCCCGGCGGGGACTGCCTGTTCCGGTCGGCCGGGCGGCAGCGGGGCCGCTCCACCTGGACCTGGAGTCGGACGGGCCGCACCTGCTGGTGGCCGGGACCACCGGATCCGGAAAGTCCGAGTTCCTGCGCACCCTCGTGGCCGGGCTGGCGGCCAGCTACCCGCCGAACCTGCTCAACCTGCTTTTCGTGGACTTCAAAGGCGGCTCCGGGCTCGGACCGCTGACCGGCCTGCCGCATTGCGTCGGCATGCTGACCGACCTGGCCAGCCACGAGGTGGAGCGCAGCCTGGCGTCGCTGCGCGCGGAAGTCCGGTACCGGGAGGAACTGCTGGCCGCGGCCGGAGTCCCGGACCTGTCCTCCTACCCGGCACAAACCTCCGGGGTGCCGGCGCTGCCCCGGCTGGTCCTGGTGATCGACGAGTTCAGAATGCTGGTCGAGGAGGCGCCCGCCGCACTGCGGGAGCTCATGCGGATCGCGGCAATCGGACGGTCCCTGGGGATCCACCTCGTCATGGCCACGCAGCGCGCCCAGGGAGCACTCTCAGCAGACATCCGGGCCAATGTCACCAGCAGCGTCGTGCTGCGGGTCCAGTCGGAGCTGGAGTCCGCCGACGTCATGGATTCCCGGCTCGCCGCGGCCATTCCGCTGGACAGCCCGGGGCGGGCCTACCTGCTGCGCGGCAACGCGGCACCCGAGGAATTCCAGACCGCTGTCCTGACAGCCGCACCGCAGGCCGCCGGCCAGGCCGTGACCGTCATGACGGCCGCGGCCCGGCTGGACCGGGAGCCTGCATCCCGCCGAAACGCCCCGGGGCCTCGCGTCCTGGCCACCCCCGCCCAGGCTGCTGCTCCGCTGGTCCGGCTGACGTCAGGGCTGTGGGCCGGGCATGGCGGCGGGCTCCCCCGGCGCCCTGTAGCCCCGCCGCTGCCCGTGCGGTTGCCGTTTCCCCGGGCTGGAACCGGACTGGCCGCCACTGCGGCCGCGCCGGGCGTGCTGCTGGGGATGGTGGACGTGCCCGAACAGCAGCAACTCCGCGAACTCCGTTGGCACGCGGGCGGGCACGGCCATCTTGCCCTCATCGGAGACGCCCGCGGCGGCACGTCCACCGGGCCCGCAGCGGCCTGCCAGCTGGCCGTGGAACAGCTGCTGGGCGATGACGTCGAATCCCACCTGTACATCCTCGACGCCGACGGCTCCCTGCGCCGCGCGGCGGGCTCGCCCCGGACCGGTGCATGGGCGGGCGCCGATGAGCTGCGCCGCGCCGTCCGGGTGCTGGAGCGGCTGGCCGGGGAAATCCGGAGCCGGTTGACCGCTCCCGGAGCGGCACCTGCCCCTCCGCTGGTCCTCGTGCTCAACCACTGGGGGTCGTGGGTCTCCGCGTTTCGGTCGAGTCCCCTGGCGTGGACCGAGGACCTCGTGAACGACATCATCCGGGACGGCCCAGGGGCGGGCCTGACCGTCATCGTCTCCGGCGGGCGCGAACTTGTGACGGCACGGTTCTTTGCGGCGCTTCCCAACCGCATCTTCTTTCCGGCCGGATCGACGGAGGAAAGCAGGCACGGCTGGCCGCGGCTGCCGGAAATTCCGGCCCTGCCCGGCAGGGTGGCCGCAGCCGGCGCCTTCGCCGGGGCCACTGCGCACGCGGCGCAGCTGTGCGAGCCGCCGGAGGCAGGGATCCGGACGAACACCCGCGGCGGCCTGACCGTTCGGCCGTTCCGGGTTGAGCCGCTTCCCGCGGTAGTGACCGTCCCCGAGGTCCGGGCCCGGATCGGCCCGGAGCTCCCGGCGCCGCCCGCCGGCCCCGGGTGGCTCTGGGTCGGGTTGGGCGGGGATGAACCCGGCCCGGCCGGCCTGCCGCTGCCGCCGGGCACCGTCCTGGCCGTGCTTGGCGGACCCGGAGCGGGCAAAAGCTGCCTGCTGCGGGCGCTGCCGGGCCTCAATCCTGTGCTCGAGTGGCTGCGGCCCGGGCCCGGCGCCCGGCCGGAGGACTACTGGTCGGCCGTCCTGGCGCGGGCGCGGGCCGGGCAGCTCGACCGCGGCGCCATCGCTCTGGCCGATGACCTGGACCTTGCCGGCATGGACACCAACATGCGGCTGGTGGAGCTCAACGGGCTGGGCTGGACTGTGGTGCTGACCGCCGGTTACCGGCCGCTGCTCCAGCAGCGGGTGCCGCTGGCGCTCCAGGTCCGTGGCCAGGGCTGCGGGATCCTGATCGCCCCCCGCGCCGCGGCCGATGCGGATCTTTTTGGCATCCGGTTCGAGCCGGAGCACAGCCCGCCGCCAGGCCGGGCCGTCCTTGTGGTCAACGGCCGGCCCGCGGCCGTGCAGTTGGCGATCGAGGTGCCGCCGGCGTAGCGCGGTTCCGGGAGCCCGGAGTCGCTAGAGGGCGCGGCTTGAGCCGCCCGGACGGGATGCGAAGGCAATGACCCGCTTGTCGAACAGCAGCACAATCGCCAGGGCCGCAGGCAGCAGCATGGCCAGCCCCGCCGCGGGGTACCCGCCGGTCAACGTCGGGAAGCCGATGGTGAGCATAAACAGCTGGGCCACCAGCGCGCCGGCCCTGGGCCAGCGGTAGCCGCGGAAGAGGAAGTAGCTTACGGCGAAAAGCCACGCGGAGAACGCCAGCAGGAGCCCCAGGGTGAAGACCGCGCCCCAGAAGGACAGGACGGGGGCTCCGGTCAGCAGCTGGAAACCGTACCAACCGGCGGCCACCAGCAGCGCCGTGGCCTCCAACGCCGTGACGACGGCGATGACGGTGATTCCGGCGGGCCTCGCTGAGGGAGCGGGTCCCGGTTCGCCGGGTACTGGACCGCCGGCCACCGGACCGCCGGGCTGCGGCTCAGGGGGCTGGGCGGGGTTTACGGGGGGTCTTGACACACTGGCACCCTACCGGACATAGTCGAGCAGATGTGGGGGTACCGCCAGCCAATGTGATGCATCGCTCACGATTTGGCGGCATTTGTACGGCAAATACCCCTTGTTTACACAGCGTTAACATGACACGCTTAATCCAGATGACCGAGGGGGCCCACAGGGCCCCTTTCTTATGAAGCCTCTAGTGAATAATTTCACAAGAGGCATTTAACGAATTCCCAGGAATGGAGTTACTGATCAGCATGGATTGGCGTAACCGCGCAGCGTGCCTTGACAAGGACCCGGAGCTGTTTTTCCCCGTCGGAAACACCGGCCCCGCCCTCCTGCAGATCGAGGAAGCTAAGAGCGTCTGCCGGCGCTGCCCCGTTGTGGACACCTGCCTGCAGTGGGCCCTCGAATCCGGCCAGGACGCGGGCGTCTGGGGCGGCATGAGCGAAGACGAACGCCGCGCCCTAAAGCGCCGCGCGGCCCGCGCCCGCCGCGCTTCCTGATCCCCCGCCTTCGGGCGAGACATCAGCAATGGCCCCGGACCACTTGGTCCGGGGCCATTGCTTTGCCTGTGCCCTTTGCCTTTGCCGTTGGCTTTGCGCTGGGGGCGCTCAGCGGGTGGCGAGGCTGAGGACCACCTGCACAGCCGTTCCGCCGCCCTCGCGTGGCTTCCACTGGATGCTCCCGCCGAGTTCGCTGGTGACCAGGGTGCGCACAATCTGCAGCCCCAGACCCTCGGTGTAGGACCCGGCCGGCAGCCCGACGCCGTCGTCCGCCACCGTCACGGTGAGCAGTTCGTCCCCGTCCTCGCTTTCGGAACGGTCGGCGAGCAGCCAGACCGTCCCGGCCCTGCCCTCGAGCCCGTGCTCGACGGCGTTGGTGACGAGTTCGTTGATGACGAGGGCCAGCGGCGTCGCGAAGTCGCTGGGCAGTTCGCCAAACAATCCGGAGCGCTGCGTCTTGACTTGCTGGGAGGGGGAGGCGACTTCGGCGGACAGGCGGAACTGGCGTCCGATCAGCTCGTCGAAGTCCACGCTCTGGGTCAAACCCTGCGAGAGCGTCTCGTGGACCAGGGCGATGGTCGCGACCCGGCGCATGGCCTGTTCGAGCCCCTGCTTGGCCTCGTCGCTGACCATCCGGCGGGACTGCATGCGCAGCAGCGCCGCCACGGTCTGCAAGTTGTTCTTCACGCGGTGGTGGATCTCGCGGATGGTGGCGTCCTTGGTGACCAGCTCCATCTCCCGGCGGCGCAGCTCCGAGACGTCGCGGCAGAGAACGAGCGCCCCGAAGCGCTGCTGTTCGTCCCGCAGCGGGATGGCCCGGAGCGAAAGGCTCACGCCGCGGGATTCGATCTCGCTGCGCCACGGCATGCGCCCGGTGACCACCAGCGGCAGCGTCTCGTCCACCATGCGGCGGTCCCGCAGCAGGCCCGCCGTGACTTCGGCCAGCGACCGGCCCTCCAGCGATTCGCCGTCGCCGAGGCGGCGGAACGCCGAGACGCCGTTGGGGCTTGCGTACTGGACGATCCCCTCGGCGTCGAGCCGGATCAGGCCGTCACCGACGCGCGGGGCGCCGCGGCGCGATCCGGTGGGCGAGGCAAAGTCCGGCCAGAGTCCGAGGGTGCCCATCCGCAGCAGGTCATAGGCGCACTGCCGGTAGGTCAACTCCAGCCGCGAAGGCATCCGCGAGCTGGAGAGGTCCATGTGCGAGGTCACGATCGCGAGTGTCCGGCCGTTGCGGACCATCGGCACGGCCTCGACCCGCATCGCCATGTCGCTGCTCCAGTTGGTCTCGTTGGAGCGTTCGATGGTCCGGCTTTCCCACGCCTTGTCCACGAGCCGCAACAGGTCCGAGCGGATCCCCTCCCCGACGAAGTCGGCGTGGAACACCGTGTGCGTGGTGGAGGGGCGAACGTGGGACAGCGCCACATAGCCGAGCTCCGGGTGCGGAAACCACAAGGCGAGGTCGGCGAAGGCAAGATCGGCGACCATCTGCCAGTCCCCCACGAGCAGGTGCAGCCACTCGGCATCCCCCGGCCCGAAATCAGCATGCTCCCTGATAGGGTCCGTAAAGATTGCCACAGCACCTCCATTTGCGACGCGGGGGCCGGCAGACCCTAGCGTCGGACGATTGACCTCAAGAGCCTCAATGCTACCGAGAGTGAGGCCATGTCATCGGCCTCGAGCGCGTTCACCTCGTCGAACATGCTCTTCGCCCGCCCCAGCTGCTCCACATTCTGGCTTTCCCAGGCCGCCAGCCGCTCTTCCGCCGGAAGATCCGACGGCGTCGCCTCCAGGACCGCCGTCGTCATGTCCGAGACGGTCGAGTACAAGTCATCGCGCAGGGCCGCCCGGGCCAGCGCCTGCCAGCGGTCCTTCCGGGGCAGCTTGGTGATGCGCTCCAGCAGCGAATCGGCGTGGAAACGGTTGAAGACCGTGTAGTAGACATGGGCGATGTTCTCCACCGGCTCGGAGCTGACGTGAACGATCTTGGCGATGTCCAGCAGCACAAAGCTTTCGAACAGCTCGGCCCAGCGGTGCGCCAGGTCCTCGGGAAGTTCCCAGCCCCGGGCCTTCTCCAGCCACTGCGACACCCGCTCGCGGTCGTCGCCGCGCAGGTAGTCCAGCAGCCGGGCCCGCATCGGATCCATCAGCGGCTTGAATTCGGCCACGATCTCGGCGATCGGCCGTGCCGCGTTGCCCTGGCTCAAGACCCAGCGGACCGCGCGGTCCAGCAGCCTGCGGATGTCCAGGTGGACGGTGCTCCAGTGCTCGGTCGGGAACGACGCCGGCAGCTCGTTGAGCTCGGCCACCATGATATCCAGCTCATAGACTTCGCGGAGGGCGACGAATGCCTTGGCGACGGCGGACTCGGTGGCTGAGGTTTCCTCTATGGCGCGGAACGCGAACGTGATGCCGCCCAGGTTGATCATGTCGTTCGCGACGACGGTCGCGATGATCTCCCGGCGCAGCGGGTGGGTGTCCAGTTCGGCGTCGAAGCGTTCCCGCAGCTGCTTCGGGAAGTAGGCGCGGAGCGTTTCGCGGAACCACGGGTCCTCCGCGAGGTCGCTGTCGCGCAGCGCCGTCGCGAGTTCGATTTTGGCGTAGGCGGCCAGGACGGAGAGTTCCGGCGAGGTCAGCCCCTGGCCCTGCTCGAGGCGCTCGCGCAGCGTCTCGGTGGTGGGCAGCGCCTCCAGCTCACGCTTGAGGTCGGCGGATTTTTCCAGCCAGTCCATCAGCCGCTCGTAGCTGGGGCTCCATTCGGCCACCCGCATGCGGTCGTTGAGCAGCAGGATGTTCTGGTCGATGTTGTCCTCGAGCACCAGCCGGCCCACTTCGTCCGTCATTGCGGAGAGGAACTCTGCACGCTCGGCCGGGTCCAGTTTGCCGGCGGCCACCATCCGGTCCACGAAGATCTTGATGTTGACCTCGTGGTCGGAGCAGTCCACGCCCGCCGAGTTGTCGATCGCGTCCGTGTTCAGGATGACGCCCTGCAGCGCGGCTTCGATCCGGCCGCGCTGGGTCATGCCCAGGTTGCCGCCTTCGCCTACCACCTTCACGCGCAGCTCCCGGCCGTCGACGCGGATGGAGTCGTTGGCCTTGTCGCCGACCTCGGCGTTGGTCTCGGTACTCGCCTTCACGTAGGTGCCGATGCCGCCGTTGTAGAGCAGGTCGGCCGGGGCCAGCAGGATCGCACGGAGCAGTTCCGGCGGGCTGAGCCGGGTGGTGCCCTCCGGCAGTCCCAGCGCTGCCCGGACCTGCGCGGAGACGGGAATGGATTTGGCCTGGCGGGCGAAGACGCCGCCGCCTTCGCTGATCAGCGACTTGTCGTAGTCGTCCCAGGAGGAGCGGGGCAGTTCGAAGAGCCGCTGCCGCTCCGTGAAGGAGGCCGCCTCGTCCGGGGCCGGGTCCAGGAAGATGTGCCGGTGGTCGAACGCAGCGAGCAACCGGATGTGCCGCGAGAGCAGCATGCCGTTGCCGAAAACGTCACCGGACATGTCCCCGACGCCGACGACGGTGAAGGGCTCGGTCTGGGTGTCCAGGTCCAGCTCGCTGAAGTGCCGCTTGACCGATTCCCAGGCGCCGCGGGCGGTGATGCCCATCGCCTTGTGGTCGTAGCCGACGGAGCCGCCGGAAGCGAAGGCGTCGCCGAGCCAGAAACCGTACTCGGCCGCGAGGGAGTTGGCGATGTCGGAGAACGACGCGGTTCCCTTATCCGCCGCGACGACGAGGTAGGAATCGTCGCCGTCGTGCCGGACGACGTCGGCGGGCGGCACCAGCGTTTCGCCCTCCGGGGTGGTGACCAGGTTGTCGGTGATGTCCAGCAGGCCGCGGATGAAGGTCTTGTAGCTTTCGATCCCCTCGGCCATCCAGGCGCCGCGGTCCGCGGCGGGATCCGGAAGCTGTTTGGCGTAGAAGCCGCCTTTGGCTCCGGTCGGGACGATCACGGCGTTCTTGACCGTCTGGGCCTTGACCAGGCCCAGGATCTCGGTGCGGAAATCCTCCCGGCGGTCAGACCAGCGCAGCCCGCCGCGGGCCACCTTGCCGAAGCGCAGGTGTACGCCCTCGACGCGGGGCGAGTAGACCCAGATCTCGAACATCGGCCGCGGGAACGGCAGCCCGTCAATGCCGGAGGGGTCCAGCTTGAAGCTAACGTGGGTCTTGTCCTGGTAGAAGTTGGTCCGGAGCGTGGCCTGGATCAGGTTCTTGAAGGTGCGCAGCACCCGGTCGGCGTCGAGCGTGGCCACCTGCTCGATGGCGGCGTCCAGGCCGGCGCGGACCTCGTCCTGGCGCTGTTCGCGGTCGCCATCGGCCAGCGCCGGGTCGAAGCGCGCGGCGAAAAGGGCGTTCAGCCCCCGGGCCACGTCCGGGTTGGCCAGCAGGGTGTCCGCCATAAATTCGAAGGAGTTGGTGTTGCCCATCTGGCGCATGTACTTGGCGTAGGCGCGCAGCACCACCACCTGGCGCCAGTGCATGCCTTCGCGGAGCACCAGGCGGTCGAAGCTGTCCGATTCCACGGCGCCGGACACGGCCGCGCCGAAGGACTCGCCCAGCAGGGCTCCGGTGCGCTCCGGGTCCACCCCGGCCGGGTACTTCAGGCCGAGGTCGTAGAGGAAGAAATCGCGGTGGTCGGCCGTCTCGATCTCGAAGGGGCGTTCGTCCAGGACCTCGAGGCCGAGGTTGTGGAAGTACGGCAGGATCTGGCTCAGGCTCTTGGGTTCGAGCATGTACAGCTTGACCCGGGCGTCCTCCTCGAGGGTGGCGCCGGCGCCCTCGGGCAGGTAGACGTGGACGCCGGGCTGATCGACGACGGGCTCGACGGCGCCCTCGGAGGCGCCGCCCTGAGAGGCAGCGCCCTGGGCGGCGGCGCCATAT
This sequence comes from uncultured Arthrobacter sp., assembly GCF_964021775.1. Lineage (GTDB taxonomy): Bacteria > Actinomycetota > Actinomycetes > Actinomycetales > Micrococcaceae > Arthrobacter. Next base: position 83,431 of record NZ_CAXHZI010000010.1, read on the forward strand.
TTTTCGAACCGGGCGATGTCCTGCAGCGCGTCCTCAACCTCGTAGTCGACGCGGTAGCCGGCGGGGAACGCCTCGGCCCAGATCGCCGCGAGGTCCTTGGCGCCGTTCTCGCCGTCCGCGCCGGCCCGGGCGCGCAGCACCTCGGCGATGCCCTCGCTCCAGGAACGCGCGGCACGGACCAGCCGCTTCTCCAACTCGTCACTGTTGACGTGGCTGACGTCGGCGTCCTTGGGAAGCCGGATCCGGAAGAACAGCCGGGCGAGGGCGGATTCGGTCATCCGCGCCTCATAGTCGATCGAGACCGCGTCGAAAGTCTGCCGCAGCTCCTTCTCGATGCGCAGCCGGACATTGGTGGTGTACCGGTCGCGGGGAAGGTATACCAGCGCGGACATGAACCTGCCGTAGATGTCCGGGCGGAGGAACAACCGGGTCCGGCGGCGCTCCTGCAGCCGCTGGATGCCGGTGGTGATGGCGGCGAGGTCGGGGATTTCGATCTGGAAGAGCTCATCGCGCGGGTACGTCTCGAGGATGCCGAGCAGATCCTTGCCGGAGTGCGAGTCCGGCGGGAACCCGGCATCGCGCAGCACGGCGTCGACCTTCTCGCGGACCACCGGGATGTCCCGGACGGAGCCGGAGTAGGCGGTCGTGGCGAACAGGCCGATGAAGCGCCGTTCGCCGTTGACGTTGCCGGCGGCGTCGAAGCTCTTGACGCCGATGTAGTCGAGGTAGGCGGAGCGGTGCACCGTGGAGCGGGAGTTGGCCTTGGTGATCACCAGTGCCCGCTTCTCGCGCGCCTTCTTGCGGCCCGTTTCGGTCAGGTGCTGGATCTGGTGGCGGGTGTCGGCGCCGTTGCGCAGCAGGCCGAGGCCGCTGTCTTCCCGCAGCTCCAGCACGTCCTCGCCGGATTCGTTCAGCAGGTCGTATTCGCGGTAGCCCAGGAAGGTGAAGTTTCCGTCGTCGAGCCAGCGGAGCAGTTCCTGCGCCTGGCGGAGTTCGGCGATCTGGCCGGAGTTGGCCACCTTGTCGAGGTCGTCGGATATCTCGTGCGCCTTGTTGCGCATCTTCGGCCAGTCCTCAACCGCCGCCCGGACGTCGCCGAGCACCCGGGTCAGGCCCTCGATCAGCTCGGCGCGCTTCGCATCATTGACCCGGTCAATTTCGACAGCGATCCAGGACTCCATGTGCGAGGCGTTGTCGCCTTGGGCGATCAGGTGCGACAGGTTGGGCATCGCCGCCGTGTCGCCGCTGGAGATCCCCAGATGCGAGGGCACCCGGGCGACCTTGACCAACTGGCCGGTTGCGCGGTTGCGGGTGACGACGAAGAGGGGGTGGATCACGAGGTGGATCGGGGACTTCTGCCGGACGAGTTCGGCGTTGACGGAGTCCACCAGGAAGGGCATGTCATCGGTGACGATGTAGATGACACTGGCCTCGGCCTCATCGGAGATCGAAATGTTGGCCACGCCAGGCTGGCGGGTGGCGGCCGCCTGCAGGTGCGTCTGGGACCGGGCGGTCAGGACGTCTTCGCCGTAGCCGCGGGCATCCTCCTCGGCGAGATGTTCGTAGTACTCCGCGAAGTACCCTTCACCGGCACCGATCGAAACGGGTTGATCCTCCACGCTGGACCCAGACGACATCGACAAACGCCTCCATCAAAAAGTTCATTGCCGCACCGTTGCGGCCCTCATGGCGAGCCTAGCCCTTTAGCCCGGCCTTCGCTGTGGAAGAAAGTACAGAGGATTTACGATTTCGCTGGAGAGGTGCACAAACCAGCGCGGCGAGGGACCTGCGCAGGGGCGAGTCGGGCGCGGCCTCAAGCAGCAACGAGCCGGCCAGCAAGGCGGCGTCGCACGCTGCGGCATCCGCCGGAAGGAACGCTTCCAGCGGCACGGCGGGTCCGTAGCGCGCCCAGGCCTCGCGAAGCTGGCGTTCCGGGGAGCGTCCGACGGCGGCGGCCCGCACCTTGTTCAGGACGACCCGCGGTGAGGCCTGCGGGACGGCCGCCGAGAGTTCGGCCAGGCCGCGCACCAGCCTGGGCACCCCGACCGGGTCGGCGGCGCCGACGGCAAAGACGGTATCCGCCAGCTCCAGGCTGCGCAGGGTCGCGGCGTTGCGGCGCGGCGCCATCGAATCAAAGCTGAGCTCCTCGTCGGCCTCCAGGCAGAAGCCGGCGTCGATCACCGTGACCTCGGCGACCTCCCGGGCCCGTTCGTAGACCAGCGAGAGCGCCGCGGCGCGCAGTTCGGTCCAGCGGTCGGCCCGGGTGATGCCGGTGAGGACCCGGAAGGTCCCGGCACGGCTGGCCACCGGCGCGGCGATCCGGAGCAGCGCAGCGCCGTCGAGCAGCCCCTGGTCCGCCAGCCGGCAGGCCTGCGCGAGTCCGGCAGCCTCGTCGAGCAGCCCCAGCACCGCGGCGACGCTGGCGCCGTAGCTGTCGGCGTCGACCAGCAGCACGGATTTGCCCTCGGCGGCCAGTTCGCCGGCGATGTTGGCGGCTAGCAGGGTCCGGCCGGGCGAGCCGGCGGGGCCCCAGACGGCGATGATCCTCCCGGCCGCGGGCCTGCCGCCGCCGGCCCCGCTCCTCGCCCCGCATGCCCCGGCTGCCCCGGGATCCGATCCGCGGTCCCCGGCGCGCTGCGCTGCTGCACTGCCCGCCGCCGTGTCCGCCGCGCCCGCGGATGTGCGAGGCGCCGCGAAATGGTCGGCGAAGGCAGTTGCTGGCGGTTTGGGCCGCTCCCCCGCGAGCTGCGCCACCGCACCTGCGATCAGAATGGCGAGCGCGGCCGGTTCAACCCCGGAGACCTCGGCCGTCACCCCGATCCCCCGCAACCTGGCGGCTTCCTCGGGGCTGTCGGTCAGCGCTACCACGGCCACGCCGACGGCGGAGAGACGGTCCACGAGGGAGGCAGTGAGCTCCGCACTGCCTTCCGCGACGACGGCGGCGCGGGCCAGCCCCGTCTGGCACGCGGCGAGCAGCTCGGCAAGTTCGCCGCAGCGGCGCACCACGGACACCGGCCCATGAAGCCGCTCCAGCCCGCCGACGAGGTCGTCACGGGTCCTCCCCACCGTCACCACCGGAATGCCCATCAGGGCGCACCGCCCGGATTCCAGACCACCGAGATGTTCGCCTTGTTCGCCTGCGCCCCCAGCAGTTTCGGCATCTGCCCGTCCGGGACCAGCACCATCACCACGGTGGAGCGCTGCGACCCCAGGGCGGTGCTGCCCGGCGTGAGTTGCGCAATCTCGGCCCCCGGAAGCAGCAGTGTGGGCTCGCTGAACCCGTTTCTGGTGTCCGGAAGCGCTACCCAGACATCCACCCGCGAGCCGGCTACCGCCTGCGGCGGCAGGGCTTCATCGATGGTGATGGCGACGGGCTTGCGGTCCAGCCCGTCCTGCCGGCCGAAGCTTTCGCGCGGCAGGAGCTGGTCCTTGCCGACACGCTGAACCGCCACCAACCCGTCAGCCAGGCCCGACTCCGGCGTGAAGTAATGCCCTTCGACGTCACCCAGCCGGACCTTGACCCGGTGGAGTTTGTCCGGGGTGAGCTTCTCGCCGACAGCGATCGGTTCGCTGGCTGCAAAGGCCTCCGTGGTCTGGTCAGCCGTAGCCACAAGCGAAACGACACCGGCAACCGAGGCCAGCACCAGCAGGATCCCCACGAGGAGCCGCGGGTCCTTCCACGAGGGCTTTTTCAACCGGGCGCCGCCGGCAACCGTGCTCACACTCATGCGTCCTGCTCCCCCTGTAGTCGCAGCCCGGGCTGCGGGCGCCGGACACCCCTATTGTCACGAATTGGTGCCCCGGCGGGAAGAGACCTGGACAAACAGCAACAAATTGTGGATAACGGCCCCAAACGCCGCCACTGGTGGCAAAATGGTGCCATGCCCCGATTCCTGACCCTCGCGGACGTTGCCGAGCAGCTCCAGATCAACTCCCCCGCTGCGTACGCCCTTGTCCGCAGCGGCCAGCTCAAGGCCATCCAGGTGGGGGGCCGCGGCCAGTGGCGGGTTGAGGAGACCATGCTGGAGCAGTACATCCAGGAACGCTACGCCGAGGCCAGCCGGATGATCGAGGAGGCCCGGGCCAGGGGCAACTGAGTCCGTCTGGCTACCCGTCGGCGCCGCGTGCCGATCTCACCCCGGCAAGGGCGCCAAAGGGAATCGTTGCCACCGCGCGGACATTGGCCGGGCGCCGTTCCTCGCCCGGACCGGTGACGGCCAGGTCCAGGTAATCGCGCCCGACCCGGTCAATGACCCCGTGCAGAGCGGATTCCCCCGCTGCCCCGCGGGACACCATCACGGCCACGCTGGCGCGGTCCCTGGCCAGGCCCCGGAGTGCGCTGGCCAGTCCGAGCCGCTGCCGGACTTCCGCACCCGCGCCGACCGCCAGCCCGGACAGGCCCGCGTACCGAACCGCAGCGGCGTGGGGAATTAGCAGCTGGTGCCGCTCCTCATCGAGGACCAGCCACTGGCTGCCCGCGTGGCTCAGGGTCCCTTCGTACACCGTCCCGGAGCCGAGGTGCACGCCGATCCGAAGGCCCACCGAACCCCGCAGCCGGTCCGCCAACTCGACCGTTGCGGCTTCCACCCGCGCCCGTTCACCGACTTCGACGTCGAGGTCGGTGCGTTCGCCGGCAGCCAGCTGTGCCTCCAGGTCTGCAAACAGATCGTCCCAGCGCATGGCGACAGCGTAGGGGTGGTCCCGGCGGCGGTCAATCCACATTCTTTCGTGCGGCTCTGGACAAACCACCCCAACCGGACCAAACTCGCTTAAAACACCCAAACCGCATCAAACCACATCAAACTTATTCCCAGCCACAGTGCAGGCGGGCGGCCGGGCCCAAGGAGGAGGCAGTCATGGACACCACGGAACTTTCCCGCGGCGGGCACGGGCCCGGCACCGACGCCGCCCTGGCGTTCCTCATCCTCCTGCTCGGAACCTTCCTCGCCGGATCGGGCGCCCAGCTCACCCAGCGCCTGCACTCCTCGGCCGCGCGGCGCCAGTCCCTCTCCTTCGAGGACCACCTGGCAATCGCCGCCAACACCACCGGGTTGATCATCGTCGCCTGGTGGGTGCTGTCCTTTCTGATCGCTGTCACGGCTGCGCTGCTCGAACGCAGCGGCAGCCGCCGCGCCGCAGTGGCCGCCGGCCGGTTCAGCCCCGCCTTCATGCGCCGGCTGGCCCTGGCCGCCGTCGGGCTGCAGCTCGCCACGGCCCCGCTGGCCTACGCCGGTCCCGGTTCAGGGGCGCCGGCACCGCCCACCCCGCCGGCCGTTGCCGCGGCGTGGACCCCCACGGGCGGCGCCGTGGGCGCGGATCCGCGCTGGGCACCGGCGCCGCCGCCGGTGGACCCCCGCGCGCTGGCGCCCCTCCCGCTGCGTCAGCAAAAGCCGGCCGCGGGCGCGGGCGAGGTCACCGTCCGGGCCGGGGACTCACTGTGGAGCATCTGCGCGGCGGAGCTGGGCCCGCTGGCGTCCGACGTCGACATCGCCCTGGCCTGGCCGCGGCTCTATCAGGCCAACCGGAAGCTCATCGGCAGCGATCCCGGACTGCTGCTGCCCGGGCAGGTCCTTCGGCTGCCGGCCAATCCCTGAAACCCGCCCACCTGTACCCCCATCAAACGACAGCAAAGGAAGACCCATGAGTTCCGTAACCGGTATCCGCGCAGGCGCCGCTGTCCCTTTCCCGGCCGCGCCGCCGGGGCCCTGCCCGGTCCCCGGGCCCTCCGGGCCGCGCGGTCCGGCACCGGCCCTGCGGGTCGTGGACCAGGACCGCGAGGTATGCGCGATTTGCCGGTCCACCGTGCAGGCCGCCATCGAGGTCCTCGCCGGCACGCGCCCCGCCCAGCAGCTCGCGCGCCGGCTGGACGAGCGCTGCCTGGCCGCGCTGCAGCACCGGGCCGCCCTGACGCGCCGTGTTGCGTCCGGCACCTCCCCGACAGCCGGCCGGCTGCACCGGAACCCGGCCGTCCGCTCGGTCCGCGCCTTCCGGGTGTCCGAGGACGTCTACGAGGCCAGCGCCGTGGTGTCCGACGAACTGCGCGTCCGCGCCGTCGCCCTGCGGCTGGAGCGCAGCAGGCTGGTCTGGCGGGTCACCGTCCTGGAGATCGGCTGAGGATTCGCGCCAGGAACGAGGGAAAGGAGGTCAATACAAAAAGCAGGGCCGGAACTGTCGTTCCGGCCCTGCTTTTTTGCTGTCAGCGCGTCGGCGTTAGCGGCGCTTCTTCTTGTTCGCGCGGCGCGGCGACTCCTGGGCTGCGGCCTTCGCCGGGTTGCCGGAACGGCCGGAGGACTTCGCCTCGACCCGCGTCTGGGCTGCCCCGTCCTCGCCGGGCGCCGTGTACTGCAGCTGGGCCGGCTGCTCCGGCGCTTCCAGGCCGGCGGCGTGGATCTGCGGCTCGAGGTGCTCCGTGTGCTGGCCCGCGGCATCGGCCACCACAACGTCCTGCGCCGGGGTCACCTCGACCTCCAGGTTGAACAGGAAGCCGACGCTCTCCTCGCGGATGGCCTCCATCATGGCCTGGAACATAATGAAGCCTTCACGCTGGTACTCGACCAGGGGGTCGCGCTGGGCCATCGCCCGGAGGCCGATGCCTTCCTTGAGGTAGTCCATCTCGTAGAGGTGTTCCTGCCATTTGCGGCCGATCACGGAGAGGACAACGCGCCGTTCAAGTTCGCGCATGCTCTCGGAGCCGATCAGCTCCTCGCGGGCCTGGTAGACCAGGCGCGCATCGGAGAGGATCTCCTCCTTCAGGAAGTCGGCCGTGATCCGCGACTTGCCGCCGGCCTCGTCGATCACATCGCGCGGTGCGAAACTGACCGGGTACAGGGTCTTCAGGTTCGACCACAGCAGGTTGAAGTCCCAGTCGTCGCCGGTACCTTCGGCGGTCGCCTCATCGATGAACGCGGTGATCGTGTCCTCGAGGAAGTACTGGACCTTTTCGTGCAGGTCATCGCCTTCCAGGATCCGACGGCGGTCACCGTAGATGGCCTCGCGCTGGCGGTTCAGGACGTCGTCGTACTTCAGCACGTTCTTGCGCTGTTCGGCGTTGCGGCCCTCCACCTGGCCCTGGGCCGAGGCGATGGCCCGCGAGACGAGCTTGGATTCGAGCGCGACGTCGTCCGGCACGGAGCTGTTCATGAGCCGCTCGGCTGCGCCGGAGTTGAACAGCCGCATCAGGTCGTCGGTCAGCGACAGGTAGAAGCGGGACTCGCCCGGGTCGCCCTGGCGGCCGGAGCGGCCGCGGAGCTGGTTGTCGATCCGGCGGGACTCGTGCCGCTCGGTGCCGAGCACGTAGAGGCCTCCGAGGTTGAGGACTTCCTCGTGCTCGTCCTTGACCGACTGCTTGGCGGCTTCGAACGCAGCCGGCCAGGCGGCCTCGTATTCCTCGGAATTCTCCTCCGGATCGAGTCCGCGCTTGGCGAGCTCGGCGACGGCGGTGAACTCGGCGTTGCCGCCAAGCATGATGTCGGTACCGCGGCCGGCCATGTTGGTCGCGACCGTGACGGCGCCCTTGCGGCCGGCCTGCGCCACGATGGACGCCTCACGGGCGTGGTTCTTGGCGTTCAAAACCTCGTGGCGGATGCCTTCCTTGGCCAGCAGCCGGGACAGGTATTCGCTCTTCTCGACGCTGGTGGTGCCGACCAGGACCGGCTGGCCCTTTTCGTGCCGCTCGGCGATGTCCTTGACCACGGCGTCGAACTTGACCGTCTCGTTCTTGTAGACGAGGTCCGGCTGGTCGATACGCTGCATGTCCCGGTTGGTGGGAATGGCGACAACGCCGAGCTTGTAGGTGCTCATGAACTCGGCGGCTTCGGTTTCGGCGGTACCGGTCATGCCCGCGAGCTTGTCGTACATGCGGAAGTAGTTCTGCAGCGTGACCGTGGCGAGGGTCTGGTTTTCGGCCTTGATTTCGACGCCTTCTTTGGCTTCGATCGCCTGGTGCATGCCCTCGTTGTACCGCCGGCCGGCAAGGATACGGCCGGTGTGCTCGTCCACGATCAGGACTTCGCCGTCGAGGATGACGTAGTCTTTGTCCCGCTTAAAGAGTTCCTTGGCCTTGATGGCGTTGTTCAGGAAGCCGATCAGCGGGGTGTTCGCGGATTCGTAGAGATTATGGATGCCGAGGTAGTCCTCGACCTTCTCGATGCCGGCCTCGAGGACGCCGACGGTGCGCTTCTTCTCGTCGACTTCGTAGTCGGTCTCGGGCTGCAGCCGCAGCACGACCTTGGCGAACTCGCTGTACCAGCGGTTGGTGTCGCCCTGCGCGGGTCCTGAAATGATGAGCGGGGTGCGGGCTTCATCGATGAGGATGGAGTCCACTTCGTCGACGATGGCGAAGTGGTGGCCGCGCTGGACCAGTTCGGATTTGTCCCACGCCATGTTGTCGCGCAGGTAGTCGAAGCCGAATTCGTTGTTGGTGCCGTAGGTGATGTCCGAGGCGTACTGCTCGCGGCGGACGGCGGGGTCCTGGTTGGAGAGGATGCAGCCGCTGGTCAGGCCGAGGAAGCGGTAGACGCGTCCCATCAAATCCGACTGGTACTCGGCGAGGTAGTCATTGACGGTGATGACATGCACGCCTTTGCCGGTGAGCGCGTTGAGGTAGGCCGGAGCGGTGGCCACCAGGGTTTTACCTTCACCGGTTTTCATTTCGGCGATGTTGCCCAGGTGCAGGGCGGCGCCGCCCATCAGCTGGACGTCGAAGTGGCGCATCCCCAGGGTGCGGGACGATGCCTCGCGGACGGCGGCAAACGCCTCGGGCAGCAGGTCGTCGAGCTTCTCGCCGTCGGTGTGGCGGGCACGGAGACGGTCGGTCTCTTCGCGCAGTTCGGCGTCGGTGAAGGTCTTAAAGGAGCTTTCCAGGGCATTGATGGAATCGGCATAGTTCCGCAGTTGCCGCAGGGTCTTTTTGTCACCCGTGCGGAGAAGTTTTTCAATAAGTGATGCCACGTGAAATTGCTCCCAGTCTCAAGCTGCCGAATTCCGGCGTGTTTAGTCTACGGGAGAGACGCAGGGCGGGACGCGCCTGTTCCCTCAGAGCGGAGGCAAGCCGGCCACGGCCCGCCCAAGCGCCGGCGCCAGGTCCCCCACGGGGGCGACAACGATCCGGTCCAGCTCCAACCACTCTGCCATGAGCTGCAGTTCTTCGGCGAGTTCGACGGCGGTGTCCACCGGCGCGCCGGGCTCTGCATGGCTGCCGCGGACGAGCAGGCTGCCGGTCGCCCGGTCTGCTTTCAGGTCCACGCGCGCCACGATCCCGTCGCGCAGCAGAAACGGCAGCACGTAGTAGCCGTAGCGGCGCTTGGCTTCCGGGGTATAGATCTCGATCCGGTAGTGGAAGCCGAACAGTTCCTCCAGCCGGCGTCGTTCAAAGACAAGGGAATCGAAGGGGCTGAGCAGTGCACGGCCGCGGGCCGCGCGGGGCAACCCGGCGTCCGCGTGAAGGTAAAGGGGCCTGTTCCAGCCGGTGACCGTTACCGGCCCCAGCCGCCCGGCCTCCACGAGTTGCTCCACCGCGGTGGCGGCGGCGCGCAGCGGGGTGCGGAAGTAATCCGCGAAGCACCGCACGGTGCCGATCCCGTGGGCCTGCGCCGCGGCGTCGATCAGCCGGACCATGGCCGCCGCGGCGTCCGGTTCCCGGCCTGCGGCGGGGTCCGCCTGCGCCGGCTCCGACCGGCCGTCCGGGAGCGAGGCCGCCAGGACCCTGGCGGTCAGCGTGTAGCGGCGTTCAAAGGACCCGGTCCGTGACGCGGCCGAGACAAGGCCCTCCTCGAAGAGGTGCTCGAGGACGCGTTTGACCGCGTTCCAGTTCCACCCCCAGTTGTCTTTTGGCCGGTCCTCCACGTGGCCCAGCCTGGCGGTGAGTTCGGCGGCGGTCAGCGGCCCGCCCGCGCCCAAAACCTCCAGCACGCGCTGTGCCATCTCGCCGCGCAGCTCCGGGTCCATGGCGTGGGCGCCGACCCATTTGCGCTTTTGCCACAGCACGAGGTCCGGGAAGTGCTCGGGCCGGATGAAGCTGGCCTCGTGGGCCCAGTACTCCATCATCCGCCGCGGGTGCTTTTCCGCCATGCGGTGCAGCATGGCCCGGTCGTAGTTCCCGAGCCGGGAAAAGAACGGCAGGTAGTGGCTCCGCGAGAGCACGTTGACCGAATCGATCTGGACCAGGTGGAGGCGGGCAAAGGTACGGCCCACCGCCCGTGCGCTCACGGGTGCGGTGGGCCGGACCTTGTCCAATCCCTGGGCTGCCAGTGCGATCCGCCGCGCCTGATTGAGGCTCAGCGATGCGTGCACATCAGTCCCTTCGTCGGATGGTCACCAGCTCAGGCGCTGGCAGGCTCATCCTCTGAACGATAAGCGATGATCTTCTCTTCCAGCGTAGCCTCGCCCGGTTCGCAGGTCTGGTCCAGGCTGATGACGCCGTAGGTCCAGCCTTCCCGGCGGTAGACGACCGAGGGGGCCTTCGTCTCCTTGTCCACGAACAGGTAGAAGTCGTGGCCCACGAGTTCCATATTGTCGACGGCGTCGTCGAGCGAGAGGGACGCTGCAGGGAAAACCTTCCGGCGGATCAGCACCGGCGAGTCGCCGGCCGGGATGTCATTCTCCAGCTCGTACGGCGATTTCTCTGCCGGCGCGGACTGCGGCGGACGGCTGGCTTCCTCATAGATGGGCTCGCTGGTGCTGGCGGGCTCCAGGGATGCCGTCGCCTCGGTGACGGACTTCGGCGTGTGCCGGCCGTGGTGGACCTTCTTGCGGTCCTTGGCCCGGCGCAACCGTTCAAGAAGCTTGTTGTAGGCGAGATCGAAGGCAGCAAATTTGTCTGCCGCGCTGGCTTCGGCGCGGATCACGGGACCTCGTCCGAGGACTGTGAGCTCTACGGTGAGCAGTTCGGCGGTCTGGCGGGCCTTGGTCTCCTTAGTGACCTTCGCATCAACCCTCTGGACCTTGTCCCCCAGGGACGCGATCTTTGAGATCTTTTCGTCGGCGTATTCGCGGAACCGGTCGGAAACCGTCAAATTACGTCCGCTGATCATGAACTCCATGGTGCCCTCCAAATGACTTCGGTGACACGACAGCGGCGCTTCCGGGGGCTGATCTGACTGACAGTCGAGCCCCTTTCCGAGCCGCTATCGACAGGTACATCTGTTCTTGGTACCCATCTTCGACGTTAGTTCATAGCCCCCTGTTATTCATCTTTTTTTGGTTTATTTTTTTCCTCCCGCCCGTGGTTCCCGCCAGCGGCGGGGATTGCCGCGGCAAAGTCGTACTGGTCCGGCGGGCGTGTCGCCGCGAGCACCACCGCGCCGCGGACAACGCCGCCTGCGGCGCGCAGCGCCCGGGCCGCTTCGGCCAACGTGGCACCGGTGGTGAGCACGTCGTCGACCAGGACGCAGGGCGCATCGACCAGCCGCGCCCGGCGCGTTGCGCCCTTGACCCGCATGGAACCGCGGACCTGCCGGACCCTGGCCGCTCGGCCCAAGCCCTTCTGCCCGCCGGGCCAGCCGGGCCAGACGGGCGCCGCCGTGCTGCGGCTGCCGGGAGCGGCCGCCGCGGGACGGGTCCGGCGGAGGACATCGGCGACGTCGGCCCGGTCCAGCGCCGGATTCAGCCGGGCCCTGGCGAGCAACAGGTGCACCGGGCTGAACCCCCGGCGTCGAAAGGCCGCGCTGCTGGTGGGGACGGGCACCAGCACGATCCGCTCCGCCTGGCCGGCAGCGGCACCGACGGCCTTGACGAGGGCCGCGGCCAGTTCCTCGGCCAGCTGGCGCTGGCCGTATCGCTTGAAGGACAGCACGGACTGCGCCAGCTCCGCCCGGTAGACGCCGGCCGCGACCACCGGCAGCAGGAGGGAGCCGTCCATGTCCACCAAGGCGGGAGCCCTCCCCTCGGCCCGGAACGGCCGGCGCGTCAGCTGGCGGATGCGCCGGCTACAGGCGGCGCAGAGGGTCCGGTCCTCCGCTCCGCAGCAGACGCATTCCACCGGAACGGCGAGCGCCAACAACTCCGCGGCGGCAGCGGCGGCCCACTCCGCGACCCGCGCCGGCCAGTGGGAGTAGCCGCCGCGGTGTTTCGCCGTTCCCGGGTGCGGGGCGAGGTCCGGGTCAGGGGTCCGGTCAGGGGTTCGGTCAGCGATCCGGTCAAGGGCGCGGCGCCGGAGTTTAGTCACCATCCAAGGCTGGGCGCGCCGTGCCCGGCGCGGCAGGGGTCACCGGCGCTATGTGGACAGGCAGCCGGTCAGCCCGGGAAGGACGGGTCGATGGCACCCTTGAGCTGCGCCGACCAACCGTTGCCCAGGCGCTGGAAGATCCCTTCCGTGGATTGCCCGAAAATCTCCGCCGGCCCGTTGCCCGCGCTGAGCGCGGTCAGCCCCGGCCAGGGCGCCAGCTCCTGCGGAGCGGTTGACGTCAGGGAGAGCAGCTCGGGAGTGACGTTACCGCTGGCTGAGCTCTTCATCACCGCGACGGTCGTGTCGTTGACCCAGACACCGCGGTCCGGGGCCCGGGCCGTCAGCAGGGTGATGGGCGCGGTGAGGTCCCGGGGGGTGCCGTCGGCGGTTCGGACGATTCCGGTGATCTGGACGGAGGTCTTGCCGTTCAACTCTGAAATGACGAGGGCCCGGGTTCCTTCCCGCGAGACCCTGAATTCCTTGACGCTCCGGCCGTCCAGCCACGGCGGCGCCAGGGTCACGGTGGGTACGTTTGCCCCCGTCGCGATCCCGGTGGGCCGGTAGGCCAGGACCTCGGTGGTCCCGTTGCCGCCGGGTCCGGCGGTCCAGACCCAGTCGTAGCGGCCGAAGGACGGCCGGGAAAGGCTGGCCCGCGTGGTGAGCGCGCGTGCCGGCTGGCCCGGGATGATCGAGTACAGCGTGCTGTGGCCCCGGTTCAGGAACGCCACGGCCTGGGAGACCGGGGATTCCGCGGGCAGGCGCGGGGCCAGGGCCCGGACGGACTGGATGTCCGGCACCGGCCCCAGCTTGTTGTTCTCGTAGCGGACAAGGTCGTTGTTGCTGACGGCGATCTGGCGGGCCGGAACGTCCTCGTCCCGCACCGGCGGGAGCACAGATCCGTCATCTTCCACCCGCACCAGGTCCTGGTTGGCCCGCAGTTCCACGTTGATGACATCGGGCTGGCTGCGGAAGGTCAAGGCGAGCTGGGTCTGCATCCGCAGCCGGTCCTTGTTGGAGGCCTCCACGAGGTCCTTGGCCGTAAGGTCCACCTGCGCGGCGCCGGAGACCACCGGAACCGACTCGCGGGCCAGCTTGATGCCCGAGGGGAAGGCGCTCACCACGGCGCCCTTGAGGTAGGGGGCGGGACCGCCGAGCAGCGCACTGGCCATGGCCTTGACGGTCTTTTTCTTGATGAACCAGCGCATATCCGGCACCGCGTAGGTAAACGTGGGGTCGTAGAAGTAGATGGGGTACGCGCCGTAGATGACCTTGAACGTCTGTTCCGGGATGGCGGTGCCGTCCGGGATCTCCGCGATCCGCCACTCGCCGTCTACCTTGGTCAGCGTCGCGGGAATGCTTTCCTTGGACCCTTCCGGCAACGCCGTCGCGATCCCGTCGGCGTCGACGGTGTAGGCGAGGTCCAGTTCGTAGTTGAAGACGTTTTCGACGGCGGTGCGCACCACGCGGGCGGAGCGGAACACCAGTACCCGGCGGTCCGGCTTCCACTGCACCGACGAGGCCTGGGTGAGGTACTGCCGGGCGACGGCGTAGTCGTCCTCATAGCCGCTGCCCGCGAGATAGAAGTCCTCGATCACCGCTTCCGGGGTTGCGCCGGCCCGAGGAGCCACGGGGAAGAAGACCGGGGCGTTGTTGGGCTTCCCGGCACTCTCATCGGTGCTCTTGCCCACCGGCCCGGATCGCGGAATCTGGGCGCAGGACGTCAGCAGAACCAGGATCACCGCCAGCAGGGCCGCGGCGGGGCTGGTGAACTTCCCGGTGCCTTTCATGACTGCTCCTTCGTCCCGTCGCGGCCGGCGGCCGGACGGGGATCGGTGACGGCCGTCTCCAGCAGCAGCATCGTCCGTTCGGACTGGTCGCCGGCCGGGCCCACATCGGCGGGTTCCAGTTGGAGCGGTGACCTGGTGATGGTTTCCCCCTGGCGCAGCGGCAGGGTGAGGCGGAAGTTGGAGCCGCGTCCCTTGTTGCCCCAGGCCTGCAGCCAGCCGTTGTGGAGCTTGGTGTCCTCGGTGGCGATGGAGAGTCCCAGGCCGCTGCCGCCGGTGGTCCGTGCCCGGGCGGGGTCGGCGCGCCAGAACCGGTCGAACACGCGGGCGGCTTCCGCGGCGCTCATGCCGATGCCGTGGTCCCGGACGGCGACGGCCACCGCGGTGTCGTTCGCCGCCACCGAGACGTTCACCGGCCGGCCCTCGCCGTGCTCCAGGGCGTTCAGGACCAGGTTGCGCAGGATCCGGTCAATCCGCCGGTCATCCATCTCGACAATAATGCTCCCGGCGGGGGCATTGAGCGTCACCTCGGAGCCGTACTCGGCGGCTACCGGGGCGACCCCCTCGATCACGTGCGAGATGAGCTGGACGATGTCGGTGGGTTCGGCGTCGAGCATGGCCACGCCGGCGTCGAACCGGGAAATTTCCAGCAGGTCCGCCAGCAGCGACTGGAAACGTTCGACCTGGTTGTAGAGCAGTTCCGCGGACCGCTTGTTAATCGGGTCGAACTGGTCGCGGGCGTCGTACAGCACCTCGGCGGCCATCCGGACCGTGGTGAGCGGGGTCCGGAGTTCGTGCGAAACGTCGGAGACGAACCGCTGCTGCATCTGGGACAGGGTGGCCAGCTGGGTGATCTGCTCCTGCAGGCTGGCGGCCATGTGGTTGAACGAGGCGCCGAGGCGGGCCACTTCGTCCTCACCCTTGACCACCATGCGCTCCTGCAGCTGGCCGGCGGCCAGCTTTTCGGAGACGACGGCGGCATGGCTGACCGGGCTGACCACGTTGCGGGTGACGTACCAGGCGACGGCCCCGATCATGAGCGCCAGGGCTGCGGCACCGGCCAGCAGGACGTTCTGGATCTCGTCCAGGGTCTTTTGCGCCGTGTTGAGGTCATAGATGAGGTAGAGCTCATAGACGGTTCCGTTGAAGGTCACCTTGTTACCGACGGCGATCCCGGGGCGGTCCTCGGTCCCCACCGGGAACTCCGTGGAAGCCCAGAACTGGTCCTTGCCGGAGTCCTGGACCGCCTTGCGCAGCTCGGGAGGGATCACACTGATGGTGAGCTGGTCCGATGCCCGAGATTCTACCCACCGGTTGCGGGGTTTGGTCTGTTCGGGCATGGCTTCGAAGACATAGCGGCGCTGGATCACCGAGCCGCGGCCTTCGACCGCGTTCAAGGTGTCGTACACCAGGGTGATGACGCTCGACTGGTCGGTGACCTGGGCGCCGTCGAACGTGTCCTGGACCTGCTTGACGTTGTAGCGGGTCTCGGACTCCGCCTGGGCCAGCCGTTCCTGGAAGAGGTTCTTGGCGATCTGGTTCGACAGGTACGCGCCGACCACGGCGAAGGAACCGATGGCGAGCATGAGGGTGGTCAGCACGGTGCGGAACTGCAGGGACCGGCGCCAGCGCCGCTGCAGGGCGCGCAACAGGTACCTGGCTGCCGGCAGCAGGCGCGACGCTCCGGTGCGCACCAGCCGAAGAACGCGGGCGGTGACGATCCGGGCGCGACGTGCCCAGATGCGGGCGCGGAAAAGCGGACTCTGCCCGGCGGGCGACGCCGGCGGCCCGGCGGGCCCGGGTTCCGGCTGCGGGTGGCCGTCCGCCGGCTCAGGAGCCTGCTTTATAGCCGACACCACGGACCGTCAATACAACTTCAGGGGCTTCCGGATCGCGTTCGATCTTCGAGCGCAGCCGCTGGACGTGGACGTTGACCAACCGGGTGTCCGCCGCGTGGCGGTAGCCCCAGACCTGCTCCAGCAGCAGCTCGCGGGTGAAGACCTGCCAGGGTTTGCGCGCCAGGGCGACGAGCAGGTCAAATTCCAGCGGAGTCAGTGAGATCCGTTCGCTGTTGCGGCTCACCACGTGGCCGGCGACGTCGATCGTCACGTCAGCGATGCGCAGGGTTTCGGGCGCCTTCTGGTCGCCCGGACGCAGGCGCGCCCGGACGCGGGCCACGAGTTCTGCGGGCTTGAAGGGTTTGGGCACGTAGTCGTCGGCACCCGACTCAAGCCCGCGGACCACATCCGAGGTGTCCGACTTGGCCGTCAGCATGACGATCGGCACATCGGACTCGCCGCGGATCTGGCGGCAAACTTCAATGCCGTCCATCCCCGGAAGCATCAGGTCCAGCAGCACCAGGTCCGGCTTGGAGGAGCGGAAAACCTCCAGGGCCTGGCCGCCGTCCGCGCAGAAGACGGGGTCGAAGCCGTCGTTGCGCAGCACAATACCGATCATCTCGGCCAGCGCCTCGTCATCGTCAACTACCAAAATCCGTGCCTTCATAGCTTATATATTCCCCTATTGAAATGGCTTTGTCGTATTCGGGCGGTCCCCGGCATGGCGCGGAGAGTTGCCCGCCGTGGGGCGGCCGGGCTGCGTCCGCCGGTAATCGCGCACCGCGCACCGGCCTAAGGCTTGCGGCCGGCCGCCGAAACTATAGGCTGGGGGCACAGCTGGCCCGGACTCACGCCGGGGCCTGCGGGCAGCAGGGCGTCCGGGCCCGGGCCGCGGGCGTCCGGCGGGCAATTTCTTGGGGAGGAAAAGCTTGTCTGAGCAGGAACCTAACGAGCCGCAGCAGCGCGGCCGGCAGCCGGGGGACGGCCCGCCCGCGCAGCAACCGCAGTGGGACAGCCGGCCTCAGTGGGGGCAGCAACCGCAATGGGGAACCCCGCCGCCGCCCCCTCCGGCCCCGCAGCCGCCGTGGGACAACCGGCCGCAGTGGAGGCAGCAACCCCAATGGGGGCAACAACCCCAGTGGGGGCAGCAACCGGGCCCGGGTTTCCCCGGCCCGGGCTCCCCTCACCTGTCGCCCTACGGCCAGCCCCGTTACGTGGCCCCGCCGAAGCCCGGCATTGTGCCGTTGCGTCCGTTGATGCTGGGCGAGATCCTGGACGGCGCCTTCCAGACCGTCAGGCGCAATCCCGCGGCCATGCTGGGCGCGGGCGTGATCGCCCAAGGCCTCGGCTCTGTCGTCTCCGCCGTCGCGCAGACCGGCGCCGTCTCCGGGTGGTCGCCGGCTCCGTGGCTGGAGGGCATCGGCCCCTCGCAGGCGGCGGCCCTCGTATTCGGCATCGCCGGCGTCGGCCTGGTGTTGATGCTCTTGACCGTCCTGATGTCGGTCGTCATGCAGGGCGCGATGGCGGTTCCGGTGGCCCGCTCGCTGCTGAACAGGTCGACGGGCTTCCGCCAGATGTGGACCCTCTCACGCTCCCGGACCGGTGCGCTGCTGGGGTTCGCCGGCCTCATGGTCCTCGGGGTGGCCGCCGTCGCCGCCGTCGTGGTGGTGGGAACGGTGGCGCTCGTGCGCGTCCTGGAGCGCGCTGCCGCGCTGGCCCTGGTCTTCCTGTTTCTGGCCCTCACGGTTGGGCTGGTCTGGCTCGCCGTACGGTTGCTCGTCGCGCCCGCGGCGATCGTCGTCGAGGAGATCGGCGCGGCCGCCGGCCTGCGCCGCTCCTGGCAGCTGACCCGCGGCAACTGGTGGCGCATCCTCGGCGTCACGCTGGTGGTCGGCCTGCTCGTTGGCGTCCTTACCCAGATCATCCTGATTCCCGTGAACCTCCTCGGCAGCGGCATCGGGGCCACGGTCTTCGCCCAGGGCGGCGAAGGTGAGTCCCAGGCGGTCCGGATCATGGTCACCGTCATCGGCGCGGTGGTCGGCGCCCTGGTCGCAGCCCTGGGCTTCGCCTTCCAGACCTCGGCCGTCGCCCTCGTCTACCTGGACCTGCGGATGCGCAAGGACGGGCTGGACCTGTCCCTGCTGCGGCAGTTGGAGACCGGCAGCGACCCGGAAGGGGTCCCGGGACGGGGTTCAGCGGTGGTCCGCGGGGACACCTCCGCCTGGCAGCAGCCGCCCTACGGCCCTCCCCCATTCCGCGGATGACGGGTATCCCCGCCCTCGCGGCGGACCGTGCCAGGGCGGCGCTGTCCGCACAGTTCCAGCAGGAACCACCGGTGCTTCCCGGACGCGACGAAGCCGGACGCTGGGCCGCGGAAGAACTCGCGAAGGCGCCGTACCGCGCCGCCGAGCCCAGCTGGCTCGACGATGCGCTTGCGGAATTCGCCCGCTGGCTGCGGACGCTGACCGGCAACGGCGCCCCGGGCGGCGACGGCGGTTATGCCGTGCCGCTGCTGCTGATCATCGCCGCCGTGGTCATCGGCGTCGCCGTCCTGGTGGTGCGGCCCCGGCTCAACGCCCGGAACCCCGCGGTCAAGGACGTCTTCGACGCCGGCCCGGACCTGACCCCGGCGGCGCACCGTGAGCGCGCCGCGCAAGCGGCCGCCCGCGGGGACTGGCCCGCTGCCGTCGTCGAACAGTTCCGGGCCCTGGTCCGCGCGGCGGAAGACCGCACCGTCCTGGACCGGCAACCCGGACGGACCGCCGGCGAGGCCGCCGCCCGACTGGGCCGTGCCTTCGGTGCGCACGCCGGGGGGCTGCAGGGCGCGGCACTGACCTTCGACGCCGTCCGCTACGGCGGCGCGGCGGCCGGCCCACACGAGCATGCGGCACTGGCCGAGCTCGACGCGGCGCTGGCCGGCACCACTCCGGACTATCAGGGCACCGGCACGGACGCCCTTGTCAGGCCGCTGTGACCGGCGTGTCGACGCTGCGCCGCTGGCTGCGCCGGCACCGCACCTGGACCGTGCTCGGCGTCGTCTTTGTCGCCGCGCTGGTTCTCACGGCGGTCCTTCAACTGCAGCCCCGCGGCGACCGGACGGCGCTGTCCACCCGCAACCCTGCCCCGGAAGGAGCGCAGGCCGCCGCGGAAATCCTCCGCCGCCACGGCGTCAACGTGCAGCAGCAGGACTCTTTGGAGGCGGCCAGCCAGGCGCTGGAGGCCGCCGGACACGCCGGCGAGCGCACCACCGTCCTGCTCTACGACCGCAACGGCTACCTCGGCCGCGACCAGCTGCAGTACCTGGGCGGTGCCGCGGACCGGCTGGTGGTGATGACGCCCCGGCTGAACACGCTGCAGGGCGTGGGCGGCGGGATCGTGCAGGCCGGAGTGGTTCGGGACGGCACCGGGGCGCTCGCCCCGGCCTGCGGTCTTTCGGACCCTGCCGCCGCCGGCACGGTCTCGGCCGCGAACGGCTACCTCTACGACGGAGAAGTGGTCTGCTACGAGCCGCGCGACGGCGGGGGCGGCCTCTACGCCGGCAGCGAGGACGGCCGGACCGTGGTCCTGGGCAGCACCGAAATCCTCAGCAACGGGGCCCTCGCCGACCAGGGCAACGCCGCTCTTGTGCTGCGGACCCTCGGAGCGGAGCCACGGCTGATCTGGTATCTGCCCGGGATCGCCGACGTTCCCGCCGCGAGGGAACCGGTGACCCTCGATCAGCTCGCCGCGCCCTGGACCCACGTCCTGGGGCCCTGGCTGGCCTTCGTGGCGGTGCTCGCAGTCTTCTGGCGCGGCCGCAGGCTCGGTCCCCTGGTCTTCGAGCCGCTCCCCGTGGTGGTTAAGGCGGTGGAGACGGCGGAAGGACGGGCCCGCCTCTACCACGACGCCCGCGCCGTCGACCATGCCGCCGAAGTCCTCCGCGCCGGGACTCTGGTGCGGCTGGCCAGGATGCTCCGGCTGGGACCGGACGCCGGGGCCGCAGCCATTTCTGACGCGGCCGCCCGGCACCTGGACCGGGCAGCGGAAACCGTCGCCGCTGTCCTCGACGCCACACCCCGCGCCGAGGCCGACCTCGTGCGCTGGGCCCAGGAGCTGGACCGACTAGAGAAAGAGGTACACGCCCGATGAATGATCAGCCAAGCGTCTCCACGCACGCCCCGGAAGCCCCCGGGCAGTGGGATTCCCTGGACCGGGACCCCCTCCGGCAGGCACTGCTGGACGTGCGCCGCGAGGTCGGCCGGGCCGTCGTCGGGCAGGACGCCACCGTCACCGGGATGCTGATCGCCTTGCTGTGCCACGGCCATGTGCTGCTCGAGGGGGTGCCGGGGGTAGCGAAGACCCTGCTGGTGCGCAGCCTCTCGGCCGCCCTCAGCCTGGACACCAAGCGGATCCAGTTCACCCCGGACCTGATGCCCGGCGACGTCACCGGCTCGCTCGTCTACGACTCGCACACCTCGGAGTTCAGCTTCCGCGAAGGCCCGGTCTTCACCAATATCCTGCTGGCCGACGAGATCAACCGGACGCCGCCCAAGACCCAGGCGTCGCTGCTGGAAGCGATGGAGGAGCGGCAGGTGTCGGTGGACGGCGTCTCGCGCCAGCTGCCGACGCCGTTCATCGTGGCGGCCACGCAGAACCCGGTGGAGTACGAGGGCACCTACCCCCTGCCCGAGGCCCAGCTGGACCGCTTCCTGCTCAAACTGACCATGCCGCTGCCCGGGCGGGAGGACGAAATCGAGGTGATCCGGCGGCATGCGGCCGGCTTCGACCCGCGCAACCTGGCCGCCGCCGGGGTCCGCCCGGTGGCCGGCCGCGCCGAGCTGGAGCAGGCACGGCACGCCGTGGCCGCCGTCGAGATCGGCCCCGAGGTCCTCGCCTACATCGTGGACCTGGTCCGCGCCACCCGCGCGGCGCCGTCCTTCCAGCTGGGCGTCTCGCCGCGCGGCGCCGCCGCCCTGCTGAACGGCTCGCGCGCCTGGGCGTGGCTCTCCGGCCGGACCTTCGTCACCCCCGACGACGTGAAGGCCCTCGCCCTGCCCTGCCTGCGGCACCGGGTGGCGCTGCGCCCCGAAGCGCAGATGGACGGCGTGCAGGTCGACGGCGTGCTGGGCAGCATCCTCACCTCCGTCCCCGTGCCGCGCTGAGCCATGGCAGTTTCCGGACGCTTCGTGGTGCTGGCGCTGCTGGGCCTGATCCCGGTGGCGCTCTTGCCCGGCTGGGGCTCCGCTGCCTTGGTGGGCCTGCTGCTGCTTGCCGCCGTGCTGCTGGACCTGGCGCTCGCGGTACCGCTGCGGCAGGTCTCGGTGCAGCGCAACGACGCTGGCAGCGTCCCGCTGGCCGGGCAGGCCGAGTCCGTGCTCACGGTGGCCAACGCCGGGCGCCGGATGTTGCGGGGGCTGGTCCGGGACGCCTGGCAGCCCTCGGCCGGCGCGCGGAACCCGGTCCAGCCCCTGCTGGTCCCGCCCGGCGAGCGCCGCCGGGTGACCGTCACGCTGCAGCCCACGCGGCGCGGTGAACTGGCCGCCGCGCACGTCACGGTCCGCGCCTTCGGCCCGCTGGGCCTGGCCGCCCGGCAGCGCACCTTCCCGTGCCCGGGCACGCTCCGGGTGCTCCCGCCGTTCCACTCGCGGCGGCACCTCCCCTCCAAGCTGCGCCAGCTGCGCGAGCTCGACGGGAAGGCGGCAGTGCAGATCCGCGGCGCCGGCACCGAATTCGATTCCCTGCGCGACTACGTGCGCGGCGACGACGTCCGCTCCATCGACTGGCGCGCCACGGCGCGCCGCTCCGCCGTCGTGGTCCGGACCTGGCGGCCGGAACGGGACCGCCGCGTCGTCATCCTGCTGGACACCTCCCGCACCGCCGCCGCCCGGATCGCCGACGAGCCGCGGCTCGACACCGGCATCGAAGCGGCGCTGCTGCTGGCCGTCCTGGCCGAACGGGGCGGGGACCGGGTGGACTTCCTCGCCTTCGACCGCAGGCTCCGGGCGCAGGCCGGCTCCGCGGCCAAGGGAAACCTGCTCGGACAGCTGGTCCAGGCCATGGTCCCGCTGGAGGCTGAACTCATTGAACTCGACTGGCCGCAGATACCGGCCCGGGTCCGCTCCGTGTCGGCGCACCGCTCCCTCGTGGTGCTGCTCACCGCGCTCGACGGCGGCGCCCCCGAAGAGGGGCTCCTGCCGATGGCGGCACAACTCGCGCAGCAGCACGTGGTGGTGGTCGCCTCGGTCCGCGACCCCCAGCTCGGCGAAATGCAGCGCGAGCGCTCGACCGCCACCGGTGTTTTCCGCGCCGCCGCGGCCGAACGCGCCCTGCTGGAACGCGAGGCGGTCAGCGCCCAGCTGCGCCACGCGGGCGTCGAAGTCGTCGACGCCGAACCGGCGCAGCTGCCGCCGGCGCTCGCGGACGCGTACATTCGTTTGAAGGCCGCCGGACGGCTGTGACCCCCAGGAGGATGCCGTGACCAGTTACGACCCCATCTACCGGCTCGGGCTCGGGCCGGACTTTTCCCGGCTGCAACCCGAACTGCAGGACTATTTCTCGCTCGCCCCGGGTTCCGGCCATTACGGCGTCGGCGAAGGCGTCTTCGACGTCGTCGGGTGCCGGCAGCGCTGGCTGCGTCCGCTGCTGCGGCTGGCGACCGGCGAGCAGGCGTTCTTCCCGGAGTACGGCGAGGGCATCAGGTTCCGGATCGAGAACCACGCCCATCTTGACCCCTTCGGACGCTCCAGCCTGACCGCCCGGCGGGAAATTTTCTTTCCGCAGACCACCAGGATCTTCCATGACACCACCAGCCTGGACTCCTCCGCCGGCACCCCGCGGCTGGTGGATTACGTCGGCCGGTACCGCCGGCTGGTCACCGACCTCAACCTCAGCGTCACGCCGGAAGGCCGGCTGCGCGGCGTCTCGGAGGCCTCCCGGCTGTTCCTGGGCCCGCTGCGGATCCCGCTGCCGGACGCCCTGGACGCCAAAGCGTACGCCGAGCAGTGGTGGGAGCCGGACGAGGGCCGGCACCGGATCCAGGTCAAGGTGATCCAGCCGCAGATCGGCCTGGTGCTGGTCTACGCCGGGCACTTCGACTACCGGCTGGAGCCTTACCCGGACGCTGCCGCGGCGCCGGGCCATCTTCCCGAACGCGCACGGCCCGACCGCTGGGAAAGCCGCGTGTAGGTCCTAGCCGAGCGCGAGCTGGTTCAGCCCGTCCGCGAGCTGCGTCAGCCGGGTCAGCACCGCCGTCGCGGACTGCGGCGTGTAGCCGGCGAGGCCTGCCGACGGCGTGACCCGCACCGAGCCCAGCGCGGTGGCCGGGAGCCCGAGCTGGCGCCACGGGCGCCAGAGCGTTTCGACAGCCTGGGGCACACGCGGCAGCGCCGCGGCGGGATCGTCGACCTGCAGGGTCCCGGCCCACAAGCGTTTCCCGGACTCCACCGCGCCCGCGATGTGTTCCCACTGGCGGGAGGTCAGGGCCCGCAGGGGCACCGCGAACCCGTCCGCGCCGGCGGCGAGGATCCGGTCGAAGGGCGCCTCCACTTCCGGCACGGAGACCACGATCTCGGCCGCGCCGGCAGCCCGCAGGGCGTCGATGACGAGCCGCCACGATTCGGTGATCTCCGACCCCGCGACCGCGCGCAGGGTGCGGTAGCCGCTGGAAGTGGGGATGGTGCCGGCCATGACGGCGGCGATGTCCGGCTCGTCGAGCTGCACCACCAGGCTCGCGCCCGGCGCCGCGGCGGCAGCCCGGCGCAGGTAGGCGCCCACACCGGCGGCGAGCGAGGCCGCGAGGTCCCGCCGTGCGCCGTGGTCAATCAGGGCCCGTTCCCCGTTGTGCAGGTGCAGCCCGGCGGCGAGGCTGACCGGGCCCCGCAGCTGGAGCTTGAGCTCCGCGGCCGGAGTGTCCTCGGCCCCAACGACGTCGGCGAGGACGTTGAGATCAGTGGACAGGGCCGACCGGGCGCGCAGGAGGTCCTTGCCAGGCCGGTCGACGAGCCGCCAGCCGTAGGGCTGGACGTCGACGGCGAGGCCTTCCAGCAGTGACGCAGTGCGGCCCAGGGCGTCCGAACCGACGCCCCGGTCGGGGAGCTCGGCGAGGAAGGGCAGGTGTGGGCTGCCCAGCTCGCCGCGGATGATGCGGGCGGCCTCGACCGGGTCTTCGCCCGGCCACGGCCCCAGGGCGGTGGCCGTGACCTGGCCGGGGATCTCTGGCACAGGCACTGCTACGCTTCGGCGGCGACGGCGGGGTCCGCGTCAGCCGTGGACCGCTGCGCAGCGGCCTGGTGGGCCGCCGCCTGGTGGTCCTCCGCAATGGCCTCGTGGTGGCGGATCACCTCGCCGATGATGAAGTTCAGGAACTTCTCCGCGAACGCCGGATCCAGGTGGGCTTCGGCGGCGAGCCGGCGCAGGCGCGCGATCTGTGCCGTCTCCCGTCCCGGGTCGCCGGCCGGAAGCTTGTGCGCGGCCTTGAGGAAGCCGACTTTCTGCGTCGCCTTGAACCGCTCGGCCAGCAGGAAGACGAGCGTGGCATCGATATTGTCGATACTCGAACGGATCGAGAGCAGCTCCGCCATCACCGCGGGGTCCACCTGCCCGGCCAGGGAGCTGGCGGCGGGGTCGTAGCTATCGGCGTCGGGGAGGTTCTGGTTCTGCTCGGTCATTCGTCCAGTCTAGGCGCTGGCGCACAAATCCTTCCGGGTGTTAAGCGGCCGCGGCAAGGCAACGAAAGAGGGGCCATACCCGCCGTTCGTGAACGGCGGGCATGGCCCCTTCGCGGCAGCGCACCTCAGGGCGCCGCATGCCCGGCCGGGCTGTCAGGCCCCGAGTACCGCGCGGAACTGCTCGCGGCGCCGGGCCTGCTCGTCCGGGTCCGGAACCGGCAGGGACGCGATGAGCTTCTTCGTGTAGTCGTGCTGCGGGTGGCCCATCACCTGGTTTCCAAGGCCCTGTTCCACCATCTTGCCCTTGTAGAGGACACCGACCCAGTGCGAGAGGATGTCCACCACGGCGAGGTCGTGGCTGATGAAGAGGCAGGCGAAACCGAATTCGGCCTGGATCTCCTTGAACAGCTCCAGCACCTTCGCCTGCACCGAAACGTCCAGCGCCGACGTCGGCTCATCGGCGATCAGCAGCTTCGGGTTCAGGATCAGCGCCCGCGCCAGCGAGGCGCGCTGGCGCTGGCCGCCGGAGAGCTCGTGCGGGTACCGGTCGGCGTACGCGGCGGGCAACTGCACGGCTTCGAGCAGTTCGCGGGTCCGCTGCCGGGCCTGCGCCGGCGTCGGCTTGGTGTGGATGATCAGCGGCTCGGCGATGCAGTCCCCGATGGTGAGCTGCGGGTTGAACGACGCCGCCGGGTCCTGGAAGACGAAGCCGATCTGCTTGCGCAGCGGCTTGAAGGTGCGCTCCTTGAGATTGAGCATCTCGTAGTCCAGCACCTTCAGGCTGCCGCCCGTGGTCCGGTTCAGGCCCGCGATGGCGCGGCCGATCGTCGTCTTGCCGGAGCCCGACTCGCCCACGAGGCCGAAGACCTCGCCCTCGGACAGGGTGAAGCTCACCCCGTCCACGGCCTTGAACGCCGGACTGCCCAGGCGGCCGGGGTATTCGATGGTCAGGTTCTTGGCCTCGACCAGCACCTTGCCGCCCTGGTGGGCGCGCTCGGTCATGCCGGCCGAGGCGGAGTTCCGGCCCAGGTGCGGGACGGCGGCGAGGAGCTTCCTGGTGTAGTCCTGCTTCGGTTCCGCGAAGAGCACCCGTGCGCTGGCTTCTTCGACGACGTCGCCCTGGTACATCACAACGACGCGGTCGGCGAGGTCCGCGACGACGCCCATGTTGTGCGTGATGAGCACAATCGAGGTGCCGTACTGGTCCCGGAGGTTGCGCAGAAGTTCCAGGATTTCCGCCTGCACCGTGACGTCCAGCGCGGTCGTCGGCTCATCCGCGACGATGAGGCCCGGGTTCAGCGCCAGCGCGGCGGCGATCACCACGCGCTGCTTCTGGCCGCCGGAGAACTGGTGCGGATAGTAATCGACCCGGGTTTCCGGATCCGGGATGCCCACCTTGCGCAGGGCGTCGATCGCCCGTGACCTGGCCTCCTTGGCGCTGACCCGGCCGGCTCCCCCGTGTCCGGCGTGGGCGCGGATGCCCTCGGCGATCTGCCAGCCCACGGTGAAGACCGGGTTGAGCGCCGTCGAGGGTTCCTGGAACACCATGGCCACGTCCCGGCCGCGGATTTCCCGCAGCTTCGCGGCGCTGACGCTGATCACGTTGTTGCCGTTGATCAGGACTGCGCCGGAGCTGATCGCCGTCTCCGGCAGCAGCCCCAGGATGGTTTTGGCGGTGACGGTCTTGCCGGAGCCGGACTCGCCCACGATCGCGACGACTTCGCCGGGGTTGACCTCAAGGCTGACATCCTTCACCGCGTAGACGTCCCCGGCGTCGGTGGCGAACGTGACCCTCAGGTGGTCGATGTCCAGCACCGGTCCGGAGCCCCGGGTGTGCTGGTCTGAAACGGAGCCGAGATTGGTGCTCATGAACTTCTCACTTCTGCTGTGTCCGCGGCCGGTGCGCTGGAGCTACCGGGTCCGGCAGTGTCGGGTCCGGCTTTGCCGGAAGCGGCCTTCTTGCGACCCCGAAGGCGCGGGTCGTTGAGGTCGTTGATGCTCTCGCCGACCAGGGTGAGCCCCAGCACGGTGAGGACGATGGCCAGGCCGGGGAAGACACCCGTCCACCAGATACCGGAGGTCGTGTCCGCAAGCGCCTTGTTGAGGTCGAAACCCCATTCAGCGGCCGAGGTCGGTTCGATGCCGAAGCCCAGGAAGCCCAGCCCCGCGAGGGTGAGGATGGCTTCGGAGGCGTTCAGCGTGAAGATCAGCGGCAGGGTGCGGGTGGCGTTCCTGTAGATGTGGCGGGTCATGATCCGGATGTTGGACGCGCCCACCACCTTGGCCGATTCAACGAAAGGTTCGGCCTTGAGCCGGATGGTTTCGGCCCGAATCACGCGGAAGTACTGCGGGATGAAGACCACGGTGATGGAAATCGCCGCGGCCAGGATGCCGCCCCACAGGCTGGAACGGCCGCCGCTGATCACGATCGCCATCACGATCGCGACCAACAGGGACGGGAAGGCGTACACGGCGTCGGCGATGACCACGAGGATCCGGTCCAGCCAGCCGCCGATGTAGCCGCTGACCAGGCCCAGGATGACGCCGATGAAGATGGACATGATCACGGCCACCACAATCACCAGCGCGGCGGTCTGCGCGCCCCACACGACGCGGGAGAACACGTCGTAGCCGCCGACGGTGGTGCCCAGGAGGTGCTTGCCGCCGGGGGCCTGCTGCGCGGGGAAGCCGCCGTCGGCGTCGGAAATCTGGGAGAAGCCGAACGGCGCGATCAGCGGAGCGAAGATTGCGGTCAGCAGGAACAGCGACGTCAGGATGAGCCCGGCGACGAGCATGCCGCGTTGCAGGCCGACACTCTTGTTGAAGTGGGAGACGACCGGCAGCTTCCCGAACCAGGGTTCCCGGCGGTTGTCGTTGACGCTATTGGGTTCGATGCTCATGTCAGTACCTCACGCGGGGGTCGATCAGCGCGGCGATGATGTCCACGATGAAGTTGGTGACGGCCACGATCACGGCAAGCAGGACGACGATGCCCTGCACGGCCACGAAGTCGCGCGCGGTGAGATAGCTGGCGAGCTGGAAACCGAGGCCTTTCCATTCGAACGTGGTCTCGGTCAGGACGGCGCCGCCGAGCAGGACCGCGATCTGCAGGCCCATCACGGTGATGATGGGGATGAGCGCGGGCTTGTAGGCGTGCTTGGTCACCAGGCGGAATTCGCTGACGCCGCGTGAACGGCCGGCTTCCACATAGTCCTTGCCGAGCGTGCCGATCACGTTGGTGCGCACCAGCCGCAGGAAGATTCCGGCGGTCAGCAGGCCCAGCGCGAGGGCGGGCAGCACCGCATGGGCGATGACGTCGCCGAGGGCATTGAAATTGCCGCTGCGGAGCGCGTCGAGCCAGTAGATGCCGGTGGGCGCCTGGAGCGCGGTAAGGGCAAGTTCCGTGGAGGTCTTGGCCCGCCCGGCAACCGGAAGCCAGCCGAGCCAGACCGAGAACGTGAGCTTGAGCAACAGGCCGGCGAAGAACACGGGCGTGGCGTAAAAGAGGATGGCCATAATCCGCAGCACGGCGTCGGGGGCCTTGTCCCGGCGGTGCGCGGCGATCATGCCCAGCGGAATGCCGACGAGCAGGGCCACGATAACGGCGTTGACGGCCAGTTCCAGCGTCGCCGCACCGTAGGTGGTCAATACCTCCACGACCTGGCGGTTATCCGAGAGCGTGGTGCCCAGGTTCCCGGACATGAGCTGGCCAAGGTACTCGAAGTACTGCACGAAGATGGGCCGGTCATAGCCGGCCGAGGCGATTCGTTCTGCGAGCTGTTCGGGCGGGAGCCGGCCGCCCAGGGCGGCGGTGATGGGATCACCGGTGATTCGCATCAGGAAGAACACCATCGTCACGAGAATGAGGATGGTCGGGAAGATCAGCAGGAACCTGATCAGGATGTATTGGCCCAGTCCCCCACCGGACGCCTTCTTCTTTGTCGGCAATAGGCCGTCGGCGTCGCTGGGCGGCGCCTCAATAAGTGTTGTCATTGGTACCTAAATGTGTGTTTCCATCGGCTTCGTGGGCCTCCGGAATCGGTTGTCCTGCTCTCAGCAAGAAAGGCGGGACGCCGCGCAGGCGCCCCGCCTCCTTGGCTGGTCAGGACCGGATGGGGAATGGACCTACTTGGAAATCACGCCAAGACGGGTCTTGAAGGACGCGTCGAGGGTCTTTTCGACACCCTGGACGTCCTTGCCGGCGACCATCAGCTGGGCGCCCTGCAACAGCGGCAGCGTGGAGAGGTCCTTGGCAACGGCCGTCTGCGCCTCGCCGAGCAGCTTCTCGCGCTCACCCTTGTCCACTGTCGTGAGCTGCTTCTTGATCAGCTCGGTGACGGTGGGGTTTTCGTAGTGGTTCTTGAGGAAGTTGCCCGGGATGAAGAACGGGGTCAGGTAGTTGTCGGCGTCGGAGTAATCCGGGAACCAGCCGAGCTGGTAAACCGGGTAGACGTCCTTGGTGCGGTCCTTGGAGTAGGTAACCCATTCGGTGGACTGCAGGTCAACCTTGAACAGGCCGGACTTCTCCAGCTGCTCCTTGATCATGGCGTACTCGTCGCCGGAGGACTTGCCGTAGTGGTCCGGGTTGTACTGCAGCTTCAGGGTGACCGGCGCGGTGACGCCGGCGTCGCTGAAGGCCTTCTTGGCCTTGTCGAGGCTGGGCTTGCCGCTGCCGTCGCCGTACATTTCCTTGAGCGGGGTGATGGCGCCGACGAAGCCGTCCGGAACGACGGAGTACGCCGGCAGGTAGGTGCCCTTGTAGACCTGGGTGGCGATCGCGTCGCGGTCAACGACGTTGGCCATCGCCTGGCGGACGGCGAGGGCCTTGGCCGGGTCGGCGTCGGCGGACTTGGCGCCGAACGGCATGGTGTCGAAGTTGAAGACGATGTAGCGCAGCTCGCCGCCCGGGCCCTTGTGGACCTTGACCTTGGAGTCCTTCTCGAGGTCGGCGGCGTCGGTCGCGGTCAGGCTGCGGCCGGCGACGTCGATGTTGCCCTGCTGGACATCGAGCTTGAGGTTGTTGGAGTCCGCGTAGTACTTGATCGTGGCGCCGTCGTTCGCCGGCTTGCCGAGCAGGCCCTGGTAGTCCGGGTTCGCCTTGAGGCTGACGAGCTCGTTCTTCTTGTAGCTCTCGATCGTGTACGGTCCGGCGAAGGGCTTGCCCTTGACGATGTCGTCGTCGCTCATCAGCTTGTCGGCGGCGAAGACCTCTTCGTCGACGATCGGGCCGGCGTTCGCGGCGAGGACGCCCGGGAAGACTTGGTCGTTGCCTTCTTTGAGCTTGAAAACGACGGTGGAGTCGTCTTTGACTTCCACCGAAGCGAGGTTGCCCAGCAGCGACGCCGGGCCGTTGTCGTCATTGATCTTGACGACGCGGTCGATCGAGAACTTCACGTCGGAGGACGTCAGGGCGTGGCCGTTGGCGAACTTGAGGCCCGGCTTGAGCTTGACGGTGTACTCCGTCGGGCTCGTGAAGGACGCGGACTCGGCGATGTCCGGGGTGGAGTCAGCCGTTCCGGGCTTCGAGTTCATCAGGAACGGGTAGATCTGGTTCATCACCATGAATGAGCCGGCGTCGTAGGAGCCGGCCGGGTCGAGGGTGACGACTTTGTCCGTGGTGCCGTACGTAATGGTGCCTCCGCCTGCGGCGCTGCCGGAGGCCGTTCCGCCGCCGGAAGGGCCGGTGCAGGCCGTCAATGCAAAGGCGGAAACCCCGGCGAGCGCGATGGCGCTCTGCAGGGCCTTTTTGTTCATTGCCATCTGTGAACTTTCTGTTCGATGAGTACTAGTGCGCAGCCCGAAGTAGCTTGACTCGAGGGGCGCCCACTGTCCTGATTCCTAGATTCAACCAGAAGACCATGGCGTGAATCGCAATATCTTGTGAGTTGAGACACAAAATTTACACGATTCCACGGAACTCATCGTTTTCTTCAGCGAAAGGCCCCGATACTCGGCACCCCGCGGCCGCCGGACATGCCCCTCCTCCAGGCACGGCAGCGGACATGTCCCATCGGCAGGCCG
>NZ_CAXHZI010000011.1:0-102490 GCF_964021775.1 uncultured Arthrobacter sp.
ATAAATTGGTATCAACAAACTTGGCACACTATTGAGTTCTCAAACAACAGACACATTCGGATACTTGTCGAAACAATTCACTTCGTGAATATATTTATTTCGCTTTTCTTCGCTGCGATGTTTTCAGCTTATTTCATTCTTTTCTACTTTGCAAACCCGGAAGTTTTTCCGAAATTCACTCTGTAGCAGAGAATCCGCCCAGCAAAATGCGAAGCAATTTCGATTTCCTGCGTTGTGCGCAAGAAGAATTGCTTCTCTTTGTTGGGGGTTTGTCACCACTCAGCGGCGGCGACTCAGAAAACAATACACGCTCCCCTCCGGCCGTGCAAATCGGACAGTGGGAAGCGTGCAGGGGCACCCGGAGAGTGCCACGGGCCGGCCGGAGCCGGCCCGAAAAAGGAGTGGCGGCTAGGCTCCCGAAACCTCCACGGTGGCAAGGTTCTTCTTGCCGCGGCGCAGCAGCAGGTAGCGCCCATGCAGGAGCTCCCCGGGTGCGATGACGGCCTCGGGGTCGGAGATCTTGGTGTTGTTCACGTAGGCACCACCCTCCCCCACGGTCCGCCGGGCCGCAGACTTGCTGTCGGACAACCCGGTCGCCACCAGAAGATCGATGATCCCGAGTCCGGAGCCGTCCACGGTCGCGGAAGGCAGTTCCGCCGTGGCGGCCCGGAGGCTCTCTGCGTCCAGGGCGGCGAGGTCCCCGCCGCCGAACACGGCAGCGGACGCGGCAATGACCTTTTCGGTGGCCTCGACGCCGTGCACCAGTGAGGTGACCTCGTAGGCAAGCTTCCGCTGGCCTTCGCGGGCGAAGGGCCGCTCCGCTACCGAGGCTTCGAGTGCTTCGATCTCTGCACGGCTGAGGAAGGTGAAGACTTTGAGCCGGGCGGCGACGTCGGCGTCGGCGGTGTTGAGCCAGAACTGGTAGAAGGCGTACGGGCTGCACATTTCTGCGTCCAGCCAGATCGCATTGCCCTCGCTCTTGCCGAACTTGGTGCCGTCCGCGTTGGTGATCAGCGGCGTGCCCAGAGCGTGGACGTGTTTGCCCTCCACCTTGCGGATCAGGTCGGTGCCACTGGTGAGGTTGCCCCACTGGTCCGAACCGCCGGTCTGCAACACGCAGCCGTAGTCGCGGAACAGCTGCAGGTAGTCCATGCCCTGCAGGATCTGGTAGCTGAACTCGGTGTAGCTGATCCCCTCATCCGAGTTCAGGCGCGTGGCAACGATGTCCTTCTTGATCATGGTGCCCACGCGGAAGTGCTTACCGATGCCGCGCAGGAAATCAATGGCACTCAGCGGGGCGGTCCAGTCGAGGTTGTTCACCATCCGGGCCGCGTTGTCCCCTTCAAAGCTGAGGAAGCGCTGGACCTGGCCCTGCAACCGGCCCACCCATTCCGCCACGGTTTCCGGGGTGTTGAGCACCCGTTCCGCGGTCTGCCGGGGATCACCGATCAATCCGGTGGAGCCGCCCACCAGGCCGAGAGGTTTGTGCCCGGCCAGCTGGAGCCGGCGCATGAGCAGCAGCTGCACGAGGTTGCCCAGGTGCAGGCTGGGCGCGGTGGGATCAAAGCCGCAGTAGTACGTCGCGGGAGCGCCCGCAAGCAATTTCTCCAGCTCCGCCTCATCCGTGGAGACGTGGACAAGGCCGCGCCATTTCAGCTCCTGCCAGATGTTGGCGAAGCCGGGGTCGTTCTGCTGGGACTGAAGATCATTTAGCTGGGACACGGAATCTAAGTTAGCAGGATCGCCGCGGCCGGACCGCCCCGCTGCAGCTCGTGACGGATCGGCACCCGTCGCCGCATCCTCCTGGCGAACCAGTGGAGCGGCGGCAAGACACAGGGGCGGGCAGGCGCCCTACTCTTCGATGCCGGCCGGCACGGGCGCGGCCGCGATGAGGCGCAGCCGCTGGGTGGGGCGGGTCATTGCGACGTAGAGATCACCCACCCTGCCGTGCTCGTGGTTGAGCATGGCTGACGGTTCCAGAACGACGACCCCGTCGAACTCCAGCCCCTTGGCCTCACGGGGGCTGATCACCACAATGTCCTGCTCGTAGCTGCCGGCGCCGGTGCCGACCCGGCGGCCGTACGCGGCGCGCAGCGCGGCAGTGGCCTCCGGCAGGAGCCCGCCGTCGGCAATCACGGCCAGCAGGCCGCCGTCGAGCGCGTCCAGTTCCTCCGGGAGGACCTCGAGGAGCCGGCCGACGATCGCACCGGCCTCGACCCGGTCGATCACCGGCGACCAGCGGCCCTCCCTCACGGCCTTGGGCGCGGAGACGACAAGCCCGGCGGCGTTGGCCATCCGCGCTGCCGCCTCGGCGATCTGCGACGGGGTGCGGTAGTTGACGGTGAGTTCTTCAAGCTGCCAGCGGTCGCCGAACATCGGGGCCAGGGCGCTCTGCCAGGACTTCGCCCCGGCGACCGAGCTGGTCTGGGCGATGTCACCGACGATCGTGAAGGACTTCAGCGGGCAGCGCCGGACCAGCAGCCGCCACTGCATGGGCGAGAGTTCCTGCGCCTCGTCCACCACAATGTGCCCGAAGGCCCAGGTGCGGTCGCTGGTGGCTCGCTCGGCTGCGGTCAGCCGCGCCTCGCGTTCCTGGTTCTGGTCCACCAGTTCTTCGGCCGAGATGAGGACATCCACACCGGCCGTTTCCATGTTGACGAGGGTTTGTTTGGCGTTGGCCAGGTCGCGGGCGCGGTCGTGCTCCTGCTGGGCCAGCCCCCGGCCGGCGGCCGGATCGAGTTCGCCGAGCAGTTCGGCGGCCTCGTCCAGCAGCGGGACGTCGGCCTCGGTCCACGGCGATCCGGCAGGCCGGAGCAGCAGGGCGCGTTCGGCGTCGCTGAGGTTGGGAGTGCACGCCGCCAGGATGGCGGGCTTGCTCAGCAGCTCCCCCACCAGTTTTTCCGGGGTCATCGGCATCCAGCACAGGTTCAGGGCCACCCGGACGTCACGCGCCGAACGGACGTCTTCGGCAAGGTAGGACCGGTCGGCGTTGTTTCCGATGCTGCCGGCCTCGACCAATTCGGTCATCTGCTCGGTCAGTTCGCGCAGCAGGATCTTGACGAAGGAGACCCGTGCCTCGTTGTGCGGCTTCCCGGTGGCGCGTGCCTTCTCCCGCGCCCGGCGGACCTGCCGCGGGGTCAGCACAAGCTTGCGGCCATCCACTTCGAGGATGCGGTTCTCGGCCGGGACCCGCTGCCGGTTGGCGACCGCGTTCGCCACCACCTCGGCCATGTCGAGCCGGCCCTTGATGGCCGCCACGTCGGAATCGTCTTCGGCGACGGCGTGGATGCCGGGCATCAGACGGCCCAGGCTGGCCATCACCACACCGGTTTCGCCGAGGGACGGCAGCACCCGTTCGATGTAGTTCATGAACGACGATGACGGCCCCACCAGCAGCACGCCGGCGGTCTTGAGCCGGTCGCGGTGGGTGTAGAGCAGGTAGGCGGCACGGTGCAGGGCGACGGCGGTCTTGCCGGTGCCGGGTCCGCCCTGGACCACAAGCGCTCCCGAGATGGACGAGCGGATGATTCGGTCCTGCTCGGACTGGATGGTGCCGACGATGTCCGACATCCGGCCGGTGCGTTTGGAATTCAGGGCGGCAAGCAGCGCGCCCTCTCCCTGCAGCGAATCGTTGTCGGCCAGCAGGTCGGCGTCGAGCACGTCATCCTCGATCGCCTTGACCTGGCGGCCCTGCAGAATCAGGTGCCGGCGGCGGCGTACGCCCTGCCGGTCGAAGGCGGTGGCCTGGTAGAAGTGGCCGGCTTCGGGTGCCCGCCAATCCACCATCAACCGCTGCAGGTCCTCGGTGGTCAGGCCGATGCGGCCGATGTACTGGGCCTCGCCGGAGTCGAGGTCGAGGCGGCCGAACACGAGGCGGTCGTCGACGGCGTCGAGCTGGGCGAGGCGGTCCTCGTAGAGAGCGGCGAACGCGTCCCGCTCGGAGACGTTCTGCATGGTGCCCACGGCACCCGCGCGGCGTACCTGGGCGAGCTGGGCGCGCTTTTCCGCCCGCAGCTCATCCAGCCGGGCATAAAGTCCGGCCACATAGTCGCGTTCATGGGCCAAATCAGCGTCGTGCATCGAACGTTCCCCTATCGAAAAAGACAGACCAACCATTCTACAGCGATTTCGAGCATCGCTCCCCAAATATGTCGGTTTTCTTCAGGCCTCGCTTTTGTCAGGCATTCTACCGAGGTGGCCGCGACCGTCCACCCGGCTGTCAGCCCGCTGCTCACCGTCCGGCGACGGGGATCCCTACAGGCTCAGCAGCGAGTGCACCCGGTGTCCCGCCAGGGCGTCCCGCCCGTTCAGCTCTCCGAGCTCCATCACCACGCCGACGCCGGCCACCTCGACGCCGCAGCGTTCGAACAGCCTGGCGGCTGCGCCCAGGGTGCCGCCGGTGGCGAGGACGTCGTCGAGGATGAGCACCCGGGTGCCCGGCACCAGGTCCGAGCTGTGCAGTTCAAGGGTGGCGGTGCCGTATTCCAGGGAGTAATCCTCGGAGACCACCTCGCGGGGCAGTTTGCCCGCCTTGCGGACTGTCACGACGCCGGTGTCCGTGGCGTAGGCGGCGGCCGCGGCCAGCAGGAAGCCGCGGGCTTCCACCCCGGCGACGGCGTCGAACTGCCCGCGGAAGGGTTCAACCAGCGCATCGACCATGGCCTTGAGCGCAACGCCGTCGGCGAAGACCGGGGTGAGGTCCTTGAAGACAATCCCGGGCTTTGGGTAGTCCAGGACGGTGGCACACAGGCTGGTGATCAGCTCATCCACCGGAATTGCGTTGCTGGTCTGGGGCTGGGCCTGCTCGCTTTGTTTCACCCATCAATCGTACTGGCTGGTACTAGACGGCCGGCTCTGGCCGCCGGCCGGCCCGGGTGGCCCGCCTTCCCCGCCTGCCGTGCGCGGGGATTTCAAGAGGTTATTGGCCATTCCGTACCGGACCAGCTCCAGCGCTGCTGAGAGCGCCCGTTCCGCGTCGAACCGGGCCGCTGCCGCGGCACTCAGGCGGACGGTGTCGTTGGCCCAGGCGGAGCGGTGGAAGCGGTCCGCGTCGCCGTGCAAAAGCCGGCCGTACAGAACGTCTTCGAAACGGTCCGGCCCTTCGTCCGGCGCGGGACCTTCACCCGGCCCTTCGTCCGGCGCGGGACCTTCACCCGGCGCAACGTGCTGACGGCCCTGGACCATCTCGGGGGTGAACAGAGCGACGACGCCGTCGGCCCCCTCCGCGAGGTGGCGGTCCGCCGAGTAGTTGCAGAGGCGGAGCGCCCGCACCACGAGCTTGAGCGAGACGTGTTCATCGCGGACGATGAATTTACGCAGCAGCGCCGCCCTGAAGAGCTCAAGCCAGCGCCGGCGCTCCGCCTCGGCCGAGTGCACCGGCGGCTCCCCGTCGGGCTCGAAGAGGGCCACCATCGAAAAGTACTCTGTGGCCAGCTCCTGGAAAATCTCCAGCCTCTCGAGCTCACTGCCCGGTTTCCCGCGTTTTCCTTCGCCCATCAGCTGTCATCTCCCTTCGCCGCCGGCGCCGCGCCCCGGATGGCCGCTACGCCGTCCGGACCTTCGCGGCTTTGTAGCGGGAGACGGTCGGGTCGCCGCTGAGCCAGAACCGCCAGGGATAGTCGTCGCTGCCGCCGGCGCCGGAGACGCCCACCCTCGGCCCGAAGCTGATTGCCGACGCCGGTTCGTCCGGCAGCTCCAGCCGGAACGGGGCGCCGAGCGCATCGCGGCCGCTGTCCGCCGTCGTCAGTCCCAGGGCCGTCGCGAAGCGGGCGGGCCCGCTGGCAAGGTCCTTCGGCGCTTTCGACGTCGGCCGCCGGGAGAGGGCCAGCTCCTCGCCGGCGACCACCTCGCCGGCGCGCAGGAGCAGCGCGGAGGCCACTCCCTCGGGGCCGCAGACAATGTTGGCGCAGTGGTGCATGCCGTAAGTGAAGTACACGTAGAGATGCCCGGCGGGGCCGAACATCGGGGCGTTCCGCCGGGTCTGGCCGCGGAACGTGTGCGAGCCGGGATCCGGATGCAGCGAATCCTCCGGCCCCAGGTAGGCCTCGACCTCGGTGATCCGCACGGCCACCGGCCCGCCGTGGCTCTCGTGCGTCAGCACCGCGCCAAGCAGCAGCGGCGCAACGGTGCGCGCATCGGCGGACAGCAGCCCGCGCAGGGCCTCGGGCGTCACGCTGGAATCCATTCCCCGACTTTAACAAACCCCTTCCTCCCCGGAGTAGCGGCCCCTCCACGGCGGTGTCCGATTTCCGCTAGCGGGGGCGGACGCGGGCTGGCAGGATGGAGCCATGGACTTTTGGCAGCGCTACCGGGCAATCGATGCCCGGGACCCCCGTTTCGACGGGCAGTTCTACACCGCTGTCCGCACCACCGGAATCTACTGCCGGCCGTCCTGCCCGGCACGGACCCCCAAAGCCGGCAACGTCACCTTCTACGAGACCTCGGCCGCCGCCCACGACGCCGGCTACCGGGCGTGCAAACGCTGCCTGCCCGAGGCGGTGCCCGGCACTCCGGCATGGAATGTCCGCTCCGACATCGCGGGCCGGGCCATGCGGCTGATCAACGATGGTGTGATTAACCGCGACGGCGTGGAGGGGCTCGCTGCGCGACTGGGCTACTCCTCGCGGCAGCTCAACCGGATCCTCAGCCATGAACTTGGCGCCGGTCCCCTGTCGCTGGCACGGGCCAGCCGGGCCCAGACCGCCCGGACGCTGCTGGTCTCCACCTCGATGAAGGCCGCCGATATCGCGTTCGCCGCGGGCTTCAGCAGCGTCCGCCAGTTCAACGAGACCATCGCCGAGGTCTTCGCCATGACGCCCTCGGCGCTGCGGGCCACGGCGCGGCACCCGCAGGCGCCGGGCCGCACCGCGGTGGCCTCCACGGCCCTGGCCCTGAACCTGCCCTACCGGGAGCCCTTTGATCCGGGGGTGTTCGGCTTCCTGGCCGTGCGCGCCATCCCGGGGATCGAGGAGGGGACGGCCACGTCCTATGCCCGTACCCTACGGCTGTCCCACGGGGACGCGCGCTTCCGGGTGGACTACGACGTCGATGCGCCGGGACGCCCATTGAAGCTAAGCATCGGTGCCGTGGACCTGCGGGACCTGGCCTCGCTGCTCAGCCGGGTCCGGCGGCTGTTGGATCTCGACGCCGACCCGGTCGCCATTGACACGTCCCTCGCCGCCGATCCGCGGCTGGCGGCCAGTGTTGCGGGCGCCCCGGGGATGCGGATGCCCGGGGCCGTGGACCCGCAGGAACTGTTGATCCGCGCCATGGTCGGCCAGCAAATCACCGTGGCGGCGGCGCGGACAGCCCTGGTCCAACTGTCGGCGTGCGGCAGCGAGAGTGTGGTTCCGGCAGACGGCCTGCACCGGATCTTCCCTACACCGGCTGACATTGCGGACACCGGATTCCAGTTGCTCCGCGGACCACAGCGCCGCATCGATTCGATCCGCGGCGCCGCCGCGGCGATGGCGGCGGGCGATCTGGACTTCGGCTACGGCGACGACCTGGCCGGGCTGCAGGCCAAGCTCCTGCCGTTGGCCGGAGTCGGACCCTGGACCGTGGGGTACCTCGCGATGCGGGTGATCGGCGCTCCGGACGTTTTCCTGGCCAACGACGCCGCTGTCCGCAACGGTATCCGCTCGCTGGCGCAGGAATCAGGCATCACCGATAGCGCCGCCGACGAGGCCGGCGACGAGGCGGCTGTCCCCGGCCTGCCGTCCCCCGCTCTCCTGGCCCCCGCTCTTCTGGCCCCCGCTTCGCTCTCTCCCGATTCGCTCTCTCCCGATTTCCGGGAGGTCAGCCCGTGGCGCTCCTACGCCACCATGCACCTCTGGCGCGCGGCCGCAGCAGCCCAGTCCGCGGCGCGGACAAAATCGGCCCGCACCAAGACAACAGCCCTGAAGAAAGTGACGCAATGAAAGCGCAGCTCCTCACCCTGTCCACCCCGGATGGCCCGTTCACCATCATTGCCCGCGACGGCGCCGTCCTGGCCTCGGGCTGGACCGCGGTACCCGGCGAACTCACCGGCCAGATCCATGCCGACCTGCTGCCCGAGGGCTACGAGACGGTCCCGGACCTGGGCAGCATCTCGGCCGCCGTCGAGCACTTTTATGCCGGTGATCCCGGCGCCGCGATGGAGGTGCCGGTGCTGCAGAAATCCGGCCCCTTCCGCAGCCATGCCTGGGACATGCTCCGGACCGTGGCCGCAGGCAGTCCCGTGACCTACACCGAATACGCTGAGCTCTCCGGCAACGCCAAAGCCGTCCGCGCGGCGGCCAGCGCCTGCGCCTTCAACGCGGCCGCCCTGTTCGTGCCCTGTCACCGCGTGATCCGCACCGACGGGAGCCTGGGCGGGTTCCGCTGGGGGCTCGCCATCAAGGAAAGCCTGCTGTCCCGGGAACGCGAGGCGGCGCTGCTCGAAACCGCGCCGAGGTGACATTTGGCGCCAATGTTTCGTCAGAAGATCGGCGTCAAATGTCACCTCGGCGGAAGTGTCAGCGGGTGACGGGCACCCCGGCGGGCCACGGCAGCAGCTCCGGAAGGTCCACGCCGTCGGCCGCTGCGGTGGCGCGCAGGCTCCCCAGGGTGGGGGTCCGGCCGGCCAGCCACGCGGCGATGTCGGTGAGCATGCCGTTAATGGCGGTCGAGCGTCCGCCGGCGGCACCGATCGTGACGGAGGGCAGACCCAGCGGCTGCAGCACGAACCGCTCCCCCTCGGGCACCCGGGCAGCCAGGAAGTCGAAGAGGTGTTCGCAGAACGGTTTGCTCCAGGTTTCGGGGCCGCGGCCGGTGCCGAGGTCGGTGGCGTGGATGGTGAGCTCGCGCCAGAGCGCCAGGCCGCCGTCGAACACCACGCCACCGCGGTAGCTGATGGGTTCCTGCCAACCTGCCGCATCGAGTGCCCCGAACGCCGTGAGTGCGCGCTCGAAGGCGGCGGCCACGGCCGCCCGGTGCTCCTCGGCGCTGTGGCCGGCCGCCAGTTCGATGGCGCGGGTGCGTCCTTCGAAGCCGCCGTCGTAGAGTTCGATGCTTTCGCCGCGGGCGGCGTATTCGGCCTGGCGGGCCATCGCGTTGCCGATTCCGGTGAGGTGGGCCAGCACGTGCCCGCGGGTCCAGCCCGGGAGCTCGGACGGCGCCTGGACATCCTGGTCGCCCAGTTTGACGGCGATTCCGGTCACGACGTCGGCGGCGCGGCGGAGTTCCTCGAGCAGGTTTTCAGGGGTGATTGAGGTCATGGCGCCCATCCTAACGGAGCGTCCGGATTAATCGCGGCTAACTGGGCCGGCCGTCCTGGCCGGGCCCATAACGGTGCCGGATGTGCCGCCGGTCGTGCCGCGCCTGCCAGAATTCGAGTTCGCGGGGCCGGAGCGCGTAGAGCTGCCAGCTGGGGTTCGCGCTGCCGTCGGCGCCGGGCCGATCGTGCCAGTCGACGGCGGAAGCTTCCGCGGAGAGTTCCACGACCTCGCCGGCCACGCGGACCTGGCGGCCCTGCTGCTGCCAGAAGAAGTTCAGCGCGGCGTGCGGGTTATCCGCCAGTTCCCGGCCTTTGCGCGACAGGCGGGACGTCGCGAAGTGCCAGCCGTCATCGTCGATGTCCTTGAGGATCAGCATCCGCGAGGACGGCCGGCCGAGCGCGTCGGCCGTAGCCAGACTGCAGGCGTTCGGCTGCGGGACGCCTGCCGCCAGGGCCTCCGCGAGCCACTGCCGGAACAGCTCGGCGGGATCCGCGGGCGCCTGCTCCGGGTCGAAGTCCGGGAGCGCGTCGGGGAAGTCGGGCAGGACGCGCAGGAACTGGCGGAACGATTCGCTCATCCACCCACCTTAAACGCCGCGAGATGACATTTCGCGGCAGTGTTATCGGAAAACATTGCCGCGAAGTGTCATCTCGCGGATGTCGAAGAGTTAGCCGGCGTAGGCGCGCACGGCCTCGAGCTCTGCCTCGAGGGCCAGCAGCTGGCGCTCGACGGCGGCCGGCGCGGTGCCGCCCTGCGAGTTCCGGCTGTTGAGCGAGCCTTCGGTGGACAGCACGGTGCGGACGTCCGGCGTCAGGTGCTCCGAGATGGCGGCGTATTCCTCGTCCGTCAGGTCCCAGAGTTCGACGTCGCGGCTTTCGGCCTGCTTCACCGCGGCGCCGGAGAGCTCATGCGCCTCGCGGAACGGCACGCCCTGCCGGACCAGCCATTCGGCGATGTCCGTGGCCAGCGCGAAGCCCTGCGGTGCCAGGGATTCCATCCGCTCGGTGTTGAACTTCAGCGTCGCAATCATGCCGGAGACGGCCGGAAGCAGCAGCTCCAGGGTGTCCGCGGCGTCGAAGACCGGTTCCTTGTCCTCCTGCAGGTCGCGGTTGTACGCGAGCGGCAGGCCCTTGAGGGTGGCGAGCAGCCCGGTCAGGTCACCGATCAGCCGGCCGGCCTTGCCGCGGGCGAGTTCGGCCACGTCCGGGTTCTTCTTCTGCGGCATGATCGAGGAGCCGGTGGAGTAGGAATCGTGCAGGGTCACGAAGGAGAACTCCTTGGTGGCCCAGAGGATCACTTCCTCCGACACCCGGGACAGGTCCACGCCGATCATGGCCGACACCCAGGCGAACTCGGCGAAGACGTCGCGGGAGGCGGTGCCGTCGATCGAGTTGTGCGTGGCCGAGTTGAAGCCGAGGTCCGCCGCGACCGCTTCCGGGTCGAGGCCCAGCGAGGAGCCGGCGAGGGCGCCGGAGCCGTAGGGCGAGACGCCGGCGCGCTTGTCCCAGTCGGCCAGCCGCTGCACATCGCGCAGCAGCGCCCAGGCGTGGGCCAGCAGATGGTGGCTGAGCAGCACCGGCTGGGCGTGCTGGAGGTGCGTGCGGCCGGGCATGGCCACCCCGCGGTGCTCCTTGGCCTGGCCGACCAGCGCATCGATCGTGGCGAGTACGCCGCGGGCGATGATCCGTGCGTGGTCACGCAGGAACATCCGGCCCAGCGTGGCCACCTGGTCGTTGCGGGAGCGGCCGGCGCGGAGCTTGCCGCCCAACTGGGTGCCGGCACGCTCGATCAGGCCGCGTTCCAGCGAACCGTGCACATCCTCGTCCGATTCGGCCGGGGTGTACGCGCCGGAGGCGACGTCCGCGTCCAGCCGGCCCAGGGCGTCGAGCATGCCTTCCAGCTCGGCGTCGTCCAGCAGCCCGGCCTTGTGCAGCACGCGGGCGTGCGCCTGGGACCCGGCAATGTCGTAGCGGGCCAGCCGCCAGTCAAAGTGCGTGGACTTGCTCAGCGCGGCAAGGGCGTCCGCGGGGCCGCCGGCGAACCGGCCGCCCCAGAGCGCACCTGTGTTCGTCGCCTCGGACTTGGTGGTTTCCGACTCAGCCACGCGGGCTACTTTCCTGCGACGCGGATGTCGCGGCCGGAGGCAACCTTGGCGGACATGCCCCACAGCTCGATGAAGCCGCGCGCCATCGACTGGTCGAAGGTGTCGCCGGTGTCGTAGGTGGCGAGATCGAAGTCGTAGAGCGAGGTCTCGGAGCGGCGTCCGTTGACGATCGCCTGGCCGCCGTGCAGGACCATGCGGATGTCGCCGGAGACGTAGCGCTGGGTGTCTTCGATGAAGGCGTCCAGGGAGCGCTTGAGCGGGGAGAACCACTGGCCGTCGTAGACCAGCTCGGACCAGCGCTGGCCGACCGTGGCCTTGAAGCGGGCCTGCTCGCGCTCGATCGTGATGTCCTCAAGGTGCTTGTGCGCGGTGATCAGCGCCATCGCTCCCGGGGCCTCGTAGATTTCGCGGGACTTGATGCCAACGAGGCGGTCCTCGACGACGTCGATCCGGCCGACGCCCTGGGCGCCGGCGCGGCGGTTCAGTTCCTTGATGGCCTGCAGCGGGGTGACCTTGACGCCGTCGATCGCGACCGGCACGCCGGCTTCGAAGGAGATGGTGACCTCATCCGGGGCCGGCGGGAACTCCGGGGTGGCGGTGTAGTCGTAGATGTCCTTGGTGGGGGCGTTCCAGATGTCCTCGAGGTAGCCGGTCTCGACGGCGCGGCCCCAGACGTTCTGGTCGATCGAGTACGGGTTCTTCTTGGTGGTCTCGATCGGCAGCCCCTTTTCCTCGGCGAAGGCGATGGCCTTGTCGCGGGTCAGGGCGAGGTCGCGGACCGGGGCGATGCACTTCAGGTCCGGGCCGAGGGTCTGGATGCCGACCTCGAAGCGGACCTGGTCGTTGCCCTTGCCGGTGCAGCCGTGGGCCACCGTGGTGGCGCCGAATTCGCGGGCAGCCTTGACCAGGTGCTTGACGATCACCGGGCGGGAGATCGCGGAAACCAGCGGGTAGTGGCCCTGGTAGAGGGCGTTCGCCTTCAGCGTGGGCATGCAGTATTCGTTCGCGAACTCATCCGACGCGTCGGCCACGTAGGCTTCGACGGCGCCGCAGCCCAGGGCACGCTGGCGGATGGTCTCCAGCGACTCGCCGCCCTGTCCGACGTCGACCGCCACGGCAATGACCTCGGCGCCGGTCGCTTCACCGATCCAGCC
Organism: uncultured Arthrobacter sp.; assembly: GCF_964021775.1. Lineage (GTDB taxonomy): Bacteria > Actinomycetota > Actinomycetes > Actinomycetales > Micrococcaceae > Arthrobacter. The sequence goes on from NZ_CAXHZI010000011.1 coordinate 12,495, forward strand.
GATGGCTACGGAAGTATCCAGGCCACCGGAGTAGGCCAGCACAATACGCTCAGTCACTTCAAATGCTCCTTAGTTGTTGGGTTCTTGGGGTCTCTAGTGAAAGTTCACAGATGGGTCTCACTGGCCGGCTTCTTCGGCCAGCTGCAGGAAGCGGGCGGCGACGGCGGCGCCGCCGGCCGGGTCGCGGGTGACCATCAGCACGGTGTCGTCCCCGGCGATGGTGCCGAGGATCGAGGGCATCACCGAGTGGTCGATCGCGAGGGCCAGGAAGTTCGCGGCGCCCGGCGGGGTCCGGAGCACCACGAGATTCGCGGACGCCTCGGCCGTGACGAGCAGTTCACCGCAGAGCCGCGCGAGCCGGGCGTCGAGGATTTCCTGGGTCACGCCGCTTTTGGCCGCGCGTTCCCCGCCCTCCCCCGGCACGGCGTACACCAGCACACCTTCCTTGCCGCGGACCCGGACAGCGCCGAGCTCCACGAGGTCGCGGGACAGCGTGGCCTGGGTGACCTGGACGCCGTCGTCCGCGAGCAGCGCCGCCAGCTCGGCCTGCGAGCGGACGGATTCACCGGTGAGGATCGCGGTGATCCGCGCCTGCCGGGCCGTTTTGGTGGCCGGACTGGCCCCCTGGGCGGCGGGCTGGACGGACATCAGTCCAGCCCGTCCACCGGCGCCAGCCCATCAACCACGGCCAGACCGGAGCGGTGCATGAGCCAGGCCATCAGGGCCTTCTGCGCATGCAGCCGGTTCTCCGCCTCGTCCCAGACCACGGACTGCGGGCCGTCGATCACGCCGGCGGAGATTTCGTAGCCGCGGTACGCCGGGAGGCAGTGCAGCACGACGGCGTCCGGCGCGGCGAGCTGCATCGCATCCTCGTCCACGGAGTACTCGCGGAAAAGCTGCAGCCGGGCTTCCTTCTCGTCTTCCTGGCCCATCGAGACCCAGGTGTCGGTGGCGACGACGTCGGCTCCGCGGAGCGCCTCGGCGGCGTCAACCGTGACCAGCACGGAGCCGCCGGTTTCCGCGGCGCGCTCCTCCGCGGCGGCGACGATCTCCGCAGCGGGCAGGTAGCCCTCAGGGCCGGAGATGCGCACGTGCATGCCCGCGGTGACGCCGGCCAGCAGGTAGGAGTTGGCCATGTTGTTGGCGGAGTCGCCGAGGTAGCTCATAGTGAGGCCCGCCAGCGTGCCCTTGTGTTCCTTGATGGTCAACAGGTCGGCAAGGAGCTGGCAGGGGTGGTAGTCATCGCACAGGGCGTTGATCACCGGGACGTGGGCGTTCCCGGCCATTGCGACGAGGCCGGCGTGCGCGCCGGTCCGCCACACGATGGTGGAGACCATGCGTTCGAGCACCTTGGCGGTGTCCTCCACCGACTCCTTGTGGCCGATCTGGGCTTCGCCCGGGTTGATGATCAGGGCGTTGCCGCCCATGTCGGCGATGCCGGTGGCGAAGGAGACCCGGGTGCGGGTGGAGGTCTTGTCGAAGATCACGGCCACGGTCTTGCGGCCGCTGCCTTCCGCGGCGAAGGGCTGGACGCTGTACGGGGCGGCCTTCATCCGGACGGCGAGGTCCAAAACCTCGGCCTGCTCGGCCGGGGAGAGGTCCGTGTCCTTGAGGAAGTGGCGGGTGGGCACCGATGCGGTCATGGAGGCGGTCACTGGGCGTCCTTTGCGGTCTGGAGGAGGGCCGGCAGCGCGGCGAGGAAACGGTCGGCCTGGGCTTCGGTCAGGATCAGCGGCGGCGCGAGGCGGATGGTGTGCGGACCGGGGCTGTTGACGATGAACCCGGCGTCCAGCCCGGCGGCGACGACGGCGGGAGCCACGTCGGCGTCGAGGTCGAAGCCGATCAGCAGGCCTTCGCCGCGAACCTCGGTGACGCCGTCGATCCCGGCGAGGCCGGTGCGCAGGTGCTCCCCCACCTCCCGGACGTGGGCGAGGACCTGCTGGTTCTCCAGCACGTGCAGGGTGGCCAGGGCCGCCGCGGTGGCCACCGGGTTGCCGCCGAATGTCGTGCCGTGCTGGCCGGCGGACAGCAGTGCGGAAACTTCGGGGCCGAAAGTGAGCAGGGCACCGATCGGGAAGCCGCCGCCCAGGCCCTTGGCGAGGGTCACGGCGTCGGGGACGATGCCGGTGTCCTCGCTGGCCAGCCACTTCCCGGTGCGGCCGATGCCGGTCTGGACCTCGTCCAGGATCAGCAGGGCGCCGGCGGCGCTGGTGGCTTCGCGGGCCGCCCGGAGGTACCCGGCGGGCAGCGGGCGGACGCCTGCTTCGCCCTGGATCGGTTCGAGGAAAACGGCGGCGGTGGTGTCGTCAATCGCGGCGCGGAGGGCGTCGATGTCACCGAAGGGCACGTGCACGACGCCGCCGGGCAGCGGTGCGAACGGCGCCCGGTAGGCCTCCTTGGAAGTCAGCGCCAGGGCGCCCATGGTGCGGCCGTGGAAGGCGCCTTCGAGGGCGATGATTTTGGTCCGCGGTTTAGCCTCCGAACCGGAGTTCCGCCTTGCCAGCTTGAACGCCGCTTCGACGGCCTCGGTACCGGAGTTGGCGAAGAACACCTTGGAGCCGGCCGGCGCCTGGGAAATTTCCAGCAGCTTCTCAGCCAAAGCAATCTGGGTGGGACTGGTGAAGAAGTTGGAGACGTGGCCCAGGGTGGACAGCTGGCTGGAGATCACCGAGGTGACGAAGGGGTGGGCGTGCCCCAGCGCGTTGACCGCGATGCCGCCGAGCAGGTCCAGGTATTCCTTGCCGTCGGCGTCCCAGACGAGGCAGCCGGCGCCGCGGACCAGCACGCGCTGCGGGGTGCCGAAGACGCCGAGCAGCGAGGAGGAGTAGCGCGACAGCCAGTCGGCTCCGCTACTGCTCGGGACAATTGTGGTTGCGGCGGCCTCCGCAGCGATGGGGGCCCCGCCCGCTTCGCGGTGCCCGACCACACCCGGCCCCCCATCGCTGCTGCGGCCTTCAGCGGAATGGCTCAGTTCAGTGCTGCTCACTATGCGTTCACTTCCTCGTCCGGTACGACCTGCGTGCCGATGCCCGCCGTCGTGAAGGTCTCCAGCAGCATCGAGTGCGGCAGCCGGCCGTCCACGATGTGCGCGCGTTCAACGCCGTCGTCAACCGCTTTCAGGCAGGCCGCCATCTTCGGGATCATGCCGGACTCCAGCCGCGGCAGCATTTCACGCAGCTCCGACGCCGTCAGCGAGGAGATCAGCGAGGACCGGTCCGGCCAGTTGGCGTAAAGGCCCTCGACGTCGGTCAGGATGACCAGTTTGGAGGCCCCCAGGGCGGACGCGACCGCCGCCGCGGCGGTGTCCGCGTTGACGTTGAGCACCTGGCCGGTGGTGGATCCGTCGTCGTGGATTTCCGGCGCGACGGTCGAGATCACCGGGATCCGGCCGGCCGCCACGATGTCCAGGATGCCTTCCGGATTGACGCCCACAACTTCGCCCACCAGGCCCAGGTCCACCTCTTCGCCGTCCACGACGGTGCCGGTGCGGACGGCGCGCAGCAGCCCGCCGTCTTCGCCGGACATCCCGACGGCGTAGGGGCCGTGCGAGTTGATCAGGCCGACGAGTTCGCGGCCCACCTGGCCGGTGAGGACCATGCGGACCACGTCCATGGCTTCGGGCGTGGTGACGCGCAGGCCGCCCTTGAACTCGGATTCGATGCCGAGCCGGCTGAGCATGGCGTTGATCTGCGGGCCGCCGCCGTGCACCACGACCGGGTGGATGCCGACGTGGTGCAGGAAGACGACGTCCTCGGCGAAGGCACGGCGGAGTTCGTCGTTGACCATGGCGTTGCCGCCGTACTTGATCACCATGGTGGTGCCGGCGAAGCGCTGGATCCAGGGCAGCGCCTCGATTAGCGTGCCGGCCTTGCTCTGCGCGTCGGCCATGGAAGTGGTCTCGCGGGTCTGGGTGCTCATGGTGTTCGTCTTTCTGTTCGTCCGTTACCAGACGGCCTAGCTGGAGTAGGCGCTGTTTTCGTGGACGTACTCGTGCGTCAGGTCGTTGGTCCAGATCGTGGCCTCGGCGGCGCCCGCCTGCAGGTCGATCTCGACCAGGACCTCGCGCGGCTCCAGGTCCACGAGGCCGCGGTCCTCGCCGATGCTGCCGTTGCGGCAGATCTGCACGCCGTTCATCGAGACATTCAGCTGGTCCGGTTCGAAGGCCGCGTCGGTGGTGCCCACGGCGGAGAGCACGCGGCCCCAGTTGGGGTCCTTGCCGAAGATAGCCGTCTTGAAAAGGTTGGAGCGGGCCACGGCCCGGCTGACCACTTCGGCGTCCTTCTCGCTCGCGGCGTTGAAGGTGCGGATGGCGATGTCGTGGCTGGCGCCCTCGGCGTCGCCGATCAGTTTGCGGGCCAGTTCCGCGCACACCTGGGTGAGGCCCTTGCCGAAGTCGACGGCGGACGGCACGGCGCCCGAGGCGCCGGAAGCGAGCAGCACCACGGTGTCGTTGGTGGACATGCAGCCGTCCGAATCGGCCCGGTCGAAGGTCACGCGGGTGGCGTCGCGGAGTGCGACGTCGAGCAGTTCGGGCTGGACCTCCGCGTCCGTGGTGAGGACCACGAGCATGGTGGCCAGGCCCGGGGCGAGCATGCCGGCGCCCTTGGCCATCCCGCCGATGGTGAACTCCTTGCCCTCGGCGTCAGTGCCCGTGAAGACCGCCTGCTTGGAGACCGAGTCGGTGGTCATGATTGCGGTGGCCGCTGCCGGGCCGCCGTCGGCGTCCAACGCCGCGGCCGCGGCGCCGATCGCCGGGACCAGCTTGTCCATCGGCAGCTGTTCGCCGATCAACCCGGTGGAGCAGACGAAGATGTCCGTCGCGGAGGCGCCGAGTGCTTCCGCGGTCTTCTCCGCGGTGGTGTGGGTGTTCTGGAAACCCTGCGGCCCGGTGCAGGCGTTGGCGCCGCCGGAGTTGAGGATCACGGCGTCCACGCGGCCGTCTTTGATGACCTCGCGGGACCAGTGCACCGGGGCTGCGGCCACCCGGTTGGAGGTGAAGACGGCGGCGGCTGCCTTGTTGGGCCCGTCGTTGACAACGAGGGCCAGGTCAGGGTTTCCGGAGGCCTTGAGGCCGGCCTTGACGCCGGCAGCCCGGAATCCCTGGGGTGCGGTGATGCTCACGGAGCGACTCCCTGCAGGTTGAGGCCGGCGGTTTCCGCCAGGCCGAGGGCAATGTTCATGGACTGCACGGCGCCGCCGGCGGTCCCCTTGGTGAGGTTGTCGATGGCACAGCTGACGATCACGCGGCCGGTGTGCCCGTCCAGGGCCAGCTGCAGCACGGCGTGGTTGGAGCCCTGCACGGACTTGGTGGAGGGCCACTGGCCTTCCGAGAGCAGGTGGACGAACGGCTCCTCGTCGTAGGCCTCCGCCCAGGCTCGGCGCAGTTCCCCGGCAGTGACACCCGGACGGACTTTCGCGGTGGCCGTGGTGAGGATGCCGCGGCTCATCGGGGCCAGTGTGGGGGTGAAGGACACGGTGACCGGTGCGTTCAGGGCCTTGGACAGTCCCTGCTCGATCTCCGGGGTGTGCCGGTGTCCGCCGCCGACGCCGTACGGGCTCATCGAGCCCATCACTTCGGCGCCGATCAGATTCACCTTCGCGGCCTTGCCGGCTCCGGAAGTACCGGAAGCGGAGACGATCACGACGTCGTCGGCCTGGAGCAGGTGGTTGCTGAAGCCCGGGGTGAGGGCCAGCAGGGCCGACGTCGGGTAGCAGCCGGGGACGGCGATCCGAGTGGCGCCGCGGAGGGCCTCGCGCTGGCCCGGGAGCTCGGGCAGGCCGTAGGGCCAGGTGCCGGCGTGCGGCGAGCCGTAGAACTTCTCCCAGGCCGCGGGGTCCTCCAGCCGGTGGTCCGCGCCGGCGTCGATCACGACCGTGCCGGCGGGAAGCTGCGCGGCGATCTCCGCGGATGCCCCGTGCGGCAGGGCGAGGAACACGACGTCGTGCCCGGCGAGGTTCTCCACGGTGGTGTCTTCAAGGATGCGTCCGGCCAGGCCATGGAGATGCGGCTGCAATTCGCCTAGTCTGGAACCGGCGTTGCTGTGGGCGGTGATGGCGCCGATGGTGACGTCAGGATGACCGGCCAGGAGCCTCAGTACCTCGCCGCCGGCGTAGCCGCTTGCGCCGGAGACGGCAACAGAAATAGTCATAGCACCGAGTATACAGCAAGACTATGCATAGAGCCCGATATTTATGCATGCAGGTGGCCGTGTCCGGATGCTGCCGGCGGCGTCAGCGTATGCTGGATAGAGGGTGATCCAGACCGTGCCGCTGCAAATGCCAGCTGCAACGTTGCCCGTAACAGTTACGAGGCATGCGTTTCATGACCCCCACCACCACACTTTCCGCGGAAACGCCGGCGCGCCCGCAACCGCGCGTCCGTCAGCCCAACGCCGTCGTCCTGAGCTATTCGGAGCTGCTGAAGAGCGTCAAGGCAGCGGGCCTGCTGGAACGCCGCACCGGGTTCTACATCACGGTGTTCTCCGTCCTGGTCCTGCTGATGGCCGCCGCCTGGTTCGGTTTCGCGCTGATCGGTGACAGCTGGTTCCAGCTCCTGATCGCGGCCGCCATTGGCATCCTGTGCACGCAGCTGAGCTTCCTCGCCCACGAGGCCGGACACCGCCAGATCTTCGCCTCGCGCCGCGCCAACGACTGGGCCGCGCGGCTGCTCGCCACCTCCGTGGCCGGCATCAGCTACTCCTGGTGGGAGCAAAAGCACGGTGCGCACCACAACCACCCGAACGTGATCTCCAAGGACCCGGACATCGCCACCGGCGCGATTGCCTTCCACCCCGAAGGCGCCGCCACGCGGCAGGGGCGGTTCTCCTTCCTGACCCGCAAGCAGGGCTGGTTCTTTTTCCCGCTTCTGTTCCTGGTGGGCCTGGGCCTGCAGATCGATTCGGTCAAGTTCATCTTCCAGCGCGCCAAGGTCACACACCGCTGGGTGGAAATCCCGATCCTGGTAGTCCGCCTCAGCCTGCTTCCGGTACTCGCCTTCACGTTCCTGCCCTGGGGCATGGCACTGGCGTTCATCGGCGTCCAGCTCGCCGTCTTTGGTTTCTACATGGGCGCCTCGTTCGCGCCCAACCACAAGGGCATGCCCGTCCTGCCGGCGGACAGCCGGGTTGACTTCTTCAGCCGCCAGGTCCTGACCTCGCGGAACATCTCCGGCGGCCGCTTTATGGACATCCTGCTCGGCGGCCTCAACCGCCAGGCCGAGCACCACCTCTTCCCGGACATGGCCCGGCCCCAGCTGGACAAGGCCGCCGTGATCGTCCGCGAGTTCTGCGCCAAGCACCAGGTCCCCTACACGGAAACCACCCTGCTGCAGTCCTACGGCATCATCGTGCGCTACCTCAACGACGTCGGCCTCGCCGCGGGCCGCCACTTCGAATGCCCGATGGCCACCGTAACCCGGCGTTACTAGCGGCACTACCGACCCGGAGGCTGGCTTCATGCAGGCAGAACAGTGCACCGATCCCGTCGCGTACCACGGCGAAGGTCCGGTCTGGTCCCCTGCCTGGGGCGGTCTGCGCTGGGTGGACATGCTCGCCGGCGACATACTGTCCCTCACGGCATCCGGGTCCGTCACCCGCCGCCACGTCGGCACGATTGCCGCCGCCTTGCGGCCCCGTCAGGGCGGCGGCGCGGTGATCGGCGTCGAGCGCGGTTTTTGCCTTGAAGAGGCGGACGGGACACTCACCCGGCTGGGTGATGTGTGGACCGACGCCGGCGTCCGGATGAATGAAGGTGCCTGCGACCCGGACGGCCGGTTCTACTGCGGTTCGATGGCCTACGACCAGCGCCCCGGCGCCGCCGCGCTGTACAGGCTCGACCCGGACCGCTCAGTTCACCAGGTAGTGCACGGCGTCAGCATTTCCAACGGATTGGACTGGAGCCCGGACGGTTCCCTCGCCTACTACAACGACACGGCAACCCACTCCGTCGCCGTTTTTGACTACGACCGCGACGCCGGCCTGACCGGGCGGCGCATCTTCCTTCGCCTGCCGGACGACGAGCAGCCCGACGGCCTCACGGTCGACGCCGAGGGCGGCGTCTGGGTGGCCGTCAACGGCGCAGGCGAGGTCCGGCGATATTCCCCCGAAGGCCGTCCCGACGGCCTCGTGCAGGTGGCGGCGCGCCAGGTGACCGCCTGCACGTTCGGCGGGCCCGACCTGAACCAGCTGTACATCACGACCTCCCGCGAGAATCTTCAACCCGGGGACGACCCGCTGGCGGGATCCCTTTTCCGGGCCGACCTCGAGGTGGCCGGGCAGGCGGTCCGCGGGTTCGCCGGCTGAGTTCCTGCGGTGCAGATGGAGAGCAAGGTCTTCGATGCCGGCTCAAGGGTGCCTAGGATGGGTTGGGAATCCGGGCCAGGAATTCTCCTCCCCGGAGCGGAGACCTTTCAGAAGGAGACACATGACGCACGCAATTCTCGCCCGTCAGTCCGGCGGGCCCGAGGTCCTCGAGCTCGCCGAAGTTGACCGGCCGGTCCCGGGTCCCGGCCAGCTGCTGATCAAGGTCGCCGCCGTCGGCGTGAACTTCATTGACACCTACAAGCGCAGCGGCGTCTACAAGGTGCAGTACCCGTTCACCCCGGGCTCAGAGGCCTCCGGAACCGTGGAGGAGCTCGGCGACGGCGTGACCGGTTTCGCCGCCGGGGACCGCGTCGCCACCGCCGAGGGCGTCAACTGCTACGCCGGCTACGCCCTCGTGGACGCGGACAAGGCCCTGCCGGTGCCCCGCGGCGTCGACGACTTCACCGCGGCCGCGCTCCCCCTGCAGGGCATCACCGCGCACTACCTAATCAACTCTTCCTTCAAGGTGGAGCCGGGCCAGACCGTGCTGCTGCACGCCGGCGCCGGAGGGGTGGGCCTGCTGCTGATCCAGCTTCTCAAGGCCAGGGGCGCGCACGTCATCACCACCGTCTCCACCGACGAAAAAGAGGCGCTGGCCCGCGGCGCCGGCGCCGACCACGTGCTGCGCTACGACGGCTTCGCCGCGAAAGTGCGCGAACTGACCGACGGTGCGGGCGCGCACGTGGTGTACGACGGCGTCGGGAAAGACACCTGCGACGATTCGCTGGCCGCGCTCCGGATCCGCGGCACCCTGGTGCTTTTCGGCGCCGCGTCCGGTCCGGTGCCGCCGTTCGATCCGCAGCGGCTCAACGCGGGCGGCTCGCTCTACCTGACCCGGCCGACCATCAACCACTTCCTCCGGGATGCACAGGAACGCCGCTGGCGCTCAGACGAACTCTTCGCCGCCGTGGCGGACGGCAGCCTGAAGGTCCGGATTGGGGCCCGCTACGACCTTGCCGACGCCGCCGCGGCCCACACCGACCTGGAGCAGCGCCGCACCACGGGCAAGGTCATCCTGGTCCCCTGATCCGCACGGGAGCGGCACCGGTGTCTTCCGTTCATCTGCCGCGAGGAGAATCACCCTGTGATTGAGCAGCAACCGCCGGCTGGCGGCGTTTCTTTGGGCGGCAGTGCGCCGGCAGGTTCCGCGGCCGCCCCCGCCTCCGGCCCCGCCTATCAGCCGCAGCTGCCCGGCGCCTCCGCCGCGCCGCCGGAGCGGACACTGATCGAGGTCCTGCAGGACACCGCGGCCCGGTTCCCGGACGCCTCCGCGCTCGACGACGGCCACCGTTCGCTCAGCTACGCCCAGCTGATGGACGAGGTCCGCGCCGCCGCCCGGAAGCTGCACCTGGCCGGGCTGGGAGCCGGGGACAAAATCGGCGTCCGGATCCCCTCGGGAACCAACGAACTGTACATCGCGATCCTGGCCGTGCTGCTGGTCGGGGCCGCCTACGTGCCGGTCGACGCGGATGACCCGGATGAGCGGGCCAAGCTGGTGTTCAGCGAGGCCCGGGTTTCCGGGATCCTCCGCGCGGGCGGCACCATCGTCACGGATTCCGGCAGGCCCCGGCCCTTCCCGGCCGCCAGGCCGCCGGTCCCCGGTGACGACGCTTGGGTCATCTTCACCTCCGGCTCCACCGGCACGCCCAAGGGCGTCGCGGTACGGCACAGCTCGGCCGCAGCCTTCGTCGACGCCGAGGCGCGGATCTTCCTCCAGGCCGAGCCCGTCGGTCCGCAGGACCGCGTGCTGGCCGGACTCTCGGTCGCCTTCGACGCGTCCTGCGAGGAAATGTGGCTGGCCTGGCGGCACGGGGCGTGCCTGGTCCCGGCGCCCCGTGCCCTGGTCCGGACCGGCATGGACCTGGGGCCCTGGCTCATCAACCACGGCATCACGGTGGTCTCCACGGTGCCCACCCTCGCAGCGCTGTGGCCCGTCGAGTCGCTGGAAAGCGTCCGGCTGCTCATCTTCGGCGGCGAGGCCTGCCCGCCCGAACTGGCCGAACGCCTCGCCGTCGACGGACGCGAAGTCTGGAACACCTACGGCCCCACCGAGGCCACCGTCGTGGCCTGCGCGGCGCCGCTGGGCGGCCCGGGACCGGTCCGGATCGGACTGCCGCTGGACGGCTGGGACCTCGCCGTCGTGGACTCCGACGGCGTGCCGGTCGCCGAGGGCGGAATCGGGGAACTCATCATCGGCGGGGTCGGGCTCGCCCGCTACCTCGATCCGGCCAAGGACGCGGAAAAGTACGCTCCGCTGCCGGCGCTGGGCTGGCAGCGCGCCTACCGCTCCGGGGACCTGGTCCGCTACGAGCGGGCCGGCCTGCTCTTTGTCGGCCGCGCCGACGAACAGGTCAAACTGGGTGGGCGCCGGATCGAACTCGGCGAAATCGACGCCGCCCTCCAGTCGCTGCCCGACGTCGCCGGGGCGGCGGCAGCGGTGCGGACGACGGCGGCCGGGAACCAGGTGCTGGTTGGCTACCTCGCGCCGGCCGACGGCAGGACGCTGGACCTGGCGGCGGCGCGGGCCTTGCTCGCTTCGAGCCTGCCCGCGCCGCTGATTCCGCTGCTGACCGTGGTGGACGCCCTGCCGACGAAGACCAGCGGCAAGGTGGACCGGCACGCACTGCCGTGGCCGCTGGCCGGGGCGGGCGCCGCCGATGCCGCGGCGGCGCCGTTGAACCTGCCCGATGATGCCCGCTGGATCGTGGAACAGTGGAGTGCGGTGCTCGGCGGCACCGTGGCGGACCTCGACGCCGACTTCTTTGCCTTCGGCGGCGGCTCGCTGGCCGCGGCCCAGCTCGTCTCCGCCCTGCGGGTCCGCTACCCCACGATCACGGTGGCGGACATCTATGCCACGCCCCGGATCGGGGCCTTGATCGATACGGCGCGCCAGTCGCTGCCGGACGGCGCGGCCCCCGCGGCCGGCGAGCGTTCCGTGCGCCCCACCTCCCGCCGGGCCCAGTGGGTGCAGACGCTGCTGGGCGTCCCGCTGCACATCCTCGTCGGGATGCGCTGGCTGACCTACCTGATGGCGGCGAACAACGTGCTCGCCTCCCTCGCCGGTTTCAGCGCGGCACCAACGCTGTCCTGGTGGTGGGTGGGGGCGTCCTGGCTGGTGTTCGTCAGCCCGGCCGGCCGGATGGCGATCTCCGTGGCCGCTGCGCGGTTCCTGCTGCGCAACGTGGGGCCGGGAAGCTACCCGCGCTCCGGACGGGTGCATCTGCGGCTGTGGCTGGCCGAGCAGATCCAGGATCTTGCCGGTGCCGTCAGCCTCGCCAGCGCCCCCTGGGTGCCGTACTACGCCAGGGCCCTGGGCGCCAGGATCGGCCACAACGTCCAACTCCACTCGCTGCCGCCGGTGACCGGATTGCTCTCGCTCGGCAACGGCTGCAACATCGAACCTGAGGTGGATCTTTCCGGCTGGTGGATCGACGGCGACGCCGTCCACATCGGTGCCATCCACATCGGCGCCGGAGCCGTCGTCGGCGCCCGCAGCACACTCATGCCCGGGGCCAGCATCGGCGCCGGCGCGCAGGTGGAACCGGGCTCCGCTGTGCTCGGACGGGTCAAAGCCGGCCATCTGGTGGCCGGTTCCCCGGCCGAACGGCGGGGCAAGGCCAAACACGGCTGGCCGGACACCCCGCCGGAGCACCACCTGATTGGCCGGTTGTGGTTTGCCGGTTTCGCCTCCGCCTCGGCCGTCCTGGCCCTGATCCCCTACCTGTCCGCCGCGGCAGCGGCCCTGGTGATCTTCCTCCTCATCCAGGGACACGGCTCACTGCTCGACGCCCTGCCGCAGCTGGCCGCCGCGCTTCCGCTGGCAGCGCTCGCGTGGTTCGGCACCAACCTGCTGCTCATCCTCGGCACCACCCGTTTGCTCGGCCTGGGGCTGCGCGCCGGCTACTACCGGGTGCGCAGCCGGATCGGCTGGCAGGTCTGGGCCACCGAGCGGGTCCTCGACCTGGCCCGCGACCTGCTTTTCCCGGTCTACGCCAGCCTCTTCACCCCCGTCTGGCTGCGCCTGCTCGGCGCCCGGATCGGCCGGAACGTGGAGGCGTCCACGGTGCTGCTGATCCCGAAAATGACGACCGTGGGCGAGGGCGCCTTCCTGGCCGACGACACCATGATCGCCTCCTACGAACTCGGCGGCGGCTGGATGCGGATCGCGCCGGCCAAGGTGGGCAAGCGCTCCTTCCTGGGCAACTCCGGCATGACCGCCGCGGGCCGGAGTGTGCCCAAGAACTCCCTGGTGGCCGTGCTGTCCGCGACCCCCGCCAAGGCGAAGGCGGGTACCTCCTGGCTGGGCAGCCCGCCAGTGCGGCTGCGCCGGACCGCCATCGCCTCCGATGACAGCCGGACCTTCCAGCCGCCGCTGCGGCTCAAGCTGGCCCGGGCGCTGTGGGAGCTTTGCCGCTTTATACCGGTGGTGCTGACCGTGGCCGTAGCCGCCGGCGTGCTGGTGGCGCTCGACTGGCTGGCAGGCAGCTTCAGCTACGCGGTGGCGGCCCTGGCGTGCGGCGTCGTGGTCCTCCTGGCCGGGGCGGTCGCCGCCGGCAGCGCCGTCGTCGCGAAGTGGTTGCTGGTGGGACGCATCCGCCCGGGTGAGCACCCGCTCTGGAGCTCCTTCATCTGGCGGAACGAGGTGGTGGACACCTTCATCGAAATGGTCAGCGCCCCCTGGTTCGCGCGCGCGGCGTCCGGCACCCCGGCCCTCGTCTGGTGGCTGCGCGCCCTGGGGGCCAGGATCGGGGCCGGAACCTGGTGCGAAAGCTACTGGCTGCCGGAGGCGGACCTCGTCACCCTGGGCCGCAGCGCCACGGTCAACCGCGGCTGCGTGGTCCAGACCCATCTGTTCCACGACCGGGTGATGAGCATCGACACTGTTACGCTCGAGGACGGGGCCACGATGGGCCCGCACGGGGTCATCCTGCCGCGGGCCCGGATCGGCAACGGGGGCACGGTGGGACCGGCATCACTCGTGATGAGGGGCGAAACCGTTCCCGCCGCGACGTATTGGATGGGAAATCCGGTCAGCCCGTGGGGCGGCCCGGATGTTCCCGCGCCCAAGCCGAAGTAGTCCCGCACCGTCCGTGTACCGTCCGGAAGGCGCCCCACGCCGACCGCAACCACCGAAGGCCGTCCCATGACTCCCACCGCATCAGCCGCCGGGAAATTTCCCGCTGAGCTGCCTGCCGAAGCGCCCGCGGCTGCCCCGGATCCCTACATGCCCGGCCACGGCACCGACGTCTACCGCGTCACCCGCTACGAGCTGGAGCTCGACTACCGGATCAACAGCAACCACTTGAGCGGACGGGCCACGCTGCACGCGGTCGCCCGGCGGCAGAGTTCCGCCATTGTCCTGGACCTGACCGGGCTGCGGGCCACCAAGGTGCTGATGCCCGGGAAGAAAGTGCGCAAATTCAACCAGCGCGCGGAGCGGCTGGTGGTTGTCCCGGACACGGCTCTGCTGCCCGGCGACGAGTTCACCCTGGACATCCGCTACGAAGGCAATCCGGCTCCCCGCCGCGGGCTCTGGGGCGAGGTGGGCTGGGAGGAGCTGAGCGACGGCGTCCTGGTCGCCGGGCAGCCCAACGGTGCGGCATCGTGGTTCCCCTGCAACGACCATCCGCGGGACAAGGCCAGCTACCGCATTGCGGTCACCACGGACGCCAACTACCGGGCTGTCTGCAACGGTGTACTGGTCTCGCACCAGGCCCGCTCCAGCCGCGAAACCTGGGTCTACGAGCAGGCCGAGCCGATGGCCAGCTACCTCGCCACGGTCCAGATCGGCCGGTACGAGCTGCTGCAGCTCAATCCGGACCGGGCGCCCGGCGACGTCGCCCAGACCGCCGCGGTGCCGGCCGAGCTGGCAGCCGAGGCCCGGGCCGGGCTCGCCCGCCAGCCGGAGATGATGCGTGCCTTCACCAGCTGCTTCGGGGCCTACCCGTTCGACGATTACACCGTGGTGGTGACGGAGGACGCCCTGGAGATCCCGCTGGAGGCCCAGTCCCTGTCCATTTTCGGCCGCAACCACCTGGCGCCCGACTGGGAATCGCAGCGGCTGATCGCGCACGAACTGTCCCACCAGTGGTTCGGGAATTCGCTGACGGCAGCGTCGTGGAAGGACATCTGGCTGCACGAGGGCTTCGCCTGCTACGCGGAGTGGATCTGGTCCGAGGAGGCCGGCATCATGAGTGTGGCCGACCGCGCCCGGGCTGCCTGGCGGATGCTCAACCGCGCGGGCCAGGACCTGCTGGTCGGTGACCCGGGACCGGAATTGATGTTCGATGACCGGGTCTACAAACGCGGCGCCCTGGCCCTGCACGCCGTCCGCGTGCACTGCGGCGATCTCGCGTTCTTCGCGCTCCTGCATGACTGGACCGGCAGCCACCGGCACGGCTCCGTCACCACGGAGGACTTCATCCTGGCAGCGGCCCGGGTGACCGGGACCGACGCCGACGCCGTGCTGCACCCCTGGCTCTACGAAGAGGCGCTGCCGCCGCTGCCAGCCGGCTGACCGCCTGTGAAGTTGGCCCGGAAACCCCGCTGGCCCCCTCCGGGAGCCCGGCCAGGGCGACGGCGGCAGCGAACTGCGCGGGCAGTCCGGATTCGTCCGGTGCCAGATCCCGGACGCCGGGCCGGTGCAGCACGTCCACGCTGGCCGGCGCGGTGCGCAGTCCGGTACCGCACAGCTTGAGCCAGGCCTCCTTGCGGGCCCAGAGCCGGGCCCGTCCTGTCAGCAGCGCGCCGCCGGAGAGCCCGCGCAGACTGTCTCGCTCCGCCGGGCCCAGCGCAATGTCGTCAAAGCCGTCAAAATCGGCACCCGCCGGGTCCTGGACGTCGACGCCGAGGCTGAGTCCCGGTTCGGGATCACGCACGGCTGCCAGCAGCACCCAGCCCGCGCTGCGGGACAGGCTGAGCAGCAGCGGCACCGGCACACCGTCCAGCGTGTAGCCGGGCCGGCCGTGCGGGCCGCCCGGACCGCACTGCGGGCAGTCGTAGGCGGCGGTGAGCTCCGACGCCGGCACGCCCAGCAGTTCCGCCGCGAAGCGCCGCTGGGCCAGCCGGCCGGCCAGGAAGTCCTCCCGGGGTCCGGGTTGCAGGCTCTGGGCGCGCCCGAGTTCGACGTCGTCCAGCAGCTCACGGGCGGCGCCCAAGGTCGCGGCGGCGCCAGGGGTCCCGTCGGGTGCACCGGGGAGGCGAAAGGGCGGGACCGACCGCACTATTAGCTGCGATGCCATGGTCCCGCCCTCCTGTATTTCCTTCCAGGGCCTTCCTCGACGCTAGCGCTGCACGGCGCCGAAACGCTCGCGGGCGGCGGCGACCGCGCTGTCGCGGGCGGCCGAGGCCTCATCCGCGGTCAGCGTCCGGTCATCGGCGCGGAAGCGCAGGTTGAACGCGAGCGACTTCTTGCCGTCCTCGATGCCCTTGCCGGCGTAGACGTCGAACAGGGACACCTCCTCGAGGAGCTCCCCCGCACCGTCGCGCAGCGCACCCAGCACCGCGTCCGCCGGAACATCGGCCGCCACCACGAGGGCAACGTCCTGGGTTGCCACGGGGTAGCTGGAGATGTGCCGGGCAACGATCACGTCGGCGGCGGCGTCGAAGAGGGCATCGGCGTTCAGTTCCAGCGCCACCGAACGGGCGGGCATGTCATGCGCCGCGAGCAGCTTCGGGTGCAGTTCGCCCGCGTAGCCCACGACCGCGCCGGTGCGCAGCGCCAGCTGTGCGGCCCGGCCCGGATGGAACGCCTGGTGCTGGCCCTGGCTGACCACGAGCTCGACGCCGAGGACGTCGCCGGCGAGCCGGGCGATGTCCAGCGCGTCGGCCCAGTCCCAGGGGCGCGGCGCGTGCGCCGGTGCGGCCGGGGAATCATGGCCGGTCAGCACGGCGGCGAGGTGCAGCGGCTGGTCCGGGACGCCGTCGTACAGGCCGTCCAGCACCTCATCGGAGGGCTTAGCGCCCAGCGGCGGAATCGAGGCGGTGCCCAGCGTGCCGCCGGGCAGGAACACCAGCCCGGACTCGAAGAGCGCGAGGTCGCGGAAACCGCGGGAGTGATTGCGCTTGGCGACCTCGATCAGCCCCGGCAGGATGGAGGTCCGCAGGTAGCCCTGCTCCTCGCTGATCGGGTTGGCCAGCTTGAGCGCCGTCCGTTCCGCCCCGGCCGTGGGGACCCCGAAGGTGTCGTTGGCGGCCTTGGAGACGAACGGGTACGCCATCACCTCGGTCAGGCCGGCGTCGGCCAGCGCCTGGACGAGCCGGCGGCGCTGCTGCTGGACGCGGGTCAGCCCGCGGCCGGGGGGCGCCACCGGCAGGGTCGCGGGGATCTTGTCGTAGCCGACCAGCCGCGCGATTTCCTCGGTGAGGTCTTCCTTGGTTTCCAGGTCGTTGCGCCAGCTCGGGGCCGTGACACTGTAGCCGGTGCCGGTCTTTTCGACGGCTGCGCCAAGGTCCTGGAGCGAGGTCAGGATCTGTTCCTCGGTGAAGTCGATGCCGATCCGCTCGGCGGCGAAGGCGGCGGGCAGCTGCACGGTTACCGGCGCCGGCGCGGTGCCGACGTCGGTGCCCTCGGCGGCGGGGGTGCCGCCGGCGAGTTCCACGAGGAGGTCGACGGCGCGCTGGGCGGCCACGTGGGCGACGTGCCAGTCGACGCCGCGTTCGAAGCGCTTGGACGCCTCGGAGGGCAACTTGTGGCGGCGGCGCGAACGGGCAATCGAGACTTCCTCGAAGTGCGCGGCCTCGATCAGGATGGTCGACGTCGCGTCGCTGACCTCGGTGGCGGCGCCGCCCATCACGCCGGCGACGCCGATCGGGCCGGAGCCGTCGGTGATCAGGAGGTCCTCGGCGTCGAGGGTACGCTCCTTGCCGTCCAGGGTCTTGAGCTTTTCACCGGCGACGGCGCGGCGGACCACGATCCCGCCGGTGAGCTTGTCCTGGTCGTAGAAGTGCAGCGGCTGGCCGAGTTCCAGCATGACGTAGTTGGAGATGTCCACCGGCAGCGAGATGGAGCGGATGCCGGCGAGCCGGAGCCGGGCGGACATCCACGGCGGGGTGGGGCGGGTGGCGTCCACGCCGTGTACGGTGCGGGCCACGAAGCGGTCGCAGCCCGGCTTGCCATAGATCGGCGCGTCGTCGTTGAGCTTGACCGGGTAGCCGCCGGCCAGCGCGTCGGGGGCCTGGACCTTGGACGCCGGGTCGGTGAACTCGGTGCCGGTGGCGTGCGCGTATTCGCGGGCCACGCCGCGGATCGAGAAGCAGTAGCTGCGGTCCGGGGTGACGTTGATTTCCGCGGCCTGGTCGTAAAGGCCCAGCAGTTCCATGGCATCGGTGCCGATTTCCGGGTCGAGGCCGATCCGGGACAGCACCAGGATCCCGTCGTGGTCCTCGCCGATGCCAAGTTCGCGGACGGAGGCGATCATGCCGGCGGACAGGTGCCCGTAAGTCTTGCGGGCGGAGATCCGGAAGTCGCCGGGCAGCACGGCGCCGGGAAGCGTGACCACCACCTTGTCGCCTTCCACGAAGTTGTGCGCGCCGCAGATGATGCCCTGCACACCGGAGGGGTCGATGCCGTCGCCGGTGAGGGTCTGTTGCTGGCCTTCGGGGACCACCCGGACCTGGCACCAGTTGATGGTCTTGCCGTTGGACTGCGGTTCCTTGACCAGGCTCAGGACCTGGCCCACCACGATCGGGCCCTGGAGCGCGTCGGTGGGGCGATGGACCGCTTCCTCTTCGAGGCCGACCTTGACCAGTTCGGCCATCACGTCTTCGGCCGTTGCTCCGGCCGGTACCGCTGCGAATTCACGCAGCCAGGAAAGTGGGATACGCACTGTTAGATCTCCATCCCGAAGTGCTCGCTGAAACGTACATCGCCTTCGATCATGTCGCGCATGTCGCCGACCTCATTGCGGAACATGAGGGTGCGTTCGATGCCCATGCCGAAGGCAAAACCTGAATAGACGTCCGGATCGATGCCGGCGGCGCGGAGCACGTTGGGGTTGACCATGCCGCAGCCGCCCCACTCGATCCAGCTCGGGCCGCCCTTGGCTCCCGGGTGCCAGATGTCCAGCTCCGCGGAAGGCTCGGTGAACGGGAAGTAGTTGGGGCGCAGCCGGATCTGGGCCTCTTCGCCGAACATCTGGCGGGCGAAGTGCTCCAGGGTGCCGCGCAGGTCGGCCATGGACAGGCCCTTGTCGATGGCGAGGCCCTCGAACTGGTGGAAGACGGGGGTGTGCGTGGCGTCCAGCTCGTCGGTGCGGAACACCTTGCCCGGGCACAGCACGTAGATCGGCACCTCGCGTTCCAGCATGGAGCGGACCTGCACCGGCGAGGTGTGGGTGCGCATCAGCAGGTGGGCCTCGGG
The DNA here is from genome assembly GCF_964021775.1 of uncultured Arthrobacter sp. Taxonomy (GTDB): domain Bacteria; phylum Actinomycetota; class Actinomycetes; order Actinomycetales; family Micrococcaceae; genus Arthrobacter. The sequence continues at coordinate 31,215 of NZ_CAXHZI010000011.1, forward strand.
CGGCTCCACGAAGAAGGTGTCCTGCATTTCACGGGCCGGGTGGTCCGGTTTGAAGTTCAGCGCATCGAAGTTGAACCACTCCGACTCGACCTCGGGGCCCTCGGCGATTTCCCAGCCCATGCCGACGAAGATGTCGGCGACGCGGTCCTGCAGCGTGGACAGCGGGTGGCGGGCACCGGCACGACGTCGGCGCGGGGCGGCCGTGACGTCGACGGTCTCCTCGACCAGGATGCGCGCGTCGTTCTCCGCTTCGAGCTCGGCGGTGCGGTCCGCGAGCGCCTTGTTGACCCGGCCGCGGGAGGCGCCCATGAGCTTTCCGGCGGCGGCCTTCTGGTCCTTGGGCAGCGCGCCGATTTCACGGTTGGCCAGGCTGAGCGCGGATTTTTCCCCGGTGTGGGCCAGCCGCACGGCCTTGAGTTCATCGAGCGTCGACGCGGCGGCAATGGCGGCGACGGCCTGGTCTACGGCGGCGGTGATGGCGGCTTCATCCAGAGGGTTCGGGACGGCGGCGCCCGGCAAAGTTTCAGTCATCTACTGTTCTTAGCTACGAGTCGGGTGATGCCAACGCACGCAGGGCCTTCAACGGGTGCAGGGACCGGTGCGTTGGCAAAGGGCAGGGCTCGCCAAAATGGCTCCGGCGGGCACTCCCGTCCAGTCTAGTTGAACCCGTCCGGCCGCCCGAACGTGACGGGCGGGGCCGGTGCCGGGCGGCACGGCTCACCGCTAGCATGGCCTCATGACGTCCGGACAGCGGCTGCGGCAGCTCGCCAATGTGCTGAATGCATCAACCCCGATGGGGTTGCTGTTGGCTGTCTGTGCCCGGGCTGGGATCCGACGCGGCCCCCGGGGCCTGATCCTCGCCACCGGCTACCGCTGGCGCCTGCCGTGGGCCGCGGCATTCACCGTAGGCAACGTGGTGCTGTTCCGAGCCGGTCCGGCGGAGGCCCTGGGCAACCCGGTATTGCTGGGGCACGAGGAGCGGCACAGCACGCAGTACGCCTGGTGCCTGGGTGTGCCGTTCCTGCCGCTGTACGTCCTGGCAGCCGGCTGGTCCCAGTGGCGCACGGGCAACCCCGGATCGGCCAATCCCTTTGAACGCCACGCCGGGCTCCAGGCCGGCGGCTACCCGCCGGCCCGCGCCAAGACCGTTACCCGGCCCCTTCCCGGGAACTCCCCATCCAAAACGGCAGGCACGGCCCCCAACCGGAACGAGGCATGACATGACGGAACATCCCAGGTCGATCGCGGTCAGCGGATCCGGAACCGCCGAAGCGGCGCCGGACCTGCTGACCCTCAGCATCGGCGTCGAATGCCGGCGCGCCGGCGTGGAGGCGGCGTACGGGGATGCTGCCCGCGCCTCGTCCGCGGTCACGGAGGTGCTGCGCGGGCACGGCGTGGCGAACGCGGACATCACCACCTCAGGGCTGAACATCCGGGCGGAGGTCAGCTGGCAGGAGGGCCGCGGGCAACTTGTCTCCGGTTATCTGGCGTCCAGCACGCTGCGGGTCCGGCTCCGTGACCTGGCCGCCTCCTCCGGCCTGATCGCCGTCGCGGTCGCGGCCGGCGGGGACGATGTGCGCCTCAACGGCCTGGAGCTGGGCTTCGCGGACCCCGGCGCGGTCGAGGCCGCCGCCCGGGAGGCGGCATGGAACGACGCCCGCGGCACGGCCGAGCACTTCGCCTCACTGGCCGGCGCCCGGCTGGGCAAAGCCCTCTCGGTCACCCGGCGGCCGGGATCCGCCGCGCCCATCCCGCTGGCCGGCATGCAACGCGCCGTGGCGTCCGAGCCGCTGACCGTCGAAGCCGGCAGTTCCAGCGTCAGCGCGGACGTGGACGTGGTCTGGGAACTGCTCGACTGACCCTGCCTGCGCGGGGCCTCGCGACCATGGTCCGGGCGTACGTCGTGGCAGTCGCTAGTGCGTGGCGCCGGCGGCGAGCTTGAGGTCCGCCGTCGTCGCCTGCGCGGTCCGGACGACGACGGCGAGCGCTTCCGTCATCTGTTCCAGCGGCAGCGAGGCGAGCCCGCTTCCCGCCGGGATCTGGTCCAGCCCGTACGGGACGTGGACAAAGCCGCCCCGCACCCCGGGGCTGTCCCGCAAGGCGTGCATCAGGCCGTAGAAGACGTGGTTGCACACGTAGGTCCCGGCCGTCTGGGACACTTCGGCGGGGATCCCGGCGGCTCCCAGAGCCGCGAGTGCTGCCTTCACCGGCAAAGTGCTGAAGTAGGCGGCCGGAGCGCCGGGAACCACGGGCTCATCAACGGGGGTGTTGCCGGCGTTGTCCGGGATCCGGGCGTCATCGCAGTTGATGGCAATCCGCTCCAGCGAGACAGCACTTCTGCCGCCGGCCTGGCCCGCACAGACCACCAGCTCGGGCCGGTGCTCTGCCAGCGCCGCACGCAGGACCCGGATGGCGTCGCCAAAGACGCAGGGCAGCTCAACGGCGGCCACTTCGTGCCCCTCGGCCGTCAGCACGGCGGCGGCCCCGCGCGCCGCGGTCCAGGACGGATTGGTGCTTTCGCCGCCAAACGGTTCGAAGCCGGTCAGGAGAATCATGGGCCCAGCCTAGCAACGCCGCTTTTCTACTCCGGCACCGTGTCGCTGACCTGCGGTCCTTGACTTAAGGTCGAACATATATTCGAATGTAGCCATGAGGTGGGACGCGCAAGCACTGAGGCCAAACGCCGAAACTCTCCCTGCCGGTTCGCCCGCCACCGGGCCCGCTTCTCCGGCCCTGCTGCCGCTGGCGGGCCTGGTGCGGTCCGTCTCCACCCCGGAGTTTGCCGGCGTCACCTTCCACGAGGTCACCGCCAAATCGGTGCTCAACAAGGTGGTTGCCGGGTCCCGGATGCCGTTCGACTGGACCGTCAATCCCTACCGCGGCTGCAGCCACGCGTGCGTGTACTGTTTTGCCCGCAAAAGCCACACCTACCTGGACTTCGACGCCGGACTGGACTTTGACAGCCAGGTGGTGGTCAAGATCAACGCCGCCGAGGTGCTGCGCAAGGAGCTGGCCAAAGCCTCCTGGCAGCGCCAGCACGTCGCCCTGGGCACCAACACGGACCCGTACCAGCGCGCGGAGGGCCGGTACCAGTTGATGCCCGGCATCATCGGAGCCCTGGCCGACTCCGGCACTCCCCTGTCCATCCTGACCAAGGGCACGCTGCTGGCGCGGGACATCCCGCTGCTCAAGCACGCCGCCGCCCAGGTCCCGGTAGGCGTGGGGATCTCCCTGGCCATGACGGACGAGCGGCTCTCCGAGGCTGTCGAGCCGGGTACTCCCGGTCCGCGGGCCCGGCTCAAACTGGTATCCCGGCTGCGCGAGGCGGGGCTTCCCTGCGGTGTGATGGCGATGCCCATCCTGCCCTGGCTCTCCGACTCCGACGAAGCCCTGGATTCCCTGTTCGGCTCGCTCGCGGCGGCCGGCGCCACCGGTGTCACCGCCGGAGCGCTCTACCTCAAGCCGGGCACCCGTGAATGGTTCATGCAATGGATCGCCAAGGAGCATCCCCAGCTTGCCGGCAAGTACCGCCGGCTGTACGGCAGCGGCTCCTACGCCTCCAAGGAATACCGGGCCTGGCTGGCCGGGCGGATCCGGTACTTCAAGTCCCGGCACGGTTTCCTCGGCTCCTCGGGCTTCAGCCACCGTGACCTCAACGACGACCCGCGGGAAGAGGAAGCCCAGTACCCGGCGGGCAGCATCCCCGGGCCGACTGCCCAGCACGCTGCCGGTACCGCTGCCGGTTCAGCTGCCGCCCAGCCCACGTTGTTCTGACGGACAAGTACTGTCAGCCACAGTTCTGACGGAAACGGTTCTGAACCTCGTTGTTCCCCGGACCTAGAGGACCTTGACGGCGCCGAGGACCTTGGAGAGCGAATCCTTGGCGTCGCCAAAGAGCAGAGTGGTTTTGGGATCGTGCAGGAGTTCGTTCTCGATGCCGGCGAAACCCGGCCGCATCGAGCGTTTCAGGAAGACCACCTGCTGGGCCTGGACCACCTCAAGGATCGGCATCCCGTAGATCGGCGACCCCGGGGACGACTTTGCCGCCGGGTTGACGACGTCGTTCGCCCCCACCACCAAGGCGATGTCCGTGTTGGCGAATTCCGGGTTGACCTCTTCGAGTTCGCGCAGCGATTCATACGGCACGTTCGCCTCCGCCAGCAGCACATTCATGTGGCCGGGCATCCGGCCGGCGACCGGGTGGATGGCGAACACGACCTCGACTCCCCTGGCGGTGAGGGCGGTGGCGAGCTCGGCCACGGTGTGCTGGCCCTGGGCGACGGCGAGGCCGTAGCCGGGCACGATCACCACGCGCTGGGCGTAGCCGAGCTGGACGGCGACGTCCTCGGCCGAGGATGAGCGCACCGGCCGGTCGCTGAGCGTGGTCGAACCGGCGGTGGACCCGCCCCGGAAGGCGCCGAACATGATGCCGGCCACGCCGCGGCCCATCGCGGAGGCCATCACCTTGGTCAGGATGGTGCCGCTGGCCCCCACCAGCGTCCCCGCGACGAGCAGCAGCACGTTGCCCAGCACGATCCCGGACGCCGCCACGGCGAGGCCTGTGAACGCGTTCAGCAGCGAAATCACGATCGGCACGTCCGCGCCGCCGACCGGGAGCACCAGCAGCAGCCCGGCGGCCAGGCCCAACACCAGCAGCGCCCCGGCCCAGGCCGGCGACCCCGTCAGCACCACGAGCCCGCCGGCGGTGAGCGCGCCAGCCAGGACCAGCACCATCACCACCGGCATGCCCGGGAACAGCAACGGGCGGGTGCTGATCAGCTCCTGCAGTTTCCCCACCGTGACGGCCGACCCGGCAAAAGACACCGCGCCAACCAGCATAGTGAACACGACGGCCAGCCGGACCCAGGGCTCCGCGCTGTGGCCGAGTTCCAGCACCGCGACCAAGGCGGCCGCGCCGCCGCCGACGCCGTTGAACAGGGCGACCAGTTGCGGCATCTGGGTCATCTGCACCCGCCGGGCCACCGGAACTGCGAGGGCCGTACCGACGGCGATCGCGGCGAGGATCAGCGGTATGTTCTCCAGCCGGGCGGAGAGGAACACGGTCAGCACCGCCACCGCGGCTCCGGCGGCGCCGATGGCGTTGCCGCGCCGGGCGGTCCGGGGCGAGCTGAGCCCTTTGAGCGCGAGGATGAAGCAGACGGCCGCCACGAGGTAGAACAGCGCGGTCCAGGCCGGGGCGAGGATACTCATCGTTCCTCCTCCCCCGCCCGGTCAGGGGTCCGCGCCGCGGTGCCCGGAGGGGCGGCCTTGCGCGGGCCGAACATCTCCAGCATCCGGTCTGTGACGACGAACCCGCCGACCAGGTTGACCGTCGCGAGGACCACCGCGAGCAGGGCAACGGCGAGCAGCCAGGGGTCGCCGGCCTGTCCCGCCACAATCACCGCTCCGACCAGGATGATGCCGTGGATGGCGTTGGCGCCGGACATCAGCGGGGTGTGCAGTTTGCTGGTGACCTTGGAGACGACTTCGAAGCCGACGAAGACGGCGAGCACCACCACCGTGAGTAACGTGACAGCATCCATCAGTTGTGGGCCTCCATAGCTGCCGCAGTGCCGGCGTGCCGGACGGCGCCGTCGTGGGTCAGGCACGCTCCGGCGACGACGTCGTCGTCAAAGTCCGGAGCCACCGTGCCGTCCGTGGTCATCAGGGCCAGCAGATTGGCGACGTTCTTCGCGTACAGGCGGGACGCGTCGGAGGCGAGGGCCGAGGCCGCATCCTGCATCCCGACCAGCGTCACGGCGCCGCCCGGGACCGGAACCAGGACGTCCCGGCCGGCAATGACGCCCTCGACATTGCCGCCGGATTCGGCGGCGAGGTCCACCACGACGGACCCGGCCCGCATCCCGGCCACCATCCCGGCGGTGACCAGCAGCGGGGCGGCGCGGCCCGGGATCGCCGCGGTCGTGATGAGCACATCCGCTGCTGCGACGTGCGGCGCCAGCAGGGCACGCTGCCGGGCTGCGCGGTCCTCGCCGAGCTCGCGGGCGTAGCCGCCGCTGCCCTCAGCGGACGTGTCCGCAGCCCGGGCGTCCAGTTCCAGGTTGATAAAGGTGCCGCCCATCGAGGCGACCTCGTCGGCGGAGGCGGCGCGGATGTCGTTGGCCGAGACCCGGGCACCGAGCCGTTTCGCGGTACCGATGGCCTGCAGTCCCGCGACCCCGGCGCCCAGAACCAGCACCCGGGCCGGCGGGATGGTCCCGGCAGCGGTCATGTACAGCGGAAAGAACCTCGGGTAGCGCAGGGCCGCCTCCAGCACGGCGCGGTAGCCGGCGACCAGGGACTGCGAGCTCAGCGCATCCATGGACTGTGCACGGGAGATCCGGGGCACGAGTTCCAGCGCGAAGGACGTCACGCCCGCGGCGGCGAGGGCCCCGACGGCGGCCAGTTCCGAGGCCGGCGAAGCGAAGCCGATGGTGATGGTGCCCGGCCGCAGCGCGGCCACCGTCTCCGGCGTGAGCGGGCGGACGTGCAGCAGGACATCCAGGGCGTCCAGCGGCAGTTCCGGGGTAAGGCCGGCGCCGGCTGCCGCATAGTCGGCGTCCGGGTAGCCGGATTCGACGCCGGCACCGGATTGGACCAGCAGCGACAGGCCAAGACCCGTCAGCTGCCGCACTGTCTCGGGGGTGGCCGCGACCCGGCGCTCCCCCGCACGCTCTTCCCGCCTGACCCCGACCTGCACGCCCAGCTCCTCCCGGTTGGCCCCAGCGTAGCCACACCGGGCTCAGTTTGGCGAGGGTTCCGCCGCGACAGCCGCCAGGAGCGCTTCAACGATCGGCAGGTCCGCCGGGATCCACGGCAGCCCCAGGACGTCCGCCGGGTCCGCCAGTGCCACCCAGCGCAGTTCATCATGGTCTTCCAGCGGCTGCGGCGTGCCGGCGGCCAGCTCGGCGAACCAGACCCGCATCGCTGCGCGGTCGTTGAGCGGCCAGCCGGACGCTGCCTCCGCCGGCAGTTCAGGCCCCAGCCGGACCTCCACCCCGAGTTCCTCCAGCAGTTCACGGTGCAGGGCGCGTTCCGGGGTCTCGCCGGGATCCACCTTGCCGCCGGGGAACTCCCACATGCCGGCAAACTGCGGCGGCGCCGTCCGCCTCGCCACCAGGAGGGACCGGGGGGCGGCCAGGGAATCTACTACTGCGCCGCCGACGACGTTGATGAGTTCAGTCACGTCCACCAGTCTAGAGGCGCCCGGTGCCGCGCTGCCGGGGGACAATGATGAAGATGACAACCACCAAAGACGCCCCCGCGACGCCGAAAACCGGCTCCCGCCACCTTGCCCTCGCCATCGTGTCCCTGGCCATGGGCGGGTTCGGCATCGGCACCACGGAATTCACCATGATGGGCCTGCTCAAGGAGGTGGAGCAGGGCCTGGGCGTCAGCACCCCGGAGGCCGGGCACCTGATCTCCGCCTACGCCTTGGGGGTGGTGGTGGGCGCGCCGGCGCTGGCCGCCGTCGGGGCCAAACTGCCGCGCAAGTACCTCGCGCTCGGACTCATGCTGTTCTTCAGCCTCGCCAACCTCAGCTCCTTCATCGCCCCCGACTACGGCACCATGCTGGTCTCCCGCTTTGCCGCGGGGCTGCCGCACGGCGCCTTCTTCGGCGTTGCCGCCGTCATTGCCTCCTCCCTGGTCGCGCCCACCAAACGCGGCTGGGCGATCTCGATGGTGATGGCCGGGCTGACGGTCGCCAACGTCATCGGGGTGCCGTTCGGGACCTGGCTGGGCCAGGCCTTCGGCTGGCGGCTGCTCTTCCTGCTGGTCGGCCTGATCGGGATAGCCACCATGGTGATGCTCTGGAAGTTCGTGCCGCTCCAGAAACCCCATGCGGACGCCAGCATCCGCCGTGAACTCGGCGCGCTGAAGCGGCTGCAGGTCTGGCTGGCCGTCCTGATCGGCGTGGTCGGTTTCGGCGGGTTCTTCGCCACGTACACGTACATCGCGCACACTATGACCTCGGTGGCCGGCATCGCCTCGGAGTGGCTGCCGCTCGTCGTCGCCCTGTACGGCGTGGGCATGGTGGTCGGCAACATTGTCGGCGGACGGATCGCGGACAGGTCCGTGATGGGCACCATTTACTGGGTGCTGCCCGGGGTTGCCGTGGCGCTGGTGGTCTACGCGGTGGCCGTGCACTGGCCGTGGTCGGCCTACGTGATGGTCTTCGTGGTGGGCGCGGCCGGGTCCATGCTGGTCCCGGCGCTGCAGACCCGGCTCCTCGACGCCTCCCCCGACGCGCCGTCGCTCGCGTCCTCGCTGAACCATGCGGCCCTCAATGTGGCGAACGCCCTTGGCGCGTTCCTCGGCGGCCTTGTCATCGCCTGGGGCTGGGGCTACGTGGCACCTGCCCTGGTGGGGGCGGTGCTGGCCCTCCTGGGCCTTGGCGTTGCAGCCCTGAGCGGTGCGGTGGAACGCCGGAGGCCGCTGGTCCGGTAGCCGCGCGATGCGGTACCGGTCCGGCGGCCTCCGGCGGATCGTCTTCTTTAGCGGGCGCTGACGCGCTGCACGTCCGGTTCGAGGTAGATGACGCGCGCGGTCGGTACCGCCTCCCGGATGCGGACCTCGGCGGAGTCAATGGCCGCCGCGATGTCCCGGCCCGAATCGGCCGCGCCGATGCTGATCTTGGCTGCCACCAGCAGTTCCTCCGGACCAAGGTGCATGGTCTTGATGTGGATGATGCTGGTGCCGTCGGCCTCGATGGCGGCGCGGATTTTCGCGGCGTCGGCCTTGGTGGCGGACTCGCCCAACAGCAGGGACTTGGTTTCCACGGCCAGGATGGCAGCGATTGCCACCAGCAGCAGGCCGATCATGGCGGTTCCGAGGGCATCCCAGATGCCGTTGCCGGTGACCAGCGTCAAGCTGACGCCAACGAGTGCGAAGAGCAGGCCCAGCAGGGCGCCGAAGTCCTCCAGCAGGATGACGGGCAGCTCGGGCTGCTTGGCGTTGCGGATGAAGTGGACCCAGCTCTGCTTGCCGCGCAGCGGGTTGGACTCGCGGATGGCGGTCCGGAAGGAGAAGGACTCGGCGATGATGGCGCCGGCCAGCACTGCCAGCGGAACCCACCAGAAGTCCCCTTCAATGCCGTGCGGGTGCTGGATTTTTCCCCAGGCCTCGTAGAGGGCGAACAGGCCGCCGACGGAGAAGAGCACGATCGAGACGATGAAGGCGTAGATGTAGCGTTCCCGGCCGTAGCCGAAGGGGTGTTCCGGGCTCGCCTCCTTCTTGGCCCGCTTGCCGCCGACCAGCAGGAGCAGCTGGTTCCCTGAATCCGCGAGCGAGTGGATGGCCTCCGCGAGCATCGACGAGGAGAGCGTCAGGATGAACGCGACGAACTTGAGGACTGCGATCGTCAGGTTGGCGGCCAACGCCGCGACGATCGCCTTGGTACCGCCGTTTGCAGCCAAGAGAGCTTCTCCTTTGGAGGTTTATCTTCGGTGGACGCGGAAACCGCCGGGGGCCCGAGTCCGCAAGGAACACCGTACCTGCTGGGGGCCCGCTCCCGCACCGCGGCAGGGCCGCAGGAGGTACGTAACGATTGAGTGTGATGTTGCTGACACGGGCAGACGCCTGTGTTAGCTTGAAGCCATAATCGGGATTCCTAAGGTGAATGCCGACGAATATGTAGGAGGAGACATGGGCTTTCTAGGCTGGATCATTCTCGGACTCATTGTAGGTGCAATCGTTAAGGCAATCATGCCTGGCAGGGTCGGCGGCGGCTGGGTCACCAGCCTCGTGCTCGGCGTCGTCGGAGCCATTGTCGGCGGCTGGATCGGCGACCTGCTGTTCGGCGGCGGCAAGATGGAATTCTGGAACCTTGGTTCCTGGATTTTGGCCATTGTCGGCGGCCTCGTTGTGGCCGGCATTTACGGCGCCATCACCGGACGCAACCGGACCACTTAATTCTCTCAAGTCAGCGCCCCGGCAGCCTTGCCGCAGCGCTGAAAGAACAACGGCGGGGGCTCACCGAATGGTGGGCCCCCGCCGTCGTTGGTTGTCCGGGAGGTGCTGCAGCCTAGGCGCCGCGCTGCTGCGACCGTGCGCTGGCGTACAGGCAGACCGTCGCCGCGGTGCCGAGGTTGAGGCTCTCGGCCGCGCCGTAGACCGGGACGGCGACCCGGTGGTCGGCCAGGGCCAGTTCGTCCTCGGACAGCCCCTGGGCCTCGTTGCCGAACAGCCAGGCCGTAGGGCTCTCCAGCGCATAGTCCGATTCGCCGGCGGACGCCCCCAGCCGGCGGGCCGCATTCTCGTCCTGCAGCCGGTCCAGGTTCAGCTGGCCCTGGCCGTCCGCAGCCAGGATTCCAATGCCGCGTTCCTTGCAGCGGGCCACCAGGTCCCCGACGTCGGCGCCGAGCACCACCGGCAGGTGGAAGAGCGACCCGGCCGTGGACCGTACGGCTTTGGGGTTGTAAATATCGACACTCGACGCGGTCAGGACGACGGCGTCCGCGCCGGCCGCGTCTGCTGCCCGGAGCACGGTTCCGGCGTTCCCGGGGTCGCGGACCTGGCACAGGACCGCGATCAGCTGCGGACCCGCGTCCAGGACGTGGTCGAGGCCGACGTCCAGGAAGCCGCAGACCGCCAGGATGCCCTGCGGGGTGACGGTGTCCGCCATCGCGGCCAGTACTTCGTCAGTAGCGAGGTAGGCGGCGGTGCCTTCGGCGAGGGCCTCCAGGTCCGGGTGCCGGTCGAGGCAGGCCTCGCTGGCGTAGACCTCGTAGACGATGCCGGGCTCCCCCGCTGCAATCCTCTTCCGGTGCAGGATTAAGGCTTCCCGGACGGCCTGCGGGCCCTCGGCCAGGAACTCGCTGCGCTTTAAACGGGCCGGGCGCCCGGCAAGCTGTGCCACCTTCCTTACTCGATCTGCTCGAGGGTTGGAAAGTGGAAAGTCTTGCGGGCGCCCGGTTTCGTTCATATAAGAACCTTAGTTGCTCTTGCGAGCAGTTCTTGAACGACGCTGTCTCTCGACGGCGGGAGGAACTACTTTGCGGCCTCGGCGTCAGCCTTCTTGGCAGCAGGCTTCTTCGCGGCAGGCTTCTTCGCGGCCTTCGGAGCCGCAGCGGCCTCGACCTGGACGGCCGGAGCGGACGTGTCGGCGGGCAGCGAGTCCTTGGCGACCTTGACCAGCGCGGCGAAGGCGTTGGCGTCGGAGACGGCCAGCTCGGCCAGCATACGGCGGTCAACCTCGACCTCAGCGGCCTTGAGGCCCTGGATCAGACGGTTGTAGGTGAGGCCGTTAGCGCGGGAGGCAGCGTTGATGCGCTGGATCCAGAGGCGGCGGAAGTCGCCCTTCTTCTTCTTGCGGTCGCCGTAGCTGTACACAAACGAGTGCAGCAGCTGCTCTTTGGCCTTGCGGTACAGGCGTGAACGCTGTCCACGGTAGCCCTTTGCGCGTTCGAGGATAACCCTGCGCTTCTTGTGGGCGTTGACCGCCCTCTTCACACGTGCCACGTGCGTACTCCTTCGAAAATTCTGATCCCAAGCGTCTACTGCCGGAAACCCGGCCGGCCTGAGAAGCCTTTTTGGTAGTGGACCGCCGCCAGGTGGCTATCGGTCCGTGAACTTGGAACTTAGATGCCGAGCATCTTCCGGATGACCTTGGCGTCGCCCTTGAAGACGATCTTGTCGCCGGCGAGGCGGCGGGTCAGCCTGGAGGACTTGTGCTCGAGGTAGTGACGGCGGTTGGCCTGCTGGCGGCGCAGCTTGCCGCTACCGGTCAGCTTGAAGCGCTTCTTAGCACCGCTGTGGGTCTTCATCTTCGGCATGGGAACCGATCTCCTTACGTATCCGCAGACGGGTCTGCAGTCTTTCGTGCAGCCACCCCTGCGGGCGGCGTGCTGGTTGCCTGCTGCCGGACATTGCGGTCCGGCAGCCGTGAACTAGTTGGTCTTCTTGCTGCCCGGCTTGGCGGCGGCCTTGGGAGCCGCCGGCCGTGCGGCAGGCTTCGGCGCCGCTGGACGCGGAACCGGCTTTGGAGCAGCAACGGGCTTCGGTGCCGCGGCAGGGGCGGCCTTGTCAGCCTCGGGGGCCTTAGCGGCAACCGGGGCCTTCTCGGCGGCCTTCGGCGCTGCGGGCGCCTTGGCTGCTGCCGGCTTGGCAGGGGCCTTGGGAGCCTCAGCCTTGGGGGCTTCACGCTTCGGGGCGGCCTTGGGCGCCTTGGCGGCCTGCTGCTTCGGCGCTTCCTGGGCGGGAGCCTTCGCAGCCGGCGCTTCCTCGGTCTGAGCCTCGGCGGCCGGGGCCTCCGTGGCTGCTGCTGCTTCGGCCGGAGCTTCCGTCGCCGGTGCCTCGGCCGCGGGGGCCTCGGTCCGGACCTGGTAGCCCTCCGGAAGAAGATCGGCGAGCGACTGCGTCAGGGGCGCCTCGGGGCCGGACGTGTCAACGCGGCCACCACCTGTTGCCTTGGCTTCGTTCTCGGCCTTGGCTTCTGCGCGCTGCGTTGCACGGCGGGCCTCTGCCTTGGCTTCTGCCTTGTTCTTCAGCGGTCCGACCACCATGACCATGTTGCGGCCGTCGATGCGCGGGCTGGACTCCACAACGCCCACTTCGGCGACGTCGTCAGCGAAGCGCTGGAGCAGGCGGATGCCCATCTCGGGGCGCTGCTGCTCACGGCCGCGGAACTGGATCATGGCCTTGACCTTGTCACCGGCGCCGAGGAAGCGGAGCGCGTGGCCGCGCTTCGTCTCGTAGTCGTGGGTGTCGATCTTCAGGCGGAAGCGGATTTCCTTCAGGACCGTGTTGGTCTGGTTCTTCCGGGCTTCGCGTGCCTTAACGGCCGCTTCGTACTTGTACTTGCCGAAGTCCATCAGCTTGCACACCGGAGGCTTGGCCTGCGGTGCAACTTCAACGAGATCAAGGTCGGACTCGGCAGCCAAACGCAGGGCATCCTCAATACGGACAACGCCTACTTGTTCGCCTGCAGGGCCGACCAGCCGCACCTCGGGGACGCGGATACGCTCATTGATTCTTGGCTCGCTAATGTTAAAGCTCCTGTGTTCGTGAGGGGTATTCCACCGGAAATAAGAGAAGGCCTCCCATTGCCGGAGCAATCGAAGGCCTCGAAGACCGGAGCTGCCTGCCTCTGATGAGAGACGGCATACACCCTGCCAGGCTGGCGCCCGGGAAGAATGCCCGACCAGGTACCCGGCAACCTTGCTTCTTGCGAAGCTTCCCGAAGGAGAGCGGCTGACGCGGGTGGGAGAGAACTCCGCTTGCAAACTGAAAGCCAATTCTACAGAAAGATACCCGTTCAGCGCACGCAGGCGCTGGCGGGTCTCTGCCTTGTTTCTCAACATCTGCAGAAATAACGACATTCAGTCGGTCTGTGACAAGCTTACCAGCATGAGCACTTCAGACAGTAATTCACACGTTTACCAGCCGGCGGACGCGCAGGGCGATGTCTCCCAGCAGATCCGCGACATCTCCGAGGTCCCCGCGATCGAGGTCATTACCACCGCCGCCGTTCACCTCATGAGCGCCGCCGCCGTGAAGCTTGGCCTGGCCGCCGAGGACAACGCCGAAGAGCTCAAGGACCTGGACGAGGCACGCAAACTGATCACGGCCCTGGCCGGGCTGGTCACCGCCGCGGCCCCGGAGATCGGCTCCCAGCACGCCGGACCGTTGCGCGACGGACTGCGTTCCCTGCAGCTGGCCTTCCGCGAGGAATCCGCTATCCCGGATGCGCCGGGCAAGGGCCCGGGCGAGAAGTACACCGGCGCGGTTAATTAGTCGCCGGCGCCTGCCCGGCAGGGTAGCGCGGCAGCAGCCAACGACGACGGCGGCGGCCGGACCACAGCGGTCCGGCCGTCGTCGTCGTTAAGACGTTTCCCCGGCGGGGGCGCTGCCGGCGAAGCCCAGGGCCCGCTAGGCTGCGGCGAGCCGGCGCCGGCGGCGGTGCTGCAGGACCAGGCCGACGACGCACAGCACCACGCCGGCCAGCCCCACGGAAATGAATCCCGCGCCCGGTCCCACGCCGTCGATGAAGAGCCCGGCCAGCGGGGCGCCGAGGGCCACGCCGCCGGTGAGCGCCGAGCCGTACCAGCCCATGGCCTCGCCGCGGCGGCCCTCCTCCACCAGTTCCGCCACCTTCTCCGACGCGGCTGAGAGCACCGGGGCGCAGAGCAGGCCCGGCAGCAGCGACAGCAGGGCCAGCGTCCAGGTGTCCTGCGCGAACGCCATGGGAAGGGTCAGCGCAGACATCCCCAACAACAGCAGGACGGGCGACACGGGCCGGTGCATGGCGCCGTAGACCAGGCCGCCCAGCACCGAGGCCGCGCACCAGAACAGGAAGACGATGCCGATTTCGGCCTGGTGGCCGCCCGTCTGCAGGGCGGCGACGATTCCGACGTCGGTGCCGCTGAGCACCATGCCGGCACCGGCGGCGACGGCGAAGACCGCCGCCACGGCGGCCGTGAACCAGGCGAAGTTGTGGCGGACCTTGTGCCGCAGGCTGGATCCGCCCTGCCGCCGCTGCTCCGCGGCCGCCAACGGCGCCAGCTCGGCCGCGGCCTCCTGCAAGTGGGCGGGCGCCGCGGCGACCAGGGCGGTCTCCGCGCCCTCCTGCTGGCATGCCTCGAACGCCGGATCCGGGGCCAGGCCGGACACGGCGCTGCGGGTGGGCGGGTTGATCCACATGAGGAACAGCCCGGAGAGCGAGGTGGCGACGCCGACCACGGTGAGGCCAAGCACGGAGTAACCCGCGGTGGCGACCAGGGCGCCGGCGGCGGGGCCGATCATAAAGACCAGCTCGGTGCTGATTGCATCCAGGGCGAACGCCGTCCGGCGCCGCTCACCGGTGGCGAGAATGCCCAGCGACTGGCGCACCACACTGAAAATCGGCAGCGTGAGCAGCCCGCCCACGAAGACCAGCGGCAGCAGCAATTGGTAGCTGACGTGCGGCACGATCGACCAGATGACCGTCTCGGAGACGACGGACGGGATCAGCGCCCGGCGCAGGCCGACCGTGTCCACGCGGCGCCCGCGCCACGGGGCGCCCACGGCGATGCCGATTGTCATGACCGCGGCGGCCGCCCCTGCGGCGGCGTAGCCCTGCCCCAGGCTCAGGACAATGTGCAGGGTCAGCAGCACCCCGGCGGCGGAGTGCGGGATGCGGGCAACCATGCCCACGAGCAGGAGGTTCCTGATGGGCCTCACGGCCAGCAGATCCCGGTAAAGCGCGAAGTTCACGAAACTGCATTCCTTTGTGTACTGCCCTCGGCAGCACCGGAATGTCTCCGCGCCGGTTCCCGGCTACTGTGCTGCGCGCTGCAACTTGATTTCGATCGAGTCGACCCGTTCGGCGAACGTGTCATTCCGGGCCCAGGCGTCGTTGAGTCCGGCGACGATGGACTGTACCGCGGCGGGGTCGAGCCCGTCTTCAAGGTACAGCACCACGCGGAGCTCCGGGCCCGCGCCACCGCCGGGAAGCTGCCGGCCGCCGGCCTGCGCCGAGGCAACGCCGCCGCCGGGATGGATTTCCACCCGGCGCAGCGCGGGAACGCCGGCCGCGGCAGCGCCCACTGCCTCCGCCACCGCCGGGTCGCTGTAGCTGGGTAGCCAGGCGTGCTGCCGGGCCAGCGCCCAGACGGCGGGACGGCGCACCACGAAGGTGGTTGCCGAGCCTGGATCCAGCACCAGCAGTTCGGCGCCCTCGGCGACGGCGGACAGGGCGGCGCGGGCGGCGTATACCGCCACGGGCCGGGCCGCTGCGTGCCAGGCGGCGAGGGCCTCGGCCGAGGTGAAGACCGGCAGGGCCGTCCTGCCGTCCGGCGCCTTGAGGGTCACCAGGGCCATGTCAGCCTGCTTGTCGCCGTGCACTTCGCCGCCGTGCGCGCCTGCCACGGCGTCGCCTTCTTCGGCGAGGCTGGCGAGGATGGGCACAAAGACGCGGGCGGACGCCAAGGACGCCACCACGGCCGCCTCGTCGCCTGCGCCGGACGCGAGGTCCGCCAGCGCCGCGAGGTAGCCGGCGTCGGCGGCGCCGTCGTCGTCCTCGAAGTTGTGGATCCTGGCGTCCTCGCCGCTGAGGCTGCGCCCGGCCCAGGGCTGCCCGGCGGAGTCCGTCGCTCCGCCGGCGCCGGCGAGGGCGGCAGCGATGTGGCCGGGCAGGGGGCGGCCGCCGGGCTCGGTGGTGTGCTCCATGGCTGGGGCGTGCCTAGCGGCGGCCGGCGGCGTCGAGGGCTTCGGGCAGCGTGAAGTTGCCGTTGTAGAGGGCCTTGCCGACGATGGCGCCCTCGACGCCGAGCGGCACGAGTGAACGCAGGACTTTGAGGTCTTCGAGGCTCGAGATGCCGCCTGAGGCCACGACGGGCTTGCCGGTCTTCTCCACCATCTGGCGCAGCAGCTCGACGTTGGGGCCCTGCAGGGTGCCGTCCTTAGTGACGTCGGTGACGACGTAGCGGGCGCAGCCGGCTTCTTCGAGGCGGCCTAGGACCTCCCAGAGATCGCCGCCTTCCTTGGTCCAGCCGCGGCCGGCGAGGGTGGTGCCGCGGACGTCGAGGCCGACGGCGATCTTGTCGCCGAAGCGCTCGATTACCCGCTGCGTCCATTCGGGGTTCTCCAGCGCCGCGGTGCCCAGGTTCACCCTGGCGACGCCAAGGTCCAGGGCCTTTTCGAGGGATTCGTCGTCGCGCAGCCCCCCGGAGAGCTCAACCTTGATGTCCAGCCGGCCGACGACCTCGCGCAGCAGTTCGGCGTTGGACCCGCGGCCGAAGGCGGCGTCGAGGTCGACGAGGTGGACCCATTCGGCGCCCTGTTCCTGCCAGTTCAGCGCGGCTTCCAGCGGCGTGCCGTAGCTGGTTTCGCTGCCGGCCTCGCCCTGGACCAGGCGCACGGCCTGGCCGTTGACGACGTCGACGGCGGGGAGCAGCTCGAGTACCGGCAGTGGGGTTTCGGTGGTCATCGGAAGGTCCTCACGGTGTTGGGGCGGCGGGTCGGGGAAAGGGTGCGCGTTTTGCGGGCGGTCAGTTGCACGGCAGGGTCAGTTGCACGGAAGGGTCAGTTTCCCGGCAGGGTCAAGAGCCAGGCAGCCAGCAGCGCCATGCCGGCCAGGACGTAGAACACGACCTGGACCCACAGCGGACTTTTCTGCTGCCGGAAGGACAAGGCACCGCCAACCAGCAGGCCGGCGAGGCCCATCAACACGATGGACCACATCTAGGCGGTCTGTTCCGGTGTAGCGGTCTGTTCCGGTGCGGCGGGCTGGCCGGTACCGGCCTTGGGGCCGCCGCGGAGGCTGTCCACCCAGTTGCGGAGCAGGCGCGCACCTGCGTCGCCGGACTTTTCCGGGTGGAACTGGGTGGCGCACAGCGGGCCGTTTTCGACCGCGGCGATGAACGGGGCGCCGTGCTCGGCCCAGGTCACCAGCGGGGCGGCCATCCGCGGCTGGATCACGTCGAAGTCCCAGTGCTGGACACCATAAGAGTGCACGAAGTAGAAGCGTTCGTTTTCGACGCCGGCGAAGAGCCGGGAGCCCTCCGGCACGGTGACCGTGTTCCAGCCCATGTGCGGCACGACCTCGGCCGGCAGGAGCTCGACCTTGCCCGGCCACTCCCCCATGCCCTCGGCCACAGTGCCGTGTTCCACGCCGGCTTCGAACAGGACCTGCAGTCCGACGCAGATTGCGAGCACGGGCCGGCCGCCAGCGACGCGGCGGCCGATCATGCGGACGGCGTCGACGGCCTTGAGCTCGTTCATGACAGTTTCGAACGCACCGACGCCGGGAACGACAAGCCCGTCCGCGTTGAGCACATCCTCGGGCTTGGAGCTGAGGATGACCTCGGCCCCGGCGCGTTCGAGGGCGCGGACGGCGGAGCGGACGTTGCCGGAACCGTAGTCGAGCACGGTGACGGTGGGCTTACCCTCGGGCGAGACCGGCTTCCTGCTGGCGTCGGGGTTGATGATGGCCCCGTCCCGGAGCACCTTGCCGGTCACAGCGCGCCCTTGGTGGAGGGGATGCCCTCGACCCGCGGGTCCGGCTCCACGGCGGCGCGCAGTGCACGGGCGAAGGCCTTGAACTGGGCCTCGACGATGTGGTGCGGGTCCCGGCCGGCAGTGACGTTCATGTGCAGGCAGATCCCGGCGTGCAGGGTGATGGCCTCGAAGACATGCCGGGTCAGGGAGCCGGTGAAGTGTCCGCCGATGAGGTGGTACTCCTGACCGGCCGGTTCGCCGGCGTGCACCAGGTAGGGACGGCCGGAAACGTCGACGACGGCTTGGGCCAGCGCCTCGTCGAGCGGGACCGTGGCCTCGCCGAAGCGGCGGATGCCGGCCTTGTTGCCCAGCGCCGTGCGAAGGACCTCGCCGAAGGTGATGGCGACGTCTTCCACGGTGTGGTGGACGTCGATGTGGATGTCGCCGGTGGCCTTGACCGTCATGTCGATCAAGGAGTGCTTGCTCAGCGCGGTCAGCATGTGGTCGTAGAACGGCACGGAGGTGCTGATGTCCGAGACGCCGGTGCCGTCCAGGTTGATCTCGACCAGGACGGAGGATTCACTGGTGGTCCGCTCCAGGCGTGCGGTCCGGGCAGCGGCTGATCCGGTGTTGCTCATGTGGGGTGTCCTTTGGATGAGGCGGGCGCCCGGCGAACGGGGCGGTGTGCGTGGGTCCTGGCTTAAGTCTAGGCGGACTGCACTTCGTGGCCGGTCAGGATCCGTTCGAGGGCTTCCAGAAACGCTGTGGTTTCCGTCTCAGTTCCGGCGGTCACGCGCAGGTGGCCAGGGATGCCGACGTCGCGGATGAGCACGCCGGCGTCCAACAGCCCCTGCCAGGTCTCGTGCGGGTTCTCGAGGCCGCCGAAGAAGACGTAGTTCGAGTCGGAGGCGGCGGGCTTGAGGCCCATCCGGGTCAGCTCCATCACGATCCGGTCGCGCTGGCGCTTGATGTCCTCGACGTCGGCCATCAGTGCCACCCGGTGGCGAAGGGCGGCCAGCGCCGTCGCCTGGGTGATGGCGGAGAGGTGGTACGGCAGCCGGACCAGGCGCAGCGCATCGGTGACCTCCGGGGCCGCTGCCATGTAGCCGAGCCGGGCCCCGGCCAGGGCAAAGGCCTTGCTCATGGTGCGCGAGACGATGAGCCGCTCGCGGCCGGGCAGCAGGGTCAGGGCGCTGGGCGTGCCGTCGTGGGCGAACTCGTGGTACGCCTCGTCGACGATCACGATGGTCTGGCTGGCTTCGCCGGCTTCGTAAACGGCCTCGACGACGTCGAGCCCCAGGCCGGTGCCGGTGGGGTTGTTCGGTGAGCAGAGGAAGACGACGTTGGGCTTCAGCTCCCGGACCTGGCGGGCTGCCGATTCCGCGCTGAGCCCGTAGTCCTCGGCGCGGACCCCGACGATGTATTCGGTGTCCGTGCCGGCGGCGAGCAGGGGGTACATCGAGTACGTGGGCGGGAAGCCGAGCGCGGTGCGGCCCGGGCCGCCGAAGGCCTGGAGGATTTGCTGCAGGACCTCGTTCGAACCGTTGGCTGCCCAGATGTTGCCGGCGTCCAGGCCGTGGCCGAGGTACTCGGCGAGGGCTTCGCGCAGTTCGGTGAACTCGCGGTCCGGGTATCGGTTCAGTCCCGCCGCGGCCTCCGTCACGGCCTCGGCGATGGCCGCGCGGACGTCGGCCGGGACGCCATGGGTGTTCTCGTTGACGTTCAGCAGGATGGGGACATCCAACTGGGGCGCACCGTAGGGGCGCAGTCCCCGCAGATTGGTCCGGAGGGGCAGTCGGTTGAGGCGCTCTAGCTGGTCAGTCACCTGCCCAGTTTAAGTGAGACCGGCCCCGGCCCCGAAACTGTGACCGTCCGGGGCCCTCCGGGGCGGCCGACGGCAGCCTTCCAGGGGTGGTCTATTTGGCGGGTACGTAGAGCTGCTGGCCGGGGATGACCCGCGCGGCTTCGAGGTTGTTCAGCTGCACGATGTCGGCGACAACGTCGCGGGGGTCCCGCTCCGGGGCGACTTCACCGGCGATGGCCCAGAGCGACTCCCCCGGCTGGACCGTCACCGTGACGGTCGGTGTGAGCGAGAGCTCCGCGGCCGAGTCGGCGGCCTTGGCCGGGGCGTTCAGGAACCCGGCCAGGGAGAGGACCAGGGCGGCCAGCAGGATCAGCGGCAGGCCGAAGAAGACGAAGCGTCCGCGGCGGGTCAGCCTCAGCGGAGCCTGCCGGGAGGCAGCAGCGGGTGCCGCCTCCTGGGCGGGAGCGGAAACGGACGAACCGGAAATAGCGCTTACTGCTGACATGAGCTGAGCCCTCCTGGACTTATCTGTGCCGCCCGGCGTACTCCACGTACCTGCCGCCAACCGGCCGAACCATCGAACGCATTACCTTCGATCGCGAACCCTCGAACACGAAACTTCGAACACACCGCCGAATCCTAAGAACCGGCAAGGCTTCGAAACTTCGAACACATATTCGAACTTCGCTGTTTCTGTTTTAGCACTTATGAACGAACATTGTCGAGACTCGCTAGAACAAATGTTTGAAAAACCCTGGCGGCTGCCCTACTTTTGAATCACAGGACAACCACTTGGGTTGGTCAGCAACAGTTGATCAGCGGGGTCTGACATTGTTCGGACCGAACGGTCCCGGCAGCCACGGCAGCCGGGCGGAATGGAAAGGCATGGCGAACATGGCAGCACAAGCCGCCGGCGGGAGGGCCGCGCAGCGGAGCCCCCAGACCGGCCGGGCGCCGAAGAGCCTTACCGTCCGTCAGAAGAAGATCCTGGAGACCATCCAGCGTTCCGTGACAGACAACGGCTACCCGCCCTCTATGCGCGAGATCGGCGACACCGTCGGGCTGGCCAGCCTTTCCAGCGTCACCCACCAGCTCTCGCAGCTGGAAAAGCTCGGCTACCTGCGGCGTGACCCCAAACGTCCCCGCGCCATGGAAGTGCTGATGCCGCTGACCCTGGACGAGGGTGCCACCACGATCTCCGGCGTGGAGAAGTCCAGCGGCCTGCGCGCCGTCGGCGGCCAGGCAGTCGCGGAACTCGCCAGCGCCACGGACACCGCGATGGTCCCGTTTGTCGGCCGTATCGCCGCAGGCGGCCCGATCCTGGCAGACCAGGTGGTGGAGGACGTGATGCCGCTGCCGCGCCAGCTGGTGGGCCACGGTGAACTGTTTATGCTCCGGGTGGCCGGTGATTCGATGATCGACGCCGCCATCTGCGACGGCGACTGGGTCGTCGTCCGGCGCCAGAACGATGCCGTCAACGGCGACATCGTTGCCGCCCTGCTCGATGACGAGGCCACGGTCAAAACCTTCCGCCAGCGCGACGGCCACACCTGGCTGCTCCCGCAAAACACCCAGTACGAGCCGATCCTCGGCGACCATGCCGTCATTATGGGCAAGGTCGTCTCGGTGCTGCGCTCCCTGTAGTCTCCCGCGCCGGCTTCCCTGCCACACCCCTGCCAGCCAGATCCCACCGGCAGCTCGAAGGCCCCGTCCGCAGTTCCGGACGGGGCCTCCTTGCGTTCCCGCCCGGTTGTTGGCACCGCGACGGCGCGCGGGGCCGCCGCAGCCGCGGGAACCCGGCCCCGCCGGCCCCGGGGCGTGGAAGAACCGGGCGGGAACGCCAGCGCCGGCCTCGGGTACTCCCGTCGGCGCGGCCTCCGGCTACTTGGCGGGTTGCTGAGCCTGTACCTTTGCCGGGGTCGCCTTGCTGAGGCGCTCGAGGGCTGCCAGCGCCACCGACGGGTCGGTGGTGGGCCAGAACGGCGGCAGCGCGGCCCGCAGGAACGCGCCGTACCGTTCGGTGGACAGCCGGGAATCGAGGACCGCCACCACGCCCTTGTCCGACGTCGAGCGGATCAGCCGTCCGGCTCCCTGGGCGAGGCGGATCGCTGCGTGCGTCGCCGAGACGCTCATAAACCCGTTGCCACCGGACTGGGCCACCGCCCGGGAGCGGGCCGTCATCAGCGGATCATCGGGCCGCGGGAACGGGATCCGGTCGATCACCACGAGGCGGCAGGAGTTTCCGGGCACGTCGACGCCCTGCCAGAGCGACATGGTGCCGAAGAGGCAGGTGTCCGGCTCATCGGCGAACTGCTTCACCAGCGCGGTCATAGTCGATTCGCCCTGGCAGAGTATGCTCAGCCCCAGCCGGGGCCGCATCGCCTCGGCCGCCTCCTCGGCGGCGCGCCGCGACGAGAAGAGGCACAGGGCTCCGCCGCCGGAGGCGCGGATCAGCTTCTCAAGCTCGTCGAGGGCTTCCGGAGAGGTCCCCCGGCCCGGCTTGGGCAGGTGCTTGGCGACGTAAAGGATGCCTTGTTTGGGATATTCGAAGGGGGATCCGACGTCGACGCCGGTCCAGCTGGGTGCGCCGGGGCCCACCAAGCCGAGGCCTCCGGCTGCCGGTTCGAAGGCCGAACCGATGGCCAGGGTTGCCGAGGTGAGCACGACGGTGTGGTCGGCGAACAAACCTTCGCGCAGCCGCCCGGCAACGCTGAGCGGAGCAACGTTGATCAGGGCGGGCGCGGACTCATCCGGCTGCGAGTAGCCCTGTTGCGGGTCAAAGCTGCTGTTGCGGGAGAACCAGACCACTTCCCGGTTCTCCTTGGCGGCCAGGAGCCGTTCGCAGAGCTCCAGGATCACCATCAGCCGGGACCGCGCGAGCTGCCGGCCGCCGTCGGCGGTGTTGGCGCTGTCGCCCTTGGAGTCCGAGAGCGCGGCGCGGCAGGCGTCTCGCAGCTGGTCGACGCAGTCGAGTTGTTCGCTGTTCAAGCCGTTGGGCATGAGTCCGCTGGGAACCCCCTCGATGGCGAGTTCGAGGTTGGACGCAGCGTTGTTGAGCGCGTCCACGGTGATCCCGGTGTGTTTGCGGGCCCCGGAGGCGGCGGCGTGCACCATGGCCACGGACAGTTGGCCGGACACGGCACCGGTGACCCGGTCCTGGAGTTCGTGCGCCTCGTCGACCACCACTACGTCGTATTCGGGCAGCACGGCGAGGCCCTCGAAGGCGCTGACGGCCAGCATGGCGTGGTTGGTGACCACCACGTCGGCGTCGGCGGCGTTTTGCCGGGCCAGTTCGGAAAAGCATTCGGCGGCGAGCGGGCATTTCTGCGCGCCCAGGCACTCCATCGAGGTGACGGAGACCTGCCGCCAGGCGCGGTCGGTCACGCCCGGCATCAGCTCGTCGCGGTCCCCCGTCTGCGTCTCCTCGGCCCATTCGCGGAGCCGGACGACCTCCTTGCCGAGCTGCGAGGAGGGGCCGCCCATCGCGGCGGCGAAGTGCGGCACGGAGGTGTCCTCGCCGAGGGAGAACAGCTGGCCCTCGGACGGTTCCTCGGACGGGAAACCGCCTTCGAGTTTGTGGCGGCAGACATAGTTTGAGCGGCCCTTGACCAGCGCCACCTTCACCGGCCGCTCCAAGGCCGGGGTGATGGTCTTGAGCAACCGGGGCAGGTCCCTGCCGACAATCTGGGTCTGCAGTGCCAGGGTTGCGGTGGAGACCAGGGTGGGCTTGTCGCTGACCAGTGAATGCGCGATCAGCGGAATCAGGTAGGCCAGCGACTTGCCGGTGCCGGTGCCGGCCTGGACCAGCAGGTGGTCGCCGGTGTCGATCGCGCGCGCCACTTGCCGGGCCATTTCGTGCTGGCCGTCGCGGCTCTGGCCGCCCATCCCGGCGACCGCCCGGTCGAGCAGTTCAACTACGAACTGCTCGCCGGACGTGCCGTTTTTCGGCTTGCTTCTGGACGGGCTGCTCTTGGACGGACCGCTCTCCGACGGCGCGGCCGCCCCCTCGGCCACCGCTGGTTCAGTCATTGCTGACGAAGGCATCCAGTTCGGCCGCGAGCCCCTCGCGCACCATCACCACGGCGCGGGTGCCGGTCTCCTCGTGGTCGAGGCTGATGATCTCGGCATCGGTCTCGTGCAGTTTGCTGAGCAGGTCCCCGCGGTTGTACGGGATCATCAGTTCCAGCTTCACGCTGGGCCGCGGGATGCCCTCGCTGATGGCCTTGAGCAGCTCCGGGATGCCTTCCCCGGTGCGGGCCGAGACCACCACGTGGCGCGGTTCGCGCTGCTTGAGCCGTTCGATCACAAACGGGTCGGCGGCGTCGGCCTTGTTCAGGACGATGATCTCCGGCACCTTGCGGGCGTCAACTTCGCTGAACACGGTGCGGACGGCCGCGATCTGGCCCTCCGGGTCGGGGTGCGAGACGTCGACGACGTGCAGGATCAGGTCTGAATCGGCAACCTCCTCCAGGGTGGAGCGGAACGCCTCCACCAGCTGGGTCGGCAGCGAACGGACGAAACCCACGGTGTCGGCGAGGGTGTAGCCCAGCCCGTCGGAGGTTTCAGCCTTGCGGACGGTCGGGTCCAGGGTGGCGAACAGGGCGTTCTCCACCAGGACACCGGCGTCGGTCAGACGGTTCAGCAGCGAGGACTTACCTGCGTTGGTGTAGCCGGCGATCGCCACCGACGGCACGGCGTTACGACGGCGGTTGGCCCGCTTGGTTTCCCGCGCCGGCTTCATCGCGGCAATTTCGCGCCGCAGCTTGGCCATCCGGGTGCGGATCCGGCGGCGGTCCAGCTCGATTTTGGTCTCACCGGGGCCGCGCGAACCCATGCCTGCTCCGGCGCCGCCCACCTGGCCACCGGCCTGCCGGGACATCGATTCACCCCAGCCGCGCAGGCGCGGGAGCAGATATTCAAGCTGCGCCAGTTCCACCTGGGCCTTGCCTTCGCGGCTTTTGGCGTGCTGGGCGAAGATGTCCAGGATCAGTGCCGTGCGGTCGATGACTTTGACCTTGACGATGTCTTCGAGGCCGCGCCGCTGGGACGGGGCAAGCTCGGCGTCGACCACCACGGTGTCGGCACCGGTCGACATCACGATGTCCTTGAGCTCCTGGGCCTTGCCGGAGCCCAGGAAGGTGCCCGGGTCCGGCTTGGCGCGGCGCTGGACGAGCCCGTCAAGCACCTCGGACCCGGCGGTTTCCGCCAGGGCTGCCAGTTCGCGCAGGGAGTTCTCGGCGTCGCCCAGGGTGCCTTCGGTCCAGAGCCCGGCGAGCACCACGCGCTCGAGGCGCAACTGCCGGTATTCGACTTCGGTGACGTCCTCGAGTTCGGTCGACAGGCCCGCGGTACGGCGCAGGGCGTGGCGTTCCTCGAGGTCCTGCTGGTCGCCGTCGTAGCTGCCGTGTTCCTCGTCCAGCCGCGAAATCGCCTGGGCCTTGCCGAACACGGCCCTGGACTCACCGGCGGCCCCGGTGCCGGCACTGTGTCCGGCCTTCGGGGCGGGGGCGTCTTTGGAGAGGATCCGGTCGATGACTGCCTGGATTTCCGCAGGGCTCATGTCCTGCGCGGCTGAATCGGGTCCGGT
Organism: uncultured Arthrobacter sp.; assembly: GCF_964021775.1. GTDB lineage: Bacteria > Actinomycetota > Actinomycetes > Actinomycetales > Micrococcaceae > Arthrobacter. The sequence goes on from NZ_CAXHZI010000011.1 coordinate 56,522, forward strand.
GTTGGGCTGACTGGTCATGGTCTCCTTTGAAGGGTCTACAACTTCAGAATAGTGCTGTTCGGTGTTTCGTGGCGCGGTATTCGCGCTGGGCTGACGACTGGTGGTCATCCGTGCCTCCTGGGATGCCTGGCGGCTGCGTCGCCGCGGGCAGGACGGGCTCCGTGCCGGAGCGGTAAATGAGGAAGGGATCCGGCGTGATAACGCCGAGTGGCGGGGAGGTACTTTCCGTTCGGCGCTCCCGGGTCGACTGCTGCCGGGCACTGCCTGGTCCTAAGCCCTGCGGCTTCAAGGCCTGACTTCAAGTGGATCTGGCGCCGATAGCTGATGCACAGCATCATCGAGGGGCGCACTGAGCGGAAGGTAACAACCTGCGTCGCTGCGGGGACGGGCCTGCGGTAAGGAAGCGAAGGCCCGTGCCGGCTACTTGAAGTTCAAGATCATGTCTTTAAGACTAGCAGACCGTCCCTGCGCTCCGGCGCTGCCCGGCGGCGCCGGTTGCGGGCGCGGCGGGGACCGGTTTCCCGGCCGGTTTCCCATAGCGCCGGGGCGCCAACTAATCTGGCCAGTTATGGAGTCTGCACACTATTTCAGCGCCCAGCCCGCCGGGCCGTTCACCCGCAAGCCGCTGACCGTGGAGCTTGCCGGCGAACGCCGGCAGCTGCAGACGTCCTCCGGAATTTTCAGCCCGGACGGGATCGACAAGGGAACCGCGGTGCTGCTGGCCGACGTCCCTGCCCCGGCGCCGCAGGGGAACCTGCTGGACATCGGGTGCGGCTGGGGGCCGATCGCGCTGACCATGGCCCTGCGGGCCCCGCACGCCCGGGTCTTCGCCGTGGATGTCAATGAGCGCTGCGTGGCGCTGACGAACGAGAATGCCGCCCTGCTGGGGCTGGAGAATGTCACCGCCAGCACCCCTGGCGAGGTCGATCCGGAGCTGCGCTTCGACACGATCTGGTCCAATCCGCCCATCCGGATCGGCAAGGACGAACTCCACGCCCTGCTGCTGCTCTGGCTGCCCCGGCTTGCCCCGGGCGGATCGGCCTGGCTGGTGGTGCAGAAGAACCTTGGTTCGGATTCGCTTCAGCGCTGGCTCGCGGCGGAGCTGGACGGCAGCTTTACCGTCACACGCGAGAGCACCTCGAAGTCGTTCCGGATCCTGAAGGTCAGGAAAGCGTCCCGCTAGCGACGATCACCGCGGGTCCGCTGAGCTCCACGTGCTCGTGGCCGTCCGGTGACAGGAAGAACTTCACGCTGACGACGCCGCCCGGTACCGTGACGTTCCAGGCGTCCGGCGCGCCCTGGCCGGCCCAGTGCCGGATCGCGACGGCGGCGGCACAGGCGCCGGTCCCGCAGGACAGCGTCTCCCCCACTCCCCTCTCGTGCACGCGCATGGTGATGGTGCCGACGCCGTCGTGAACGAGCGGCTCGGACGGCACGACGAACTCGACGTTGGTACCGTGCGGCGGTGTCGGGTCGACCCGGGGCGCCTTGAACAGCTGCGTGGCGTCAAGTTCCGCGAGTTCGGCCAAAGCGACGACAGTGTGCGGGTTGCCCATGCTGACGGACAGCGCCGGCCTGGCCACCTCCAGCCCTTCGGCGCTGACCAGTGAATCCATGGCACGCGCGGTGGCCTCGCCCGGGAAGATGAACTCCCACGGCCCCATGTCCACGGCGTAGCCGCCCGCGGTGCGGACGACGGTCTTCATGCCGCCGCGGGTTCCGATGCTTAGCGACTCGCCGGCCGGCAGGTCGACGAGTCCCTCATTGATGAGGAAGTGGACAAAGACGCGGACGCCGTTGCCGCACATCTCCGACAGCGAGCCGTCAGCGTTGTGGTAATCCATAAACCACTCGGCCGCGGGGTGCTCGGCGAGCTGCTCCCGGCCTTCCGGGAGCAGCCGCGAGGGTACGGCGCGGATGAGTCCGTCGCCGCCGATGCCGCGGTGCCGGTCGCAGAGGGCCGCGACCTGTTCCGGGGTGACGGAGAGCGCGCCGTGGGGGTCTGCGATCAGGACAAAGTCGTTGCCGGTTCCGTGGCCCTTCGAGAACTTCAGGCCGGCGAGGGCGCCGGTGTCTGACGCGGGGTGGTCAACGGCTGCGGCAAGGGTTTCGTCCATGCTCCAAGGTTACCGTTCCGGCCGGGCCGGGACGGAACCCGCTGCCCGGAGGTAGCGGGGGTTCAACGGCGGGAGGCCGTGAGCGGCGGCTGTCAGCGGCGGAGCTTAGCGGCGGATCTCAGCCGCAGAGAGCCGTGGCCTTGGCCGCCAGCCCGGGGTCCTGCCAGTCGAGCCAGTTGATCCGGGGGTCGGCGCGGAACCAGGTGAGCTGGCGGCGGGCGAACTGCCGGGTCGCGACAATGGTCTCTTCGGCGGCCTGCGCCAGGTCCGACTCCCCGTCGACGACCCTGAGGAACTGCGCGTAGCCCAGGGCCCGGGAGGCGGTCCTGCCGCGGCGAAGCCCCAGGGCGTCGAGGCGCCGCACCTCCGCCAGCAGTCCCTGGTCCACCATCGTGTGGACACGGGCGGCGAGCCGCTCGCGCAACTGGTCGCGGTCCACGTCGAGGCCAATCTGCACGGCCGGCTGGAAGTACTCGCGGGTGGGCATAAAGGAGCTGAAGGGACGTCCCGTCAGCTCGAAGACTTCCAGGGCGCGGATGACGCGGCGGGCGTCGCCCAGGCGCCCCGCGGAGACCGGGTCCACGAGTTCCAGCCGTGCCCGCAGGGGCGCGAGGCCGGCCGCTTCCTCCTCGGCTTCGAGACGGCGCCGGATGGCGGGGTCGGTGCCGGGGAATTCGAGCACGTCCAGGGCGGCCCGCACGTACAGGCCTGAACCGCCGGCGAGGATGGCCCGCTTGCCCCGGGCATGGATGTCCGCGATCACGGCACGCGCCTGCTGCTGGAAGTCCGAGACGCTGGCTTCCTCGGTCACGTCGAGGATGTCCAGGAGGTGGTGGGGCACTCCCCTGCGCTCGGCCTCAGTGATCTTGGCCGTGCCGATGTCCATGCCGCGGTAGAACTGCATGGCGTCGGCGTTGACGACCTCACCGTCGAGGGTCAATGCGAGCGAGACGGCCAGATCGGACTTTCCGGATCCCGTGGGCCCGACGACGGCAATGACCTCCGGGGCGGATCCGGATGCGTTGGGATGAACCGGCGCGGCGGAACCGTCGGGTACGCCGGCGGTGTCGGAGCTGTCGTGTGGAGCGGAGTCGGCCACGGGCTAGCGGGCGCGGACTGGAAGGGTCGGCATGCCGAGCGAGACACCGGACGAGCCGCCGTTCCCGGCCGGGGCGGGGGCGCCGCAGGAATCGGCTTGGGAACGGTCCCAGGCATCGCCGGCGCGGGAGCGGCGCAGGCTGTAATCGTCCGCAGTCGCCGGGTCCGCGACGAGGTGGAACGCTGCGGCTTCCGTGATGGTCACGGTGACGAGGTCTCCGGGGCGGGGCGTTTCGGCGCCGTCGGGCACGGAGAAGTGCACCAGTCGCTGGTCCTGGGCGCGGCCGGAGAGGCGGTGTGTTTCCCCGGCTTTCCTGCCCGGCTGAGCGGTCACCATGACCTCGACGCGGCGGCCGAGCTGGCGGGCGTTCTCCTCGGCAGCGATCCGGTCCTGCAGGGCGGTGAGCCGTTCGAAGCGTTCCTGGACCACTGCTTTGGGCAGCTGGTCCTCAAGCTCCGCGGCCGGGGTGCCGGGCCGCTTCGAGTACTGGAAGGTGAAGGCGGTCGCGAAGCGGGACTTTTCCACGACGTCGAGCGTGGCCTGGAAGTCTTCCTCGGTCTCGCCGGGGAAGCCGACAATGATGTCGGTGGAGATAGCGGCGTGCGGGATCTTCTCCCGGACCTTGTCCAGGATCCCGAGGAACTTGGTGGAACGGTAGGACCGTTTCATCTCCCGGAGGACCTTGTCCGAGCCGGACTGCAGCGGCATGTGCAGCTGCGGCATCACGTTGGGGGTCTCGGCCATGGCATCGATAACGTCGTCGGTGAAGGCGGCCGGGTGCGGGCTGGTGAACCGGACGCGCTCCAGGCCGGGGATGTCGCCGCAGGCGCGCAGCAGTTTGGAGAAGGCCTGCCGGTCGCCGAACTCAACGCCGTAGGAGTTCACGTTCTGGCCCAGCAGGGTGACCTCGATGGCGCCGTCGTCGACGAGGGCCTGGATTTCGGCCAGGATGTCGCCGGGCCGGCGGTCCTTTTCCTTGCCGCGCAGCGCGGGAACGATGCAGAACGTGCAGGTGTTGTTGCAGCCGACCGAGATGGAGACCCAGCCGGAGTAGACGGAGTCCCGTTTGGTGGGCAGCGTCGAGGGGAACACGTCAAGCGATTCGAGGATTTCCAGTTGCGCCTCGTCGTTGTGGCGTGCGCGGTCCAGCAGGGCGGGCAGGGCGCCGACGTTGTGGGTGCCAAACACGGCATCAACCCAGGGTGCCTTCTTGAGGATGGTCTCGCGGTCCTTCTGCGCCAGGCAGCCGCCGACGGCGATCTGCATGCCCGGATTGGCTTCCTTCACCGGACGGAGGATGCCGAGGTTGCCGTAGAGCTTGTTGTCTGCATTTTCCCGGACGGCGCAGGTGTTGAAGACGACGACGTCGGCCAGTTCACCTTCGGAGCGGACGTAACCGGCGGCTTCAAGCATGCCGGACATCCGCTCGGAGTCGTGCACGTTCATCTGGCAGCCGAAGGTCCGTACCTGGTAGGTACGGACCGGGGCAGTCTCATCCGGCAAAGGGGCTCCGCCGGCGGCGGGGGAAGGAATGGTCAAACTCACCTGTTAAGGGTACCGGTTCGGCGCGGCCGCGTTCGCGGAGGCAGCTTTTCCGCAACCGCGGGAGCCCCGGGTCAGGCGTCGCTGTCCTGCTCTTCGAGGGCAGCGTCCAAGACCTCGCCGACAATGCGGAAGGCCTGCGAGGGCTGGTAGCCCTTGCGGGCTAGCATGGACGCGAGCCGGCGGACCATTTTGTCCCGCTCGGCGCGGTCCTCGAGCCCCCGCGCGTTCCGCAGCTTGCGTTCCACGAGTTCCCGGGCGGCCGATTCCTCATCCTCGTCGCTGAGCTGGTCGAGGGCAACGGCTGCGGTCTCCTGGTCGATGCCCTTCTCCGCGAGTTCCCGGCGGAGGGCGCCCTTCGCCAGTTTCCGGGTCTGGGACCGGCTCCGAACCCACAGCTCGGCGAACTCGGCGTCGTCGATGAGGCGGACCTCTTCGAAGCGGTCGAGGACGGCCTCGGCAACGTCGTCCGGAATGTTGCGCTCGGCCAGTTTGCGGGACAGCTGCAGCCGGCTCTTGGGTGAGTTGGTTAGTTGCCGCAGCACCACGGCCCTTGCGACGGCGGCGGGATCAGCCTCGGGGTCCTGCTCCGGTGCCGGCGGCGCGGACCGGCCGGGACCTCCGGGGTCGCCAACGACGCCGGAGCCAGGATTCCGGGACGGGAATCCTGACCCCTTGCGGCCCCGCGCGGCGGAGGCCCGGCTGTTAGAAACCGTCAACGGCCTTCAGCTTCGGTGATTCCTCCGGGTCCGCTGCCTTGACGCCGACGCCGAGCTTTTCCTTGATCAGGCGCTCGAGTTCGGCGGCGAGTTCGGGGTTGTCGCGCAGGAAGCGACGGGAATTCTCCATGCCCTGGCCCAGCTGATCGCCGTCGTAGGTGAACCACGAGCCGGACTTCTTGATCAGGCCGTGCTCGACACCCATGTCGATGATGCCGCCTTCGCGGGAGATGCCCTGGCCGTAGATGATGTCGAATTCGGCGATCTTGAACGGCGGGGCCATCTTGTTCTTGACGATCTTCGCCTTGGTCCGGTTGCCGACGGAGTCTGCACCCTCCTTGAGGGTCTGGATACGGCGGACGTCGATGCGGATCGAGGCGTAGAACTTCAGCGCCTTACCACCGGTGGTGGTTTCCGGGGAGCCGAAGAACACACCGATCTTTTCGCGCAGCTGGTTGATGAAGATGGCGGTGGTCTTGGTCTGGCTCAGCCGGCCGGTGATCTTACGCAGCGCCTGGCTCATCAGCCGGGCCTGCAGGCCGACGTGGCTGTCGCCCATGTCGCCTTCGATTTCGGCGCGGGGCACGAGGGCGGCAACGGAGTCGATGACGATGACGTCCAGCGAACCGGAGCCGATCAGCATGTCCATGATTTCGAGCGCCTGCTCGCCGGTGTCCGGCTGGGAGACCAGGAGCGCGTCGGTGTCAACGCCAAGCTTGGCAGCGTACTCGGGGTCGAGGGCGTGCTCGGCGTCGATGAAGGCGGCGATGCCGCCCTGGCGCTGGGCGTTGGCGACAGCGTGGAGCGCGACCGTGGTCTTACCGGAGGATTCAGGGCCGTAGATCTCAACCACGCGGCCGCGGGGCAGGCCGCCAATGCCGAGAGCCACGTCCAGCGCGATGGAGCCGGTCGGGATGACCTCGATGGGCGCGCGGACTTCGTCGCCCAGACGCATGACGGAGCCTTTGCCGAACTGCTTGTCAATCTGGGCAAGCGCTGCGTCGAGCGCCTTCTGGCGATCCGGGGCTGCGGCCATGATTCACACCTCTAATACTTTCTCGCTGGAGAGTGGCCGTCACGGCCGTTGTTATGTCATCACTGACGCTAGTGGCAGCCACTGACAAAGTTGCCGCCGCCGTCGCGTATGTGGAAAACGCTCTGAAAAAAGCATAGCCGGACCCGAACAGATATTCGAACAATTGGACGGCGTGTCAGTCCCCCGATGCCTGCGGACCGGTCCCGGGCAGCGGCCGTACCGTCAACGGCCGTACCGTCAGCGGGGTTTGACGTCGCGGCCGAGCCGCCGTTCGGCAGGGACATCCTGGACATCGCAGAGGGCCAGCCAGACCTGTTTCGGTGGCACTCCCGCGGAGAGGGCCTGGTCCGCGGTGCGGCCGCCCACGCCCGCCAGCACCAGGGAACTGCTGAGCACCCGGGAGTATCCCGCGCCGAACTCGTCGTCCATAAGCCGCCAAAAGTCGCTGATTCTCACCGATAAAGTCTCTCACGGGCACGGCCCCTAGAATGGTTGCTATGAGCAACCCACGCGACGCCGCCCCGGATCCGGCGCCAGTTTCCGGGACCGGCGACCCGTCCGCGGAGGAGGCGCTGGCCGCCGTCGAGCGCCAGCTGAGCCTGCTCTGGCGGCGGGCCCGCTCCATGTCGCAGCAGTTATCCCGCCAGGTCCATCCCGAGATGGAGCCTGCCGCCTACGGGCTGCTGTCCGTGGTCCGGGCCAAGGGGCCCATCCGGCTGACCGAACTGGCCTCCTGCATCGGCGTCGGCAAGCCCTCGGTGAGCCGCCAGATCGCGTTCCTTGAAGGCCTGGGGCTGGTGGCGAAGGAGGCCGACCCGCTGGACGGCCGGGCGCAGGCCATCAGCCTGACGGCCAAGGGCGAGGAGAAGATGCACCTGGTCCAGGATGCGCGGCGCGAGGTCTTCCGCGAACGGCTGGCGGAGTGGCCGGCCGCGGAGCTGGAAGCCTTCGCCGGCTACATGGCGAAGCTCAACGCCACCTACGAACGCGACGGTTTTCCCCGGGACGAAGGCCTCTAGGCCCATCCCGGGCACGGAAAAGGTCCCCGGCACTGCCGGGGACCAATTCGTTAATCTGAAGAGATTTGGGCCTAGCGCGCCCCGGAGAGCAGGCCGGTGGCCAGCTCATCGTTCAGCTCGGTGTTGAGCTCACGGTCAAGGTCACGACCGTAGCGCTGGGCGAATTCCTGGGGGACGGTGTCCGGTACCGCAACGCCCTCGGCCACGGCGACGCGGTCGCTGACTTCGCGGAGCATGCTGGACAACGGGACGTCAAGGGCCGAGCAGATCGAGGAGAGCAGCTCCGAGGAGGCTTCCTTCTGGCCGCGTTCCACTTCACTCAGGTAGCCCAGGGATACACGGGCACTGTGCGAGACTTCGCGGAGGGTACGGCCTTGGCGTTGGCGGACATCGCGCAGGACATCACCGATTTCGTGACGAAGTACAACCATCTTGCGCTCCTTCTGTTCGCTCTTTGCCTGATCGGCGAGGCCCACATCCTTCCAGCGGACAACGCCGTTTACGGATACGGGCTGCTTTACCATCTGTATCGCCTTGCTCCCTCGTATGTCTAGTTCGCGGTGGACTGCGAACGTTGTGATGATTTCATCCTAGGCGCCACCCTTATTCCGGGGCGACACAATGTAACAACTATTCGGAATCAACTTTTGTTCCCGGCAACTTTACCCGCGGTAGCTTGTCGCGGACAGGGCTTCGAGCAGCCGTTCCAGGGCCGCGCCGCAGGCCAGCGCCCGGATCTCCTGGCGGCTGCCGTCGAAGTGGTACGCGAACGATGTCGCGCCTTCCGCCGTGGCGAGGCCGATGTAGACCGTGCCCACCGCCTTGCCGTCATGCGGCTCCGGGCCCGCCACCCCGGTGGTGGCGACGCCGACGGCGGCACCGCACGCTGCGCGCGCCCCGGAGGCCATGGCCGCGGCGACCTGTCCGTCCACCGAACCCACGGCGTCGAGGACGTCCCGGGACACCCCCAGGATGTCGGCCTTGACCGTGTTCGAGTAGGCGACCACGCCGCCCTGCAGCATGGCGGACGCGCCGGGGGTGTCGGCCAGCACGGCCGCCACCATCCCGGCGGTGAGGGACTCCGCGGTGGCCACGGTCAGTCCGCGCTCAATGGCGCGGCCCACGGCCTGCTCGGCGAGGCGGTGCAGATTCGGGTGCAGCCCCGGGTGGGTGGTGGGGTGGAAATTGCTCATGGCGTTCCCTCCTGGACCTGCTGTTTCCTGGCCCGGATGCCGCTGGCGCGCAGCTTGAGGGCCTCAACGACATATTCGACGCCGGTCCAGACCGTGATCGCCAGGGCGGCCATCATGACAACAAAGGCCAGGAACCCGAGCCACGGGGCGATCGAGGCGAGCGGCATCACGTAGAGGAAGATCGCCGCGGTCTGCACTACGGTCTTGAGCTTGCCGCCGCGTGACGCGGGGATCACGCCGTAGCGGATCACGAAGAAGCGGAGCGCCGTGACGCCCCACTCGCGGACCAGGATCAGGACGGTGACCCACCACGGCAGTTCGCCGAGCAGCGAGAGCATGACCAGGGCGGAGCCGATCAGCAGCTTGTCCGCGATCGGGTCCGCGATCTTGCCGAAGTCGGTGATAAGCCCGCGGCTGCGGGCGATGTCGCCGTCGAGCTTGTCCGTGTAGATCGCCACCGCGAAGACAACGACGGCGGCCCAGCGCCAGGGGCCGTTCTGCGCGTCAAGGCCCGGGGCGTCGGCGACGAGGCACCAAACGAAAAAGGGCACCAGCGCGATCCGCAGCATCGTGAGGATGTTGGGCAGGTTCCAGATCCGCGGGGCGGACCCGGCGTTGGTTTCGGCGCTAGTCACCTTCCTAGGCTACCGTCTCGCCGCCGGCTACCGTCCGGTCAGCGACCAGGCGTCCTCGGAGCCGTCCTCGTCGTCCGACCCGCCGTCGGCGCCGTCGTGGTACTCGATGGCCTGGGTGCGGTTGTCGAGGTCGGCTGCCACCAGGTCCTCGGCGTAGCCGCCCTGGGCGATGTTGGCGTTGGCATTGTCGCTGAGCGCGGCCGTCTGCGAATCCGCGGCGACCGGCCCGTCCTGGCCCTTCATGGCGGCCAGCACCGCGGCCAGGTCGTCCGGCTTGACCAGCACGTCTCGGGCCTTGGAGCCCTCGGACGGGCCCACCACTCCCCTGGACTCGAGCAGGTCCATCAGCCGGCCGGCCTTGGCGAAGCCGACCCGCAGTTTGCGCTGCAGCATCGAGGTGGAGCCGAACTGCGTGGTGACCACCAGTTCGGTGGCCTGCAGCAGGACCTCAAGGTCGTCTCCGATGTCGTCGTCGATCTGCTTCTTCTGCGTCTCGGGGGCGACGTCGTCCCGGTAGACGGCCTTGAGCTGGCCCTTGACGTGTTCTACGACCTTGTGGATCTCGGACTCGGTGACCCAGGCGCCCTGGACGCGCATCGCCTTGGAGGCGCCCATTGGCAGGAACAGCGCGTCGCCCTGGCCGATCAGCTTCTCGGCGCCCGGCTGGTCGAGGACCACACGGGAGTCGGTCACCGAGGACGTCGCGAACGCCATCCGGGAGGGAACGTTGGCCTTGATCAGGCCGGTGACGACGTCGACGGAGGGCCGCTGCGTGGCGAGCACCAGGTGGATGCCGGCCGCGCGGGCCAGCTGGGTGATGCGGACGATCGAGTCTTCGACGTCGCGCGGCGCCACCATCATGAGGTCGGCGAGTTCGTCCACGATCACCAGCAGGTACGGGTACGGGCGGATGACGCGCTTGGAATCGACGGGCGGGTGGACCTTGCCGGCCCGGACGGCTTTGTTGAAGTCGTCGATGTGCTTGAAGCCGTAGTTCGCGAGGTCGTCGTAGCGGGCGTCCATCTCGCGGACCACCCATTGCAGGGCCTCGGCGGCCTTTTTGGGGTTGGTGATGATCGGGGTGATCAGGTGCGGGACACCTTCGTAGGCGGTGAGTTCCACCCGCTTGGGGTCCACCATGACCATCCGGACCTCGTCCGGGGTGGCGCGCATCAGGATCGAGGTGATCATCGAGTTCACGAAGGAGGACTTGCCGGCGCCGGTGGCGCCGGCAACGAGCAGGTGCGGCATCTTGGCGAGGTTGGCCACGACGTAGCCGCCTTCGACGTCCTTGCCCACGCCCATGACCATGGGGTGGTCAGTGCGGCGGGCGTTCTGGCTGCGCAGCACGTCGCCGAGCGAGACGGTTTCACGGTCCGTGTTGGGGATTTCGATGCCGATGGCCGACTTGCCCGGGATGGGGCTCAGGATGCGCACATCGGAGCTCGCGACGGCGTAGGAGATGTTCTTGGACAGGGCGGTGACGCGCTCCACCTTGGTGCCCGGGGACAGCTCGATCTCGTAGCGGGTCACGGTGGGTCCGCGGCTGAACCCGGTGACCTGCGCGTCCACGTTGAACTGGGTCAGCGTCTCGGTCAGCGAGGCGACGATCGCGTCATTGGCCTCGGTGCGTTCCTTGGGGATGGAACCGGGGGTGAGCATGTCCGAGGACGGCAGCGTGTAGGTGACATCGCCGGCGAGGGACAGCTGTTCGGTGCGCTGCGGGATCGGCGTGGGCAGCGGCGCCGGGGCGACCGGGTTCGCGGGGACCTTGGGGGCGGCCGCACCGCTGCCGGCACCTGGGGACGGGTTCAGCGACCCGGCGGCGACCATGCCCGGGGTGACGAGCGGGATCGCCTCGGTGGCGTTCTCCGCCGCGGCCCCGGCCGTGCTGCTGCCCAGTCCCTGGGCGGCTTTGATCTTCTCGACGGCGATTTCGGCCTGGGTGGGCCGCCGCACGCCGGGCGCCACGGCTTTGGAACCCTTGCCGGCTCCCCGTGCGCCCGCAGCGCCGGCGGCTGTTTCGTCATCGTCGTCGACGACGGCGTGCTCGAAGGCCTCGTCGCCGACGTAGCCTTCCAGCCGGGCGTCGGCGTCGTCGTCCTTGCCGAAGAGGCGCTTGCGCTTCTTCTTCGGGGCGGGGCCGTCGTTCTCGTACAGGTAGCTGCGGTCGTGGGAGTCCTGGCCGGCCCCGCTGTCGTGGTCCTGCAGGTCGATGCCCATCAGGTGCTCGTAGGCGCCGCGCAGCCGGGACGGGATCGCGCCGAAGGGGGTGGCCGTGACAATGAGCAGCGAGGTGAAGGCCAGCAGGCTGTAGAGGGCGATCGGAACGGCGGCGTGGATGGTTGCCAGCGGCGCGGCGGCGAGGTAGCCGAGCATTCCGCCGGCGTGGCGGAGCCCGTCGAAGCCGTCGGCGACGGTGGGCTGGCCGCCGATGATGTGGGCAAGGCCGCAGCCGGCAAAGGTCATGATCAGGAAGCCGATGCCGATGCGGTTGTTGCCGCGGCCGTCCACCGGCTGGCGGAACAGCCGGAAGGCGCAGACGAACAGAATGAGCGGCAGCAGCAGGGACATCCAGCCGAAGGTGCCGTTGACGATTGCGAAGACCATGTCCGGGAACCAGCCCTGGAAGCCCCACCAGGCGAACGTGGCGATGAAGACGCCGAGCGCGAGGTTGAACAGGGCGGCTCCGTCGCGGCGGTCTGCCGGGTCGAGGTCGCTGACGTCATGGCCGATCCGGCGGACGCCGGCGCCCACCACATGGCCGATGCCCAGCCACGCGCCGGCCACCACCCGCACCAGCCAGGGCTGGCGGGGTTCGACGGCGGGCAGCTGGCGGGTGCGCGCCGTTCCCTGGGAGCGGCCGGTCTTGGACGCAGCTGCGCCGGAGCCCCTGCCTGAAGAGCTGCCGGTGTTGCCCTTTGAGCTGCCGCTTGAGTTGCCTCTAGGCGCGGAGGAGGTGCGTGTCGCCATACCCGCAACGGTACCCGACGCCGGGCCGAAAACCGCGGATTTCCGGGCCGGGCGGGGATCATGTTGGGCGGCGGCGGCCGCCCGCGTACGGCGTGGGCGGCCGGATTCGGGCTGCCCGGCGGGGTCTTTGAGGGAACGGAAACGGCCTCCCCCGCCGGCCGCCGCCTGGAGGCGGTGCCGGCGCGGAAGGCCGTTTCAGTGCAGCTGTTGCGCTGGCCCGTGACCGGGCGTGCTGCCCGGTTGCGGGGCCTAGGCTTCCAGGACCACCGGGATGATCATGGGCTTGCGGCGCAGCTTGCGGTTGACCCAGGTACCGACGACGCGGCGGACAACCTGCTGGAGCTGCTGCGAGGTGTGGTCCCGGTTCTGCACGGCTTCCTCGAGCGCGGCGTTGATCTTGGGGATGATCTCGTCGAAGACCGAATCGTCTTCGGCCACGCCGCGGGCGTGGATTTCCGGCCCGGAAACCACCTTGCCGGTGGCGCGGTGGATGACCGTGATGATCGAGATGAAACCCTCGTCGCCAAGGGTCTGGCGGTCCTTGAGGTCGGCTTCGGTGACTTCGCCGACGCTGGAGCCGTCCACATAGACAAACCCGACCTCGACCTGGCCCACAACGTCCGCCTGATGGTCGCGGAGGTCGATGACGGTTCCGTTGTCCGCCAGCAGGATGCTCTCCTCGGGAACGCCCGATTCGAGGGCGATCTTGCCGTTGGCAATGAGGTGGCGCGTCTCGCCGTGCACCGGCATGGCATTGAGCGGCTCGAGGATGTTGTAGCAGTAGAGGAGCTCGCCGGCGGCCGCGTGGCCGGAGACGTGGACCTTGGCGTTGCCCTTGTGGATGACGTCGGCGCCGAGCTTGAGCAGGCCGTTGATGATCCGGAAGACGGCATTCTCGTTGCCCGGGATCAGGCTTGAGGCGAGGATCACGGTGTCCCCCTGACCGACGACGACGCGGTGGTCGCCGTTGGCCATGCGGGACAGTGCCGCCATGGGCTCGCCCTGGGAGCCGGTGGACATCAGGACCACGCGGTTGTCCGGCAGGTTGTCGATGTTCTTGATGTCGACGAGGATGCCCGCCGGCACTTCGAGGTAGCCGAGCTTCGCGGCGATGGCCATATTGCGGACCATCGAGCGGCCGACGAAGGCTACCTTGCGGTTGTGGTTCGCGGCGGCGTCGAGGACCTGCTGGACGCGGTGCACGTGCGAGGAGAACGAAGCCACGATGATGCGCTTGGACGCCTGGCCGAAGAGCCGGTCCAGGGTGGGGCCGATTTCCTTTTCCGCGGTGGTGAACCCGGGGACGTCGGCGTTCGTGGAGTCGGACATGAACAGATCCACGCCTTCTTCGCCGAGCTTGGCGAAGTGGCGCAGGTCGGTGATCCGGCCGTCGAGGGGAAGCTGGTCCATCTTGAAGTCGCCGGTGTGCAGCACGGTGCCGCCGGAGGTGCGCAGGAAGACGGCCAGGGCATCGGGGATCGAGTGGTTGACGGCCACGAATTCGCATTCGAAGGGGCCGAGCTTCTGGACCTGGCCCTCGCTGACGATCTGGGTGTTCGGCTTGATCCGGTGTTCCTGGAGCTTCGCTTCGATCAGGGCCAGCGTCAGCTGGGAGCCGACGATGGGGATGTCGTTGCGCAAGCGCAGCAGGTACGGGACGGCACCGATGTGATCCTCGTGGCCGTGCGTGAGGATGACGGCGACGATGTCATCCATGCGGTTCTCGATGTAGGAGAAATCGGGCAGGATCAGGTCGACGCCGGGCTGGGTCTCTTCCGGGAAGAGGACGCCGCAGTCAACGATAAGCAGCTTGCCGTCGATTTCGAAGACCGTCATGTTGCGGCCGATCTCCCCGAGGCCGCCGAGCGGAACGATCCGCAGCGTGTTCTTGGGCAGTTTCGGCGGCGTGACAAGGCCGGGAAGGGCGGTTTGGGTCATAGTGCACTACTTTCCAGGCGGAGCAGGAGGGGTGTTCTCTTCGATCAGGCAGGGCCGGATCAGGAGAAGACGATTCCTGCTTCCGCCAAGTCCTCGCGGATCGTTTCGATCTCGGCTTCGCCCGGCTCCACGAGGGGCAAACGGACAACCGAGTTGGGCAGGACTCCCTGCCACTTAAGAACTTGCTTCGCAGCAACAGCACCCTGGATGTGGGTCATCACTGCACGGACCACCGGGTCCAGTTCGAAATGTATGGTGCGGGCGGTGGCAAAATCGCCTGCAAGTGCGGCATCGATCATCGCACGGTACTGCTTGCTGGCCACGTGTGCCGAGACGCTGACCAGCCCGACGGCGCCGGCCGCCATCCACGGCAGAGTCAGTCCGTCGTCCCCGGAGTAGACATCCAGGTCCGTGTTCGCCATGACGCGGGTGACGGCGGCGAAGTCTGCCTTGGCGTCCTTGAGGGCGATCACGCGGGGGTGGTCCGCGAGCCGGATCATGGTTTCGGGCAGGATCGGAACACCCGCGCGGCCGGGGATGTCGTAGACCATGACGGGCAGGTCCGCGGCGTCGGCAACGGCCTCTATGTGGGCCTGGATTCCGGCCTGGCTCGGCTTGTTGTAGTAGGGGGTGACGATCAGCTGGCCGTGGGCGCCTGCCTTGGCGGCGCGCTTCGCCATCTCGATCGAGTGCGAGGTGTGGTTGGTGCCGGTCCCCGCGATGACCTTGGCCCGGTCCCCCACGGCCTCGACGATCACACGGAAAAGCTTCTCCTTTTCGTCGTCTTCCAGCGTGGACGTTTCACCGGTGGTGCCGGAGATAACGAGGGCGTCGTTGCCGTCGTCGACGAGCTTGTTGGCCAGCTCTGCGGACTGCTGATAGTCGACCTCACCGTCGTTGGTGAACGGAGTGACCATGGCGGTCACAAGGGTTCCAAACGTGTAAGAGCGAATGTCAGAGTCAGCCATAGGAAAAACGTTACCCTGTCCCCGGCTTGTTAGGACAATGGCGAGGCAGTGATGCGCGTCAAATTCGGCCCTCCTGCGTGGTGTCGGCCGGCGCTCCGGGGCGTGCCGGCGGCCCGGCACAGTAACGGCCCAGGGCGTCCTCCCGCAGCCCCTCCGCCCACGCGGACAACCGCTGCGCCGCACGCACGTAGTGGAACAGCTCGGTGGGGGTGAGCGCCTCGAGGTCGGTCTCCGCGAGCCGGCGGGCCAGCTCGGCGCCGGGCGCCTGGGCGGACAATGAGGTGCCCTCCTGGTGCCATTGGACGTCCTCCGCCGACTCTCCGGCGACCAGCCGCCGGAAGAGGAAGTCCACCACACCCGGGCTCATGGCCTTCAGGACACCGGCCGGGGTGAGCGCAGCGGCCGACCGGCCGCCGGCCGTACCGGCAGGAAGGGAAGAAGCGGCCCGGGCCGGGTCTGATGCGTTGTTCATGCCGTTCATGATATTCGAACATATATTCGAATACAAGGCCTTGGGCCGGACCCGTGGACACGCCGGTCGGCACCAGCCCTGGGGCGGTCCGGGGCCGGCCGGACGTGAGACGATCGGAGAATGACCTCGCGCGGTATGGCAACGACTTCAAAAACCGCCAGGGCCAAGGCGGCGGCGCCCCGGCTGACCGGCGTCGACGCGGCCCGCGGGCTGGCGCTGCTGGGCATGATGGCAACCCATGTGCTCCCGACCTTTGGATCGGACGCGCAGCTCACCCCCACCTGGGTCGGTCTGGCCTTCTCCGGCCGCGCGGCCGCACTCTTTGCTGTGCTTGCGGGGATCGGATTGGCGCTGTCGACCGGAAAGGAGCGGCCGCTGGAGGGTCCGGCATTGTGGGCGGCCCGCCGGGGCATCGCCCTCCGGGCACTGGCGGTGGCCGCGGTGGGCCTCAGCCTCGGCGGCCTGGAAGTCAACATCGCGGTCATTCTGGTCCACTACGCCTTGTTGTTCCTTTGTGTACTGCCGTTCCTGGGCCTGCCCTCGAAACGCCTCTGGGGACTGGCGGCGGCGTGGCTGCTGGCCACCCCGGTCCTGGCCTATCTCCTGCGGCCGTGGCTGCTGGCGGCGGATCCGCCGCTCCGGCTCGGCCACAACCCCGGCTGGGAGGACCTGACCACGCCGGCCCGGCTGCTCGGCGATGTGTTCCTGACGGGTTATTACCCAGTGCTGCAATGGCTCGCCTACCTGCTCATCGGCCTGGCGATCGGCCGGCTGGCGCTGTCCACGGCGGCTGTTCCGTTGCTGTTGCTGGCGGCCGGAAGCATCGCCGCGGTGCTCGCCAAGTGGCTGAGCCTGGTGCTGATGGAGGACTGGGGCGGCCGCGCAGCGCTGCAGCAGCAACTGGGCGACCCGGCGTACCCCCTGGCGAGCCTGCTGCAGGTAAACCTCGCGGGCATCGACCAGTCCGGTTCCGCGTGGTGGCTGGCGTCAAGCGCCCCGCATTCTGGCACCACGCTGGACCTGCTGCACACCTCGGGGGTCGCTGCCGCGGTGGTGGGTCTCTGCCTGCTGCTGGGACGGCTCGCCGACTGGGTGCAGCTGGACCTGTTGCTCCCGTTGCGCGGCGCCGGGGCGCTGACCCTGAGCTTGTATACGGCGCACGTGTGGTTGATGGCGTCCCTGTACGGCCGGCCGCTCCCCGCCGGCTGGAGCGTGGAGGGCCTGTACTGGGCGCAGGCCATCGCCGCGCTGGTCATCGGCGGTGTCTTCGCGGCACTGTCCTGGCGCGGGCCCCTGGAGTGGGTGGGCCACGGCGCTAACCAGCTGGGCCGCGGCCTGCGGTCCGGAAACCGCCAAACGAGGAACCGCTAAACAACGAACCGCCGGGCGCTAGGCGCCGGGCGACCCGGCGCGGAACAGCCGGACGGCGTCGCGCATCGAGGCGCGGGCCCGCTTGCGGTCCCCGGCGGCGTCGTAGGCGCAGCTGAGCCGGAACCAGGACCGCCAGTCCCCGGGGGCGGCCTCGGCTTCGGCCCGGTATTTCTCAAACTCCAGATCCGCGGCGTCGCGGATGATCCGGCCGGCGGGGGTGCGCGGCAGGGTATCCTCCGGCAGGCCGCCTTCGGCTTCCAGGATCTTCGCCAGCCTTTCGGTCCGGGCGCCGAACAAGAGCTCCCGCACCAGCGCCCAGGCCCCCACCACCGGCAGCACCAGGTAGGCCAGGCCAAGGGCCTTGGCCACTGGGTTGGGATCGGAGAGCAGCAGCACCGAACGCTGCAGGGACACCACCAGGTAGAACACCAGCAGCAGCGTCACGGCCCCCACCCAGATCTTGGTGCGGTTGGCCTTGAAGGAGGCCAGGACGTTGGCCATCAGAGGCCCAGGTCCAGGTAGCCGTCCAGGCCCACAGTGAGTCCGGGATGCGCGGCGACGTTGCGCACGCCCAACAGCACGCCGGGCATAAAGGAAGCGCGGTCGAAGGAATCGTGGCGGAAGGTCAGCTGCTCCCCCGGCCCGCCCAGCAGGACCTCCTGGTGCGCCACAAGGCCGCGGAGCCGGACGCTGTGGACACGGACGCCGTCGACCTCGCAGCCGCGCGCTCCGGGGCGTTCGCTGCTGGTCGCATCCGGGCTGGCCGCGACGCCGGCGCCGGCGCGCTCCGCAGCGATCAGCTGGGCGGTGCGCACCGCGGTTCCGGAGGGAGCGTCCACTTTTTCCGGGTGGTGCAGCTCGATGATTTCGACCGATTCGAAGTAGCGGGACGCCTTCGCGGCAAAGGCCGATGCCAGGACCGAGCCGAGGGCGAAGTTGGGGGCGATGAGGACGCCGACGCCGGGCTGGCCGGCGAGCTGCGCCTCGAGCCGTTCCAGCCGTTCAGCGTCCCAGCCGGTGGTGCCGACGACGGCGTGCATGCCGTGCTCAACGGCGAAGCGGACGTTCGCTTCGGTGCTGTCGGGCACCGTCAGGTCCACGACGATGCGGGCGCCGGAATCCACCAGGGTATCGAGGGAATCGCCCCGGCCCAGGGCCGCGACGAGCTTCAGGTCTTTGGCGTCTTCCACGGCTTTGACGGCCTCGGCGCCCATGCGCCCGTTGGCGCCCAGAACGGCGACGGCGAGTTGTTCGGTCATGGCATCAACCCTACCGCCGGGGCGCGGCCCGGCTGGAACCGGGTCCCTTGCGTTACCCTGCCGCCGGGCGCATCCGCCGGAGCAGTGGCTACTCCCCCGCGCCGACCCACTCGACGGTACCGTCGGTGAAGAACTGTTCCTTCCAGATCGGAACCTGCTCCTTGATCCGGTCCACCAGCTCGGAGCACACCGCGAAGGCCTGCCCGCGGTGCGCCGCCGACACCGCACAGACCAGAGCGGGATCGCCGATCTCCAGCGGCCCGGTCCGGTGCGCGGCCCAGATCCGCACCGACTGGCCCGGCCGGCCCGCTCCGGCTGCCCCGGCCGCCGACTGCTCGGCGACGAGTTGCGCGACGACGTCGGCCAGCACCTGGTGCGCCGTGGGGTGTGCGCTGTAGCTGAGCCGCTGCACCGGTTTGCCGCCGTCGTGGTTGCGGACGACGCCGCTGAAGCTCACCACGGCGCCGGCGGTATCCGATTCGACCGCGGCGATGGCCTGCTCCACCGAGATGGGCTCGGCGCTGAGGACGGCGTGCACGACTTCGAAGGCTGATTCAGTGTCCATGGCTGCCTTCCAGCTGGTCGCAGAGGTGTCCGATGATCGGGTCCAGCACGCCCAGGCCGTCCATGACGCCCTTCGGGGAGCCGGGGAGGTTGACGATGAAGGTGCTGCCGGCGGCGCCGGCGTGGCCGCGGCTCAGCATCGCCGTCGGGGTCTTGGCCGTGCCCGCGCTGCGCAGGCCTTCCATGATGCCGGGGATTTCGCGGTCCAGCAGCGGCAGCGTCTGTTCGGGGGTGGCGTCGGTGGGGCTGAGGCCGGTGCCGCCGCTGGTGATGATCACGGCGGGGTGCTGGGTCAGCAGCGCGCGTAGGGCGGCGCCGACGGGCTCGCCGTCGGGAACCACCAGGGCGGGGAACGGCTCGAAACCGTGCTCGGTCAGCCAGTCGGCGATGACGGGACCGGTGAGGTCTTCATAGACCCCGGCCGCGGCGCGGGTGGAGGCGATCACGATGCCGGCCTTCCGGCCGGTGGCGTCGCCGTGGCGGTGCGGTTCGATGCTGCTCACAGTGTCCAGTCCCCGCTCTTGCCGCCGCTTTTGGCGAGCACCTTGATGTCCGTCAACACCGCGTGCTTGTCCACGGCCTTGATCATGTCGTACACACTCAGGGCAGCAACGGACGCCGCGGTGAGCGCCTCCATCTCCACCCCGGTCACGCCGCGGGTTTTGACCGTGGCGAAGACGGTCACGGACTCGGCGTCGAGCTCGAAGTCGACGGTGACCTTGGTGATCGGCAACGGGTGGCAGAGCGGAATGAGGTCGGGTGTTTTCTTGGCGGCCAGGATCCCGGCCACCCGTGCGACGGCCAGCGCATCGCCCTTGGGCAGTTCGCCGGACCCGAGCAGGGCCAGGACCTCAGCGGTGCTGTTCACGGTGGCGGTGGCGGTGGCTTCCCGCGTGGTCTCGGCTTTGTTGGACACGTCGACCATCTGCGCGGTGCCGTCCTGCCGGAGATGGGTCAGCGCGGGCTTGTCCGGGTGCTCTGGTGTGTTGTTCTCTGCTGCGTTCACAGGATCCATACTTCCACCTCGTCGCCCCCGGCGAGCGCCGCTGTTCCCGCCGGGACGTGCACAAGGGCGTTGGAGTGCGCCAGGGCGTGCATCAGGTGTGATCCCGCGCCGCCTTCCAGCCGGACCGTTCCGTCCGGGCCGAGCGTGCCGCGCCGGACCTGGTGTTTGGCTTCCGGGGAGGCCAGGGCTTCGGCCAGCCGGGCGCGGATCACGGTGCGCGGCGCCGGCGAGCCGAACAGGTCCGCCAGGACGGGCCGGAGGAACATTTCGAAGGAGATGAGGCAGCTGACCGGGTTGCCGGGGAAGCCGAGGACCGGGACGCCGTCGAAGGTTCCGATGCCCTGCGGGCCGCCCGGCTGCATGGCCACCGGGCCGAACTCGACGTCGTGGTCCGCCAGTGCCTGCCGGACCACCTCGTAGGCGCCCTTGCTGACTCCCCCGGTGGTGACGATCAGGTCCACGCCGGGCGCGTGGCGGCGCAGCAGCTCCTCCAGCTCCCCGGGGTTGTCGGCGGAGATGCCGGTGCGGGTGACGTGGAGGCCTGCCTGGCGCAGGGCGGAGTCGAGCAGGGTGCCGTTCGCGTCGTAGATCTTGCCTGGCTGCAGCGGGCTGCCGGGTTCCACCACTTCGTCCCCGGTGGTGACCAGCAGGACCCTCGGCTCAGCGTGCACCGGCACCTGGCTCAGGCCCAGCGCGGCCAGCAGCCCCAGCTGGCCGGGTCCCAGGAAGGTGCCGGCGGCGAGGGCGGTTTCCCCGGCGGCAATGTCGCTGCCGGCCACCCGCACGTAGTTCCCCACCGGGGCGGCGGGCAGCCGGACGGTGGCCGGGGCTCCCGGGGCGGGGAAGGAATCGGGGACGGCCAGTTCAATGGGGACGACGGCGTCGGCGCCGGCCGGGATCATGGCACCGGTCATGATGGGCGCGGCGGTGCCGGGAGCAAGTTCGGCGGGCTCGGCGCCGGCCGGAACGGGCGCGGCGACCCGGAGCTCGGCGCCGCCGTCGGGCACCTCGGCGCTGCGGATCGCGAAACCGTCCATTTGCGAGTTGGCGAAGGGCGGGAGGTCCAGCGGGGCCAGGACGTCGGAGGCCAGGCCGCGGCCGAGGGCGTCCCCGAGCGGCACCGTGTCGATGCGGGCGGCGAGCGGTGCCAGCAGGGCCCGGACTTTGTCCCGGTGCGCTTCCACGGTGACGGGCCTGTTCGCGGTGCGGTGCATACGTTGTTGACCTTCGGCTCGGCGGGCTAGGACTTCACGTCCACTGTAACTGTGTGGTAGCCGGTGGCCCCGCTGGGCGCCGCCGGGGCGCGGTCCTCCACTTGCGGGACGCCGGCGAGGTCGGTGGCACGGACCTGGACCTCGTACTGTCCCGGGTCCAGGGGTAGGGTGAGCTTCCACTGGCGCCAGGTGTCCGTGGAGATCGCCGGTGCCAGCTCGGCCTGTTTCCAGTCGCCGCGGTTGACGCGCACTTCCACTGTGCCGATGCCGCGGTGCTGGGCCCAGGCCACGCCGCCAAAGTCCACCTGCCCCGCATTCACGCTCCGGCCGGCCCGCGGCACGTCGATCCGCGACGACGTCTTGATGGGTCCGCGCTCGCTCCAGCCCCGGGGAGTCCAGTAGGCGACGTCGTCGGCGAACCGGGTGACCTTCAGTTCGGTGACCCATTTGGTCGCCGAGACGTAGCCGTAAAGTCCCGGCACGACGAGCCGGACGGGGAAACCATGCTCGAGCGGTAGCGGCTCCCCGTTCATGCCCACCGCCAGCAGGGCGTCGCGGGTGTCCGTGAGCACCTCCAGCGGTGTCCCTGCGGTCCAACCGTCGGCGCTGCGCGAGAGCACCATGTCCGCTCCCGGTTGCGGGCCGGCCTGTGCCAGCAGCTCGCGGACCGGCCAGCCGAGCCAGCGGGCGTTGCCGATCAGGTCGCCGCCCACCTCGTTAGAGACGCAGGCGATGGTGATGTACCGCTCGGTGAGTGGCTTGGCCAGCAGGGCGTCGAAGTCGAGTTCGAGCTCGCGGTCCACCAGGCCGGTGACCTTGAGCCGCCATTCGCGGGGATCCACCAGCGGGACACGCAGGGCGGTGTCGATCCGGTAGAAGTCCTTGCTCGGGGTGACCAGGGGGTCCAGTCCCGCCAGGGACAGCTCGGCCCCGGCGGGTATCGCCGGGGCGCGCGAGGCCGGGACGGGCAACGCGAGCTTGTTGCGCAGCCCGGTGACGGCCGCGGCGGCGCCGCGCAGGATGGACGCAAGGACCCCGCCGGCGGCGGCGATGACCGTGGTCACCGCCAGAGCCTGCAGGAAGCCGCGGCGGGCGGGGCGGGGCGCGGGTTGGCCCTCGGGGTCCCTGTCTGCGGGTGCCTGGCCGGCGGGTGCCGGCGCGGCGGCCGGCTGGCCGGCGGGTGCGGCGGGTGCCTGGCCGGCGGGGTCCCGATCGGCGTCGGACCACTCGGTGAGCCGGCGGACCAGCCAGCGCAGCAGCACCACGCCCAGGGCGGCGGCCAGCAACGGCCCCGGGACGGCAGTGGCACCCGCCTCCGCCCGGGTCAGCACGGCCGCGACACCCACCAGCCCGAAGACGGCGATCACGGCCAGCCCGGCGAAGCGGCGGCGCCATTCGAGCACTCCGGCCAGTGCGGCCAGCACCGCGATCACCAACGCCATCCCGCCGAGCAGGGCCAGTTTGTCCGCCGTGCCGAAAAGCGAAATCGCCCAGTCTTTGACCCCCGGCGGGACGGCGTCGATCACCGCGCCGCCGACGGCCGTCACCGGCGAAACCGAGGGACTCAGCAGCCCGGCAGCAAGTTCGCCGACGGCGACGCCGGCACCCACCGCCACCACGCCGGCCGCGGCGGCCCACCGCACCGGGCGCCGCGGAACGGGCTGCGGTTCTCCGCCGGTAGCCTCTGCCGGAGCGGCCGGAGACGTGTTCACGCCTCCAGCATAAGTTCGTTGGCGCCAGTTCGTTCTCGCCGGGGCGTGATGCCCGGCCCGCAGTGGCGTAGCCTGACATTATGAGTGTTCAGCTTGGCATGCCCCAGCCCCGCGCGGAAAGCGGCCCCGGCGCGGGCGTCCCGGCGCCGCAGCCGGCCGGACGCCCGGCCGGAATGCCTGCCGGGCTGGTGGACCGCTACGGCCGCCGGGCCACCGACATGCGGCTCTCCCTGACCGACAAGTGCAACCTGCGCTGCACCTACTGCATGCCGGCCGAAGGCCTCGAGTGGCTGGCCAAGCAGGCCGTCATGTCCGCGGAGGAAATCGTACGGATCGTCCGGATCGGCGTCGAACAACTGGGTGTCCGCGAACTCCGGCTCACCGGCGGCGAACCGCTGGTGCGGGCCGACCTGCTGGACATCATCTCCGCCCTCCGCCAGGCCCACCCGGACCTGCCGATCTCGATGACGACCAACGCCGTCGGCCTGGATAAAAAGGCGGCCGGCCTGAAGGCCGCCGGCCTCACCCGGATCAACGTCTCGCTGGATTCGCTGCACGAGGAAACCTTCACCAAGCTGACCCGGCGCCCGTTCCTGGACCGCGTCCTCGCCGGCGTGGACGCCGCCTGGGCCGCCGGACTGGGGCCCGTGAAGCTGAATGCGGTGCTGATGCGCGGCATCAACGACGCCGAGTCCCCCTCGCTGCTGGCCTGGGCCCTGGACCGCGGCTACGAATTGCGCTTCATCGAACAGATGCCGCTCGACGCCGACCACGGCTGGACCCGCCGGAACATGATTACGGCCGCGGAAATCCGGGACCTGCTCTCCGTCGACTACGTGCTCAGCGCCGATCCGCGGGAGCGCGACGGTGCGCCGGCCGAGCGATTCGAAGTCCGCACCCGGGCGCCGGGCACGGACCAGGCTACCGGCCCCGTGCTGGGCACCGTGGGAATCATCGCCTCGGTCACCGAACCGTTCTGCGCGGACTGCCGCCGCACCCGGATCACCGCGGAAGGCAAGATCATGAGCTGCCTCTTCTCGCGCGAGGAGACGGACCTGCTGGGGCTGCTGCGCGGCGGTGCCACCGACGAACAACTCGCCGAGCGCTGGCAGGACGCCATGTGGCTTAAGCCCAAGGCGCACGGCATGGACCACGTCGGACTGGACGCCCCGGACTTCGTCCAGCCGGACCGCAGCATGAGCGCCATCGGAGGCTGAACCACCCGTGAACGTACGTTACTTCGCTGCCGCGCGCGTTGCCGCCGGTATGGACGAGGAAAAGTTCGAGCTGCCCGACGGCGCCAGGCTCGCCGAGCTGCTGGAGGCGATTCTCGCCGTCGAACGCCCCGAGCCGCCGGCCGGCACCCCGCCGCTGGCCCGCATCCTGTCCCGCTCCAGCTTCCTGCTCAACGAGGTGGCGGTGCGGAACTCGTCGCCGGTGCTGGGTCCGGACGACGTCGTCGACGTGCTGCCGCCGTTTGCCGGCGGCTAGCCACACCTCACCTGGTCCTCACTGTCCGTCAGATGCTGCGGCGGCCGGAGCCGACACGGCCGCGGCTCCAAGGGCCAGGCCCAGCAGCGCAGCCCGGCTCCGCACACCGCAGGCCACGAAGAGTGCCTTGAATAAGTCCTGCACGGTGTAGGGGCGGATCCGCAGGGCAGCTGCCAGCTCAGAGGTGCTGAGGCCGCCGGCGGAGAGCCCCAGCAGCCGGTGCTGCTGCGGCGTCAGCGCAAAGCAGCGCGCGAACGCTTCCAGCCGGTCCGCCGCCGGGCAGTCCTGGATGGTCACCGCGAGCGAAGGCGTTGCCCCCGTCCCGGGGTCCATCCGGGTGGAGCGCAAAAGAGCCCAGCCACCGCGCCCCACCGGCACTCGGGACATCGCCGGGTGGGCGTCCACTCCGGCTTCCTCCGCGAGGAGTTGGGCGGCGACATTCAGGACCTCAGCGGGGATCCCTTCGTAGGGCCGGGGCCCGCGCTGCAGCAGCCCCAGCCAGTCGGCGGCCGATGCGGTCTGGCCCGTCACGGCGAGCCGCTCGTCGAGGACCAGCACGGCCTGCGGCGGCAAGGACTTGCCGCCGCCCGCCCGGACCGCGGCACCGACGTCGACACCCTGCCGCCATTGTGCCGCCCGGCTCCGCCGCAGGCCGGCTGCCACCAGCGGGGCCGCCGTGGCCAGGAAATCGGTCTCCGGTTCGGAAAATGTGCCTTCGTCTCCGCCACGCCACACGTCGAGCCAGCCCCAGCACCCGTGTTTATCGGCGAAGACCACGGACAGCACGTCCGTCACCCCGTAGCGGCTCAGCAGCCCGTTCCAGAGCCGGCTCCGCGCCGGCTGCCCGCCGGTGGCCACCAGCAGGGTCGTCGCCGGCCGGCGCTGGCCCATCAGGGAGGTCCAGCGGGCATCCGCCGTCAGGTACTTAAGCCGGATCAGTTCAGGCAGCTCCTCCGGACAGGGAATCCTGGCCATCGGCGAGATACCGGTGGCCGATTCCGGGTCTGTCAACGGCCAGGCATAAGCGCTGAAGGGCACCATCCTTCCGAGTTCAGCCAGTAATCCCCGGCGCAGCTCATGGTCATCCAGCACGTCGCGGCAGAGGTTCCCGATGCGTTCCAGACTCCGGCTCAGCGCCCAGCTGGTGGTCATGACATCAGTATGTACCTTGGGCATGGCCTTCTGAATCGACCGGCTCACGGGCGCTCCGGACCCGTCCCGGGGCGGGCCGCCCTCCCAGATATCTGGGATACCGCGGGCCGCCCCGCCGCCCTACCGTGGAACATCGCGCAGCCACATAAGAGACGTAAGGAGGGCTCGTGATGTACACCTTGCAGATTGAGCACAAGATCAGGGATTTCGACCTGTGGAAGACAGCGTTCGACCGTGACCCCGTCAACCGTGCGGCGTCGGGGGTTACCGCGCACCGCATCAGCCGACCGGTGGACGATCCGCACTACGTAGTGGTGGAACTCGACTTCGAGCAGCAGGCCCAGGCGGAAGCCCTGCTGGCAAAGCTTCGGGCAAACGTTTGGAATTCGCCCGCTGCGGCCCCCGCACTCCAGGGCGCTCCGACAACCCGGATCCTCGCGTCCGCCGGCTGAGGCGCCGTGCCGCCCGGCGTCAGTGACGTCCGGGCTGAGCGCGGCCCTCCCTCAACTGCCTGCCAGGGCCTCCCGCACACTGTCGGCCACGGCGCCGGCACCGGCCTCACCCATCACGATCGTGTAGTGGTTCACGTCCGGCACCTCACGGACCCGCAGGGACGGGAGTTTCGCGGCCCAGTCGTCCAGGTAGCCGGGCGCGTAGAGGGCGGACGGCTCGTTAAGCAGCCCTCGCGGCGCCCGGAGGACCACGGTGTCCACGGCGAGCTCGTCCAGCGCTTTCAGCAGCGAAGCACCGCGGTGCAGCTCGGCGGTGTCCTCGGCCATGGCCTGGTACCGCGTGGCGGGCCGCAATTCAGGCTCCTCGCCGGTCAGGTCATAGTCCACGTAGGCCTCCACGAGCGGTCCCCAGTCACCGCTGAACGCCGGGTGCTGCCGCCAGAAGGAGCGGTACACCTCACGGCTGGGGAACGTGGCGTTGAGCCGCTCGGCGGCCGGGCCGAGCACCGAGGAGATGAGCTGCTCGTCGGAGATTCCCTCCGGGACCTGGAGCGGCAGTCCGCCGTCCACCAGCACCAGCGAGCGGACGCGCTCCGGGAACAGGTTCGCCAGGACGACCGAAGCGAAGCCGCCCATCGAGTGTCCCACCACGACGACGGGCCCCGGGGCCAGCTCCGCCAGTACGGCCGCGAGATCCTCCGCATGCGAGGGCATCCCGTACGGGGCAGGCAGGTTGTTGCTGCGGCCTCGGCCGCGCAGGTCCGGGGCGATGATCCGGACATCCGGCAGCGCCTCGGCCAGGTACGGCCAGGCCTTGTGCGAGGCGGTGACCCCGTGGACGGCCAGGATGGTCGGGGCGCCGGGGTCGTCCGGGCCCCAGATCGCGGTGTGCAGCGTGCCGCCACGGACCTCCACTTCGGCGGTGCGGTACGTGTCCTTGCTGGCTGTCTGGGTCATGGGGCTGTCCCTTCCTGGGGCGGGGTGGGGTTCGCGGTGGTTGCCGGGGCGGATCCGGGGGCGGGCGCAAGCGCCCGTTCGATGAACTGCATCATTTCCTCAAAGACTTCTTCGGGCACGTCGGGCCGGGCTCCGGCGGCGGGTTCGGCGCCTTCCTCGTCCCAGAGGACCCAGCGCATGCCGATCAGCTCGCCGATGCCCATCAGGGCCCAGGCCGCCACGGTGGGGTCCATTGCCCGGACCTCGCCGCTGAGCTGGGCCGCCTTCAGGCCTTCGATGTAGCCGTTGACGACCCGGGTGTAGTGCAGGCGCAGGGCGCCGGGCGAGACGAACTCGGCCTGTCGGATAATCCGGTACAGGGCCGGGTGCTCGGCGGTGAAGCGGAAGAAGGCCCGGAAGCCGGCCCGTTCCGCCTCGAGCCGGGTGCCGGCGCTCCGGGCGGCGTCGGTCATGGCGTGCCGGACGCGCCGGTTCAGGTCCTCAACCACTTCGTCGAAGATGGCCTGCTTGCCGTCGAAGTACAGGTAGAAGGTGCCGAGGCCAACACCGGCCGCTTCGGTGATTTTGACGATCGAGGCCTCGTGGTAGCCCGCCGAGGCGAAGACCGACTCCGCGGCCTCGAGCAGTTTGGCCCGGGTGCGTGTTCCCCGGGCGGTGCGCGGTGCGGCGCTCATGCCCGGCCCCCTGCCGCGGGGGCACCTGCCGGGGCTGGCCGCGCGGCCAGTTCCTGGCGCAGCTTGGCGCGAAGCACCTTGTTCAGTGCCGTGCGGGGCAGCGCCGCGACCATTTCGACCCGGGCCGGGACCTTGAAGCGGGCCAGCTGGGAGGCGCAGTGCTCCAGCAGCTCCTGTTCGTCGGTGGCCATGCCGGGACGGACCACCACGAAGGCCAGTCCGCTTTCGCCCCAGCGAGCGTCCTCCACCCCGACGACGGCGGCCTGCGCCACCGCGGGATGGGCCAGCAGCGCGGCCTCAACCTCGGCCGGTGCCACGTTTTCGCCGCCGGAGATGTAAATGTCCTTGAGCCGGTCCACCACCTTGATGTACCCGTCGGCGTCGCGCTCCACGAGGTCGCCGGTGCGCAGCCAGCCGCCGGCGAGGACGGCCGCCGTGGCGGCCGGGTCGCGGAAGTAGCCGGCAAACACGCCCGGGCCGCAGACCAGCAGTTCGCCGCTGGCGGCGCCGTCGAGGATTTCACCGGTGACGGGGTCCGCCACCGCGACGGCGACGTGCGGGTAGGGCTTGCCGGAATAGCCCACCATCCGTTCGGCGTCCTCGTTCGGCAGGCACAGCACGTTCGGTGAGGCCTCGGTCAGGCCGTACCCCTGGCTCAGCGCGACTCCCCGGCGGTGCCAGATCCGCAGCAGGGGCGCCGGCATCGGCGCTCCGCCGACGACGGCGTGGCGCAGGCTGCCGAGTTCGGCGTGGGCAAAATCGGGGTGTTCGGCCAGCATCAGGTACTGGGTGGGGACGCCCATCAGCATGGTCACGCCGCGCTCGGCGATGAGCTGCAGGACGCGGCCCGGATCGAAACCGCGCTCCAGGACCACGGTGGCCCCCACCCACCAGGCCAGCAGCGGCTGGATGTTCCAGCCGCCCACGTGGAACTGCGGCAGCACGGCCAGCACCACGTCGTTGCTGCCCATGTCCAGGGTGCGCGAGAGCGAGAGGTTGTTCCAGAAGCAGTTGGCGTGGGTCAGGACGGCGGCTTTGCTGGCGCCCTCGGTGCCGGAGGTGAAAATCATCAGCAGGGCATCGTCGTCGCGCACTTCCCGGCGGGGTGTGCCGGCGTCGGTGGGCGCCGCCGGGCGCACGTGCGTGGGCGGCGGTACCGACTTTTCGACGCCGCCGGGGCCGAGGGCGGCGGTCCGCGGCCGGTGCGGCAGCAGGGCGCACGCCGCGGCCGCAAGGGCGTCGAGGTCGCCTTCCACCAGCAGCAGCTGCGGCTCGGCGAGCTCCAGCTGGGCCGCGAGCTCCTTGGGCGAGAGCCGCCAGGACAGCGGCACCAGGACCAGCCCGGCCTTGGCGCAGGCGAAGAACGCCACCACGTGGTCCGAGCTGTTGCCGGTCAGGCTGGCGATCCGGTCCCCGATCCCGTAGCCCGCGGCACGGAACCCGTCGGCCAGGGCGGAGGCGCGGCGTTCCAGCTCGCTGTAGAGCAGGGTGCAGCCGCGGTCGTCGATGGCGACCCGGTGCGGGGTGGTCAGGCTGCGGTCGGTGGTCCAGCGGCCCAGGGTGTGCAGGCCATCGGCCCGGTTGGGGCCGGTCGGGTTGCTCATGCGGCGTCCTCCAGGATGTCTTGGGGCGTCTCGTTACCGCCGCTGCCGGCACGGGCGCCCCGGCGGCGGTGTGCCAGCCGCTCTGCGGTCCCGGCGAGGCCGCCGGGCAGGAAGAGCACCACCAGGATGAAGAGCGTGCCGAGGATGAACAACGGTTCTGACAACGGTACCCGCAGGATGTCCGGCAGGGACTTCACGGCCTCGGAGTTGGCCAGTGTCGTAAGCCGCTGGTCGAGGATGGTGTAAAACACGCCGCCGACCACAGCGCCCCAGCGCGAGCCCACCCCGCCCAGGACCACCATCACCAGCAGCATGATAGTGAGGTCCGAGGAGATGGCCCGCGGCACGGCTCCGCTCTGCAGCAGCAGGAAGACCATCCCGATCACGGAAACCAGGATCGCGGAGAGAACAAAGATCAGCAGCTTGACGAGGTAGGGCTGCAGGCCCAGGACCCGGACGCGCAGTTCGTTTTCGCGCACGGCGGCCGCAGCGTGCCCGGCCCGCGAGGACTGCACCCAGGTGACGATGACGAATACGGCTACCAGCACGGCCAGTGCCAGCCAGTACAGGTTGCGGGTGTTGACCACGCCGACCAGGAAGTCCGGCAGGTTGTCGGTGCGCAGCGTCATACCCTCGTCGCCGCCGGTCCTGCCGTCGGGGTTACGGCCCACGATCACGGACCCGGCCTGGGCGAACGCGAGCGTGACCATGGCGAAGGGGATGCCGCTGACGCGCAGGCTGATGCTGCCCACCACGTGGGCCAGCACGATCACGATCAGCAGGGTCAGGCCCATCGCCGGCAGCAGCGGGATGTCGAGGTTCTGCAGAATGATCGCCAGCCCGTAGACGCCGGCACCGAAGTAGAGCGCATGCCCGAAGGACAGCAGCCCGGCAACACCGAGGAGCAGGTGGTAGGTCAGGGCCGCGGCCGCCATCAGCATAGACATGGCCAGCAGCTGCAGGGACCCGGGCGTGTAGCTGGGGCCAGGCAGCACGCCCGGCAGCGAGATATTCAGCAGCGGAAGCAGGACCAGGAGCAGGACCCCTGCCGCGCCCGCGGCCCACGCCGCGAGAGTGCGGCGCGCCGGACGGCGGCGCGCTCCGCCGGGAGCGGCGCCGGGTCCTCCCCCGACGCCAGCTTTCCTGCTCCGGCGGGCTGCGCCGCCGTCGGCCGCCGGCTGTGCTGTGTTGGTGTCGGCGTTGGTGCCGTCGGTGTTGGAGGTGTCGGTTTCGGTGCTCATGCGGTTCTCCCAAGCAGGCCGGTGGGACGAAACAGCAGCACGAGCGCCAGTGCAAGCACGACGACGAAATCGCCGGTGCCGCCGAGGTAGAAGTTCGCGAACTGCTGCAGGACGGCGACCGCGACGGCGGCGATGGCCGCTCCGGTCAGCGAGCCGAGCCCGCCGATTACCGTGACGATGAAGGCGAAGATCAGCAGCGAGCCGCCGAGCATCGGTGAGACGTAGCCGAAGTAGTGCGAGGCGAGAACGCCGCCGAGGCCGGCCGCCGCCCCGCCGATGGTGAAGACGAGGGTGAAGGCCTTGCGGACGTCGATGCCGAGGGCGGTGACCATGGACCGGTTTTCCACGCCGGCGCGGATGATCATGCCGTAGCGGGTCTTCTTGAGGAAGAACACCAGCGCCAGCAGCACCAACAGGGCGGCGATGATGCAGACGAAGCGGTCGTTCGGAACCCGGGCACCGAGGATGTCGGTAGTCTCCTTGAACCACGCCGGGCCCTGGATGTACACCGGGTCGGTTCCCCACGTCCCGTCGAACAGCGCGACGGCGGCGAGGGAAAGGCCCAGCGTGACGAGCACCTGTTCGATGTGGCGCTGGTAGAGCCGGCGGATCAGGACGAATTCGGTGAACGCGGCAAAGGCGGCGCCGGCAGCGGCCCCAATGACGAGTGAGAGCAGGAAGACTCCCCAGTTGTCAGAGCCGGCGCGGCGGGCCATCTCCCAGCCGGTGAAGGCACCCAGGGTCAGGAAGGCACCGTGCGCGAAGTTCAGCACCCCCATCAGCCCGTAGATCAGGGATAGCCCGGCGGCCACGAGGAAGTACAGTGCGCCCAGGCCGAGGCCGGTGAACAGCAGCAGGACGAGGGTGCTCACAGGGCAGCGCCTTTCTGGGCTGGTTCCGCGGCGGGCTCTCCATGGGAAGCGGCGTCGCTGGAGACACCCAGATGCCGTTGGATCAGGCCGGCGTCATCGAGGAAATCGAGGGCACGGCCGGTGTGGACCACGCGCCCGCCGGAGAGTACGACGGCGCCCTCTGCAAGCTGGCGGACGACGTGCAGGTTCTGCTCGACCAGCAAAATGGGGACAGTCTTGGCCGCTTCGGCCAGGGTTTCCGCCACTTCACCGACGATCTTGGGCGCGAGGCCCTTGGTCGGCTCGTCGACCAGGAGGATCTTGTTGGTGTTCAACAGGGCCCGTGCCAGCGAGACCATCTGCTGCTGGCCGCCGGACAGCGTTCCGGCCATCTGGCCCGAGCGCGCCAGCAGGTCCGGGAAAAGTTCGTCCACCAGTTGCCTGCGCGGGGCGGCATCGCGTTCGGCAAGCCTGAGGTTCTCCGCGACAGTCAGCCCGGAAAAGACCTCACGGTCCTCCGGGACGTAACCAACACCGCGCTGGATGATCTTGAAGGTGGCTTCCTTCTCGATCCGTTCGCCGGCCAGTTCGACAATTCCCGCGCGGTCGATCAGGCCGATGATGGCCTTGATGGTGCTGGTCTTCCCGACGCCGTTGCGGCCCAGCAGTGCGGTGATTCCGGTTGCGGGGACGGTGAAGGACACATCCTCCACCACCTGCTGCCCGGCTATCCTGGCGTTAAGGCCCTCGACCCGCAGGATGGGACGGGCTTCGGTGGCGCGGTTGTCCGCTGCGGTGCTCATACAGGTTCTCCGAGGTAGGCGCTTTGCACGGTGGGATCGGCCATCACGGCGTCCGGGCTGTCCAGGGCCAGCAGGCTGCCGTGGTGCATCACGGCTACCCGGTCGACCAAGCCCAGGACGACGTCCATGTGGTGCTCCACCATCAGGACGGTGCAGCCGCGGTCCCGGTGCATGCTGCGGATGATCGAAGTGAGGGACGGGACGTCCCCCGACGCCACCCCGGCCATCGGCTCGTCGAGCAGTACGACGGCGGGATCCGTCGCCAGCAGCACGGCGATCTCCACCTTGCGCTTCTCGCCATGCGAGAGGTCCCCCGCGGCCGTCGTGAGTTTACCGGTGAGGCCGACCTCCGCGATGGTGCCCCGTGCGGTCTGGGTGGCTTCGTCCGAGGCAGACGGAAAGCGCAGAACGCTGAAGCTGCCTCCGAGTTTCGCCTGGGCGGCGAGCCGGACGTTCTCCAGCACGCTGAGCCGGGGAAACAAGTTGGAGGTCTGGAAAGTCCGTCCCAGCCCTGCCTTCGCCCGCCGGTGGATGGGCGCGGCCGTGATCTCCCTGCCGTTCAGGGTGATGCTGCCCGCGGTGGGCCGCATCACGCCGGAGATCAGGTTGAACAAGGTGGTCTTGCCGGCCCCGTTGGGGCCGATGACGCCGATCATTTCGCCGGCGCCGACGGCGAAGCTCACATCCTGAAGGATGCGCGCACCGCCAATCTGCAGTCCAAGGCCATCCACCGCGAGGGCGGGCAGAGCTGGGGTTGTCATACGGTTCCTTTGTTCTAGCTCGCTGGTCCGGGTAGCGTGCCGGGCGCCGAAGCGCCTGGCGGCTACTTCTTTTCCGGCGGGGCGACGGTGTCCCCGGGAATCACCTTGACGAGCTCGGGAGCCCAGGCATCACCCTTCTGGAGCAGCTTGGCCTGGTACATGTCCTGGATCAGGGCGTGGTCCGAAGCGCGGACGGTTTGCTTGCCCTTGGGGCCATCGAAGCTGAAGCCTTCAAGGGCCTTGACCATCGCGTCAGGGTCCGTCCCGCCGCCTTCCTTGATTGCCTGGGCGATCAGCTGGCCGAGGACAAAGCCGTCCGGGGTGAACAGATCGGCCTTGTGGCCGGCCTTCTCGACGGAGGAGATCATCTTCTTTTCCACCTCGGTGCCTGAGGCACCCGGGAAGTAGTGGCTGAGGAAGCTCATCTTGGAGCTCGCCGGGCCGTAGGCGCCGAAGCTGGACGCGTCACCGAGCCCGGTCACGACGGGGGCGGCGTCAAACACTCCCTGCTGGCTGAGCGCCTGCCACATGCTGCCCGTGGTTGCCCCGGCCCAGGCCACGAAAACCATATCCGGCTTGGTGTCGAGCAGCTGACGCGCAAACGGGGTCAGTTCCTGGTTTTCCGGGACCAGCACGGAGTCCACGGTGGCGCCCTTGGCTCCCAGGACAGCCTTGACGGCGGCGACGTTGCCTTGCCCGAACGCGTTGTCCTGTGCGAAGACGACGACCTTCTTGCCCTTGGTGTCGATGAAGGTGCCGGCGGTGGCGACGTCCTGCAGGCTTTGCCGGCCGGAACGGAAAGTGTACTTGTTAACGCCCTGGATCGCGTCGGTGGCCGCTGCCCCGGAAATGTACAGCACCTTGTTCTGCTGCGCCTGCTCCGCAAGCTTCACGGCGATACCCGACGACGCCGTGCCGCCAATAATCTTGTAGCCCTTGCCGATCATGTCCTTGGCGGCGGTGACGGCTTTGTCCGGGTCGCCGGCGTCGTCCGCGTAGGTCAGGTTGATCTTGGCGCCGTTGATTTCGCCGGTGCCGCCGGTGGCGTAGTCAATGCCGGCCTGGAGGCCCTCGTAGTAGGTGGCGCCGTAGGCCGCGAGGGGCCCGGTCTTGGAATAGATGATGCCGACGTTGACGGGCTCGGCGGCTTTGCCGGCACCGCCGGAGCCCGCCGGTGCGGCCGACCCGGCGGTGGGGGCGCAGGCGCTGAGGGCGAGCCCGGTGGCCATCACGGCGGCCATCAGGAACTTCTTTGTATCCTTCACGGGATGCCTTTCGTTGAGAATCCGCGGAATCCGGGCAGGAGATCCGGCAGGAGGTCTGACAAGGGATTGCAGCTGAACCTGAAAGGTGATTCAGATTACGGCAAATCTATGGTGCAGCTCACACGGTGTCAACGGGATTCCGCGCCCGCACGGTAACGAAACGGCAACTTTCCGGCGCTGCGTTTGTCTGCGACCCTCCCTCCGAAGCGGCGCGCAAACATCCAACCCTCCCTCCGAACCGGCGCGCAAACATCCAACCCTCCCTCAGAACCGGCGCGCAAACATCCAACCCTCCCTCAGAACCGGCGCGCAAACATCCAACCCTCCCTCAGATTCAGAGCGACTCCAACCAGCCCTCCCTCAGAACCGGCGCGCAAACATCCAACCCTCCCTCAGATCCACCCGGGACCCATCCTTTACAGCCGCGGGACACAGCGTGATGATGGTGGCGGGGCCAGACGGAGGGAATCCCACTCGGAGGAAGCATGGATCGACCGCTGCCAGGCAGCGCAAACGAGGCCCTTGAGTCATTTCTGGGGCAATGGAGCGGTACCACCCAATGGGAAGCCACCGCGTGGGGCCCGGCCCGTTCCGCCGCGGCCGAGGTCGCTTTCGCCCGCGCCGCAGCCGGTTTGGCGGTGACCATGCGCTACCGCCACACCGACGCCGACGGTGCCAAGACGGAGAGCGTCGGCGTCTTCACCATGGACCCGGACCATCCCGACACTCTCTGGTACCACGTCAACAGCATGGGCTTGCCCCCGGAGGCGCCCGCCCGGGCCAACTGGCACGACGGCACCCTGACCATCGAACGGCGCAGCGACCGCGGTACCGCCCGGCACACCCTACGGGTTCAAGACGGCCAACTGACCCACGCCGCCGGGCTGCGGCTTGGGGGCGCGAGCGAGTTCAGCCCTTTCATGACCACCGTGTGCCGCCGTGTCCCCGAGCCCGCGCCCGTCCCCACCTGATGTGAGGGAGGACCGGCGGTTTACACACCAGATCTGAGGGAGGGTCGGCGGTTTCCACGCCGAATCTGAGGGAGGACCGGCGGATTCCACACCAGATCTGAGGGAGGGCCGGCGGTTTCCACGCCGGATCTGAAGGAGGGTCGGCGGTCTACACACCGGATCTGAAGGAGGGTCGGCGGTCTACACACCGGATCTGAGGGAGGACCGGCGGTTTCCACACCGGATGTGAGGGAGGGTCGGCGGTTTCCACGCCGGATGTGAGGGAGGGTCGGCGGTTTCCACGCCGGATCTGAGGGAGGATCCGGATCAGAGGCCGAACGTCTCGGTTTCCTCGAACGGGCCTACCACGGTGACGGTCCGCGGGGCGGCCGCAAGTTCGCGCGCCAGCTCCTGGACCTCGGCCGCGGTGACGGCTTTGATCTGCCGCAGCGTCTCATCGATGTCCTGGTATTCGCCGGACACCAGCTCGGCGCGGCCCAGCCGGGACATCCGCGAGCCGGTGTCCTCGAGCGCCAGGACGATGCCGCCGCTGAGCTGGCCGACGGCCTTGCGCAGTTCCTCCTCGGAAATGCCGCCCTCGGCCAGTTTGTCCAGTTCGGCGCCCAGGAGGTCCAGGACCTGCCGGACCTTCGACGGCGTGCAGCCGGCGTACATGCCGAAGTAGCCGGCATCGGCATAGGAGGAAGCGAAGGAGTAGGTCGAGTACACCAGGCCGCGCTTCTCGCGGACCTCCTGGAACAGCCGGGAGGACATGCCCCCGCCCAGGACGGCGTTCAGCACACTCATGACGAAGCGGCGGTCATCGGTGGCCACCAGGGACGGGCAGCCCATGATGATGTTGGCCTGTTCCACCGGACGCTTGACTACGTGCAGCCCGGCGGTGCCAGTGATGGCGGCCCGCTCGGTGGAGCGGCGCTGCACCGGGGCGGCGTCGTGCTCCAGCTCCCAGCCGGCGGAGTGCAGGGCACCCACGACAAGCTCGCAGACGACGTCGTGGTCCAGTCCCCCGGCGGCGGTGATGACGAGCTCGTCCGGGCGGTAGTAGCGGCGGTAATGGTCCCAGACCGAATCCCGGGCGACGGCGCGGATGGCATCCGGCGTGCCGCCGATCGGGCGGCCCAGCGGGTGCGTGCCCAGCACGGCGGCAACAAAGTGTTCGTGGGCGACATCGGTGGGGTCATCGCTGTCCATGGCGATTTCCTCGAGGATGACGTCGCGCTCCTGCTCCATCTCCTGCGGGTCCAGCACGGCGCCGGTGATCATGTCCGCAATGACGTCGATCGCCATCGGCAGGTCCGTGTCCAGCACCCGGGCGAAGTAGCAGGTACTCTCCTTGGCGGTGGCGGCGTTCGACTCACCGCCCACCTCATCAAAGGCGGACGCGATTTCCAGCGCGGTGCGCCGCTTGGTGCCCTTGAACAGCAGGTGCTCCAGGAAGTGGGTGGAGCCGTGCTGCCCCGGGGCCTCGTCACGCGAGCCAACGCCGACCCAGAAGCCGATGGTCGCGGAGCGCTGCCCCGGCATCGCCTCGGTCAGCACCCGGACACCGCCGGGCAGCACCGAGCGCCGCACCTGCGAGCCGCCGTCGGCGCCGTGGATGAGGGTGTCAGCGTGCTGGTTCTGCTCAAGCGGCAGGGGGACGACAGTCATTAAGGCCTTTCAATAAAACCGTCACGGGAAACGTGCCAAATCTGCCTGCAATCCTACCTGCCTTTAACGGCAGCGGGGCCGGTGGACGAATCC
Source organism: uncultured Arthrobacter sp. (assembly GCF_964021775.1). Taxonomy (GTDB): domain Bacteria; phylum Actinomycetota; class Actinomycetes; order Actinomycetales; family Micrococcaceae; genus Arthrobacter. The sequence continues at coordinate 93,324 of NZ_CAXHZI010000011.1, forward strand.
ACCGGCCCCGCTGCGCGAGTCAGGAAAGACTACTCTGCGGACTCCACGGAGACCTCAGTGTTGGCAGCGTCCGCAGACCCTTCCTCGTCGGCCACGACGGGCGAGAGGGAGAGCTTGCCGCGGTCGTCGATCTTGGTGATTTCCACCTGGATCTTCTGGCCTACGGCAACGACGTCCTCGACGTTGTCCACGCGCTTGCCGCCGGCGATCTTGCGCAGCTCGGAGATGTGCAGCAGACCGTCCTTGCCCGGGGTCAGGGAAACGAAGGCGCCGAAGGTCGTGGTCTTGACGACCGTGCCCAGGTAGCGCTCGCCGATTTCCGGCACCTGCGGGTTGGCAATGGCGTTGATCGCGGACCGTGCTGCGTCGGCAGACGGGCCGTTCGTGGCGCCGATGTAGACGGTTCCGTCGTCCTCGATCGAGATGTCGGCTCCGGTGTCTTCCTGGATCTGGTTGATCATCTTGCCCTTCGGGCCGATGACCTCGCCGATCTTGTCTACCGGGATCTTGACCGCGATGACGCGCGGCGCGAACTCGGAGAGCTCGTCCGGGGTGTCGATCGCGGAGTTCAGCACGTCCAGGATGTGCAGGCGGGCTTCGCGGGCCTGCTTCAGGGCGGCAGCCAGGACCGAGGCCGGGATACCGTCGAGCTTCGTGTCCAGCTGGATGGCCGTGACGAACTCGGAGGTACCGGCAACCTTGAAGTCCATGTCGCCGAAGGCATCTTCGGCGCCGAGGATGTCGGTCAGCGCGGCGTAGCGGGTCTGGCCGTCAACCTGGTCGGAGACCAGGCCCATGGCGATACCGGCGACGGCGGCCTTCAGCGGCACGCCTGCGTTCAGCAGGGACAGCGTGGAGGCGCAGACGGAACCCATCGACGTCGAACCGTTGGAGCTGAGTGCCTCAGACACCTGGCGGATGGCGTAGGGGAATTCCTCGCGGGACGGCAGCACCGGCATGATGGCGCGTTCTGCGAGGGCGCCGTGGCCGATTTCGCGGCGCTTGGGGGAACCGACGCGGCCCGTCTCGCCGGTGGAGTACGGCGGGAAGTTGTAGTTGTGCATGTAGCGCTTGCGCGTCACCGGAGACAGCGAGTCGATCTGCTGTTCCATCTTGAGCATGTTCAGCGTGGTGACACCCATGATCTGGGTCTCGCCGCGTTCGAAGATGGCCGAGCCGTGGACGCGGGGCAGAACCTCAACCTCGGCGGTGAGCTGGCGGATGTCCGTCAGGCCACGGCCGTCGATGCGGATCTGGTCCTTGAGGATGCGCTGGCGCACGACCTGCTTGGTGACGGAGCGGAAGGCTGCGGACAGCTCCTTCTCGCGGCCTTCGAACTGGCCGGCCAGGGAGGAGATGACCTCGTCCTTGAGCTCGTCGGAGGCGGTGTCCCGCTCCTGCTTGTCGGCGATCTGGAAGACAGCGGCCAGCTTCTCGGCGGCAGCGGACTCCACACCGGCGTAGACGTCGTCCTGGTAATCCAGGAAGACCGGGAACTCGACGGTCGGCTTGGCGGCGCGGGCTGCCAGGTCGGACTGCGCTTCGCAAAGGGCCTTGATGAACGGCTTGGCAGCCTCGAGCCCCTCGGAAACGATCTCTTCGGTCGGGGCGGTGGCGCCCTGTTCCTTGATCAGGTTCCAGGAGTTGTCCGTGGCTTCGGCTTCAACCATCATGATGGCGACGTCGTCACCGGCGATACGGCCGGCCACAACCATGTTGAAGACGGCGTTCTCCAGCTGGGAGTGCTTCGGGAATGCAACCCACTGCGAGCCGTTCTCGTCGGCGACGAGGGCAACGCGGACGCCGCCGATCGGGCCGGAGAAGGGCAGGCCGGAGAGCTGGGTGGACATCGAGGACGCGTTGATCGCGACGACGTCGTACAGTTCGTCCGGGTTGATGGACAGCACGGTGACGACGATCTGGACCTCGTTGCGGAGGCCCTTCACGAACGCGGGGCGCAGCGGGCGGTCCATCAGGCGGCAGGCCAGGATGGCTTCCGTCGAGGGGCGGCCTTCGCGGCGGAAGAATGAGCCCGGGATGCGGCCCGCGGCGTACATGCGCTCTTCGACGTCGACGGTCAGCGGGAAGAAATCAAAACCTTCGCGCGGGTGCTTGCCGGCGGTGGTTGCGGACAGCAGCGCGGTCTCTTCATCGATGTAGACCATGGCTGCGCCGGCTGCCTGCTTGGCAAGGCGGCCGGTTTCAAAGCGGATAACCCGCTTGCCGAAGCGGCCATTGTCAATGACGGCTTCTGAGAACTGGATTTCGGGACCCTCCAAGAGAGTCACCTCCGTTTCTTGATTTACGGAGTCCAGCCGCATCAACCCAGTCCAGCATCTGTCTACTGGCCTGCACTGCACCCGGTCATCGATCGAGATCCACGGGCTAAAGCCACAGTTCCTTGTGGCCGTTCCCGGAGATCACTACCGAGGACCGCGAATGCGTGATGCGGTTGATCCTCCTGTTGAGTTTTTTTGAAGAAGGCGGCCCCTTCCCGATGGAAGGGGCCGCCCCTTAGAGCTGACTAGCGGCGCAGGCCGAGGCGCTCGATGAGCGCACGGTAGCGGTTGATGTCAGTGTTCTTGAGGTAGGTGAGCATACGCTTGCGACGACCAACCATGGCCAGCAGACCGCGCTGGGTGTGGTAATCGTGCTTGTGTTCCTTCATGTGCTCAGTCAGATCCTTGATCCGCTGGGTCAGGACTGCAACCTGGACCTCCGGCGAACCGGTGTCGCCCTCGGACGTTGCGAAATCCTTCATGATGGACTGCTTTACAGCGGCTTCAAGTGCCACGATAACTCCTAGAGATGTGCCGTGAGGCCCGAAACAGTAATTCACTGCCGGGGGTGCCGCGCCGGAATCCTTATCCCCTCGGGACGGGATTCCTACACAACAAGAGCCAGCCGCCACGGACTGCAGCCGGATCCAACGTTTAGTTTACTGGCACGCCGCCGAAGTTGTCTAAACCGCCCGGAGCGGTGGCTGGCGCGCCGCCCGCTTATCCGGCGTCGGCCAGCAGCCCGCGGATCGCCGCGACGCCCCGGTGCAGCTCGGCGAACGAGGTGCTCAGCGGCGACAGGCCGATCCGGATGCCCTGCGGCGCCCGGAAGTCCGGGATCACGTCCTGCTCCCACAGGGCCGCCGTCATTTCGCGGAACGCCGGGTGGTCCACCGTGATGTGGCTGCCGCGCCGCTCCGGGTCGCGCGGCGTTGCCAGCAGCACCCCGGCCGGTTCCAGCCAGGCGTCATGGAGTTCGACGGCGAACGCGGTCAGCAGGCGGGACTTCTCCCGGACGGCGGCCATCCCTACTTCCTCCAGCAGGTCCAGGGTGCCGCGCATGGCGAGCATGCCGAAGACGGCGGGGGTGCCGCTGAGGAACCCGCGGATGCCGGGCGCCGGCTCGTAGCCTGGCCCCATTTCGAAGGCGTCCTTGCGCCCCATCCAGCCCCAGATCGGCTGCTGCAGGCCGGGCAGGTGCCGGGTGTTGACGTAGGCGAACGCGGGTGAGCCCGGTCCCCCGTTCAGGTATTTGTAGGTGCAGCCGGCGGCGAAGTCGACGCCGGCAGCGTCCAGGCCGATTTCCACCGAACCGGCAGAGTGGCACAGGTCCCACACCACCAGGGCGCCGGCGTCGTGCACGGCGGCGGTGATAGCGGGCAGGTCCGCGAGGAAACCGGAGCGGTAGGCAATCTGGCTCAGGACCACGACGGCGGTGGCCGGGCCGGTGGCGGCGCGCACCTGTTCCACGGTGACGCCGGAGGCCGGGTCGGCCTCGATCCAGCGCAGCGTGAGGCCCTCTTCGCGGGCGATGCCCTCGACGAGGTAGCGGTCGGTCGGGAAGTTGTCGGTATCCAGCACGATCTCGGTGCGTTCCGGGTCCGTGACGGCGGCCAGGGCGGCGCGGATCAACTTGTAGAGCACCACGGTGGTGGAGTCCGCGATGATGGTCTGGCCCGGGGCGGCGCCGAGCACGGCGCGGCCCAACTGTTCCCCGATGGCCTGCGGGAGTTCCAGCCATTCCTCGTCCCAGCCGCGGATCAGGCGCCCGCCCCAGCTGTCCTGGATGAAGCTGCTGATGTCCGTGACGGTGCGCTTCAGCGGCCGGCCCAGCGAATTGCCGTCGAGGTAGGACAGGTCCGTGTCGGTGCCGACGAAGTGGCCGCGGTAGGAGGCGAGGGGGTCCGCGGCGTCGAGGTCGAGGGCCCGCTGCCACAGGGCGTCGGCGGCCTGGCCGGCCGGTTCGACGCTCACTGCCCGATCTCCGTGCGGACGGCGAACAGTTCGGGGAAGAAGGTCAGTTCGAGCGCTTTTTGCAGGAAGGCGGCGCCGCTGGAGCCACCGGTGCCGGCCTTCATGCCGATGGTGCGCTGCACGGTCCGCAGGTGCCGGAAGCGCCAGAGCTGGAAGTTATCCTCCAGGTCCACGAGTTCCTCGCAGGCCTCGTAGGCGCCCCAGTTGCTGGCCGCGTTTTCGTAGATGTGCTTGAAGACCGGGACCAGCTCCGGGCAGAACTCGTGGGCCCGGCTCACATCCCGGTTGAGTACCGAGTCCGGCACGTCGAAACCCTGGCGCTTGAGGTAGGCGAGGAAGTCGTCGTAGATGCTCGGGGATTCGAGCAGTTCCAACAGCATGCCGTGGGCTTCGGGGTCCGACTCGAACACCGGGAGCATCTTGCGGTTCTTGTTGCCGAGCAGAAATTCCACCGCGCGGTATTGGCTGGACTGGAAGCCTGAGGAGTTGCCGAGGAAGCCGCGGAACTGGGAGTACTCGGTGGGCGTCAGGGTGGCCAGTACGGACCACTGCTCGGTCAAGGTCTTCTGGATGTGCTTGACCCGGGCGATGGCCTTAAGGGCGGATCCGAGGTCGTCGGTACGGAGCCAGGCCGCGGCGCTGCGGAGTTCGTGCAGCACGAGCTTGAGCCAGAGTTCCGTGGTCTGGTGCTGGATGATGAACAGCATCTCGTCGTGGTGCTCCGGCTCGCTGACCGGCTGCTGGGCGCTGAGCAGGGTCGGCAACTGCAGGTACGAGGCGTAGCTCATCCGGGAGCTGAAGTCGCGGACAATATCCTTGTCCAACTCCCGCGTGTTCTTCTCAATCGTCACTACTGGCCTTCCATGCCGAACGGGGCGCGCTAACCGGCGAACAGGATGTCATGCGCCTGGACGACGTCCAGTCGCATCTGCTCAACCAGCGCTTCAGGGCCACGGTACGCGACCATACCGCGCAACCGGGCCACGAATTCGACCACGACTGTCTGGCCGTACAGATCGAAGTCTTCGACCGCCTCCTCCGGGCGGTCGATTACGTGCGCTTCGACCTGCCGGCTGACGCCGTCGAAGGTCGGGTTGGAGCCGACGGAGATGGCGGCCGGCCAGCGCGTGCCGGCCTGGTCTACGAGCCAGCCGGCGTAGATGCCGTCCGCGGGAATGTAGCCGCTGGCGTCGGAGGAGAGATTGGCCGTGGGGAAACCGAGATCGCGGCCGCGGGCGGCCCCGTGAACCACCTCTCCGCGCATCCGGTGCGGCCGGCCCAGGACGGCGGCGGCGGTGGCGACGTCGCCCTCCCGCAGGGCTTCGCGAACCCAGGTCGAGGAGCAGCGCCGGTCCCCGGCGCCGCCGTCGTCTGCGTCATCGCTGCGGTGCACCGGATAGCCCTCGGAACCAAACTCGCTGATGACCTGGACCTCGAAGCCGAGCTTCTCCCCCAGCTCCTTCATGGTGTCCAGGTCTCCGGAGTTCCCGCGGCCGAAGCGGGCATCGTGGCCGATGACCACATGGCTGGCCTTGAGCGCGTCGACGAGCACGGAGGAAACAAATTCCTCGGGCGTGAGGCTGGCCAATTCCAGCGAATACTTCATCACCAGGACGGCATCCAGGCCCACCTCGCCGAGGGCAACGAGCTTGTCCTCCAAGCCCATGATGAGCTCGGGGGCGGATTCGGGGCGGTGCACCTGCGCCGGGTGCGGGTCAAAGGTGATGGCGACAGCGCGGGCGTGGTTCAGGCGGGCGGTGCGGATGAGCTGCGAGAGCACCTGCTGGTGGCCGCGGTGCACGCCGTCGAAGTTGCCGAACGTCACCACGGAGGGGCCGAAGTCCGCGGGGACTTCGGACGGATCGTTCCAGATGTGGACCATCTACCTCGCCTTTTGCTGCCTGCCATGAACTTCTCCGGAGGGTTGGGCCGGCTCCGGAACTCTCTAAGATTACCCGCAATCGCCCCGGTTCCCGGACGGCACCCGCGGCGTCGGCGGCCGCCTTTCCGCCCTCCCGGGCCCGGGCTACGATGCAAGGGCACCAGTTCGGCGACGGCCAAGCGGCCGCCGCCGCCATCAATGCACGCGGCGCGTCCCGCGGCTGAAGGAGAACGCCATGACTGAGCTTCAGGACATCCTCGGGCAGATCCCGGTAGACCAGATCGCCGACATGCTCGGGACCGACCGGCAGACCGCCCAGACAGCACTGGAGGCCGCCGTGCCCACACTCCTCGCCGGGCTGCACAGCAACGCACAGGCTCCGGAGGGCGCGGCCTCGCTGGAATCCGCCCTGAGCCAGCACCACGACGGGCTGGTCGACGGCGGTGTGGATGCCGCGCGGGTAGATACTGCCGACGGCGAAAAGATCGTGAACCATGTGTTCGGCGGCCGGCAGGACCAGGTCGCGAACCAGCTGGCGGGCACCGCGCAGCTGGGCGGAGTGGGCGGGGACCTGGTCCGCAAGCTCCTCCCCCTGCTCGCACCGATCGTTATGTCCTACCTCGCCAACAAGGTCCTGGGCGGACGCGGCCAGGCGGGCGGCGGCGCCCTTGGGGGCGGCGCCGGCGGCGGCCAGGACTCCGGTGCCGGTGCCGGGGGCATCGACCTGGGCGGCATCCTGGGCGGAATTCTTGGCGGTGCGGGCGGCGCCGGCGGCGGCCTGGGCGACATCCTCGGCGGCATCCTGGGCGGCGGGCAGCAGCGCACGGCCAATGAGGCAGTAGCCCCCGACGCCGGCGGCCCGAACAACGCCGCCGAGCCCGAACTGCAGCCCCAGGCTGTCCCGCAGGGCCAGCCGTCCGGCAACGAACCCCGCCCGGGCGAGCTGATCGACATCGACCTCCCCGGACAGCAGGAAGACGCGCCGCAGGACACGCAGGGCGACACCCGGAAGAACGACGGCGGCCTCGGCGGCCTGCTGGGCGGACTGTTCGGGAAGAAATAGCGTCCGCGTACCCGCGGGGGCGGCCCGTACCGGGCAGGGCCCTTGCCGGACCCGGCGTCGGGCCTTTGACGACGCCGGGCCGTCCGCCGTCGACCGGCGGGGTGCGCCAATCCGCTGACGCGGGCCGGCCTCGTCTGGAGGTGCGCGGCGGCCCTACCGGGCCGGTTGCGGGTCCCCTTCCGGGAGGCTCTGGAGCCACGCCTCGAGTTCGCGGGGGTGTTGGAAGATGATGACCTCCGCGGTGCCCGGGGAGCTCTCCAGTTCCCGCATGACCCGCCGTTTGCGGCTGAACGAGCGGAAGTGCCAGCCGATGATTGAATCGGGCGCGAGGAGGCGGCCGAGAGTTTCCCGGTTTCCGTTGCAGACTTCTTCCCGCGCGATGATCCGGCGAAGTGAGCGCCGGACCAACCGGAGCAGTGAAAGCCACCGCGGATAGTCCAGGCCCACGATCAGGTCCGCGCGCGGGACAACCAGGTCACGCCAGACTCCGTAGGCACTGTCGAGGACCCACTGGTCCTGGCCGGCGATGCGCGCTGCGAGCTCTCGCTGCTTGGCCGTGTCCGGCTGGCGCCAGCCCGGAAGCCAGCCGATGTCGTCGTCGGCAGAGAACTCGGGCAGTCCGGCCCGGTCCGCGTAGGCGCGGGCCGCCGAGGACTTGCCGCTTCCGGTGACACCGTAGAAGAGGACCCGCGACGGAGCGGCAATTGGGTTTCGGGGATGCACGAACATCAGCATGCCACACTGGTCCAATGCCCCAGATCCCTGTCACTGCCAATGCCGAGGTGTCCGACAGCGAGGTCCTGGCCCTATACGAATCGGTCGGGTGGGCCGCCTACACCCGGGACCCCGAACTGCTGGTGCGGGCCATCCATAACTCGTCGTTCGTGGTCACCGCACGCGGTGCCGGCGGTGAACTTGTTGGCCTTGCCCGGGCCGTCTCGGACGACGCGACGATCTGTTATCTGCAGGACATCCTCGTGGCTCCGGAGTTCCAGGGAAACGGGGTGGGACGGCAGCTGGTGACAGCCGTGCAGGCCCGCTACGGGCACGTCCGGCAGACCGTCCTGCTCACCGACGACGAACCGGGCCAGCGCGCCTTCTACGAGGCCCTCGGTTTCACGGAGGGCGCGGACTTCAGCTCCGGGCCCCTGCGGGTTTTCGCGCTGTTCCGTTGACGTGCGCCGGCCCGGCGGCGGCTTCCCGTAGACCTTGTTGCCCGACGGCGGTTATGGTCTGAGCATGCGCAGAATGGCGGGGGCAGCGATCATCGTCGTCCTCTCGGGAGTGCTGCTCTGCGGTTGCTGGCTCGTGCCGGTCACCCGCACGGACGTCTGCGTCGACTGGGTCCGCTTCGAGACGATGCAGCAGCGTTTCGACCACGCCGGCGCGGTTCTGGTCGGCAAGCCACTGCAGCGGGACGGCGACGTCCGAATCTACGGTTATCAGGCCAACGTCCACGTGGTGGAAGTAGAGAAGGTGCTCAAGGGCAGTGTTGCCCAAGGTACCGTCCGGATCGCGGCCATGCCCGTTACGTGCGGAAAGACTTACCCCGACGGCGACCCCCTGGACGCCGGGGACAGGCTGCTTTTTTTCGTGACGGAACAGAACGGCCAGTGGTTCACGATGACCCCGGAGCAGGGCGCCGTCCCGTTCCCGGCGGGCACACCGCTTCCGTTCAAGACCGGGTGATCGGTGCTTCAGGGTGCAGTAAGCCGGTACACCGACACGTGGCTGCGCGATTCGCCGGTGAATTCGCTGCCGTCCCAGTCCGACCACCTGGATTCCAGCTCAAGTCCGGCCAGCCGCGCCATCAGATGGAACCCAGCAATCCTGACGGCGCCGTGGTCGTGACTGGTCGCGGAGCTCCTGGACGACGCCCCCTCGTGACCGTGCGGATTCCGGTCGTTAGGGTGCGTGGTTCAGCATCTGAAGTAGTGGTTTCTTCGGGGTGTTTGGTGGGGGTCGAGGT
>NZ_CAXHZI010000012.1:0-90698 GCF_964021775.1 uncultured Arthrobacter sp.
TGCTCATTCCCGGGTGCCGGCGTCGGACATAGCGGCATTATGTGCAGCGCCGGAGTCGAGGACTGAGCATGTCCGGTGGGGGTCCGGCTCGAGGACTGGGCATGTCCGGAGGTGGGTCCGGCTCGGGGACTGAGCATGTCCAGCGGGCGGACCGTGACTGCGGGCGCCTACCGCCCCGCGAGGTCTTCGTAGTCCCAGTCCTGGCCGTCGTCGTCCTCGTCGACCCGCGCGGAGGCATTCCGTCCGCGGTACAGCACAAAGCCACCGGCCAGGGCGGCCACCGCCCCGAGGACCAGGAAGATGATGCCGCCCACCCGGGCAGCGGCGTAGGTGTCGCGGATGGCGCGGGCCTCGTCGGTCGCGTCCTTCACATCCTTGCCGCCCACGGAGTAGACGGTTGCGTTGAAGGCGTCCAGGAAGAAGATGATGACCAGCAGCGCCACGCACACGACGGCGATCACGCTGCCGGCGATCAGCGCCGGACGGGCGAAACGGGCCAGTCCCCGGCTGTCCCGGACTTCCCCGCCCGCCTGCTCCCGGGTGCCCGCTGTGCCGAAGTCGTCTGATTCCTTGCCGTCCATGCCGTCCAGCCTATCCGCCGCGCCGCGGCTTCCACGCCTGAACTAGGCTTGATGGCATGGCTGAGACTACGCAGGACCAGATCGCCCCTCTCCTCAATCCGGAGGGCTGGGAGCTGCTGGCCTCGCTGGGACCGTACCGTGAAGAGGAGGCCTTCCGGCTCAACGCCTCACTCCGTAAGGCCGGCCATTCCGCCGAACTGGTCTCCGCGGCGCTCACCCAGTCCCGGCTGCGGACCAGGGCGGAAGCCAAATTCGGTGAATTCGCCCGGCAGATGATTTTCACCCGGGCGGGACTGGAGCAGGCCACACGGCTCACGGTGGCGGCACGGCACGCGCAGCGGTTCGCCGAAGCCGGGATCGCCCATGTGGCGGACCTGGGCTGCGGGCTGGGCGCCGACGCGATGGCGCTGGCTTCCCTGGACATCCAGGTCACCGCGGTGGAACTGGACGAAACGACCGCCGCCTGCGCCACGATGAACCTGATCCCGTTCCGCAACGCCAGTGTGGTCCATGCCGATGCCACCGCCGTTCCGCTCGACGGGATCGACGGGGTCTGGCTGGACCCGGCACGCCGCACCACCTCCAGTTCCGGAACCAAGCGCCTCTGGGACCCCGAAGACTTCTCCCCGCCGCTGTCCTTCGTGGAATCGCTGGCCGCGTCGGGCCGCGCCGTCGGCGTCAAAATGGGACCCGGGATGCCGCATGACTCGGTGCCGGCGAACTGCGAGGCGCAGTGGGTGTCGGTGGGCGGCGACGTCACCGAGGTGGCGCTGTGGTTCAACGCGGTCCGCCGGCCCGGAGTCCGGCGCGCTGCCTTGGTTCTGGGGCCGCAGGGTGCGGCGGAACTCACCAGCACGGAGGACTTCGACGCCGGCCCGGTGGCCCCCGTGGGTCCGGTGGAGGGCTATCTCTACGAGCCCGACGGCGCCGTGATCCGCGCGGGGCTCGTCGCCGACGTCGCGCTCCAGCTGGGCGGACATCTGCTGGACGAACACATCGCCTACATCTGCGCGCCGGAGCTGCGCGACACCCCCTTCGCCCGGGCCTACCAGGTCCTCGAGGTGATGCCGTTCAACGTCAAGGCGCTCAAGGCCTGGGTCAAGGACAACGGCGTGGGCGTCCTCGACATCAAAAAGCGCGGCACTTCGGTCACGCCGGAAGAACTGCGCAAGCAACTGCTCCCCGGCGGCGGCAAGAACGCCAAGAACGCGGCCAAAAAGACGGCCACCCTGGTCCTCACCAGAATCGGCGAGGAACGGGTTGCCATCTCCGTGCAGCCCGTCTAGGGCCGCCGGTACAGGGTAGCCGGTCAGAACCGCCGGCCCAGGGCGCCTCCCAGCGGCAGCCAGTCCCGGCCGCGGTTGGTCCGTTTACTGGGCCCGCATGAACTCTTCAGCGGCCCGGACCTGTTCGTCGCTGGGCCGGATGCCCGTGTACAGGACGAACTGTTCCAGGGCCTGGATGGTGGCGACTTCCGCCCCCGTGATGACCGCCTTGCCGGCGGCCCGGGCGGCTTTGATCAGGGGCGTTTCGGCGGGCAGCGCGACGACGTCGAACACCACCTTGGCGGCCTCCACGGCCTCCTGCGGGAAAGAGAGTTCGTCCGCCTCCGGCCCGCCGGCCATACCAATGGGCGTCACATTGATCAGCAGGTCGGCCGGGCCGTCCCCGGAGCCGGCGGCCGGGAGACCGGCCTGCCACTGGAATCCGTAAAGGCCGGCGAGCGCCCTGCCGGCCTCCTCATTGCGGGCGATGATGGTGACCCGCCGGAAGCCGACGTCGCGGAGCGCGGCCGCGGTGGCCTTCGCCATGCCGCCGGCGCCCAGCAACCACACGGAGTAATCCGTGGGCACGGCGTTGCGCTGCAGCAGCTGTTCGATCGCGGTGTAGTCGGTGTTGTAGGCCGTGAGCCGGCCGCCGTCGTTGACGATCGTGTTGACGGAATCGATGGCTTTCGCAGACGGGTCCATGACGTCCACCAGGGCGATGACGTCTTCCTTGTACGGCATGGACACGGCGCAGCCGCGGATGCCCAGTCCCCGCACCCCGGCGATGGCCTGGGCCAGGTCGGTGGGGGCGAAGGCCTTATAGATCCAGTTCAGGCCCAGCTGCTCATACAGGTGGTTGTGGAAGCGCGTCCCGTTGTTGCTCGGCCGGGCCGAGAGCGAGATACACAGGGTCATGTCTTTATTCAGGATGGGCACTGCACCATTAAACGCCACCCGGCCGGATCAGCGGCAGCCGGACCCGGCACCTTGCCGCCCGACGGCGACCGGCAGCTTCCCGGGGGCGGCGGTTTTTCCGGCCAGCACCGCCAGCAGGGCGCCGAAGGCCTCCTGGCTCCGGCCGTAGAGCGCGATCTTGGCGCGCGCGGCGGACTTCTCCAGCGGCCACGGCGCGTCCAGCGAAACCGCCACGTCCGCGGTCACCGGCGAACCGCGGTACCCGATCAGCGTCACGAGCGGCCCGGCGCCCACACTGATGCCGGCTTGTTTGGCCGCCGCCGCGAACCGCGCGCGGTCCTGTGCGGAACCACCGCCCACCCGGACGCTGGCCGGGACGATCCGCCCCCGGCAAGGGCCGGCGAGCACGGTGATGGCTTCCCGCGAAACCTTTTGTGACAGCGCCGAGCCGCTGCCGGGCGCCGAGCCCCGCAGCGGATGGCTGCGGCCCCGCCAGAGCTGCATTGTGGCCACGCGCTGCGCCGCCTCGTCCAGCCGTGCGGCCGGCAGGGTGCCGCTTCGCACGGCGTTCACGATGGCGGCATGGGCGGTTTCCACCGATGCCGGCATAAGCACCAGGTCAGCGCCGGCGGCCAGCGCCAGCGGGGCGGCGGCGTCGCGGGGATACCGCTGCTGGATGGCTCCCATGTTGAACGCGTCCGTCACGGCGACGCCCTTGAAGCCCATCCGGCGCAGCTGAGCGTAAGACGCCTTCGACACCGAGGCAGGGACCCCCGGATCCAGGGCGCGGACGGCGATGTGCCCGGTCATGACCATCGGCAGTCCGGCGTCGATGGCCGCCTGGAACGGCCGCAGGTCCCTCCCCCGCAATTGCTTCAGGCTGGCGTCCTGGACCGGAAGGCCCCGGTGGGAATCGACGGTCACAGAGCCATGGCCGGGAAAGTGCTTGGTGGCCGGCAGGACCCCCGAGCCGAGCATGCCCCTGGAGAAGGCGATACCGAAGTCCGCGGCGGCGTCCGCGCTGCCGGAGAACGACCGTGCGCCGATGGTCGGATCGGCCGGGCCCATCGTGACATCGGCGGTGGGGGCGAAGTCGACGTTGAAGCCGAGGCCGGCCAGTTCCGCCGAAAGGGCGCGGCCGGCGTCGGACGCCAGGGGTTCACTGCCGGCCGCCCCGTAGCTCATCGGTGCGGGCCACTCGGTCAGCGGGGCGCGCAGCCGGGCAACCACTCCGCCTTCCTGGTCCACCGCGATCATTCCGGGCCAGCTGCGTCCATCGGCACGGGCGGCGCGCTGCAGCCGCTCCGCCGTGCGGCGCATGCCGGCGGTGTCCACCTGACCGTTCGGGGCCGCGGGGACGTTGTCTCCCATGAGGATCGATCCGGCCAGATGCAGCCGCTCCACGGTCCGCGCGTGCGCCTCGTAGTCGAGCCCGGGGAAGAAGGGCAGCAGCACCTGGCCGGCCTTTTGCTCCAAGCTCATCCGGGCCACGGCCTTGGCCGCGGCGTCGGCGTCGCGCTGGTCCGGGCCCCAGCCGAGCGGGCGCGGCGCGCCGGGCCGGGCGCCCAACGCCGGCGGGGACTGGACACCCTGGCCTGCCGCCGGGCCGGGGACCGGGGCGGCGGGGGCCGTGGCGGCGGGGTTCGGGGCGCCGGGGACTGTGGCCCCGGGGCCGGTGCAGGCGGTGGATCCCAGCGCGAGCGCCGTCATTACCGCCGCGGCTGCCGGTAACAGACCTCTTCTGTGAAAACTCTCACGCATCAGCTGTAACTTGGCCACCAGCTCGATGCTACCCCTGCACTAGACTTGAGACACCGTTGCCTTGCCACCGCAGGCCGCGGCGCCGGGCCTCGGGGACGGCACGGGCAGGCGCACAGGCAGCAACACCGGCGGGCAAATAAAACAGTGAAGGGACCACATGAAGATTGATTTCGCTTCATCCAGGCAATCAACTCTTGGTGTGGAATGGGAGCTTGCGCTCGTCAACGCCGAAACCGGCGAGCTGGCCTCGGTGGCCAGCGAGGTGCTCCGGGGTGTGGCCGCCCGGCACCCCGAGCTGAATGAGGATGACGAACATCCGCACATCAAACAGGAACTGCTGCTCAACACAGTGGAGCTCGTTACGGGCATCTGCACCACGGTGGCGGAAGCGAAGGCGGACCTGAGCAGTTCCCTCGCCGCGGTGCGCGAGGTCACCGACCCGATGGGCGTTGAGGTCTTCTGCGCCGGCAGCCACCCCTTCAGCCCCCCGCAGCTGCAGCCGGTCACCGACAAAGCCCGCTATGCCAAGCTGATCGACCGCACCCAGTGGTGGGGCCGGCAGATGGTGATCTACGGCGTCCACGTCCATGTGGGCCTCGACCGCCGCGACAAGGTGCTCCCGGTCCTGGACGGCCTGGTCAATTACTTCCCGCATTTCCAGGCCCTGTCCGCCTCCAGCCCGTTCTGGGGCGGCGAGGATACCGGCTACGCCTCGCAGCGCGCGCTGATGTTCCAGCAGCTGCCGACGGCGGGACTGCCGTTCCAGTTCTCCAGCTGGGAAGAATACGAGTCCTACGTCCAGGACATGTTCACCACCGGGGTGATCGACACCCTCTCCGAGATCCGCTGGGACATCCGGCCGGTGCCCAACCTCGGCACCATCGAGATGCGCATCTGCGACGGCCTGGCCACGCTCGAGGAGGTGGGGGCCATTGCCGCCCTGACCCAGTGCCTCGTGGACGAGTTCTCCACCACCCTGGACAACGGCGGAACCATCCCGACCATGCCGCCCTGGCACGTCCAGGAAAACAAGTGGCGCGCCGCGCGCTACGGGCTGGACGCGATCATCATCCTGGACGCCGACGGCAATGAGCAGCTCGTCACCGAGCACCTGCGCGAGACGCTGGCCCGGCTTGAGCCGGTGGCCGCCAAGCTCGGCTGCAGCGCGGAGCTGGCCGACGTCGAACGGATCATTGAACGCGGCGCCGGTTACCAGCGGCAGCGCCGCGTCGCTGCGGAACACGGCGGCGACCTGCGCGCCGTCGTCCTGGACCTGGTCGAGCAGATGCGCAAGGGGCCCGAAGCGTAACCCCCTGTCCGGGTTCCTAGCGGGACAGGACAGCCGCGGCCTGGACGGACACGGACGTGACCGGCATCGAGGAGTCCGGCGCGAAGCCGATCCCGCTCGGGGCGGTCCCGGACATCACCAGCTGCGCACCGAGCGCGGCCACCATGGCGCCGTTGTCCGTGCACAGCGAAAGGGGCGGAACGGTCAGCCGGATTCCGGCCGCGCTGCAGCGCTGCTCCGTGAGCTGGCGCAGCCGCGAGTTCGCGGCCACTCCCCCGCCCAGCAGCAGCTCGGTGATGCCGTTCTCCCGGCAGGCGAGCACCGCTTTGGCGGTGATCACATCCACCACGGCCTCCTGGAAGGCCGCCGCGATGTCCGCGACCGGCACCTCGTCGCCGCTCGCCTCGAACTGCTCGACGCAGCGGGCGACGGCGGTCTTGAGCCCGCTGAAGGACCAGTCGTAACGGTGCGGGCCGGGTTCCTCGGCGGTCCCCATGTATTTGGGCTGGGTGAGACCGCGCGGGAACCGGATCGCCTTGGCGTTGCCGGTGCGCGCCAGCTTGTCGATGGCCGGCCCGCCGGGGTAGCCGAGCCCCAGCAGCCGGGCCACCTTGTCATAGGCCTCGCCGGCGGCGTCGTCAATCGTGGAACCGAGCAGCTCGACGTCGTCGGTGATGCTGCGGATCCGTAGGATCTCGGTATGCCCGCCGGAAACCAGGAGCGCGCCGAGGTTCTCCGGCAGGGCGGCCGGGGTCCCGGCCGGCTGTGGGCCGGCCGGCTCCGCACCGGTGGCCGGTTCGAGCAGGCCGACGCCGACGTGCGCCACCAGGTGGTTGATCGCGTACAGCGGCTTGCCGGTGGCAACCGCGAGCGCCTTGGCCGCGCAGACCCCCACCATCAGCGCGCCGGCCAGTCCCGGTCCGGACGTGACGGCGATGGCGTCGACGTCGTCCAGTGTCACGTCCGCCTCGGCGAGCGCCTCCCGCAGGGTGGGCACGAAGGCGTCGAGGTGGGCGCGCGAGGCGATCTCGGGGATGACCCCGCCGAAGCGGACGTGCTCCTCCATGGACGAAGACACAGTGTTGGCCAGCAGCCGGGTGCCGCGGACAATCCCGACGCCGGTCTCGTCGCAGGAGGACTCGATCCCCAGCACCAGCGGCTGGGAGCTGTGTGCGTGATGGTTCATTCTCGGCCTGTCTCCGTTGGCTGGGTGTCGTCCGTGGTGGTGCCGGGCCCCGCGCTGTCCGTTGTGTGCAGCTGGAGGCGCATGATCAGCGCGTCGACGCCGTCGCGGTAGTAGCGCGGGCGGGTGTGGATCTGCTCGAAGCCGAAGCGCCGGTAGAGCTGCTGGGCCCGGGGGTTGTCGGCGCGCACCTCTAGCAGCACGTCGGCGGCGTGCCGCCGCCGACTTTCCCGGATGAGCTCGGCCAGCAGCGCCGATCCGATGCCGCGGCCCTCCAGCTCGGGTACGACGGCGATGGTCTGAACGTCCGCGATGGGTTCGATGCACATCAGTCCGGCGTAGCCGACGATGGCGCCGCCGGCTTCCGCGACGAGGTAGCTCCGGGTCTCAGCCTGGGCGAGTTCGTCGACGAACATCTGCAGGGGCCAGGCGTCCACCGGGAAGAGCTGGCGCTCCAGGTCATGCACGGCCGGAAGGTCCGCGGCGGCCATGGGCCTGAAGGTCACGCCGGCCGGGGAGGATCCCGCCGGTGTTTCCGGGGCGCTCACAGCGCGCGCTTCCGCGGGCCAGGGACCTGGGCGTCGGATTCCCGCAGGTACAGCGGGGTGGTGTCCGGGAGCTGCTCCCCCGCGGCGAGCCGCGCCAGCGCGAACTGGCCCAGCGCGAGCGCCTCGGGCTGGCGCCCGGCGAATTCGGGAACCGCGTTGAGCACATCCGGGTAGAGCCCGGCGCCGGCGCCATAGACCGGGAGGTCCGGCAGATCAGCGGCGAACCCCACATGCGGGCCATCCAACAGCTGCGGCAACTGGCTTCCGGCCAGAGCGTAGCGGGCCCAGTAGACTTCCTTGCGCCGCGCGTCGGTGGCCACGATGAACTCGGCGGCTGCCTCCGTGGATTCGGCCACTTCGAGGGCGATGGCATCCAGGCTCATGAGCCCGTAGAGGGGCTTCTGCCAGACAAAGGCCAGGCTGCGGGCCGTGACGATGCCGGAGCGGAGTCCCGTGAACGGGCCCGGTCCCACCCCGGTGACAATGGCATCGACGTCGGCGCCGGTCAGTCCCGCACCAGTGAGCAGCTGCTCGATGCCCGGGGCCAGCACCTCGGCGTGGCTGCGGGTGTCCTCGGTGGCGAAACTCCCGACGACGGACTCCAGGGAGTCGTCGGAGACGAGCGCCGCGCTGGCGACGGCCGAGGTATCGATGGCAAGGATCAGCATCTTCAGTCCGTTTCCGTGGTCGCGGGATGTTCGGGGATGCCGGCCAGGGCGGCCGGCGGCTCGGCCCAGCGGGGACCGAAGCCGCGGAACACCACGGTCCTGGGCTCGTCGGCGTCGTCGGTGTCAAAATCCAGCACGCCGCGGGTGGGTTCATCGCTGCCGGTGGGCTGGGTGCCATTGGGCTGGGCGGCGTTCGACTGGGCGCCGCCGGCGGGCTGGGCGCCGCCGGAGGGCGGGGCGTCATTCGGCTGGGCGCCGCCGAGCTGGCGGTGCAGCTCAACCTCGAGCCGGCTCTCGCTCAGATGCTCAACCCGGCCGCGGCCCCACTCCACCACGGTCACCGCGCTGTCCATGGTGTTTTCCAGGTCAATGTCGTCGATTTCGGAGGCTGACGCCAGCCGGTACGCGTCAACGTGGACCAGGTCCGGGCCGCCGGGGCGCGGCCCGTCCGGCAGGTTGGGGTGGATCCGGACCAGGACGAACGTGGGCGAGATGATCCCGGCACGGACGCCGAGGCCTTCGCCGAGCCCCTGCGTGAAGGTGGTCTTCCCGGCGCCGAGCTCGCCGGTCAGGACCAGCAGGTCACCGGCCTCCAGACCGGTGCCGAGGGCTGCGGCCAGGGCGTGCGTCTGCTCGGCGGTCCCGACGGTGAGGATCCGCTCCCAGGCCGGTCCGCTCACTGCGCGGCCCCGCCGCCGGGGGCGGGTTCCTCGTTGATGTAGCGGCGCGGCACCCGCGGGCTGATGCGGGTGACGATTTCGTAGTTGTTGGTGCCCGCCGCCCTGGCCCAGTCCTCCGCGGTGGGACCGCCGTCGGCGCCGTCGCCGAACATCAGCGCCTCGGCTCCCAGCAGGCTGGTTCCCCCGGCGGAGACATGCAACGGGCCGAGGTCGATCACCATCTGGTCCATCGCGATGCGGCCCACCACGGGGTAGTTCACGCCGCCCACACGGACCGGTCCGCCAGTGGCGACGCGCGGCACGCCGTCGGCATAGCCCAGCGGGACAAGGCCCAGGGTGCTGCTGCCGGCGGTGCGGTAGTTCAGCCCGTAGGAGACGCCTTGGCCGGCGGGTACGTCCTTGCAGTGCGAGACGACGGTGCGCACAGTCATCGCCGGACGGAGCCCGACCTCTGCCGAGTTCTGTCCCTCGAACGGTGAGAGCCCGTAGATGCCCAGGCCCACCCGGACCAGGTCGAAGTGCGTGTCCGGGCGGGACAGCGTCGCCGGGGTGTTCGCAAGGTGGCGGACCTCGGGATCGACGCCGGCGTCCTGGGCCATCGCCAGGACTTCGCGGAACGCGGCGAGCTGCTCGTCTGTTTCCGGCCGTTCGGGTTCATCCGCGACGGCCAGGTGGGAGAAAATTCCGACGACGCGCAGCAGGCCCTGGTCCTGGTATTCCATGGCCTCACCCAGCAGCGTGTCCCAGGTCTCCAGGGTGGCGCCGTTGCGGCCGAGCCCGGTGTCGACCTTCAAGTGGATCCGGGCGGGCCGTTCCTGCTCACGGGCGGCGGCCACGATCCGGCCCAGCTCCCAGCCGGAGCAGCCGATGTCGATGCCGGCAGCGACGGCGGCGGCAAAATTGCTTTCGGGGGTGTGCAGCCAGGCCAGCAGCGGGGCGTCGATGCCGGCGGCGCGCAGGGCGAGCGCTTCCGAGATGTGCGCGACGCCGAGCCAGCTGGCACCGGCGCTGAGCGCGGCCCGGGCCACCGGAATGGCCCCGTGCCCGTACGCGTCCGCCTTGACGACGGCCATCACCTTTGCCGGCGAAGCCACCTTGGCCAGCCGCCGGACGTTGTGCCGGATCGCTTCGAGGTCGATAACGGCCGAGCGCTCTTCGACATGGTCCGGACTTGCTTCCGCCAATGGCTGGAAATCACCTGTTGCTGCTGGGTACATCACTTTACGATTCTACGGGTGGCCGCAGACCGTGCTGAATTCCGCACCCACCCGGCCCTTAGGGACATGCCCATCCTTCACCCCGGGACATGCTCATTCCCCGCGGCCACGAGAGCGCATAACGGCCTTATGTCCACTCACCGGCCCACCCGGAGAGCATGTCCACTACCAAGGCCGGTCCGGGAGCATGTCCGCTCCGCCTGCAGAATCCTCCGCGGAACATGCTCATTCCCCGCGGCCACGAGAGCGCATAACGGCCTTATGTCCACTCCCCGCGCTCCCCGGAGAGCATGTCCACTTCCAAGGCCGGTCCGGGAGCATGTCCGCTCCGCCTGCAGAATCATCCCCGGGACATGCTCATTCCCCGCGGCCACGAGAGCGCATAACGGCCTTATGTCCACTGGCCGGCACGGGCACTGAGCATGTCCCCCGGAGCGGCCGGGCCTACGCGTCCGACAGGTGGGCGATGGTCGCCGTCGCACGCCGTTGCGCCTCCGGCGGCACGTCCCGCACAATCTCCGCCAGGAAGCCGTAGCGGCGCAGCCACTGGCTCCCCTGCCGTTCCTTGCGGGCGTTCGCGCGTTGCCACCAGTCGGCAATGTCGCCCCAGCCGGGCGCGGCGAGTGAACCGCCGACCTGCTGCACGGCCAGGGCTGCGCACAGGTTGGCGAACCGGAGCCGGTCCCCCAGCGGCCAGCCGGCCAGGCAGCCGACGATGAACGCCGCCCCGAAGCAGTCCCCGGCGCCGGTGGGGTCGAACGCCGGCACCGGCAGCGAGGGCACCCACTCCTCTTCACCGGTCTCGGAGTCCACCGCCATGGACCCTTGCGGACCCAGCGTCACCACGGCCACCGGGACCTGGTCCGCGAGCGCGTAAAGCGCGGCCCAGGGGTTGTCCTTGCCGGTGAACGCCATGGCCTCCTCCTGGTTGGGCATAAAGGCGTGGAAGTACTTCAGGTTATCCAGCCGCGCCTGCGCCCACGTCCCGGTGGGATCCCAGCCGACGTCGCCGAAGAGCCGCACGCCGGCCCGGTGCGCGTCGACGGCCCACGGTTCCAGCTCCTCGCCCAGCTCGGCGACGGCGGCAAGCGCGGGCGGCGGGCAGCCAATCAGCTCGCTCGAGGTCACAGGCGCCGGATGGCCGTGGGTCACCATGGACCGGTCCTTCTCGACACTCAGCGACACCGTAACCGGCGAGTGCCAGCCCGGAACGCGCCGGGACAGCGACAGGTCCACGTGTTCCTGCCGGTCCAGGATCTTCCAGTTGTAATCGCCGTAGCCGTCGTCGCCGAACGCGGCGGCCAACCCGGTGCGCAAGCCCAGCCGGGCCGCGGCTATGGCCTGGTTCGCCACCCCGCCGGGGCAGCTGCCCATCCCGTCGCTCCAGATTTCCGTCCCGGGCCGGGGTGCGTGCGGCAGCCCGGTGAAGATGATGTCCTGAAATACCGTGCCCGTCAGGAGCAGGTCGAAGCCCCCCGCCGTCGGGGTGCGGACGGCGGCGAGCGGGTCGAAGCGCTGCGCTGGAATCGCGTCCATACACGGCACACTACGCCGTCCGGGTAGCCGGCGAAAGACGGCCTTCCGGACGCTCCGGCGCGAGGTAAGAATAGACTGCTGGCATGCGGCTCATGATTGCCGGCGGCGGCGGATTCCGGGTGCCGCTGGTCTACCGGGCGCTCTGCGCCGGACCCTTCGCCGGGCTGGTCCGGGAGCTGGTGCTCTACGACGTCGACGCCGGCCGGCTCGCCGCGATCGAGGCGGTGCTGGCCTCCGTGCCCGGACTGCTTCCGGGCGGCGGTCCGGTCGTCCGTGCCACCACGTCCCTGCCCGAGGCCCTGGCCGGCACGGACCTGGTCTTCGCTGCCATCCGTCCCGGCGGCACGGCCGGACGGACCGCCGACGAGCGGGTGGCGCAGGAGCTGGGGGTGCTGGGCCAGGAGACCACCGGCGCCGGCGGCATCTCCTACGCCCTGCGCACCATTCCGCCGATGCTGTCCCTGGCGCACGCGATGAAGCGCATCTGTCCGGGCGCGTGGCTGGTCAACTTCACGAATCCGGCGGGCATGGTGACCGAGGCCCTGGTCCCGGTGCTGGGCCGCCGGGTGGTGGGGATCTGCGATTCGGCCGGCGGGCTGGTGCACCGGGCGGCGCGCGCCGCCGGCGTCGTACTCCCGGAGGGCAGGCTCGACGGCGTGGGCTACTACGGGCTGAACCACCTGGGCTGGCTGTACCGGCTGGAGTCCCGCGGCTGGGACGTCCTCCCCGGCCTGCTGGCCGACGCCGGGACGCTGGCCGGTTTCGAGGAAGGCCGTCTGTTCCCGCAGCCTTTCCTGGCCGGCCTGGGCTGCGTGCCGAACGAATACCTGTACTACTACTACGAGACCGCCCGTGCCCTGGCGGCCATGCGGGCCGCCGCCCAGACCCGCGGCGAGTCCATCCACCGGCAGCAGGCCGAGCTCTACCCCCGGCTCGCGTCCGCCGGCGCCGGGGCCTACGGACTCTGGGACGCCGCACGCCGGTCCCGCGAGGAGGGCTACCTGGCCGAGGCCCGCGCCGCCGGGGAGCAGCGGGACGAGGACGACCTGGCCGGGGGCGGCTACGAACGTGTCGCGCTGGCGGTGATGCGCGCCCTTTCCGGCGGTGGCGGCGCCGAGCTGATCCTGAACACGCCCAACACGGTGCCCGGACCCGACGGTGCACGGACCGCCGCGATCCCGGGGCTGCCGGTCGACGCCGTCGTCGAGCTCCCCTGCCAGGTGGGCGCCGACGGCGTGGTGCCGATCCCGCAGGACCGGCCGGCGGCAGCGCAGCTGGCGCTGATGCTGCGGATCAAGGAGGTCGAACGGCTCGTGGTCCGCGCCACCGCGCCCCCGGGAACCGTCCCCGGCACCGTCCCCGGCGCCGTCCCGGACAGCGCAGAGTCGCGCCCGGCTGCCGGGGGCCGGCGCGGCGCCGCCCTGGCCGCGTTCGCCCGGCACCCCCTGGTCGACTCGGACGACCTCGCCGCCCAGCTGCTCGCCGCTTATGAGGCCGCCTTCCCGGGCCTGCTGGAGCTCTGGCGCCACGACGTCCGCAGCTGATGGCGGCGGCTCCTCGCCGCATCCTGACGCTCAGCGCAGTCCGCGGGCCAGAGTGTCCAGGAGGGCCTGATTGGGTTCGCTGGGTTGCCCTGAACCGCTGAGGTAGAGCCCCATCTGCGTCCCGTGGTATTCCCAGTAGGCAAAGCTGAGGTCGTTCTCCGCCAGGAGGTCAAGCATGTCGGTGACCCACTGGCCGCCGCCCTTGCCCTCCATTTCAAAGGCCTGCCGGACCAGCCCGAACTCCATGACCGACATCGGCACATTGTTGTCGATGCCGAACTGGACGCGCTTCCCCACTTCGTGTGCCAAATAGCCCTTGTCGCGTGCGAGGAAGCCGTTTCCGGCCGTGCCCGGCGACTGTGCGTAGACGTCGAGCTGGAGCCCGATCCGAGGGGCCGACCCCGCGGAGGCCTCAATGTTCTGCCCCCGCATATGGCCCTGGATACGGTACTTGTTACCGGGCACAACCTTGAACAGGTGCGCGTCGTTGCTCCACCCTGCGATTGCCTTGGCGTCCATGGCATCGCTGATGGACAGGCTGCCGTCATCCCGGTAGCCGGCCTTTTCCCGCGCGAACTTCGGCGGCGCCCCTGCCGCCCCGCCGTATTGCCATTGATGCCAGTCCAACGCCGCGTCGCGGTCCAGGGGGTCGTTGATGACTCGCCGGATTTCGGTCCCGTCCGGTCCGTACTCGGTCACCCTGATCGCATCGAAGCTGGCCGTTCCCCGCATCCCGCCCTGCGCGGTGGCCAGGGGCGCCGCCGCGAGCGCGCTGCTGTCGTCAATGGTTACGATGCCGCTGTCGTACGCCGCCCAGTCCGATGTGCCCGCGGGCAGTGGCTTGGTGGCGATACGGCTTCCCGGCAGCAGGACCCGCTGACCGGTCGGGAGAATCGTGTCCGGATCCGGATAGCGGCCGCCGTCCTGGACCGGGCCCTCGACCCAGGACGCGTACTGATGGGTGTACTTGATGGGCTCGTAGAAGTGGAAGTCGTACACCACGTTGCTGTCATCCACCAGGAAGTGCTGGTCGACTCCGGACGCGCCGTAGCGGCCGTTGACCCCGTAGATCCCGCCTACAACCAACAGGTGGTTCGGATCCTCCGCCCGGACTGCGGCAACCAGCTGCCGCGCCAGCCTTTTCCATTGTTCCCCGGTCGCATCGGTCGTCACCGGCTCGTTGAGCAGGTCGTAGGCCGCGATGGCCGGTTCGTCCTTGTACCGGGCGGCGATGGCCCGCCACAGGTCCGCGTTCTGCTGCTGCAGCCGGGGATCGGACCAGAGGTCAAAGCTGACAGCGTCGCTGGTGGGATCCAGCCAGAATCCGCCGATCGGGGTGTGCAGGTCCAGAATCAGGCGCATGCCGTGCTGCCGCGCCCAGGCCACGTTTTGGTCCAGCCACTGCCAGAAGACCTGCGGGGAGTCGGCGTACCAGTCGCCGTCGAAGGCAAAGCGGATGCTGTTGAAGCCGATGTCTTTTGCCCTGGCGAAGTCTTCCTCCGAATGGTGCTGCGAGGTGAGGAGCTCGGCCCCGTTCAGGTTTCGATGGTAAAGGTTGGAGAAATTCACCGCCTTCAGCCGGGTGGGCTCGCCGTTGAGGACAAGCCCGCGGCCCGAGGCGGTGACGAAGTCCGGTCCGGTCTCCGCCGCGGGACTGCTGCCGTTGTTCCGGGACAGCGTGCACCCGGCGATAACCAGCAACGGCACCACCAGCAGCAGGACGGCCGGAACCCAGCCAGGCCAACGGCGCCGGCGCGCATCCCGGTCAGGGCTGCGCGGCTCGTGCTGCACCTGCGGATCACCACTCCCGGGCATTCAGGTCTCCCTCGCTCGGCCTTCACGGCCCAGCCTATTCGCGGCGGCCGCAAATGTCTTGGGGTGAATCCGTCCGGGGCCGCTACAGGCTGCGGTGCATCACGTGCAGGCCCACAAAGCCCAGGCTCGGGTGCTGGAAGGCCTCAGGGATGGTGGCGAGGATATTGAAGCCCATGGACTGCCAGGCGGCGACGGCCCGGACGTTGCTTTCCACCACGGCGTTGAACTGCATGGCGCGGAAGCCGGCGGCCCGGGCGGCCTCCAGCGAATAGGCGCACAGGGCCCGGGCGACGCCGCGGCCGCCGTACCCGGCACGGACCATGTACCCGGCGTTCGCGACGTGGCTGCCGCCGCCGCCCTGGTTGGCGTGCAGCTCGCCGGTGCCCAGCACGACGCCGTCGAGCCGCCCGGTCCCGACGGCGACGAAGGTCCGGCCCGGCGCCGTCTTGACCCATTTCGCGCGGGCCTGCTCCTCGGTGGTGTCGCGGTCCCAGGTGAAGGTCTCCCCGGCCCGGATGACCGGCTCCAGGATCTCCCAGATGGCGGGCCAGTCCTGGCCGGTGGCCTCGCGGATCACCCACGACGGCGGGACCGGCCGGGTTTCTGTGTTTGCGCTCACAGCCGCCACGTTAGCAGCCGCCGGCCGCCGGTGAATCGACCTGCCGTTCAGGAGTAGTGTTTTACCGAATCCACGTCGCAGGAAGGGAGGAAAGAGGATGCCGCTGGTCCGCCGTGTCGCCTTCCTCTCCCTGCACACCTCGCCAATGGAGCAGCCCGGCTCCGGGGACGCCGGCGGCATGAACGTGTACGTCCGCGCCCTCGCCGCGGCCCTGGCCGAGACCGGCGTGGAGGTGGAGATCTTCACCCGGTCCAACGCGGCCGGCCAGGCCGCCGTCGAGCATCCCTTCCCCGGCGTCTGCGTCCACAACGTGCTCGCCGGTCCGCCGCGGAAACTTCCCAAGGAGGAACTGCCGGCGCTGCTGCACAGCATGGTGGCCGAGATTGACCGGATCAAGCAGCTGCAGCCGCATGGCCGTTACGACGTCATCCATTCGCACTACTGGGTGTCCGGGGTCGCGGGGCTGGAGCTCTCGGAGCTGTGGGGCGTGCCGCTGGTGCACACCATGCACACCATGGCCAAGGTCAAGAACCTGCTGCTGGAGTCCGGCGAGCAACCCGAACCGCGCCGGCGCGAGGAGGGCGAACACCGCATCGTCGACGGCGCCACCCGGCTCATCGCCAACACCGGGGCGGAGGCCGCGGAACTGGTCTCGCACTACGACGCCGACCCCGACCGCATCGATGTGGCGCCCCCGGGCGTGGACCTGTCCATCTTTACGCCCGCGTTCCGGAGCCGCGCCCGCAGCCAGCACGGCATCGTGCCGGGCCGGTTCCACCTGCTTTTCGCCGGCCGGATCCAGCGGCTCAAGGGACCGCAGATCCTGATCAAGGCGGCCGCCCTGCTGCGTGCCCGCCGTCCGGACATCGATCTGCAGCTGACCATCCTGGGGGCGGTGAGCGGGGCGAAGGACTTTGACCTCAAGGCCCTGATCACCGCCGCCGGGATGGACGACGTCGTCACGCACCACCCGCCGGTCAGCGCGCCCAAGCTGGCCGGCTGGTACCGCTCGGCCGACGTCGTAGTGATGCCCTCCTACAGCGAATCCTTCGGCCTGGTCGCCCTCGAGGCCCAGGCCTGCGGCACGCCCGTAGTCGCCACGAAGGTGGGCGGGCTGTCGCGGGCGATCTTCGACGGCCGGACCGGCCTGCTGGTGGAGGGCCACAAGGCAGCGGACTGGGCCGATGCCCTGGAAGCCCTCCATGACGACCCGGCCACCCGGGAGGACATGGGCCGCGCGGCCTCGGTACACGCCCAGGACTTCGGCTGGCAGCGCACCGCCGCGATCACGCTGGAGAGCTACCAGGCCGCCCTGGTCCAGTATTTTGGAACACGAAGCATCCCGGCGGGCCACACGCCCTGACCGGGAGCCAGACCGGGACCCCGGCCGGAACCGCCTGCCGGGGCACCACGAAGCCACGAGCCGAAGGACGACGATGTCGGAGAACACCACGGAACCCGCCGGAGCCAACGCCGGACCTTCGGCCGGGCAGGCTGCCCGGCAGCCGGCCCAGACGCCGGTGCTGAGCTCGCCAGCCGAGACGCCGGCCGTGCCGCCGGCCGAGACGCCGGCCGTGCCGCCGGTGCTGAGCGACCTGGAGATCGCGCAGCGGGCCACCATGCGGCCGATCCAGGACGTGGCGGCCGCCGCCGGGATCGACCCGGAGGCGCTGGAATTCTATGGCCGCTACAAGGCCAAGATCGATCCAGCCAAGCTCAACCGGGACGCCGCGCACACCCCGGGCAAGGTGGTGCTGGTCTCGGCGATGTCCCCCACCCCGGCCGGTGAGGGGAAGTCCACCACCACGGTGGGCCTGGCCGACTCCCTGGCCCGCGCCGGGCACCGGGTCATGATCGCGCTGCGCGAACCCTCGCTGGGACCCATTCTGGGCATGAAGGGCGGCGCGACCGGCGGCGGCTACTCCCAGGTCCTGCCGATGGACGAGATCAACCTGCACTTTACCGGCGACTTCCATGCCATCACCTCGGCGAACAACGCCTTGATGGCGCTGGTGGACAACCACATCTACCAGGGCAACGCGCTGAACATCGATCCGCGCCGGATGACGTTCAAGCGGGTGCTGGACATGAACGACCGGTCCCTGCGCGAGGTTGTGATCGGCCTGGGCGGCCCGACGCAGGGCGTGCCGCGGCAGGACGGCTTCGACATCACCGTCGCCTCGGAGATCATGGCGGTGTTCTGCCTGGCCACCGACCTGGACGACCTGCGAGCGCGGCTTGGCCGGATCACCTTCGGCTACACCTACGACCGGGAGCCGGTCACCGTCGCCGACCTCGGTGTCCAGGGCGCCCTGACCATGCTGCTCAAGGACGCGATCAAACCGAACCTCGTGCAGACCATCGCCGGCACGCCGGCCCTGGTGCACGGAGGTCCCTTCGCCAATATCGCGCACGGCTGCAACTCGCTGATCGCCACCCAGACGGCCCGCAGCCTCGCCGACGTCGTCATCACCGAAGCCGGGTTCGGCGCCGACCTGGGCGCCGAAAAGTACATGGACATCAAGGCGAGGATGGCCGACGTCGCGCCCTCCGCCGTCGTGGTGGTGGCCACCATCCGCGCGCTCAAGATGCACGGCGGCGTCGCCAAGGACCAGCTCAAGGAGCCCGACGTCGAAGCCCTCGCCGCCGGCGTCGCCAACCTCCAGCGGCACGTACGCAACGTCGAGAAGTTCGGCATCACCCCCGTGGTGGCGATCAACAAGTTCGGCACCGACAGCCAGGCGGAGCTCGACTGGCTGCTGGACTGGTGCGCGGCCGAGGGCGTCCAGGCGGCTGTGGCCGATGTCTGGGGCCGCGGCGGGGGCGGCGACGGCGGGGACGAACTCGCCGCGAAGGTCGCTGCCGCCATCGACGCCACGCACGGTTTCCGGCACCTCTATCCGCTGGAAATGTCCGTGGAGGACAAGATCCGCACCATCGTGCAGGAGATCTACGGGGCCGACGGGGTGGAATTCTCCGTCCCGGCGCTCAAGCGGCTCGCGGAGATCGAGAAGAACGGCTGGTCCGGGATGCCGGTCTGCATGGCGAAGACGCAGTACTCATTCAGCGACGACGCCACCAAGCTGGGGGCGCCGAAGGGCTTCACGGTGCACGTGCGCGACCTGATTCCCAAGACCGGGGCGGGGTTCATCGTTGCGCTCACGGGCGCGGTGATGACCATGCCAGGGCTCCCCAAGGTTCCGGCCGCAATGCGGATGGGCGTCGACGCCAACGGCAACCCCGTCGGCCTCTTCTAACCCAACCCTCCCTCACCTCCGGCGCCCCAACACCCGACGCTCCCTCACATCCGGCGCCTCAACACCCGACGCTCCCTCACATCCGGCGCCTCCAAACCCGACGCTCCCTCAGATCAGGCGCATCCAAACCTGACGCTCCCTCACATCCGGCGCCCTCCAACCCAACCCTCCCTCACATCCGGCGCCTCCAAACCGAACCCTCCCTCAGTTCGTGCGCGGCGGCAGACGCGGCTGTGGATAACTTCTGCACGGCTTTTCAAAGTCGCCCACAATGCGAGCATGAGAAAGCGAACAGAGCTTCCTAGTGTGCTGGTGACCGGCCCCTTCACCCTCGCCGCTGCGACGTCGTTGGGAGTGCCCAGAGCCAGACTCCGACAGCCCGACTTCAAGCACGTCAGTCGGGGTCTTTACCGGCCTGCGGGTTGGAGCTTCGAGTTGGAGGCCGCGGCCCGGGCGCTGAGCGCAGCTTCCCAGGGGGCATGGATCTCGCATGTGACGGCAGCTCGACTTCGCAGCCAGCTCTTGCCGCCGTGGCTCTCGGATTCCGAGGAGTTGCACCTGAGTAAGCCGCGCGCGCTCCCCGAAGTTCGCCGTAAGGGGATCGTGGGACACACAGTTGTTGCGTTCGACGACGAGATCGAGACGGCGGACGGCATCCGGATCAGCACCCGTCCCCGGACGTGGCTCGACCTGGCCCGGCAATTGAGCCTGCCTGAGCTTGTCTGCATGGGAGATGAGCTCGTTCGGATCCCCCGGTTCAATCTGGAGGGGCGGAGCGAGCCTTTCGCGACCATCGACGGGTTGCGAGTCATGCTGCGCCGTCATCCAAATCTCCAGGGGATCGTCCGCGCACGGGAGGCCCTTGAGCTGATGCGGGTGGGAGCCGATTCAGGGCCTGAGACTCTCCTCCGCCTGGCGATCTGCGACGCCGGGCTTCCTGAACCGGAGCTACAAATAGAACTGCGCCCGGGCAGTGAGGGGACGCCGACAGCGGACCTTGGGTATCGGCTCAGGCGCCTTGCAGTTCAGTACGACGGCGGGCACCACCTGCTCCCTGCCCAGATCTTCAGCGATCGCCGGCGGGACAAGGCCTTCGAAGCAGCGGGGTGGACCGTTCTCCTTCTGACAAAAGATGACCTTGCAGATGGCTTCACTGGTGCCATCGCCAGGATCAAGCGAGTCCTCCGCAGCGCATACATCAGCCCATCAACCGCCGCCGGCTTCTAGAGCCGAGCTGAGGGAGCGTCCGCCCCAAACCCGCCGAACCTGAGGGAGCGTCCGCCCCAAACCCGCCGAACCTGAGGGAGCGTCCGCCCCAAACCCGCCAGAGCTGAGGGAGCGTCCGCCCCAAACCCGCCAGAGCTGAGGGAGCGTCCCGCCCAAACCCGCCAGACTTGAGGGAGCGTCCGCCCCAAGCCCGCCCGAGCTGAAGGAACGTCCCGCCCAAACCCGCCAGACGTGAGGCAGCGTCGTGTAGGGACTTCCCTAAGCCGGAAAAACACAACGCTCCCGCACCATAAGTGCGGGAGCGTTGTGGTGAAACGCACCGGACGTGAGGGAGCGTCGTGTTGGAACGCACCGGACGTGAGGGAGCGTCGGTTTGGGCGGGGGTTAGCGCTCCAGGTCGCCGCGGATGAAGGCCTCGACCTTTTCACGGGCCAGGTCGTCGTTGAACTGCTCCGGCGGGGACTTCATGAAGTAGCTCGACGCCGAGAGCAGCGGGCCGCCGATGCCGCGGTCCAGGCCGATCTTGGCGGCGCGGACGGCGTCGATGATCACGCCGGCGGAGTTGGGCGAATCCCAGACTTCCAGCTTGTATTCGAGCGAGACCGGGGCGTCACCGAAGTTGCGGCCTTCGAGGCGAACAAACGCCCACTTGCGGTCATCGAGCCACTGGACGTAGTCCGACGGGCCGATGTGCACGTCCTTGGCGGCGAGGTCGGCTTCCACGTTGGAGGTGACGGCCTGGGTCTTGGAGATCTTCTTGGACTCGAGGCGGTCGCGCTCCAGCATGTTCTTGAAGTCCATGTTGCCGCCGACGTTCAGCTGGTAGGTGCGGTCCAGGGTGACACCGCGGTCTTCGAAGAGCTTGGCCATGACGCGGTGCGTGATGGTGGCACCGATCTGGCTCTTGATGTCATCGCCTACGATCGGCACACCGGCGGCGGTGAACTTGTCCGCCCATTCCTTGGTGCCGGCGATGAACACCGGGAGGGCGTTGACGAAGGCCACGCCGGCGTCGATGGCGCACTGGGCGTAGAACTCGGCCGCTTCCTGGGAACCCACGGGCAGGTAGCAGACCATCACGTCGACCTTGGCGTCCTTGAGGGCCTGGACGACGTCAACCGGCTCGTCCGGGGACTGCTCGATGGTCTCGAGGTAGTACTTGCCGAGGCCGTCCAGGGTCGGGCCGCGCTGGACGGTGACGCCGGTCGGCGGGACGTCGGCGATCTTGATGGTGTTGTTCTCGCTGGCGAGGATGGCGGCGGACAGGTCCTGGCCCACCTTCTTGCCGTCGACGTCGAAGGCTGCGACGAACTGCACGTCGTTGACGTGGTACTTGCCGAACTGCACGTGCATCAGACCCGGAATCGTGGCCTGGGGGTCGGCATCCTTGTAGTACTGGACACCCTGGACCAGCGAAGTGGCACAGTTACCCACGCCGACGATTGCAACACGAATCGGATTTGAAGACACGAAACTCCCTTTGAGTACAAACTTCACGTGCCCGGCGCGGACGTACTCTGATGTACGACGGCGGCAAACGGGCACAACGCCATGCGGCGCCCTTGCATTCTAGTCAACGGTGCCGGGACTCAAGATGTTCCCGGCCGCGGCACCGAATCTGTTACGGCCGGAGGCGGCGCCGCGGAACAGCGCCGCCGCGGCTCACTTCTGCGCCCAGAGGTTGATGTCGGACTCGACGGCGAACTCATCGATCGCGTCCAGCTCATCGGCGGTGAAGTCCAGGTTGTTGATGGCGGCCAGGGTGTCCTCAAGCTGCCGGACGCTGGACGCGCCGACCAGTGCAGAGGTCACGGAGGTGCCCTTGCCCTGCTCGCGGAGGATCCAGGCGATGGCCAGCTGCGCGAGGGTCTGGCCCCGGCTCTCGGCGATTCGGTTGAGCCCGCGCACCCGGTCCAGCGTTTCGCCGGTGATCATGGCCTGGTCCAGGGACTTGTCCTGCGCCGCGCGGGAGTCCTCCGGGACGCCGTCGAGGTAGCGGTCGGTGAGCATGCCCTGCGCCAGCGGCGAGAAGGCGATGGCCCCGGCGCCCACCTGGTCCAGCGCCTCGTACAGGCTGGGGCTGCCGTTCTCGGTCCAACGATTGAGCATCGAGTAGCTCGGCTGGTGGATCAGCAGCGGGGTGCCGAGTTCCTTCAGGATCCGGGCCGCCTCGAGGGTCTGCTCCGGGGTGTAGGACGAAATGCCGGCATAGAGCGCCTTGCCGGAGCGCACGGCCTGGTCTAGGGCGCCCATGGTCTCTTCCAGCGGGGTCTCGGGGTCCGGGCGGTGGCTGTAGAAGATGTCCACGTAGTCCAGGCCCATCCGCGTCAGCGACTGGTCCAGGCTGGCCAGCAGGTACTTGCGGGAGCCCCAGTTGCCGTATGGGCCGGGCCACATGTCGTAGCCGGCCTTGCTGGAGATGATCAGTTCGTCCCGGTACGGCTTGAAGTCGTCCTTGAAGTGCCGGCCGAAGTTGGTCTCGGCGCTGCCATAGGGCGGGCCGTAGTTGTTGGCGAGGTCGAAGTGGGTGACGCCCAGGTCGAAGGCGCGGCGCAGGATGGCGCGCTGCACCTCGAACGGCTTGTCATCGCCGAAGTTGTGCCAGAGGCCCAGCGAGATGGCCGGCAGTTTCAGGCCGCTGCGGCCCACCCGGCGGTAGGGCATGGTGTCGTAGCGGTTCTCTGCTGCGAGGTAAGTCATCAGTAATTTCCTTTCCTAGTGGGAGACGACGGCGGCGCTGTGGCCCGGGAGGCCGAGCCCGGCGGTCGTCAGCGCGGTGCCGTCCTCCGTGGCCAGCAGCAGTGAACTGCCGGCCACCGAAAGCTGCCGCGGTTCGGCGGAGAAGTTCATCGCCACCTCCACGCTGCCGCGCCGCAGCACCAGCCAGCGCTCGTCCTCGTTGAAGTCGACGGCGGTCTCCGCGAAGCCTGACCCGGCGAGTTCCGGCGTCGCGCGGCGCAGCGCGATCAGGTTCCGGTACAGCTCCAGCAGCCGTGCGTGCTCGCCGGACTTGGCCTCGGACCAGTCCAGCTTGGAGCGGGTGAACGTGGCCGGGTCCTGCGGGTCGGGCACGACGGCGGGGTCCCAGCCCATTCGTTCGAATTCCTTGATCCTGCCCTCCGCGGTGGCCTTCCCCAGTTCCGGTTCCGGGTGCGAGGTGAAGAACTGCCACGGCGTGGTGGCGCCGTATTCCTCGCCCATGAACAGCATCGGGGTGAACGGGGAGGTCAGGGTCGCGACGGCGGCGAGCGCCAGCTGCCCGTAGCCGAGAGTCTGGGACAGCCGGTCGCCGGTGGCGCGGTTGCCGATCTGGTCGTGGTTCTGGTTGCAGACCACGAGGGCGGCCGGGTGCACGAGGGAGGTGTTGATGGGCCGGCCGTGGTGCCGTTCGCGGAAGCTGGAGTAGCTGCCGTCGTGGAAGAAACCCTTTTCGAGGACCTTGGCCAGGGCCGCGATCGAGTCGAAGTCGCTGTAGTAGCCGGTGGTCTCGCCGCTGACGTTGACGTGCACGGCGTGGTGGAAGTCATCGCTCCACTGCCCGGCCAGGCCGTAGCCGTTCGCGTCCCGCGGGTACAGCAGGCGCGGGTTGTTCAGGTCCGACTCGGCGATCATCGTCGCGGGGCGCCCGGTTTCGGCTGCGACCGCGTCGGCAAGGGCGCCGAAGTCCTCCAGCAGGTGGACGGCGCGTTCGTCCTTGAAGGCGTGCACGGCGTCCAGCCGCAGGCCGTCCACGTGGTAGTCGCGCAGCCACATCGCGGCGTTGTCCAGGATGTAGCCTCGGACCACGTCGGAACCGGGCCCGTCCAGGTTGACCGAGTCGCCCCAGGTGTTGCCCTCGCCGGACTTGAGGTAGGGGCCGAACCGGGGAAGGTAGTTGCCGCTGGGGCCTAGGTGGTTGTAGACGACGTCCTGGATGACGCCCAGCCCGGCGGCGTGGGCGGCGTCGACGAAGCGCTGGTACGCGGCCGGGCCGCCGTAGCCCTCGTGCACGGCGTACCAGAGCACCCCGTCGTAGCCCCAATTGTGCGTGCCGTTGAACCCGTTGACCGGCAGCAGTTCCACGAAGTCGACGCCGAGCTCGGCCAGGTAGCCGAGCTTGCCGGCCGCGGCGTCCAGCGTTCCCTCGGGGGTGAAGGTGCCCACATGCAGTTCGTAGATCACACCGCCCTGCAGCCCGCGGCCCTTCCACTGCCCGTCCGCCCACTGGTGGGCTCCGGCGTCGAAGGTCCGGGAGAGCGAGTGCACTCCCCCGGGCTGGCGGCGGGACCGCGGGTCCGGCAGCGGCGTGGTGTCCCCGTCCAGCAGGTAGCCGTAGTCGACGTCGCCGGAGGCCGGGGCCTCCGGGGCGGTCCACCAGCCGCCCCGGCCGGCGCCGGTGTCCCGGCGCATCGGGTAGTGCCGTCCGTCGGCGAGCAGCGTGACGTCCTGCGCGTCCGGCGCCCAGAGGTCGAAGCGTGCGGTTCCGTGTGCGGGCAGAGTCATTGCCGTTCCCCTATGTCGGTTCGTCAGTACGTGCTGTCAGGCGGCCGGTACCAGCAGGGCCACGGGGTAGTCGCGGAGGATCTCCGCCACGTCCGCCGGGCCCGGGCCGTAGGTCCTGCCGGTGAGCTGGTCGGTCATTGCGGAGGCGAGGCTGATGGCGGTGTCCTGCCAGCCGCCGCGCTGTTCGAGGCCGCGGGGCAGCCGGGTCGCCAAGGTGAGAGCCCCGGGCGAGCCGGCGCCGCGGTCAAAGGCGACCAAGTGTTCGGCGGCAGCTCCGGTGGCCTGCACCGGGGTGTAGCCGGTGAACAGCTCCGGTGCGTCCCGGCGCAGCCGCAGCGCCCGCGAGGTCACCAGCAGCTTCGCCGCGTCCTCCCGGTACGACGCCGGCCGGTCACCGGCGTCGAGCGCCGTGAGGGCCGCGCGCCGCGCGCCGAAGTCGAACGGCCGCCGGTTGTCCGGGTCGGTCAGCGACCGGTCCCAGAACTCGGTGCCCTGGTACACGTCCGGGACGCCGGGCATGGTGAGCTGGACCAGTTTGGCGCCCAGCGCGTTGGCGGCGCCGTACGGGTCCAGCAGGGCCACCAGCGCATCGAGTTCGGCGCGCACCTGGCTGTTGTCGAACGCCGCGTCGACGGCGGCGGCCAGTTTCGCTTCGAAGTCCGGGTCCGGGTCCAGCCAGTCGGTCGAATTGCCGGCCTCGCGCGCCGCCTTCTGGGCGTAGGACTGGAGCCGGTCCCGGTCCGCGGGCCAGACCCCGGCCACGGCCTGCCACAGCAGGTTGGCCAGCGGACCGTCCGGCAGCGGCGCCAGTTCCTGGAGCCGGCGCAACGATGCCGTCCACTCCGGAGCCAGTTCCGCGAGCACGGAGATCCGCGCCCGGGTGTCTTCGCTGCGCTTGGTGTCGTGCGTGCTGAGCGTGGTCATGGACAGCGGCAGCCGTGCCTGGCGTCGTGCCATCCGGGCATGGAACTCATCGGTGGACAGCGCGAACTCAGTGGGGTCCGCGCCGACTTCGGTGAGGGTGCCCAGCCGGGTGTAGCGGAAGAAGGCGGTGTCCTCGACGCCCTTGGCCATCACCATGCCGGAGGTCTGCTGGAAGCGGCGGCCCAGCTCGGCGTCGGGCCCGGGGCCGGCGTGCAGCAGCAGGGGCAGCAGCGTCCGCACGGCGGTCTCCAGCTCGGGGCGGCGGCGGACGGCCAGTTCGCAGGCCTCGCGCAGCACGTCCTCGCCCTCGGGCAGGTAGCTGCGGTAGACCGGGAACGCGGCGGTGATCTCGGACAGCGCATCGACGGCGGTCTCGGCGTCGAGCCCGGCGGACGCCGGTACCAGCCGGGTCAGCCGCAGCATTTCCGAATGCAGGATTCCGTCCGTGATCCGGCGCTTGGTGCCGCGGATCATGTCCTCGTAGTCGGCCGGTTCGCCGCCGCGCAGCGAGGTGTCCAGGGCGTCCATGCCGGACTGGCCGGCGGGGTCGACGAAGAGCCGGTCCACGTCCGCGAGCGCGTCGTAGCCGGTGGTCCCCTCGCATTCGAAGCCGGCCGGGAGTTCTTCCCCGGGCTCGAGGATTTTCTCGATCAGCAGGTAGGCGCCGCCGGTCACTTCGCGCAGCCGGCGGAGGTAGCCGGCCGGGTCCGCGAGGCCGTCCGGGTGGTCGATCCGCAGGCCGTCGACGAGGTCCTCGCGGAACCAGCGGACAACTTCCTCGTGCGCCTCGTCGAAGACGTCCGGGTCCTCGACTTTGATCCCGGCGAGGGTGTTGACGGCGAAGAACCTGCGGTAGTTGAGCTCGTTGTCGGCTCGCCGCCAGCCCACCAGTTCATAGTGCTGCCGGTTGTGCACCTCGCGGGGGTCGTCCCCCTCGGTGTAGCTGCCCTCGGCCAGCGGGAAGCGGTGGTCGTAGTACCGCAGCTCGCCGTCGCGGACTTCCAGCGCGTCCACGTCCGCGTCATCGCCCAGCACGGGGATCCGGATCCGGCCGCCGCCGAAGTCCCAGTCGACGTCGAACGCCGGGGCGTAGCGGGACTGCTTGCCTTCCTTGAGCAGCGACCACCACCACGGGTTCTGGACCGGGGTGGCGACGCCGACGTGGTTGGGCACAATGTCCACCAGGACGCCCATGCCGGCCTCCCGCGCCGCGCGGGACACCGCCGCGAGACCCTCCGGGCCGCCGCGGTCCGGGTCGATCGCGGCGGGGTCGGTGACGTCGTAGCCGTGGTCCGAGCCCTGCTCCGCCGTCAGGATCGGCGACAGGTAGATCCAGTCCACGCCAAGAGATTTCAGGTAGGGCACCGTGTCGGCGGCGTCCTGCAGGGTGAAGCCGGGCCGGATCTGCAGCCGGTAGGTCGAGGCGGGGGTCCTCATGAAGCGGAAGCCTTCGCCTCGCTGGCGGCGGCTGCCTGCTCCTGGGCCTCCACCATCTCCTCGTGGGCTTCCTCGTGCTCGGCCATGGAGGCCAATGAAGCCGCGGCCGAGTAATCAACCTCAACCTCGGGTCCCGAGTAGGCGCGCAGCACCACCATGGACTTGGCCGCCAAGGTCAGGGTGGTCCCGGCCTTGAGCGGTTCGTAGGCGTCGGCCTGGGCCGCGGTGTCGATGAGGACCTCCCAGTACTGCGAGTACTCGTCGGCCGGCAGGCAGAAGTCCACGCTGTCGTCATGGGCGTTGAAGGCCATCAGGAAGCTGTCGTCGGTGATCCGGCGGCCGCGGGAATCCTGCTCCTGGATGCCGTGGCCGTTGAGGAACACACCGATGGTCCGGCCGAAGCCGCTGTCCCAGTCTTCCGGCAGCATTCCGGTGCCGTCGGTCTTCAGCCAGACGATGTCCGGCAGTTTCTCGCCCTCACCGCGGACCACCGGCCGGCCGTCGAAGAAGCGGCTGCGGCGGAAGGTCGGGTGGTCGTGGCGGATCTTGTTGACGAACGCGGTGAACTCCACCAGCGGCTGGTCCATGGCTTCCCAGTGCACCCAGCTCAGCTCGGAGTCCTGGCAGTAGGTGTTGTTGTTGCCCTGCTGCGTGCGGCCCAGTTCGTCGCCGTGCAGCAGCATCGGCACACCCTGGGAGAGCAGCAGCGTGGCAATGAAGTTCCGTTGCTGCCGGGCGCGGAGGGTCAGCACGGTGTCGTCGTCTGTGTCGCCTTCCTCGCCGCAGTTCCAGGAGCGGTTGTGCGATTCGCCGTCGTTGTTGCCTTCGCCGTTGGCCTCGTTGTGCTTCTCGTTGTAAGAGACCAGGTCGCGCATGGTGAAGCCGTCGTGCGCGGTGACGAAGTTGATCGAGGCCACCGGGCGGCGGGCGGAGCTCTC
The DNA here is from genome assembly GCF_964021775.1 of uncultured Arthrobacter sp. Taxonomy (GTDB): domain Bacteria; phylum Actinomycetota; class Actinomycetes; order Actinomycetales; family Micrococcaceae; genus Arthrobacter. The sequence goes on from NZ_CAXHZI010000012.1 coordinate 27,889, forward strand.
GTAGAGGTCCGCGGAGCCGGTCAGGCGGGACGCGAATTCACCCAGCGTGGACGGCTCGCCGCGCCAGAAGTCGCGGACAGTGTCGCGGTACTTGCCGTTCCACTCCGTCCACTGCGGCGGGAAGTTGCCCACCTGGTAGCCGCCCGGGCCGACGTCCCACGGCTCGGCGATCAGCTTGACCTGGGAGACGATCGGATCCTGCTGGATCAGTTCGAAGAAGGTGGAGAGTTTGTCGACGTCGTAGAACTCGCGGGCCAGCGTGGAGGCGAGGTCGAAGCGGAAGCCGTCGACGTGCATTTCCGTCACCCAGTAGCGCAGCGAGTCCATCAGCAGCTGCAGGGAGTGCGGGTGCCGGACGTTCAGCGAGTTGCCGGTGCCGGTGTAGTCCATGTAGTGCTTCAGGTCGCCGTCGACCAGGCGGTAATAGGCCTGGTTGTCGATGCCCTTGAAGGACAGCGTGGGGCCGAGGTGGTTGCCTTCCGCCGTGTGGTTGTAGACCACGTCGAGGATGACCTCGATGCCGGCCCGGTGCAGCTCACGGACCATGGCCTTGAATTCCTGGACCTGGTGCCCGACGTCGCCGGAGGAGCTGTAGGTGTTCTGCGGGGCGAAGAAGCCGATGGTGTTGTAGCCCCAGTAGTTGTTGAGGCCCTTTTCCACCAGGGTGCCGTCGTTGACGAACTGGTGGACCGGCATCAGCTCGATCGCCGTGACGCCGAGCTTCTTGAGGTGCTCGATCACGGCCGGGTGGGCCACGCCGGCGTAGGTGCCGCGCTGCTCCTCGGGGATTTCCGGGTGCAGCTCGGTCAGGCCTTTGACGTGTGCCTCGTAGATGACCGACTCGTGGTACGGGACGCGCAGCTGGCGGTCCCCGTCCCATTCGAAGTAGGGGTTGATGACCACGCCGTGCATGGTGTGCGGCGCCGAATCCGCGTCGTTGCGCGAATCGGGGTCACCGAATTCGTAGGAGAAAAGCGCCGGGTCCCAGTCAATCTGGCCCTGGATGGCCTTGGCGTACGGGTCCATCAGCAGCTTGTTGGGGTTGAAGCGGTTCCCGCTCGCCGGATCGTACGGTCCGTGCACCCGGTAGCCGTACTTCTGGCCCGGCTGGATCTGCGGCAGGTAGCAGTGCCAGACGTAGCCGTCCACCTCGGTCAGTTCAATCCGCGTCTCGCTCAGGTCATCGGCCAGGAGGCAGAGTTCCACCCGCTCCGCCTGCTCGCTGAACAGGGCAAAATTGGTGCCGGTGCCGTCAAAGGTGGCTCCCAGCGGGTAAGCCGTTCCGGGCCAGACTTCCATGTGTACTCCTCGTGCGTGGCGAACTATCTCTAGACAGACTACTTGTAAGTAGGGTTACTAATTTACCGGGTGGCACAGCGTGCGCTTTTGTTACAGCTTCGCGATGACCTCCGGCAGGGCTTCCGCGATGTCCGACGCCGCCAACGGACCGCCGCCCGACGCCAGGGTTCCGGCGCGGCCGTGCAGGCTGGCCGCCATCGCCGCAATCGCAGCCCACCGGTCCGGTTCCTCGAGGCCTAGGGCGCTGAAGGCGCCCGGGTCCCCGGCGAGCTGTGCCAGCAGGGCACCCAGCACCCCGGCCAGCACGTCGCCGCTGCCCGCGGAGGCCATCCACGGACTGGCCTCGGCCTGGCTGAACACCGTGCCGGACGGTGCGGCCACCAGGGTGGTGGCGCCCTTGAGCAGGACGGTCGCGCCGGTCAGCCGCGTGGCCTCCCGGACGGCTGCGAGCGTTGCGTCTTCAACGACGGCACGGCCCGGTCCGGCGTCGTACCGTTCCAGCAGGGAGGCAAGCTCGCCCGCATGCGGGGTCAGCACGGTCCGGGCGGACAGGTGGCGCGGCAGCGCCGGAAGCGCACCGGCGTCGGCCACGGTGGGGAGTCCAGCGGCAGCTGCCTCGCGGACGCGGTCCAGCTGCTCGTGCGCACCGTCGTCGAGTCCGGGCCCCAGGAGCCACGCCTGGACGTGGGCGTCGGCGACGGAGCTGCCGCACACCACCTCGGGGCAGGACCGGCGGACCAGGTCCGCGACTTCCGCCGGGCCCACGTAGCGGACCATGCCGGCGCCCGCGGCCAGGGCGCCCCGGCAGGCCAGCACGGCCGCACCGGGGTAGCGGGCGGACCCGGCGACGACGCCGAGCACACCGCGGGAGTATTTGTGCGAGCGGCGCCCGGGGTGTGGCAGCAGCGCGGACAGATCCCCGGTTTCCAGGCGCCGCAGCCCGGGGGCGCCCAGGGCCGCCTCGATGCCGATCGGGATGGTGACAAGCCGGCCGGTGAAGTCCGCGCCGGGGTCGGCCAGCAGGCCGGCCTTGGCCGCCCCGAAGCTGACCGTCACGTCGGCGGCCAGAACCGGGGCGTGCGCCTCCCCGGTGTCGGCGTCGATGCCGCTGGGGAGGTCGCAGGCGACCACCAGCCCGTGCCGGTTGCGCTGCAGCTCTTCGAACAACAGGGCTGCCGTGCCGCGCAAACCGCCTTGGGCGCCGGTTCCCAGGACCGCGTCAATGACGACGTCGGCGCGGGCGGCGTCTGCTGCCAGCTCCGCGGCGTTGCCGTCACCCAAGGCGGCGTCGCGGCCGCCCGCGGCACGGAACGCCGCCAGCGCGGCCGGATGGGCCTCACCGGCGGTGAGGACCGCCGTCGCCCGCAGGCCCCGGCGGGCCAACAGCGCGGCGGCGTAGAGCCCGTCGCCGCCGTTGTTGCCCTTGCCGGCGAGCACCGCGACGGACGAGCCGTAGGTTCCCAGCCCGCGGCCGCGGAGTTCGCGGACCACCGCGTTGGCCAGCCCGTAGGCTGCACGCTGCATCAGAACAGCGCCCATCCCGGGGTCCGCACTCGTCTCAAGCAGCTGCTGTTCGACTTCTCGAATGTGGGTTCCGGTATGGGCGCTGATCATGGTGCTTAGCCTTCGGCGATCACCGTGGCGGTGGCGATGCCGCCGTCGTGGCTGATCGACAGGTGCCAGCGTTTGACGCCCTTCGACTGCGCCACGGCCAGTACGGTGTCCTTGACCTGGACGGTCGGGCCGTGCTGGTCCAGTCCGATCCAGCAGTCCTGCCAGTTCATGCCCGCCGGCGCGCCGAGCACCTTGGCCACGGCTTCCTTGGCGGCGAACCGGGCAGCCAGGGACCGGGTGTTCAGCTCCCGCTCGGCCGGCACAAACAGCCGGTCGCGCAGTCCGGGGGTGCGCTCCAGCTGCCGGCCGAACCGCTCAATGTCTACGACGTCTACGCCGATGCCAACAATCATGCGGCTATTCTACGGTCACGCTCTTGGCCAGGTTCCGCGGCTGGTCCACGTCGTAGCCCTTGGCGCTGGCGAGTGCGAGCGCGAAAATCTGCAGGGGCACGGTGGACAGCAGCGGTGCCAGGAGGGTCGGGGTCTCCGGGATGTAGATGACGTGCTCGGCGTAGGCCTTCACCGCCTCGTCACCCTCCTCCGCGATCACGATCGTCTTGGCGCCGCGGGCGCGGACTTCCTGGATGTTGGAGACAACCTTGGCGTGCAGCGAGTCGCGGCCGCGCGGGGACGGGACCACCACGAAGACCGGCTGGCCTTCCTCGATCAGGGCGATCGGGCCGTGCTTGAGCTCGCCGGCGGCGAAGCCCTCGGCGTGGATGTAGGCGAGCTCTTTGAGCTTGAGCGCGCCTTCCATGGCGACCGGGAAGCCGACGTGGCGGCCCAGGAACAGCACGGACTTGGCGTCCACCATGTCGTGGCCGAGTTTCTTGATCGCGTCGGCGTTGTCCAGGATCTGCTGGATTTTGGCCGGGATCTTGGCCAGGTCGGCGAGGATGTCCTTGATCTCGCCCTGGAACTTGTTGCCGCGCAGCTGTGCCAAATACAGGCCCAGCAGGTAGGCGGCGGCGATCTGGGCGAGGAACGCCTTCGTGGAGGCCACCGCGATTTCCGGGCCGGCGTGCGTGTACAGCACCGCGTCGGACTCGCGCGGGATGGTGGAGCCGTTGGTGTTGCAGATGGACACCGTCTTGGCGCCCTGCTCCTTGGCGTAGCGGACAGCCATCAGCGTGTCCATGGTCTCGCCGGACTGCGAGATGGAGACGATCAGGGTCTTGGCGTCCACGATCGGGTCGCGGTAGCGGAACTCGTGCGAGAGTTCGACCTCGGTGGGGATCCGGCACCAGCGTTCGATCGCGTACTTCGCGACCTGGCCGGCGTAGGCGGAGGTGCCGCAGGCCAGGACGATGATCTTGTCCACGCTCTTGAGCAGCTCCGTGTCGATGCGGAGTTCATCGAGGGTCAGCTTGCCGTCGACGTCGGAGCGGCCCAGCAGGGTCTGCAGTACGGCGTCCGGCTGGTCGTGGATTTCCTTTTCCATGAAGGACGGGAAGCCGCCCTTTTCCGCGGACGCCGGATCCCAGTTGACGTAGTATTCCTTGCCTTCGGCCGGGGCGCCGAAGAAGTCGGTGATCGCGACGGTGTCGGCAGTGATCGTGACGATCTGGTCCTGGCCCAGTTCCACGGCCCGGCGGGTGTAGTCGATGAAGCCGGAGACGTCGGAGCCGAGGAAGTTCTCGCCCTCGCCCAGGCCCACCACGAGCGGGGAGTTGCGGCGGGCGGCCACGACGACGTCGGGCTGGTCGGCGTGCACGGCGAGCAGCGTGAACGCGCCCTCGAGCCGCTGGCAGGCCAGTTCCATGGCCTTGGTCAGGCCGCCGTTGGCGTTGTCGCCGCCGAGCTGGTTGCGGTAGATGTCGCCGATCAGGGCGGCGGCCACCTCGGTGTCGGTCTCGGAGAGGAACGTCACGCACTTGCCGAGGAGTTCCTGCTTGAGCTCCGCGAAGTTTTCGATGATGCCGTTGTGGATCAGGGCCAGCTTGCCGCCGTCGGACAGGTGCGGGTGCGCGTTCACGTCCGTGGGGCCGCCGTGGGTCGCCCAGCGGGTGTGTCCGATTCCGGTGAGCGCGTCGGGCAGCGGGTGCGCCTCCAGCTCGGCGATCAGGTTGCTCAGTTTGCCCGACTTCTTGCGGGAGGAAATGGCGCCGTCCGCCACGACGGCGATCCCGGCGGAGTCGTAGCCGCGGTACTCGAGGCGCCGCAATCCTTCCAGGACAACGTCCAGGGCCAAGTGATCAGTATTTTCCCGGCCAGCCGCGCGGCCTACATATCCAACGATTCCACACATGGACCCAAGCCTAGCTGGTTTCCCGGTCATCCGACGTAGGATGAGCCGGTCCGGCCCCGCCGCAGCGGGCTGCGGGGGTGTCCATTTCGCTCTGGGCCTTCTCAAGGGCAGAATCTCTAAGGTGACTTTGCAACGCAACGACGCGAACGGCGAGGGCGTCTCCCCGTTCGTTGAGCTGGACCGGCAGACCTGGTCCCGGCTCGCTGCCCAGATGGAGCAGCCCCTCAACGAAGAGGACGTGCTCCGCCTCCGGGGACTGGGCGACCCCCTCGACATGAAGGAAGTCCGCGAGGTCTACCTCCCGCTGTCCCGGCTGCTGCACCTTTATGTCGAGGCCGCCAACCAGCTCCATGCGGCCACCACCACGTTCCTGGGCGAAACAACCCAGCGCACCCCCTTCGTGATCGGTGTGGCCGGCTCCGTCGCGGTCGGCAAATCGACCATCGCCCGCGTGCTCCGCGAGATGCTGCGGCGCTGGCCCGGCACCCCGAACGTGGAACTGATCACCACCGACGGTTTCCTGTACCCCCTCGCCGAGCTCAAGCGCCGGCAGTTACTGGAGCGCAAGGGCTTCCCGGAGTCCTATGACCGGCGCGCCCTGCTGCGGTTCGTCAGCGAAGTCAAGGGCGGCGCCGAGGAAGTGCGGGCACCCTGGTACTCGCACGTCACCTACGACATTGTTCCCGGCAAGGAAGTGGTGGTCCGGCGCCCGGACGTGCTGATTGTCGAGGGGCTCAATGTGCTGGCCCCGGCCCGCCCGCGGCACGACGGCCGGCAGGGCCTGGCGCTGAGTGACTTCTTCGACTTCTCCATCTACGTGGACGCCAAGACCTCCTATATCGAGGAGTGGTACGTGGACCGGTTCCGCAAGCTGCGCACCACCGCCTTCGCGCAGCCGGAATCCTACTTCCACCGCTACGCGACGCTTTCCGATTCAGAGGCCGAGCAGACCGCCCGCGAAATCTGGAAGCGCATCAACGAGCCGAACCTGGAGGAAAACGTCCTCCCCACCCGCGGCCGGGCCCAGCTGGTGCTGACCAAGGACGCGGACCACTCCATCCGCCGCATGCTGCTGCGCAAGGTGTAGCACAGGTGTGCCAGAACTGCCCCGGCGGGGCGCCGGGGCCGGAGTCACCGAGCCGGCGGACGGTCGGGCGCTTCCTTGCCGCCGGCACGGCCCTTGCCGCCCTGGCCGCCGTGGCAGGCTGCAACCCGGGCAACAACGCCCCTCAGTCCACCTCCGGCACGAGTGTGCCAAGTGAGGGCCCCTCCGGGACAGCCACGTCCGCTTCCGCGCCGTCCACTCCTGCTTCCGCCGCTCCGACGTCGGCGCCCGCCGAGACGGCCACGACCACTCCGCCGCCCACGGCTTCGCCGTCGAGGACTGCGCCGGCGTCGGCCGCGCCGGGCCGGAAGTATTCACTCACGGATCCGGCAAGCCCGTGGGTGGTGGTGAACAAACACCGGCCGCTCTCCCCCGCGACGTTCGTCCCGGCGGACCTGGTCCAGCCTGCCGTCAGGCTGGCGGTGTCCGGGGAGGCGGCGCTGCTGAACCGGACGACGGCGGCGGCGGCCGAGCGGATGTTCGCGGGCGCGGCGTCGGCCGGCGTCGTCCTGACCCTGGCGAGTGGCTACCGCTCCTACGCCACCCAGACGGCCACGTACAACGGCTACGTGTCGTCACGTGGGCGCGCCGAGGCGGATACCGCCTCCGCCCGGCCGGGTTACTCGGAGCATCAGACGGGATGGTCGTTCGACATCGGCGACGGCGGCGGTGCGTGCAGCTTCCAGCCGTGCTTCGCCCAGCAGCCGGCCGCAGCGTGGGTCAAGGCGAATGCGCACCGCTATGGTTTCATCGTCCGCTACCCCTGGATGGAGCACCCGGTCACCGGCTACTTCTACGAACCGTGGCATCTCCGTTACATCGGCGTCGAGGCCGCCGGCGACATGCACCGGCGGGGCATCCCCACCCTTGAGCAGTATTTCGGCCTGGAAGCCGCGCCGGCCTACCGCTGAGTACTAACGTTCCGCGCTAGCGTGGAGTCCATGCTGACTGGATTTAAGAACTTCATCATGAAGGGCAACGTCATTGACCTTGCCGTCGCCGTCGTGATCGGAACCGCCTTTGGTTCCGTCGTCACCGCCCTCGTGAACAAGGTGCTCATGCCGTTCATTGCCGGCCTCGTGGGCTCGCCGAACTTCGACAGCTTCGCGAAGGTGGACCTGAACGGCAACGCCATCGAGTTCGGCGTCCTCCTGACCGCGATCGTCAACTTCCTGCTGATTGCCGCCGCGATCTACTTTGTGGTCGTCATGCCCATGAACCACATGATCGAACGCCGCAACCGCAAACTGGGCATCAACGCCGAGGTTAAGGACGAGGCTGCCGAAGACCCCCAGCTCGCGCTGCTCACCGAGATCCGCGACGCCCTGACCCGCACCACCCGCTAGCTCCTGCGTACCGACGCAGTGTGGCCCGCTTCCTGACGGAGGCGGGCCACACTTTTTGAATCTTCAGGTCTTTGCCGTCAGTCGGCGACGAGGGCCAAGGCGAGCTCGGTCCGGACCACCTCGGCCAGGCTTTCGGCGATGTCCTGCGCCGTCTGCTGGTCGGCGGCTTCCACCATCACGCGGACCACGGGTTCGGTCCCGGACGGGCGCAGCAGTACCCTGCCGGTGTCGCCCAGCTGCGCCTCGGCGCGGGCGACGGCGGCGGCCACGGCCGCGTCACCCTTGACCCGGGTCCGGTCGACGCCCTTGACGTTGATCAGCACCTGCGGGAGTTTGGTCATCACCGCGGCCAGCTCTTTCAGCGGGCGGCCGGTGAGCGCCACCTGCGCGGCCAGCTGGAGGCCGGTGAGCACGCCGTCGCCGGTGGTGGCGTAGTCGGCGAAGATCACGTGGCCGGACTGCTCGCCGCCAAGGTTGAAGCCGCCCTCGCGCATACCTTCCAGCACGTAGCGGTCTCCCACGCCGGTCTCGCGGAGGGTGATGCCGGCCTCGCGCAGGGCGATCTTCAGGCCGAGGTTGGACATCACGGTGGCCACGAGGACGTCGTCCTTGAGCTTGCCGGAGGCTTTGAGTGCCACGGCAAGGATGGCCATGATTTCGTCGCCGTCCACCTCGTTGCCCTCGTGGTCCACGGCCAGGCAGCGGTCGGCGTCGCCGTCGTGGGCGATGCCCAGGTCGGCCCCGTGGTCCAGGACGGCCTGCTTCAGCGGGCCGAGGTGGGTTGATCCCACCCCGTCGTTGATATTGATGCCGTCCGGGTCCGCCCCGATGACTACCAGCTCGGCGCCGGCCGTCTTAAAAACCTGGGGCGAGCAGCCGCTGGCCGCGCCGTGGGCGCAGTCCAGCACCACCTTGAGGCCATCCAGGCGGTGCGGCAGCGTGCCGAGCAGATGCACGATGTAGCGGTCCTCCGCGTCGGAGAACCTCTGGATGCGTCCCACATCGCCGCCGACCGGCCGCTGGGGCTCCTTGGACAGCTGAGCCTCGATCGCATCCTCGACCTCGTCGGGAAGCTTCTGGCCGCCGCGGGCGAAGAACTTGATGCCGTTGTCCGGGGCGGGGTTGTGGGAGGCGGAGATCATCACGCCGAAGTCGGCGTCGAGGTCCGCCACAAGGTACGCCGCCGCCGGCGTCGGCAACACGCCGGCGTCGTAAACGTCGATACCCGAGCTGGAGAGACCGGCCTCCACGGCGGCGGCGAGGAATTCGCCGCTGGCCCGCGGATCGCGGGCGACGACGGCGCGCGGCCGGTTGCCGTTGGTGTTGCGGTCGTGGCCAAGCACCACTGCGGCGGCCTGCGCCAGTTGCAGCGCCAGCTCTGCGGTCAGCAGGCCGTTAGCCAGGCCCCGGACACCATCTGTTCCAAATAATCTAGACATCGTGCCCCAGTTTAGTCGATGAGGCGCCGGGTCCCTGTTTCGGACCCTCGGACGCCTGTTAAGCGGCGGAAACCCGCCCCGCAATGCGGGACGGGCTTCCGGTTGAGCGCTGTTTAGCGCTTGGAGTACTGCTGAGCCTTGCGTGCCTTCTTGAGACCAGCCTTCTTACGCTCGATGACGCGGGCGTCACGGGTAAGATAGCCGGCCTTCTTCAGCGTGGCGCGGTTGTTGTCGACGTCGATCTCGTTCAGCGAACGGGCGATGCCGAGGCGCAGCGCGCCGGCCTGGCCGGAGGGGCCACCGCCGTGGATGCGGGCAATGACGTCGTAGGCGCCTTCGAGATCGAGGATCTTGAAGGGCTCGTTGACGTCCTGCTGGTGCAGCTTGTTCGGGAAGTAGTTCGACAGCTCGCGGCCGTTGATGGTCCACTTGCCGGAGCCCGGCACAACGCGAACGCGTGCGACGGCTTCCTTGCGGCGGCCAACAGCTGCGCCGGCGACGGTCAGTGCCGGACGTTCCTTCTTCGGAGCGGCTGCGTCGGCAGCACCGCTCTCCGAGGTGTAGCTGGTCAGGTTTTCCTCAGCCTCAACGGCTTCGGTGGTCTCTTCGTTCTGAGCCACGGTTCTCCTTGTATTAATAAGTTGTTTGGTGGCCAGGACTACTGGGCGACCTGGGTGATTTCGAAAGTCTTGGGCTGCTGGGCGGCGTGCGGGTGCTCGGCGCCGCGGTAAACCTTCAGCTTGCCCAGCTGCTGTGCAGCGAGGGAGTTCTTCGGGAGCATGCCCTTGATGGCCTTCTCCACGGCGCGGACCGGGTTGGATTCCAGCAGCTCCGCGTAGTTGACGCTGGTCAGGCCGCCCGGGTAGCCGGAGTGGCGGTATGCGCGCTTCTGCTCCAGCTTGGCACCGGTGAGGGCAACCTTTTCAGCGTTGATGATGATGACGAAGTCGCCCATGTCCATGTGGGACGCAAAGGTGGCCTTGTGCTTGCCGCGCAGCAGGATTGCGGTCTGGCTGGCGAGACGACCAAGGACAACGTCTGTGGCGTCAATGACGTGCCACTGGCGGTTGATATCGCCGGGCTTCGGGGTGTACGTACGCACGGTGTTTGCCTCGTTCTTGTTCTGGCGTTCTTGTTTTAGGCGTCACGCGGAGGTGCACCTACTATCTATGCGCTACCGGAACAGAGGTGAGGGCTCCATGTAACCAGTCATCCTGTGGTCTCGAATGTGCACGTTGAGTAGCTATCCTGCAACCGGATTCTCAAGCGGGCACGCATCATCGAGATAGGACACGCACAACGACTACCAAGAATAGCGGAAGCCGGGGGCGTGGGTCAAAATGGGGTGTCCGGTGGCATGCTGACCAGCCTGCCGTTCAGTTCCGGCCCGCCGCGTTCCTGGAGGTCCCGTGCCTGATCCCGCCTTTGCCGGTTCCGTGCCGTTGCTGTTCATCGCAGGAGCAGCCGCCGCCGGGCTGTTCCTCGGGGTGCTGGGCGACGTCGTGGTGGGACGCATCCTGCCGCACTTGGCAGGCCGCCCCACTCGTGCGCAGAAGATCACGACGGCGGTTGCCGCCGCAGCGCTGTGCGCGCTGTTGGCCTGGCGCTTCGGTGCAGGTCCGGAACTGCCGGCATTTATTGTTTTGGCGGTTATCGGCATTCAGCTGGCGCGAATCGATATTGTCCATCATCTGCTGCCAAACCGACTGGTTATACCCCTGCTGGGAGCCGGAATCGTGCTGCTCGCAGCCGCTTCGGCGGCACTTGGAGGCTGGGAAGAGCTGGTCCGCGCCCTCGCCGGCGCCGTCATCCTCTTCTTTTTCTACTTCATCTTGGCTCTCATCAGCCCCAGCAGCCTCGGAATGGGCGATGTTAAGCTCGCGGCTCCGCTCGGCCTGTACTTAGGCTACCTAGGCTGGAGCCCCCTGTTCTACGGCGGCGCCCTGGGCTTCGTGGCCGGCGGCCTGGTCTCCCTGGCCCTCATCCTCAAAAACCGCGGAAATAAGCCTAAAGAAGTCGCCTACGGACCCTCCATGTTGGCCGCGGCCCTGATCACCGCCCTGCTCTCGGCGTAGCCCCCTCCCCCCGCACCATTTGCGGGGGAACCAGTAAGTGGACTTATCAAAACAAGTAGTTGCCGCCGCGCCGCCCTAAAAAACTGAGTACATCCCTCCGGGTGCCATAAGTAAACCCTTCATTTCGTCCCCAGAAGTCGAGTAGTCGAAGCCATTGCAGGGCCGTTAATCGCCGTGCAAATGTTGTCCCAACGAAGCCCCACCAGATAGCAAAAGGGGATTTGCTGGAGCTTCGTAAAACAATTCGGAAACTCTGGAAAAGGACTTTTAAAATGACTGGTCTCATGGTCTCAATGCTTTCTTTTATCGCCGGCGTCAAGGACCGGCTGGAATCCGAGAAGGGAGCGACGGCGACGGAATACTCGCTGCTCGTTGCCTTCATCGCCTTCGGCATCATTATCGGCGTCACGGCCTTCGGCACCCAGCTGAATGCGTGGTTCCAGGGGCTCAGCACCACCGTCAACGGCTGGAACAACGGACAGCCGTAACCTTCGCCGAAGCAATTTGCAGGTCTCAGCATCACCGATTGTGCCGCGTCCGCCAAGCGCGGACGCGGCACCTTCGTTTCCAACTTCAGCTGCATCGATCCCTGGGGGGGAAGCAATGAAGCGCAGCAGTTCGCGAGCGCCCCGGTCCCGGGCGCAAGGCCGGGAACGTGGAGCGGCAGCCGTCGAGTTCGCACTCGTGGCCCCGGTTCTCCTCGCCCTGTTGGGCGGAATTATCGAGTTCTCATACACTTACAACCTGCAGATCTCGGTCACCCAGGCCGCCCGTGAGGCGGCCAGGACGATGGCCATCGAGAACGACCAAGGCTTGGCGCAGGCGGCAGCCGTGGCAGGCGCTCCCGGGCTCAACGCCGGCGGGTTCAGCTACACCTTCACTGGGGACTGTCCCGCCGGGGGCAGCGGAAACGCCCAGGTCGCCGTCGAGTACACGGCCAATTCCCTCACCGGGATCTTTGGCGGTTCGGTCACCGTGACCGGTACGGGGGCCATGCGATGCCACGGATAAAGTCGCTTTCCCGGCGCACCCGCGACAGCGAGCGAGGCGCCGCCGGCGTCCTGGTCGCCGTGATGATGCTGGTGCTCATCGGAGCCGGTGCCATGGCCGTGGACGTCGGGCAGATCTACGCCGAGCGCGCGCAGCTTCAGAACGCCGCGGACGCAGGTGCGCTGGCCGCTGCACAGCGGTGCCACAGCACGCCGCCCGACTGCCCAACACAGGCTCTTCCCTGGGCCCAGGAGATGACCCCCGGGAACTCGAATGACGGCGCTACAACCGTCGACTCGGTGGACCTGTCCGTTCCCAACCAGGTCACCGTAGTGACGTCAACCCTTAATGGAACCAGCGGCGCAGGATTCCTCACCAAGATGTTCGCCAGCGCGCTCAATGCCCCTCCCGTCACGGTCCATGCCGCCGCCACCGCGGCCGTGGCACCGCCGACGAGCGGTTCGGGATTCCCCCTGGCGATCTCGGACAACTGCTACAACCTGTCGACGGCCGTTGAAACTGCCGAGGTCCAGAAAATTTCCTACAAACCGGGCGGCACGTGCACGGATCCCTCGGGGGCAGAGATCCCGGGGGGCTGGGGCTGGCTGGACCAGGCGTCACCGTGCGTGGCGGAAACGCAAACCGGCACCAACGATATGGGTTCCGATCCCGGCAACAACCCGCCCTCGGGCTGCGCTGCAATCCTGGACGGCTGGAAAGCCACGATCGAAGCCGGCGGCGAGGCGAAAGTTGTATTTCCGGTCTTTGATGACGCCACCAACCAGGGACAAAACGGCACCTTCCACATCATCGGCTACGCAACATTCAAGATCTGGGGTTGGAAGTTTGGCAACAACCACAGCTACGAGTTCCGGAACACCGAGGACGATCCCGGAATGACGCCGGACCTAGCATGCCCCCATGGCCAGGACCGCTGCATCATAGGGCAATTTGTGAAATTCGAAACCATTGATTCCACCAGCTGGGGTTCCGGCGGCGGAGAGGATTTCGGGACCGTAGAAATTAAGCTCATCAAGTAAATTACTCAAAGGAGTTACGATGAAAACACGCCTACTGGGAGGCATCGCCGCATTACTTGTGGCAATTATCGGAACCGTATTGTTGGTCTCATATGTTCAGAACGCCGACAAACGAGCATTGGCCGGCACAGAAACAGAATCAATCTATGTTGTACAAAAGGCCATTCCGGCCGGCACCGCCGCGGATAAGATCGCGGCGCTGGTGACAAAGAAGGAAGTCCCGAGATTCTCGGTGGCAGACACCAGCGTCACCGACCTTGGATCTCTGGGATCCAAGGTCACCGCCGTCACCCTGGTGCCGGGGGAACAGCTGCTTGCCAGCCGGATGGTGGAGGAAAACGCGTTCCTGGGCCCGACCCGGGTCCAGGTTCCGGCCGGGCTGCAGGAGATCACGCTCAAACTTCCCATTGAGCGGGTGGCCGGCGGCATTCTGAAGGCCGGAGACACCGTCGGCATCTTCCTTTCGCTGGAAGACAGCGGCGGGACAGCCGGAGGAAAAACGAGTAAGACGCAACAGAGTTTCCACAAGGTCTTGGTGACCGCCGCCCAATACAGCAACGGAACAGCCACTCAGACCGGGACCTCTGGCACCGCAACCGGCGCCAGCCAGGTCTCCTCCACTTCATCCACCAAGGCGCAGGGTGACGGCAGTTACCTCATCACGCTGGCCATGAACTCCGTCGATGCGGAACGGATTGTGTTCGCCGTCGAGTTCGGCAAGATCTATTTGTCGAAGGAACCTGGCAGTGCGGTCGAATCAGTCAAGGGCACAGTCGATGCGGCAGGGCTGTTCCGATGAGCCGCTTCGTCCTGATCACGCCCAACTCCGACTTCGAACGCCTGGTCCGCTTGGCTATCGGCGGAATGCACGGCGACCTCCATGTGTTCAAAGCCGACTACCTTCCTGAAGGCCCCGCGGACATCATGCGTCAAATGGTCGGTGACCCGCCGGAGGTCCTCATCCTTGGTCCAGGTGTACCCGTGGCTGACTCATTGAAATTAGCGGCCGTGGTCGACCTCCAGTATCCGGAAATCAGCGTGATCCTGGCCGTCGCTGCCGACCCGGATACCGTCGTCCAGGCGATGCGCGCCGGCGTCCGGGACCTGTTGGATCCCGGAGCCGCCCCGGAAACCATCCGGGTCATGCTGGAGCGGGCCAGCCTCGCCGCCGCCGGCCGGCGTCGGGGACTCGGCCCGCAAGCCACCGAACATGCCGACCACGGCTCCGGCCGTGTCATCGCCGTAATGTCGCCCAAGGGCGGCGTCGGGAAGACGACGGTGGCGACCAACCTCGCGGTGGGCCTGGGAAAAACCGCTCCCATGAGCGTGGTCATCGTGGACCTTGACCTCCAGTTCGGTGATGTCGCCAGCGGGCTGCTGCTGGAACCGGAGTTCACCATCACAGATGCCGTAATGGGTGCAGCCAGCCAAGACTCCATGGTGCTGAAGACGTACCTCAGTGTTCACCCGGCGGGAATCTACGCCCTGTGCGCACCACGGACCCCCGTGGAGATGGACCGCATCAGCGCGGCCCACGTATCACACCTCCTGGAGCAGCTGCGAAAAGAGTTCCGCTACATCGTCGTGGACACGGCGCCGGGACTCGGCGAGCACGTCCTCGCCACGCTGGAACAAGCCACAGACGCCGTCTGGATCTGCGGCATGGACGTCCCCAGCATTCGGGGCCTGCGGACCGGGTTCCAAATCCTCGACGAACTGAACCTGGTTCCGGCGCACCGCCACATCGTGTTGAACATGGCCGACCGCCGGGCAGGGCTGTCGCTCAAGGACGTAGAAGCCACTATCGGTGCGCCCGTTGATGTGGTGCTGCCACGTTCACGGGCTCTTCCGTTCTCCACTAACAAGGGTGTCCCCGTGCTGCAGGACGGCGGCCGAGACTCCACCCTCAAAGGCCTCCGCCAGCTGGTTGACCGCTTCAAGCCGGAGTGGGAAGCCAGACCGCACAAGCAACTCCACCGAAGGGCGGTAGTCCAGTGAGCCTCACCGACCGTTTCCAGCAAATGCGAGGCGGGACGCCTTCCGTAACTCCCGGGGACAAGCCAGTCACCGGCGACGTGTTCGCGCCCCCCGCTCAGCCCGCCACACTGGGCCGGATTCTCGAGGCCAAGACAGCTGCTGAGGCGCAGCCGGGCTTCCCTGAGCTTCAGCAGACCGCGTCCGTCGCCAGCGAGGCACTAAACGCGCTTAAGGAACGCGCCAGCCAGGCGCTCTTCGAACGGCTCGGGTCCCGCATCACTGACTCTTCTATTGACGAAACGGAACTCCACCAGTCCGTCAAGGACGAGTTGAAGGCCGTCGTGGACGAGGAGCAGATCCCGCTCACCTCTGTCGAACGGCAGCGCCTGATCCGCGAAATCATCGACGACGTACTCGGCCACGGCCCCATCCAAAGGTATCTGGACGATCCCACAGTCACCGAGGTCATGGTCAACCGCTTCGACCAGATCTACGTCGAACGCCAAGGGCAGCTCCAGTTGACGGACTCCAAGTTCACCTCGGATGATGCCCTGCGGCGGGTCATCGAAAGGATCGTCTCCAACGTGGGACGCCGGATCGACGAATCGTCCCCGTTGGTTGATGCCCGGCTGTCGGACGGGTCCCGAGTGAACGCCATCATCCCGCCGCTGGCCGTCAACGGGCCGGCGCTCACTATCCGGAAGTTCGGCCGGGATCCCCTGACCGTCCATGACCTGATTTCGATGGGCAGCCTCTCGCCGGAAATGGCGGAACTGTTGCAGGCTTGTGTACTGGCCCGGATGAACATCATCGTTTCGGGCGGCACCGGCACCGGTAAAACGACTTTGCTGAATGTCCTTTCCTCCTTCATTCCGAGCGCGGACAGGATCGTCACTATCGAGGACGCCGTGGAGCTGCAACTCCAGCAGGACCACGTGGTCCGGCTGGAGAGCAGGCCCCGGAACATCGAGGGCAAGGGTGAAATCTCCATCCGCGACTTGGTCCGCAACTCGCTGCGTATGCGGCCGGACCGGATTGTGGTTGGCGAAGTCCGCGGCGGCGAGTGCCTGGACATGCTGCAGGCCATGAACACCGGCCACGACGGCTCCATCTCCACCGTGCACGCCAACTCCCCTAGGGATGCCATCGCCAGGCTCGAAACGCTGGTATTGATGGCCGGCATGGATCTGCCGCTGCGGGCCATCCGCGAGCAGGTGGCGTCGGCGGTGAACCTGATCGTGCACATCACCCGGCTCCGTGACGGTTCCCGGCGGGTCACCCACATCACTGAAGTCCAAGGCATGGAGGGCGACATCGTCACGCTGCAGGACGCATTCGTGTTTGACTACTCCGCCGGTGTCGATGCAACCGGGAGGTTCCTGGGCAGGCCAATCCCCACCGGGGTCCGACCCCGGTTCACCGACCGCTTCGTCGAACTCGGTATCCACATTTCGCCGGCCGTTTTCGGCGCCGCTACGGTCAGGGGGCGGTAACCGTGCAGGAACAGTCTCCGATGGTCTTTGTCGCCGGCCTCCTCTTGGCCTACGCTGCCCTGGCGGTCCTGGTCTCCGTCGTCTTCAAGTCACGCTCGGTTCCGCTGTCGCGGCGCCGGCCGGACGGCGCGGCAGTCCAATCCTCCGGCCTGACAAAACTGACGGATCGCACCGTGCACGCGATCAATCAGGGTCTCCGGACGCGCGGCCCAGGGCTGCTCAGCCGCGAGAAACTCGACAGCGCCGGACTAAAGAAACAACCCGGCGACTACCTGCTGATCGCAGGGGCCGTCACGTTCGCCGCGGTGGTGGTTGGCTTTCTCCTCGGCAGCCCGATCCTGGCCGTACTGCTACTCCTGCTGACGCCCCTCGGTCTCGTCGTGTTCCTGAATGTCTTGGTCGCCCGCCGGCGCAAGAAGTTCGACGAGCAAGTACCGGACTCGTTGCAGATGCTGGCCGGCGGGCTCCGCGCCGGCCACAGTTTGCTCCGGTCGGTAGACGCCGCCGCGGAGGAAAACGAGGCACCGATGAAAGACGAACTCAACCGGGTGGTCAACGAAACCCGGATCGGCCGGGACCTCGGCCAAGCGCTGGCCGACGTCGCTCTCCGAACGGACAACGAGGATTTCGCCTCAATCACACGGGCCATCGAAATCCATCGGGAAGTGGGCGGCGACCTCGCGCAGGTGCTGGACAACGTCGGCGAGACAATCCGCGACCGCACCCAGCTGCGCGGCCAGGTCCGAGCCCTCAGCGCCGAAGGACGAATGTCCGCCATGGTCCTGATGGCGCTTCCGATCGTAATGTTCATTGGGCTGACTCTCTTCAATCCCCTGTATTCGAAGGTCTTTCTCACCACGCTTCCTGGATTCCTGATGATCCTCGCCGCAGTGGTCCTGCTGTCCGTGGGCGGTTTTTGGCTCAGTCGACTCATCAAACCGAAGTTCTGAGAAAAGGGAGAAACTGTGCAAACTATCGCCTATGCCGCCATCCTGGCGGTCGTCGCCCCGCTCTCACTCATGACCTGGCTCGCGTTCACGGGGGACCGGGCCGGCCTGCGGAACATCCAGTCGAATCTCGGGCGCGGCCCTCAGTCCGCCAGCTCTGCACTCTCCGCCACCGGCCAGATTGCGGCCCTGAGCCGGAAGGTCACCCCGAAGGGCTACACCGCATGGCTGGACAAGCAGCTCGCCGGTGCGGGCAGGCCCAAAGATTGGCCGCTTGGCCGCGTCATCATGGTCAAACCCCTGCTGGCATTCGCCGGGGTCATCACCGGGGCGCTGCTCATAGCGGGCAGTCCAACAGCTGCGAACATACTCCTCGCTCTCGGCGCCTCCGCGCTTGCTTACTTTGTCCCGGACATTCTGATCCGGAACTACGCGCAGAAGCGGCGGGAGGCAATCAAGCTGGAACTGCCGGACACGCTGGACCAGATGTTGATCTCGGTCCAGGCCGGCCTCGGTTTTGAAACGGCGATGGCCCGTGCTGGCCAGAATGGCAAAGGGCCGCTGGCGGACGAACTGATCCGCACCCTACAGGACATTCAGGTGGGCCGTTCCCGCAAGGACGCGTACCTGGCCATGGCCCAGCGGGTGGACGTGCCGGATCTTCGGTCCTTTGTCCGGGCCGTGGTCCAGGCCGACGCCTACGGGATTGCGATCGCCAACGTGCTGAACGCCCAGGCGAAGGACATGCGGATGAAGCGCCGCCAGCGGGCCGAGGAACACGCTATGAAGATGCCGGTCAAGATGCTGTTTCCGCTCATCTTCACGATCCTGCCCACCCTGTTCATCGTGGTGTTGGGCCCGACAGTGATGAGCATCATGGACGTCTTCGCCAACCAGTAACCGCGCGGCCCCTCAGCGGGGGCCGCCCCAAGACCGGACCCCCTTGGTACCCAGAGCCAAGGGGGTCCTCTTGCGTGCCCAGGCAACAGCTCAGCGCAGGATCCGCGCAGGGAAAGTACAGGAAATGTGCAGTTTGGGAAGCCTTGGCACAGGATGTTCCAAAATCCGATTGACGGCGTGTCGGCGGTTGCTAAGTTCCTCTCAGTGCTGGTGCAGGGCCAGCCGCCCAACTCGCTCAGGAGTCATCCCATGCTTGCTCTTTACACCAACCTCTCCGTCCGCCTCCGCGGCGATGAGAAGGGCGCCACGGCCGTCGAATACGGCATCATGGTCTCCCTTATCGCCGTCGTGATCATCGTCGCCGTAACGCTGCTCGGCGGTACCTTGACCGACACGTTCACCCAGGTCCAGTGCTCCGTCAGCGGGGGAACCTACGCAGCCGGGGCCGCCGCAGGCGCAGGCACCTGCACCCCGTAGCGAACCCAAGCCTCGGCGTGAGGCGCCGAAGGATTTTGTGGCGGCGGCATTAGCCGCCGCCACATTGCCATCCCCGGAGTGTCCTTAACAGGAAGGCGGTCCCCCATGTCCAAGACAAACGAACGGGGCGCCGTCGCGGTCGAGTTCGCCCTCCTGGCCCCGGTCCTGGTGATGATGCTGCTGGGGATCATGGAATTCGGCCGCGCTTATAACGTGCAGATTTCACTCTCGAGCGCCGCCCGGGAGGGCGTAAGGGTGATGGCCATCAACAACAGTGCATCCGCGGCGCGGACTGCGGTGAAGAACGCCACAACCGGACTGAGGCCCGCCCTCGCCGACTCCAACATCACGATCAGCCCCACCCCCTGCACCTCCGGTGCGCAGGTGACGGTCAAGATCACGTACACCCTCTCCACGATGACCGGCATCGCCGGGCCGTTCCCGATGGAAGGCAAAGGAGTCATGCTGTGCGGCGGTTAATCAGTCCCCCAGCCGCGGCGGACCGCGAGCGCGGCGGGATCGCCATTATGGTTGCGATCCTGATGGTGTCGCTGCTCGGTTTCGCGGCCCTCGCCGTCGACGTCGGCATGCTGTACGCGGAGCGGACGCAACTGCGCAACGGCTCCGACGCCGCTGCCCTGGCGGTAGCGCAAAAGTGCGCCAAGGATATCAACGACGCCCAATGCTCGGCCACGTCCACGCTGGCGCAGGGTCTCGCCAACGGCAACGCCGGCGACGGCGCCAGCAACATCCAGTCGCTCCTCCTCGACAAGGTCAACCGCACCGTCACCGTCGCCGCCGCAGCCCAGGAGCCCGGCAAGGAGCCGAACCGGGTGTCCTTGTTTTTCGCGCGCGCCCTGGGCTACACCTCCGCCGAGGTCTCGGCGACATCCGCCGTTACCTGGGGCAGCCCGGTGAAAGGTCCGACGGCATTCCCCGTCACCTTCTCAATCTGCCAGGTCCAGGGCCACGTCGACGGCACCCTGCAGCTGCTGCAGAACCACGGCAGCAATGCGAATCCGGACTGCAACTATGGACCTTCGGGAGCGGCCGTCGAGGGCGGCTTCGGCTGGCTGGTCAGCGACCCGGGAGTATGCGGCGGGCTGATCGACCTTGCGTTGGCAGAGAGCGGCAGCGACCCGGGAAACAGCTCCCCGGCTGTTTGCGCGGCCACCTTGAATCGGTGGGCCTCGGACATTACCGCCGGCAAGGAGGTCGTGGTCCTGCTCCCGGTTTTTGACCGCGTCACCGGTACCGGCAACGGTGCCGTCTACAGCCTCAAATCCTTCGCCGCGTTCAAGGTCAAAGGCTGGAAGTTCAGCGGCAACAGCACGCTCCCCGACACCTTCCAGAACACGGCCCCGACCGTCCCCTCGGCGGTGGCGTGCGACGGAAACTGCCGCGGCATCATCGGCAGTTTCATCAAATATGTCTCGCTGGCGGACGGCTTCACGCTCGGCCCGGTCGATTCCAGTGGAGCCACCGTAGTCCGCCTCACGAAGTAACCCAGTACACCCGCAGTCCCTCACCGGTTCAGGAGCAGTTTTTGAAGTCACGCTTATTGGCAGGACTGGCCGCCGTCGTGCTGGCCATCGTCGGTGCCATCCTCGTTGTCAGCTACGCCCAGGGAGCCGACACCCGTGCTGTGCAGAACCTGGAGCCGGTCTCCGTGATGGTGGTGCAAAAGGCAATCCCCGCCGGCACCCCCGTGGAGACGTTGCGGGCCTTCGTCACCAGCCAGGAACTACCGGGCAAGGCTGTCTCCAAAACAGCCCTGAAGAACCTGGACGGCTTGGCCGGGAAGGTGACAGCCGTGGAGCTCTTGCCGGGTGAGCAGCTCGTGGCCGAGCGGCTGGTCGAACCGGAAGCGCTCCAGGCCAGTGGATCGGTGAAAGTGCCGAAGGGACTCCAGGAGGTGTCCTTCCAGCTGGAGCCGCAACGGGTGGTTGGCGGGCGCCTGGCACCGGGCGATCACATCGGCATCTTCATTTCGCAGAAAAAAGGCGGACTCGAGGCCAAGCCCGACAAGGAGACTACCCAGCTAGCCATCCACAAAGTCCTGATCACGGCAGTGCAGCGCGCCCCCGTGGCCACTCCCAGCCCGCAGCCCAACGCCAGTGGCGCTCCCGATGCCCCGGTGGAGGACACTTCGCTGCCCACCGGCGCTTTGCTGCTCACGGTTGCAGTCAACGATGTCAACGCGTCAAAGATCGTCTACGCCGCCGAATTTGCGACCCTCTGGTTGAGCAAGGAACCGCTCGACGCAAAGGAAAGCGGACAAGGCGCAATGCAGGGAGCCGAGGTCTACAAGTGAGCCGCTTCGTTCTGATCACCCCCAACACCGACTTCGACGCGCGGGTACGCCAGGCCGTGGCGGGCGGGCTGCCGGGCGGCGTCCAGACTTTCGCGTTCGTCAATCCAGCCAACCCCGGTGAACTGTTCGCCAATCTCAACCAGGAGCGCCCCGAGGTGCTGATCCTCGGGCCCGACGTTCCGATCGAGGACGCCCTGCGGCTCGCCACGGTATTTGACGTGCAGCTGCCCGAGCTGAGCGTGATCCTGGTGGGCGAGCCCGAGCCGGAGTTTGTGCTGCTCGCGATGCGCGCCGGGATCCGGGACATCCTCAGTCCCGCCTCGGACCCGGCCCAGATCCGGGTGCTGCTGGAGCGTGCCTGCCAGTCCTATGCCAGCCGGACCCGGGCCACGGCCGTACAGCAGCCGGACAGCAAGCCCAAGGGCCTGGTGATCGGCGTCTTCTCCCCCAAAGGCGGCGTCGGCAAGACCACCATCGCCACGAATATCGCCATCGGACTGGGCCAGGTGGCCCCGATGGGCGTTGTCATCGTGGACCTGGACCTGCAGTTCGGCGACGTGGCTTCCGGCCTGTACCTGAACCCGGAGCACACCGTCACCGACGCGGTCTCCGCCTCGGCCAGCCAGGACTCGCTGGTCCTCAAGGCTTTCCTCACGGTCCATCCCAGCAGTATCTATGCCCTCTGCGCGCCCCGCACGCCGGTGGAGGCCGATGACATCACGCCCCAGCAGGTCAGCCGGTTGATCGAACAACTCGCCGAGCAGTTCCAGTACGTCGTCGTGGACACCGCCCCGGGCCTGCCGGAGGTGGGCCTGGCCGCGATGGAGCAGTGCACCGACGTCGTCTGGGTCAGTGCCATGGACGTCCCCAGCATCCGCGGCCTCCGCTCGGGGCTGGAAATCCTGCGCCGGCTGGACCTGCTTCCGGAAACCCGGCACGTGGTCCTGAACATGGCGGACTCCAAGTCCGGGCTCAGCGTCCAGGACGTCGAAGCCACCATCGGCGCTCCGGTGGACGTGAGCATTCCGCGCTCCAAGGCGGTGGCCTACTCCACGAACCGCGGGATCCCGGTCCTGCAAGACGGGCGCAAGGACCCGGCCGTGAAGGGGCTGCGGCAACTGGTGACACGCTTCGACCCGGCCTGGCGCGCCACGGCCCAGAAAAAACTGCACCGCAGGGTGGTGGTCTAAATGAAACTCTCCGAGCGACTCTCCGCGGCGGAAGCTGGCCCGCACGCACAGCCGGCAGCACCGAAGCAGCCGGCAGCGGTGGCGCCGACGGCGGCCCCGGCCGGCACGCCCCGCCTGTCCCCCGGCGTTGAACCGGCACGCCCCGAGCCGTCGCGCCTCGCCGCGGCAGCCGCGCCGTCGTTCGCGGAACATCCCGACACGGCCCGGGCCAAGGGCCAGCAGCCGGTGGACGCCTTCGCCACGCTCAAGGAGCGGGCAGCCACCGCCCTGTTCGAACGGATGGGCACGCGCTTCAGCGATTCGGCGGTCAAGGAAGAGGAACTTCGCGCCACCGCCCGCGACGAACTGACCCGCATCATCGACGCCGAACAGGTGCCGCTGTCCACCGAGGAGCGCACCCGGCTGGTCCGCGACGTCGCGGATGACGTGCTCGGCTACGGTCCGTTGCAGCGGCTGCTGGATGACCCCGCGGTCACCGAGATCATGGTCAACCGGATGGACCAGATCTACGTGGAACGCAAGGGCCAGCTCACCCTGACCGACTCGCGCTTCAGCTCCGAGGACCACCTGCGCAAGGTGATCGAACGCATCGTCTCCAAGGTGGGCCGCCGGATCGACGAGTCATCCCCGCTCGTGGACGCACGGCTCGAGGACGGTTCCCGCGTCAACGCCGTCATCCCCCCGCTGGCGGTCGGCGGGTCCTCGCTGACCATTCGAAAGTTCAGCAAGGTGCCGTTGACGGTGCGGAACCTGATCGACTTCGGCACCCTGACCCCCGAGATGGCGGAACTGCTGAACGCCTGCGTGCGGGCCAAGCTGAACATCATCGTTTCCGGCGGCACCGGCACCGGCAAGACCACGCTGCTCAACGTCCTCTCTTCCTTCCTGCCGCACGACGAGCGCATCGTCACCATTGAGGACGCGGTGGAACTGCAGATCCAACAGGAACACGTGGTCCGCCTCGAAAGCCGGCCGCCGAACACCGAAGGCAAGGGCGAGGTCACCATCCGCGACCTGCTGCGCAACTCCCTGCGAATGCGGCCGGACCGGATTGTGGTGGGTGAGGTCCGCGGCGGCGAGTCCCTGGACATGCTCCAAGCCATGAACACCGGCCACGACGGCTCGCTTTCCACGGTGCACTCGAACTCGCCGCGCGACGCCGTCGCCCGCCTTGAGACGCTGGTGCTGATGGCCGGGATGGACCTGCCGCTGCGCGCCATCCGCGAGCAGATCGCCTCCGCCGTGAACCTGATCGTGCAGATCTCCCGGTTACGGGACGGCACCCGGCGCATCACCCACGTCACCGAGGTGCAGGGCATGGAGGGGGACATTGTCACGCTCCAGGACGCCTTCGTCTTCGACTACTCCGCCGGCGTGGACGCGCACGGCCGTTTCCTCGGCAAGCCGGTGGCCACCGGGATCCGGCCGCGCTTCATCGACCGCTTCGAGGACATGGGCATCTACGTCTCCCCCAACGTCTTCGCAGCGCCCCTGGCCGCGGCCGGCAAGGCGTGAGCCGGCCATGACACTGACTGTCGGCGTCACCTTCCTGGTCGCTGCCCTCCTCCTGCTGGCCGTGGCGGTCCTCTCACCGGGGGCGGCACGCGTCCCGCTGGACCGACGGCGGCCGGTCCAGGACGCCCCGGATTCCTCGCTCAGCCGGTTCGCCGGATCCGCGGTCAACCTCGCAGATGGCTTCTTCGCGCAGCGTAAAGTCCGGCTCTTCAACCGCGACGCGCTGGAACAAGCGGGACTGCGCATGGGCCAGGGCGACTTCTACGTCCTGCTCGCGGTTGGTGCGTTCGTCGGCGCCCTGGCCGGCTTCGTCGTCGGCGGCCTCCTGCCCGCCCTCCTGCTGGTCCTGCTCACCCCGGTAGCCGGACACCTGGTCCTCACGGTCCTGACCGGCAAACGCCGCGCCAAGTTCGACGACCAGCTCGGTGACACCCTGCAGCTGCTGTCCGGCGGCCTGCGCGCCGGGCACAGTATCCTGCGCGCCATCGACGCCGCCGGCAGCGAATCGCAAAGCCCGACGGCGGAGGAAATGCGCCGCGTCATCACCGAAACGTCCCTGGGCCGCGACCTGCTGGCCTCGCTCAGCGACACCGCCGAGCGGATGCGGAATGAGGATTTTGTCTGGATTGCCCAGGCCATCCAGATCAATCGCGAGGTGGGCGGCAACCTCGCCGAGGTGCTGGACCAGGTGAACGAGACTATCCGCGAGCGCAGTGAGATCAAGGGCCACATCAAGTCCCTCGCGGCCGAAGGCAAGTTCTCCGCCTACATCCTGATGGCCATGCCGGTGGGCATCGTGGTGATGCTGATGCTGGTCAATCCCGGCTATATGAACGTGATGTTTACCAACCCGCTGGGCTGGGGCATGATCGCGGCCTCCGTGATCCTGATGACGATCGGTGGTCTGTGGATGCGCAAGATCATCGATCTGAAGTTCTGAGCTGCCGATGAGTCCCCTGGTCCTGAGCGCCGTCCTGCTGATCTGCCTCCCTGTCTCCTATCTGGCCTGGTCCTTCCTTTCCGTTGACCGGCAATCCCAACGGGCCATCCGGGAAATCCTCTCTCTGGGCACCGGACCAGCCGAGGCCGCCGCCCCGAAGGAAACAGCCCTGCTGGAGCGCATCGGCCACCGGCTAACCCCCGCGGCCTATGTGAGAAAACTCGACCGGCTGCTGTCCCTGGCCGGCCGCCCCGCTTCGCTCCCGCTCGGACGGGTGCTCGCTGCCAAACCACTGCTGGGACTCGTGGGGGCGGTCCTCGGCCTGTGGCTTGCCAGCACGCCGGCGCCCCTGCTGAAATTGGTGGGCTTGTTCGTGATGCTCCTGGGCTACTTCATCCCGGACCTGCTGCTGTACAGCAAAGGCCAGGAGCGCCAGAAGATCATGCAGCTGGAACTGGCCAACACCCTGGACCAGATGCTGATCTCGGTCGAGGCGGGCCTGGGGTTTGAAGGGGCAATGGCCCGCGCCGGTGAAAACGGCAAGGGGCCCCTGGCTGAGGAACTGGTCCGCACCCTGCAGGACATGCAGGTGGGGCGCAGCCGGCGGGAGGCCTACCAGGCGCTGGCGGCACGGACCAACATCCCGGAGCTGCGCAGCTTCGTCCAGGCCGTGGTGCAGGCCGACACCTACGGCATTGCGATCAGCCGGGTGCTCAGGATCCAAGCCAAGGTGATGCGCGTCAAACGGCGCCAGCGGGCCGAGGAGAAGGCCATGAAGCTGCCCGTCACTATCCTCTTCCCGCTGCTGTTCTTCATCTTTCCGGTGCTCTTCATCGCTATCCTGGGTCCCGCCGTGATCAACGCCATCGCGACGTTCAGCGGCCAGTAAGCAGCAGCCAAACAGGCCGCAGCGTCCGCTGCGGAAGGCGGTAAAAAGACCCGCAAAACGTCAGGCATAAAGGCGGAACAAGGATAGCCACAAGGTTTCCGCAGGATACCCTGCCGACTCGGGCGCCGGTCCGGACAGCTAGTACCGTAGTGCCATGTCTCTTTTAGCAGCCTGCCCCGACGAGGGAAACGCGGGCCCCCTGCCCGCCGCCGATGCCACGGCAGGAGGCGCCGAACTGTTGGCGCCGTACCCCGACGCCGCTCCGCTGGTGGACCCCGCCGCCCTGCAGGACCTGGGCGAGCAGCTGAACAGCCCCGCCGTCGCCAAGGGCTTCGCCCGGGACTACGCGCAGATGTGGGACCAGCGGTACCAGTCCCTTGCCGGCGCCCTGGACCGCCGCGACCCTGCGGCCGCGCTCGACGCCGCCCTGAGCCTCAAGACCTCCTCGTCGATGGTCGGCGGCCTGCGCCTGGCCAAACTCGCCGCCGAACTCGAAGCAGCGATCCGGGGCGGGGATCTGGGGCATGCCGCATCGCTCTTGGACGAACTCGCCGCCCGCGGCAGTGAAACCATGAACGAACTGCAGTTCAGCTACATCCTCTGGGAGCGCTAGGAGCGCTAGGAGCGCTCGGCGTGCTGGGAGCGCTCAGGCGCCAGCCGGTATCCCACTCCGCGCACCGTCTGGAGCCAGCGCGGCTGCACCGGGTCCTCCCGGAGTTTCCGCCGCAGATTCCCGATGTGCACCTCAACGGCCCGCTCATCAGACTCGCTGATGTAGGCGTCGGCACGGTAGTATTCGCCACGCACCACCCGCACCAGCTCGGTCTTGGACTTCACCGCTCCCGCGCCGCGAAGGAGCGCGTGCAGCAGGTCGAACTCGCTGCGGGTGAGGGCGAGCGGATCGCCGTCGACCGTCACCGAACGCGTGTCAGGATTGAGGGCCAGCCCGTTGTGGCGCACTACATTGTCCACGACGGCGACGGCGCCGTCCTGGCGCGCGGCCGCCGGGCCGGCCCCGCCCTGGCCGTCCTGCCGTGGCCGGCGCATCATCGCAGCCACCCGGGCCCGCAGTTCACGGGGCCGGAAGGGCTTGGTCAGGAAGTCGTCGGCCCCGGTGTGGAGCGCGGTCAGCGTGTCGAGTTCATCGGTCCGGGCGGTCAGCATGACGATATAAGCGTCGCTGAACTGCCGGATCCGGCGCAGCACCTCGTAACCGTCAATATCGGGAAGGCCAACGTCGAGCGTGACCACACTGGCGTCGCGGCGCCGGACGACGTCGACCCCCTCCCGGCCCTCGGCCGCCGAATGCACCTCGAAACCGGCTTGCCGGAGCACCGCCTCCACAAGGTTGCGAACATCCGCATCGTCCTCAACAACGACGGCCACCCCAAGGTCAGTCATGCCACCCTCACATCCGATGCTGTTCCGCTGGCCGGCGGTTGCTCACCGCGTCCGCCGCTACAAAACCGGGGCTGGTGCCCCGGGCGCCCAGCCGCGCCTCCCAAGGACGCGGCATACGCATGTCCTGCCACAATACCCATCCCGGGACCCGATTTCGGGCTCCGGCTCAGTTACGCGGACAACCGTAATATGTTTGTAGTCAACTTAACGTGACAGCAATGTAAACTCCAGGTGCGAGGAAGGGGCGCTAGTCATTGGGTGAACGGCCGCTGATTCCCGGCGCGGGCATGGACCTCCGCTTTGGCGCCCTGACGCCGCGCGCCCGGGTGCTGGCGGCCCAGCTGCCCGTGACCCTGCTGCTCGCCTCCGCCCTGGCTGCAGCGCCCGAGGCCTGGAGCCTGCATTGGGCCAGCGGCTGGGGCCAGTCCGCCCTGGTATTGCACGCCGCCGTTCTGCTGGCATGCCTCCTCGTGCCGTGGCACCGGCTGGGGCCGCTGGCCCCGCTGGCCATCCCGGTCCTGGACCTGGCCGCCATCGGACTCAGCCGGGTGGCAGCCGCGGAGGAACTGCCGGGCCTGGGGGTACTGTCCGTGCTTCCCGTGGCCTGGATTTCGGCTTCGCGACTCTCCCCCGTCGTCATCGTCGCCGCCAGTTTCCTGGGTCCGCTGCTGGCGGGCCTGCCCTGGTACTTCGTCGCCGGCGCCGGCGACGGTGCCGGCCGCATCGCCACTGTCGCACTCCTGGCGCTGGTGACGCTGGCCGTCTCGCTGGCCATGCAGCTCGCCCGGGCGCAGTTGCGGCGCCAGCAGCGCAAGGTCGACGCCACGGAGACCGAGTTGCAGGCCCTGCTCGCAGAAAGCCGGGAGCGCGAACGGCTGCTCAACGCCATCCTGGACACCATCGACGTCGGCATCGTCGCGATCGGGGCCGACGGCCGGCGGCTGCTCACCAACAGCTGGCAGGCCCGGCTGGAGGCGTCCGCGGCGCCCGAGGGTGCAACACCGGGCGATCCGGACTGGGAAGAGGACCTGCTGCTGACCGGACGGGACCAGTCCACCCCGCTCCCGCCCAGCCGTCGTCCGCTCCGCCGCGCCCTGAAGGGCGAGTCCTTCGCGGACCACCTGGTCTGCTTCGGGGAGGCGCCCGGCAGCCGGGTGGTGTCCACCGGCGCACGGCCGCTGCAGGACGACGACGGCGGCTTCCGCGGCGCCGTCGTCGTGTACAACGAAGTCACCGGCCTGGTCAACGCCCTCGCCGCCAAGGAAGACGTCGTCGCGACGGTGTCACACGAGTTCCGCACCCCGCTAACCTCGATCATCGGCAACCTGGACCTGGTCCTTGGCGAGGAGCTGTCCCTGCCGGTGCTGCGCCGGATCGAGGTGGCACAGCGCAACGCCGAGCGCCTGCTGGCCCTCGTCTCCGACCTGCTGATGTCCGCCAGCTCCGCGGTCCAGGTCCACCCGCGCAGGACCGACCTGGCCGGCCTGGTGGAGGCGACGCTTGGCTCCGCGCAGGCCCACGCACAGTCTTCCCGGGTGTCCCTGGCAATGGACGTGCCGGCGCCGCTGTGGGCGCACGTGGACCCGCTGCGGATCGGCCAGGCCCTAGACAACCTGGTCTCCAACGCGATCAAGTACTCCCCCGACGGCGGCGCCGTAACGGTCTCGGCCCGCGCGGACGGCGGCCGGGTGCTTCTGCGGGTGGAGGACAGCGGCATCGGTATGACCGCCGCCGACGCCGACAAGGTCTTCAACCGGTTCTTCCGGAGCCCGGCAGTGCGGGACGGCGCCATCCCGGGGGCCGGACTGGGCCTGTCCATCACCAAGGCGATCGTCGAGGGCCACGGCGGCTCCATCTCGTGCAGCACCCTGCCCGGCTGCGGGAGTACCTTCACCGTGGACCTGCCCGCCGACGGGGCTCCAGCCGCTTTCTAGGCCGGATCGAAGGTTCACCAACATTGGCGCACACGGTCCGCGTGTTGCGCCGACCCGCCGACGCGCCCCGGTTCCGTGCCGGCGAAGGTGGGGAAAGTCCGCGGCCGGTCTTTACGTGCGCCGGGCGCGTGTCAGATCGGCCCGCGCCAGCAGCCCGCTTGCGGAGGGGTACGCCACCTCTTCAAGCACGAGCGGGTGCGGGGCGGCCAGGACGGACCGGGCATCCCGATGCCGGGCGATCAGCCGTTCATACAGCCAGCCCGGCTCCTCCAGACCGGCCCCGACGTAGAGCGCTGATCCCACGAGCGAGCGGACCATGTTGTGGCAGAAGGCATCCGCCTGGACGGTGGCGACGATGACGCCGTCGGTGCCGCGGGTGAATTCGAATCGCTGCAGTTCCCGGATGGTGGTGGCGCCTTCGCGCGGCTTGCAGTAGGACCGGAAGTCCTGCAGTCCCAGCAACCGGGAGGCACCCTCGTTCAGCAGGCCGGTGTCCAGCCGCTCCTTGTGCCACAGCGTGGAGTACCGCCCCAGCGGGTCCCAGAGGGCCGCCCCGTCTGCGATCCGGTAGCTGTAACGCCGCCACAGTGCGGAGAACCGCGCGTCGAAGCCTTCCGGGGCGAGGGCGACCCGGTGCACCTCGATCGCGCCGCTGAGCTCGCCCAGTCCCCTGCTCAGGGCGCCGCGGAGCCGCCGGAGCAGTGCGGCCGCAGGGTCCAGCTCGGCGCCCCGGTTCAACCCCTGCCACTCCGCCTCGCTCAGGTCCAGGTGCACCACCTGCCCGCGGGCATGCACGCCGGCGTCGGTGCGGCCGGCCACCGTGACCCGGACAGGGCGCCGGATCAGCAGCGCGAGGGCTTCCTCCAGGACGCCCTGGACGGTCCGCCGGCCAGGCTGCAGGGCCCAGCCGCTGAACGGGCCGCCGTCGTACGAAAGATCCAGCCGGATGCGCAAAAACCCGCCGCCCCCCATAACGGGGGCAGCGGGTTTGAGCTCGTTCATAGACTTAAGTCTATAAGAAGGTTTTAGCGAATTACTTCGCGTCCTTCTCGGACTTGGCGGCAGCTTCCTCAGCGGCCGGAGCCTCTTCGGTCTCTGCTGCTTCGGTCTCGGCGGCCTCAGCTGCGGGAGCCTCTTCGGTCTCTGCAGCTTCGGTCTCTGCAGCTTCGGTCTCGGCGACCGGAGCTGCTTCAGCGTTGTCGGCGTCCTGCTTGTCAGCATCGCGCTTCGCGGCGGAGGTAGCCTCGGCTACCACTGCCTGCTTGGCGGAAACCGGCTCAAGAACCAGTTCGATGACAGCCATGGGAGCGTTGTCGCCCTTGCGGTTGCCGATCTTGGTGATGCGGGTGTAGCCGCCGTCGCGGTTCTCCACTGCCTGGGCAATGTCGGTGAACAGCTCGTGGACGACGCCCTTGTTGCTGATCAGGCCGAGCACACGACGGCGGGAAGCCAGGTCGCCGCGCTTGGCGAAGGTCACCAGTCGCTCGGCGTACGGCTTCAGCCGCTTGGCCTTGGTCACCGTGGTGGTGATCCGCTTGTGCTCGAACAGTGCGGCTGCCAGGTTCGCGAGCATGAGGCGCTCGTGAGCCGGGCCGCCTCCGAGGCGCGGACCCTTAGTGGGGGTAGGCATAACTATTTCTCCTCATATGGAAGCCGGCGGGCTGTGCACGCTGCGGTGCGTCCAGCCTGCTGGCCAAGATCTGTTTTAGAGCTCGTCGTCGCTGAAAGCGGCGTCGTCCTCTTCGATGGCTGCGGCGCGGGCTGCAAGATCGAAACCGGGAGGGGAGTCCTTGAGGGACAGACCCAGTTCAACGAGCTTTGCCTTGACCTCGTCGATGGACTTCGCACCGAAGTTACGGATGTCCATCAGGTCAGCCTCGGAGCGGGCAACGAGTTCACCCACGGTGTGGATGCCCTCACGCTTGAGGCAGTTGTAGGAACGGACGGTGAGGTCCAGATCCTCGATCGGCAGGGCCATGTCTGCTGCCAGGGCAGCATCCGTCGGCGACGGGCCAATCTCGATACCTTCAGCTGCGGTGTTCAGCTCGCGGGCCAGACCGAACAGTTCCACCAGGGTGGTACCTGCCGAAGCGACCGCGTCGCGCGGGGCGATGGCCTGCTTGGTCTCGACGTCGACAATGAGCTTGTCGAAGTCAGTGCGCTGCTCAACACGGGTAGCTTCCACGCGGAAAGTAACCTTCAGCACCGGCGAGTAGATCGAGTCGACCGGGATGCGGCCGATCTCGGAGTCGCCGGACTTGTTCTGAGCTGCCGAAACGTAGCCGCGGCCGCGCTCGATGGTCAGTTCGAGTTCGAACTTGCCCTTCGAGTTCAGCGTGGCAATGTGCAGATCCGGGTTGTGGAATTCGACGCCGGCCGGCGGAGCGATGTCCGCGGCGGTGACGACTCCCGGGCCCTGCTTGCGCAGGTAAGCAACAACCGGCTCGTCGTGCTCGGAGGAGACCGACAGGTTCTTGATGTTCAGGATGATCTCGGTGACATCTTCCTTGACACCCGGAACCGTGGTGAACTCGTGCAGCACGCCATCAATCCGGATGCTCGTGACAGAGGCACCGGGGATGGAGGAGAGCAGGGTACGGCGGAGGGAGTTTCCGAGGGTGTAACCGAAGCCCGGCTCCAGCGGTTCAATGATGAAACGGGAGCGGTTATCGGAGACGACCTCTTCGGAGAGGGTGGGGCGCTGTGCAATGAGCACTTAGGTTTCCTTTCGGCGAGCATCCGCTATATGACGCAACACAGGTGGTGGAAAGATCGGTCTAATGACTTAACGCGGCTGGGCTTGCCCGGACCGGTGAGGGTCCGGGCAAGCTCCGGCTAAGAATTAGACGCGGCGGCGCTTCGGCGGGCGGCAGCCGTTGTGCGCGCTGGGGGTTACGTCCTGGATGGACCCAACCTCGAGGCCAGCGGCCTGCAGTGAACGGATGGCGGTCTCGCGTCCGGATCCCGGTCCCTTGACGAACACGTCAACCTTGCGCATGCCGTGCTCCTGTGCACGCTTTGCGGCGGCTTCGGCGGCCATCTGGGCAGCGAACGGGGTGGACTTACGGGAGCCCTTGAAGCCAACCTCACCGGACGAAGCCCAGGAGATGACAGCACCGTTCGGGTCCGTGATGGACACGATGGTGTTGTTAAAGGTGCTCTTGATGTGCGCCTGGCCCAGCGCGATATTCTTCTTGTCCTTCTTACGCGGCTTGCGAACCGCGCCACGAGTCTTCGGGGGCATTATTTCTCCTACAGAAAGTTATGGGGGGAAGCCGAGCTAATCCCGAGGGATTTAGCGGGCCTTCTTCTTGCCTGCGACGGTGCGCTTCGGACCCTTGCGGGTACGGGCGTTGGTCTTGGTGCGCTGTCCGCGCACTGGCAGGCCCTTGCGGTGGCGAATACCTTCGTAGCTGCCGATTTCAACCTTGCGGCGGATGTCAGCGGCCACTTCGCGGCGAAGGTCACCCTCAACCTTGTAGTTGCCTTCAATGTAGTCACGCAGCTGAACCAGTTCGGCGTCAGTCAGGTCCTTGACCCGGACGTCAGCGCTGATGCCGGTGGCAGTCAGGGTTTCGTGTGCACGGGTCTTGCCCACGCCGTAGATGTAAGTAAGCGCAATTTCCAGCCGCTTTTCGCGGGGAATGTCTACGCCAGCGAGACGAGCCATAGTGGCAGTGCTCCTTGAATAAACCGGAGGTCGTAGGCAGTACACCCGTACAATCCGTACGGCCCCAGCCTCCGACCGGGGGTTAGCTGTCCGGACTCGTTGTTGCTCAGTGTCCCAGATCAGCTTGTGCTGCCTTTATTTACTTGCGTGGGTTAGCAACCCAGGGTTTCCTATGAAGGAAATTAGCCCTGGCGCTGCTTGTGGCGCGGGTTCTCGCAGATCACCATGACCCGGCCATTACGGCGGATCACTTTGCACTTTTCGCAGATCTGCTTAACGCTCGGCTTGACCTTCATGGCGTTCCTTTGCGTGTTGCAGTTGGTCAGCTGGACCGGCCCGTAGCTGGTGCTTTGGCCGGCCAGTGTTTACTTGTAGCGGTAGACGATACGACCACGTGTCAGGTCGTACGGGCTCAGCTCCACCACTACCCGGTCCTCAGGGAGAATCCTGATGTAGTGCTGGCGCATCTTTCCAGAGATGTGTGCCAGAACGATGTGCTTGTTGGTGAGCTCAACGCGAAACATCGCGTTAGGCAGCGCCTCGGTCACAACGCCCTCGATCTCAATGACCCCGTCCTTCTTGGCCATACCCTCCGCTAACTGTTGTTGCCACAGCCCCTCCGGCTTGCACCGGCGATCACTGCGGACGTTTTTTGATTGCTTGGCTGAAGCCTCCGGCCCACAAAAGGGCACAACAGGGCAGACAACCAACAGTCAACACTACGGCATTGCGGGCCGAATGTTAAATCCAGCCATGCTAGCGCACTCCGTCCCCGTATGCACGAAACCGCCCCGCCGGCGTCTCAACCTCCGCCGCTGCCGCGATCCCGTCCAGGATGGCCAGCCGGACGACGTCGGCTGCCGCACTCTGCAGGGTAATCGGGCTCAGCTGCCGTGCGGACTCGGTGCCGCGGTCCAGCGCGACAGCCCCCGTCGCCAGGCAGAAGACCGTGTCGCCGTCGGCCAGGGTATGGCTGGGGTTCAGGGCCCGGGCCAGGCCGGCGTGCGAGGCCGAGGCTGTCCGCTTGCACTCGGCCTTGTTCAGGACCGCGTTCGTTGCGACGACGACGAGTGTCGTATTCAAGGGCGGCGCGGCATCCGCCGACGGGGAATCGGGAACCCGGAAGCGCGCGTCTAAGGGAGGAACGACCGAGCGCGCGGAGGGTTCGGGATTCCCCGCCGGCACCACAAACGGGAGTCCCAGGGCGTTTACTACCGCTATTGCTCCGACAACCACCGGCCCGTCTGCCGAGATGTTAGTTAGGGTGATCGAGGCTGTGCCGACTCCGCCCTTGAACTGGCCCCGGCCGATTGCTGCTCCGGCGCCGGCGCCGACGTTGCCTCTTTCGACGTCGTGCCCGTCCGGGCGGGAGGCGGCATCCGCGGTGGCGGCGTAGCCCATGTCGGCGTCGGGGCGGGCGGCGAAGTCGCCGCCGCGGCCCAGATCGAAGATCGCGGCTGCCGGGACGATCGGCACCACACCGCCGGGCACCGCGAAGCCTCTCCCCTGCTCCTCGCACCAGCGCTGGGCGCCGTGCGCGGCCGCCAGCCCGAACGCGCTGCCGCCGGTGAGCACAACGGCGTCGACGGCGGTGCTCAGCGTGGTGGGGTCCAGCGCATCGGTTTCGTGCGTTCCGGGGCCGCCGCCACGGACGTCAACCGAGCCGGTGGTCCCCGGCGGCGGAAGCACCACGGTGACGCCGCTCAGCCAGCCGGCCCCGGTCCGGGACGCATGGCCGACGCGGATTCCGGGCACGTCTGTAATCGCTGTCATGGCTCCATTGTGCGCCGCACTTCCGGGCAATACCCGGCGGCGATCTCCGCGTCCGCAGGCGAACTCTATGGAATACTGCAACCAACAATAGGTAAACGGGCAAGGAAGCCTGACATAACAAAGCTCTGACAAGGCCTTGTGCGGGGTTCCGCCCACCAACAGTGTGGTGAAGTGTAGTTGATCCCCCGCCCAACTGCCTGCCATTGGCAGGCCTGGATCCGTTAGAGACTCCTATGACTAGACAATTGACTGACCGTCCTGCGGCTACCGCCGGGACCGTCACACCGGGCCAGCGCAGGGGACGCTGGTCCGCCCGGACCCGCAGGGACTTCATCGTGTTCCTTGCGCTGGCCCTGCCGAACCTGGCGTTGATAGCGGTGTTCACCTACCTCCCGCTCATCAACAACATCTACTACTCCACGCTGGACTGGACGCTGGGCTCCGCCTCCGCCACGGTCGTCGGCTTCGACAACTACATCAACTTCTTCACCAGCGCGGATGCCCCCAAGGTGCTGGGGACCACGGCCGTCTTCACCCTCATCACGGTGGGCGGCTCCATGGTCCTGGGACTGCTGGTGGCCCTGGCGCTGAACTCCAAGGTCCGCGGGACCACCTTCGCCCGGTCCGCTGTCTTCGCCCCCTACGTCCTCAGCGGGGTCGGCGTCGGGCTGGTCTGGCTGTTCATCTTCGACCCCGGCTACGGCGTGCTGTCCTGGCTGCTCCGCGGGATCGGCCAGCAGAGCCCGCAATGGATCAATGACCCCCAGCTCTCCCTGGTCATGGTGATCATCGTCTACGTCTGGAAGAACCTCGGCTACTGCGCCGTCGTCTACCTCGCCGGCCTGCAGTCACTGCCGCAGGACGTCATGGAAGCCGCCTCGCTGGACGGCGCCAACGGGTTCCGCCGCTTTATCAGCATGTCCGTCCCGCTGCTGTCCCCCACCACCTTCTTCCTCCTCATCACCACGATGCTCAGTTCCCTGCAGGCGTTCGACCTGATCCGGATCATGACCCCGCTGGGCAACGGCACCTCCACCCTGATCTACGAGGCCTACCTGCAGGCCTTCGGCGCCTTCAACCGCGCCGGCTACTCGGCGTCCATCTCCGTTGTCCTCTTCGCGATCCTCCTGATCATTACCGTGCTGCAGGTGCGGTTCGTAGAACGGAAGGTGCACTACTCGTGAGCACTCTCTCCCCCGTCAACCCGGATCCGGCCGCCAACGCCGGGCCGGCCGCCGGTCCCGAGGCTCCGCTGCAGCGCCAGCGGCCTTTTTCCCGCGCCAACCTGGTCCAGACCATCGCCGGTGGCTACGTCCCGCTCATCCTTGCCACGCTCGTGGTGGTCCTTCCGCTGCTCTGGATGGTGCTGAGTTCCTTCAAGCAGCCCGGCGAGATCGTCACGATGGACCTGAAGATCCTGCCGGAGAGCGTAAACCTGGACAACTACCACGTCGCGATGACCACGGTGCCGTTCGCGCGGTTCTTCATGAACAGCCTGATCGTCACCACCGTGGGCGCCACCGTGAAGGTCATCCTGGCCATCCTCACGGCCTACGCCCTGGTCTTTGTGCGCTTTCCCTTCAAGAACGTCATTTTTATTGTCATCCTGGTCGCTCTCATGGTGCCGCCGCAGGTGTCCATCCTGCCGAACTACATCCTGATTGCGGGCATGGGCGGGAAGAACACCCTGTGGGGGATCATCCTTCCGGGGCTGGGCACCGCGTTCGGCACGTTCCTGCTGCGCCAGCACTTCATGACGCTCCCCGGCTCCATCCTGGAGGCGGCCGAGATCGACGGCGCGGGGCACTGGCGGCGGCTCTGGCAGGTCGTCGTCCCGGTCTCCGGCCCCTCCATTGCGACCGTCGCCCTGGTCACCGTGGTGAGCGAATGGAATGACTACATCTGGCCGCTTATCATCACGGACCGGCCGGAGACCATGACGCTGCCGGTGGGCCTGACCCTCCTGCAGAATTCGGAAGGCAACGGGTCCGGCTGGGGCATCCTGATGGCCGGCGCGGTACTGGTGATCGTTCCGATCCTGCTGGTCTTCGCCGCACTGCAGCGCTACATCGTGGCCGGCCTCACCCAAGGCAGCGTCACCGGATGACGCCGCTGAGGCATCGGGCCGACGGTCCCCAAAGCATCCCAACATCACAACGAGTCACCACTTTTGAGAGGATCCACCATGGCAATTAATCTTGACCGCAGACACTTCCTTGGCCTGGCCGGCGCGGGCGCAGGAGCCGCGGCACTGGCGGCCTGCGGCGGCCCCACCACGGGAGGCGGCGCCGCGGCCACCGGCACGGCGGACATTGACTTCAGCGGCGTGAAGCCTGCCTCGTCCATTGATTTCTGGACCAACCACCCGGGCAAGTCCCAGGAGGTTGAAAAGGCGATCATCGAAAAGTTCCAGGCGAAGTTCCCGGAGATCAAGGTCAACCTGATCACCGCCGGCGCCAACTACGAAGAAATCGCGCAGAAGTTCCAGACGTCCCAGGCCGCGAAGTCGGCCCTGCCGGGCCTCGTGGTGCTCTCCGATGTGTGGTGGTTCCGGTACTTCACCAACGGCAACATCATCCCGCTCAACAGCCTGATCAAGCAGCTGGACATCAAGGTGGACGACTTCCAGAAGTCGCTCGTCGCGGACTACCAGTACGCCGACAAGCAGTGGGCGCTCCCCTACGGCCGCTCCACCCCGCTGTTCTACTACAACAAGGACCACTTCAAGGCCGCGGGCCTGCCGGACCGGGCACCGAAGACCTGGCAGGAGTTCGGCGAATGGGCCCCGAAGCTTAAGGCGAGCTCCGGCGCGCAGTACGCCTACATCTACCCCGCGCTGGCCGGCTACGCCGGCTGGACCCTGCAGAACAACCTCTGGGGCTGGGGCGGTAGCTGGTCCAACGAGTGGACCATCAACTGTGATTCCGCCGAGTCGGTGGAGGCTCTCCAGTGGGCCCAGGATTCGATTTACAAGGACAAGTGGGCCGGTGTTTCCTCCAAGGAGGCCGCGGACGACTTCGCCGCCGGCATCACCTCCACCACGATCGCCTCCACCGGTTCGCTGCTGGGTGTGCTCAGCTCGGCCAAGTTCAACGTCGGCGTCGGCTTCCTGCCGGGCGGTCCCAAGAATGAAACCGGAGTCTGCCCCACCGGCGGCGCCGGGCTGGGCATCCCCAGCGGTGTCAGCAAGGAGGTCCAGCTCGCCGCGGCAACCTTCCTGAAGTTCATGACCGAGCCGGAGAACACCGCCGCGTTCTCCGCCGCCACCGGCTACATGCCGACCCGGACCTCCGCCGACATGACCGCGGTGCTCGCCAAGACGCCGCAGATCAAGACGGCCATCGACCAGCTCGCGGTCACCCGGGTGCAGGACAACGCCAGGGTGTTCCTGCCGGGCGCGGATCAGGAGATGGCCAAGGCGGCCGCGGCGATTCTCACCCAGCAGGGCGACGTCAAGGCCACCATGACCGCGCTCAAGGGCACCCTCGAGGGGATCTACAACAAGGACGTGAAGCCGAAGCTGAAGAGCTGACGCTGCGTTCCCTGCCTGAGGATACGACGAATCCCTGGCGATGCTGGAATACCAGCGTCGCCAGGGATTCGTTGTATCGCGGGGGTAATGCCCGACGCCGTGGCCGCCGCGAAGGGGACGCTTAGGGAATCGGGACGGGCACGACGCCGAGCGGCGCCAGCTTCGCGGCTCCCCCGTCCGGCGCGGAGAGCACCCAGATGCCCTTTTCGTGTACCGCGACGGAGTGCTCCCACTGGCAGGACCGCTTCCCGTCCGTGGTGACGACGGTCCAGTCGTCCTCAAGGGTGGCGGTTTCGATGCTGCCGCGGACCAGCATGGGTTCGATGGCCAGGCACAGCCCGGGACGGATCTTGGGCCCGCGGTGACCCGTTCGGTAGTTCAGCACGTCCGGCGCCATGTGCATCTCCGAACCGATGCCGTGGCCCACGTAGTCCTCCAGGATGCCGAGCGGTTTGCCCGGCACCGAGGATACGTAGTCGTCCACGGCGTTGCCGATGTCGCCGACGAACTTGCCGGTGGCCAGCGCCGCGATGCCGTGCCACATGGCCGCCTCGGTGACGTCGGAGAGCCGCTGGTCCTCCGGGTCGGCCGTTCCGACAATGACGGTCCGGGCCGAGTCGGAGTGCCAGCCGTCCACGATCGCGCCGCCGTCGATCGAGATGATGTCCCCGTCCTGCAGGACGCGGTCGCCCGGGATGCCGTGCACCACCTCCTCGTTGACCGAGGCGCAGATGGTGGCCGGGAAGCCGTGGTAGCCAAGGAAGTTGGACTTCGCCCCGGCGTCCTGCAGCACCCCGGCGAAGACGGCGTCGAGGTCGCGGGTGGTCACTCCGGGGACGGCTGCAGCCACGGCGGCGTCGAGCGCGCGGCTCAGCACCAGCCCGGCTTCATGCATGGTCCGCATCTGGGCGTTGGTCTTGTATTCAATGCGGGGCTGGCCGAATGCCATCCTCAGCGTCCTTTCGGTGGTGCCGCGCGGCCCGGTGACGGGTGCACGGACAAATGGCTGAGGCTCCTCCCGGCAATGCGGGAGGAGCCTCGGTAGTCACGGGCCCGGATCAGGCGGACTGTGCCGCTTTGATGGCCTGCATCACGCGGTCGGTGACCTCGTCGATGCCGCCGATGCCGTCGACCTGGGTGAGGATGCCGCGCTCGGCATACTTGGCCACCACGGCTTCGGTCTGGCCGTGGTAGAGGTCCAGCCGGTGCCGGATGACGGCTTCATTGTCATCGCTGCGGCCGGTGTCCTTCGCGCGCCCCAGCAGGCGGGTGACGAGTTCCTCGTCGTCGGCCGTGAGCTGCAGGACGACGTCGAGCACCTGGCCCCCGTCGGCGAGGATCCCGTCGAGGTAGTCCACCTGCGCGGTGGTGCGCGGGTAACCGTCCAGCAGGAAGCCGGCTTCGACGTCGGACTCGGTGAGGCGGTCCCGGACCATCTTGTTGGTCACGCTGTCCGGGACGAAGTCGCCCGCGTCCATGTATTTCTTGGCTTCGATGCCGAGCGGCGTCTCACCCTTGACGTTGGCACGGAAGATGTCGCCGGTGGAGATCGCAACAACGCCGAGGCGCTCCGAAATACGTTCCGCCTGTGT
Source organism: uncultured Arthrobacter sp. (assembly GCF_964021775.1). Taxonomy (GTDB): domain Bacteria; phylum Actinomycetota; class Actinomycetes; order Actinomycetales; family Micrococcaceae; genus Arthrobacter. Next base: position 67,591 of record NZ_CAXHZI010000012.1, read on the forward strand.
CCCCTTGCCGGAACCGGGAGGTCCGATAATCAACATTCTCGTCATCGCAAAAGCCCTTCGTAGTGACGCTGCTGTAGCTGCGCATCAATCTGCTTGACGGTCTCCAAACCTACGCCCACCATGATCAGGATCGAGGTGCCGCCGAACGGGAAGTTCTGGTTGGCGTTGATCAGGACCAAAGCAATCAGCGGGATCAGGGCCACAAAGCCCAGGTAGATCGCGCCGGGCAAAGTGATCCTGGAAAGCACGTACTGCAGGTAATCCGCGGTCGGCTTGCCGGCACGGATACCCGGAATGAAGCCGCCGTACTTCTTCATGTTGTCAGAAACTTCCTCAGGGTTGAAAGTGATCGCAACATAGAAGTAAGTGAAGAACACAATCATGGCGAAGTACAGGGCCATGTAGATGGGGTGGTCGCCGCGGGTCAGGTTGTTGTTGATCCACTCGACCCAGGGAGCCACGGGCTCGCCCGGCTTGGGCTGGTTGAACTGTGAGATCAGGCCCGGCAGGTACAGCATCGAGGAGGCAAAGATGACGGGCACGACGCCGGCCATGTTCACCTTGATGGGGATGTAGGTGCTGGTGCCGCCCACGGTGCGGCGGCCGATCATGCGCTTGGCGTACTGCACCGGGATGCGGCGCTGGGACTGCTCAACGAAGACAACCAGCGCCACGGTCAGCAGGCCGATGACCAGGACCATAAAGAAGGTGCCCGGGCCCTGGGCGGTCCAGATGGCGCCGAGGGAGGTGGGGAAGCCGGCGGCGATCGAGGTGAAGATGAGCAGCGACATGCCGTTGCCCACGCCCTTCTCGGTCACGAGCTCGCCCATCCACATGATCAGGCCGGTTCCGGCCGTCAGGGTGATGATGATCAGGATCGTGGTGACGATGCTGGAGTCCGGGATGATCGGCAGCTGGCAGTTCGGCAGCAGCTGGCCGGAGCGCGCCAGCGACACCAGCGTCGTGGCGTTCAGCAGGCCCAGGGCGATCGTCAGGTAACGGGTGTACTGCGTCAGCTTGGACTGACCCGAGGCGCCCTCGTCGTAGAGCTGCTGGAACCGGGGAATGACCACACGGAGCAGCTGGACGATGATGCTCGCCGTGATGTACGGCATGATCCCGAGCGCGAAGATTGAGACCTGCAGCAATGCACCGCCGCTGAACAGGTTGACGAGCTGGTAAATCCCGCCCGAGGTCTGACCGTTCTGCAAGCATTGCTGGACATTCTGGTAGTTCACACCAGGCGAGGGGATGAAGGCACCCAAGCGGAAGATTGTGATGATTCCCAGCGTGAACAACAACTTGCGTCGCAGATCAGGCGTGCGAAAGGCCCGGCCAAATGCGCTAAGCAAGCGTCCTCCTGAGTAATAAGTAAAGTCGTGTGAGATAGGTCAAATAAACCCAACAACCGAGTCTAACGGGTGGATGTGCCCGGCGAACAATCGGCATGGCCCGGAAAATGAAAAAACTCCCGGCACCGGGGGCCTGAGCCCCACGGTGCCGGGAGTTTCAACAACGGGCGAGTGCCCCGCCGCCTCGTTAGAGGGCGGTGGTGCTTCCGCCTGCTGCAGCAATCTTTTCTGCGGCGCTGGCCGAGAATGCGTGGACGGTGACGTCAACCTTGACGGTGATGTCGCCGGTGCCCAGCACCTTGACGGGCTGGTTCTTGCGAACGGCACCCTTTTCGACCAGGTTCTCCACGGTGACTGCGCCACCTTCCGGGAACAGCTCGTTGAGCTTGTCCAGGTTTACAACCTGGTACTCAACCCGGAACGGGTTCTTGAAGCCGCGCAGCTTCGGCAGGCGCATGTGCAGCGGCAGCTGGCCGCCGGCAAAGCCAGCCTTGATCTGGTAGCGGGCCTTCGTACCCTTGGTACCGCGACCGGCGGTCTTACCCTTGGAACCTTCACCACGACCAACGCGGGTCTTGGCGGTCTTGGCACCCGGGGCGGGACGCAGGTGGTGAACCTTCAGTGCGTTCTGCTTCTCAGCAGCGGCGCCCTGTGCCTTCTCGGCGGTGTTCTTCTCTGCCATTTACTTCGCCTCCTCTACCTTTACCAGGTGCGGAACCGTGTTGAGCATTCCGACGGTCACGGCGTCGGCGGTGCGGACAACGGTGTGTCCGATCCGCTTCAGGCCGAGGGACCGAAGGGTGTCGCGCTGGTTCTGCTTGCCGCCAATGGCGGACTTGATCTGAGTGATCTCCAACTGAGCGTCGGAGGGAATCAGGTTCTTAGCCATGACTCAGACACCTGCCTTCTGGTTCAGGAGCGCCTTCACCATTGCCGGCGGAGCGATCTCGTCGAGCGGGAGGCCGCGGCGTGCTGCCACTGCTGCCGGCTCTTCGAGGCGCTTCAGTGCATCAACGGTCGCGTGGACGATGTTGATGGCGTTGGAGGAACCGAGCGACTTGGAGAGGATGTCGTGGATGCCCACGCACTCCAGTACTGCACGGACCGGACCGCCGGCGATAACACCGGTACCGGCGGAAGCCGGACGCAGCATAACAACGCCTGCGGCGGCCTCACCCTGAACGCGGTGCGGGATGGTGCTGCCGATGCGCGGAACGCGGAAGAAGGACTTCTTGGCCTCTTCAACGCCCTTTGCAATGGCGGCGGGAACTTCCTTGGCCTTGCCGTAGCCGACGCCGACCATACCGTTGCCGTCACCGACGACGACGAGGGCGGTGAAGCTGAAGCGACGACCACCCTTGACGACCTTGGAAACACGGTTGATGGTTACGACGCGCTCTACGAACTGGCTCTTCTCGGCTTCGCGGCCGCCGTCGCGGCCACCACGGCCACCACGGTCGCCACGGCCCTGGCCGCGGTCGCCACGCTCGCCACGACGGGCGCCACCACGGCGGTCGTCAGTGGTAGCAGGCGCAGCGGTCTCAGCTGCCGGAGCAGCTACAGCTTCAGTCACCTGAATGTCCTTTTCGTTATTTTCGGTCACAGTGCCAGCCCACCTTCACGTGCGCCGTCAGCGACGGCGGCGATCCGGCCGTGGTACTTGTTACCACCGCGGTCGAAGACAACAGCTTCGATCCCTGCAGCCTTGGCGCGCTCGGCAACGAGCTCGCCAACGCGCTTGGCCTTGGCGGTCTTGTCACCGTCGAATGCACGAAGGTCGGCTTCCAGAGTGGACGCGCTCGCTACGGTCAGGCCCTTGGTGTCATCGACAACCTGGACGAATACGTGGCGTGCGGAACGGTTGACGACCAGACGCGGACGTACAGCCGTACCGGAGATGCGCTTGCGGATACGAAGCTGGCGGCGGCTGCGCTGGGCAGACTTGCTCTTGTTCGTACGCTTCTTGTTAATTGCGATGGCCATGGTTACTTACCAGCCTTTCCGACCTTGCGGCGGATGACTTCGCCGGCGTAGCGGATGCCCTTGCCCTTATAGGGGTCCGGCTTCCGCAGCTTGCGAATGTTGGCAGCAACCTCGCCGACCTGCTGCTTGGAGATACCTGAAACAGAGAGCTTGGTCGGGGTCTCAACTGCAAAGGTGATGCCGTTCGGCGCCGAGACGCTAACCGGGTGGCTGTAGCCCAGAGCGAACTCCAGGTCAGAACCCTTGGCCTGGACGCGGTAACCGGTACCGACAATCTCAAGCTTCTTCTCGTAGCCTGCGGTAACGCCCTGGATCATGTTGGCGATCAGGGTGCGGGTCAGGCCGTGCAGCGAACGGGAGGCGCGCTCGTCGTTCGGGCGGGCGACAGTCAGGGTGCCATCTTCCAGGGTGACCTCGATCGGGCTGGCCACAGTGTGGCTCAGCTCGCCCTTGGAACCCTTGACGCTGACGACAGAGCCGTCAACCTTGACCTCAACGCCGGCAGGAACGGTGATGGGGAGACGTCCAATACGTGACATTATTCTCTTCCTTTCCCGTTACCAGACGTAAGCGAGGACTTCGCCGCCCACGCCCTTCTTGCCGGCCTGCTTGTCAGTCAGGAGGCCGGAAGAGGTGGACAGGATTGCGATACCCAGGCCACCCAGCACGTGCGGCAGGTTGGTGGACTTTGCGTAAACGCGCAGCCCCGGCTTGGAAATACGACGAACACCAGCGATGGAACGCTCGCGGTTCGGACCGAACTTGAGCTCGAGGGTCAGCTTCTTGCCAACCTCCGCGTCTTCTTCCTTCCAGGAGGCGATGAAGCCTTCTGCCTTCAGGATGTCAGCAACGCGTGCCTTGAGCTTGCTGTAAGGCATAGACACGGAATCGTGGTATGCCGAGTTTGCATTGCGCAGACGCGTAAGCATATCTGCGACAGGATCTGTCATAGTCATGTGGGCTCTTGCCCTTCCTCATAACGGTTTCCGCTGTCCTGGCAACAGAGCCAGTCAGCCGGACCTTTTACGTAGCTAGATTAATCTTCGGTCTTGAACGGGAAGCCAAGCGCCTTGAGCAGCGCGCGGCCTTCGTCGTCGGTCTTGGCAGTGGTCACGACAGTGATGTCCATACCGCGAACGCGGTCAATGGAATCCTGGTCGATCTCGTGGAACATAACCTGCTCGGTCAGACCGAAGGTGTAGTTGCCGTTGCCGTCGAATTGCTTGCCGCTGAGGCCCCGGAAGTCGCGGATACGCGGCAGTGCCAGCGTGACCAGACGGTCCAGGAATTCCCACATGCGGTCGCCACGCAGAGTTGCGTGCGCACCGATCGGCATGCCTTCGCGCAGCTTGAACTGTGCGATCGACTTGCGGGCCTTGGTTACCTGCGGCTTCTGGCCGGTGATCAGGGTCAGATCGCGGACGGCGCCGTCGATCAGCTTGGAGTCCTTGGCGGCATCTCCAACACCCATGTTCACAACGACCTTCACCAGACGGGGAACCTGGTTGACGTTCTCGTACTTGAATTCCTCAACGAGCGAGCTCTTGATGGAATCCGCGTACTTGGTCTTCAGACGAGGAACGATCTTGCTTGCCGGAGTCTCGAGAGTCTCAGTCATTAGATGTCCTTCCCTGAGCTCTTGGCCACGCGGACACGCACTTCACGCTTCACGCCATCGCGCTCAACGGTCTCGGTGCGGAAACCGACGCGGGTGGGCTTCTTGGTGGAGGGGTCAACCAGAGCCACGTTGGAGATGTGGATTGAAGCCTCAACGACCTCGATGCCACCGGTCTTGGTGCCGCGCTGCGACTGACCGACCTTGGTGTGCTTGGTTACGCGGTTAATGCCTTCGACCAACACGCGGTTGGTTTCCGGGAATACGCGCAGAACCTTGCCCTGCTTGCCACGGTCGCCGCCGCGCTCAGCCTTGGCGCCAGTGATGACCTGAACGAGGTCACCCTTTTTGATCTTAGCCATGGACTAGAGCACCTCCGGAGCCAGAGAAACGATCTTCATGAACTTCTTATCGCGAAGTTCACGACCAACCGGTCCGAAGATACGGGTACCGCGGGGGTCACCGTCGTTCTTCAGGATCACAGCTGCGTTCTCGTCAAACTTGATGTAGGAACCATCCGCACGGCGGCGTTCCTTCTTGGTACGGACGATGACAGCCTTGACGACGTCGCCCTTCTTTACGTTGCCGCCCGGAATTGCGTCCTTGACGGTAGCGACGATCACGTCGCCAATGCCTGCGTAGCGACGGCCAGATCCACCGAGAACGCGAATGGTAAGGATTTCCTTAGCACCCGTGTTGTCGGCGACCTTGAGTCGCGACTCCTGCTGAATCACTATCTACTCCTTGCGTCGCGCCGGTTCTCAGACCGAAAATCTTCCTACGGAATGAGCCTTGCGGAACGGTTGATCGGGGTGTCTCTTGACCTGCCTGGATTTTGCCAGACCAGGCCTAAACGCCCGTGCCAAAAACAGTTGCTTCCCGGGCGCGCGGGGCGCGAGGGGGCACTATGCCGTGGCACGATTGTTTACGAGGTTGATGATGACGCACGAAAGGCGCCATACAAACTCAAAATCTTAGCACGGCCCGGGCCCCTGCGTTGAATCGGCCAATACCATAGACCCTCCCGCACGTTTGGCACGTCCTGCCCCGACGCTCCCTCACATCCGGCACGCCCTGCCCCGACGCTCCCTCACATATGGCCGGCGTCCGACCAGTTGGCGACCACACCTGAGGTAGCGTCCCCCAACGACACGCAAAACCTGAGGGAGCGTCCCCCAGAAACGCGCCAGAGGTGAGGGAGCGTCTGGGGAGGGCTGCGCGGGGCCGCGGCGGGCCCTGGGAACGAGGAAACCCCCGCTCCCAGGAGGGAACGGGGGTTTCGGCGCAGACCCCTCGCGGGGGAGCTGCAGGTGTTACTTGGCCTTCTCGAGGATCTCCACCAGGCGCCACCGCTTGGTAGCGGACAGCGGGCGGGTCTCGGCGAGGAGAACGAGGTCGCCGATGCCGGCGGAGTTCTCTTCGTCGTGAGCCTTGATCTTCGTGTTGCGGCGCATAACCTTGCCGTAAAGGGCGTGCTTCACGCGGTCTTCGACCTGGACAACGATGGTCTTTTCCATCTTGTCCGAGACGACGTAGCCGCGCTTCGTCTTACGGTAACCGCGCTCGTCAGCCTTGGCTGCGTCGGAAACAGTTTCCGTCACGTTCTCGTCCTTTTCACTCACTTGGCATCCTCCTCGGTCTCAACCGTTTCAGCCTTGTCAGCCTTCTTGGTTGCAGCCTTCTTGGACTTCTTTTCTTCCTTGGCTTCCACAACCGGTGCGGCAACCTCGGCACGAATGCCCAGCTCGCGCTCACGGAGAACGGTGTAGATGCGTGCGATGTCCTTCTTTACCGCGCGCAGACGACCGTGGTTCTCCAGCTGTCCGGTGGCGGACTGGAAACGCAGGTTGAACAGCTCTTCCTTGGCCTTGCGGAGTTCTTCAACGAGACGCTCGTTGTCGAAACCGTCCAGCTGTGCGGATGCAAGTTCCTTGGATCCTACTGCCATTTCTACTCACCACCTTCGCGACGCACAATGCGTGCCTTCAACGGCAGCTTGTGGATTGCCAGGCGCAGGGCCTCGCGAGCTACCTCTTCACTGACACCGGAGAGTTCGAAGAGAACCCGGCCCGGCTTGACGTTTGAGACCCACCATTCCGGAGAACCCTTACCGGAACCCATGCGGGTTTCGGCCGGCTTCTTCGTCAGCGGACGGTCCGGGTAGATGTTGATCCAGACCTTGCCGCCACGCTTGATGTGGCGGGTCATCGCGATACGGGCAGATTCGATCTGACGGTTGGTGACGTAGGCCGGGCTCAGAGCCTGGATACCCCACTCACCGAACGAGACCTCGGTGCCGCCCGTGGCAGCGCCGGAACGACCCGGGTGGTGCTGCTTACGGTGCTTTACTCGACGCGGGATAAGCATTTAAGCCTGTCCTCCTTCTACTGCCGGTGCAGCTGCTTCGACAGCCGGAGCTTCGGCAGCAGGAGCTGCGTCGGCGGCCGGGCGGTCGTTACGACGACGGCGGTCACCACGGTCAGCGCCACCCGGGCGGCCCGGACGATCGCTGGCACCACGGCCGCGGGACGGAGCAGCAGCTGCCTGCTGAGCCAGTTCCTTGGCGGTGACGTCACCCTTGTAGATCCAGACCTTCACGCCGATGCGGCCGAAGGTGGTCTTGGCCTCGTAGAAGCCGTAGTCGATGTTCGCGCGGAGGGTGTGCAGGGGCACACGGCCTTCGCGGTAGAACTCCGAGCGGGACATTTCTGCGCCACCCAGTCGACCCGAGCAAGCGATACGGATGCCCTTGGCACCGGCACGCTGTGCGGACTGCATTGCCTTCTTCATCGCACGGCGGAAAGCCACGCGGGAAGTCAGCTGCTCTGCAACGCCCTGGGCAACAAGCTGTGCTTCCATCTCGGGGTTCTTGACCTCGAGGATGTTCAGCTGGACCTGCTTGCCCGTGAGCTTTTCGAGCTCGCCGCGGATGCGGTCTGCTTCGGCGCCGCGGCGGCCGATGACGATGCCCGGACGTGCCGTGTGGATATCCACGCGGACACGGTCGCGGGTGCGCTCGATCTCGACCTTGGCGATGCCGGCGCGCTCCATGCCCGTGGACATGAGCTGGCGGATGCGGATGTCTTCGCGAACGAAGTCCTTGTACCGCTGGCCGGACTTGGTGCTGTCGGCGAACCAGTGCGATACGTGATCGGTGGTGATACCGAGTCGGAACCCGTGCGGGTTAACTTTCTGTCCCACTTAGCGAGCCTCCTCTTTCTCCGGGGTAGCGACTACCACGGTGATGTGGCTCGTGCGCTTCTTGATCTGAAATGCACGACCCTGGGCACGCGGCTGGAACCGCTTCATGGTCGGGCCTTCATCAACAAACGCTTCGCTGATGATGAGGTCACCTTCGTCAAACGCCACGCCGTCGCGGTCCGCGAGGACCCGGGCGTTGGAGATTGCCGACTGAACTACCTTGAATACCGGCTCAGAAGCTGCCTGCGGGGCAAACTTCAGAATTGCCAGAGCCTCGTTCGCTTGCTTACCACGAACAAGGTTGACGACGCGCCGGGCCTTCATAGGCGTTACGCGGATGTGACGCGCAATTGCCTTGGCTTCCATTGCTTTCCTTCTCTCGTCTTTGACGTAAGTGCAGGCGCCTAGCGGCGCTTGCCCTTACGGTCGTCCTTGACATGGCCGCGGAATGTCCGCGTGGGAGCGAATTCGCCGAGCTTGTGCCCGACCATCGACTCAGTGACAAACACCGGGATGTGCTTGCGTCCGTCGTGCACGGCGATCGTGTGGCCGAGCATGTCGGGGACGATCATCGAACGGCGGGACCAGGTCTTGATGACGTTCTTGGTGCCCTTTTCGTTTTCCCTGGCTACCTTCACAAAGAGGTGCTGGTCAACGAAAGGACCTTTTTTCAGGCTGCGTGGCATGTGTCCAGGCTCCTATCGCTTGTTCTTGCCAGTACGACGGCGACGAACAATAAGCTTGTCGCTCTCTTTGTTGGGACGGCGGGTGCGGCCTTCGCGCTTACCGTTCGGGTTGACGGGGTGACGTCCACCGGACGTCTTACCCTCGCCACCACCGTGCGGGTGGTCGACCGGGTTCATGGCGACACCACGGACGGTCGGGCGGACGCCCTTCCAGCGCATACGGCCGGCCTTGCCCCAGTTGATGTTCGACTGCTCGGCGTTGCCGACCTCGCCGACGGTTGCGCGGCAGCGCACGTCAACGTTGCGGATTTCGCCGGAAGGCAGACGCAGCTGGGCGAAACGGCCTTCCTTGGCAACAAGCTGGATCGACGCGCCGGCGGAGCGGCCCATCTTGGCGCCGCCACCCGGACGCAGTTCGACTGCGTGGATTACGGTACCGACCGGGATGTTGCGCAGCGGCAGGTTGTTGCCGGGCTTGATGTCAGCGTCGGCACCTGCTTCCACGGTGTCACCCTGGGACAGCTTGTTCGGGGCGATGATGTAACGCTTGGTGCCATCAACGTAGTGCAGGAGGGCGATGCGAGCCGTGCGGTTCGGATCGTACTCGATTTCGGCAACGCGGGCGTTGACGCCGTCCTTGTCGTGGCGACGGAAGTCGATCAGACGGTACTGACGCTTGTGTCCACCACCCTTGTGACGGGTCGTGATCTTACCGGTGTTGTTACGGCCACCCTTTTTCGGGAGGGGACGTACCAACGACTTTTCCGGCGTCGACCGCGTGATTTCGGTGAAGTCCGCTACGCTCGAGCCACGACGGCCCGGGGTAGTCGGCTTGTATTTACGGATTCCCATAATTTATTTCCTCGTTAAAGTGGTCTCCGCTACGAGAGCGGACCGCCGAAGATGTCGATAGTGCCTTCTTTGAGGCTCACAATGGCACGCTTGGTGTTCTTGCGGGTACCCCATCCGAATTTGGTGCGCTTGCGCTTACCGGCACGGTTGATGGTGTTGATCGATTCGACCTTGACGGAGAAAATCTTCTCCACGGCCAGCTTGATCTCGGTCTTGTTCGAGCGGGGGTCCACCAGGAAGGTGTACTTGCCCTCGTCGATCAGGCCGTAGCTCTTTTCCGAAACGACGGGTGCAAGCACGACGTCGCGCGGGTCTTTGATGGTGGCTGCGCTCATTTGGCATCCTCCTCGTTCTTTGCAGCCTTGTCAGCAACGAATGCTTCGTAGGCAGCCTTGGTGAAGACTACGTCGTCAGAAACGAGCACGTCGTAGGTGTTCAGCTGGTCTGCGTACAGAACGTGAACATCCTGGAGGTTGCGCACGGAGAGTGCAGCAACATCGTTGGCGCGGTCGATGACAACGAGCAGGTTCTTGCGCTCGGAGACGCCACGCAGCGTTGCCAGTGCTTCACGGGAGGACGGCTTGGTGCCGGCTACCAGTTCAGCAACGACGTGGATGCGGCCGTTACGGGCGCGGTCAGAGAGAGCGCCGCGCAGGGCAGCAGCAATCATCTTCTTGGGGGTGCGCTGGCTGTAGTCACGCGGCGTCGGGCCGTGGACGATGCCACCACCGGTCATGTGAGGAGCACGGATGGAACCCTGACGGGCGCGGCCGGTGCCCTTCTGCTTGAACGGCTTGCGACCTGCACCGGAAACCTCGGCGCGGGTCTTGGTCTTGTGGGTACCCTGGCGAGCAGCAGCGAGCTGTGCAACGACGACCTGGTGCAGCAGCGGCACGTTGGTCTGTACGTCGAAGATCTCTGCAGGCAGGTCAACCTTGACAGTGCTAGTCATTGAACTAGGCTCCCTTCACGGCGGTGCGTACGAGTACGACCTGGCCGCGGGCGCCGGGGACGGCACCCTTGATCAGGAGCAGCGACTTCTCGACGTCAACCGCGTGGACCGTGAGGTTCAGCGTGGTGTGACGAACGGCGCCCATGCGGCCGGCCATTTTCATGCCCTTGAAGACGCGGCTCGGGGTGGATGCGCCACCGATAGAACCGGGCTTACGGTGGTTCTTGTGGGCACCGTGGGAAGCTCCAACGCCGTGGAAGCCGTGACGCTTCATAACACCGGCGAAGCCCTTACCCTTGGTGGTGCCAACGACGTCGATCTTCTGGCCGGCTTCGAAGAGCTCAACGGAGAGCTCCTGGCCCAGCTCGTAAGAGTCAGCATCTGCAGTGCGCAGTTCTACGACGTGGCGGCGAGGCGTGACGCCTGCCTTTTCAAAGTGACCAGCCAGCGGCTTGGTGACCTTGCGGGGGTCGATCTGGCCGTAGCCGATCTGAACGGCGACGTAGCCATCAGTCTCTGCGTTGCGCAGCTGCGTGATGACGTTCGAGTCAGCCTGGACCACAGTGACGGGGATGAGCTTGTTGTTCTCGTCCCAGACCTGGGTCATGCCGAGCTTCGTGCCCAGCAGGCCCTTTACGTTACGGGTTGCGGTCATAGTCTCTCAGCACCTCCCTACAGCTTGATTTCGATGTTCACGTCGGCCGGCAGGTCGAGACGCATGAGCGAATCGACAGCCTTGGGCGTGGGATCGATGATGTCGATAAGACGCTTGTGCGTGCGCATTTCAAAGTGCTCGCGGCTGTCCTTGTACTTGTGCGGAGAGCGGATTACGCAGTAAACGTTCTTCTCCGTCGGCAGCGGCACGGGGCCAACTACAGTTGCGCCTGCGCGCGTGACCGTCTCAACGATCTTCCGTGCTGAAACGTCAATGACCTCGTGGTCGTATGACTTCAGCCGGATGCGGATTTTTTGTCCCGCCATGTCGCCTGACTCTCTTTCAGTCTGTGCTTCCCCTGATTAGGGCTGCCCTGTTCACTTACTCGTTGTATGGCTGCCGAAGCATTTGAAGTCGTAACTACCATCAGCCGCACAAGCTGAATCCGGATGATTCCGGGTTCCTCAACCTGCCGGCCAACCGACCCCCGCGGTCGGGCGTGTCGCGCTTTGCACGCATACTCGTCCGCAAATCCTTGGGAAGTGGGTTATGTTTGGGCTCTGACCTGGACCCTGACACCCGGCATTATCCGGATCGGGACGCGAAAGAGCGCTTGAACAACTCATCTAGTATGCCGGAATTAATCCGCAGAAGCCAATCAGCCCCCCCCGACGGCGGCCCGCACCTGCCCTAACCGGCGCCCTTCCGGGCGCCCTGTCATTGCCTTCAGCAACAGTCAATACGAAGATAGGGGCATGACCGTGCAGGATTCACCCGCCGTCCAGGCCCTCGCTGCCAAGCTGCGGCCCGGCTTCCTGCTGGGAGTGGCCTCCGCGGCCTTCCAGATCGAAGGCGCCCTCGCGGCCGGGGGCCGCGGCCCTTCCGGCTGGGACGCCTTTGCCGAAAAGCCCGGCAGCATCCAGGACGGCCACTCCCCCGCCGTCGCCTGCGACCACTACAACCGTTCCGACGAAGATATCCGGCTGATGCGCGACCTCGGCATCGACTCGTACCGCTTCTCCATCTCCTGGCCGCGGATCCAGCCGGACGGCACCGGGCCGTTCAATACCGAGGGCCTCGACTTCTACGACCGGCTGATCGACCGGCTCCTCGAGGCCGGCATTTCCCCGATGGCCACGCTGTACCACTGGGACACGCCGCTCCCGCTGGAGCAGCGGGGCGGCTGGATGAACCGGACGACGGCGGAGCGTTTCGCCGAGTACAGCGCAGCCGCCGGCGCCAGGCTCGGCGACCGGGTAGCCCAGTGGGTGACCCTGAACGAGCCGGCCTCCGTCACCCTCAATGGCTATGCCTTGGGCGTGCACGCGCCCGGCCACGACCTGCTGTTCGACGCCCTGCCCTCGGTCCACCACCAGCTCCTGGCCCACGGACTCGCCGTGCAGGCGTTGCGGGCCGCGGGCGTGACCGGCGCGGTGGGCGTCACCAACCTGCACTCCCCCGTCCGGCCGGCGTCGGGCTCCGTCACGGACCGGCTGCTGGCGAAGGTCTTCGACCTGGGGTTGAACCGCATCTACGCCGACCCGATCCTGCTCGGCACCTACCCCAAGCCTCCGCTGGTGGCTCGGCCCTGGTTCCGTTCGCTCGGCAAGATCTCCGACGCAGACCTGCGCACCATCCACCAGCCATTGGATTTCTACGGCCTGAACTACTACTACCCGGTGAAGGTGGCCACCGGCCGTGGCCCCGCGGACAGCCCGGTCGGCACGGCCGAGGCGATGCTGCGGTTGCCGTTCCACTTCGCCGCCTTCCCGGAGTACGAGACCACCGGCTTCGGCTGGCCGGTTGCCCCCGACCACCTCGGCGCACTGCTGCGGGAAATGAAGGACCGGTACCGCGACGCGCTCCCGCCGCTGTACATCACGGAGAGCGGGGCGAGCTTCCCGGAACCGGACCATGTGGACGGGCCGCTCCCCGACGTCGGGCGGATCAACTACCTCGCCGACCATCTGGGCCACGCCCTGGCGGCGACCGCCCCCGGCGGGGTCGCTGACGACGTCGAACTTCTGGGCTATTACGTCTGGACCCTGATGGACAACTTCGAATGGGCGGCCGGCTACTCCCAACGCTTCGGCCTGGTGCACGTGGACTTCGACACCCAGGCGCGGACCCCGAAGGAGTCCTACTACTGGTACCAGGCGCTCAGCCGTGCCCGGCCGGAAACACGCCCCCGCTGACCGGCCGGGCTACCAACCGCGCTGCTAGCGGTTCTTGTTGGCGCGGTCGATGAGCTTTGCGCGCTCGATCTCATGCCGGAAGTACCTCTTGGCCCACAGGCCGCCCGCGACGACGGCGGCCAGCACCGCCAGGAAAATGATCCATTCCATGCCGGACTCCTTTCTTCACCGCCCACGGTAGCAGGAGGTTAAACAGAACAGCCCCGCTGCAGTGCAGCGGGGCTGTTCTGTTCGTCACGGCGGCCGTCAAACGACCGGACCGATCAGGAGTTCAAGCTCAGATCAGCAAGTAGTTACTTGATGATCTTGGTGACGCGTCCCGAACCAACGGTGCGGCCGCCTTCGCGGATTGCGAAGCCGAGGCCCTCTTCCATTGCGATCGGCTGGATGAGCGCAACGGTCATCTCAGTGTTGTCGCCGGGCATAACCATTTCCGTGCCTTCCGGCAGGGTGATAACGCCGGTTACGTCCGTGGTGCGGAAGTAGAACTGCGGGCGGTAGTTGGAGTAGAACGGGTTGTGACGTCCGCCTTCGTCCTTGGAGAGGATGTAGACGTTGGCCTCGAAGTCGGTGTGCGGGGTGATGGAACCCGGCTTGACGACAACCTGGCCACGCTCGACATCGTCGCGCTTCAGACCGCGGAGCAGGAGGCCACAGTTCTCGCCGGCCCATGCTTCGTCGAGCTGCTTGTGGAACATCTCGATACCGGTAACCGTGGTCTTCTGGACCGGGCGGATGCCGACGATCTCGACCTCAGAGTTGATCGCGAGGGTTCCACGTTCGGCGCGGCCCGTAACAACGGTGCCACGGCCGGTGATCGTGAAGACGTCTTCGATCGGCATCAGGAACGGCTTGTCGCGGTCACGAACCGGGTCCGGAACGGACTCGTCGACGGCAGCCATCAGGTCCTCGACGGACTTGACCCACTCCGGGTCGCCTTCCAGAGCCTTCAGGCCCGAAACGCGGACAACCGGTGCTTCGTCGCCATCGAAGCCCTGCGAGCTCAGGAGCTCACGAACTTCCATTTCGACGAGGTCGAGGAGTTCCTCGTCATCGACCATGTCAGCCTTGTTCAGTGCCACCAGCAGGTAGGGAACACCAACCTGGCGGGCGAGCAGGACGTGCTCGCGGGTCTGGGCCATCGGGCCGTCAGTGGCGGCAACCACGAGGATTGCACCGTCCATCTGGGCAGCGCCGGTGATCATGTTCTTGATGTAGTCAGCGTGACCCGGAGCGTCTACGTGTGCGTAGTGGCGCTTCTCGGTCTGGTACTCAACGTGGGAGATGTTGATGGTAATGCCGCGCTGACGCTCTTCGGGTGCAGAGTCAATCGACGCGAAGTCACGCTTCTCGTTGAGAGTCGGGTACTTGTCGTACAGCACCTTGGAAATGGCGGCCGTCAGCGTCGTCTTACCGTGGTCAACGTGACCAATGGTACCGATGTTAACGTGCGGCTTAGTCCGCTCGAACTTTGCCTTTGCCACAGGTTCCTCCTAGAACGTTTTCAAATGACTTACCCTTCGACCGCGCTTGTCGCGGCTGAAACTCCAGTAAGTCTACTTGGGGGGCTTTGGATTGGTGAAATTGCAGATTCAGGAACTAATACTAGTCCCACGAGCCTGTTCGTGCTGGCGGCCGGATCCGGTCCGGACCGTGCTGCATCCGGCCGGGGCCGGCCGCCAGCACCAGGTGAATCCCCTATTGAGGAAACGCACCCGAGTGTTGTCGCTGCTGCGGGAAGTCCCTAAGGACTACTCGCCGCGGCTCTTCTGGATGATCTCGTCGGCAACTGCCTTCGGGACCTCGGCGTAGCTGTTGAACGTCATGGAGTACACAGCGCGGCCCTGGGTCTTCGAACGCAGGTCACCGATGTAGCCGAACATGCCGGACAGCGGGACGTGCGCACGGATGACCTTGACGCCCTGGGCATCTTCCATGGACTGCATCTGGCCACGGCGGGAGTTGAGGTCACCGATAACTTCACCCATGTATTCCTCAGGGGTGCGGACCTCGACATCCATCAGCGGTTCAAGCAGGACAGGGTTCGCCTTGCGTGCGGCTTCCTTGAAAGCCATACGGCCGGCGATCTTGAACGCCATTTCCGAGGAGTCAACATCGTGGTAAGCGCCGTCAATCAGCGTCGCCTTGATGCCGACAACCGGGTAACCGGCCAGGACGCCGTCGTTCAGCGCATCCTGGATGCCCGCGTCAACGGACGGGATGTATTCGCGCGGAACGCGGCCACCGGTGACCTTGTTCTCGAACTCGTACATCTCGCCTTCGGACGTGTCCAGCGGCTCGATCGCGATCTGGATCTTTGCGAACTGGCCCGAACCACCGGTCTGCTTCTTGTGCGTGTAGTCGTGACGCTCCACAGCACGCTTGATGGTTTCGCGGTAGGCGACCTGGGGCTTGCCCACGTTTGCCTCGACCTTGAATTCGCGGCGCATGCGGTCCACCAGAATGTCCAGGTGGAGCTCGCCCATGCCGGCGATGATGGTCTGGCCGGTGTCTTCGTTGAGGGAGACCTGGAAGGTCGGGTCCTCAGCGGAGAGCTTCTGGATGGCCGTGGAGAGCTTCTCCTGGTCACCCTTGGTGTTCGGCTCGATCGCAACCGAGATCACGGGCTCCGGGAAGCTCATGGACTCGAGGACGATCTGGTTGGACGAATCGCACAGGGTGTCGCCGGTGGTGGTGTCCTTGAGACCGATCGCTGCGTAGATGTGGCCTGCGGTAGCGCCGTCGACCGGCATTTCCTTGTTGGCGTGCATCTGGAACAGCTTGCCGATGCGCTCCTTCTTGCCCTTGGTGGAGTTGACCACCTGCGCGCCTGCTTCCACGTGACCGGAGTACACGCGGATGAAGGTGAGCTGGCCGAAGAAGGGGTGTGCGGCGATCTTGAACGCCAGCGCGGAGAACGGCTCGTCAGCGGAAGGCTTACGGGTCAGTTCCTTCTCTTCGTCGCGAGGATCGTGGCCGATCATCGGGGGGACGTCGAGCGGGTTCGGCAGGTAGTCCACGACGGCGTCGAGCATCGGCTGGACGCCGCGGTTCTTGAACGCGGAGCCACAGAAGACCGGGTAGAGCTCGGAGTTGATCGTCATCTTGCGGATGCCGGCCTTGAGCTCGTCGATCGAGATCTCTTCGCCCTCGAGGTACTTCTCCATGAGCTCTTCGGAGGACTCTGCAACGGTCTCAACGAGCGTTGCGCGGTACTCTTCGGCCTTTTCCTTGAGGTCAGCCGGGATCTCCTGGATCTCGTACTTGGCACCCATGGTGACGTCACCCTTGGAGTCGCCGGGCCAGACCAGTGCGCGCATGTAGAGGAGGTCGACGACGCCGATGAAGTCGTTCTCGGCGCCGATCGGCAGCTGCATGACGAGCGGCTTGGCACCGAGGCGGCTGACGATGGTGTCGACGGTGAAGTAGAAGTCAGCGCCGAGCTTGTCCATCTTGTTGACGAAGCAGATGCGCGGGACGTTGTACTTGTCGGCCTGGCGCCAAACAGTCTCGGACTGCGGCTCCACGCCTTCCTTGCCGTCGAACACGGCGACTGCACCGTCGAGGACGCGCAGGGAGCGCTCAACCTCAACCGTGAAGTCCACGTGGCCGGGGGTGTCAATGATGTTGATCTGGTTGTTTTCCCAGAAGCAGGTCACGGCGGCAGACGTGATGGTGATGCCGCGTTCCTTTTCCTGTTCCATCCAGTCGGTGGTCGACGCGCCGTCGTGCGTTTCGCCGATCTTGTGGTTCACACCCGTGTAGAACAGGATGCGCTCGGTAGTAGTGGTCTTGCCGGCATCAATGTGGGCCATGATGCCGATATTGCGGACCTTGCTAAGGTCGGTAAGCACGTCCTGTGCCACGGTGTCTCCCTTTCGGATGGACTGCACGTTCGCCGCCGACTCGGTCGAGCCGGCGGCGTCCGGGAAGTATTACCAGCGGTAGTGTGCGAAGGCCTTGTTGGACTCGGCCATCTTGTGGGTGTCTTCGCGACGCTTCACAGCGGCTCCGAGACCGTTCGAGGCATCCAGGATTTCGTTCTGGAGGCGCTCGGTCATCGTCTTTTCGCGGCGGGCCTTGGAGTAGCCAACCAGCCAGCGGAGGGCGAGGGCCGTGGAACGGCCCGGCTTGACCTCGACGGGAACCTGGTAGGTGGCGCCACCGACGCGGCGGGAGCGGACCTCGAGGGAAGGCTTGACGTTGTCCATGGCCTTCTTGAGGGCTGCAACCGGGTCGCCGCCGGACTTGGCGCGTGCGCCTTCGAGTGCACCGTAAACGATGCGCTCTGCGGTGGACTTCTTGCCGTCAACCAGCACCTTGTTGATCAGCTGCGTGACCAGCGGGGAGCCGTAAACGGGATCTAGTACTAGCGGCCGCTTGGGGGCCGGACCCTTGCGAGGCATATTACTTCTTCTCCATCTTTGCGCCGTAGCGGCTGCGTGCCTGCTTACGGTTCTTCACACCCTGGGTATCGAGGGCGCCACGGACGATCTTGTAACGGACACCCGGAAGGTCCTTAACACGGCCGCCACGGACGAGCACAATGGAGTGCTCCTGCAGGTTGTGGCCTACACCGGGGATGTAAGCGGTGACTTCAATACCACCGTTGAGGCGCACACGTGCAACCTTACGCAGAGCCGAGTTCGGCTTCTTCGGGGTTGTCGTGTAAACGCGGGTGCAAACACCACGGCGCATCGGGCTGCCCTTAAGCGCGGGGGCCTTGGTCTTCGAGACCTTAGGCGTGCGGCCCTTGCGGACCAGCTGGTTAATCGTAGGCACTCTCGTGTTCTCCGTTTTATCCGGAGCGGCCGTTGGCGGCCGCTCTCTTGTCGCTGCGCCCCGCCGCTCGAGCTTTGAAGTTCTCTCCAGAGCAGCTGAGGCGAAGCCTTAATAGTCGGACCGCACACCGGGGCTCCGGACTTCCATCCTGAACTGCCCCTAGGCATGCGAAAATGTGGCATACGTTGCACAAGAACCCTGCAAACCGGAAACGTCGTCCTGGCTAAACCTTTCGGCTACAACCGGCGCACTCATCCACTGCCACAATAACAATTAGTCTCAAGTCTAACACGGACGGCCCCCAGCCCTTAATCGGCGCGGATCTGGCCCCTCCGACGTCGGCCTTAAACAGCAAGGCGGGGTCACTTTGAGCCCAATCCAAGGTGCGGATTGGGCGGTAAGTGACCCCGCGTTGCTGTTACCCGTTAGCGGAAGTCGTTGCCCAGGTCGTAGTCATCCAGCGGGATGGCGTGGAACTCAGGAGCTCCGTCGCCGCCCAGGGAATCGTAGGAGAAGTCGCTGAACGCGCTCGGGCCGGTGAACAGGTTGGCCTTCGCTTCCTCAGTCGGCTCCACCGTGACCTCGGTGTAGCGCGGGAGACCCGTGCCGGCCGGGATCAGCTTACCGATAATGACGTTTTCCTTCAGGCCAAGCAGCGGATCGCTCTTGCCTTCCATGGCCGCCTGCGTCAGGACGCGGGTGGTCTCCTGGAAGGAAGCTGCGGACAGCCAGGACTCGGTCGCCAGGGACGCCTTGGTGATACCCATGAGCTCGGGACGGCCGGAGGCCGGCGTCTTGCCCTCGGAGACAACGCGGCGGTTGGCATCCTCGAAACGGCTGCGCTCGGCGAGCTCGCCGGGCAGCAGATCCGATTCGCCGGACTCGATGACCGTGACGCGGCGCAGCATCTGGCGGACGATAACCTCGACGTGCTTGTCGTGGATACCGATGCCCTGGCTGCGGTACACGCCCTGGACCTCGTCCACCAGGAACTTCTGCGCGGCACGGGGGCCCATGATGCGCAGCACCTGCTTGGGGTCGACCGGACCGTTGATGAGCTTCTGGCCAACGCTGACGTGATCGCCGTCTTCGATGAGGAGACGCGAACGGCGCAGCACCGGGTAGGCGATCTCTTCGGATCCGTCATCCGGGGTGATGACCAGGCGCATCTGGCGCTCGGACTCTTCAATGGTGATGCGGCCGGCTGCTTCAGCAATCGGTGCGACACCCTTCGGAGTACGGGCTTCGAAGAGCTCCTGGATACGGGGCAGACCCTGGGTGATGTCGTCGCCGCCGCCGGCGGAAACAGCACCACCGGTGTGGAACGTACGCATGGTCAGCTGGGTACCCGGCTCACCGATGGACTGTGCGGCGATGATGCCGACGGCCTCGCCGATGTCCACGGTCTTGCCGGTGGCCAGCGACCGGCCGTAGCAGAGGGCGCAGGTGCCGACGCTGGACTCACAGGTGAGTACGGAGCGGACCTTGACCTCGGTGATGCCGGCTGCGAACAGTTCGGCAATGACGACGTCGCCGCAGTCGGTGCCGGCTGCTGCCAGGACCTTGCCCTTGGCGTCAACGACGTCCACGGCCAGGGTGCGGGCGTAGGCGCTGTTCTCGACGTTCTCGTCCAGGACGAGCTCGCCGTTGGCGTCAGCGACCGCGATCGGGGTGACGAGGCCGCGTTCGGTGCCGCAGTCCTCTTCCCGGACGATGACGTCCTGCGAAACGTCCACCAGACGACGGGTCAGGTAACCCGAGTTGGCGGTACGCAGGGCGGTATCGGCCAGACCCTTACGGGCACCGTGCGTGGCGATGAAGTATTCCAGCACCGACAGGCCCTCGCGGTAGGAGGACTTGATCGGACGCGGGATGATCTCGCCCTTCGGGTTGGCCACCAGGCCACGGATACCCGCGATCTGGCGGACCTGCATCCAGTTACCACGGGCACCGGAGGACACCATGCGGTTGATGGTGTTCATCGGGGACAGGCTGTCACGCATCGCCTGGGCGATTTCGTTGGTGGCCTTGTTCCAGATCTCGATCAGTTCCTGGCGACGCTCGTCGTCGTCGATCAGGCCCTTGTCGTACTGGCCCTGGATCTTCGCGGCCATGGTCTCGTAACCGGCGAGGAGCTCCGGCTTGGAGGCCGGGACCTCGATGTCGGAGATGGCGACCGTGACGCCCGAGCGGGTTGCCCAGTAGAAACCGGCATCCTTCAGGTTGTCCAGCGTTGCCGCCGTGACGACCTTCGGGTAGCGCTCGGCGAGGTCGTTGACGATCCGGGACAGCTCGCCCTTGTCGGCAACAGCCTCAACCCACGGGTAGTCCGCGGGCAGCGTCTGGTTGAAGATGACCTGGCCGAGGGAGGTTTCGACCAGTGCGGTCTGACCCGGCTCCCAGCCTTCGGGAGCTTCCCAGCCGGCGTAAGGAACGAAGTCCTCGAGCCGGATCTTGACCTTGGAGTTCAGGTGCAGCTCGTGCAGGTCGAACGCCATGATGGCTTCCGAGACGGAGGAGAAGATCCGGCCTTCGCCAGCTGAACCGACACGCTTGGTGGTCAGGTGGTAGAGACCGATGATCATATCCTGCGACGGCAGCGTCACCGGGCGGCCGTCGGACGGCTTCAGGATGTTGTTCGAGGACAGCATCAGGATCCGGGCTTCGGCCTGGGCTTCGGGGCTCAGCGGCAGGTGCACTGCCATCTGGTCGCCGTCGAAGTCGGCGTTGAAGGCGCCACAAACCAGCGGGTGGAGCTGGATTGCCTTGCCTTCAACGAGCTGCGGTTCGAACGCCTGGATGCCGAGGCGGTGCAGGGTAGGTGCACGGTTCAGCAGCACGGGGTGCTCGGTGATGATCTCTTCGAGCACGTCCCAGACCTGCGGGCGGTAGCGCTCGACCATCCGCTTGGCGGACTTGATGTTCTGCGCGTGGTTGAGGTCAACCAGGCGCTTCATCACGAACGGCTTGAAGAGCTCCAAGGCCATCTGCTTCGGCAGACCGCACTGGTGCAGCTTCAGCTGCGGGCCGACGACGATCACGGAACGGCCGGAGTAGTCAACGCGCTTGCCCAGGAGGTTCTGGCGGAAACGACCCTGCTTGCCCTTGAGCATGTCGCTCAGGGACTTCAGCGGGCGGTTGCCCGGTCCGGTGACCGGGCGGCCGCGGCGGCCGTTGTCGAAGAGGCTGTCAACAGCTTCCTGAAGCATGCGCTTCTCGTTGTTGACGATGATCTCCGGGGCACCGAGGTCAAGCAGGCGCTTGAGGCGGTTGTTGCGGTTGATCACGCGGCGGTACAGGTCGTTGAGGTCGGAGGTCGCGAAGCGGCCGCCGTCCAGCTGGACCATGGGGCGCAGTTCCGGCGGGATCACCGGGACGGCGTCCAGCACCATGCCGAGCGGGCTGTTGTTGGTGGTCAGGAACGCGTTGACCACCTTGAGCCGCTTCAGGGCGCGGGTCTTGCGCTGGCCCTTGCCGTTGGCGATGATGTCGCGCAGCAGGTCGGACTCGGCCTGCATGTCGAAGCTCTCAAGACGCTTCTTGATCGCCTCGGCACCCATGGCGCCTTCGAAGTACATGCCGTAGCGGTCGCGCAGCTCACGGTACAGGCCCTCGTCACCTTCGAGGTCGGCGACCTTGAGGTTCTTGAACCGGTCCCAGACCTGCTCGAGGCGCTCGATCTCAGCATCCGCGCGCTTGCGGACGTTGGCCATCTGGCGGTCGGCGGAGTCGCGGGCCTTCTTCTTGTCGGCAGCCTTGGCGCCTTCGCCTTCGAGACGGGCGATCTCGTTCTCGAGGTCGCGGGCGATCGTGGCGATGTCCGAGTCGCGGTTGTCGATCAGCTGCTTCTTCTCGATGTCGTGCTCAACCTGGAGGTTGGGCAGTTCCTCGTGGCGCGCATCGGCGTCGACGCTGGTGATCATGTAGGCGGCGAAGTAGATGACCTTCTCAAGGTCCTTCGGCGCCAGGTCAAGGAGGTAGCCCAGGCGGGACGGAACACCCTTGAAGTACCAGATGTGCGTGACCGGGGCGGCCAGCTCGATGTGGCCCATGCGCTCACGGCGCACCTTGGCACGGGTGACCTCAACGCCACACCGCTCGCAGATGATGCCCTTGAAGCGCACGCGCTTGTACTTGCCGCAGTAGCATTCCCAGTCGCGGGACGGGCCGAAGATCTTCTCGCAGAAGAGGCCGTCCTTCTCGGGCTTGAGCGTGCGGTAGTTGATGGTTTCCGGCTTCTTAACCTCGCCGTAAGACCAGCCACGGATGTCTTCCGCGGTGGCGAGGCCGATCTGCATGAGGCCGAAGGAGGATTCGCTGGACATATGGTCCCTGTTCTCTCTTGTTCTCTAAATTCTGAAGTCTTGGGTTACGGGAAGAGGGAGGAGGCGTTCGACGGCGGGCGGTGGCCCGCCGTCGAACCCCTACCTGCTAGACCTCTTCTACGGAACTGGGCTCTGCACGAGACAGATCGATGCCCAGTTCTTCCGCAGCCGTGAAGACTGCGTCATCAGAGTCACGCATTTCAATTGTGGTTCCGTCCGTGGAAAGCACTTCCACGTTCAGGCACAGCGACTGCATTTCCTTGATCAAGACCTTGAAGGACTCAGGAACGCCCGGCTCCGGGATGTTCTCGCCCTTGACGATGGCTTCGTAGACCTTCACACGACCGTGGATATCATCCGACTTGATCGTGAGGAGCTCCTGGAGCGTGTAGGCGGCGCCATAGGCTTCGAGCGCCCACACTTCCATTTCACCGAAGCGCTGGCCACCGAACTGTGCCTTACCACCCAGCGGCTGCTGCGTGATCATGGAGTACGGGCCGGTGGAGCGCG